>NZ_JAEACP010000004.1:0-188678 GCF_015999335.1 Tabrizicola soli | reverse complement strand
GCCTGATTGCGGGCTGCCCACGCGCATCCCCCCTCGCGCTTGCGGGTTAACACCCCTAACGCCCTCGGCTGCTGGGGGCGCTTCGCCCCCCAGACCCCCCGAGAGTATTTCGCCAAGAGGAAGCCCCTGCCGTCTCTGGTCGCCAGGGGGTCGCTTTCTGTCTTGAACCGGCGGACGAATGGGCGCACTCCTGTCCCGGATGGTTCCCGGCCAGTCAGAAGTACGGCCGGGTGAAAAGGGAATGGGGTGAGGTGTAGGCAACAGCCGCCAAATCCCCGACTGCCCCCGCAACTGTAAGCGGCGAGCGACCCTCTCATGCCACTGGCCGACTGGCCGGGAAGGTGGGGGAAGCGGCGACCCGCGAAGTCAGGAGACCTGCCATCGAAGAGGTGACCGCAGCCGGGCGGGGTGTCCCGGGATGGAGATTTCGATGGACGGCAAGTCGACGGGGCCCCTGGCCTCACCCCCCTATTCCGTGGCGCAGACCGCGCCGCACCAGATCCTGGTCTGCAAGGCCTGCAAGCACAAGGGCGAGGACTGCAAGCCGGGCTTCGCCCTGCTGAAGAAACTGCGGGCGGCGATCGCCTCGGCAGGTCTCGGCGACGAGTTCGAGGTCTCTGGCACCGCCTGCCTTGCGGGCTGCGTGCCCGCGCATGGCGAACCCTGCGTGGTGGGCTGGCGCGCGACCGGCAAGGCGACTTGGCTGTTCGGCGACATCGACCCCGACCAGCCGCTGGACGAGCTGATCGAATTCGCCCGGCTCTACGCCGCGCGCGAGGATAGCTGGATGTCCGGCAAGGCGCTGCCCCAGCATCTGTGCGACGCCACGCTGGCCCGCATTCCCGCCGCGATGATCGTCACCCGCGAGGGGGCGATCCAGTGACCCATGTGATGGAGGTGCGGGGGGTGACCTGGGGGCCGAAGCGGGCGCCCGCGATCCTGCATGACATTTCCTTCACCCTTTCCGAGGGTGAGGTCCTGGCCGTCTGCGGTGCGAACGGTGCGGGGAAGTCTTCGCTCCTCCGGCTCCTCTACCGCCACCAGGCGCCCCTCTCGGGATCGGTGATCGTCGAGGGCCGCGACCTCTGGCTTCGCCCGGCGCGCGAGGCGGCGCGGATCGTCGCCGCCGTGTTGCAGGAGCAGCCGACCGATTTCGCCCTGACCTGCCGCGAGATCGTGGCGCTGGGCCGCCTGCCGCACCGGCAGGGGATGGGGCCGGGCGCGCGCGACAAGGCGGTCACCGACGCCGCGCTGATCCGGATGGACCTTGGCCACCTGGCCGACCGCCGCTTCGGCACGCTTTCGGGCGGCGAGCGCCAGCGAGTCATGGTCGCCCGCGCCCTGGCGCAGGACCCCCGCATCCTGGTGCTGGACGAGCCGACGAACCACCTCGACATCCGGCATCAGCTGGAACTCCTGCGCCTCCTGCGCGGTCTCGGCCTTGCCGTGGTCTGCACGCTGCACGACCTGACCCTGGCGGCGGACTTCGCCGACCGGGTGCTGATCCTGGACCAGGGCCGCGTGATCGCCGACGCCCCCCCCGAGGAGGCCCTGACCGAAGCCACCATCGCCCAGGCCTTCCGTGTCGCCACCCGAATCGACCGCTCGGGCGGCAGCCCCCATTTTTCCTTCCAACTGGACCTCTAGATGAAACTCGCCCTCCTCGCCCTCCTGCTCTCCGCCGCCCCCGCCCTGGCCTTCCCGGTCACGGTGAAAAGCTGCAACCGCGACGTCACCTTCGACGCGCCCCCCGCGAAGGCCATCGCCAATGACGTGAACCTGGTCGAGATGATGCTGGCGCTCGGCCTGCGCGACCGGATGGTCGGTTATACCGGCGTCTCGGGCTGGAAGACGCTGGACGAGGAGCTTCGCGCCGGGATCGAGGAACTGCCGGAGCTCTCGGCGCAATATCCCACCCGCGAGGTGCTGCTGGGGGCGGAGCCCGATTTCTTCTTCGCCGGCTGGAACTATGGCATGAAGGTCGGCGGCGAGGTGACGCCCGAGTCGCTGGAGCCCCTGGGGATCAAGACCTACGAGCTGACCGAAAGCTGCATCCACATCGGCCCCAAGGCGCGCAGCTCGATGCAGGACATGTATGTCGATCTCCTGAACCTCGGCGCGATCTTCGGCGTCGAGGAAGAGGCCAAGGCGCTGGTCGCCGGCTATGAGGCGGAACTGGCCGAGATCACCGCAGGCATCGACCGGACCACGCCCCTGCGGGTCTTCGTCTACGACTCGGGCGAGGAAAGCCCCTTCACCGCCGGCGCCTACGCCATGCCGACCGCCCTGATCGAGGCGGCGGGCGGCACGAACGTCATGGACGACCTCGAGAAAAGCTGGGCCACCGTTACCTGGGAGGCCGTGGTCGAGAGGAACCCCGAGGTCATCATCATCGTGAACTACGGCGACGTGACGGCCGAGCAGAAGATCGCCTTCCTGGAGGGCAACCCGGCCTTCGCCGCTGTCGACGCGGTGAAGAATGACCGCTATGTGGTGCTGGAATATGTCGAGGCCACGCCCGGCCCGCGCAACATCCGCGCGGTGGAAAAGCTGGTGGCGGGCTTCCGGGGGAAATGATGCCGCACCAAAGCTCATCGCATGGCTTCGCCGCTCTTCGCTGGCGCGGGGACGCCTGCGAGGAGTGCACGAAGTGCATCGACGAGCATTGACATGACCGAAACCCCGCTCGCCACCCCCGCCCGCTCCGCCCTGCGCCTCACGCGCAGCGCCGGGGCCGTTCTGGGTGGCGGCGGGATCCTTGTCCTCGCCGTCCTCCTTGCCGTCACGGTTGGGGCGGTCCCCATTCCCCTTGCGACCGTCTGGGGCGTGTTGGCCAACCACCTGAGCCCCGGTCTCGTCACCCCCGACTGGGCGCAGGGGCGCGAGGCCATCGTCTGGGACATCCGCTTCCCCCGCGCTCTCCTTGCCGCCCTGGTCGGTGCGGGCCTCGGGATCACCGGGGCCGCGCTGCAATCCGTCACCCGCAACCCGCTGGCCGACCCGCATCTCCTCGGCATCTCCTCGGGCGGGGCCTTCGGCGCCATCGCGGCGCTCTTGCACACCGGCCTTTTCCTCGGTCTCCTCACCGTCCCGCTCATGGCCTTCGGCGGAGCCCTGGCCGCCACGCTCCTGGTCCTGATGGTCGCCCGCGTCACCGGGGCCACCTCGGCCGATCGTCTGGTCCTGGCGGGAGTCGCGGTCAGCTTCATCATCATGGCCGGGGCCAACATCCTGATCTTCCTCGGCGATCCCAAGGCCACCCATACCGTTGTCTTCTGGATGCTCGGCGGCCTCGGCCTTGCCCAATGGTCGCATCTGGTCTACCCGCTCGCCGTCCTTGTCCCCGCCGGCCTCTGGCTCTGGAGCCAGGGCCCCGCCCTCAACGCGATGAGCCTTGGCGACGAGACCGCCGCCTCGCTCGGCATTCCCGTCGCCCGCTTCCGCCTCTCGGTCTTCGTCGTGGGCGCGCTGATCACCGGCGTCATGGTGGCCTTCTCCGGCCTCATCGGCTTCGTCGGCCTGATGATGCCGCATCTCGTCCGCTTCGCCGTGGGCGGCGACAACTCCCGCGTCCTGCCGCTCTCGGCCCTGACCGGGGCGATATTCCTCGTCGTCGCCGATACCGTGGCCCGCATCGTCATGGCGCCCGAGGACATGCCGATCGGCGTCGTCACCGGCCTTGTCGGCGGGGTGTTCTTCCTCGTGCTGATGGCGCGCAAGCCATGAAACGCATCATGATCCAGGGGGCCGGCTCGAATGTCGGCAAGTCGATGCTGGTGGCGGGCCTCTGCCGCCTCTACACCCGTCAGGGCCTGGCCGTCCGGCCCTTCAAGCCGCAGAACATGTCGAACAATGCCGCCGTCGCCACCGGAGGCGAGATCGGGCGCGCCCAGGCCTTGCAGGCCCGCGCCTGCGGGGTCGCGCCGCATGTCGACATGAACCCGGTGCTTCTCAAGCCCGAATCGGAAACCGGGGCGCAGGTGATCGTCCGGGGCCAGCGCCTGACCACGGTGAAGGCCCGCGACTATGCCGCGCTGAAGCCGCAGCTGATGGCCCCGGTGCTGGAGAGCTTCCGCCGCCTGCGGGCCCAGGCCGACCTCGTGCTCGTCGAGGGCGCCGGCAGCCCGGCCGAGGTGAACCTGCGCCCGGGCGACATCGCCAACATGGGCTTCGCCCGCGCCGCCGATGTGCCGGTGATCCTGACCGGGGACATCGACCGCGGCGGCGTCATCGCGCAGCTCGTCGGCACCCAGGCCGTCCTCGACCCCGAGGATGCGGCGATGATCCGCGGTTTCCTGATCAACAAGTTCCGCGGCGATCCGCGCCTCTTCGACGACGGCTACCGCCTGATCGCGGCCCGTACCGGCTGGCCCGGCCTCGGCGTCGTCCCCTGGTTCCCCCACGCCCACCGCCTGCCCGCCGAGGACGCCGCCGATCTGGGCGGCACGCGTGGGACGGGGGAGTTCCTGATTGCCGTCCCGCATCTGAACCGCATTGCCAATTTCGACGACCTCGATCCCCTGGCGCAGGAACCCGGCGTGACGCTGAAGATCGTCAAGCCCGGCCAGCCCCTCCCGGTCGAGGCCGACCTGATCATCCTGCCGGGATCGAAAGCCACCATCGCCGACCTCGCGCATTTCCGCGCCCAGGGCTGGGACATCGACCTTGCCGCCGCCCTGCGCCGGGGGGCGCGGGTCCTCGGCCTCTGCGGCGGCTACCAGATGCTGGGGCGCGAGATCGCCGACCCCGAGGGCATCGAGGGCAAGCCGGGCTCTGTCCCCGGTCTCGGCCTTCTCGACCTCACCACCACCATGACCCCCGACAAGCGGGTGACCGAGACCGAGGCGCTGCATCCCGCATCAGGCACGCGCGTCCGCGGCTACGAGATCCACCTCGGCGCGACCTCCGGCCCGGACCGCGCCCTCCCGATGTTCACCGTCGCGGGCCAGCCCGAAGGCGCAATCCGCGCCGATGGCCGCGTCATGGGCAGCTACCTGCATGGCATGTTCACCGAGGACGCCTTCCGCCGCGCCTTCCTCGGCGGTCTTGGCGCCAGGCCGGGGGCCGAGAGCTACGACCGGACGGTCGAGGAAACGCTCGACGCCCTGGCCGACCACCTGGCAGAGCATGTCGACAGCCGCCGCCTGCTGGCTCTGGCCTAGACCGCCCGGTGCAGGCGCAGGGCGGGCAATATCGCCCACCCCGCTCCAATGCTCAGAACAGCCCGTCGCCGCCCTTCTCCTGCTCGATCGCCTCATCCGCGACCACCGCCGCCGCGCCGCCCACGACCAGCGGCGCACAAGCCGCCGTCGCCAGCGTCAGCAGCGCCATGACCGCCACCAGACCCGTCTTCCGCATCCCGATCCCTCCTTGTCCAAGTCTGGCCGAGCTTGATGCCTCCGGCCCACCCTTGTCCATACCGGAAGCCCTCAGAACTCCACCCCCGGCTGGCCCTTGATCCCTGCGCGGAACGGATGCTTGACCAGCGTCATCTCGGTCACCAGATCCGCCGCCTCGATCAGCTCTTCCTTCGCATTCCGCCCGGTCAGGACCACATGGGTCAGGGGCGGTTTCTCGGTCGTCAGGAACTCCAGCACCTCGCCGATGTCCAGATAGTCGTAGCGCAGCGCGATGTTGATCTCGTCCAACAACACCATCCTGATCTCCGGGTTCCGGATCAGCTCCTTGGCCTTTCCCCAGCCCGCCCGCGCCGCCGCGATGTCGCGGGTCTTGTCCTGCGTCTCCCAGGTGAAACCCTCGCCCATCGCGTGGAACTGGCAGAGATCGCTGAAATGGGTGGTGATCAGCCGCCGCTCGCCGGTGTCCCAGGCGCCCTTGATGAACTGCACCACCGCGCAGGGCATTCCGTGCGCGATCGAGCGCAGGATCATCCCGAATCCCGACGAGGACTTGCCCTTCCCCGCGCCGGTATGGACGATGATCAGCCCCTTCTCGCCTTCCTTCCCGGCCATGATCTTGTCCCGCGCGGCCTTCTTCTTGGCCATCTTATGCGCATGCCGGGCCAGCTCGGCTTCGGTGTCTTGTGTCGCATCAGCTTCGGTCATGGTCGGTCGCGTCCTTGACAAGAGGGGGGTGCATGGCTCAGGTGAACCTTGCGCTGGTTCCTGTTTATGACAGGCGAAGAGGGAATGTGACAGGTCGGAAACGACCCCAAGCAGCCGCCCCCGCGACCGTGACCGGAGAGGTTCCATGGCCACTGACCCGCCAGGGTCGGGAAGGCGGGGGCCGTGGGGACAAGCCCCGTATCCGCAAGCCGGGAGACCTGCCAGCGCATAGGATGAACCGGCGGACGGGGTGTACCGCGACCGGGTAAAGGCGAAGGACGCCTTTGCTGGCCCATGCCCCCGACGCCACTGGAAGGCTGCAATGGGCGCGACCCTACATGTCTGCACCACCTGCAAGGCCGGCGAGCCGGTGCCTGAGGGCGATGTGCCCCCTGGCGCGAGGCTGCACGCCGCGCTGACGGCTGCCGAGCTGCCCGAGGGTGTGCGCATCGTCGGGGTCGAGTGCCTGTCCGCCTGCAATACCGGCTGCGCCGTCTCGCTGTCCAAGCCCGGCGCCTGGGCCTATGTCTACGGCCGTCTCACCCTTGACGACGTCTCTGCGATCCTGGATGGCGCGGGGAAATACGCGGCCAGCCCGGACGGGATCGTCCCCTGGCGCGATCGTCCGACCGTCTTCCGCAAGCAAAGCATCGCGCGCATCCCGCCCCTGGAGGCCCCATGACCGACCTGACCAAAATCCCCGTGACCGTGATCACCGGCTTCCTCGGATCGGGAAAGACCACGCTGATCCGCCACCTGATGCAGAACCCCCAGGGCAAGCGCCTTGCGATCCTGGTCAACGAGTTCGGCACCGTGGGCGTCGACGGCGACATCCTGAAATCCTGCGCCGACGAGAACTGCCCCGAGGAGAACATCGTCGAGCTTGCCAACGGCTGCATCTGCTGCACCGTCGCCGATGATTTCATCCCGACCATCGAAAGCCTGATGGCCATGCCCCAGCGCCCCGACCACATCCTGATCGAGACTTCGGGCCTGGCCCTGCCGAAGCCGCTCCTGAAAGCCTTCGACTGGCCCGCGATCCGCAGCCGCATCACCGTCGACGGCGTCATCGCGCTCGCCGATGCCGAGGCGGTGGCCGCCGGCCGCTTCGCCCCCGACGTCGATGCGGTCGAGGCTCAACGCGCCGCCGATCCCAGCCTCGACCACGAAACCCCGCTGTCGGAGGTCTTCGAGGACCAGATCCTCTGCGCCGACCTGATCCTTCTCTCCAAGGCCGACCTCGCCGGGGACGCGGGCCTCGCCGCCGCCAGGGAAGTCATCGCGGCGGAGCTGAACCGGCCGGTCCCGATGCTGCCGATGACCGAAGGCGTCATCGACCCGCGCGTCGTCCTGGGCCTTGCCGCCGCCGCCGAGGACGACCTCGCCGCGCGCCCCTCGCACCACGACGGGGCCGACGACCACGAGCATGACGACTTCGACTCCGCGGTCATCGACCTGCCGGAGATCGCCGACCCCGAGACCCTGGCCGCCGCCATCCAGCGCCTTGCGCGCGAGCAGCGGGTCCTGCGGGTCAAGGGCCATGTCGCGGTCGCGGGCAAGCCCCTGCGCCTGCTGGTCCAGGCCGTCGGCGACCGGGTGCGGATGCAGTTCGACAAGCCCTGGGGTGCCGCGCCGCGCCGTTCGCAGCTGGTGGTGATCGCCGAGCATGACGACATTGACGAAGCCGCGATTCGCAAGGTCCTGGGGGCCTGAAACCGTGATCCGCCTTTTCCCCACCCCTGGCCGCCTGGCGCCTCCCTCCCCCCGCCGTGGGGGAAGGCAGGGGTGGGGGGATGCATTCTTCCGGAGGATGTGACCCATGCACGTCGTCTTCCGCGAAAGCCATGGGCTCGAGGAAACCGAAACGCCGTTCGACCTGGCCCAGGACCCGGCCGAGCTGGTGGTGCTTTCCCTGTCCGACAGCGACCTCGGCGCCTTTGCGGCGGGGTATGAGCGCCTGCGCAGGGCGGGTGGTGTCACCCATCCTACCTTGCGTCTCGCCAACATCGTCGCGCTGAAGCACCCGATCTCGGTCGACACCTATGTCGAACGCACCCTCTCCGACGCGAAAGCCATCCTCGTCCGCCTGATCGGGGGCGAGGCCTATTGGCCCTACGGCCTCGCCACGCTGCAGGACCTCGCCCGCCGCCAGGGCACCGCGCTCGCGATCCTTCCCGCCGACGGCCGCCCCGACCCGCGCCTCGACCAGCTCTCCACGCTTCCGGTTTCCACCCTGCGCCGGTTGCAGGCGCTGTGTGACGAGGGGGGTGCGGTCGCCGCCCATGCCGCGCTGGCGCAACTGGCGCTGGCGGCGGGGATCTACGTGGCGCCCGTCGCAGGCGACAAGACCGTGCCGCAGATGGGCTTCTACGACCCCGACCAGGGCGTGATCCCCGCGCCGGATGCCCCCCACCCCCATCCCCTCCCCACAGAGGGGGAGGGGAGGCGGCAAGCCTCCGACCTTACAGCCTATCCGACGCCGCAGACCCATCCAAACGCCTCCCCCCATCCCCTTCTGTGGGGAGGGGATGGGGGCGGGGGGCCGCAACCCGAAGGCCCGGTTCTTGTCACCTTCTACCGCAGCTACCTCACCTCGGGCGACACCGACCCGGTCGACGCGCTGATCCACGCGCTGCGCGCCGAGGGCTTCGCGGCCTATGGCGCCTTCGCCCCCAGCCTCAAGGCCCCCGGCGTCGCCGACTGGCTCTCGGCCCACCTGGTGCGGAATCCGCCGGTGGCGATCATCAACGCCACCGCCTTCTCGGCCCGCGCCGACGACGGCTCCACCCCCTTCGACGCCGCCGCCTGCCCGGTGTTCCAGGCCGCCCTCTCCACCGCCCGCCGCCGCGACTGGCTGGACTCCGACCGTGGCCTCTCGCCCGCCGACCTTGCCATGCATGTCGTCCTGCCCGAGGTCGACGGCCGCCTTCTTGCCGGGCTGATCAGCCACAAGTCTCCCGGCAGGCGCCACCCCGAGCTGCAGTTTTCCCGCTTTGCCCATCGTTCCGACCCCGGCCGCATCAAAGCCGTGGTCGATCGCGTGAAGCACTGGCACCGCCTCGCCGCCACCCCGGCGGCCGAGCGGCAACTGGCCGTCATTCTTTCCACCTATCCCGGCCGGGCGCACCAGATCGCGCATGCCGTCGGTCTTGACGCGCTGGCCTCGACCGAGGCGCTCATGATCACCCTCGCCGCCGAGGGCTACCATGTCACCGAAGGCACCGCGCTGCCCGCAGCGCTGACCGAAACCCTCGCCTGGCCGCTCTGCGACTACCTCACGGCGCTGGACACCCTGCCGGAACCCCTGCGCCAGGACCTCGCGCAGGCCTGGGGTGAGCCGGCCTCCGACCCTTCGGTCAAGGACGGCGCCTTCCACTTCCTCGCCACCCGGCGCGGCAACGCCCTCATCGCCCTGCAACCCGAGCGCGGCGAGGTTGCGACACGGGACAGCGACTACCACGACCTCTCCCGCACCCCGCGCCACGCCTATGTCGCCTTCTACCTCTGGCTCCGCTCCCAGCGCCTCCATGCGCTGATCCACATGGGCGCCCATGGCACGCTGGAATGGCTGCCGGGCAAATCCGTCGCCCTGTCGGAAACCTGCTGGCCCGAGGCGCTGGTCGGCCCCCTGCCGGTGATCTACCCCTTCATCGTCAACGATCCCGGCGAGGCCGCCCAGGCCAAGCGCCGGATCGGCGCCGTCACCCTCGGCCACTTGCCGCCGCCGATGCAGGCCAGCGAGGTCCCACCCGAGTTGCAGCGCCTCGAACGCCTGCTCGACGAATATTCCACCGCCGACGGCCTCGACCCCGCCCGGCGCACCCGGCTGATCGCCAGCATCCGCGACGAGGCCAGCGCCTCCGGCGTCGCCGCCGACCTCGGCCTCGCCGCCGATGCCACCCCGGCCGAGGCGATCACCCGGATCGACCGCTTCGTCTGCGACCTGAAGGAAAGCCAGTTCGGCCAGGGCCTGCACATCTTCGGGGCAGGAGAAGGTGAACGCGCCGGCCTCCTTGCCGCCCTGGACGGCCGGAAGGTCGCCCCCGGCCCTGCGGGATCCCCCAACCGGGGCCGCTCCGACGTGCTGCCCACCGGCCGCAACCTCTTCTCCGTCGATCCCCGCGCCGTGCCCTCGCGCAATGCCCATGCGCAGGGGGTGAAGCTGGCCGAGGAACTGATCCGCCGCCATCTGCAGGACCACGGCGACTATCCGCGCGGGCTGGTGGTCGACCTCTGGGGCAGCGCCACCATGCGCACCGCCGGCGAGGAATTCGCCATGGCGCTCCACCTTGCCGGCCTCGCGCCGAAATGGGACGACGGCTCCGCCCGCGTCTCGGGCGTCGAGATCCTGCCGCTTGCCCTCCTTGGCCGGCCCAGGATCGACGTCACCCTCCGCGTCTCCGGCCTCTTCCGCGACGTCTTCCCCGGCCTTGCGCAGCTGTTCGAAGCCGGGGCCGAAGCCCTTTCAACCCGGGACGAAGCCCCCGAGGACAACCCCTACATTTCCCGTCAGGCCCGCGTCTTCGGCCCCCGTCCCGGCCTTTATGGCCTTGGCATGGGGACTGCCGCCGACACATTCACCGAGGAAGCGCGCCAGGCGGCGGGCGAAGCCTGGCTCGATGCCTCCGCCTGGGCCATCGGCCCCGATGGCCAGTCCACCGAGGCCCGCGCCGCCCTGGAACAACGCGTCCTCTCCGCCCAAGCCTTCGTCCACGCCCAGGACCTGCCCGAGACCGACGTCCTGATCGCCGCCGACTACGCCGCGCACGAAGCCGGGTTCGCCGCCGCCGTTGCCAAACTGGGCGGCGCCAGACCCACGCTCTACCACCTCGACGCCACAAGGCCGGAGAGCCCCCATGCCCGGACGCTTACCGAGGAGATCGCCCGCGTCGTCCGTGCCCGCGCCGCCAATCCCGACTGGGCGCGGGGCATGATGAACCACGGCTTCCGCGGCGGAGCCGAGATCGCCGCGACCCTCGACCACATGGCCGCCTTCGCGCATCTCGCGCAGGTCGTGCCGCCGCACCTTTTCGACCTCTACCACGAGGCCACGCTCGGCCGCGACGACGTCCGCGACTTCCTCGCCCGCGAGAATCCCGCCGCCCTCGCCGCGATGGAAGATCTCTTCCGCCGCCTCCGCGACGCCGGCCTCTGGCTCACCCGCCGCAACTCCATCGCCGCGACACTGGACGGTGTGGCATGACCCTGCGGCTTCCTCTTGGCCCAAATACTCATTCTCGCCGAGCCGGTTGGCCGCAGGCCAGAGGCGAGACAAAAGGCTTGCGCGAAGCGCCCATCATCATAACCGCCCCAACCGGGAGAACCGCCGCATGACCGCCTGGGACATCAAGGGCTGGTGCCCCGGAGCCCTGCGCCCGATGCTGTCCGGCGACGGCCTCGTCACCCGCATCCGCCCGCCAATGGGTCGCCTCACCCCCGCGCAGGCCGAGGCCATCGCGCAAGCCGCCCAGAGCCACGGCAACGGCATCATCGACCTCTCCGCCCGCGCCAACCTGCAACTGCGCGGCGTGACCGAGGCCAGCCACCCCCGCCTCATCGAGGACCTCCGCGCCCAGGGCCTCATCGACCCCGACATCGAAACGGAGTCGCTGCGGAACCTGATCGTCACCCCGTTCCGGACCGGCCCCACCACCCCATCCCTCCCACACACAGGGGGAAAGGAGCCGAACACGCCGCCCGTCCCGCGCAACGCCGATGCCCCACGCCTCCCCTCCCCCCCGTGGGGAGGGGATGGGGGAGGGGGGCACCCGGCCAGCCAGGCGTACGACGACACCGACGCCCTCGCCGCCACCCTGACCGCTGCTCTCGCACGGATGCCCCGCCTCCCCGGCAAGTTCGGCTTCGCCCTCGACACCGGCCCGCGTCCGGTCCTGACGCAAGCCTCGGTCGACATCCGCGTCGAACGGGCCGCGGACGGGTGCCTGATCCTCCGCCCCGAGGGCCACCCGCTCGGCCGGCCCGTCACCGACCTCGCAGAGGACGCCATCGCGATGGCCGGATGGTTCGTCGCCCAGGGCGGCATCACCAACGGCCGTGGCCGCATGGCTGCCCTGGTCGCCAAGGGCGCCATTCCCCCCGGCTGCACCCTCGCCCCGGCCGATCCGCTGCCGCAACCGCACCCCGGCCTCCATGAGGACGGCGCCCTCGTCGCCCTCGCCTTCGGCCAGATCTCCGCCGGGATCCTTCGGCAACTCGCCGCCCTCGGCCACGAAATCCGCCCGACGCCCTGGCGCATGCTCCTCCTCGTCGGCGCGACGACCCTTCCTTCCATCCCCGGCCTGATCACCGACCCGGCCGACCCCGTCCTCCGCGTCACGGCCTGCACCGGGGCCCCCGGCTGTCCTCAGGCCCTGGGCGACACCCGCAACCTCGCCCGGCAGCTCGCCCCGCACCTGCCCGAAGGCCGGACCCTCCACCTCTCCGGCTGCGCCAAGGGCTGCGCCCATCCCGCGCCGGCCGACCTGACCCTCACCGCCACCGGCCAGGGCCATGACCTGATCCGCAACGGCACCGCCCATGACACTCCCAGCCTGACGGGCTTGTCCCCGCTGGCGATCCTTGAGCACCTGAAAGCCTCCGATGCCCCACACCTATGAAACCGACGGCGCCGCAATCTACCTGGCATCCTTCGCCATGATCCGGGCCGAGGCCGACCTCGCCCGCTTCACGCCCGAGGAAGAGGTGGTCGCCGTCCGGATGATCCACGCCGCCGGGATGGTGGAACTTGCCCCCCACATCCGCTTCACTCCCGGCATGGCGATCGCCGCCCGCGCCGCGCTGGAAGACGGCGCGCCGATCTTCTGCGACGCGCGCATGGTCAGCGAGGGCATCACCCGCGCACGCCTGCCGAAGGACAACCAGGTCATCTGCACCCTGCACGACCCCCAGGTCCCCGCGTTGGCGAAGGAGATGGCCAACACCCGCTCCGCCGCCGCGCTGGAACTCTGGCGCCCGCATCTCGCCGGGTCCATCGTCGCCATCGGCAACGCCCCCACCGCACTCTTCCACCTCCTCAACATGCTGGAAGACCCCGCCTGTCCCCGTCCCGCCGCGATCATCGGCTGCCCGGTCGGCTTCGTCGGCGCGGCGGAATCGAAGGACGCGCTGATGGAGGCGCCGCCGGTCCCCGGCCTCATCGTCAAGGGTCGCCTCGGCGGCAGCGCCATCACCGTCGCCGCCGTCAACGCCCTCGCCAGCCGGAAGGAATGACCATGACCGGAAAGGTGATCTGTGCCGGCCTCGGCCCCGGCGACCCCGACCTGATGAGTCTCCGCGCCGCCCGCGCCATCGCCGGCGCGCACCATGTCGCCTATTTCCGCAAAGCGGGCCGCGCCGGCCAGGCCCGGCGGATCGTCGAGGGGATGCTCTCGCCCTCGGCCGTCGAATATCCGATGGAATACCCGGTCACGACGGAACTCCCCTTCGACAGCCCGGAATACACCGATGCCCTGGCCCGCTTCTACGACGACTGGGCCGACCGCCTGGCGGCGCTGGCCGCGACCGAGGAGGTGCTGGTCCTCTGTGAGGGCGATCCCTTCTTCTACGGCAGCTTCATGCACCTGCATTCCCGCCTGCAGGGCCGCGTCCCGGTCGAGGTGATCCCCGGCATCACCGGCATGACCGGCTGCTGGAACGCCACCGACATGCCGATAACCTGGGGCGATGACGTGCTGACGGTCCTGATGGGCACGCTCTCCGAGGAGGACCTGGTGCGCCACATGGAGCATTCCGACGCGCTGGTCGTGATGAAGACCGGACGGAACCTCCCCCGCGTCCGCCGCGCGCTGGAGCGGACGGGGCGGCTCGACTCCGCCTGGCTGGTGGAGCGCGGCACCATGCCCGGCCAGCGCGTCGCCCGCCTGACCGAAGTCGACCCGCATGACGTGCCCTATTTCGCGATCGTCCTGGTCCACGGCCATGGCCGCCGTCCGGAGATCGCCGAATGAGCGGCTGGCTTGCCATCGCGGGTCTCGGGCCGGGGGATGACCGGCTGGTGACGCCCGAAGTCACGGCGACCCTGGCCGAGGCAACGGATGTGGTCGGCTACATCCCCTACGTCGCCCGCGTCGCCCCGCGACCCGGCCTGACCCTGCACCCCTCGGACAACCGTGTCGAACTCGACCGCGCCCGGGCCGCCCTGCAGATGGCGGCCGAGGGCAAGCGGGTGGTCGTCGTTTCCTCCGGCGACCCCGGAGTCTTCGCCATGGCCTCCGCCGTGTTCGAGGCGCTGGAGGGCCGGCCGGACTGGCAAACCCTCGACATCCGGGTCCTGCCCGGCATCACCGCCATGCTCGCCGCCGCCGCTGCCTCTGGTGCGCCCCTGGGCCATGACTTCTGCTGCATCAACCTGAGCGACAACCTGAAGCCCTGGGAGGTGATCGAGACCCGCCTGCGCCACGCCGCCCGTGCCGATTTCGCGATGGCCTTCTACAATCCGCGCTCGGCCAGCCGCCCCGAAGGCTTCACCAAGGCCCTCGCCGTGCTGCGCGAGGAATGCGGCGAGGGACGGCTGATCACCTTCGCCCGTGCCGTCTCTACCCCGGACCAGCGGATCGTGACCGTCGCCCTCGGCGAAGCCACGCCCGAGATGGCCGACATGCGCACCGTGGTGATTGTGGGAAACTCCGCCACCCGCCGCGTCGGGCGCTGGGTCTATTCCCCCCGGAGTGTGCGATGAGCCTGCCATCCCTCGTCGTTCACTTCGTGTCCTCCTCGGAGGCGCCCCGCGAGGAGTGCACGAAGTGCTCGACGAGCTTTCGTTCATGGGACCAGCCAGGCCATGACCTCGGCCACGCTCCTCGCCACCCGGCGCATGGGCACCTGCGGCCGGTCGATCAGCACCACCGGCAGCCTCAGTTCCCGCGCGGCAATGAGCTTCGCCTCGGCCCCCGCGCCGCCCGCGTTCTTGGCGAGGATCACGTCGACGCGATGCGCTTGCAGCAGTTCCCGGTCGCCTTCCAGCGTGAACGGACCGCGCGCGATCACGGCTTCGGCGCGGGGCAGGGGCAGGGGCCCGGTCGGCGGGTCCACCAGTCGCAACAGGTAATGGTGCAGTGGAGCCGCGGCGAAGGCCGTCAGATTCTGTCGCCCGATGGCAAGGAACACCCGGCGCGGGGCCTCTCCCAGCGCCGCGACGGCGGTTTCCAGGTCGGGGACATGGGTCCAGCGGTCGCCCTCCGCCGCCCGCCACGGCTCGCGCTCCAGCGCCAGCAGGGGCACGCCCGCGCTGGCGCAGGCTTCCACGGCGTTGCGGCTCATCTGCGCGGCAAAGGGATGGGTGGCGTCGATCACATGGGTGATGCCATTGGCCTTCAGGTAGGCCGCAAGCCCCTCGATGCCACCGAAACCGCCCACACGCACCGGCAGGGGCTGCGCCACCGGGGCCTCGGTCCGGCCGGCGTAGGAGTAGACTGCCGCCACCCCTGCCTCGGCCAGGGCGCGGGCCATGCGGGCGGCTTCGGTGGTTCCGCCCAGAAGCAGGACGCGGTTCATGGCTGATCCCTGGCTGACGATCATCGGTCTGGGCGAAGATGGACCGGAGGGCCTGTCGCCCGCAAGTCGCGCCGCGCTTGCGACGGCCGAAACGATCTTCGGCGGTCCCCGCCATCTGTCCCTGGTCGACGCAGGCGTCCGGGGCCAGCCCTGGCCCGTCCCCTTCGACGCCACTCCCGTCCTTGCCCACCGGGGCAGGCCGACCGTCGTCCTCGCCTCGGGCGACCCGTTCTGGTTCGGCGCGGGAGGCAGCCTGATGGCCGGTCTTCTGCCGGGCGAATGGGTCTCGCATCCGGGGCCTTCGACCTTCCAGCTGGCGGCGAACCGCCTCGGCTGGCGGCTGGAGGAGGTGCTGACCCTCGGCCTGCACGCCGCGCCCTTCGCCCGGCTCCGCCCGGTCCTGGCGCGCGGGGTGCGCGCCGTCTGCACCCTGCGCGACGGGGCGGCGGTGGCGGATCTGGCCCGCTGGCTGGCCGACAACGGCCACCCCAACGCCAGGCTGACCGTGCTGGAACGCCTGGGCGGGCCGCAGGAGCGGATCACCCATGGCCTGCCCGCCGATGCGATCGGGGCCCCGGTCTCGGCGGCCATCGAGGCCACCGATCCCGGGCTGCCGCGGGCCGGCGGCCTGCCGGACGCGCTGTTCCGGCACGACGGCCAGATCACCAAGCGGCCCGTCCGCGCGCTGACCCTCTCGGCCCTTGCGCCCCGAGCGGGCGAGCTGCTCTGGGACATCGGCGCGGGTTCCGGTTCCATCGGCATCGAGTGGCTGCTGGCCGGTGGAGCGCGGGTCGAGGCACTGGAAGCCGACCCCACCCGCGCCGCCCGCGCGCGCGGCAATGTCGAGGCCTTCGGCCTGGCCCACCGCCACCGCCTGACCGAGGCCCGCGCGCCCGAGGGCCTTTCCGGCCTGCCCATCCCCGATGCCGTCTTCATCGGCGGCGGCGCCTCCGGGGCGCTGCTGCTGGCGCTCTGGGACCTGATTCCGCCCGGCACCCGGCTGGTGATGAATGCCGTGACGCTGGAAACCGAGGCGCTCGTGCTCGACTGGTCCGCCCGCCACGGCGGCCAGCTCCTGAAGATCGAATTGGCCGAACCCGGCCCCATCGGCCGCAAGCGCGGCTGGAAATCGGCGCTGCCGATCCTGCAATGGAGTGTCACCCGATGATCGTCGCGGGGTTCGGCTTCCGTTCGGGCGCGAGTCTCGCCGCGCTGCGGGACGCGCTTGCGCGGGCAGGGGGGCCAGAAGGCGTGACGCATCTGGCGACGCTTTCCGCCAAGGCCGGGGGGCTCGGGCCGCTGGCCCAGGCGCTGAACCTGCCCATCCTGGCGCTGGAGCCCGAGGCGCTGCAGGGGCAGCCGACCCTGACCCGCTCGGACCGGGTGGAGGCGCTTTACGGCACCGGCTCGGTGGCCGAGGCGGCGGCGCTGGCGGCGACGGGGCGGGGGGCACGGCTTCGGGGGCCTCGGGCGGTCTCGGCGGACGGGACGGCGACGGCGGCGATTGCGGAGGCGCAGGCATGACGGCGTCGGGTGCTGGCCAGATTGCGCGGCTTGCAGCGCAACCGGCGCGGGCGAAGGGCCTCCGGCGGGGATATTCGGAGCAATGTGAAAGGGCAGGGGCGCGCCTCTGCGGGGGGAAGCGATGACCGTTCATTTCATCGGGGCCGGGCCGGGCGCGCCGGACCTTCTGACGCTGCGGGGGCGGGACCTGATCACCGCCTCGCCCGTCTGTCTCTACGCCGGGTCGCTGGTGCCAGAAGGCGTGCTGTCGCATTGCCCGCCCGGCTGCCGGATCGTGAACACCGCGCCGCTGTCGCTGGACGAGATCGTCGCCGAGATCCAGGCGGCGCATGCGGCCGGGCAGGATGTGGCGCGGCTCCATTCCGGAGACCTCTCGGTCTGGTCGGCGATGGGCGAGCAGCTGCGGCGGCTGCGCGAGCTGGGAATCCCCTATGACGTGACGCCGGGCGTGCCCTCCTTCGCGGCGGCGGCGGCGGCGCTGGGGGTGGAGTTGACGCTGCCGGGCCTGGCGCAATCGGTGGTGCTGACGCGGACCGAGGGGCGGGCGACGCAGATGCCCTCGCGCGAGAGCCTGCCCGCTTTCGCGGCGACGGGGGCGACGCTGGCGCTGCATCTCTCGATCCACCTGATCGACAAGCTGACCGCCGAGCTGATCCCGCATTACGGCGCGGATTGCCCGGTGGCCGTGGTCTGGCGCGCCTCCTGGCCCGACCAGAGGATCATTCGGGCGACGCTGGCCACGCTGAAGGATGCCGTGCCGGAGGAGGTGGAGCGCACCGCCCTGATCCTCGTCGGCCCCGCGCTGGCGCAGGAGGGGTTCGAGGAAAGCCGGCTTTACGCCGGCGACTACGACCGCCGCTACCGGCCCGTCGGCACCCACCCGCGCTTTCCCGGGACCGGCCGATGATCCCCGGCCTGATCATCGCCGCCCCGGCCTCGGGCACCGGCAAGACCACGGTCATGCTGGGGCTGCTGGCGGCGCTGCGCGAGAAGGGACTGCGGGTGCAGCCCTTCAAGAACGGGCCGGATTACATCGACCCGGCCTTCCACCGCGCGGCGTCGGGGCGCTGGTCGTTCAACCTGGATACCTGGGCGATGCCCGGGGGGATGCTGGACGGGATGCTGGCGGCGGCCGAAGGGGCCGATCTGGTGCTGGCGGAAGGCTCGATGGGCCTGTTCGACGGGGTGGCCGCGCCGGGCGCCTCGGGCACCGGGGCCTCGGCCGACCTGGCGCAGCGGATGGGCTGGCCGGTGGTGCTGGTGCTGGACGCAAGCGGGCAGGCGCAGACGGCGGCGGCGGTGGCGCAGGGGCTGGCGCGGTTCCGGCCCGGAGTCACCGTGGCCGGGGTGATCGTCAACCGCATCGCCTCGCCCCGGCACGAGGCCCTGGTGCGCGCCGGGATGGCGGAGGCGGGCCTGCCGGTATTGGGCATCCTGCCGAAACGCGCGGCCATCGCGATGCCCGAGCGGCACCTCGGGCTGGTGCAGGCCGAAGAGCAACCAGCGCTCCAGACGTTGATCGCCGAGGCGGCGGCGCTGATGCGTGAAGGTGTCGACCTTGACGCGCTGGTCGCTGCCGCCGCGTCCCATGCCCGGCCTGCGTCTGCGCGGAAGACCACGCCCCCCGGCCAGCGCATCGCCCTTGCCCGCGACGCGGCGTTCAGCTTCGTCTACCCGCACCAGCTGCACGGCTGGCGCGCGGCGGGGGCCGAGGTGTTGCCCTTCTCGCCGCTGGCGGATGAGGCCCCGGATCCGACCGCCGACGTCTGCTGGCTGCCGGGCGGCTATCCGGAACTGCACGGCGCCGTGCTGGCGCGGGCCGACCGCTTCCGGGAAGGGCTGCGCGCCTTTGCCGGGACCAAGCCCGTCCATGGCGAATGCGGCGGCTACATGGCGATGGGCGCGGCGATCGTGGACAAGGACGGCCAGCGGCACCGGATGGCGGGGCTCCTGGGCCTGGTGACCAGTTTCGAGAAGCGCAGGATGCATCTCGGCTACCGCCTTGCGCGGCTGAAACGGGCGATCCCCGGCCATCCGGCGGGCAGCGCGCCGCGCGGGCACGAGTTCCACTATTCCACCATTCTCGACCAGCCCGACGCGCCCCTGGCCGAAGTCATCGACGCGACCGGGGCCACTGTCCCCGAGACCGGCAGCTATCGACTCCAGCCCGGCGGCGGGCTATCGACCGGCACCTTCTTCCACCTGATCGCAGGCGCGTCATGACCGGCTTCGTCACCTTCGTTTCCGCCGGGCCCGGTGACCCGGACCTGCTGACCGTCAAGGCGGTGAAGGCCCTCGCCGCCGCCGATGCCGTCCTGTTCGACGACCTCTCCTCCGGCCCGATCCTGGCGCTGGCGCGGCCGGGGGCGGACATGGTCGGCGTCGGCAAGCGGGCCGGGCGCGCTTCGCCGAAGCAGGACCACGTCAGTCGTCTCCTGGTCGATTACGCCCTGACCGGCGCGAATGTCGTGCGGCTGAAATCCGGCGATTCGGGCATCTTCGGCCGGCTGGAGGAGGAGTTGACGGCCATCCGCGCCGCCGGGATCGCCTGCGAGATCATCCCCGGCGTCACCGCCGCCTCGGCCGCCGCCGCCGCCGCCGGCATCCCGCTGACCCGCCGCCAGCATGCGCAGCGCGTCCAGTTCATCACCGCCGCCGACGTGACCGGAGAATTGCCGCCCGGCCTGAACATGGCAGCCCTCGCCGATCCCGGCGTAACCACCGTGATCTACATGGGCAAGCGCACCTTTCCCGCACTGGCCGCGGCGCTGGTCGCCCATGGCCTGCCGCCCGAGACCCCCGCTCTCCTCGCCGAATCCGTCAGCACGCCCGAGCAGATGCTGCATCGCTCCACTGTGGCCGAGCTTGCCCGGCGGCTGGAGGGGGACCGCTCGCCCCTGCCGGGCCTGATCCTCGTCGGTCGTCTGGCCGAGGGCGTCGCGGATTGATCGCCCCGCGTCGCCTTCCGCATTGACCGGGGGGCGGCGAAGGCGCAGACAGGGCGGGCAAGGTGTCCCATCAAGACGCAAAGCGTCGGGACTGAAACGGGAATGAGGAGCGGGCGAACCCCAGCGGGCGCCCGTGACATCAGCCGCCCCCGCGACTGTCAGCGGTGAGCGGGCCCATCTGCGCCACTGCCCCGAAGGGCGGGAAGGCAAGGGCCCGCCGCGATCCGCCAGCCAGGAGACCGGCCCTGCATGGACAGCAACCGCCGTCGGGTGTGACGGACAGGAGGACAACATGCATATCGAACCGGGCCTCGTCGACGGGGCCAAGATCGCGCTCAGCTACGCCACTGCCACCGCCGCGGGCGGCACCGCGCTTTACCACATCGCCCAGGCCAGCCGGCAAAGCGGCATCGCCTCGGTCGCGCTCCGCTCGCTGATCGCGACGGCGGGCGTCTTCACCTTCTTCGAGATCCTGCCGCATTTCCCGGTCGGCGTATCGGAGGTTCACTTCATCCTCGGCTCGACGCTGTTCCTGATCCTGGGCGCAGGCCCGGCCGCCATCGGCCTGGCGCTGGGCCTTCTGATCCAGGGCCTGTTCTTCGCGCCCTTCGACCTGCCGCAATACGGGATGAACCTGACGACGCTTCTCGTCCCGCTCTTCGCCCTGCACGAGGTCGCCAAGCGCGTCATCGCGCCCGGCACGGCCTATGTCGATCTGCAGTACAAGCAGGTCCTTGCCCTTTCGACCGTCTATCAGGGCGGGGTCGTCGCCTGGGTCGCTTTCTGGGCCGTCTACGGCGCCGGCTTCGGCGCGGCGAACCTGGCTGCGATCGGTACCTTCGGCGTGGCCTACATGGCCGTCGTCCTGTTCGAGCCGCTGGCCGATCTTGCCATCCTCGGCCTTGCCAAGTCGCTGAAGGGCCAGGGCTCGGCCCTTGTCACCCCGCGGCTTTACGCCTGAACCCAAGGGGCGCGGCCTTGCACAGGGCCGCGCCACTACCTAAAGCCCAAGGCATGATCACGCTTTCCCTCATCGGCATCGGCACCGGCAACCCCGACCATGTTACCGGCCAGGCCATCCGCGCGCTGAACGCCGCCGACCTCATCCTGATCCCGAGGAAGGGAGAGGCGAAGTCCGACCTTGCCGACCTCCGCCGCCAGATCCTGTCCCAGGTCCTGACCGCCCCGGTCCCGGTCGCCGACTACGACGTGCCGCAGCGTGCCGATCAGGACGACTACCTCGGCGCCGTGAACGACTGGCACGACGCCATCGCGCAGACCTGGGCCGAGACCATCGCAGCCCACCGCCCCGACGCGGCCAATGTCGCGCTGATGGTCTGGGGCGATCCCTCGCTCTACGACAGCACGCTGCGCATCGCCGCCCGCCTGCCGGGCCTGGGCGTCAGGGTCATCCCCGGCATCACCAGCCTTCAGGCCCTCACGGCCGCCCATGCCATCCCGCTGAACACCCTCGCCGCGCCCGTCACCATCACCACCGGCCGCCAGTTGCGCGACCACGGCTGGCCCGAGGGCGCGACGACCCTGGCCGTGATGCTGGACAAGGGCGGGGCCTTCACCAGCATCGCCGCCGAAGATACGGAAATCTGGTGGGGCGCCTATGTCGGCATGCCCGAGGAAACCCTGATCCACGGCCCGCTCGCCGAAGTCTCCGGCCATATCCTCGCCACCCGCGCCCGGCTGCGCAAGGAACATGGCTGGATCATGGACATCTACCTGTTGCGGCGCGGGGGCGATGTCTGACCTTTTGCGCCGCGCGCTCCCGGTTTACGGTCTGCCCGAGGACACGCCGCTCACCCTCCTCAACCGATCCGAGAACGAGACCTGGCGCGCCGGCCCGCTGGTCCTGCGGCTGCATCGCCAGGGCTACCACCGGCCCGAGGAAATCGCCTCGGAACTCGCTTGGCTGACCGCCTTGCAAGACCTCCCCGGCCTGAACGCCGTCCGCCCGGTCCCCGGCGCCGAGGGCTTGGTGACAGAACGCGACGGCCGTTATCTCGTTGCCTTCGCTCCGATCCCCGGGCAGGAGTTGCAGCCCGGCGACGACCTCCCCCGCTGGTTCGCGCCGCTCGGGGAGATCACCGCCCGGCTGCACCTGCAATCCCGGCAATGGACCCCGCCGTCGGGCTTCAACCGCAAGCGGTGGGATGTGGAGACGATCCTTGGCCCCGCGCCGCACTGGGGCCACTGGCGCCAGGCGCAGGGCCTCGACCGCGACGGCGAGGCCCTGCTGGCCCGCGCGACCCAGGGCCTTGCCGAAGGGCTGCACGCCTATGGCACCGGGCCCGAGACCTTCGGCCTGATCCATGCCGACCTGCGGCTGGCCAACCTGATGACCGATGGCGAGAGCCTGACCGCCATCGACTTCGACGATTGCGGCTTCGGCTGGTGGGTCTATGACCTTGCTGCCGCGCTCAGCTTCATCGAGACCGACCCGAGGCTTCCCGACCTCATCGCCCGCTGGTGCGACGGCTATGCGCGGGTCGCCCCGCTGCGCGCCGAAGACCGGGCGATGATCCCGGCGCTGATCTTCCTGCGCCGGGTGCTGCTGACCGCCTGGCTGGCGACCCGTGCCGACAGCGACACCGCGCAGGCGCTGGGCGGGGCGGGCTATACCGGGGGCACGCTGGACCTTGCCGAGGGTTTCCTTCTCGACGGGCTGGCACGGTTCCGCCCCTGACCCCTCCTCGTTCGACTTCGTCTCCTCGTCGGAGAACCCGGCGAGAAGGGACGAAGTCACCGACGAGCGTCCCCCTCACTCCTTCAGAAGCATTCCCAGCGCCAGCGCGGTCAGGGCCACCCCGGCCAGCACCAGCCCCGGCGGCACCGCGCCATGCAACGCGATCTCCCACAGGATCACCCAGCTGGGCACCAGGTAGGTATAGGCCATCACCTTCGCCGCCGGCAGCCGCAGCGTCGCGTATTGCAGCAGGACGAAGGTCATCGCGCTGGCCGCCACCGCAACATAGACCAGCGCGACCCAAACGATCCGGGGCAGGGCGGCCCAGTCCGTCGCCACGACCTCGGGCCAGGCGTAAAGCAGCAGCAACCCCGTCCCCGCCACCATCATTCCGAAACTGAAGACCACCGCGGGCTCGCCCCGGTTCAGCTTGCGCACCAGCGGCGTATAGGCGGCATGGGCGACGCAGCCCGCGAAATAGATCGCCTCGCCGCGCCCGATCTCCAGCGCCATCAGCGCGGCGAGGTTTCCCCGGAAGATCACCCACAGCGCCCCCACCGCCCCGATCGCCAGCGCGGCGGCCATCCGCGCGCCGAGGCGCTGGCGCAGGAATAGCCAGCCGAAGCCCGCCGCCATCACCGGCGTCAGGGTGAAGACCGCGGCGGTCGGGACCGGAGCAGCGGTGCGCAGCCCCTCGAACATCAGGACGAAATAGGCCGCCATCAGCGCGCCCAGCACCAGATAGCGCCAGGGTGCCCGCCAGGCGCTGCGCGGGATGCCCGTCGTCGCCAGAGCCGCCACGCCGACCAGCGCCCCGGCCAGAAGGAAGCGCAGGACGGTCAGCGCCGCCGGATCGACATGCGGCGCGGCCAGCGCCCCCAGCGAGAAGGACCCCGCCACCAGCGCCGAAAAGGCCAGCATCGCAAGGTGGCCGCGCTGGCCCTGACTCAGCGCCACGCCGTCACCCGCAGCATTTCCAGTCCTTCGCCGCCTCTTTCAGATGCGTGAGGAAGGCCTGCACCTTCCGCGTGCGGTGCAGGTCCACATGGGTCACGATCCGCAGCGGCGCCTCCCATTCGGGGCGCGAGGGCAGGATCTCGACCAGGTCGGGGTCGCCTGCCGCCCGGAAGGAGGAGACGAAGCCCAGCCCCGCACCCCCGCGCACCGCCTGTTCCAGCGCGGCGGGCTCGGTGGCGGTATAGACGATCTGGTCGGGCCGGACCGTCGTGCGCAGCCATTTGTGAAACGGCGCCCGGGTGGTCTCGCTGTCCGAGCAGACAAAGCGGTGCGAGGTGAAATCCGCCTCGCTTTCGGGCTGGCCGAAGCGCGCGATATAAGAGCGCGCCGCGTAAAGCCCGGTCATCATTCGCACCAGCGGCTGCACCACATTGTCCGGCTCCTCCGGCGCGGCCCCGGCGCGGATCGCGACATGCGCCTCGCCATAGTCCAGCCGGAACACCCGCATGTCGGTCAGGAAGCGCACCCGCACCTCGGGCCAGAGTTCCTGGAACGAGACCATCACCGGGGTCAGCAGGTCCGCCATTCCCGCGATCGAGGTCACCACCAGCTCGCCCGAGACGGTCTCGCCCTGGCCCTTGATCCGGCTGGCGAGATGGGCGAACTGCTCTTCGGTGGTCTGCGCCACCGCGAGAAGGTCGCGCCCTGATTCCGTCGGCGTATAGCCCCGGGCATGCCGCTGGAAGAGCTTGACCCCCAGCCGCTTCTCCAGCGCGTCGATATGGCGGATCACCGTCGCGTGGTGAACCCCGAGCACCTCGGCCGCGCCCGAGACCGTGCCCAGCCGTGCGACCTGGAAAGCGGTGCGGATCTCGTCCCAGTTTTCCATCTCTCGGCCACATCCCTTGTGCATTCATGCACAGGGAACGCCAAGCCGCCGCCGGGTGCAAGCCCCCACGGCTCTTGTTGACTCTGCAGCGCCGAAGGCGTATCCGCGACTGGAATTCCCGGAGGCCGCAATGCTTCCGGTCCCTTGGGCATTGCCCGGGATCGCCATCCGTCAGCGCGTTTGCGCCCACGGGTGCCATTCCGCTTTGCCGCCGGGGCCGGATTGCCGCAAGACTCCGGCCGCTCCATATCGGGGCAAAGCAACGAAAGGGTGACGCGATGTTCGAAAGCCTCTCCGAACGCCTTGGCGGCGTGTTCGACCGTCTCACCAAGGCCGGCGCGCTGACCGAGTCCGATGTCGTCACCGCGCTGCGCGAGGTCCGCACCGCGCTCCTCGAGGCCGACGTCTCGCTGCCCGTCGCCCGCGACTTCATCAAGCGCGTCACCGAAAAGGCCACCGGCTCGGCTGTCACCAAGTCGATCACCCCCGGCCAGATGGTCGTGAAGATCGTCCATGACGAGCTGATCCGCGTGCTGGCGGGCGATGGCCCCGCCGAGGCGCTGAAGATCGACAACCCGCCCGCGACGATCCTGATGGTGGGCCTCCAGGGCTCGGGCAAGACCACCACCACCGCCAAGCTCGCCAAGCGCCTGAAGGAGCGGAACGGCAAGAAGGTTCTCCTCGCCTCGCTCGACACCAACCGCCCGGCCGCCATGGAGCAGCTGGCGATCCTCGGGACGCAGATCGGCGTGGACTCGCTGCCCATCGTCAAGGGCGAAACCGCCGTCCAGATCGCCAAACGGGCGAAGACCCAGGCGAACCTCGGCGGCTATGACGTCGTCTTCCTGGATACGGCCGGGCGTCTGCATATCGACGAAGTCCTGATGGACGAGGTGCAAGCGGTGCGCGACATCGCCCAGCCGCGCGAGACGCTGCTGGTGGTAGACGGCCTCACCGGCCAGGACGCGGTGAACGTCGCGACCGAATTCGACGGCAAGGTCGGCATCTCGGGCGTGGTCCTCACCCGGATGGACGGCGACGGCCGCGGTGGCGCGGCGCTGTCGATGCGCGCGATCACCGGCAAGCCGATCCGCTTCGTCGGCCTCGGCGAGAAGATGGACGCGATCGAGCCCTTCGAGGCCGAGCGCGTCGCGGGCCGCATCCTGGGCATGGGCGACATCGTCGCACTCGTGGAAAAGGCGCAGGAGACCTTCGAGGCCGAACAGGCCGAACGCATGGCCAAGCGCTTCGCCAAGGGCCTGTTCAACATGAACGACCTAAGGATGCAGCTCGACCAGATGCTGAAGATGGGCGGGATGCAGGGCCTGATGGGCATGATGCCCGGCATGGGCAAGATGTCCGCCCAGGCCGAGGCTGCGGGCCTGAACGACAGGATGCTGCACCACCAGATCGCGCTGATCAACTCGATGACCAAGAAGGAACGCGCGAATCCCGATCTCTTGCAGGCCAGCCGCAAGAAGCGCATCGCCGCCGGTGCGGGTCTGGACGTGGCCGATCTCAACCGCCTCTTGAAGCAGCACAAGCAGATGGCCGACATGATGAAGAAGATGGGCAAGGGCGGGATGATGAAGCAGATGATCCGCCAGTTCATGGGCAAGGGCGGCATGCCGGACCCGTCCAAGATGTCGCCCGAGCAGCTTTCCGAACTGGCCAAGGGCGTCCAGCAGGGCGCGGGCGGCATGGGCGGCGCGCTGCCGCCGGGCCTTGGCCTGCCGCGCGGCATCACCCTGCCGGCGGGCCTTTCGGGCCTGATGCGGAAGAAGTGATGACCCGCCCCGCGCACCAGATCAGCCTTGCGATCCCGGTCCTCGAGACCGAGCGGCTGGTCCTGCGCGAACCGCGCGAGGCCGACCTTCCCGCCATGCTCGCCTTCAACTCCGGCCCCCGCTCCTCCTTCATCGGCGGCGGAATGCAGCGCCAGCAGGTCTGGCGCGGGCTTCTGGCCAATATCGGCCACTGGGTGCTGCGCGGCTATGGCTTTTACTCGGTGGACACGCTTCAGGGCGAGTTCATCGGCCGCGTCGGCGTGATCTTCCACGACGGCTGGGACGAACCCGAGCTTGCCTGGCACCTCTACGACGGGTTCGAGGGCCAGGGCTATGCCGCCGAGGCCGCCCGTGCAGCCCGCACGGATTATCACGCCCGGATCACCTCGCGCCCGCCGATCAGCTACATCGACCCGGCCAACACCCGGTCCGAGGCGCTGGCGCTGCGCCTTGGCGCGGTGCTGGAACGCACCCTCCACGACGACCGGGGCAGCCACCACGTCTACCGCCACCCGCAGCCACGCCCTCCAGCCGCAGAGACCCCCGCATGACCGACGCCGCCGCCCGCGCCGCCGCGCTTCTGAAGGACCATCGCGAGTCGATCGACCGGCTGGACGCGATTCTGGTCTTCACCCTGGCCGAACGCTTCAAGCGCACCCAGGCGGTGGGGCGGCTCAAGGCCGAACACGCGCTGCCGCCCTCGGACCCGGCGCGCGAGGCACGGCAGATCGACCGGCTGCAGCGTCTGGCCGAGGAGGCCGACCTCGACCCGGAATTCGCCCGGAAATTCCTGAACTTCATCATTTCCGAAGTCATCAGGCACCACGAAACCTTCCAGAAATGACCGGGATCCCCCCGGCACCCAGCCATCCAAAGGAGTAACATCATGGCTATGAAGATCCGTCTTGCGCGCGGTGGTTCCAAGAAGCGCCCGTTCTATTCCATCGTCGCCTCCGACTCGCGCATGCCGCGCGACGGCCGCTTCCTGGAGAAGCTCGGCACCTACAACCCGCTCCTCGCCAAGGACGACGAAAAGCGCGTCGTCATGAACATGGAGCGCGTGCAGCACTGGCTGAGCCAGGGCGCCCAGCCGACCGACCGCGTCGCCCGCTTCCTGGAAGCCGCCGGCGCGCGTCCGAAGACCGTTCGCAACAACCCGAAATCCGCCCAGCCCGGCAAGGCCATGGCCGAGCGCGCCGCCAAGAAGGCCGCCCGCGCCGCCGAACCGGCTGCCGAGTGACCCGGTGACCGGCCAGTTCAGCCCTGCCTTCCGGGAAGAGCTGGCCGCTCTCATGCGGTGGCGGCGCGACGTGCGCCGCTTCCGCGCCGACCCCGTGCCCGAGGATAGCCTCGCGCGCGCCCTGCAGGTCTTTGCGCTGGCTCCCTCGGTGGGCCTTTCCGAACCCTGGCGCCTCCTGCGGGTCGA
Organism: Tabrizicola soli; assembly: GCF_015999335.1. Classification (GTDB taxonomy): domain Bacteria; phylum Pseudomonadota; class Alphaproteobacteria; order Rhodobacterales; family Rhodobacteraceae; genus Tabrizicola; species Tabrizicola soli. The sequence goes on along the minus strand of NZ_JAEACP010000004.1, from coordinate 160,871 downwards.
AAGCCCCGCCCGTCGCGCCGCCTGCCTTGCCAATTTCCGCGACTGCAACGCCCGGGCCCTGGACGGCTTCGACGGCGACCGCGCCGCGACCTACAGCCGCCTCAAGCTCTCGGGCATGGCCGAGGCCCCGATCCAGCTTGCCGTCTTCTGCGACGACACCACGACCAAGGGCGCGGGCCTCGGCGCCGCGACCATGCCGGAGACCCGCGCCTATTCCGTCGTCGGGGCCATCATCCACCTCTGGCTCGCGCTCAGGGCCGAGGGGCTGGGTCTTGGCTGGATCTCGATCCTCGATCCCCTCCGGCTGGCGACGGAGCTTGACGTTCCCGACGGCTGGCGTTTCATCGGCTATCTCTGCATCGGTTGGCCCGAGGAGGACGACATCGTGCCCGAACTGGAACGCGCCGGCTGGGAAAGCCGTTCGCCCGCCCTGCATATGGAGAGGCGCTGATGTCCGACCGCATCTGCATCGGCGCCATCGCCGGGGCCTTCGGCGTCGGCGGCGAGGTGCGGCTGAAAAGCTTCTGCGCCGAGCCTTCCGACATCGCCACCTATGGCCCGCTGACCTCCGAGGACGGCAGCCGCGCCTTCCAGATCGCCCTGACCCGCCCCGTCGCGGGCGGTTTCGGCGCCCGGATCCAGGGCATCGCCACCCGCGAGGAGGCCGAAGCCCTGCGCGGCACCAGCCTTTACGTCACCCGCGACCGCCTGCCCAGTCTGCCGGATGACGAGTTCTACCATGCCGACCTGATCGGCCTTTCCGCCTTCGACACCGGCGGGGTGCTTCTGGGCAAGGTCACGGCGGTGCATAATCACGGCGCGGGGGATATCGTCGAAATATCTCCACCCGGTCACAAATCGGCCCTGCTTTTGCCCTTTACCAAGGCAATCGTGCCCAATGTCGATCTTTCGGCCGGTCGATTGATCGTCGACCTGCCCGAGGATGTTGAATAGCTCGGCCCGCCATGGCCAGGTGGTGCGGCAAGGGGGATCAGGATGCCCAATCGCATGCGGCTTCTGAAAGGGGCAACGGCGCTTCTCTACATCGGCCCGCTTTTCGCGGGGATGTGCGGCTTCGGCTGGGGCCTCGTGCTGCCCTTTTCGGCGATCTTCGTGGTCTGGCTGATGATCCTGCGCCCCGAGCAATGGCCCGCCTCACCGGAGGAATGGCTGACGGGCAGCGCCTGGCTTGCCGCGCTGGCGCAGGTCCTGTCGCAGGTCGCGCTGGTCGCAGTCCTTTTCGGCATCGGCCGGGGCATCGGTGCCGTCGCCGGGGTCTTGCCGGTGGTGAACCCGGTGCTGCCGCTCTCGGTCTCCTTCCTCGCCATCCCGATCTGCCGCATGCTCTGGGACGCGCGCGAGGCCGCCGACCAGGGCATCTTCCTGGATGACGAGGCCGCCGCCGCCCATCTTCCCCGCGTCGCGGCCGAGGCCGGCAATGCCGTCACCCCGCTGCTGAACCTGCCCGACGATGCCCCGGACTCCCAGATCTCCGAGGCCGTCGCCCGCATCCTGGGCGGGACGGGCGGCGATGTCCGGCTCAAGGCGCTGGCCGCCGCGCTGTCCAATCCCGCCCGCAGCCATGCCGCCTTGCGCCGTGCGCTGGTGATGTGGGCGACCGAGCCCGAGATCATCGCGCCCGGCCGCGTCCCCCATGCCGCCGCTTCCGCCTTCGCCATCGCCGAAGGCAATCCCGATCTTTTGCGCCTCTTCGTGCCGCGCGCGCTGGCGCTGGTCGCGGCCTTCCCCTTCCGCGCCCAGGGGTTCCCCACCGCCGCCCGCCTGCGCCAGGCCGCCGCCGCCGGGATGAGCGCCGATCCGAACGCCGACCTTCCGGCGCATCTGCGCGACGACCTGCGCGACGGGTTGCGCGCGCTGGCCCGCGCGGTCGAGGCCGCCCTTCAGGACGCGCCCGAGCCCCCTGCCGCAGAACCCGTCCGCGCCTCCACCGCCCGGCACGCCTGATCCCTTTCCCGGCGCAGGGTTTCGCGCTAAAGCCGGGCCATGTCCGACGATCCGCCCAAAAGCCACGGCCGCCTGTCGATCCGCGCCAGCCTGCAACCCCGCGACCTGATGGAGGAACCGCGGCTGGTGAAAGGTGCCTGGATCGCCAGGGTCATCACCCTCTTCCCCGAGGCTTTCCCCGGCACGCTGGGCCTGTCGCTGACCGGCAAGGCGCTGGACATGGGCCGCTGGCGGCTGGAGACGATCGACCTGCGCCCCTTCGGCGAAGGCCGGCACCGTAACGTCGACGACACGCCCGCCGGCGGCGGCGCGGGCATGGTGCTGCGCGCCGATGTGGTGGATGCGGCCTTCCGTGCCGCCGGCGAAGGCACGCCCGCCGACCGCGCCCGCTGGCCGGTCGTCTATCTCTCGCCGCGGGGGCGGCCTTTCGACCAGGCCACCGCCCGCCGTCTTGCCGCCTGCGACGGCGTGACCCTCCTCTGCGGCCGGTTCGAGGGGGTGGACCAGCGCGTTCTCGACCGTCACCGGGTCGAGGAGATCAGCCTCGGCGATTTCGTCCTGACCGGCGGCGAGATCGCGGCCCAGGCGCTGCTGGACGCGACCGTGCGCCTTCTTCCCGGCGTCCTCGGCAATGCCGCCTCGACCGAGGAGGAAAGCTTTTCCGACGGCCTGCTGGAACATCCGCAATACACCCGTCCCGCCGTCTGGGAAGGGCAGGAGATCCCCGCCGTCCTGCAATCGGGCAACCATGCCGAGATCGCGAAATGGCGCCGCGCCCAGGCCGAGGAACTGACCCGCGCCCGCAGGCCGGACCTCTGGAACAAGCGTAGGGTGCGCTAAAGCGCACCTTCCGGCCCCCTTGACCGGACCCCGCCTTCCTCCTATACGCGGCCGGTCCGGGGCGGAATGCCCGTCGGACCCGATTCCCCTTGCCTGCCTGCCTTCTTCCGCAGGGTCGCCGCAGGGGGGCGGACCACACCAAGCAGGCGCCACCTGCGGCGGGCTCCCTGGCCTTCAGGGGGGACCCGGACGAAGACCGAAAGCTCTGGCGCGGCATCACCTCTGCGGCACACCGCAGGCAAAACGGAGACAGCGCATGAACCTCATCGCGCAGATCGAGGCGGAGCAGATCGCCGCCCTCGGCAAGACCATCCCAGATTTCAAGGCCGGCGACACGGTTCGCGTCGGCTACAAGGTGACCGAAGGCTCGCGCAGCCGCGTTCAGGCCTATGAAGGCGTCTGCATCGGCCGCAAGGGCGGCGCGACCCTGTCCGCCTCGTTCACCGTCCGCAAGATCTCCTTCGGCGAAGGCGTGGAGCGCGTGTTCCCGCTCTACTCGACCAACATCGACTCGATCGAGGTCGTCCGTCGCGGCAAGGTCCGCCGCGCCAAGCTGTATTACCTGCGTTCGCGCCGCGGCAAATCCGCCCGGATCGCCGAAGACGCGACCTACAAAGCCAAAGCCGAATAAGGAGCGGGACGATGAAAGCCGAGATTCACCCCGATTACCACACGATCACCGTCAAGATGACCGACGGCTCGACCTACCAGACCCGTTCGACCTGGGGCAAGGACGGCGACACCATGTCGCTCGACATCGACCCCTTGGCGCATCCGGCCTGGACCGGCCAGCAGGCCAAGCTGATGGACACCGGCGGCCGCGTGTCGAAGTTCAAGAACAAATACGCCGGCCTGGGCTTCTGATCCCGCCGGCGTTTCGGAAAAAGGGGCGCGTGGCGACACGCGCCCCTTTGCGTTTGCGCCGCTGAAATCGCCCGGCCGACCCCACCTATCCACAGCTTCCCGCTTCCGTCCACCATCCCTTGCGCATATGACGACATCCGGGAAGCATGGGAAGCGGTATGGCGCATATCATCGTCGTCGGGAACGAGAAGGGCGGCTCGGGCAAGTCCACCACCTGCATGCATGTCGCCACCGCTCTTGCGCGGCTGGGGCAGCGCGTCGGCGCGGTCGATCTTGACCTGCGGCAACGCTCCTTCGCCCGCTACCTCGAGAACCGCCGCGCCTATCTGGACCGGGCCGGTCTCGATCTGCCCACCCCCGAATACCGCGACCTGCCCGAGGGCGAGGTCCAGGATGCCCGCCTGACCCAGGCGGTCGAGGAGCTGGACGCGCGCTGCGAGTTCATCGTGATCGACTGCCCCGGCAGCCATACCCGGCTGTCGCAGCTGGCGCATACGATGGCCGACACGCTGATCACGCCGCTGAACGACAGTTTCGTGGATTTCGACCTGCTTGCCCGCGTCGATCCCACCACGGGCAGGGTCAAGGGCCCTTCGATCTATGCCGAGATGGTCTGGGGCGCGCGGCAGATGCGCGCCGAGGCGGGGCTGAAGCCGATCGACTGGATCGTGGTGCGCAACCGGCTGGGCACCCAGGCCATGCACAACAAGAAGAAGGTCGGCGCCGCGCTGGAGGAACTGTCCCGCCGCATCGGCTTTCGCGTCCTGCCCGGCTTTTCCGAGCGCGTGATCTTCCGCGAGCTGTTCCCTCGCGGCCTGACGCTGCTCGACCTCAAGGATACCGGGATCGACCAGCTGAGCCTGTCGAACATCGCCGCCCGGCAGGAATTGCGCGACCTGATGGCCGGGCTCAGGCTTCCGGGTCCGATGGGCGGCTTCTGAACACCGGCCCGCCAAGGCCCGCCTGGTTCACCACCCGCGCCCGGTTCACCATCTTCAGGCGCTTGTCGAAGATGCTCAGTTCCTCCTCCGCGGGCTTCTCCTTCTTCAGACCGATCTTCCGCAGCAGGGTCAGGGCCTTTTCCATCATCGCGTCCTCTTGCCGTTGCCCCCCATATCCTGCGCAAGCAGGGCAGGACTGTGGCAAGCCGTGGCTGGTTCTGGGACATGTCTGCAGCAGACAGAAACGGATTGTTTCGTCTGGTATTCAGAGCCCGTCGTCCGGCTCCGGCTGTAACTCCACCGCAAGGAACCGCTCGAAGGCGTCCAGGTCCAGCGGCTCGAACTGGCCGAAACCGCGCATCCAGACCGAGGCCGCCCGCAGCGCGTCCGGCTCCAGCTTGCACCAGATCACCCGGCCCCGTTTCTCGCGGCTGATCAGCCCGGCCTCGGCCAACACCGCCAGATGTTTCGAGATCGCGGCAAGGCTGACCCGGAACGGCTCGGCGACATCGGTGACGGCCATGTCGTCCTCCAGCAGCATGGCCAGGATCGCCCGCCGGGTCGGGTCGGCCAAGGCAGAGAAGACGGCATCCAGACGGTCGCTCATCGCGCGACTATCCGCCGCCCGCGGCGGATCGTCAACCTCGCGGTTGAATATGCCAGGGCCGCCCCGCCGGACTGCCGCCAGAAAAGACAGCACGTTTTCAAAGGCTTGCCTCGCGACCTGCCCGCTTGACTCTGCGCCCTCCGGCCCCTAGTTTCCGCCGCGACCGTAAAGGGCCTGCCCATGGAGTCTGAACCCGATCCCGACCGGCTGCGCGCGCTTGAGGCGCGGCTGGAACAGGCGAAGGAAAAGCCCGGGGTGGAAAGGTCCGCCACGGGCAAGGGTTTCTCGCAGGGCGAGGTGGCCTGGAGGATGGTGATCGAGCTGGCGACCGGCATCATGCTGGGGGCCGCCATCGGTTACGGGATCGACGCTCTCGCGGGCACGCTTCCCATCTTCCTGATCATCTTCTCGCTCTTCGGCTTCGCCGCGGGCATCAAGACGATGCTGGGCACGGCGAGGGAACTGGGACGAAAGGCCGGCAAGGCCGGGAACGACGAAGGGAACTGACGATGGCGACGGAAGAGCACGGCAGCGGGCTGCAGATCCACCCGATGGATCAGTTCGTGGTCAAGCCGCTGTTCGGCGACGGTCCGGTCGAGTGGTATACCCCGACCAACGTCACCCTCTGGATGGGCATCGCCATCCTGGCCGTGGTGGCGCTTCTGGTCCTGTCCACCCGCCGCCGCGCCATCGTCCCCTCGCGCGGGCAATCGGTGGCCGAGCTGTTCTACGGCTTCATCCACAAGATGGTGGAAGACGTCACCGGCCATGAAGGGCTGAAGTACTTCCCCTATGTCATGACCCTCTTCATGTTCGTCTTCCTGTCGAACATGCTGGGCCTGATCCCGATGTCCTTCACCACCACCTCGCATATCGCGGTGACCGCGGTGCTGGCGCTGCTGGTGTTCCTGACCGTCACCCTGGTCGGCTTCTACCGCAAGGGCATCGGCTTCCTGGCGATGTTCTGGGTCTCCTCGGCGCCCCTGGCGCTGCGCCCCGTCCTCGCGCTGATCGAACTGATCTCCTATTTCGTGCGTCCGGTCTCGCACTCCATCCGTCTTGGCGGCAACCTGATGGCCGGTCACGCCGTGATCAAGGTCTTCGCGGGCTTCGCCGGCGTGATGGGCGTGGCCTCGATCGTCCCGATCGCCGGGATCGCCGCGATCTACGGGCTGGAAATCCTCGTCGCGGCCGTCCAGGCCTATGTCTTCACCATTCTGACCTGCGTGTATCTGCGTGACGCCGTCGGCGACGCGCACCACTAGGCCCGAACCCCAACCATCAACATTCCATTCCATAGGAGATACATCATGGAAGGCGAACTCGCGCTCCTCGGCAAATACATCGGTGCCGGCCTGGCCACCATCGGTCTCGGCGGCGCCGGCATCGGCGTGGGCCATGTCGCCGGCAACTTCCTGGCCGGCGCCCTGCGCAACCCCTCGGCCGCTGCCGGTCAGACCGCGACCCTCTTCGTCGGCATCGCCTTCGCGGAAGCTCTCGGGATCTTCTCGTTCCTGATCGCTCTGCTGCTGATGTTCGCCGTCTGATCTTTCCCGCCTGATTTCCGGGCCAGTCCGCGGGCTGGCCCTGGTTCCAAGGGTTCAGGAGAGACGAGATGGCAACCGAAGCAACTGCCGAGGCGGGAAAGGCAGTGGGCATGCCCCAGCTGGATTTCTCGACCTGGCCGAACCAGATCTTCTGGCTTCTGGTCACGCTGGTCGTGATCTACCTCGTGCTGTCCAAGGTCGCCCTGCCGCGCATCGGCGCGGTGCTGGCGGATCGGAAAAGCACGATCACCAACGATCTCGCTGCGGCGGAAGAGCTGAAGCAGAAGGCGGTCGCGGCCGAGAAGGCCTATAACGACGCGCTGGCCAATGCCCGTACCGAAGCGGCCAAGATCATCGCGGCCGCGAAGGCCGAGATCCAGAAGGACCTCGACGCCGCAACCGCGAAAGCGGATGCCGAGATTTCGGCCAAGGCCGCCGAGTCCGAGAAATCCATCGCCGCGATCCGCGACGGCGCCGCTGCGGCGGTCGCCGAAGTGGCCCGCGACACGGCGGCGGAGCTGGTGGCGGCGCTTGGCGGCTCGGCCGATGCGGCGGCCGTCGGCGCGGCGGTCACCGAACGGCTGAAAGGGTAAGACGATGAAACGGCTTTCCATCCTCTTCGCCCTGCTCGCCAGCCCCGCGCTGGCGGCCTCGGGCCCGTTCTTCTCGCTGCAGAACTCGAACTTCGTGGTTCTGGTGGCGTTCATTGCCTTCGTGGCGCTTCTGGTCTACGTCAAGGTTCCCTCGCGGCTGACCGGAATGCTCGATGCCCGCGCGGCGGTGATCAAGTCCGAACTGGACGAGGCGCGCAGCCTGCGGGAAGAAGCAAAGACGATCCTCGCGACCTATGAGCGTCGCCAGAAAGAGGTTCAGGAACAGGCCGAGCGCATCGTCGCCCAGGCCCGGGACGAGGCTCTGTCGGCGGCCGAACAGGCCAAGGCGGACCTCAAGGCCTCGATCGCCCGTCGGCTGGCTGCGGCGACCGAACAGATCGCCTCTGCCGAGGCCGGCGCCATCCGCCAGGTCCGCGAACAGGCGGTTTCGGTTGCCGTCGCGGCGGCCGGGGACGTGTTGGCCAAGCAGATGACCGCCGATGCGGCTTCGGCTTCGATCGACGCGGCCATCGCCCAGGTCGAAGCCCGCCTGCACTGACGGCCGAAGACAATATCCTTGAAGCGGCGGCCTCCGCAAAGGGCCGCCGTTTTCATATGGAGCGGCAAATCTTTTCGAAAAGATTTGCAAAATCCTTCGAAGGATTTTGGCCCCCCGGCCCTAGCGCCGCGCCTCATGGTCCAGCCGCTGCCGCGCAATCGCCTCGTGCTTTTCCGCGCGCAGCTGTTCGGCGAAGGCCTGCTCGACATAGGCAAGATGCGCCTCGACCGCCGCCCGCGCCGCCGCCGGGTCGCGCGCCTGCAGCGCCGTGTTCATCGCCCGGTGCTGGTCCAGAAGCTGGTCGCGCGTCATCCGGTTGCGGAACAGCATCTGCCGGTTGTAGAATACTCCCTGCCGCAGAAGGTCGAACATCGACCGCAGCATGTGCAGCATGATGACATTGTGGCTCGCCTCGATGATCGCCATGTGGAACTCGGCGTCCAGCTGCGCCTCGTCCGAAGGATCGCGCTTCTGGTGCGCGGCCTCCATCTTGCGGAAGATCGTGTCGATCACGCGCAGGTCGGTCTCCGAGCCCAGCTTCGCCGCCCGCTCTGCCGCCAGGCCCTCGATGTCGCGGCGGAAGGCGATGTAGTCCGACACCGCCTCGTCATGGGAGGCGAAGAGCTGGATCAGCGCCGGCGAGAAGGCCGAGCCCAGCACATCCGCGACGAACACGCCCGAGCCTGCCCGGCTGACCAGCAACCCCCGCTCCGACAGATCCGCCAGCGCATCGCGCAGCGAGGGACGCGAGACGCCCAGCTCCTCTGCCAGGTCACGTTCCGAGGGCAGGCGCTCCCCCGGCCGCAAGATGCCGCGCAGGATCAGTTGCTCGATCTGCCGCACGACGGTCTGCGACAGCTTCTCGGGGGTCACTTTTACGAAGGGCATGGCGCAATCCGGCTGATTGGTTTGAAATTATGACCAAAACGCGGGATGCACAACGGAAAAGGGGCCGGCCAGCCGGCCGGCCCCTTCTCGGTGTAAGGCCGCCGATCAGCGCGTCGGGCGGATGATGATCTCGACCCGGCGGTTCTTGGCGCGACCGTCCGGCGTCAGGTTCGACGCGATCGGCTGGTCCTCGCCCCGGCCATAGGCCGCGATCCGCGCGCCCGGCACGCCGCTTTCGCGCAGTACGCCCGCCACCGCCACGGCGCGGCGCTGTGACAGGTCCTGGTTATAGGCGGCCGACCCGGTGTTGTCGGTATGGCCGATCACCTCGATCCGGCTGTTGGGATATTTCATCAGGCTCGACGCCACGGTGTAGAGGTCCGAGCGCAGGTCCGGCCGGACCGAGGCGCTGTCGACCGCGAACAGCAGATCCTGCGGCATCTGCACGACCAGATAATCGCCATGGTTGATCACGCTGATGTTCGAGTTGAGCGAGCCGCGCAGTTCCGCCGCCTGGCGGTCCAGGTCCGCGCCGATCAGCGCCCCGGTCCCCGCGCCGAGCGCCCCGCCGATGATCGCGCCCTTCAGCCTGTCGTCATCGCTCGAGACCGCGGCCCCGGAGACCGCACCCACGATGCCGCCGATAACCGCGCCGCTGCGCTGGCGGGCGTTCGGATCGTCGGGATAGGCATTCGGATCGACGCAGGCGGTCAGGAACAGGGTTCCGGCCGCAGCCAGGATCAGGGGGGTCTTCATCATCATTCTCGCTCTCGCCTCGATGTTGCCGTCGGGCCGGTTCGCCGGTCCCGCGCCATATTACATGAACGCCCGCCGGACGAAGCCGGTTCCCTGCGATTTCGGCAGGGTTCCGCGCATCACAAACCCGTGCGCGCGGCCTCCCAGGCCAGCATCGCGCGCTTGCGCGGCAGACCCCAGTGATAGCCGCCCAGCCCCCCGTCACGGCGCAGCGCCCGGTGGCAGGGAATCAGGAAGCTGATCGGGTTTCGTCCCACGGCAGTCCCCACGGCCCGGTGCGCCTGCGGATGGCCGATCGCGCCCGCGATGTCGGCATAGGTCGTCACATGGCCCGAGGGGATCGACAAGAGCGCCTCCCAGACCTTGATCTGGAACGGCCCGCCCAGAAGATGCAGCCGCGTCGCCTCGCCCCGGAAGGCCGCCTCCACCATCGGGCGGATCGCATCGGGGTCCTCGACGAATTCCGCCCCCGGCCAGCGCCGCATCATGTCCTCCAGCGCGGCCGGATCGCCGATTTCATCGGCAAAGCCCATGCCGCAGATGCCCCGGTCTGTCGCCATGGCAAGGGCCGGGCCGAAGGGGCTCTCGAACCAGCCCCAGCGGATCACCAGCCCCGCGCCGCCCCGCGCGTACTCGCCCGGCGACATCGCCTCCCAGGTCAGGAACAGGTCGTGCAGGCGGCCCGGCCCGGAAAGTCCAGCCGCCAACGCCGTTCCCAGCATCGTATGGCGCTCCGCCAGCAGGCGGCGGGCATGGCCCAGCACCAGATATTGCTGATACCGCTTCGGGCTGACCCCGACCCACTGGCTGAACAGCCGCTGGAAATGCGCGGGACTCATCTGCATCCTTGCGGCCAGATCCTCAAGGCCGAGCGACGGCCCTTCGGCGTCGATCACCTGCAGGGCGCGGCCGATCACCTGGTAGTGGTAGGAGGGGGAAAGGTCGTTCATGGCTTTTGTCCGGCTGGGGGGCTGCTCCTCGTTCGACTTCGTCTCCTCCTCGCGCGGGGTCCCCTGCGAGGAGTGCACAAAGTGCTCGACGAGCCTCCTGCAATCTAGCCCCTCGCCTTGCCCGCCGCGACCCGTTTCCTGCGCCTTGTCCGGCGCCGCGTTTCATGCTGCAAGGGGCGCATGACCCCACAGCTTCCTTATGCCACGCTGAAACAGATCTTCGCCCGCTTCGCCGAGGCCGAGCCGCACCCGAAGGGCGAGCTGGAGCACACCAACGCCTTCACCCTGCTGGTCGCCGTGGCGCTTTCGGCCCAGGCCACCGATGCCGGCGTGAACAAGGCCACCCGCAAGCTTTTCCAGATCGCCGACACGCCGGAAAAGATGCTGGCCCTTGGCGAGGAGGGGCTGATCGAGCACATCAGAACCATCGGCCTCTACCGCAACAAGGCGAAGAACGTCATCAGGCTCTCGCGCCTGCTGATCGAGAATTTCGGTGGCGAGGTGCCAAGCTCCCGCGCCGCGCTCACCACCCTGCCGGGGGTGGGGCGCAAGACCGCGAATGTGGTGCTGAACATGTGGTTCCACCACCCGGCCCAGGCGGTCGACACCCATATCTTCCGCGTCGGCAACCGCACCGGCATCGCGCCGGGCAAGGACGAGGCCGCCGTCGAGCGCGCGATCGAGGACAATGTCCCCGCCGAATACCAGGGCCACGCGCATCACTGGCTTATCCTGCACGGCCGGTATATCTGCACTGCGCGCAACCCAAAATGCGGCATCTGCCCGATCCGGGACTGGTGCCTTTACCCGGAGAAGACCGCATGAAGTCCTACCAGGTCGTCGGCATCGGCAATGCCATCGTCGATGTGTTCTCCTCGGCCGACGACAGCTTCCTCGACCTGATGGGCATCCAGAAGGGCATCATGCAGCTGGTCGAGCGCGAGCGGGGCGAGCTTCTGTACAGCGCGATGACCAACCGCCAGCAGGCGCCCGGCGGGTCGGTGGCGAACACGCTGGCGGGACTGGGCAACCTCGGCCTGACCACCGCCTTCATCGGCCGCGTCCATGACGACGCGCTGGGGCGGTTCTACGCGCAGACCATGGCGCAGGAAGGCACCGATTTCGTCAATCCGCCGGTTCGGGGAGGGGAGCTTCCCACCTCGCGCAGCATGATCTTCGTCGCGCCCGATGGCGAGCGGTCGATGAACACCTACCTCGGGATTTCGTCCGAGCTTGGCCCCGACGACGTGTCGGATTCGGTGGCGGGCAAGGCCGAGATCCTGTTCCTCGAGGGCTATCTCTACGACAAGCCCAAGGGCAAGCAGGCTTTCGAGCGCGCGGTCGAGCTTTGCCACCGCGCCGGAGGCAAGGCCGGGATCGCGCTCAGCGACCCGTTCTGCGTCGATCGCCACCGCGACGACTTCCGCCGCCTGGTGAAGTCGCTGGACTATGTGATCGGCAACGAGCACGAGTGGTCCTCGCTCTACCAGACCGACCTTTCCGGCGCGCTGGAGCAGGCGGCGCGCGATTCGGGCCTCGTGGTCTGCACCCGGTCGGGCCATGACGTGATCGTCGTGCGCGGGGCGGAAGAGGCGGTGGTCCCGGTCCGCCGCGTGGTGCCGGTGGATGCCACCGGGGCAGGGGACCAGTTCGCTGCCGGGTTCCTCTATGGCCTGGCGACCGGCCAGCCGCTTGCCACGGCGGGCCGGATGGGCTGCGTCGCGGCGGCCGAGGTGATCAGCCATTTCGGTGCAAGGCCCGAGACCGACCTGAAGGCGCTGTTCCGCAAGGAAGGGCTGATCTGACGATCCCTGGGTGGGTGAATCACCCACCCTACAGGTCCGCCCATCTTACTCGCCAAGACAGGACGCGATCGTCCCGGCCATCCCGGTCAGCAGCGCCGCATAGGCCCCCGGTCCCGGCTCCAGCGACGAGCCGACCGGATCCAGCGCCCCGCCGATCTTCACCCCCGTCCCCTCGGCCATCCGCTCGATCAGCGCCGGGTCATGCTGCGCCTCGGGGAAGATGCAGGGGACCTCGCCCGCCTCCAGCACCGCCCGCAGGTCCTGCAACCGTGCCGCGCCGGGCGCGGCCGCATCGCCAAGCGCCACGCTGCCCGCGACATCCAGCCCGTAATGCGCGGCGAAATAGCCATAGGCGTCGTGGAAGGTGACCAGCGGCTTGCCCTTGACCGCAGCCAACCGTGCCGCGATCCCGGCATCCAGCTCCTTCAGCTGCCCCGCCGCCTGCGCCGCATTGGCCGCATAGGCTCCGGCATTCTCCGGGTCCAGCCGCGCCAGTTCCGCCGCGATCAGGTCCAGCCAGACCAGGCCGTTGCCTGGGTCCAGCCAGGCATGCGGATCCATTCCGGCGTGATCGTGGCCTTCATGCTCCCCCCCATGCGCTGCGTCCGCGCCATATTCCCGCAGCGCGGTCCCTTCCGCATCCAGCAGCCCCAGCGCCGCCGCGCCCTCGGGCCGTGTCTTCAGTGCGCTGGCCAGCCAGGGCGTCAGTTCCGGCCCGATCCAGACCACCAGATCCGCATCCGCCACCGCCCCCGCCTGGCTGGGCCGCAGTTGAAAGTCATGCTCGTCCGCGCCCCTGGCCAGCAGAAGGTCCGGTTGCCCCAGATCCCCCATCACCTGCGCCACCAGCGCATGGACCGGCGGGATGTCGGTCACCACGCGCGGGACCTCGGCCATGGCAGGGGCGCTGGTCAACAGCAGAGTTATGATATAACGCATGGCGGAGCCTTCCATCTGGTTCGGGGAAGGTCTATGTATGTAATATCATAACAGGTCAAGCCCCGATGCCCCAGACCCATCCCCCCGACTGTCCCGGTTGCGCTGCGCCGGATCTCGCCTTCGCGGCGCATGACCATGCCCATTGCGCCGCCGATGCCCTGGCCCGGGCCGAGGCCGTCACCGCGGCGAACAACAGCCGCCTCACCCCCGTCCGCCGCCGCGTGCTGGAGATCCTGCTGGAAGATCACCGCGCGCTGGGGGCCTATGACGTGCTCGCCCGCCTGGCGGCCGACGGCTTCGGCAACCAGCCCCCCGTCGCATATCGCGCGCTGGAATTCCTTGTCGAACAAGGCCTTGCCCACCGCATCCAGCGCCTGAACGCCTTTACCGCCTGCGCCCATCCCGGCGAGGCGCACGCCCCCGCCTTCCTGATCTGCCGTGCCTGCCATTCCGTCGCCGAGGCCGAGGCCGCCCCGGCTCGCGAGGCCCTTGACCGTGAGGCCGGCCGCCTGGGCTTTGCCATCGAACGCACCACGCTCGAGGCCCTCGGCCTCTGCCCCAGCTGCAAGGCTGCCGCATGAGTCTCGTCACCGCCAGCCACATCTGCGTCCGCTTCGGTGCCGAGGAGGTCCTGCACGACGTCAGCCTGTCCCTCGCCCCGGGCGAGATCGTGACCATCCTCGGCCCGAACGGCTCCGGCAAGTCCACGCTCCTGCGCGCGCTTCTCGGCATCGTCCCGGTGGCCGAGGGCAGCGTCACCCGCGCGCCAGGCCTGCGGCTGGCCTATGTGCCGCAGCGCCTGATGATCGACCGGACCATGCCTATCACCGTGCGTCGCTTCCTGTCGCTTCCCGTCCGCACCACCGACACGGCGGCGGCCGAGGCGCTGGCCCGCGTCGGCATGGCGGGGCGCGAGGCCGACCAGATGACCCAGCTGTCCGGCGGCCAGCTTCAGCGAGTCCTTCTGGCGCGGGCGCTTCTGGGCCAGCCGCAGGTCCTGATGCTGGACGAACCCACCCAGGGGTTGGACCAGCCCGGCGAGGCCGCCTTCTACCGCCTGATCGAGGAGGTCCGCCACGACACCGGCGCCGCGATCCTGATGGTCAGCCACGACCTGCATGTCGTTATGGCGGCATCGGACCGGGTGATCTGCCTGAACGGCCATATCTGCTGCGAGGGAACACCCCGCGTCGTCTCGACCGCGCCGGAATACCGCGCGCTCTTCGGCCTGGGGACGCAAGGCGCGCTGGCGCTCTACCGGCACGAGCACGACCACGACCACCCGGCCGACGAGCCGCATCCCCACCACCATCACCACGACCACCACCATGCTTGACGACTTCCTGACCCGCGCCGCCCTGGCCGCGACCGGCCTCAGCCTCGCGACCGGACCCCTGGGCTCCTTCGTCGTGTGGCGGCGGATGGCCTATTTCGGCGATGCCACTGCCCATGCCGCCATCCTCGGCGTCGCGCTGGCGCTGGCCACCGACCTGCCCATCGGCCTTGGCACCCTTGTCGTGGCGCTGGCCATGGCCGTCACCGTCGCCGCGCTTTCGTCGCGGGGCTGGGCGATGGACACCACGCTTGGCGTCCTTGCCCATTCCGCGCTGGCCTTCGGGCTGGTGGCGGTCAGCTTCTTCCCCACCGTCCGCACCGATCTTTCCGCCTGGCTCTTCGGCGACATCCTCGCTGTCAGCCGCACCGATCTTGCCGTGATCTGGGGCGGCGCGCTGCTGGTCCTGGCGCTTCTGGCCTGGCGCTGGCAGGCGCTCCTCACCGCCACGCTGAGCGAGGATCTCGCCCATGCCGCCGGCATCCGCCCGGATCGCGAGCGTCTGGTGCTGGTGATCGCACTCGCCCTGGTCGTCGCGCTGGCGCTCAAGATCGTCGGTGCGCTGCTGATCGCCGCCATGCTGATCATTCCCGCCGCCGCCGCGCGCGCCCTCGCCCGCACGCCCGAGGCGATGGCGCTCGGCGCGGTGGTGATCGGCATGGTCGCGGGGCTGGGCGGGCTTGGCCTCTCGCTCTGGCAGGACACGCCGGCCGGGCCGTCGATCATCGTCGTGGCCTCCGGCCTCTTCGCCCTGACCGCGCTGCGGCAGAGGGGATAAGACGGGCAGGGCGGCAAATTGCCCGCCCTCTGCCCGAAGCTTGCCAGAATTCGCCGCCAAGCCTTTGAAAGACAACCTGGGAACGTACCGCCTTGTTGCGCCTGATCCGTATCGTGGTTTTCCTTGTCCTGGGGGTGAGCGGCTTTCTCGCCCTCGACTACTCCCTGTCCGGCCGCTGGACCGGGCGCGCGGTCGAGGGGCTGACCTTCGCCGAATACCTGCGCGCCATGATGCCCCTGCCGCGCGGGGCGGACCGCCCGCAGGGCCTTCAGGCGATGCTGCCGAAGCCGCCCGAAGGCTGGACCGTCCATCCGACCGAACCCGGCGATCTCGACGCTTTCCTGCCTGCAGACCGCACCTCCCTGCCGGACGAGGTGCTGGCCCTGCTTGAGGCCGGCGCCGCCCCGAATCCCGGCAGCGGCGTCCAGACCGCGATCCTCACCTACAAGCGGGGAGGGCGGCAGGTGATCGTCCAGGCCATCCGCCATCCCGCCCCGCCCCTGGCGCAGATGCCCCTTTCCGACGCCATCCCCCTGACGCCCGCCATGACCGTCCGCGGCCTTGACCTGGCCGAGGCCGCCTTGCCCGGATCCGCCCGCGCCCGGCTGTTCCTGGCCGATATCGGCGGGCAGATCCGGCTCAACCTCCTGGTCTCCGCGCGGATGAAGGACCGGGATCTGGTTCCCTTCCTCCAGACGCTCGATGTCGCGGCGTTGAATGACAGCGTCTTCGACCGGCGGCCGGGCCTGGGCCAGGTGCCGATGATTGTCCTCGCCTCGGCCCTGGGCAAGGAGGCCCGCGCCGCGTTCGAGGCCGACGTCGCCGCGCGTGCGGCCGCGCGCCCGACGGCAGAGCCTGCGACGGCAGCCGCCCCCCGCGACCGGGGCGGCAGTCTCTTCGGTACGATCTTCGGCTGGGACGGGGCCGAGGCCGCCGCGCGGTAGCCCCCGGCTGTCCACGCCGATTGGGTCCTAGAAACGCAGCCCCGAAAAGCGCGACGGCGCCTGCGGCACGCCCGGCAGGACGCAGAGCATCTCGTACAAGAGGTTCGCCCCGATCAGCGCCGTATTGCCCGACGGATCCCAGGGCGGCGAGACCTCGACCAGATCGCCGCCGACGATCTTCAGCCCGGCGCAGCCCCGGATGATCTCCAGCGCCTGCCAGGTGGTCAGCCCGCCCGGCTCCACCGTGCCCGTGCCCGGCGCGAAGGCCGAATCCAGGCTGTCGATGTCATAGCTGAGATAGACCGGCGCATCCCCGATCCTTTGCCGGACGATCTCCATCAGCCCGGTCAGCGACTTCCACCAGCATTCCTCGGCCTGGACCACCGTCCAGCCCTGGCCGCGCGCCCAGTCGAAATCCTCGGGCGCATAGCCGGTGCCGCGCAGCCCGATCTGGAACACCTTGTCATTCTGCAGGCAGCCCTCTTCCCAGGCCCGGCGGAAGGGGCAGCCATGCGCGGCCGTCTCTCCGAACATGGTCTCGTTGATGTCGGCATGGGCGTCGACATGGATCAGCGCGACCGGCCCGTGCCGTTCCTTCATCGCGCGCAGGATCGGCCAGGTCAGCGTGTGGTCGCCGCCCAGGGTCAGCGGGATCGCGCCCTGCGCCAGCACCTGCCGGTAGTGGTCGGCGATGATCTCGACCGATTTCTTCAGGTCGAAGGTGTTGATCGCCACATCGCCCAGGTCCGCCACCTGCAGATGGTCGAAGGGCGCCGCCCCGGTCGCCATGTTGTAGGGCCGCAGCATCCGGGACTCGTCCCGGATCTGGCGCGGCCCCAGCCGCGTGCCCGGCCGGTTGCTGGTGCCATGGTCCATCGGAATCCCGATGAAGGCCACGTCCAGCCCCTCGGCGGTGGCGGCGGCAGGCAGCCGCATCATCGTCGCGGGCCCGCCGAAGCGCGGCATCTCGTTGCCGCCGAGCGGCTGGTTGAACTGGCTCATGTCTCTCCTCCTGTCGGCCCGGGCTGCGGCCCGGCGGTGAGGATAGCCTGCACATCGGCATCCTCAAGCTGCGGAAAGCTGGCGTAATGCCGCCCGACCGCCGTGAACCCCGCCGGCGCCCGCAGGCAGACCACCCGGTCCGCCAGCCGCCCCAGCGCCTCCAGCGTGTCGGGGGCCGCGACCGGAGCCGCCACGATCACCTCGGCCGGACCATCGGCCCGCACCGCCCCGATGGCGGCCCGCATCGTGGCCCCGGTGGCGATCCCGTCATCCACCAGGATCACCCGCTTGGCCCGCAGCGCCCCCGGCTGCAGGCGCGAGCCCCAGAGCGCGCGGCGGCGCCGCAGTTCCGCCCGCTGCGGGGCCGCGCGCGCCTCGATCCCGGCCCGGTCGAGGCCGCAGAGGCGGACCAGTTCGTCGTTCAGAACCATGGTCCTGCCCTCCGGCCCGGCAATCGCCCCCAGCGCCAGCTCGGGGTTTCCCGGCATGCCGATCTTGCGCACCAGGACGATGTCCAGCGCCGCCCCCAGCGCCCGCGCCACCTCATCCGCCACCGGCAGCCCCCCGCGCGGCAGGCCCAGCACCACCGTATCCGTCCCCCCGAAGGCAACCAGCCGCTCGGCAAGCGCGCGCCCCGCAGCGCGGCGGTCGGCAAATGGCTCCATCTCCTCCTCCTCCCGGCCCCTCCTCGTTCGACTTCGTCTCCTCGTCGGCGCGCCGCGAGGAGTGACGAAGTCATCGACGAGCGAATCCCGGCGCCCACCGGACAACCTCAGCCAGCACGGCTCTTGCGCCGGAATCAGGTTACCCTCCCGCTCCGTCCTCTCAAGCCGGCAAAGCCCGCCCTTCGCGGAAAGGCATGTCGTTTTCTGACGCCAAATGTCGGGCAGACTTGCCCGGTTTGCCGCGCCTCTGTCAGATAGGGGCAAACCATTGCGGGGAGTCCCAGAATGAAAACCCACGTGAAAGCCCTTGTCGTCGGCGGCGGCGCAGTCGGCACCGGGATCGCCTATCACCTGGCCAAGGCCGGCTGGGACACCATGCTGGTCGAACGCGACGAGCTGACCTCCGGCTCCACCTGGCACGCCGCCGGTCTCCTGCCGCTCTTCAACATGAGCTATGCGACGACCCATATCCACAAGTATTCGGTCGACTTCTACAAGGGGCTGGAGGCCGAGACCGGCCTCAACGCCGGTTTCTACGTCGTCGGCAACCTGCGGATGGCGCAGCACCAGCAGCGGATGGACGAGTACATGCTCTACTCCTCCGTCGCCGAAACCGCCGGGGTCTACCACGAATTCCTGACGCCGAAGGAGATCAAGGAGCGCTGGCCGCTGGTACGCACCGAGGACCTGATCGGCGCGCTCTACCACCCGCAGGACGGCTACATCAACCCGGCCGACGTGACGCAAGCCATGGCCAAGGGCGCCCGCCAGCACGGCGCGACCATCGAACGCAAGGTCCAGGTCGACGGCTACCGCTGGACCGGCAGCGAATGGATCGTCTCCTGCACCCGGCTTGAAGAACGCGGCGGCAACCTCGTCGCCACCGACGACAAGTTCGACATCACCGCCGAACATGTCGTCACCGCCACCGGCAACCACGCCCAGCGCACCGCCAAGCTCCTCGGCATCAAGACCCCCGCCGTCGTGGTCGAGCACCAGTATATCGTGACCGAGCCCGACCCCGCCCTTGTCGAATGGCGCAAGACCAACCCGCAGCATCCGGTCCTGCGCGACGCCGACGCCAAATGGTATGTGCGCGAGGAACGCGGCGGCTGGATCCTTGGCCCCTACGAAAAGGGCGCCCCCGCCCGCTTCCAGTACGGCGTCCCCGACAGCTTCCGCGCCGACCTGTTCCCGCTCGACCTCGAACGGATCGAGCAGGAATACATGTCCTTCATCCACCGGATTCCGTCCTCGGAAACCGTGGGCCTCAAGGACGATTACAACGGCCCGATCTGCTATACCCCTGACGGCAACCCGCTGGTCGGCCCCGCCCCGGGCCTGCGCAACATGTGGCTGGCCGAGGGCTTCTCCTTCGGCATCACCGCCGCGGGCGGCACCGGCTACTACCTCGCCCAGCTGATGACCCAGGGCGAGGCCGAGATCGACATGGCCTCTCTCGACCCCAAGCGCTTCGGCGGCTGGATGACCACGGAATACGCCTCGCGCAAGAACGAAGAGTGCTACGACCACGTCTTCATCCTGCACCACCCGGACGAAGAGCGTGAAGCCTGCCGCCCGCTGCGCACCGCCCCGGCCTATGACCGCCAGAAGGAGATGGGCGCGCAGTTCGGCCAGGTGAACGGCTGGGAACGCCCGAACTACTACGGGCCGAAGGACGCCCCCGCTGACTTCGACCACAATAGCCGCAGCTTCCGCCGCGGCGCCTGGTGGCAATACGCCAAGGCCGAGGCCGAAGCGGTGAGGAACACGGTGGGCATCATAGACGCCTCGGCCTTCACCAAGCACCTTGTCCGGGGTCCGGGTGCCACCGCCTTCCTCGACCACTTCACCTGCAACAAGCTGCCGAACGTGGGCCGGATCAACCTGACCTATGCCCTGACCGACCACGGCACGACGCGGATCGAATACACCATCGTCCGCCTGAAACAGGACGAATACTACCTGATCTCCGCCGGGGCCTGGACCGCCTATGACTACGACTTCCTGCAGAAATCCGCCGACGACTGGATGGCCGCTGGCAAGGGCGCCATCGACATCCATGACGTGACGACGCAATGGGGCGTCTATGCGCTGGCCGGCCCGAACGCCCGCGCCCTTCTCAAGGACATCGTCAAGGACGCCGACCCCGACACCGTCCTTGGCAACAAGCGCTTCCCCTGGCTGTCCTACCGCGACATCGAACTGGGCATGTGCCCCGTCCGCGCCGTCCGCGTGGCCTATACGGGCGAGCTTGGCTGGGAGTTGCACTACCCGATCGAATTCGGCCGCTACCTCTGGGACCTGCTCTGGTCGGTCGGCGCCAAGCACGGCCTGAAGGGCGTCGGCGCCCGCGCCCAGAACTGGTTGCGGCAGGAAAAGAGCTACCGCGCCTTCGGCAACGAGCTTGGCCGCGACGCCACGCCCCTGGAAGCCGCGCTCGACCGCTTCGTGGACCTGACCAAGGACTTCCGCGGCAAGCAGAAGATGCTGGACACCGGCATCCGGTCGAAATGCGTGACGCTGCTGATCGACGGCCCGTCGGATGCCGACCCCTGGGGTAAGGAAGCCCTCATCCATGACGGCATCAAGGTCGGCCGCCTGACCTCCGGCGGCTACTCGGTCGCCTTCGGCAAGCAGATCGGCATGGGCTATGTTCCGGCCGAACTGGCGGAACCGGGTCAGAAGCTGAAGGTGAAGATCCAGCTCAAGGAATGGGACGCCGTCGTCACCGAGGACAGCCCCTTCGACCCGACGAACGCGCGGATCCGCGTGGACGCTTAACCGTTCTGCTCCCTGAGCGGCCAGACTTCCACCACCCCATGCGCCACAGCGCATGGGGTTTCGCTTACCAGGGCGATGGCCTCCTCCAGGCTCTCCGCCTCGATCAGCCCGAAGCCCGCGACCGGCAGGGCCGAGGCCAGGAAGGCCCCCTCGGTCACTTCCACCCCCGAGCTTTCCGGATTGCGCACCTGCACCGGCGCGCCCGCGATCCCCGTCACCGCGCCCCGCGCCACCAGCCGGGCATCCGCCGCATGGGCCGCCGCGCGCAGGTTCTCCGGCGTGCGGTCATAGCCCGCACGCGTGCCGTATCCGATGGTCAGAAACCGCGCCATGGCCGCGTCCTCCTCGGGGTTTCAACCCTTCGGCTCCGCTTCGGTTCCCGTCTTGAAGCCGTGCCCCGCAACCTCCATCTCTTGCCCTCGGGAGGAATCATGGGCCCACGCGAACGCAGGTTTCAACGGCAGTTCGACGCGCTGGAGCGGATGGTCCCCGTCCTGCGCGGCCCGATGTCCACATTGCGCCGCGACAGCTGGTTTCCGATCCGCTTCCCGCTCGCCCTGATCCTGATCGCCGGCGGCTTCTTCGCCTTCATGCCCGTGCTCGGCGTCTGGATGCTGCCCCTCGGCCTTCTGCTTCTGGCCGTGGACCTGCCGATCCTGCGCGGGCCGATCTCGGTCCTGATGATCCGCTGCCGCCGCCGGGGCAGGGCCCTGCTGCGCCGCTGGCGCAACCGCTAAAGCGCGCGTGCGCCCAGCCAGCGCGCCCAGTTCGCCTTGGACCCGGCGAAGACGTTGATGTCCACCTTGCCCGCGATCCCCGGCACCACCCCGGTCGAGGTATACTGCCAGAAGCTCCAGTCCTTGCCGCCATAGACCTCGCCCGGATGCCCCGCGACCGAGCGCAGCCAGAACTCGGCCCCGCCCAGCCGCCAGAGCTCGGTATCCTCGTAGAAATCCACCGTCGTATAGATGATCGGCCGCTGGCCGTAATGCCGCGCCACGATCTCCATGAAGATCCGCGCCTCTTCGCGGATCGTGGCCCCGTCGCGGCGGATGGTGCAGGTCGGGCTGGTGGGCGTCCATTCCATGTCCAGGACCGGGGGCAGGGCGCCCGGCACCTTGGGCACATGCCGGATGAACCACCGCGCCTGCTCGGCCGCCGGGCGGCAATGGTAGAAGAAATGGTAGGCCCCGCGCTTCACCCCCGCCCGTCCGGCCGTGCGCCAGTGCGACTCGAACATCGGGTCCAGCATGTCCCCGCCTTCCGTGGCCTTGATGAAGGCGAAGTTCACCCCGTTGGCCCGCGCCGTGGTCCAGTCCACCTGGGTCTGGAACCGCGACAGGTCCACCCCATGCACCGGATAGCGGTCCGGGGACCGGCCCGTCCAGTCGGTCGGATCGGCGTCGCTGAAGTTCGAGGAGGTGACGGTGATCGTCTCCTCCTGCGCCTGGCGTGAGGTGCCGCCGCAGGCGGCAAGCAGCAGGACGAGAAGCAGGGGAAGGGTGCGCATGGCGCAGATGCTGCCGCGCCGCGCGCCGCCTGTCACGCGGGATTTTCGCCCCTCGGCGGAAACCCCGTCACGCCGCCCTGGCCGCCAGCTCGTCCCAGCAGGCCAGCGCGTGCCCGGCATACATCAGCCCCGGCCCGCCGCCCATCTGCACCGCCATCGCCAGCACGTCGCCCAGCTCCTCGCGCGTGGCGCCCGCCTTCATCAGCGCCTCGACGTGAAAGTTGATGCAGGGCTCGCAGCGCAGCACGACCGACATGCCAAGCGCCACATATTCCTTCTCCTTCACGCCCAGCGGCCCGTTGTCCTTGACCGCCTTCGAGAGCTGGGCAAAGCCCTTCGCCGTCTCGGGCATCAGCGCGTTCAGGGCGCGCAACTCCTTGCGCATCCCGCTGATCTTTTCCTGATAGCTCACATCGCTCATCGCGGCCTCCTTTGTCGCGCCCAATTGGCACGGGCGGCGGAGGCCGCGCCTTGACCTGCCTCAACCGAAGCGCGACGGCGACAGCTGCGCGACCAGATCCGGCTCCAGCTCGGGCGCGCGGCCCCCGATCAGATCCGCCGCCAGCCGGCTGGCCGCCGGGCAGGTCTGGAAGCCATAGCCGCCCTGGCCCGCCAGCCAGAAGAACGCGGGCTCGCGCGCATCCGGTCCGATCACCAGCACCCGGTCGGGCGAGAAGGTGCGCAGACCCGCCCAACTGGCCAGCAGCCGCGTGACCGGCTCGGTCACCATCTCCTCATAGCGCGCCAGCCCCTCGGCCAGGACCATGTCGTCGGCCCAGGCGTCATGCGGCTCCATCAGGTCCTCCTCGGCGGGCGAGACGATCAGCGCCCCCGCGTCCGGCTTGGCATACCAGTCCTCGCCCGGCCCGAACATCATCGGCCATTTGCCCACATCATGCCCGCCCGGCGCCGGGATCCGCGCCATCGACCTGCGGTAGGGGGTGAAACCCAGCGGCCGCACCCCCGCCAGCGCCGCCACCTGGTCCACCCAGGCCCCGGCCGCGTTCACCACCATCCGCGCGGTGAACTCCCCCGCGGCCGAGGACACCCGCCATCCAGCGCCGTCCTTCGCAATCGCCGTCACCTTCGCCTTGGTCAGCACCTGCGCTCCCCGCCCCCTGGCCTCACGGGCGAAGCCCTGGACCAGAAGGTCGGTATCCACATCCTCGGCATGGGCGGCATAGCCCGCCAGCGCCACGGTCTCGGGATTCAGGATCGGCACGATCCGCCGCGCCTCCTCGACGCTGATCGGGTCGAAGGCCATCGCTTTCAGGTCATGTCCGAAGGCCTCCCCCGCCCCGGCCTTTCCCACCAGCAACAGCCCGCGCGGCGAAAGCACCCCCGGCAACGCCCGGAAATGCGCCTCCGAGGCCATCGACAACCCCACCACCGCAGGCGCGCCATAGCGCGGCTCGTACAGCGCCGCCGAGCGGCTGCTGGCATGATGCGCCAGCCCGTCCTCCGCTTCCAGCAGGATCACCCGCCCCAACTCCGACAACCGCGCCGCCGCCGAGATCCCGGCGATCCCGCCGCCGACGATCAGAAAATCCGCGTCCATCCCGTCCCTCCCGATACGGAAAGGGGCACGGGAAACCCCATGCCCCTTCCTCTTGGCTCAAATACTCAAAGATGTGGGGGGCCGAAACCCCCGTCGGTCACTGCGGAATGTCGCCGGTGATCCCTTCGACGTAGAACCCCATCCCCAAAAGGTCGCCATCCGGCGCGGTCGCGCCTTCCGCCAGCCAGGGCGAGCCGTCCTGCTTGTTGATCGGCCCGGTGAACGGGTGAAGCGTGCCCGCCCCGATCGCATCGCGCAGGGCTTCCGCCTCGGCCTTGACCTCGGCCGGGATCGCCTCGGTGATCTCGCCGATCTGCACCTCGCCGCCGCCGATGCCGGCCCAGGTGTCCTTCTGCTCGTAGGTCCCGTCCAGCAGCGCGCCGACCCGCTCGACGTAATAGGGCGCCCAGTTGTCGATGATCGAGGTGACGCGCGGCGTCGGCATGTATTCCGGCACCGCCATGTCCGAGGCCTGACCGAAGCCGATCACCTTGCCGCCGGTCTTGGCGGCCTCGGCCAGGGGCGCGGTCGAATCGGTGTGGCTGGCGATCACGTCGACGCCCTGGTCGATCAGCGCCTTGGCGGAATCGGCCTCCTTGGCCGGGTCGAACCAGGTGAAGGCCCAGACCACCGACAGCTGGACGTCCGGGTTCACCTTCTTGGCGGCCAGGTAATAGCTGTTGATCCCCATGATCACCTCGGGGATCGGGAAGGACCCGATATAGCCGATCTTGTTCGACTTGGTCATCCGCCCCGCGATCAGGCCTTCCACCGCGCGGCCCTCGTAGAAGCGCGCGTTGTAGGTCGAGACGTTCGGATGCTCGCGCTTGAAGCCGGTGGCATGTTCGAACTTCACGTCGGGGAACTTGGCGGCCACGGCGTTCGTCGCATCCATGTAGCCGAACGAGGTGGTGAAGATGATGTTGCAGCCGCCCAGCGCCATCTGGGTCAGCACCCGCTCGGCATCGGCGCCCTCGGGCACGTTCTCCTGATACTGGATCTCGACCTTGTCGCCGAACTTCTCCTGCACCGCCAGCGCGCCCTGATGGTGCTGGTAGGTCCAGCCGCCATCGCCGATCGGGCCGACATAGACGAAGCAGGCCTTCACCTTGTCCATGCCTTGCGCGAAGGCGCCCGAGGCCAGCATCAGCCCCATCGCCGCGCTTGCCAGCAGAGTTCTCCGTTTCATCTTCTTCTCCCCTTGGTGGCGGAACCCTCCGGCCCCGCGGTATCTGCCTCAGCGCGAGGCGTGAAAATTCTGTCCCAGCGCGGCGGGCGCGCCATTGGCCTTGCCCCGCCGCCCGGCCGACATGACGACCAGCACGAGGATGGTTATCAGATAGGGGGCCATGGACAAGTACTCGACCGGGATGCCGGACCCGGCGACCTGCAGGTTCAGCTGCAGCACGGTGATGCCGCCGAACAGCCAGGCCCCCAGCAGCACCCGCCAGGGCCGCCAGCTGGCGAAGACCACGATCGCCAGCGCGATCCAGCCCGCGCCCGAGGTGATCCCGTCCACCCATTGCGGCACCCGCGCCAGGCTGACATAGGCCCCGCCGATCCCCGCCATCGCCCCGCCGAAGGCGATGCACATCAGCCGGATCCGGTTCACCTTGTAGCCCAGCGCATGGGCGGCCTCATGGCTTTCGCCCACCGCCCGGATGACCAGCCCGACGCGCGTCGCCTTCAGCACCCACCACAGCACCGCCGTCATCGCGATGCTGAAATAGACCACCCAGTCATGGCCGAAGAGGATCGGCCCCACCACCGGCAGGTCCGCCAGCGCATCCGGCAGCAGCTGCCCGGTCGCAGGCGGCTTGATCCCGTTGTAGCCCTGCCCGCCCAAGGAGGAGACCCCCAGCCCGAACAGCGTCAACGCCAGCCCCGTCGCCACCTGGTTCGCCAGGAAGACCTGCGTCAGGGCCGCGAAGATCAGGCTCAGCGCCGCCCCCGCCACCGCCCCGCCGATGAAGCCCAGCACCGGGCTTCCTGTCTGGACCGCCACGACGAAGCCGCCGAGCGCGCCGATGATCATCATCCCCTCGACGCCCAGGTTCAGCACGCCCGAGCGCTCGACCACCGTCTCGCCCAGCGCCGCCAGCAGGATCGGCACCGCCGAGGCCATCAGGGTCGCGATCAGGATGACCGGATTGATCCCACCGAAATCCATCACAGCGCTCCCACAGCCAGCCGGAACCGATAATTCGTCAGCACATCCACCCCGAGAAGGAAGAACAGCAGCATTCCCTGGAACACCTGGATCGCCGCATCCGGCAGGCCCAGGTTGGTCGAGGCCATCTCGCCGCCGACATAGGTCAGCGCCATCAGGAACCCGGCCAGCACGATCCCCAAGGGGTTCAGCCGCCCCAGGAAGGCCACGATGATCGCCGTGAACCCGTAGCCGGTGTTGAAGTCGATGCTGATCTGCCCCGCCGGTCCCGTCACCTCGAACATCCCCGCCAGCCCCGCCAGCGCGCCCGAGATCCCCATGCACAGGACCACCAGCCGCGCGGGCGAGACGCCATGGAACCGCGCCGCCCTCGGGGCCTGCCCGGCCAGCCGGATCTGGAACCCCGCCTGGTGCCGCGTCAGCAGCACCCAGGCCAGAACCCCCGTCACCAGCGCCGCGACCCCGCCCCAATGCAGGCCCAGCGGCTCATACAGGAAGGCGTTCTGCGCGGCAGGATAGCCCGAGAAATTGCGGCTCCCCGGAAATCCCATCCCCTCGGGGTTCTTCAGGAACCCGGTCGAGGCCTTGGCCAGGATCGTCTCGGCCACATAGACCAGCATCAGGCTGACAAGGATCTCGTTGGTGTTGAACCGCGTCTTCAGGATCGCCGGGATCATCGCCCAGAGCCAGCCGCCGAAGGCCCCCGCGACGATCATCACCGGAAAGATCCAGCGGCTTTCCGTCGGGAATACCGCCAGCCCCACCGAGGCGCCGAAGATCGCGCCCATGATGTACTGGCCCTCGGCCCCGATGTTCCAGATCCCGGCCCGGAATCCCAGCGCCAGGCCGATCGCGATCAGGATCAGCGGCCCCGCCTTCACCAGAAGCTGCCCGCGCAGGTAGAAGGCGAATTCGCCGAACATCGGGTCCCAGAAGATCGTGCGGATCACCTCGACCGGGTTCTTCCCCATCGCCGCGAACAGGATTCCGCCCGCGATCATGGTCAGGATCACCGCAACGGGAGGGGTCGCGTAAAGCCAGAACCTGCTCGGGGTAGGGCGCTTCTCAAGCCTCAGCACGACCGGCCCCCATTTTCTGTCCACGAATATCCCGGGGGGCTTGGGGGGCTGGCCCCCCATTCCGGCGGCTCGGCAGTCGCGCCGCCGCGCGTTCGCACCTGACGCCGCAACCCGCACCTCCCCTCCCCCTCCGTGGGGAGGGGCCGGGGGTGGGGGGCATCCGGCCCGTGACCAATTCAGCCCGCATGATGCGCGACCTCCATCCCATGCGCCCCGCCCATCATCAGGCCGATCTCGTCCATCGTCAGCCCCTCGGTCGGCCGGGGCTTCGTCAGCCGCCCCTCGTTCAGCACCGCAAAGCTGTCCGACACTTCCAGCAGCTCATCCAGATCCTGGCTGATCACCACCACCGCCGCGCCTTCGCCCGCCCGGTCCAGGATGCTCTGCCGGATCGAGGCCGCCGCCGCCGCGTCCACCCCCCAGGTCGGCTGGTTGATCACGATCACGCCCGCCCCCTGCATCAACTCGCGCCCCATGAGGAACTTCTGCAGATTCCCCCCGGACAGCGCCCGCGCCGCCACATCCGGCCCCGGCGTGCGCACGTCATAGGCCGCGATGATCTCCTCGGCAAAGGCCCGCGTGCCTGCCCAGTCGACGAATCCGTTCCGTGTCAGCTCCTTGCGTACCCCCGCCGTCAGGAAGGCATTCTCCACCAGGCTCATGTCCGGCGCCGCCGCATGGCCATAGCGATCCTCCGGCGCCGCCACGAGGCCCGCGCGCCGCCGCTCCACCGGCCCCAGGTCGCCCACCGGCCGCCCCGCGACCCGCACCTTGTCCGCTGCCGCCTTCAACTCGCCCGAAAGCGCCAGCAAAAGCTCGTCCTGCCCGTTGCCCGCAACGCCCGCGATCCCCAGCACCTCGCCCTTCGCCACCGTGAAGCTGATCCCTTTCAGGCTGGTCCCGAAGGCGATCGGAGAGTCCACCGACAGGTCCGAGACCCCCAGCGCCACCTCGCCCTTCGCCGCCACCCGCCGCTCCGGCGTCTTCAGGCTGGCACCCACCATCAGCTCCGCCATCTCCCGCGCCGTGCGCTCGCGCGGGGTGCAACTCGCCACCACCTTGCCGCGGCGCAGGATCGTCGCCTCGTCGCAGAGGCTCCGGATCTCCTCCAGCTTGTGGCTGATATACAGGATCGCCGTCCCCTCGCTGCTGAGCTGCCGCAGCGTCTTGAACAGGATCTCCACCTCCTGCGGCGTCAGCACCGAGGTCGGCTCGTCCATGATCAGAAGCTTCGGATCCTGCAACAGGCAGCGGATGATCTCCACCCGCTGCCGCTCGCCAGCCGACAGGTCGCCGACCATCCGCGAAGGGTCCAGCGGCAGCCCGTATTCCTCGGACACCGCCCGGATCCGCGCCGCCAGCTCGCGCATCGGCGGCGGGCTCTCCATCCCCAGGGCCACGTTCTCCGCCACGTTCAGCGCCTCGAACAGCGAGAAATGCTGGAACACCATCGCCACGCCCAGCCGCCGCGCCTCGGCCGGCTTCGTGGGCGCATAACCCGCCCCGCGCAGCGTCATGGTCCCGCTGTCCGGCCGGATCAGACCATAGATCATCTTGACCATGGTCGACTTCCCCGCCCCGTTCTCGCCAAGGAGGGCATGGATCTCCCCCTCGCCGATCGAGAACGACACGTCCGAATTCGCCACCACCCCCGGATAGGCCTTGGTGATCCCCTCGACCCGCAACAACTCCGGCCGCGTCATGCCCGCTTCTCCCCCACCGCCACCTTGGGCGCGCGGAGCATCTCCGCCACCACGCCAATCGCAATCGCCTGCGGATGCTTGCCCAGCGCCGGATCGCCGATCGGACAGCGGATCCGCCCCACCGCCCGCGCCTCATGCCCCAGCGCCTTCAGCCGCGACCGGAACCGCCCCCATTTCGTCGCCGAGCCGATCAGCCCCAGCCCCCGGAATCCCCGGCCCAGCAACCGATGGCACAGCTCCAGATCCAGTGCATGGGAAAACGTCAGCACCAGATGCTCCGCGTCCGGCGGGGCGTGATCCGCCACCAGAGCCGGATCACCGGCCGGAATCACCGTCACCCCCTCCGGCACCATATCCGGAAACCGCTCGGCGCTCACATCTACCCAGGTCACCGCAATCCCCGGCAGGGGCGCCAGCACGCTGACCAAGGCCCGCCCCACATGCCCCGCGCCCCAGATCCAGACCTGCCGCTCCGCCTCCATCACCGGCTCCACCAGCCAGCCGCCAACCAGGCCGGGCGCGGGCCGCAGGCCCTGCCCCCGCGCCGCCGCCAGGATGCGCTTCACGGCCAGCGGCATCTGCCCCGGCCCGCGCAGGACGACGCCCGCCACCGCTTCCGGAGGCGTGTCGAAGATCTCGGTCCACAGCACCACCGCCCCGCCGCAGCATTGGCCAAGGTTCGGGCCGAGCGCGACCCGCTCGATGCGGGCCCCCCCACCCCATCCCTCCCCCGCGCGGGGGGAGGGAGGCGCCTCCATGGCAGCGCCGCGCTCGATGAGAGGCGCAACAGACCCCCTCCCCCCTCCATGTGGGAGGGATGGGATGGGGGGGCTCGCCATCGGACGCTCGCCCCCGGTCGCCGAAAGCGCCTCGCCACTTCCCGCGCAGGACAACGGGCTCGACGCCAGCATCCCGCGCGCCTTCGCCGCCGCCTCGAACTCCAGCGCCCCGCCGCCGATGGTCCCCGACTGGCCCCGATCCCAGACCAGCATCGACGCCCCGACCTCGCGCGGAGACGACCCCTCCACGCCCGCGATCACCACCCGGGCCACGCGCCCATGCGCCTGCAAGGCCGCCGACAATGACCCAAGGTCAAACACCCTCGACCCTCCGCACCGCCATCAGCACCCGCTCCGCCGTCGCCGGGGCATCCAGCGCCGGATAGACGCCGCCATCCCCGCAGGCCGCCACCGCATCCGACAGCGCATACAGCGCCGAGATGCCCAGCATGAACGGCGGTTCGCCCACCGCCTTCGACTTGCCGACCGAGTCCTCGCGGTTGGGCTTGCCCCAGAGCTTCACCCGGAAATCCCGCGGCCGGTCGGAGCAGGCCGGGATCTTGTAGGTCGAGGGCGCATGCGTCGCCAGCCGCCCCTTGCCGTCCCAGACCAGTTCCTCGGTCGTCAGCCAGCCCACGCCCTGCACATAGGCGCCCTCGATCTGGCCAATGTCGATCGCCGGGTTCAGGCTGGTCCCCGTGTCATGCAGAAGATCCGCCCGCAGCACCCGGTTCTCGCCGGTCAGCCGGTCGATCACCACCTCGGTCACCGCCGCGCTATAGGCGAAATAGAAGAACGGCCGCCCGGTGCCCTTGACCCGGTCCCAGACGATCTTCGGCGTGGCGTAATAGCCGGTCGAGGACAGGCTGACGCGCGCCTGATAGGCCCAGGCCACCACCTTCTCCCACTCGTAGACCGCGTCCGCGACCCTCACCGTCCCGTCGACGAAGGTCACGGCAGAGGGCTCCGCCTGATGCTTCTCGGCGATGAACTCCGCCAGCCGCGCCCGGATCGTCTCCGCCGCCGCCTTCGCCGCCATCCCGTTCAGGTCCGACCCCGACGACGCCGCGGTCGCCGAGGTGTTCGGCACCTTCCCGGTATCCGTCGCGGTGATCTTCACCTTGCCCACGTCGAGGCCGAAGACCGAAGCCGTCACCTGCGCGACCTTCTGGAACAGCCCCTGTCCCATCTCGGTCCCGCCATGGTTCAGCGCGATGGAGCCGTCCTGGTAGACATGCACCAAGGCGCCCGCCTGGTTCAGCCAGGTCAGCGTGAAGGAAATCCCGAACTTCACCGGCGTCAGCGCGATCCCCCGCTTCAACACGGGCGAGCCCGCATTCCACGCCGCGATCTCCGCCTTCCGCGCCCGGTAATCCGAGGTCCGCTCCAGCTCCGCCACCAGCTCATGCCCGATGAAATCCTCCACCGGCATGTGGTAGGGCGTCGTCTGCACCGCCCCATCCGCCGGCAGGTCATGCGACCCCACCGGCAGCGCCGCGCCCCGGGAGGTCAGGTCCACCTCCTCACTCCCGCCTTTCATCTTTGCGGAAATATCCTCTGGGGGTCCGGGGGGCGAAGCGCCCCCGGGGGCAGCCATCCCGCGATAGAAGTTGGCCCTGCGCACCTCCAAGGGTTCCCGCCCCACCACAAAGGCCACGTGATCCAGAACCCGCTCGATCCCCACCATCCCCTGCGGTCCGCCGAAGCCGCGATAGGCCGTTGCGCTGCAGGTGTTGGTCTTCAGCCGGTGGCTCTCGATCCGCACATGCGGCAGGTGATAGCAGTTGTCCGCATGCAGCATCGCCCGGTCCGCCACCGGCAGCGACAGGTCCTGCGACCAGCCGCAGCGGAAAAGATGGGTGAACTCCAGCCCGAGAATCCGCCCCTGCTCATCCACCCCCGCCCGGTAGAGTATGCGCAGGTCGTGCCGCTTCCCGGTGATGACCATGTCGTCATCGCGGTCGTACCGCATCCGGCAGGGCCGCCCGGTCCGCCGTGCCGCGACCGCACAGGCGATGGCCAGCGCATTCCCCTGGCTTTCCTTGCCGCCGAAGCCGCCGCCCATCCGGCGGACCTCCACCCGGACCGCGCTCATCGGCAGGTGCAGCGCATGGGCCACCTTGTGCTGCACCTCGGTCGGGTGCTGGGTCGAGGAATGCACCACCATGTCCCCGCCTTCCTGCGGGATGGCGGCGGCGACCTGGCCCTCCAGGTAGAAATGCTCCTGCCCGCCGACCTCGAACGACCCCTCGACCACCTGGGGCGCTGCCGAGATCGCCCCAGCCGCATCGCCCTTGGCCCAGATCACCGGCCCGCCCTCGAAGCGGCTGTCCGCCGCCAGCGCCTCGTCCACCGTCAGCAGCGCCGGCAGCTCGCGATAAGAAATCTTCCCCAGCCGCGCCGCCTTCCGCGCCGCGAGGTGGCTATCGGCGATGACCAGGAACACCGGCTGGCCGACGTAATGCACCCTCCCCACCGCCAAGAGCGGCTCATCCTCGGCCGAGGGCGAGCAATCCGGCATCTCCGGCAGATCCTCCGCCGACAGCACCGCCACGACGCCCGGCGCGGCCCGCACCGCCGACAGGTCGATCCCGGTGATCTCGCCATGCGCCACCGTCGACAGCCCGAAGGCCAGATGCAGCGCATTGGCCACGGACAGGTCGTCGATATACCGCGCCTGCCCCGTCACATGCAGCGGCGCCGCGTCATGCGGCAGGGCTTTCCCCATGCTCATGGTAACACCTCCAGCACCGACACGCCCACTCCGTTCAGCTCATGGAAATAGCGCCGCAGCAGGTTCTGCGCCGTCAGCATCCGGTAGCCCGCACTCGCCCGCATGTCCGACAGGGGCGTGAAATCCCCCGCCATCGCCGCCGCCGCCGCCTCGACCGTCGCCTCGGACCAGGCCATGCCGAGCAAAGCCGCCTCGGCCGCAAGGGCCCGCTTCGGCACCCCCGCCATGCCCCCGAACGCGATCCGGGCCGCCGTCGCCACGCCCCCCTCGACTGTCACGTTGAAACACCCGCAGACCGCCGAGATATCCTGGTCGAACCGCTTCGACACCTTGTAACACCGCAGGGCAGGGGCCTGTTCCGGGAAGGACACTCCCGCCACGAACTCGCCCGTCCGCCGGTCCTGCTTGCGATACTCCAGGAAGAAGTCCTCCAGCGGGATCGACCGCATCTCGTCGCCCCGCCGCAGGTGCAGCGTCGCGCCCAAAGCGATCAGCGCCGGCGGCCCGTCCCCGATCGGAGAGCCATTGGCGATGTTCCCCCCGATCGTCGCCGCGTTGCGCACCTGCGCCGAGGCAAAGCGCCGCAACATCTCGCCGAACGAGGGGATGCGCTCCTTCACCGCCTCGCGCAGGGCGGCAATCGTCACGCCTGTCCCCACATGCAGCTGCCCGCCCTGCACCTCGATCGCCTGCAGGTCCTTCACGCCGCCCAGGAACGCCACCGGCGCCAGCTCGCGCAGCTGCTTGGTCACCCAAAGCCCCACATCCGTCGCCCCGGCCACCAGCACGGCCTCGGGATGCGCCAGATACCACTCCGCCAGTTCGTCCGAGCCCTCGGGCCGGAACGCCCCCGCCTCCCCGGCCGCGAAAGCCGCCACCGCCGCCCGGTCCGTCCGCATCCACTCGGGCACCGGCTCTCCGGCCGCCACTTCCGCCGCCCGCACGATCGGCGCATAGCCGGTGCAGCGGCACAGGTTCCCCGCCAGCGCATCGTCATGCACCCGGTCGCCGTTCAGATGCGCCACCGCCATGCTCACGACAAATCCGGGAGTGCAGAATCCGCACTGGCTGCCATGCTGCGACACCATCGCCGCCTGCACCGGATGCATCTCGCCCGAGGGCCCCGCGATCCCCTCGACCGTCCGCACCGCCTTGCCATGCAACTGCGGCAGGAACAGGATGCAGGCGTTCAGCGCCCGCGATCCCTCCGCATCGGTCACCATCACCGTGCAGGCGCCGCAATCGCCCTCGTTGCAGCCCTCCTTGGTGCCGCTCAGGCCCCGGTCCTCGCGCAGGAACTCCAGCAGGGTCCGCGTCGGAGCTTCCCCCGCGACACGAACCGGCGTTCCGTTCAACAGAAACGCTACGCTCATCCGTCTGTCCGCCGCCTTCTCCCCGTTCTGGGCATTCTGCGTGGCCGCCCGATGCGGCGTAAAGCGGGCCACGCGCCCATTGTTCTTGCCTCCATCAAGCAACCCGGCCCGAGTCAAGGCAAGCTCAAACTATCTGCCAAAAGACGAAGCTGCTATCCGCATTTGCCGAAAGTCCGCGCGAACGCGCCGGATGACGCGGGGTAAGGCATACCTTACTCGCGCTAACATTCACCCGGCTCTATGCGAAGCGCATTATTTGCACAGGAATGGATTTCTCCCCATGGACTACCTTTCGCTCTTGAAATTCGCACATGTCATCGCCGCCGTCCTCTGGGTCGGCGGCGGTTTTACCATCATCCTCGCCAGCACCCTCCTCGCCCGCCGCAGCCCGGCCGAGGCGCAGCTGGCCGTCGTCCGCGCCACCACGCTGCTTGCGCCACGCCTCTTCATCCCGGCCAGCGTCTTCACCCTCGCCTCCGGGGTGGCGCTGCTCTTCCTCGCCGGCTGGGGCTGGCAGCCCTTCACCACCCTCGGCCTTGCCGGCGTGCTCTTCACCTCCACCTTCGGCGCCACGGTCCTCGGCCCGTCCTGCGAGGCCGCGCTGAAGACCGCCGACACCCGGGGGGCCGAGGCCGCGATCCCCGCGCTGCGCCGCGTCCGGCGGCTGGCGGTGATGGACTATGCGGTCCAGTTCGCCATCGTCTTCCTGATGGTGGTGAAACCCGGCTGGCAGGACATCGCGATCTTCGCAGGCCTCGCCGCCGTGATCGCCGTGGCCAGCCTCGCCGCCCTGCGACCGATGCCGCGCCTGGCCTGACGACCCTTCACACGACGCGCCGGGCCGGGTAACCCTTCACCCATGCCCGGCGCCTCTCCTCGATTCATCCACCTTCGCACCCACACCGAACACTCGCTCCTCGAAGGCGCGGTGCCGGTGAAAAAGCTCGTCGGCCTCTGCACCGCGCAGGCCATGCCCGCCGTGGCCGTGACCGACACGAACAACATGTTCGCCGCGCTGGAGTTCTCCGTCACCGCCATGGGGGCAGGGGTCCAGCCCATCCTCGGCTGCCAGATCTCCATCGCCCACGATCCCGCCCAGCCGGGCGAGAAGCCCCGTTCCCCAGCGCCCATCGTCCTCCTCGCCCAGACCGAGCAGGGCTACATGAACCTGATGCGGCTCAACACGCGGCTTTACATCGACGGCGCGATGACCGGCTCTGCCAACCTGCCGCAGGTGACGCTGGACGAACTGGCCCAGAACGCCGAGGGGCTGATCTGCCTGACGGGTGGCCCCGAAGGCCCGCTCGGCCGCTTCCACGCAACCGGCCAGCAGGCCAAGGCCCGCGCCATCCTGGAACGGCTGGCACACATCTACCCCAAACGTCTCTACGTCGAACTCCAGCGCCACCCCGGCCCCGGCGGCGCCCTGCCCGAGAACGAAGCCCTCGCCGAACGTGGCGCCATCGACCTCGCCTACGAACTCGACCTGCCGATCGTCGCCACCAACGACGTCTACTTCCCCAAGACCGAGATGTACGAGGCGCACGATGCCCTGATCTGCATCGCCGAGGGCGCCTATGTCGACCAGCAGCAGCCCCGCCGCCGTCTGACCCCGCAGCACTATTTCAAGTCCGAGGCGGAGATGGTCGCCCTCTTCGCCGACCTGCCCGAGGCCCTGGAAAACACGGTCGAGATCGCCAGACGCTGCGCCTATGCGGCCCAGAAGCGCAAGCCGATCCTGCCGCGCTTCGCCGACGACGAGGTGCAGGAACTGCGCCGTCAGGCCAACGAGGGGCTGCAGGCCCGGCTCAAGGTCATCCCCCATTCCGCCACGCCCGAGGAATATCAGGCCCGCCTCGATTTCGAACTCGGGATCATCGAGAAGATGGGGTTCCCGGGCTATTTCCTGATCGTGTCGGACTTCATCAAATGGGCCAAGGACCACAACATTCCCGTCGGTCCCGGCCGGGGCTCTGGCGCCGGCAGCCTCGTCGCCTATGCCCTCACCATCACCGACCTCGACCCTCTGCGCTATGCGCTGCTGTTCGAGCGTTTCCTGAACCCCGAACGCGTCTCGATGCCTGACTTCGACATCGACTTCTGCATGGACCGCCGGGAAGAGGTGATCTCCTACGTCCAGGGGAAATACGGCCGCGACAAGGTGGCCCAGATCATCACGTTCGGTGCCTTGCTCTCAAAGGCCGCCGTCCGCGACGTGGGCCGGGTGCTGCAACTCTCCTACGGCCACGTCGACAAGCTTTCCAAGATGATCCCCGTGGAAGGCGTGAAGCCCGTCAGCATCACCAAGGCGCTGGCGGATGAGCCCCGCCTGCGCGAGGCCGCGAAAGAGGAAGTCGTCGGCCGCCTCCTCGACTACGCCGCCAAGATCGAAGGCCTCTACCGCAACGCCTCGACCCACGCCGCCGGTGTCGTGATCGGCGACCGCCCCTTGGACCGGCTGGTGCCGCTCTACCGCGACCCGCGCTCGGACATGCCCGCGACCCAGTTCAACATGAAATGGGTCGAGGCCGCGGGTCTGGTGAAATTCGACTTCCTCGGGTTGAAGACCCTGACCGTGATCCAGAACGCGATGGACCTTCTGGCCCTGCGCGGGATCAGCTTCGACATCAACCTGATCCCGCTGGACGACAAGCCCACCTACGACCTCTACGCCAGCGCCAAGACCGTCGCCGTCTTCCAGGTGGAAAGCTCCGGCATGATGGACGCGCTCCGCCGGATGAAGCCCACCTGCATCGAGGATATCGTCGCCCTCGTGGCCCTCTACCGCCCCGGCCCGATGGAGAACATCCCGACCTATTGCGAGGTCAAGAACGGCCTGCGCGACCTGGAATCCATCCACCCGACCATCGACCACATCCTCGCCGAGACCCAGGGCATCATCGTCTACCAGGAACAGGTGATGCAGATCGCCCAGGTCATGGCGGGTTATTCGCTGGGAGGCGCCGACCTCCTCCGCCGCGCGATGGGCAAGAAGATCGCCGAGGAGATGGCCAAGGAACGCCCGAAGTTCATCCAGGGCTGCAAGGCCACCCACAACATCGACGCCAAGAAGGCCGGCGAGGTCTTCGACCTCCTGGAAAAATTCGCCAACTACGGCTTCAACAAGTCCCACGCCGCCGCCTATGCGGTCGTCAGCTACCAGACCGGCTACCTCAAGGCCAACTACCCGGCCGAGTTCATGGCCGCCGTGATGAACTGCGACATCCACCTCACCGACAAGCTGGCGGTGTACAAGCGCGAGGTCGACAAGCTGGGGCTGAAGACCATCGCCCCCTGCGTCAACGCCTCGCTGGCCACCTTCACCGTCCGCGACGGCGCTTTGGTATACGGCCTCGGCGCGCTGAAGAACGTCGGCGTCGAGGCCATGCGCCTGATCACCGAGGCGCGGCAGGACAGGCCCTTCGCCACCCTTTTCGACTTCGCCCGCCGCGTGGACCTCAAACGCATCGGCAAGCGCCCCCTTGAAATGCTCGCCCGCGCCGGCGCCTTCGACGCGCTCGACCCCAACCGCGCCCGCGTCTTCGAATCGCTCGACGCCCTCGTCGCCTATTCCGCCGCCATCCACGAGGCCGCCGCCTCCGCCCAGGTCTCGCTCTTCGGCGCCGCCGGGGCCGACATCCCCGAACCCCGCCTGCCGTTCCGCGACGACTGGCTGCCCGTCGAACGCCTGTCCCAGGAACATCAGGCCATCGGCTTCTACCTCTCCGGCCACCCGCTCGACGACTACATGTCCACCCTGCGCAAGAAGGGCGTCGAGACCCTGGCGCAAGTCACGCAAAAGGCCGAACGCGGCCCCTGCATCGCCAAACTCGCCGGCTCCGTCTCCTCCCGCCAGGAACGCAAATCCGCCAAGGGCAACCGCTTCGCCTTCGTCCAGCTCTCCGACCCCACCGGCCTTTACGAGGTCACCTGCTTCTCCGAGGTCCTGGAGGCCTCCCGCGACCATCTCGACGCCGGGTCCAACGTCGTCCTCACCGTCAAGGCGGAACTCGAAGGCGACAGCCTCAAGCTCCTCGCCCAGTCCATCACCCCCGTCGACGCCGCCACCGCCACCGCCGGCGCGCAGGACCTCCGCATCCACCTCGTCCGCCCCGAGGCCGCCATTTCCCTCGCCTCCCTCCTGTCGAAAGTCGAAGGCCGCCAACGCGCCGCCATCACCCTCTGCGTCACCGACCCCGAGGGCCGCGAGATCGACATCGACCTCCCCGGCCAATACCCGGTCACCCCCCAGATCAAGGGCGCGATCAAGGCCATGCAGGGCGTCCTCGCCGTCGAGGAAATCTGACGCCACCCCGCGCTCCGTAGGTCGGGGCCTGCCCCGACTCCCCCCGCACGCCCCGCACACCCAACGCTAACCCAAACCGCGTCTCCTCCCGCCCAAAGGAGCACGCCATGGACCCCCTCCACCACCTCCCCCTGACCGAGATCGACCCCCACGCCCTCCTCCGCGACCGCAGCGCCCTCGACCCCGCCGCCCTCCACCAACTCCAGCACTCCATCCTGATCGAGGGTCTCCGCACCCCGGTCGAGGTCTGGACCCTCTCCACCCCGCGACCTTCCGAGAACGGGGAGGTCTACAAATACGGCCTCATCTCCGGCCTCCGCCGCCTCACCGCCGCCCGCGCGATCGGCCTCAAGACGATCCCCGCCTTCCTCCGCTCCCCGCAAACCCTCGCCCAGGCGCTCACCGCCATGGTGACCGAGAACGAACTGCGCGAACCCGTCTCGCCCTGGGAAAAAGCCACCCTCATCCTTGCGTCTGTCGAGGAAGGCCACTTCGACACCCCCGACGCCGCCATCGCCACCCTCTTCCCCTCGCTCCCCGGCGCCTCCCGCCGCCGCCTCCGCGCCCATTCCGCGGTGGTCGAGGCCCTCGGCCCCCTCCTGAGCCAGCCCGAAACCCTCGGCACCCGCCAGCTCGACACGCTGGCCGCCGCCATCACCGGCGGCCACGAGGACCTCCTCACCGCCACCCTCCAACCCCGCACGGGCGCGAGCGCAGAAACCCAATGGTCCGCCCTCCGCCCCGTCCTGCTGGATATCGCGCGAGAGCCCACGACCCCCACCACCCGCCGCCCCCGAAGGTTGCTGCGCCTCCGCCAGGGCCTGACGATCACGCGAGAGCCCACGCCCACCGGCTGGCTCCTCCGCTTCACCGGCCCCCAGGCGAGGTCCCCCGGCCTGATCGACGACGTGCTGGACAAGGTGGAGGAGTGGTTTGGCCAGACCTGACGCCCACCCCATCGTAGGGTGCGCTACAGCGCACCGCGCGTCCCCGTAGGTCGGGGCTTGCCCCGACTCTCCCCAACGCCTGCCATTGAGCCTCCCTCCCCCTCGTGGAAAGGGGTAGGGGAGGGGGCACGCCGCCGAACACCCCGCCCCATGGTAGTGCCGCACCCGCCCCAGTGCGGGCGCCGTAACATTCCGAGTGATTGGCTTTGTCCTTCCAGCCCGGCAGCTACGCAATTGCCCCGTTCACGGTCTCACCGGATTCTCGACAAACCGGAACGGAGTCTCGGAGCCCGCAGGCAGACATTCGACAAGGATCGGCGGCTGCATGTCGAGATCCTTGGATTCCGGTACGGTACTGTCCATCAACGCGATGTCTGTCAGCGGCCCGAACGTATCGTCGATGAATTCAAAATCTGAATCCCGAAACGCGAATGTGTCCAGGACACGCACATATTGCGGAAGGTCGTGTCGCCACGGGTATTCTATAGTCAGCAGGATGACGTCGACGCCGCAATCATACCTGTACTCAAGCAGGTAAGGTGCAGGATCATTCGCACCCTGCCCGTAAAATTCGTGGCGACGACTAAAGCCGGTTTCTTCGTCACGCAGCGTAATCGAAAATCGTGCATCATCATCAGCCGGCGCGAGGAGGATGGAAAATTCTCGAGTTTCAACGCGCTCCAGGTCATAAAGTGTCTGATGGTAGCCCAGATCTTCGGCGGATGCTCCGTTGTTGAGCCCGGTCAGGAGAAGTATGAAAAGCAACTGCCGGATCATTCCGCATCCTCGAATCTGGGCCGGGCAACTGAGAATTTGCAAATGTTGTCAAACTGCCCGCTGTCCCGAAACTCTTGCATGAATCTCTGACGCTCTTCACGACTTACTTCATCAGTGCGAGGATTGATTTGATCTGTGATGTCGTTAGTCGCCTCGTCGGTGAGTCCCGCATCTGCAAGTTCGGGCAGGTCATGGTCAAGCCGGAAATAGATCGCTGACAGGATCGTTCGGATTGACCGGCATACCGGCTTCGCTCAGCCCGGATGAAACCGCATCGCGCAATTCATCCCTGATCGGGGTCAGGTCGACTGTCGTGACGTCGATGCTGACACCCACGGGAAGATAGGCGTTCAATCGTGCGAGCTCGGTTGCGAGCGCGTCGTCGATGATACTGTCCAGAAGCCGTTCAGGCACGACCGAAAACTTGACCTCCGGCGCGAAAATATAGTTCAGCGGCACGATGAATGCGGAGTTTTCCCCTGATCTGATCCCGCTCGAAAACTTGCTTTCATGTCGCATGACGACCTCCCTCAGTCTGGGCTTGCGCATTAAGCGAGAAGGTTGAACAACGGATTAAGCCTGCGCATGCCGAACCTGTGTCGCGCCGCCAGATCGGCACCAGACAGTCGGAAATCCTGGTCTCACCCCCCTTAACAAACCCCTAACTCCAACATCTAACTAGTTGAAATAATTCATCCAACACGGGAGCGCCGCGCGCGGCGCGTTCACCAGTGCGGCGGGCGGACGTTCGCCTCGGGGGCCTCCCCCCGCAAGGCCTCTTCCTCCGCCGCCCGCTCCATCAGCAGCCGCACCCGCCGCTCCAGCCCGGCGATCTCCCCAGCCTGGCGGGCCACCACGTCCGACAGCTCCTCCACCGCCCGCATCAGGTGGGCCACCCTCTCCTCCAGCACCTCGACCCGGTCCATCCATCCCCCCGCTTGCTCGTCCGCCCCCCACGGGATACACGGACCTCGATCAAAAGCGAAGGTCCCGCCATGGCCGACAAACCCCGCCGCCCCCGCGCCGAGACCCCGAAGGGATTCCGGGATTATTTCGGGGCCGAGGTCACCGAACGGAAAGCCATGCTCGACCGCATCGCGGGGGTCTACCACAGGTATGGGTTCGACCCGCTGGAGACCTCGGCCGTCGAGACGGTCGAGGCCCTCGGCAAGTTCCTCCCCGACGTCGACCGCCCCAACGAGGGCGTCTTCGCCTGGCAGGACGAGGACGCCGACTGGCTGGCCCTGAGGTACGACCTCACCGCCCCCCTCGCGCGGGTGGCGGCGCAGTACCGCAACGACCTCCCCAGTCCCTACCGGAGGTACGCGATGGGTCCGGTCTGGCGGAACGAGAAACCCGGCCCCGGCCGCTTCCGGCAGTTCTACCAGTGCGACGCGGATACGGTGGGTTCGGGCTCGGTGGCGGCCGATGCCGAGATCTGCGCGATGCTGGCCGACTGCCTGGAAGAGGTCGGCATCCCCCGCGGCGACTATCTGGTGAAAGTCAACAACCGCAAGGTCCTGAACGGCGTGATGGAGGTCGCGGGGCTGGCGGGCGCGGACAAGCACGACGAGCGCGGCATCGTCCTGCGCGCCATCGACAAGATCGACCGGCTGGGGCCGGAGGGAGTCCGCGCCCTGCTGGGCGAGGGCCGCAAGGACGAGAGCGGGGATTTCACCAAGGGGGCGGGGCTGTCGGCGGAGCAGGCCGAGGTGGTGATGGGCTTCACCACCGCCAAGCGCGACACAGGCGCCGAGACGGTCGCCCGGCTGCGGAACCTGGTGGGCGGCTCGGTCGTCGGCGCGGAGGGGGTGGCGGAGCTGGAAGGCATTGCCGCGCTGCTGGAGGCGCAGGGCTACGGGCCGGACCGGATCGTGCTGGACCCTGGCGTGGTCCGGGGCCTCGGCTACTATACCGGGCCGGTCTATGAGGCGGAGCTGACCTTCGAGATCCTGGACGAGAAGGGCCGCAAGCGGCAGTTCGGCTCGGTTGCCGGAGGCGGGCGTTATGATGGTCTCGTGAAACGCTTCACCGGGCAGGACGTGCCGGCCACGGGGGTCTCCATCGGGGTGGACCGGCTGCTGGCGGCGCTGCGGGCCAAGGGGCGCGTGGAGGGCGCGGCGGCGGGGCCGGTGGTGGTCACCGTCATGGACCGCGACCGGATGGCGGATTACCTGTCGATGGTGGGCGAGCTGCGCCGGGCGGGCGTCCGGGCCGAGGTTTATCTGGGGAACCCGAAGAACTTCGGCAACCAGCTGAAATATGCGGACAAACGCGGCTCGCCGGTGGCGGTGATCCAGGGCGGGAACGAGGCCGAGAAGGGTGTCGTGATCCTGAAGGACCTGATCCTGGGCGCGAAGATCGCCGAGAGCGCGACGCTGGAGGAGTGGAAGGACCGCCCGGCCCAGGTCGAGGTGCCGCGTGGCGAGCTGGTCGCGGCGGTGAAGCGGATGCTGGGCCAATGACGGGTCGCGCCTGCCCCCCACCCCCATCCCCTCCCCACGGCGGGGGAGGGGAGGCGCTTCGTGGTCGGCGGCGGCTCGGGGCGGAGGCCGTGGCATGACCCCGAAGGCGGTGATCCGGGCCGAGGGCGAGCGGCTGCTGGCGGCCTTCATTCAGGCGGGCGCGGTGCCGGTCGAGGCCGATGTGCTGCAACCGGCTGGCACGCTTCTGGACCTTTATGGCGAGGATATCAGGGCGCGGGCCTATGTGACCGACGACCCGGTCAAGGGCGAGATGATGCTGCGCCCCGACTTCACCGTGCCGGTGGTGCAGGCGCATATGGCGCATGGGGCGGAGCCGGCGCGCTATGCCTATCTGGGCGAGGTCTTCCGCAAGCAGGCGCGCGGCTCGGGCCGGGCGTCGGAATATCTTCAGGTGGGCTATGAGGTCTTCGACCGCCAGGCGACGGAAGTCGCGGATGCCGAGGTCTTCGCGCTGTTCCGCGACCTGCTGTCGGGGCTGGACCTGCGGCCGGTGACCGGGGATATCGGCATCCTGATGGCCGCCGTCCGGGGGCTGGAGACCAGCGAGGGCCGCAAGGCGGCGCTGTTGCGGCATGTCTGGCGGCCCACGCGGTTCAAGGCGCTTCTGGACCGCTTCGCCGGGCGGGCCCCGGTTCCGGCCGGGCGGCTGGCCCTGCTGGAGCGGCTGCGCGCAGGCTCTCCCGCGCAGTTGATCGAGGAGGCGGGAAGCTTCGTCGGGCTGCGCTCCGCCGAGGAGATCGCGGCGCGGGCCGAGGCGCTGGTGGCGGATGCCGGGACGGCGCCGATCAGGGCGACCGAGGCGGCGCTGCTGTATGATCTGTTGTCGCTGGAAGCCCCGGCCGCGGCGGCCCTGAGCCACCTGCGCGGGATCGCCCCGATGCTGCCGGCGATCGGCCCGGCGGTGGACCGTTTCGCGGCCCGGCTGGAGGCGCTGGCGGCGAAGGGGGTGGACGTCTCGACGCTGGCCTTCGAGGCGAGCCATGGGCGGACGGCTCTGGAATATTACGACGGCTTCGTCTTCAGCTTCCTGAAGGACGGGATGCCGCCGGTCGCCAGCGGCGGGCGCTACGACGCGCTGACGGCGGTGCTGGGGTCGGGGGCCTTCATCCCGGCAGTCGGCGGCGTGATCCGGCCGGGGCTGGTGGCGCGGCTGAAGGGGGCGGTGGCATGATCCGGGTGGGCGTGCCGTCCAAGGGGCGGCTGATGCAGGACTGCTTCGACTGGTTCGGCGCGCGGGGCGTGGTGATGCGGCGCGCGGGCTCGGACCGGGAGTATTCCGGCGTGGTCGAGGGGGTCGAGGGCGTGGTGCCGGTGCTGCTCTCGGCGGGGGAGATCCCGCGTGAACTGGCGGCGGGGCGGATCCATCTGGGCGTCACGGGCTCGGACCTCGTGCGGGAACAGCTGGGCGCGGACGAGGTGGCCGAAGTGGCGAGGCTGGGCTTCGGGCAGGCCGACCTGGTGATCGCGGTGCCGAATGTCTGGATCGACGTCGAGACGGTGGACGACCTTGACGCCGCTGCGGCGGGGTTCCGCAAGGCGCATGGGCATCGGTTGCGGATCGCGACCAAGTATCACCGGCTGGTCCGGGATTTCCTGCAGGCGCAGGGGGTGGCGGATTACCAGCTGGTCGACAGCCAGGGCGCGACCGAGGGGACGGTGCTGAACGGAACGGCGGAGGCGATCGCCGACATCACCTCCTCGGGCGAGACGCTGCGGGCGAACCACCTGCGCATCCTGTCGGACGGGCTGATCCATTCCAGCCAGGCGGTGCTCTGGGCCAGCCGGATGGCGGAATGGTCGGCGGCGGATCTTGCGGCCTATGCGCGGCTTGCGGCGAAGCTGGGGGTTGCGGGCGTGCCCTTCTGACGGCCGCTCGTCGATGACTTCGTCACTCCTCGCAGGCGACGAGGAGACGAAGTCGAACGAGGAGCGGTCCTAGCGGCGGGCCAGGGCGACGCCGATCCCGGCCAGCGCCATGCCGGCCCAGGCGAGGGGCGGCATCGCCTCGCCCAGCATCGGCCAGGCGAAAAGCGCGGCGAGCGGCGGGACGAGGTAGAACAGCGCCGAGACGCGGGCGACCTCTCCGGCGCGGATCATCGCGAGGAGGAGGGTGATCGCGACCAGCGAATTGCCGAGCACCAGATAGGCGAGGGTGCCGAACAGCGCGGGTGTCCAGTCGGCCTGCATCCCCTCGGCCAGAAAGGCCAGCGGCAGGGTGAAG
Organism: Tabrizicola soli; assembly: GCF_015999335.1. Lineage (GTDB taxonomy): Bacteria > Pseudomonadota > Alphaproteobacteria > Rhodobacterales > Rhodobacteraceae > Tabrizicola > Tabrizicola soli. The sequence continues at coordinate 116,468 of NZ_JAEACP010000004.1, read as the reverse complement.
GCGGCGCCGACGGCATACTGGATCAGGTTCGCGGGCACCGGATGGCTGTCGGTCCCGAAGCGCTTTTCGTACAGCGTGGCGGCGGTGATGCCGACCAGGCCGCCGATGGCGGCGAGGAGGCCGAGCGGTGGTTCGTGCGAGATGCCGGATCGGGCGAGGATCACCGTGAGCGCCCCGGTCAGGCCGAGGGCGAGACCGAGCCAGCGGGCGGGGCTGACGCTTTCGCCGACCATCCGGGGCGCGATCAGGCTGACCAGGATCGGCTGCAGGCAGACGATGATCGCGACGCCTCCGGCCGAGACGCCGGATTTGAAGGCGATGTAGCACAGGCCGAAATAGGCGACCTGGATCAGGAAGCCGGTCACCGCGATGTGCCAGGCGGCGCGGCCTTTGGGGAATTGCGGTTTCAGGATCGGGAGAAGGGGAAGGAGGACGAGGACGGCGATGCCGTAGCGCAGGGCCAGAAGGGTGAAGGGTCCCGCATGCTGGACGCCGATCTTGGCGATCGGGAAGCCGACCGACCAGAGGAGCAGGAAGAGGGCGGGTGCGGCGAGGAGGAGCGGGCGGGGCATGGCGTCGGTTGTGGCGGGTTTCGCGCGGCAGGGCCAGAGGGCGGTCTTCGGGGCCGGCCGTGAAGATGAGTATTTGTGCCAAGAGGAAGCACAATTTTAGTCGAATTGTCCGGGTCGTTCAGTGCAGGCCGAGTTCCGCCAGGGCCCGGGCCAGGTCCGGCGGCAGCGGGTCGTCCTTGGCGCGGCCCTTGGGCAGGTCGCGCGGGCTGTCCTTCGGATCGAGGTAGCGCCAGCCCTGGAAGGGGCGGCGGGGGGCGGCCTCGGTGCGGATGACCTCCTGGTCGAGGACCAGGGCGCAGCGCGGGATGCCGTCGCCCAGGTTCACCTCCTGCAGGTCGGTGATGCGCTGGCGGGCCAGGATCACGCCCTTGATCACCCAGTAGAGCGAGCCGCCGTCCAGCACCTCGGCCTCGCGCCTGGGCCACATGCGGGTGACGTGGATCGCCTTGCCCTCGGGCCAGCGCGGGCGTTGCGCGCGCTGCCAGTCGAGCAGGTCCTCGACCGAGTCGGCGCCGACGCAGAGTTTGAGGATGTTGATCATGCGCCAAAGATAGCCGCTGGCGGGCCGGGTGCAAGTTGACCCGCCGGGGGGAGAGGCGTATCTTGTGGGTTCGCCCCGACTTATCCACAAGTTCAAGGACCCGTCGCCGCATGTCGCGATTCCAAGCCCCCATCGCCGAAGCCATCTGGGACATGAAGTACCGCTTCAAGGAGGCGGACGGCACGCCCATCGACGGTTCGGTCGAGGATACCTGGCGGCGGATCGCGCGGGCGCTGGCAGAGGTGGAGACGGACCCGGCGAAGTGGGAGGAGGAATTCTACACGGCGCTGGAGGGGTTCCGCTTCCTGCCGGCCGGGCGGATCACGGCGGGGGCGGGGACGGGGCGGGCGGTCACGCTGTTCAACTGCTTCGTCATGGGCACGATCCCGGACACGATGGCGGGGATCTTCGACAGCCTGAAGGAAGCCGCGCTGACCATGCAGCAGGGCGGTGGGATCGGCTATGATTTCAGCACCATCCGCCCGCGCGGGGCGCCGGTGGCCGGGGTGGCGGCGGATGCCTCGGGGCCCCTGTCGTTCATGGACGTCTGGGATGCGATGTGCCGGACGATCATGTCGGCGGGTAGCCGTCGCGGCGCGATGATGGCGACGATGCGCTGCGATCACCCCGACATCGAGGCCTTCATCGAGGCGAAACAGGACCCGGCGCGGCTGCGCATGTTCAACCTGTCGGTGCTGGTCACGGATGCCTTCATGGCGGCGGTCAAGGCCGACGGTCCGTGGGAACTGGTCTTCGCGGGCCGGGTCTACAAGACCGTCGAGGCGCGAGACCTGTGGAACCGGATCATGCGCTCCACCTTCGATTTCGCCGAGCCGGGGGTGATCTTCATCGACCGCATCAACGCGATGAACAACCTCAACTATGTCGAGACGATCGCGGCCACCAACCCCTGCGGCGAGCAGCCCCTGCCGCCCTATGGCGCCTGCCTCCTGGGCTCGATCAACCTGCCGACGCTGGTGAAGGATGCTTTCGACGCCCATGCCGCGATGGACATGAAGGCGCTGGACCATCTGGTGCGGGTCGCGGTGCGGGCGATGGATAACGTGGTGGACGCCAGCCGCTTCCCGCTGCCGGAGCAGGCGGCCGAGGCGCAGGCCAAGCGGCGGATCGGGCTGGGGGTCACGGGGCTGGCCGATGCCCTCCTGATGGTCGGGCTGCGCTATGGGTCGGAAGAGGCCGCGAAGGCCACCGGGATCTGGATGCACGCCATCGCGCGGGCGGCCTACCTCGCAAGCGTTGATCTGGCGAGGGAGAAGGGGGCCTTCCCCTTGTTCGATGCCGAGGGATTCCTTGCTTCGGGCAATATGCAGCAGATGGACAAGGATGTCCGCGAGGCCGTCTCCAGGCATGGCATCCGCAACGCGCTTTTGACCTCGGTGGCACCTACCGGGACGATCTCGCTTTATGCGGGCAACGTCAGTTCCGGGATCGAGCCGGTCTTCGCCTATGCCTATACCCGCAAGGTGCTGCAGAAGGACGGCAGCCGGACCGAGGAGGAGGTCGTCGACTACGCCGTCCGCCTCTGGCGGGAGAAGCACGGCGATGCGCCGCTGCCGGAGCATTTCGTGAACGCCCAGACCCTGCCGCCGCTCGACCATGTGCGGATGCAGGCGGCGGCGCAGAAATGGGTGGATTCGTCGATCTCCAAGACGATCAACTGCCCGGCGGACATCAGCTTCGACGATTTCAAGGAGGTCTACATGGCCGCCTGGGACCAGGGCTGCAAAGGCTGTACGACCTATCGGCCCAATGACGTCACCGGCTCGGTGCTGACCGTGTCGGAGAAGGAGACCGCCCCGGTCGCCGCCCAGCCGGTGACGGGCGGCGAGGTGGTGTATCTCTCGGAACCCCTGGACCGCCCGGCGGCGCTGGAGGGGCAGACCTACAAGGTGAAATGGCCGGGCTCGGAACACGCGCTCTACATTACCATCAACGACATCGTGATCGCGGGCCACCGGCGGCCTTTCGAGGTGTTCATCAACTCGAAGAACATGGAGCATTTCGCCTGGACCGTGGCCCTGACCCGGATGATCAGCGCGGTGTTCCGGCGGGGCGGGGATATCTCTTTCGTCGTGGAGGAGCTGAAGGCCGTCTTCGACCCACGCGGCGGGGCCTGGATGGAGGGGCGCTACATCCCGTCCATCCTTGCCGCCATCGGCGGGGTGATCGAGCGCCACCTGATCGACATCGGCTTCATCGAGGGCGAGGGGCTGGGGCTGAAATCCGACCCCAAGGCCGAGGTGCTGCGGGTGGGCGAGGCCCCGCGCGGCAAGTCCTGCCCGGCCTGTGGCTCGCATGACCTGCGGATGGTGGAGGGCTGCCTCACCTGCGGGTCCTGTGGCCATTCGAAGTGCGGGTGAGGGTGAGCCGCGGTCACCGAGAAAAACCATAACCGTGCGCAGGCGAAACCATAAGCCTACGCAAAGCTTGTCAAGAGGTTTCGATCGTCACGCAGCGTGAAAATCGGCATAGTACAACCGAGACTGACCTGATCGCTTGTAGGTGGATAAACCTGCATTGTAGTACAATTCAAGACTTGGCGAATTGAATTGAGGAAGGGTTGATGAAGAATAACGAGCGTCATATCTATTTCTACGACCTTCGAATAAAGAAGGCCGCCAAGCATGCGCACATACCACATTTGAGAGATCTACTCTCGGTGTGGAATGGCGCTTTCGCAGTTGGGCAGGCGAAGCACACCCTCGAGAAAGGCAGCGTGGTTTATCGTATTGGCGACGTAAAGTACGATGCTGCCGATGAAACTGTAGAGTTGTTAATTCGTCGATCAGACCTGTCGGCAGCTGAAGCTGCGTATGGAAATATTGATACGGGAAACCTAAGGATCGCTAAAAAAACGCCTGATGAAGGTGGAGATGTCGCAGCTCATGTTGTGATGTCCCTTAAGCAGGAAAAAGGTAAACCTGATACCTACCTTACACTTGTTGAGGGCGTACCTCGAATAGGGCATCTTGTTATTCAGTCAACGTTAAATAGAGTTATTCGAGAAAAGTGTCGGACTGACAAAACTGTGTTCCAATACGCCGATCCTGGAGGCGCTCGGAAAGACGGAAGCCCGAAAATGAACTCATTTGTTCCAACTGTTGAACTGCAAGGACACCTGTCTGAAGATTTTGTTAGTGATTTGGAGAATGGTGTTGTGGGCGGGATCGAACTTTTAAAACACAAGACGAAGACTCCACTGGGGGGGTCGGCATACATACGTGAGGAAGCTCAAATACTCAAGCTGAGCGTTGATAAGTCCTTACCCGCAGGTGGCCGATGGTCAAATATCCTCAAACCTCTCCAGCGCATGAAGATCGACTATCCGACTGCAAAAATCCGCTTTATCGACCCTGATAAAAAGGCCCGAACAGTCGAGATCGACGTTGATACAGGTACACCTACACAACAGCTCTACGTGAAGTGTTATCGAGTGACGGGCATCAATCCGCCCTTGGCTCAGTCCTCTGCAAGCCTCGTTCGTCACTTAGCGGACATGATGAACACGAAACTAAAGTCAGTAAGGGATGTTTAAGTTGCGATGTTCTGGTATCAAATAACACGTGGGTTCGCGTTTGGGTCGATCACGCACCCCACGCTGAGCCTCATCAATAGGCGGATGCCAGCAGCGCTGGCAGCATTGGCGGTGATCGGTTACTTTTTATTGCCGGTTAGTCCGCCTTTGACAGGCGAAACCGGACTGTCTGATTATGTGTTCAGAATTACTAGCCTACTCCCGGGTTTCTTCATCGCAGCGCTTGCAGCGGTCGCCACATTTCAACGCGCTGAGCTTGATGAAACCATGCCTAGTCCCTCCCCGACGCTGAAGGTCAGAACGGGCGACGATACGTCTCTAGTTTCACTTTCTCATCGTGTATTCTTATGTCACTTATTCTCCTACCTGACGGTCACCTCTCTTCTTTTGATTCTTTTGAGCGTGAGTGGTGAAATTATCGCGCCCAACGTAAACTATATCATTAGAGCGATTGACCGACCTGCGTCGGGCTTTTTGATTACTCTATCCCTAAAGTCCCTATATACTTTTGTTCTGAGTTTTTTGTTTTTTCGGTTAATTTTGGTTACGCTTTTCGGCCTGTATTTCCTAGTGGAGAGAATTCACAGAGTGAACAGTTGATACAGAGCCGCGTGAGTTGATAGGCGAGCCGTGTACAATCGCGCCAGCTTATGTTCCCATTTCAGTTACGCTCTTAATATATCGTTCGACGTCGGTACGGAGAAATATTCGTCCATAGTCGCGTTCGCCGCTCCTGAACGGCATAATCCCGTGCCGCTCCAGTTCCACCCGCAGGCTCTGCCAGCTCCTGCGATAGGCGTTCGCCATGGTGCGGGGCGTGAGAAACTTCGCGTGAAACGCTTCTGCGTCAGCGGGCGTGATGTAGAACTGTTCGGATTTCGTCCGGGGGTTGATAGCCCGGGTCGCGGGCGTGTGCCCATCCAAGATCAGTCGACGCAGGCCGATCGGCGGACCGGAACCTACAGACTTCGCGAAGGTCTCGATGCTATGCCCCGGGGGCGCTTCACTTCCGAACAGCCGGGCGGCTTCGTCGTGATCGACGAAGACGGCTGCATAACCGGTCCGGCCCTCAAGGTTTCCGATCCGGTGCAGCCGCCCGTCCATGATCGCCTGGATGATGACGCCGGGGCCGATCTTGAGCCGCTGCGCGGATTTCGAGATGTGTTCCCAGCTGTGCTGGGGCTGACGGAGCTGAACAGCGCCCCGCAACAGTCCGGTCAGGAACGCGGTCCCGGTCCGGGGATCCCATACGGATTTCGTCTCCGACGTTTCAAGCGCCGGGACGAGGACCCCGTCTGCAACCAGTAGGTCGAATTGGGACCGGGACGCGCCGATGATGTCCCGGAACTCCTTGGCCGGAACCAGGACCGTCAGGTCGCGCAGCACGGGTTCAGCCTCCGCCGCGTCGAATACCGCCCAGGAGTCCGGTAGCGCGCAGTCCTCGGCCAGAAGGCCTGAGGCGACCAGAAGCTTCCGCAGCCGCCGGGGATCGACGCCGGTTTCTTGGGCCGCTGTCGTCACAGAGTGCAGGCGTCGCTCGTGAACCGGTTCCCCCAGCAGTTCGTCACCTGGCCCGAGGGGCCAGCTGGACGCCATGTGATCCCGAAGGATGCGCCGGAACGCCGCGTAGTCCGGGTTGTCCGCGTAATCATGCGACAGCCGGTCATAGAGGGCGGGGAAGATCTTTTTCGGGCCGTCCTGTGGGGTTTCGACCAGGTTTTGAAGGCGAACGAGTGCACGCCGGACAGCCTCCTCGCCCCCCTGGGCGACTTCAAACCCCTGAGCATACAGGGCGTGTCGGGACTCCACGGCGATATGGTCCAGCCTGAGACCGTCCAACCGCAGGAGGGCGATCCCCAGAAGCCGACAAAAGACCGATGCGGCGTGCAGCGGATGGCCCGATAGCCAGTCTGACCCCGGACCGTCTGACAGCCTGTCTTCCAGCCAGTCCTCGAAGGAGGTTGGATGTTCCCGAGGCCTATCCAGGTTCCCGTTCAAGATCGCGGTGCTCAGCGACGCCAAGTGCTGTGCGTTGTCGTATCGCGCGGTCGCATGGGGATCACGGTATAGGAAAACCAGGGGGTGGTCGTGCCGCACGCAGGTCGCGACATGCGGCACACTCCAGTGTCCACGCAGGCCCATCGACTGTTCCGGTGGAAGCCCAGAATTCTGGGCATCCTCACGCAAGCACACCGGGCAGCCTCGGGTCTCCGGGTTGCGGAGTGTTTTCCCGAGAAAGATATGCCCCCGGAGGTTCAGGCGCCGCTCACCGACAGATGCCGGGGACCAGGCGGCGAGTTCATCCTGATCAACACCGCCGAGGTCTGCGATCACGCGTAGCGTAAGAGGATCTCTATCAACGACCCCCCGAAAGGTAATACCGAAATCCTGACAAAAGTCCGGGGCCGACAACCCGTTCCGGGCCGCCAAGCGCGACGTAAAGGACGTCGCGGTCTCCCGCCAGAGAAGTGGAACGGTCAATGGAAGCGGGTTGATCATCAGGTTATCCGTTTCGGCGCGTAAATCTTGTATTTGCGCCAACCTTCCCTGTCTCGCCTGAAATCACGATGGGTTCAATTGACCGGGGCGATCACTTCCAAACGGAACCGGTCTGCGCCAACTTCGCGTCTCGACAAACATTAGCCGCGCTGGCGCCGGTTTCGGCCTTAACTGGGTTGAATAACTAAAAGAAATACCCTTGGATGGACCACGGACGCGCAGGGTGTCGGGGCTTGCGGTTCTGATCGTGCGTCGGCGGAAATTTTCGAAAACCGAGCTGCCCGACCCCGGCGCATGGTCGGGGTTCTTACCGGTGACGGTCGTAAGATGGATACAAGATGAGTTCAGCATACCCCACCCCCGGGTCCGTCATCAGCCTCCGCTCCGCCACCTGGAAGGTGCTGGGCACCTCGACGCTGAAGCGCGGATTCCGGGAGATCCACTGTCGGGGCTTGAACGGTCTGGTTCGCGACAAGGAGGCCCGGTTCGTCTGGGACCTCGAGAAGGGGGCGCGCGTCCTTGACCCCGCCGCGGTCCGGCTCGTCCCGGACACGTCCCCCGGTCTGATCGACACGAAGCTGCATCTCGCGGCCGCGTTCCGGGCGACACCGACGACGACGCGTCGCCCCCTGACGCTGGGCCGGGCCGCGATTGACGATCTGACCTTTCAGCACCTCCCGGTGGAGCGGGCGCTGGCGCAGGACCGGGTTCGGCTCCTGATCGCGGACGATGTCGGCCTCGGGAAGACCCTGGAGGCGGGCCTGATCACCTCGGAACTCGCCCTGCGCGGTCGCGCTGACCGGATCCTGGTCGTCACGACCCGGGCCATGCTGACCCAGTTCCAGAAGGAGTTCTGGACCCGGTTCTCGATCCCGCTCTCCAGACTCGACAGCGCCGCGATCCGGCGGATGCGCAACAAGATCCCGGCCCATTACAACGTGTTCGACCAGTTCGACCGGTCCATCGTCTCGATCGACACCCTGAAACGGGACAACCAGATCCGGGACGCGCTGAAACATTCCTACTGGGACCTGATCATCATCGATGAGGCGCATAACGCGGCCGAACGGAAGTCGGCCGCCGGGTCGAACTCGCAACGGGCCGAGTTGGCGCAGCTCCTGTCTCGCCGAACCGACTCCCTGCTGCTCCTGACCGCAACCCCGCATGACGGGTCTCAGGAAAGTTTCGCGAGTCTTATCAGGATGCTGGACCCGACGAGGGTTCCGGACCCGACCCGGCTGCATCGGTCTGACATCGAGGATCTGGTCGTCCGCCGGTTTCGCTCGTCGCCGGAGGTGGTCGCCGATATCGGTCGAGAGGTCCCGAAACGCCAGCTCCTCCCACGCCGCTTCCCGCTCAGCCCTCAGGAAGAGGTGGCCTATCAGGCGATTGCGGACCTGCACCTCGATCTTGATGAAGAGCAGGCCCGGGGGCGCGCGATCGACCTGTTCCGGACCACGATCGCCAAGGCGATTTTTTCCAGTCCGGCCGCCTGTCGCGAGACGCTCGAGCGGCGGATCCGGGGGATAGAAAACGGGACCGCTCGCGGCACCCCAGCTGACCGGGACCGGCTACGGGCGCTGGCGGAGCACGTGGCCGCGATCGATACGGATGCCTTCAGCAAGTATCAGGAGCTCCTGCGCCTGCTGCGCCAGTTGAACTGGACCGGTCGGGCGGCGCGGGACCGGCTGGTCATCTTTTCGGAACGGATCGCGACCGTGTCCTGGCTCGCGGACCGGCTGCGCGAGGACCTGGGCCTTTCGGCCGACCAGGTGGCACGGGTGGACGGGGGAAGCGTCGAGGCTGACGTCCGGACCCAGGAGCTGATTGAGGCGTTCGGTCAGGAGCGATCACCGATCCGGATCCTGATCGCCTCCGATATGGCGTCCGAGGGGCTCAACCTCCATTTCCAGTGCCACCGGCTGATCCATTTCGACCTCCCCTGGTCCCTCCTCCGGTTCCAGCAGCGCAACGGGCGGATCGACCGGTACGGGCAGGACCGGCCCCCGCAGATCAGCTATTTCGTGGGCGAGAGCACGCACCCGAAGGTGCGACAGATGTGGGTCCTCGAGAAGTTGGTCGCGAAGGACGAGGCGGCCCAAGCCGGGGTCGGCGACCCGGCCGTTTTCCTCGGCGCGGGGGACGCGGACGGGGAGGAGGCTGTCGTCGCTGAGGCGGTCGCTACCGGCATCGGCGCGGAGGCGTTCGAGCGCCAGATGGACGCCCGGGCCGCGGAGGCCGTAACCCACATGTCGGTCGACGATGAGTTCGCGGCCCTCTTCGGGGATTACGCGGCCCCGGCTCCGACCGACGCGGCTCCTCCGACGGATCAAGCTCCGCCTCGCCTATACCCGGATACCTTCACTTATGCCCGGGCGATGATCGAGCGGCTCTCCCGGTCGGAAGGGCGCATCTTCCCGGAGCCACCCGGGATCTTCCCGGAGGACCGGGTCATCCGGCTCCCGATCCCGGACGACATGCGCGCGCGCGACGGGTTCGGTTATGCGAGCGAAGGGGCGGTTGATAGCCGGTTCATGCCGGAGGAGGCGGTCGGCCCCGGGGGCCGGATCGAGTTGACCGACCAACCCGGGGTGATCAACCAGGCGATCAACGACGCGAAGGCGCAGGAGCGGGCTTGGCCGACCGTTCAGTTCCTGTGGGACGGGCACCCGATCCTGCACTGGTTCGCAGACCAGGCCAGCACCTTCTTCCCGGAGCACGCCGCCCCGGCAGTGTCCCTACACGGACGCCTGCCCTCGGGGGAGGTGGCCGTGGTCCTTCACGGGGCGATCCCGAACGCGAACGGGTCCCCGGTCGTGGACCGGTGGGCCGTGGTGATCCGGTCGCCGGACGGGACCGTGCGGATCGAAGAGGTGGGCGCATTCTTGGAACGGACCCGGCTCGCCGGGGACACCCCGAGCCGCCCACTGGAGGACCTCTCGGCGGCGCAGGCAGCGATCCCGGTTGCGGTGGACCGGTTCCAGACGCACCTGGTAGATCTCCGGAAGGCGCGAGAAGCGGACATCCAGCGCGACCTCGACGCGGTTCTTGACCGGCTGTCCACCCTGGAGACACGGTTCCGAGCCCAGCTTACGCTTGATCTCGGCGACTTGCCCGGTACCGATGAGGGGCTCAGCCCGTTTGAGAAGAGACGCCTGACGATCCGCCGCAAGCGGGAACAGGAGATCGAGAAGCTGTTCCATGACTGGACAGACTGGTTCGAGCGGACCCGGAAGATGATTCCGGACCCGAACCCGCATGTCGACGTCAAAGTTGTGTTTGTGGGGTGACCGAATGGACCTGATCGGGATCGAAAACGAAGCGGAGTTCTTCCCGTCCGGGACCCTTTCGGACGTGCTGAAGGAGGAGCTTCAGGACATCACCGCCCGCTGGGCCGGTCTGGACCGGTCCGCCCATCCGGTCGAGCGGCTAGCCCGCGTCGCCGGCCCGACCGTCGAGGCGCTTCGTCAGGTGCGCAACAGTTCGGACCGGTCCCGGCGGGCCGAACTGGTCCGGGACGCGCACCACGACGTGTTGACCGCCCTCGGCTACGTGTGGCGGCGCGAGGGGGCCTATACGGCTCTCGAAGGGGCGCCGGTAATCCCACTCGTGTCCCGTGCAACAGATACCAGCGGTCGTGATGCGCTCTGGGTGATCGAGGCGCAGATCCCGGCCCCGGAGGACGAGGCGTCGGACCCGCTGGGGACCTGCTTCACGGAGGAGCAGCTTCCGCCGGACCTGCGCGAGGCAGCCCTACTGGATCGTACCATCGAGTCCGTCCTCGCCGAGGGGGTGTTCGAGCTGTCCGACGGCCCTCGTCACGTTCTTGTCCTCGGCCTCTCGCAGATCGTGCTGATCGACAAGAGGAAATGGCCGGCCCGGTCCGTCCTCCGGTTCGACCTCCAGGAGATCTTCGCCCGGGCGGACCGGGACACGCTCACCGTGATGGCCTGCCTGATCTCCCGCGAGGCGCGCGTCCCGGATCAGGGGGCGCCGATCTCGGATCGGCTCGAGGAGGAGGCGCAGCGAAACGCCAACGCGGTCACCACCTCTCTGAAGCGAACCGTCCGGGACGCGATCGAGCTGCTCGGCCAGGAGGTGATCGCGGTCACCGGCGGGAAGTACCCGTCCACCTTCCCGGACCCGGCCCGGCGCGGAGTCTGGATCGACGGGCCGGAGCTGTCGCGCGAGTGCCTGCGCTACATGTACCGGCTCCTGTTCCTGTTCTACGCGGAGGCGAACCCGCGCCTGAACCTCTTGGACATGCGGAACCCGATCTACGCGACCGGATATTCGCTCGAGGCGCTGCGTGAGCTGGAATCCGTCCCGCTCCGGACCACGGCGGACCGGGAGGGCACCTTCCTCTGGGAAAGCCTCCAGCGGACGCTTGATCTTCTCTACACCGGCCTCGACCTCGCCGATGAGGAACGAGGGACCGGCCTTCGCCTGCCGGCCGTCAAGGTGTCCCTGCTCGACCCGGAGAGCACGCCGCTCCTGAACGGGCTGCGGCTGCGGAACGAGGCGGTTCAGCGGGTGATCCGGCTGCTGTCGCTCCGATCCACCGGAAAGAGCACGGGCCGGATATCCTACGCCAAGCTCGGGATCGGCCAGCTGGGCGCGGTCTACGAGACCCTGATTTCGTTCACCGGGGTGGTCGCCAAGACCGACCTCATCGAGCTGAAACCCCGCAAGGGCCGGTCAAATGACGCGGCCGAGGACGGGGAGGAGACGGAAGCGCCCGAACCGGATGAGGACGCCGCGGAGGACCTGTTCGGTGAGGAAGAGGCCGAACAAGAGGACGCGTTCCGCCGTGACAAGGTGGACAAGTTGGCGCCCAGCTGGTTCGTCCCCCGCTCCCGGATCAACGAGTTCGCCCCCGATGAGATCGTCTTCAACGGTTCCGAGGCGCTCGTCTACGAAAAGGGGACCTTCATCTACCGGCTAGCTGGCAGGGACCGGGAAAAATCCGCCTCCTACTACACGCCCGAACCACTCGCCCGGCTGCTGGTCAAGCACGCGCTGATGGAGCGGTGCCGGGATCTGACCGCCGACCAGCTGCTGGACCTGAAGATCCTCGAACCCGCAATGGGCTCCGCCGCCTTCCTCGTGGAAACCACGAACCAGCTCGCCGACCTCTACCTGGAGCGGAAGCAGAAGGAGATGGGCCGAACCATCCCGCAGGAGGATATCGTCCTCGAGAAGCAGCGGGTCCGGGCCTATATCGCGGACCGCAACTGCTTCGGGGTCGACCTCAACCCGATCGCTGTCGAACTGGGGGCGATCTCGCTCTGGCTGAACAGCCTGCACGGGAGCGAGTTCTCGCCCTGGTTCGGAGACCAGCTTCACGCCGGAAACTCCCTGATCGGCGCGCGCCGGGCCGCCTACGCCCCCGCGCTTCTCAGCGCCAAGGCGCAGGGCGACCTCTGGTTCAACGGGAAACCCGATGAGATCGGCTGGCGCAAACGCCTGCCGGACGGTCACGTCTGGCAGTGGCTCCTGCCCGCCAAGGACATGGCGAACTTCGACAAGGACAAGTCGATCGCCCCGTTCGCGAAATCCGCGCAGGACCAGATCAAGGCGTGGCGCAAGGACGGCTTCTTCAAGAAGCTCGAACCCCACGAGATCAAGCTGGTCCAGAAGCTCAGCCGCGTCGCCGAGGCGCTGTTCGATCAGGTCGCCGAGGACCTCGCCAAGACCCGCGCCGCCGCGAATGACGAGATCACGCTCTGGCCCGGCAAGGTCATGCCCGGGAACAAGCGGCTGAACTTCCACGAGAAGGCCCGCCTGAACGCCCACCTGACCGGGGCCGACCACGCGACGAACACGCTCCCCTACAAGCGGCTGAAGACCGCGATGGACGCGTGGTGCGCCCTCTGGCTCTGGCCGCTGGACAAGGCGGACCTGCTGCCCGGCCGGGCGGAGTTCCTTCAGGGGATGGCGATGATCCTTGAGGGCGGGTTCACCGCCGACGGATCGCTGGCCGCCCCCAGCGTGGCGGAGTTCGCCGATCCGGCCCCGGACTTCCTCGATCTGTTGGAACCCGACGCCCCCGCGCGGGACCTGTTCAAGGCCGCCACCAAGCGGCAGGACGGGCTGTTCCGGGAAACGAACGTCGAGGCGCTGATCGAGAATTTCGACTGGCTGAAGACGGCGGTCGAGGTGGCCGAGCGCGAGCGCTTCGTGCATTTCGACCTGATCTTCGCGGATGTGATGAAGACGCGCGGCGGGTTTGACGTGATCGTCGGGAACCCGCCCTGGGCCAAGCCCTCGTGGAACGAGGGGCTGGTGCTGGCGGATATCGACCCGCTTCATGCGGGGCTGTCGGCCTCGGACGCGAAGAAGGTCCTGCCCGAGGCGCTGCCGAAGGCGCCGCCCGTGCGGCGCGAGGGGCGGCTGGTTCCGGCGGTCGAAGCCTTCCTTCAGGATTTCGTGTCGACCCGGGGGGCGATGGAGGTGACCTCGTCCGAAGTGATGAACCCCTTCGCCGGGGGGGGCTCGAACAACCTCTACAGGTGCTTCATTGACCTGTCGTTCCGGCTGGTCGCGCCGCAAGGGTATGCGGCGTTGATCCATCAGGACGGGCATCTGGGAGACCCCAAGTCGGGGACGTTCCGGCGGCACTGGTATGCGCGGATCGTAAAGCATTTCGGATACATCAACACGATCAAGTCGAAGAACTTCGCGGACGCCGCCCACTATATGCGGTTCAGCCAGAACATCTACCGTGGGAGCGACGCGGTCCCGGCTTTCGAGCAATTCACAACCGCCTTCTTGGCCCAACAGGTCGATGAGTCGTACGCGCACGATGGTGTTGGAGAGATTCCGGACATCAAGGACGTGGACGGGAAATGGGATACACGGGGCCACCGTGATCGCGTCATTTACATCGATCAAGGTGCACTTTCAGTAATTCATGCTCTTTCAGAAGAGGAGACGGTTCCGGTAGAGGAGGCTCGTTTCATTCAGCCCTATTCCGCCCGGACCCTCGACGTATTCCGCCAGATGGCTCGGTTCCCGAAACTGGACGCGGCGATCCCGAAGATTGAGCGCGCAGTCAGCACGACGACAGGCGCGCGTACAGTGGAAGTGCCGCTGTGGCAGCAGTCGCCGCACTGGAACGAAACAGCATCTCAAAAAGATGGGACAATCCGGAGGGAAACGACCTTTCGACCAGCGGATCAAATGATCCTTCAGGGGCCGCTAATTCATGTTGGAAATCCGCTCTACAAAACGCCCAGATCAATAAACCGAACAAAGGCCGATTATGACGTGATCGACCTGGCAGCGGCACCGGCAGATTACCTTCCGCGCACCAATTATGGTCCTGCGGTCGGTCTTGCTGAGTACAAAAACCGCATGACGCGGTGCCGCTGGGACCCTACGAGGAGCCATGCGGATTTCTACCGCGTCGCCTTGCGGCGAATGATCGCCCTGAACGGTGAGCGCAGCTTGATTCCGGCGCTTATCCCACCAGGCGTGGCTCATGTTGATGGAATAGAAAGTGTCGCGACCGAACGGGATGAGGACCGCCTGAACTTATGCACATTTGCATGCTCCCTTCCTTATGACTTTCTAATCAAGGCGTCGGGAACTTCAGATGTTAGGGACTCCCATATGGCGCGTTTCCCCTGGGTAGAAGTTGGACAGACAGCGCAGCACCGATCTTTGCGACTTTCTTGTCTAACATCACAATACGCCGAACTATGGAACCGCTCCTCTGCGACGCTTGCCGTTCTTCCGTGGTCGTCTCCTGATCCTCGCTTGCGCCTCGAGGGCCCCGTAGAGGGCCCCGCCACTTGGGATCGGAGCGCAGGGCTCCGAACCGAATTCGCCCGCCGCCTGGCGCTGGTCGAGATTGACGTTCTGGTTGCGCAAGCGCTCGGCTTGACCCTTGAACAACTCCTTGAGGTCTACCGTATCTATTTCCCGATCCTACAACAGTATGAGAGCGGAACTTGGTTCGACCAGAACGGCCGGATCGTCTGGACCTGCTCCAAAGGCCTGCCCGGCGTCGGCTGGCTGGACGACCGCGGCAAAAGCCCCGGTCGCGCAGCTTGGGAGAAGATCCTCGCCGACAATCCGGCGGAACTGATATGCACCGCCATCGACGACACGATGCCCGGCGGCCCCCGCACCGTCACCCGCCACTTCGTCGGCCCGTTCACCCAATGCGACCGGATCGAGGACTACCGCCGCGCCTGGGCCCATTTCGAGCGGTTGAAATCCGAAGAGGCCGCCTGAGATGAACCCGATCCTCCTCGCCCGTCATGTGCAGGACAGCCTGCGCGAACTGGTCCACACGACGCTGAACAGCACCAGCCCCGCCTTTGAGGGGATGGTGGACCGGTTCATCGCCGAGCCCGGAAACTTCCTGAAGGGGCCGTGGATCTCGGTCGATATGCCGTTCCGGCAGATCGACGGGGCGAAGGAGGGGACATGGGCGCAGCCCTTCCCGGAGGTGCCGCTGAAATTCGCGCCCTACCAGCATCAGACGGACGCCTTCGCCCGGCTGAGCGGGACGGCGATGCGCTCGACGCTGGTCGCGACCGGGACCGGGTCGGGGAAGACGGAATCCTATCTGTGGCCGATTCTGGACCACTGTCGGAGGCACAAGGGGAAGCCCGGGATCAAGGCGATCCTGATCTACCCGATGAACGCGCTGGCGACCGACCAGGCGCGCCGGATCGCGGATGCGCTAACCCGGATCCCGTCGCTGGAGGGGGTGCGGGCCGGGATCTATGCGGACGCGGAACCGCAGAACCCGGCGCATGAGGTGACCGAGGACAGCGTGATCACGCATCGCGAGACGATGCGAAAAAACCCGCCTGACATCCTGCTCACGAACTACAAGATGTTGGATTACCTGCTGCTGCGCGGCCGGGACAAGCCGCTCTGGGCGCAGAACGACCCGGAGACGCTCCGGTTTCTGGTGGTCGACGAGATGCACACCTTCGACGGGGCGCAGGGGGCGGACCTCGCCCTGCTGCTGCGCCGCCTGAAGTACCGGCTTAACACCCCGGAAGGACACCTGATCTGCGTGGGGTCTTCGGCCACGCTCGGCTCCGGCGAAGATGCGGCGACGGACCTGCGCAAGTACGCCGAGACCATTTTCGGCGAACCGTTCGATGCGGGTGCGGTGGTCCGGGAGACCCGGAAATCCCCCAACGAGGTGTTCGGTGACGCGGAGTATCTGGACCGGCCGGACCCCTCCGAGATCCACGGGGCCTTAGGCGAGGCGGCTGAGATGGACCAGTCGGGAGCCGCGCGACGGCTCGCTGCGTGCCTTTTCCCGGATCGGACCGACCCAGACCTCGCATTTCTGGACACAGGGGACCCGGCGGACCCGGCTTGGCGGATCGCACTCGGGGACCGGCTCGTCCAGCATCACCTGTGTCAGCGGACCCTGAAGATCATCGCCGAGCACAAGGGGCCCGCTTCGCTTGAGGCGATCGCGGCCGGGCTGGGACAAGTCCGGGTCCTTCGTGACTGGCCCGAAGCAGACCTGACTGCGCTCGCCGAGCTGGTCGTAGGGCTGGTCGCCTGGGCCCGGTCCGGATCGGCCGAGAGCCCGCGCCCCCTTTTCAACGTCCGGCTCCAGCTCTGGATCCGGGAAATGGCCCGGATGGTGACAACCCTGCCACGGCTCGAAGCGGGCGGGGTTCGTTCACAGATTGACCTGTTCCACGAGATGGACCTGGAAAGGGACCAGCTTCGCCGGGCCCTTCCGGTCGTGAACTGCAACCGGTGCGGGGCGACCGCGCATCTCGGACGGCAGGACGCCCGGTCGAAGTCGCTTCATGCGGACCTGGAGCAGCTCTACCAGGAGTTCTTCGACGAGAACGGGGCGGATCGGATCCGGCTTATTTATCACGAGTCGATCGACCGGATGGTCCCGGCCAGCGGCGCCGGTGGTCAGATCGTGAAGGGGGTCCTGAACGCGGAAACGGTCGAGTTCACCCCGGCCGATCACAAGGATCTCGGCCCGGGACCGGCCTCGCCGGTCTGGTTGTACAACCCGACCGACGCGAACGGACGGATCGACCGGACCTGTCCCGCCTGCGGGCAGGCGCGCGGGCTTCTCCTCTTCGGGATGCGGGCGGCGCGCTTGACGACCGGCATCACAGGTACCCTTTACACATCCGAACAGAACGAAGAGCACCCCGAGGCGAAACCCCGCTTCCTGATGTTCTCGGACTCGGTTCAGGACGCAGCGCACCGGGCGGCGGTGGCCGAAACCCGGAACGCACTGTCGGTCTACCAGAAGGCACTCTACGGGGCACTTCGGTCCGCGGAAACGGGCGCGATGACCCTGAAAGAGGTGATCGAGGACGTCCCGCGCGCCCAGTTGAACGACCTCGGCCCGGACGGGTTCACAGCGCTGTTCATCCCGAAGGAGTTGACCTGGCGGCGGCGCTACCGGGAGCTGGTCGAAAGCGGGACCACCATCACCGACCCGGTGTTTCTCGACCATATCCGGATCAGGCTCGGCTGGGAGTACTTCGTCGACCTGAGCTACCGGGCGCATTTCAACCACACGCTTGAGCTGAACGGCATGGCGGCGGCGGACGTGCCCACGGATCTGCTGCGCCTGTCCGCGGAGCGGCTGGCACGGGAGCTGCGAAACGATCTGCCGGGCGCGCCGGAGTTCGACCCGGCCCTTCTGACCCGGCTCCTCGCCGGGGTGACGCAGCGGATGCGGCGGCAGGGGTCCGTGGCGCACCCCTATCTCGAGAGCGCGATCGCGAACGGGAAAGGGAACTACGGGCTGAACTGGTACGCGGCCGCCATCCAGGTGGGCGTGGGGAAGACCGGTTCCCTGCCAAGCCCGGACAGCCGGCGGGGCCTCGCGCCGATTCCGGTGACCCTCGGCGCCGCCCCGACCGGGTTTGAGAAGATCACCCGGACCGGCCCCGCGAGCTGGTACCGGGACTGGCTGTTCCGGCTGATCGGACCGTCCGACCTGCGCTACGGCGCGGACCCTGACGCGATCTTTCCGCTCCTCCTGCGCCGACTTGAGGCCGACGACATCGTCCGGCGCGTCAACGGCCCGGAGGGGCAGAACCGGCATGCCTGGCTTCTCGTGCCGGAACGGGTCACCGTATCCACCGCCACGATCGGGCTGTGCTGCGATTTGTGCGGTCGGCGCGAGACCGGGCTTTCGGAGAACGCGGCTGTCCTCATCGGCTCCCCCTGCACGCGGATCGGCTGTGACGGGCACCTGGCCGCGGTCGAGCAGGCTGACCGACCCGCCCTGCGCCGCGCCCTCCGGTCGGACCGAAACCACCGGGTGGTGGCGCGAGAACATACCGGCATCCTCGAAACGGATGAGCGGCTGCGGATCGAGACCGGGTTCATCAAGAGCGAAACCCGCTGGGCCCCGAACCTGATCTCGGCCACTCCGACCCTCGAGATGGGGATCGACATCGGCGACCTGTCCACCCTCCTTCTGAGCTCTGTCCCCCCGGAAGAGGCGAATTACGTTCAGCGAATGGGGCGGAGCGGGCGGCGCGACGGAAACGCGCTGAACATGGTGCTGGCGAATGCGCGTGCCCATGACCTCCAGTTCTGGGAAGACCCAACCCCGATGCTGGCAGGCCAGGTCCGACCGCCAGGCGTGTTCCTCGCAGCCGAAGAGGTGCTTCTGCGCCAGGTGACCGCCTACACCCTCGACGCCTATGTCGCGGCCTCAAAAGAAAGCGGGGATTACGGGAAGGTCCGGGACGTGCTGAAGCGCCGGGCCTCCGGCGCGACCGAAGGGTTCCCGGTCGAATGGCTTGAACTGGTTCGCGAAACCGGGCCGGAACTGGCAGACCGGTTCCTCTCTGGCCTGCCGCAAGAGGTGCAGGACCGGACAGATCTGGCCGACAGGATCCGATCTTACCTGACCGGAACGGACCCGAAATCGATCGGCTGGCGCGTCGGGGAGGCCTTTGACGGGGCTGCCACCGAACGGGCCCGGCTGGTGGAAAAGCGCGAGGAAGCGACCAAGGAACTTGGTCGGCTCAAGAAGCGCCGGGCCGAGCTGACCGATGAAGAATATGAGCGTCGTGAACAGGACCTGACCCGGGACCGGACCGAGATCAACCGTCTGATCCGAAGCGGGATCGACGATGTGCCGGTGATCAAGTTTCTGACCGACAAGGGAATCTTGCCGAACTACGCCTTCCCCGAAGAAGGGGTGAAACTGACCTCGATCCTGTCGCGGCGCAACGATGGCGCGACAGCACGGGACGAGGACGGGCTTCTGCACGTCGAATACTCCCGGCCCGCCAGCTCCGCCCTGTCGGAATTCGCGCCGGGCCAGTTCTTCTACGCCAACGGGCGCCAGGTGCAGATCGACCGGATCGAGATCGGCAAGGAAGATCTGGCCGGCTGGACCTTCTGCCCAGCCTGTTCGCATGTCGCGCACCGGATCGAGGGGGCCGAGACCCGCACCTGCCCGCAATGCGGGGACGAGATGTGGTCGGATAGCGGCTCCGCGCATGACGTGGTGCAGCTCAAGTCTGTCATCGCGATCGACAGCGAGGAAAAGGCGGCGATCCGGGACGGGGATCAGCGGGACCAGCGTCAGTTCGACCGGGTTCTCATGCCCTTCCATGGGCCGGAAGACATCGCCGCCTCCTGGTTCACCAGCCGGGAAAACGGCGCCCCGTTCGGTTTTGAATTCCTGCCCAGCTGCACGTTCCGGGACTTCAACTTCGGGACGAAGTCCACCCTCCCCGGGCCGCGGATCGCGGGAGAGCGTCGGCCCGCACAGCCGTTCCGGATCTGTCGTCACTGCGGGTCGCTTCAGGGTCCCCCACGCGGCGAGGACGATCGAGGAACCCACCCGCCGAACTGTCTTGTCATGCGGGATGAGGACCTGCTTCGCGAGCAGTGGGAAACCGGCGTGTTCCTGATGCGCAAGTTCAACACCGAGGCGATCCGGATCGTGATCCCGGTGGTCGGGGACGCGGATGATGATGATCTGAAGAGCTTCGTCGCGGCGATCAACCTCGGGATGCGGCGTCACTTCGCGGGGAAGGTGGACCATATCCGGTCCACCATCTTCCAGGCGCAGCTGAACGGAATGACCACGGTTCGCAGCCTTTACCTCTACGATTCCGTGCCGGGCGGATCAGGCTATCTGCGTCAGATCGCGGAACACCCGAGCACGATGCGTGAGGTTGTCAGCCGCGCGGCGGAGGCGCTGCGGGACTGCCCCTGCAACCAGGAGCCGGACCGGAACGGGTGCTTCCGCTGCGTGAAGCCCTACAGGTCACAGTTCGGTCCCGGCGAGCCGGATCGGGACCGGGCGCGACAGATGATGGAGGCTATCCTCCAGAAATGGGACAGCCTGACCCAGACCGAGACCGGGATCGACGCGTCAATTCGGGGCGCGCTGGTCGAGAGCGTGCTGGAGAAGCGGCTTCTGCGAGCCCTCTCCGGCTTTTACGGAGATGGGGCGCTGACCCCGCAGGTGCTGCCGGGCGGACGGCGTGGGTTCGTGCTACGCGCGGGGCGTCCGGACGCGCCGCGCCTCTGGACGATCGAGCCTCAGGTGCAGATTGACGCGCGGTTCCGGGGCCTGCCCCGCAAGCGTGTCGACTTCCTTCTGACCCCGGTTGGCCGCAGCGGCGGCCTGCCGATCGTCATCGAAATGGACGGGATCGAGTATCACGCGGGTACGGTCGCCCAGGACCTGTTGGACCGGATGTTGATGATCCGGTCCGGGCAGGTGCGGGTCTGGACCCTGTCCTGGCGCGACCTTGACCCGGAGGACAAGGGCTACCTGAACCCGCTCTCTGAAACCGCCCTCGGGGCGCAGATGACCGGGCCCCTTGGGCGTGCGCTGGCGCATCCGCTGCTCGCCCCACATGCAGAAGCGGTCCGGACGCTTCAGACCATCAGCACGCTCGATGCAATGAGGCGCCTTCTGGACGGGGATGCGGACGGGGATGCGGACGGGGATACGGTGATCCGCTCCGTCCTGATCCGGGGCCTCGTGAAGGGCGGTCGCCCCATCGACCAGCTTCCCCGGCAGGCGGCCCTTTCAGAGGCGGGGCGCCTGTTTCTCTCCGGTACGCAGGCGGTGGAACAGGTCGGGGTCGGGGCGCTCGATCTCTATTTGGCCTGTGAAAAGATCTCGCCCACCGAATGGACTCAATCGGATCGCGACCTTCGGCTTCTCCTGCGTTCGGTCCTGCCCGATCCGGGCGAGGTTCCGGCCGCGAAAACCCTCTACACGGAGGCCTGGCGCGGGCTCTGGCGGATCGTGAACCTGTTCCAGGGCGTGCGTGGTCTTCATGTCGAGTTCGACGGGCTGGACACGTTGGCCCCACCCGACATGGTGGAACCCGTTGACCAGGGGGATCAGGGCCCCGGGTTGGCCGCATGGGAAGAGGCGCGGGCGCTGTGCGACGACGCGTTCCACCCGTTGATTGACGCACTGATCGCGGCCGAGGCGCCCGGGCCGGACCACTTCGGGGACGATCTGGTTGCGGGCGGACGCGTGGTGGGCGCGATGGAATTCGGATGGTCGGATACCCGCGTCGCGGTTGCCGAGACATCCCATGAGGGGGTCGGCTGGGCGCTGATCCCGTTTGATCCGGAAACCGATCAGATCGGGGAGACGGTCTCGCGAATTATCACGGCCCTTCAGGAGGCACGGACATGACAGACACAATGAACAAGCGGGTCTCCTACGACATCGGCTGCATGAAGAGCCTGCGGAAACTGCCGGACCGGGTCGCGCTCCGGTTCATGGACCTGATGACGAAATATATGTCGGACCCTTCCGCGAATGGGCTGAACTTGGAAACGGTGGAAGGATCGAGGGACAGCTCGATCAAGTCCTTGCGGGTCGACCAAGGGTACCGGGCCATCGCCTTCGAGGTCGGCCGCGACATCATGTTCGTGCACGTCAACGAACATGACAAAGCCTACCGCTGGGCGGCAGGGCGCCGGGTCAAGCTCGACCCGGAAACGAACCGAATTCGGGTGATCGAGGAGGTGGACGCGGTTATCGAACCGGTGGCGACGCCGGACACGTCCGCTCCTCGCCTCTTCGATGAGGTTACAGATGCACGGCTGCGCGCCCTCGGAGTGCCGGAGGAGGAGCTGACGGCCGTCCGCCAGATTCCCACGATCGAGGCGCTGGAGGACGCGGAGGACCGGTTCGACCCGCTCACTTATCAGATCCTTTACGCGGTCGCGGCCGGTTATGCGGATGAGGAAATACAGTCCTTGACCGGGGTCGGCGCGGAGCCGGACGCGGAACCGCCGCAGCCCGCCGTAGAGTTGACCTTCGGGAAGTTGATCGAGACCGAGCAGAGCCGCCAGACCATCTTCATCCCGGAAAGCGAGGCGGAGCTGCGCCGCGTTTTCGAGGAGGGGCTTGAGGGCTGGCGCGTGTTTCTGCACCCCGAACAGCGCAAGATCGCCTACCGGGACTATAACGGGCCGGTCCTGGTCCGCGGCGGGGCCGGTACCGGCAAGACCGTCGTCGCGATGCACCGGGCCAAGCACCTCGCAGACCAGATCAAAAACGATCCGACCCGATCCGGCCAGCGGGTCCTTCTGACCACCTTCACGACCAGCCTCGCGCATGACATCGAGGCGAACCTCCGGACCCTGTGCCCTGACCATCTGGACGCCCGCCCGCCGCGGATCGAGGTGATCAACCTGGACCGCTGGGTGTCCCAGTTCCTCAAGCGCAAGAGCTTCGCGCGAGAGGTCGCCTTCTTCGGGGAAGCGAGGGACCGGCTGGATCAGGTCTGGAAGGAGGTCTTCGATGATCACGAGCTGCCCGAGGGCCTGTCCGAGCCGTTCGTTCGCGCCGAATGGGCGCAAATCGTCCAGGCGAAGGGTCTGACCGATCAGAAGGGGTACCTGAAGACGTCCCGGGCCGGCCGGGGCACACCGCTCGACCGCAAGAAACGGGCAGCGTTGTGGGACATCTTCGCCGATTACCGGGCCCGGCTGATCAGCGAAGGGCTGGCGGAGCCTGACGACGCTTACCGCGAGGCGACCGAGATCCTGACGGCGGAGGCGCCGAACCTGCCCTATGCGGCGGTGATCGTCGACGAGGCGCAGGATATGGGCGAACAGGCGTTCCGGCTGATCCGTGCGATCGTTCCGGAGACCCCGGCTGGCGACCGGAACTCCCTCTTCATCGTGGGCGATGCGCACCAGAGGATTTACGGGCGCCGCGCCAGCATGTCGGGCTGCGGGATCAACGTGCGCGGCCGCTCGAAACGGCTCCGCCTGAACTACCGGACGACGCAGGAGATCCGGGCCTGGGCTGTCTCGGTTCTCGAGGGGGTCAGCGTTGACGATCTTGATGAGGGGACCGATACCCTGCGCGGTTATGTCAGCCTCATGCGGGGGGCCACCCCGGAGCTGGTCGGGTGCCGGACAGAGGCGGAGGAGCTGGACGGGCTGGTGGCCTGGGTCCGGGCCCTGCCGCCCGACCAGATCCGCCTCTCCGACATCGGGGTCCTGTGCGCGCGTCGCGCCGACGCGGACCGGGTTCAGGCGACGCTCCGCGCGGCCGATATCGAGACGGTGATGCTCCAGTCCGGCGCTGATGACCGGTCCATCCCCGGGGTGCGGATCACGACCATGCATCGCGCGAAGGGGCTCGAGTTTTTCGCCGTGGCGATCCCGTTCCTGTCCGAGGCCGCCTTCCCGCCGCAAGGGGCGCTCCGCGCCGCCGTCGACCCGGCCGACAGGGAGGACATCGTCATGCAGTACCGGTCCCTCCTGCATGTCGCGGCGACCCGGGCGAAGAAGGCGCTGCGGGTGTCGTGGTCCGGTACGCCGACCAGGCTGATCAGCGATCAGACCCACAGCCTGGGATGAGGTCCGGTGAGCCGAAAGCGCCGGAAAGAACGCGTTTTTGACGTCGAGGCGCGCATAGACTGGATGGAAATTTATCGCACGCTCCCCATCGGTGGCGTCCGGCAGGCCTTCCCGGATACGGCGTCCTGTCAGCGGCGCTTGGCGGATGTGCGCTGGCCGTCAGGGGTGACATGTCCCTCCTGTGGCGACCGAAATATCGGGCTGATTGAATCACGGTCGCTGTACCAGTGCCGCCAATGCCGGACGCAGTTTTCGGTGACGGCGGGAACGACCATGCACCGGTCACGGCTCGATCTCAGGACATGGTTCATCGCCGCCAGCGATGTCATCACCGCCTACGCGAAGGGGCTGGAAGAGGAAAATCTGACCGGGCATGGGCTCGCCCACCGGTACGAGATTTCCTATGTCGCGGCCCATCGCCTAAAAACGGCCCTCGTGAAGGACTTGCGTCAACCCGGGAACCTGTTGCGGGCCTGTATCTGCACCGAAGAGCTCCCGGTGTCCCGAGAACCAAATTTGGCGCCCGAAGATTGGTACGCCGTTCTATGGGCGGCAAAGTAAGGCGATCGTATCCGCCCTGCTCTGGGCTCTATTCGATCAGCTGGCGCTAGAGAATCAGAGATCACACTTCACATTCTTTTTAGACGTTCGATGTTCTGCCAGAGCTGGTCACGCTTTTTTTTCACACTGTGGAATTGTTGCGTTATCGCTTGTCTCTTTTTCTCCGAAAACCACGCATATTCCCTCTCTTGCTGAAGCCGAAGCATCAGCGCGTCAAATTTATCAAGATCCTGTTGAAGCTTCGGAAGATCTGCAACTGGGACCGGGTCGACCGGGACAGGTAGTACCCTCTGCACATTCGGGGTGCTTCTCGCTTCCCGAGGTTTCTTAGTTTTTTTAGATTTTTGAGGACTTGTTGAAGGAGAGCGAGACGGCTGATTTTGTGATCTCTGCCGCCGTGGCCGGACGATTGGTGATTTTTCGGTGGGCGCCTCGGTCAGTGCGATCAAAAAAAATGCTAGTCGGGGTGTCCATGACGCTCCGCTGGCTGTTCTTCTGCTAGATGCATTCAAATAATGCGAGACGAGCTTTGGTCCGACAATGTTACGACTTGCGAGAGAGAATAGGATGTCCCTGTATTGAGCGACAAGCTCTTTCAGGGATAGTGTCGCACTTTGGAAGTGATGTCGTTCGGAATCTCGAAGCTCGTATTTGCTATTTGGGATTTCGTTAGGATCGGGTTCTACTTCGTCCTGTTCCGCGATCTTTTCTACGACCTGACCGTCGACGACTTCTATATGCTCTAAAGTGTCGCGTCGAACAAACGAAAAGACATCTCCACGCGCGCTGAGCAAATCACCTTCATCGAGAACCTTTTCTTTTGAATATATTGAAAAGTTCGATCTGGTTATTTCGAGCGAAGATACGCTTTCCGTAGCTATCCATAGCCTACCTTTTTCAAATACCGCCTCAACGACGATATGTAAGGTCCATTCTGAGTATTTATGATCTCGTGAGCTTACAAAGAATGTACCTGCGCCCCGATCTGCTTCTATAATCTCGTGTATCTGGCTGGTTGACCGCCGCGTTGGCCCTGTAAAACGACCTGAGCTGGAAGGTTGAGTGTTATCGGTACACTCATGTTTGGGCCACGGGGGGCCCAGTTCGTTGAAATAAACACGACTTCCATAACTGTTCGCGTAGAAGAAAACGGACTGCCCGCAAACCGGGCAGCGTGCGTTTGGGTTGACGAAACAGGACGTGAAACCGCTTACACTATGGGACTTGAGCCGGTTTCTAGCAGAATCGACCGCTGAGAACTGGAAGCGCCCACCGCCACCGCCGGTGCACCAGCCGCAAGAACACCACGGATAGTGATTGTACCCTGTCACTCCCCACCCTTTCCGCCATATGAAGTTAAAGCTTGTTTCAAAGATGATCGGAAAACAAGTAGGGGCCTTAATCGCGGGTACGCGCCAAAGCCTCCTGTTTTGACAGTGGGCTACTTTCTGGATGAGACCGTCGGCTATTCACGGCCGCGCATTCGACCAGCGCCTACGTCTCGTCCTTGTCCTCGGACCGCTTCTTGATCTTCTTCATGTATTTCGCCGGCAGGCCGATCTCGCCCTTTCGGAAGCCACGGAACACCAGATTCTCCTGCTGGAGCTGGGACGGGGTAACCTCGCCCCGACGCAGCCGCTCCTCGTCCCTTTCGCGGGAGCGGGCTTTCGCTGCGGCTCGGATTTTGAACAGGTCTGACAAGATGATCTCCTAGTTGAAGTGTAATGGAAAATCCCGGTCGCGTCACGTCGCGTGAGTGGTCGAACCGGGTCTGGTCGTCGGTATCCGGGAGGGTGCGCGGCGTGAACCGGCACCCGTTCTTTTACGTCTCGGTGGTGCTGGACCCGGTCCCGGCACCGCCTTCGCGGTCCTGGTCCACCTGATGCCGGCGGCGTTCCGCCTCGATTTCCCGGACCAGGGCTTCCTCCACGATCAGGGACAGATCGAGCCCCAAGCGGCGGGCGGCGTCGACCATTTCAGCGTTCAGCCTCGGGCGTATCTTGATCTTCATGGGGTCCTGCTCCGACACCGGTACGACACGCCAGCCGGACCGCAGGGGGCGCACCCCCGCGGCCCGGGATCATCACTCCACCCCCGCCGACGTGAGGCCTTCGGCACGGACCGGCTCCTGAACGATATCGGACAGGAGATCGGCGATCAGGCCCGCGTCCAGTTCCCTCCGCTCGGACAGGGCCCCGGCGACCCGCTCGACGGCGGTACGGTGCCGGTCCATCGCGGCCCGCGCCTCGGTCTGCGCCACCTGAAGAGAGGCTTCGATCCGCTGGCGCAGCGCCTCCGGGAGCAAGAAATAGGGCGTTTCGAGCGGCACCCAGGTCAGCGTCGGGCCGAAGCCCAACACGAATTCCGCCTCCATCGCGAGCCGGGTCGCTTGCGCCAGGTCGCTTGTAGCCCCGGTTCCGCCGCCGGAGGAGATGTCGCCCAGCAGAACCTCCTCGGCGGCCCGGCCGGCAAGGACGGCGCACTGGTATGCCCGTATGCTCTCGCGCGTGTGGCTCGGCTTACCTGGTCGCAAGACCTCTCCGCCGGTCGGGGTCACGCGCGCGGAGGTGGCGGCCGGGAGCCCAAAAACGGCGCCGGCGACAAGGTGCCCGGCCTCATGGAGGCAGACCCGCCACATCAGATCGGGGTCGAGCGGGGGCTGGACGGCATCGGCGGCCGCCTGGACGTGGTCAGCAGAGAAAGGCTTCCCCTCGGCACGCGCCCGGGTCCGCGCATCCCGGACAAGCGCGGTGAGTTCTGCCCCCGTCCGCCCCATCATCTGGTCCGCGAGGCGATCCAGATGATCCTCCGTCATCATCCCCACGAGGGCGGACGAGAGGAATGTCCGCACGCCGCCTCGGTCCGGCGGATTGACCCGGATATGCTTGTCGAAGCGCCCGGCCCGGATCACCGCGGGATCGATCCGGGCGACATCGTTTGTAGCGGCGACAAGGATGACACCTTCAGTGGCAGAGAGCCGGTCCAAGGTCGTCAGGAATCCGTTCACGACCCCCACCATGTACCCGGTTGTCGACTGACCACGATGATGAAAAGAGTCGATCTCATCCACGAACCACTCCGCCGGCGCGCCAGCTTGCGCGCGATCCGCGGAGGCGTTCAGCTCGCGCAAAAAATCACCTTGATGTCCCATTTTTTGGCAGTCAGAGTAACTCGTCTTGACAAAAGTGATCCCGGAACTTCCCGCAAGGGCTTGTGCGAGCATCGTTTTTCCGGTCCCGGGTGGTCCCACCAGCAGGAACGATTTTGTCACCTCGCTCCATTCAAGTCGGCCTGCGCGCCACTCCTGAAGATCGCGCACGACCTGGCGGAGCGCGGCGACGGCTT
Organism: Tabrizicola soli; assembly: GCF_015999335.1. Lineage (GTDB taxonomy): Bacteria > Pseudomonadota > Alphaproteobacteria > Rhodobacterales > Rhodobacteraceae > Tabrizicola > Tabrizicola soli. The sequence continues at coordinate 88,552 of NZ_JAEACP010000004.1, read as the reverse complement.
CCGGCTGGCCGTGCACGTCGTCCAGCGTCGGGCCGGCGGAAACCGCTGGGCGCTTGACCGCGATGCGGCGCAGGCGGTCCGCTGCTTGATCGGCGGTTTCCGCCGCGAAGACGGGCGCAAGGTGGATCGCCGGCACCAGCGCCAGATCCGCATCGTCCATGGGAATCAGAATCTGCTGGGTCGGGTGCAGCACCTCCAGCAAGGCCCCCAGCATCCGCCGGTCCACGGGCGGCAGAATGACCCGCACGGACTCGAGCGCGAGCAGCTCCGCCGGGAGGCGTTCTGGCCGAGACGTCCCGACGATCACCGGCTTACCCCGCTCGACCAGCCCCTCGACGCGGTGGGTGAGTTCCTTGATCGACCGGTCGACCGTGGAGCCGTCTTCGATGGCGACGACAGGCGCTTGTGCGCCCTTCGGGCGGACGATGGGCAGATCCGGCAGGATCTGGGCGAAGCGCCGGCGGTCCTCCGGACCGGAAATGATGACCGTCGACAGAAGCCCGGGCTCCGGCCTGAGCGGCTGATCGCAGGACGCCGCGGCCCCATAGATCCGGAGGATCATCAAGGCCATCAGCATCTCCGAGGGATCAGGCCGAAACTCCGAAACCGGATCATCCGCTTCATCCAGCGCACCCAGCTCGAGATCGTCGTCATCGTCGCCCTCGAGCCCCGGGTCCAGCTTCACGACGGGCGCAGGCGGGTTACCCTTGGCGATGTAGGCCAAGGCCTCGTGCAACCCCGGCAGGGGCGGCAGCCCCTCGATCACGTCGGCTCCGGGAGGTGGGTCTTGTGGGTTAGGCGGTGGTTTCGTCATGGTGGGCTCCTCGAGGGTAAAGGATATCGGTCGCGCAAATGCGCGTTCTCGTTTGTGCGGGGTGTGATGAGTTGATCGAGGCGTCAGGGCCCGGACCGAATGGCCGGGACCGGGCCGGTCAGACGACGGATCAGCGTCCGTCAGGGGTGAGGCGTGGTCTCATTTTGTTCTCCTGTACACTCTTGGGATACACGAGACAGACATCATCTTCCAGATGGATTCGATGGCGCTCAACGCATTGATGATAAACGAAAAAACACCATTTTTTTCGCAAGAGACGAACGGCCCAGTTTGTTCAGCGCCTACAGGTCATTCCGCGCCGGCCGAAGATGTTTTTCGCATCCCGTCTCTCGGTCCCAAGAGGGGTCTGATCGAGCCGCAGCAGCGCGTCGACGAAGTGGCAGCGAGACTGCCGATGGGCGGATCCTGATTCGATTCTATGGTGTGTGACGGTGAAACCGGTCCGCTTAGGAACCCGCGCGCCGATACCCCGTATCACCATCCTGACCCGTGATGAGCGGTTCATCCAGCATGCCGTTAAGGTCAAGCTCAGGCGAAACGGTCCCGCGCGCGGCTACGAAGGCCGCTGCAAAGCGATTATCGTCTGGCACGGCTGGGCGCGGATCAGACGCCGGGTTCCCATCATCCGGTCCGGTCAGAGGGTGTCCCTTGTTCGCTGCGGGGTCATCTGGACCGGACATGGGCGCGCTCCTCCTTCTTCACCTTGATGGAGCGGGTAGGATGCCTCTCCTCCCGACAGGCCTACAATCCTGATCTGAAATTCATCATCAGGATACCGGGCCTGATAACGTGGGGCGGTTGCACCGACCCAATAGACACAGCGAACCGGACTTCGCGCTGACTGTCTACCGTGAAGTGTGCAGTGAAACCTTCAGGATGGACCACCGGTCACAGAAACGACGGATATCGTCCTCCATGCGCTGATCCGGGTTCACGATGAAGAAGGTCCGACAATTGTAGGCTCGTGCCCGCACCGCGAGGCACGGGGCGCCAAGGACCGACATCCAGTGATCGACCTCAGCATCGTGTCCGCCGGCCCGGCGGGTGTTGTGGTGGTAGATCACGGCGGCCCGGCCTTCGCTGAGCCGCAGCGCCTCAGAGATCGGTAGCGACTTCCCGAAGGTCGCCCGCCCTTTCCGGCGATCATCGTCATCGGTCAGCCCGTTATCCGGGTCCGCGAAGACCAGATCGCATCCGTCCAGGTCGCCCATCACTCGGTCGAACCAAGATGCGCGCCATGACCGGCGCCTCTGGACCGGTACCTTCACGACGTCCAGCGCCTCGTCCGAGGACCGCGCGTCACCAAGGATCGGAAGCAGGGACCGGATCGAGCGCGCCGTCCGGACCACGCCGCTCAGATGTTCGAACAGTTCCGGGTCAAGCTGCGCGAGCTTCTGGTTCCGGTCCCGAAGATAGTCTGTGTGACGACCGTCGCCGTTGTGGCCCTCATCCGGGTACCGGTACCAGGCCACCCCGAGCGTGCGCCCGGGGGCGATGGCGCGCAGGAGCCCCAGTTTCACGAAGTCTCCAACGTCACCAGCGTACCGGTCCTGCATCCGTGGTCCTGTCCCAAGGTTGATCCGCCTCTCAGCATAGGCTCTCCCGCCACCCCGGGCCAGACGCAGAACGGTTGATGAGTTAACGATACACTCGCTCCCCAACTATCAACGGCGGGGCCGTTCCGCGAGGGCTGTTTCTGGAATAGTTTGATCTGGTCTGAACTGACTTTGAGGAGGATCGGAACGGCCCGGTTTCACAGAGGATGCGAAAAACTGAACAGGGTTTTTTCTCTTATATTTCCGTGTGTTGACTCCATCCATCAAGGCCAGTTAGGTCCGCCGAGTCCGTCGGCATGAGTCTTACGGTACCCAGTGAGTTGAACATCAGCGCCAGATAGGAGGCCGAAAGAACGGGACTACCACGACAGAAAAATGGGCGCGCCAATGGCGCGCCCGGGAAGTCGGGGGCCTGATCGCCCCAGTTCTCTTGTCAAAATAGAGACCACCAACGGTCCAGACAAGCGCGATCATCAGGCTCTCAAAACAAAAACGCAGAAGAATCCGGAAAGGGGAGCTTTCCGGACGGGAGAGAGTCATGTCCATCTTCCTTGAGGAAGAAGTACGCCGCAGTCCCACTGGGAAACAGCCGGCGCTGAAGATCCCCGAGATTCACGGGGTTCTGCCCTATTCCGGTCACCGGAACCCCCTGACGCGTAGCACCGTCGCGCGCCGGGTCGCCGCCACCTTCGCGACGCGGGCTACGAGGGGAATTCCCAAGGTCTACCTCTTCGAGGCACTGACCGAATGGGCGGCGACCCTCGACATCCTGCTCGATCCCACCGTCTACGGGATCGAGGTCCAGCTTCCGCCGATCCTTTATCCTTGGCCCGGCCGGAAGAAGCCGCGCGAGCATCACTTCGATTTGCGCGTCACCTTCGAGGACGGGTTCCGGCGGGCTGTTTTCGTCCGGAACGGCCACAGCCTGACGAAACCGAAAACCAAGGCCGAGATCGACGCCATCTTCAACGCGATCCCTACGGACTTCGCGGACGACGCGATCGTGGTCAACGGTGACCAATATACCAGACCGTACCGCGATAACCTGTTCCGGGCCTACGACGCCTGTCAGAGGACGGACCGGGAGGCAGACGAACTGGTTCAGGAGACCGCACGCACGACGAACTACTGGTTGCTGAAAGATCTGATCCTGAACTCGGGCCTTCCGTCGCCGCGCGCGTTCGACGCCGCCCTGCGCTTGATCGGTCGCGGCCACCTCGCCGCTGACTGGTATTCGGTCATCAGCATCCACTCCCGCGTGCGGCTGCCTGAATGAGTTATGTCCCCATCTACCGTGTCCTTAACGGATCGCGCCTCGTTCTTGATGGGTGCGACTGGCTGGTCACGGGCGTTGGGGAAAACGCCTATGCCGTCGAGGGGGTGGACGATGGCGAATGCCGGTCATTCTCCTTTCAGCACATTGATCAGGCGATCAAGGATCGGGACTGCGAGGTCGTCGCACCGAAAGACATTGAAAAGCGCGATGCGCTCCTTCGGTTCACCGGTGGCCTTGAGGTCTTCGAGCAGCTTTCCCACGAACAACAGCGCGACATTCGGTACCGCCTCGCCATCGTCCTTGCGATAGACGCACTGGAAGCTGAAGGGGAAAAGGTCACCCAGCGGAGCATAAATACGGGAGGCCCCCTTCGGGAAAAACTTCTGCTCAAGGCCTCGAAAATCCACGGATCACATAAATTTTCCGACCCTACCAGAAAAGGACGGGTCGAGCTTGTGTTCCTTGTTCCTGAGGGGAGGACCCTTAAAAAATATCATTCCACGTATCACGAGTTTGGCGACAAGCCGATCGTATTGATGGAACGGGAACATATGAAGGGGAACCGCAGCCGGCGTCTCAGTCCCCTCAAGGAGAACTTTATCGACCACGTCTTGGCTTCTAGGAAGGATCCGCGCCAGGTCAAACTGGCGCCCCTTCTGAAACTGGCCTACGCCACGTTTCATGTCCCTCCGAAAGAAATCGCGGCAGGTTTCAAGTTCCCATCGAAGACGACCATCCGGGCCCGGATGAAGGCCGTAAAAAAATTCGTCGAAGTGGGTGGTCGAAATGGATGGCAGTACGCTCGGAATAGAATAGGGGCCGGCACTTCCGATATTCGGGCCCAGTATTACGGCGAAAAAGGTCAGGTCGATCAAGTCTATCTGTCGCTGTTTACCGACACCGGCGGCACCGTGCGAGCAAAACGCATTGACCCTGAAAAGGTGCCGCACGAGTTGGAAGAGAATGAAATCTGCCGCCTGTGGCTCCACCTCATGATCGACGTCGCGACCCGCCTGCCGTTGGCCTGGATCATCGCGAAATCCGCTGATGCCGATCACACGGAGGCCCTCATGAGGATGGCTACGCGCGACAAAACTCGCGAGAAGATCCGCTATGGCTGTATCAAGGACCCGGCTCCGCCGGTCGGCATCATGAGTTTCGAGGCTGATAATGGCGGGGCAACCCGAAATGGTCCGGTTTATGGCGCTCAACTTGGAGTGGGCATGACGGTCATACCGGCGCGTTCTTATCATTCGATCGACAAGCCACACGTTGAAAGGATTTTCGGGACCTCTCAGTGGGCTGTTCTGAACTTCCTGCCCGGGTATACGGGCAGTCGGCCGGGTGAGCTGACAGACTATGACCCCAAGAAATCAGTGGCGATCACCCATAACGAATTCTACGGGCAGATAACCAGGTATTTTGTTGACGAGTATTCCCATGAACAGCACCTCGGGGTCGGGATGTACGGGGCAACGCCCTGGGAAAAGATGCTCGATATCACGAAAAACTACCGCAAGGTAGACCCGCCCACCCAACGGGAGCGTTGTCTGCACCTCGGGGTCAAAGTGAACGCCACGACGACGTCGAATGGCGTCAAGGCCTTTAATATTCCGTTCAACTCGACTGAGCTTATGAACTTCACGGGTGGCGCCTCGCGCAAGGTGACCGTCCATCTGGATCCAGACGACCTCAGGCACGCATATGTAACGGTGAAAGGGAGCACCGATATCATCAAGGTGAACCTGACCATGACTGTATTCGCAGACCTAACCCTCGAAGAGGCGATCGAGCTGATGGAAGAGGCATGCCGGCGCGACCCCAAGGCGCAGGAACTTCATGATGATCACTTGCAAGAAGTCCGCAGGCGCCGTGCTCAGGAGAGTCACTTCTTCCCGAATGCAGTTAGCCCGCCGAGTTATCAGAATATGCATGATCTTAATCGCCGCGGAAGCCGATTGGCCCAGGTTCCGACCCGCCCGAAAGGGGTGACCGGACCGACTGCGCGGGCCGGGAGCCTCACGGACCGGACCGGAGTCACCCCGGCATTCAAGGTCGGTGAGCGTTCTGTCGCGAGTAACGCGAAACCGCCGCCCAAGAGCCAGACGTCTCTGCCCACCGGAAAAACCTTCACGCCCATCAAGGACAGTAAACTATGACCCGCCTCTTCAACCCGCAGATCGCCGAAACCGCCGCTCTGAATACCGGCAGGTATTTCCCGCTTAGCCGCGGTGAAAAGCTCCGGGCCACGTTCAGCGAGGTCTTCAGCCGTCATATTGGGAACCTGAACAGCGGTCAGTGGTTCGAAGGGGAGGTTCTTCTGGTCACCGGGCTGAGCGAGTCTGGGAAGACCCGGGAAACGAACGAGGTTCTGAAGCTGCTCCATGCGGAACAGGTTCCGCTGCTGACCGGGACCCCCGCCCGCGTCGCCCAGTGCGACTTGAGCCGGGCCGGCGGGTGGAAGGACCTCGGGCGGCGGACCTTGAAGGCGATGGGATACCACCTGTCTGATAACGCCCGTCTGACCCAGACCGATATCTGGGCACGGGTCGCCCATCAGGCCGAAACCCAGGGCATCATCGGGATTCATTTCGATGAGACCCAGCACATCTTCGCCGGCAAGTCGGACAACGACCGGGAAATGATCCTCGACAACTTCAAGTCTCTCATTAAATCAAGGGGATGGCCCCTGATGCTGATCATGTCCGGCGTTCCTGAACTCGCCGATCATGTGCGCGTCCTCGACCAGACCCAAAACAAGGTGACCCACGTCCACTTTGACGGGATCGACCTCCCCGACGACCTTAACGTGATCCACGAGATCGTGGGGAGCTACGCCCTCGAGAACGGCCTGGAGGTCGATGAGGATCTCATGACGGAGGACTTCTACCGCCGCCTCGCGGTCGCCTCGGCCATGAGGTGGGGTACCCTCATCAAGATGACGATTTCCTCGATCGCAAAGGCGCGCGTTTCCGGCTCGCCCATTTTGACCCGGGATCACTATGTGGACTTCTGGGCAGAGAAGGCGAACGTGAACGCCCTCGCTACACCCTTCACACATCCCGGATATGAGACCATGTTCCGGCCTGACAAACCGTTCCAGGCGTTCATCTCCTAACGTCCCAAGTAGTCAGCCTCTCGAAAAACAACCGCGCTTCGGCGCGGTTTTTTTGTTTTTTCTTAGAGGGTTATGCTGGGGGCGTTCGGCCTGAAAAATGACTGCGTAACCTTATGGTGTCGTGCGTACGCTTATGCGGTTTCCCCTCTTCGGGTGGTCTGTAAGGTGTTGATGTTCGGTTATTTTATTTCGATTCGAATCGAGGGATGGACACGGTGCGCACAGTTATGGTTGGTTTCGGTCGGTCGAAGTTGAAATGAAGTTCGACACGTAAAGACCGACTTTCCGACATAAGTCGGTTTCTTAAAGGCTTCGGGGAACCGAAGCCTTTAAGTATTGCCTCTCGAAGTCACACGCGCGGCCACCGGCACCAAAGGTGTTCTTCGATCTCGGACCACTGGAAAACCGCCCCAAGATCGCGCCCATCCGGCGTGAACGGCCTGACACGCGCCGCAAGAATGTCTAGGCGGAGCTGCTGCCAAGATAGCCCCATCTTCATGGCGAGCGCTCGCAGCGGGATGAAACGGTGGTTGAACGCCTCAACGTCGGACGGAGAAAGGAAGCGTTGCGTCTCCTTGGTCTTTGGATTGATCCCAACAGTCGATGCGATATGGCCGCTTTTGACGAGAAAACTCGCCGCCGCGGGTTTCAACCCGTTCGCCTTGGCAAAGAGTTCGATGCTTATCCCCTTGGCCTCTGGCCGCTGCAGATGTCGCTCGACTTCTGCCAAATCGACAAGGATCGCAGCATATCCCTCCTTGCCGACGTAACGCCCCACGCGAGCAAGCTTCCGGTCAAGGATCAAGGCGACAATTGCGCCGGGGCCGATACGCAGACGCTGGGCCGCCTTGGGAATATCGCACCAATCATGCATAGGCAGGTAGATCGGCTCAGCGCCAGTCAGCATGTCCCCGATGAGCTTGTGACCGACCGCAAGATCCCAGAGCGGCTTGTGGTCACCACCATCCAAGTCTGGCGCGAGATAGCCATCCTTGCGCAGCAACTCGAATTGAGACCGGGACATGCCAAGCGCGGACTGGAGATCCATGGCGGAAACCTTCTGCGGCAAATCCTTCAGAAAGGGTTCAATCGCATTCGAGTCGACCAACGCCCAGGCATTCGGCTTGCCTTCGGCCGAGGAGGCAAGCCAGCCCGCTTCGACCAGAAGCTTCCTCAGCCGCCGCGCATCAATCCCGGTAGCTTTCTGGGCGGTGAGGATGGAATGCAGTCGGCGCTCGCGCACTGGCTCGCCCATCAATTCGTCTCCCGGACCCAGCGGCCAAGTGGAAGCGATATGGTCGCGCAGCAATTCCCGGAATGGGCGGTAGTTCTCTGAGGTCAGGTCGAAAGCCAGCCGGTCATAAAGATCGCCGAAAATCTTCTTCGGACCCGCGCTGGGGCTCTCAGCTTCTTCCTGCAACTCCGTCAAAACCCTACGAATGGCGTCCTCGCCTCGACTGGCGAAGCGGTAGCCGAGGTCGAACGCGATCCAAGCTTGTTCCGGCTTCAGCGCGCGCGTTTTGGGAACCTTCAGCGTAAAGATCGCGCGCCCGAGAAGTTGGCAAAAATGTGCGGCAGGATAGAGCGGGAACTGATCCAACCATCCATCACCACGGCGCCCATACAGCCGCGCTTCCAGCCATCGATCATAGGATCCAGGCTCACGAAGGGGCTGGTTCAATGCACCGGAAAGGATGGCGCCCGCAATCCCGCGAAACTGGGTGGCAACATCGTAGCGTTCGAATGGGTCAGCCGCTGTCCAGAGCGGAACCAAAGGATGGTGATGATCAAGACACAGCATGGCAGGCGTTGGCAACCAATGGCCCCTGATGGCCATTGCTTCCGCCGCTGGCCGATCGGACGCCAGCGCATCGGCCTGAAGGCATTTCGGACATCCACGGATCGTTGCCGGCTTGAGGGCCTTTGCGTGGAAACCCTCGCCACGAAACAAGTGGACGCGACCTTCTGTATGGACTGGGCTCCAATCCTGCAATGCTTCAGGATCGACCCCGCCCAAGGTCGCAAGATCAGCCAATGCCGAACTGTCTCCATCTATGATGGCGCGGAATGTAAGGCCGAAATCGAGTGCAAAAGCATGAGCCGCCAAGCCATGACGCGCAGCAAGCCGAGAAAGGTAGGAAAAGCCGGTCTCGCGGTCTTGCAGGGGTGCCGACAAAGCTAGACGGGTCAACATTTCGGCAATGCTTTCAAAGCTGAACTTAGATGCACCAGTGTTGCAGAACCGTCCGAGCGCTTTCAAGGGGGTGGCAAAGCCGCAGGCGATGGCGATTTCGATCACGCTCAGGCGCGACTGGACCAGAAGGCGATGCGCCCGCGAGAGCCGAAGCTCGGTATAGAACCGCTTGGGGCTCGTTTTGAGGTACTTGCGGAAGATGCGCTCGAGCTGGCGTACAGAGATTTCCAGGTCGCGCGCGATATCGCCGGGCGGGACGGGGTTTTCCAGGGCGTCCTCCATGATCCGGACCGCTTCATGCAGTTTCGGATGCTGGATTCGCCGACGCTGTGCGACACCAATGCCGCCACCTTCCTGCAACATGCGGATCGCACTGTAGTTTATTTCCTCGGCCGCCCGGGAGGCTAGCGCCTCGCCGTGGTCGCGCTCGGCCAGGGCAAGAAAAAGCTCCATCGCGGCAGTGCCGCCGGCGGTAGTGCAGATGCTGTCGTCGATCGTGTAGGTCGATTGCCGGACGTCGATGTCAGGAAAGCTCTCGATCAGACCGTCCTGATAGCGCCAGTGGATCGTGGCCCGTCGGCCCGAAAGCAGCCCCGCCCGCGCCAGGGTACGGGCGGCGCAATGCAGCCCGGCAATCCGCACCCCGCGCCGCGCGCTGCGCTGGAGCCAATGGACAAGGCGGACTGGCGCCTCGGCACACTCCTCGCCACCCACGACGACGATCGTCGCCCCTGACGGTGGAACGTCGAAGATTCCGTCCACGGGAAGGGACAGCCCCAGGGAAGAACGAACGGCTGCGCCATCGGCCGAACAAAGCTGCCAGCGGGCGACTGGGGCCGAGGCTGCCAGGTTGAGGGCGTGCAGCGTCTCGAGCGCGGTGAACAGCGACAGCGCGGAGAACCCAGGCTCCAGGGCGAAGACGAAGAGATCGCCCGCCATGCCGGGCGACCTTGGCAAATGGTCCGGGTGCCAGGGGACGTTCATTCGCCGGTCCGTGCCGCCTGCGTGAAGGCCTGGTCCAGCCCCTGCGCGACCTGCTCGACATCCGCAAGCGACAGGCACATCGGCGGAACCATGCGCAGGCAGGACTGGAACGGACCCGACTTCGACAGGATCAGCCCGGAATCTCGGCAGGCTTCGAAGACGGCGGCGGTCGTGGCCGGGTCGGGCTCCTTTGTCCGCTGGTCCTTCACCATCTCGATCGCCAGCATCAATCCCCGGCCACGCACGTCACCGATGGCGGCATGGCGCTGTTTCAGATCCTGAAGACGGCCCAGCAGTTCCGCCCCGACGACGCGCGCATTCTCCTGCACCTTGTCTTCGCGGATGATCTGCAGCACCGCCCGTCCGGCCGCGCAAGAGGTCGGGTTCGCGCCATAGGTGTGGAACATGAACTTCGCGGCCATCGGCGCTGCGATCTCCTTGCGCGCGACAACCGCGCCCAGCGGGAAGCCGTTGCTGATCCCCTTGGCCATGACCACGATGTCGGGGATCACGTCATCGGCCTCGAACCCCCACATGTGGTCGCCGGTGCGCCCGAAACCGGACTGCACCTCGTCGGCGATGTAAAGCCCGCCCGCGGCGCGGATGCGCTCGGCCGCCCCGGACATGTAGCCCGGCGGCATTTCGATGATGCCGCCATAGCCCTGGACGCTTTCGACCAGGATCCCGGCAACCCGGCCGGTGGTCGCGGTCTGGATCACCCGCTCGATCTCTTCAAGATAGGGGGCGGCGCCGGCATTCTGGCCGAAGATGCCGCGATACTGGTTCGGCTCGGCCACGAAGGCGACATTCCCCGGCATGCCCGGATGCCGCCAGCCGGCGATGCCGGTCACCGATTGCGCGGCCGAGGTCGGGCCATGATAGGCGGTGCGCAGGGCCAGCAGGTCCAGATTGCCGGTAAAGCCGCGCGCCATCGCCATCGCGAGGTCGATGGCCTCGGACCCCGAATTGGTGAAATGGACGACCCATTCGATGTCGCCCTTCGGCCCCTTCGGCATCGTGGCCGCCAGTTCCTCGGCGAAATGGGCCGGGACCGGATGGTAGAACATGGTCGTGCAATGGGTCAGTTCCTGCGCCTGCTCCATCGCGGCCTTCACCACGGCCGGGTGCGAGTGGCCGACCGAGATGCAGACGTTCATCCCCAGAAGGTCGGTGTATTTCCGGCCCTTCTCGTCCCAGAGATACTGCATCTGGCCACGCCGGAAGACCATCGGATCGCGGAAGGGAATGAACTTCTTCTGGCTTGCCGAATAATAGTGGTCCCGCCGTGCGGCGGTTTCTTCCAGATTCCAGCTCGTCTGCAGGGTCATGCTTTTTCTCCGGTGATTTCAAAGGTTCGCCGTGCAACGAAGTCGTCCAGCGACTCGCGGATGGCGATATCCATTTCGGGGGCTTCATAGTCGCGCAGGATCTGCTTCACGCGCGCCGAGGCGCGGTCGTGCTGCCAGAGCCCGCCCTCGGCGATCCATTGCTCATAGGTGCCGTTGTCCGACATCTCGCCCATCCAGAAAGCGGATTCGAAGTTTTCGCGGGTGTGGGCGGCGCCAAGGAAATGGCCGCCGGGCCCGATCTCGGCGAATGCATCCATCGCCTGCGCGGCCTCGGAAAAGTCGATGCCCTGCACGAAGCGCGCTGCGGCAGCGCAGCGGTCGGCATCCATGACGATCTTTTCGTAGCCGGTGGTCAGAAGCCCCTCCAGGCAGCCGGTGGCGTGGATGATGAAATTGACCCCGGCCATCACTGCCCCCATTAGCTGCGACTGGCTTTCATAGCCGGCTTGGGCATCGGGCACCTTCGACGAGGTCAGCGCGCCCACCGAATGGAACGGCAGGCCCAGCCGGTCGGCCAGGGTCTTGGCGCACATCTGGAACTGCGTGCCCTCAGGTGTGCCGAAGGTCGGTGCTCCGGTGCGCAGGCTGAGCGGCGAGAAGAAGGTGCCGAAGACCGAAGGCGCCCCCGGCCGGATCAGCTGGATCAGCGCGACACTGGCGAGGACCTCGGCCAGAACCTGCGCCAACGTCGCCGCCACGGTGACCGGCGACATGGCACCGCCAAGCACGAAAGGCGAGACGACGGTGCATTGCCCGGCTCTGGCATATTCCTTCAGCGCCCAAAGCATGGTTTCGTCCATCACCAGCGGCGCATTGGTATTCACGACCGAATAGAGGACGCAGTTCCGGTCGACGAACTCTTCGCCCATGGCCAGCTTCGCCATGGCGATGGTGTCGCGGGCGCGCTCGGGTGCAGTGACCGCGCCCATGAAGGGCTTGTCGGTCAGAGTCAGATGGCTGTGGGCCATGTGGAGGTGACGGACGGGAACGGCAAGGTCGACCGGTTCGACTACGACACCGCCGGAATGGTGCACGGCGTTGAGGCTGTAGTGGAGTTTCGTGATCTCGCGGAAGTCGTGGATCGTGGCATAGCGGCGGCCCTTCTCCATGTCGTGGACGAAAGGGGGGCCGAAGCTGGGGCAGAAAAGCTGCGCATCTCCGCCGATCTGGACCGAGCGCGCCGGATTGCGCGCATGTTGGGTGAAGACCTTCGGGGCAGTCCTGATCCGGTCGCGGCACCAGCCGGGATCGAAGCGCACCCGCTCTCCGTCCACACGGGCACCGGCGGCGCGGAAGATCTCCAGCGTCTCAGGATCGCCGCGGAAATCCATGCCGACCTCGTCGAGGATCCGGTCGGCGTTGCGCTCGATGATCGCCACCGACTCGTCGTCAATCAGGCTGACAATCCCGATGCGGCGGATCACATAGGGAGCCGAGACGCTGTTCTTCTCACGACGCTCTTGCATCCGGGCGCTGCGGCCCCGTCGCTCTTGCATGAATATCTCCGTCCGTTGCCCGCGCTTTCTATCGACTTTGGCGGACGATAGAGGCTGGTCGTGCTGTCGGGACAGAGCAATCTGCTAGTATAGGTTATCCTAATGAGACGGATAAGCGATCTCGTGGTAGATCACCTGATTTGCAATCTGCGGGAAGTAATTGTCGAAGGCCTTCTTCAGGATCTGCTGGCTTTCGACCGCGATGCGATGGGGAATGGTGCCAAGGTTGTCTCGCCGGTAGACAAGACGGATGGTCCGCTTGAAGGGTGCGAAAGGCAGGGGGTGAATCTGGAGACGCATCCCCTCGGCGACACCGTCGATAAGCAGTGTCGGCGACAGGATGGCGAAGCATTCTCCAGTGATTACCCCGGCCATAACCATCGCGGTCCGGTCGGCCTCGATGGCGCGCGGCAAGTCCAGCCGACAACGCTGCAGATGCTGATCGGTGCGGCGCCCGACCGGGGTTGACGTGCCGAAGCGCGCCAGGGAAAGACGACGGGAAATCTCTCCTATGTCGTCGACAGGGCCGCGATAACTATCTGGAAGAACAAGAAAGAATGGCTCTTCAAGAATCGAGGTGAAAGTGTAGCCGGGCCCTTCCTGCAATCTCTCGGAGGTGACTGCAATGTCAAGCCGCCGGTCGTTCAGCGCGGCGAAGTGATCGGTTGCCAGGCCTGCTGACAGCATCAGCTCTGGCACTTTCATTTCCTTGCTGATCAGGTCGTAAAGTCCCGGTGTCAGTGTGGTCGCGATCGAGGCCAGAAGGCCCACGCGCAAGACAGCCAGTGACGATGTGCCCAGATGCTGCATGTCCCGCTTCAGGTCGTCGATCTGGTTCAACAGGCGGTAACCGTGCCGCTTGAGCATCTCGCCCGCATAGGTCAGAGCGATCGGCCGGACCGATCTGTCGAAAAGCGTAAGGCCAAAAATCGTTTCCAGATTTTTGAGATGCTGCGAGGCGGCCGACTGGGTCATCTTCAGCGCCTGGGCGGCGGCCGTGACCTGCTGCATCTCGGCCACGGCCATGAAGACCTCGATCGCACGGAAGAGGTTGATGTCGGGTTCTTCTTTGCCGCTCTGGCGCGTCTGTGCTGCCATGGTGGTTTCAGGTCTCGCGGTTCATGGTTGTGCTGGCGGCCGGACGGTTGAAGTCTGAAGCATGCTAACTGGCTGCACAATAATACTTTTCAATGTCGGATTCGGCCTGAATTGACGTTCAGGTGATGCCGGGTCTGCTGGCCGTGCGGAGCCGCCAGGCAGGACGGGGCAGGCCAGGGACGTATGCAGGATGACACTGCGCAAGGCTTCCTTCCATTGCAACGGCACGATCCCGCCTGCGATATGCCGGGCAGTAAAGGTCCAACTCTCCGAGAGAGATTAGTCTATCTAATGATACGTGTCTATCCTTGCGCGAGGTCTGCTCTCTTTGTCTGAGTTGCGGTCCAGACAGGCAGCAGTGGACCAGATGCGGAAGATCGTGATCATTGGCGGCGGCGCGGTGGGGCTGAGCCTTGCCTACCACCTGACGCGGCTTGGGAACGTCGCGGTAACGCTCCTGGAGCGTAACCAGCTGACCTCGGGCACCAGTTGGCATGCGGCAGGAATTGTCGGGCCGCTGCGAGCGACACCCAACGCCACCCGGCTAGCAATGTATGCCGGCGAGCTGTTTCCCCGGCTTGAGGCCGAAAGCGGCATGTCCACCGGCTATCGCCGCACGGGGGGGTACTGGCTGGCCCGCGATCCCGCCCGCATGGACGAGTTGCATCGGATTGCCGCACTTGGCCGCGACTTCGGCCTGCATCCCACGATCACCGGGCCCGAAGGCGTGGCGGTGCCGGGTCTGGACCTGACCGGGATCGTCGGGGCGATGGCGGTCGAGGAAGACGCCAATGTCAATCCGGTGGACCTGTGCATGGCCTATGCCCGACAGGCGAAAGCCCAGGGCGCGACCATCCGCGAGAACGCCCGCGTCGCCCGCCTGCTGACCGAGGGCCAGCGGGTCCGCGGCGTCGAGATGGCGGATGGCGAGGTGATCCATGCCGACCAGGTCGCCCTCTGTGCCGGGGCCTGGTCGAAGCGGCTGGCCGATCAGGCCGGGGTGACGCTTCCCTTGCAGGCGGTCGAGCATATGTATGTTGTGACCGAACCCATGCCGGGGATGCCGCACCCCTTTCCGGTGCTGCGCGATCTGGATCGCGGCATCTACGTGAAGGGCGATGCGGGCAAGTTGGTGATCGGCGGGTTCGAGCCGCGCGCCAAGTGCTGGGATGCCTGGGGGACCGAAGGCGA
This sequence comes from Tabrizicola soli, assembly GCF_015999335.1. GTDB lineage: Bacteria > Pseudomonadota > Alphaproteobacteria > Rhodobacterales > Rhodobacteraceae > Tabrizicola > Tabrizicola soli. The sequence continues at coordinate 73,455 of NZ_JAEACP010000004.1, read as the reverse complement.
CCGCCCCTTCTTGGAAATGCCCGAGGACTGGGACCAGTTCACCCCCTTCATGGAGGCCGCGCTGGCACTGATACCGGGACTGACCCAGGTCGGAATCCAGCATTTCATGAACGGCCCCGAAAGCTTCACCGTCGATTCGAAGATGCTGCTGGGCGAGACGCCAGAGCAGGATGGGCTGTTCGTGGCGGCCGGGATGAACTCGGTCGGCGTGATGTCCTCGGCCGGGGTCGGGCGGGTGCTGGCGGACTGGATGGTGGACGGCCACGCGCCGATCGACCTTTGGGAGGTCGATGTGGCCCGCGCCGATCCGCTGGCCGCTGCCGCCGCGCATGTGGAAGCCCGCATGGAGGAGGCGGTGGCCGATGTCTTCGCGCTGCACTGGCCCTTCAGGCAGCCGACGGCGGGTCGCGGCCTGCGAAAGTCCGTGCTGCATGACGACTGGGCAAAGGCCGGTGCCGTCTTCGGCCTGACTGCCGGCTGGGAGCGCGGCCTGTGGTATGCGCAGGACAGCTCGGAACGCAGCCTGCCTTACTCGGTCGGCGCACAGCCCTGGTACCCCATCGCTGTGCGCGAGGCGGCACGGATGCAGGACGGAACCGTCCTGCTTGATCTGTCCCCATTCGGGAAATTCGACATTTCCGGCCCAGAGGCCCTGGCCTTCCTGCAGCATGTCGCCACGGCCGACCTGGACGTGCCGGTTGGCCGGGCCGTCTATACCGTGATGCTGAACGACAGGGGCGGCATCGAGGCCGACGTGACCATCCGGCGCGAGTCCGCGGACCGCTTCCGCTTTGTTTCGGGCGCTGCGACGCGCTGGCGTGATGGGGCATGGCTTCGCCGGCGCGCGACCGGGCGCGACGTAAAAATCACCGACGTAACCGAAACCGAAGCGGTCGTCGGCGTGATGGGGGCGGGGTCGCGCACCCTGCTGGCGCGGCTCTCGGCCGATGATTGGCAGGATTTTCCCTTCTCGACCGCGCGGCAGGTGACGGTTGCCGGTCAAAGCTGTACCGCCCAACGGGTCAGCTTCGTCGGGGAACTTGGCTGGGAGTTGTATATCCCCGTCGCCGGGGCGCCGGAGGTGTTCCGGGCGCTGCTCCGGGCAGGGGCCATGCCGATGGGGCATTACGCCCTTGATGCCTGCCGGATCGAGAAGGGATTTCGTCACATGGGGCACGATCTGGGGCAGGACATCTCGCCGCTGGAGGCGGGGCTGGGGTTCACCGTCGACTGGTCCAAGGATTTCCTCGGCAAGGCCGCGCTTACGGCGCAGCGCGCCGCTGGGCCGCGCCGGCGGCTGGTCCTGTTCGATCTGCCGGGCCATCCGCTGGTCCTGCATGATGAGCCGATCTGGGAGGCCGGGCGCGTGGTCGGGCTGACCACCTCGGGCGCGCGCGGGGCGCGGACCGGCCGGACACTGGCGCTTGGCCTTGTCGAGATCGCGCCGGGAGAGGGTGCGGAGGCGACCGCGGCCCGGACATTCACCATCGAGATTGCTGGCCGGCATCATGCGGCGGCGGCGCTGCTTCGCCCGCCCTTCGACCCCGCCGGCGAAAGGATGAAGGCATGACGACCGAAGCGCAGGTTCTGATCATCGGCGGTGGCGCGATGGGCGTCTCGCTGCTGTATCATCTGGTGAAGGCGGGCTGGAAGGACGTCGTTCTCACGGAAAAGAACGACCTGACCCACGGCTCGACCTGGCATGCGGCGGGGCTTTGCACCCATTTTGCCCATAACCCGACCATCCAGGAGTTGCGCGCCACCTCGGTGCGCCTTTACCGCGACATCCTGCCCGCGGAGACCGGCGAAAGCTGCGGCTTCCATCGCAGCGGTGCGATGCGGATCACCTCGAACCCGGACCGGATGGACGAATTCGCCCATGTCGCGGGCCTGTCCAGATTTACCGGCTATGAGCTGCGCCTGCTGAAATCGCCCGAGGAGGTTGCCGCGCTACATCCCCTGGCGCGGACCGAGGGCATCCTTGGCGGCATCTACGAGCCGGACGACGGCCATGTCGATCCCACGCTGGCGACCAATGCCATGGCGAAGGTGGCCCGGGCCGGTGGCGCCACGATCCTGCGCTGGAACCCGGTGCATTCGATCCGCCGCGAGCGTGACATGTGGGTTGTCGAAACCAGACAAGGGCCGATCCGCGCCAGGCATATCGTCAATGCCGCCGGGACATGGGGCTGGGAGATCGGGGCGATGATGGGGGCGAATGTGCCTTCGGTTCCGGTGCTGCACCAGTATCTGGTGACCGATACCGTCCCTGCGGTGGCCGCGCGGATCGCCGCCGGATTGCCGGAACTGCCGATGATCCGCGACCCCGAGGAAAGCTGGTATGTCCGGCAGGAGAGGGACGCGCTGATCCTGGGCCCCTATGAGAAGGATGCGCAGGTCTGGTCGGTCGACGGCGTGCCGCCGGAATTCGGTGCCGAGTTGATGGCCCCTGACCTCGACCGGGTCGAGCATATCCTGATGGCGGCGATGGCGCGGATCCCGGCGCTGGAGACCGGGGGGGTGAAATCGGTGGTCAACGGTCCGATCACCTTTACACCGGACGCCAATCCCCTGATCGGCCCGGCTTGGGGGCTGCCGAATGCCTGGCTGCTGACGGGGTCTTCGATGGGTGTGATGGAAGGCGGCGGCTCCGGCTGGTTCCTGGCGCACTGGATGACCCACGGCGCCCCGCCGATGGATGCGCTGGCGGTGGACAGCCGCCGCTTCGGCCCTTGGGCCGACCGCGACTACCGGGTGCAGAAGGCCATCGAGTGCTTCGGCCTGCAATTCGGCGTCCACTATCCCCATGAGGAACGTCCCGCCGCACGCGGCAAGCGCCTGACGCCGCTTTACGATCTGATGCGGGAACGCGGCGCGCAGATGGGCGCGGCCTATGGTTGGGAGCGGCCGAACTGGTTCGGCCCGCCCGCCTTGCCGACCTTCCGGCGGCCGGACTGGTTCGAGGCCGTGGCGCGCGAATGCCATATGGTGACCACCTCGGCGGGGCTGGCGGACATGTCGGTCTTCTCGAAGTTCGAGGTGACGGGCAAGGACGCCCGCGCCTTCACCGACCGGCTGGGCTGCAATCTTGCGCCGAAACCGGGCCGGATCGCGCTAACCTATGCCTTGTCCCCCGCTGGCGGCACGGAATCCGAATTCACCGTGGCCTGCCTTGCGGACGACCATTTCTACCTGACCTCGGCCGCAGCGGCCGAGATGCGCGACGATGACCTCTTGCGGGCGCGGGCTTCGGGTCTTGACGTGACCATCTCGCGCGTGACCGACGGGCTGGCGGTGATCGGGCTGATGGGCCCCCGGTCGCAGGCGATCCTGGAGCGGCTGACGCCCGATCCGGTCGGGCCGTGGATGTCGGTGCGGCAGATGACCGTCGCCGGGATTCCCGTCCGGGCGATGCGGCTGTCCTATGTCGGCGAACTTGGCTGGGAACTGCATGTCGCCGCCGACCGCGCGGCTGAGCTGTTCCTGGCGCTGAAACAGGCGGGCAAGCCCGACGGGATCGGCTGTTTCGGCGCCTATGCGATGAACGCGATGCGGTTGGAAAAGGGCTATGCGGCCTGGGGATCGGATTTCACCACCGAACGGACACCGGCCGAGACCGGCATGGGTTTCCTGGTGAAGGCCGACCACGACTTCATCGGCCGCGAGGCGCTGCTGCGGCGCATGGCCGAGGAGAACCGCTGGGACATGGTGCTGCTGGACTTCGATCCCGGCGAGGCCGATCCCTATTACTCCCACGGTCTGTGGCAGGGCGATCGCTGCGTGGGCGTGGTGACCTCGGCCGCCTATGGCCACCGCACCGGAAAGGTCCTCGCCCTGGCCTATCTGCGCGACCGCCATGCGCGCGAAGGGCTGGAGGTCGAGGTTCTGGGCAAGCGTCGCGGGGCGCGGATCCTGTCCGAGCCGCCGTTCGATCCGCAGGACCTCAGGATGCGCGAGGTAAAGCCATGACCGGCCGTCGGGTGATCGTCACCGGCGGGCTTTCCGGGATCGGCCATGCTATCGCGCTGGACCTGGTGCAGAAGGGTCATCGCGTCGTTGTCGGCGCGCGCGACCTGACCAGCCCGGCCCGGCGCGCGGCGCTGGAGGCGCTGGAGACGGCCGCAGTGGCAGGGGGCGGTGCGATCCGTGGCGGCGTGCTCGACCTGATCGACCCGCAGTCGGTCGGAGGCTTCTGCGCCCGCGCGGCCGACTGGCTCGGAGACGCCGATGTGCTGGTCAACGCGGCCGGGGTGACCGCCGAACAGCCGGTGCAGGGCCATTCCGATGCGCTCTGGCAGCGGATCATCGAGACCAATCTGACGGGCGCCTTCCGCATGACCCGCGCCTGCCTGCCGGCGATGATGGCGCAGGGATGGGGCCGGATCGTCAACATCGGCTCGACCGCCGCATCGGTCGGCTGGAAGGACAATCCGGCCTACTGCGCCTCGAAGGCCGGGCTGCTGGGCCTGACGCGTTGCGTGGCGCTTGAGGGTGCGGCGCATGGCGTGACCTGCGTCATGGTCAGCCCGACCTGGGTGGAGACGCCGATGATGCAGTCAGACCTCGCCGAGGTGGTCGCCCGCGAGGGCCGGGGCCGCAGCGTCGCCGAAGCGCGCGCCGAGATCGCCGCGCAAAATCCGCAGGGCCGCATCCTCCAGCCCGACGAGATCGCCGCCGTGGTCGGCTTCCTGCTCTGCGACGGTGCCCGGGGCATAACGATGGAGGAGATCAAGGTGACCGGCGGCGCGTTCTGGTAGGCGCGGGAATTCAAACAGAAAGGACTGACAGGGAGAAAGAGAATGCTGAAGAAGTATGTCACTGTGGCCGTATCGGCTTTAGCTCTGGCGGGGCTGACCTCGGCACCCGTCATGGCCGCCGAGATGGGCGCGGCAGGCGAACCGATCAAGCTTGCCATGCTGGAATGGACCGGGGCGCAGATTTCATCCCAGATCGCCGGCAAGATCCTGGAGAAGGCCGGATACAAGGCGGAATATGTGACCGCCGGGAACTATCCGCATTTCCAGGGCCTGGCGGATGGCGAGATCAGCGCCTCGGTCGAGATCTGGCTGAACAACGTCGGCGAGGTCTATCCCAAGGTCCTTGCCGCGGGAAAGGTCGAGGACCTGGGCACGCTGGGGCTGAAGACGAACGAGGGCTGGATCTATCCGAAGTTCATGGAAGAGATCTGCCCGGCCCTGCCCTCGTGGGAGGCGCTGAAGGACCCTGCCTGCGTGGGGCTGCTGGCGACGCCCGACACCCTGCCGAATGGGCGCTTCCTGGACTACCCGGCCGACTGGGGCTCGCGCGCGGCGACCATCATCGCCGACAACAACCTGCCGCTGACGGCGGTGCCCTCGGGATCGGAAGGCGCGATGCTGTCGGAACTGCGCGCGGCCGAGGCGGCCCGGACGCCGCTGGTGATGATGTTCTGGGCGCCGCATTTCATCCTGGCCGAGGTGGAGGTGGGCTGGATCGAGATGCCGGTCTGCGTCGATCAGTCGAATGAACACTGCATCATGCCGCCGGACGTTAACAAGGTCGTCTGGTCGGGCTTTGCGGGGAAATGGCCCGCGGCCTACCAGATCCTGAAGGACTTCCGGCTGTCGACCGAGGACCAGCAGAAGATGATGCTTGCCATCGACGAGAAGGGCCAGTCGCTGGATGCGGTGACCACGGCCTGGGTCGACGAAAACGAAGCGATCTGGCGCCCCTGGGTGGATGCCGCCCTGAACTGATCGTCTCAGGCAAATCCGACCGGAGGTCCGTCGATGGCGCAGGCATCGTCCCGCATCATGCTGAGCTGCAAGCACTTGTGGAAGGTCTTCGGACCCAGGCCCGCATATTACTTCGATACCGCCGGCTATCGGATCGACCCCGAGGCCCTTGCCGCGCGTCTGCGCGGTGAGGGCCACATCCCCGCCGTCGTCGATGCCAGTTTTGACGTGAAGCAAGGCGAGATCTTCGTCATCATGGGCCTGTCCGGGTCGGGCAAATCCACTCTGGTGCGCTGCCTGTCGCGTCTTCTGGACATCGAATACGGCACGATGGAGTTCGACGGGCAGGACCTTGCCAGGATCAGCGGGCGCGACCTGATCGAGATCCGGCGCCGGAAGATGGGGATGGTCTTCCAGAGCTTCGGCCTGATGCCGCATCTGACCGCCCTGGAGAATGTCGCCTTTCCGCTCAAGCTTCAGGGCGTCGCGCGGTCCGAACGCGAGGCGCGGGCCCGCGAGATGCTGGAGCTTGTCGAACTGGGCAGCCGCCTCGACGCGCTTCCTTCCCAGCTCTCGGGGGGGCAGCAGCAGCGCGTCGGGATCGCGCGCTCGCTGGCCCCCGATCCCGACCTCTGGTTCCTGGATGAGCCCTTCTCGGCGCTCGATCCGCTGATCCACCGGCAGATGCAGGACGAATTCCTGCGCCTGCAGAACCAGCTGAAGAAGACCATCGTCTTCATCACGCATGACATCATGGAGGCCTGCAGGCTGGCCGACCGGATCGCGCTGATGCGGGGCGGCAGGATCATCCAGCTTGGCACTCCGGCCGAAATCCTGCTGTCGCCCGTCGATGACTATGTGGCCGATTTCACCGCCGAAGTCGCCCTGAGCCGCGCGATCCGCGTGCGGGATCTGGCCAGGCCGGCGCAGGGCGAGCCGCCAGAGGGGCCGCCGGTTCCCGCCGCCGCGCCGATCGAGGTGGTCCTGCCGGCGCTCGCCGCCGGGCAAAGACGCTTTCGCGTCGAAGGGGATGGCGGGCTGGAGCTGGAGGCCGGTGCCGTGCTGGAGGTCCTGCAGCGCGACGCGCGTCACGGTTTCAGGGCGGATGGGGCAAGCGCATGACGGCCCCGCGCGTCAGGGCATGGCACCGGGTCTGGGGCGGGATGTTGGCGCTTTCCGTCCTGCTGGTGGCGCTCGCCCAGCAGTTTCCGCAGCTTGGCGGCTTTCCGACCGGGCTGGTCCTGAACCTGTCCGACTGGCTGAACGCCGCCGTCACCCCGGCGTTCGAGGCAGCCCGGCCGCTTGGCGTGCTTCTTTCCGCCCTGGCCGAAACGCCACTGGCCGCGATCCGCAGCGCCCTGGCCTGGGCACCCTGGCCGGCGGCGATCCTGGCCGTCGTGCTGATCGCGCTCTACTCCGGGGGCTGGCGGCTTGCGCTGTTCGCGGCGGCGGCGCTGGGGACGGTGGTGGCGATGGGCTACTGGCCCAAGGCGATGAACACGCTGGCGCTGGTGCTGGTCTCGGTCCCGGCGGCGGTCGGGATCGGCTTTGCCCTGGGCGCGCTGGCCTATCGCTTTCCCCGGACACAACCCGCCTTGATCGTGATGCTTGACGTGATGCAGACTTGGCCCGCCTTCGGCTACCTGATCCCGTTGCTGATCCTGTTCGGCTTCGGGCCGACGGCAGGCCTGGCGGCCAGCGTGATCTTCTCGGTCCCGCCCATGGTGCGCAACACGCTTGTCGGCCTGCGCGAGGTGCCGCCGGCCATCGTCGAAAGCGCGTTGATGGCGGGGGCAAGACCGGGGCAGCTTTTCTGGCAGGCGATGGTTCCCTCGGCCCTGCCGCAACTTCTGGTCGGGGTGAACCAGACCACCATGGCCTCGCTGTCCATGGTCATCATCATCGCCATCATCGGCGGTTTCAACGACATCGGCTGGGAAGTGCTGTCAGCCATGCGCGCCGCCGAACTGGGCCGTTCGCTGGGGGCGGGGCTGGTGATCGTGCTGATCGCGGTGCTGCTGGACCGGATCACCCGCGGCTTTGCCCGTCGCGGCCCGCGCGTGATGCAGGCGCGCTGGCTCCTAGCCGGGCTTGTCCTCGCCCTCGTGGTCGCTCTGGTCCTGTCAGGCCAGGATCTCTTGCCGGGAGAGCAGGGGCAACGCTGGCTGCGGCGGATCGACGGCTGGCTACTGGATTTCGTCGCCTGGAGCGCGCCCTTCTTCGCGGTGCTGCGCAATGCCATCACCTATGGCGTGATGCTGCCGATGCGGATCGGTTTCTCCGGCTCGGCCAGCCCGATGGTCTGGGGCTTCGCGCTGACCCCGGAGATCACGGCGGCCTATGTGCTGGTCTCTGCCGCGATCGCGCTTCTGCTGGGCTGGCGGAGTCCGCAGCGTGGGATCATCGCGGGCTTTGCCGCACTTCTGTTCTGGACCGGTCTACCCGGTTTTCCCTGGCCGGGTGTCTTCCTGGTGGTCGGGGTCGCCACCTGGCGGAAAGGCGGGACGGGCCTTTTCGCGCTGGCGATGGGCGGGCTCGCGCTGGCGGGGCTCTCGGGGCTCTGGGTGCCGATGATGCAATCGGTCTACCTTTGCGCGGTGGCCGTCCTGATCTGCTTTGCCATTGGCGGCGCGCTGGGGGTGATTGCCGCCGAAAGCGACCGCTTCTCCGCCTTCCTGCGCCCGATCAGCGACACGCTGCAGACCATGCCGCAATTCGTCTTTCTCATCCCGGCGCTGATGCTGTTCAAGGTGGGAGAGTTCACCGCCCTGATCGCCATCGTGCTGTATGCCGTGGTGCCTCCGATCCGCTATGTCGAACACGGCCTGCGCAATGCCCGCGCCGATCTGGTCGAGGCCGGCGTCCAGATGGGGGCCACAACCTGGCAGATGTTGTGGCAGGTGAAGCTTCCTCTCGCGCGGTCCTCGGTCCTGCTTGGCCTGAACCAGACCATCATGGCCGCCCTCTCCATGCTGGTGATCGCCGCGCTGGTCGGCACCCGCGAGCTTGGCCAGCAAGTCTACGTCGCGCTGTCCAGGGCCGATGCCGGGGCCGGGCTGATTTCCGGCGCCATCATCACCTGCGTCGCTTTGGTTTCCGACAGGCTGCTGCGCAGCCGTTCTTCCATTCACAGAAAGGTACCTGAATGAAATCCACCAACTTGGCTCCCATCCCGGAGCTTTATGTTTCTTCCGACTCGGCGCTAAAGTTGAAGCACGAGGCTGCGGCCCTGCCGTCCTGGGATCTGACCCCGCGCCAGTTGTGCGATGTCGAACTGCTGATGAACGGCGGCTTCCACCCGCTAAAGGGCTTCCTTGGCCAGGCGGATTATGACGGCGTGGTCGAAAACATGCGCCTCGAGGACGGCACGCTCTGGCCGATGCCGATCACGCTGGACGTGTCGGAAGCCTTCGCCGAGAAGGTCGAGCCGGGTCAGGACATCGCGCTGCGCGATGCCGAGGGCGTGATCATCGCCATCATGTCGATCTCGGACAAATGGGCGCCGGACAAGGCGAAAGAGGCCAAAGGCGTCTTCGGCGCCGACGACCTGGCGCATCCGTCGGTGAACTACCTGCACAACGTGGCCGGCAAGGTTTACCTGGGCGGGCCGATCACCGGCATCCAGCAGCCGGTGCATTACGACTTCAAGGCCCGCCGCGACACGCCGAACGAACTCCGCGCGCTGTTCCGCAAGCTTGGCTGGCACAAGGTGGTGGCCTTCCAGACCCGCAATCCCCTGCACCGCGCGCATCAGGAACTGACCTTCCGCGCCGCGCGCGAGGCGCAGGCCAATTTGCTGATCCATCCCGTCGTCGGCATGACCAAGCCGGGCGACGTAGACCACTTCACCCGCGTCCGCTGCTATGAGGCGGTGATCGACAAATATCCCTCCTCGACGACCACGATGTCGCTTCTCAACCTGGCGATGCGCATGGCCGGCCCGCGCGAGGCCGTCTGGCACGGGCTGATCCGCCGCAACCATGGCGTGACCCATTTCATCGTCGGCCGCGACCATGCCGGTCCCGGCAAGAACTCCCAGGGAAAGGATTTCTATGGCCCGTACGACGCGCAGGAACTGTTCAAGAAGCACGAAGCCGAAATCGGCGTGACTATGGTCGATTTCAAGCACATGGTCTATGTGCAGGAAAAAGCGCAGTATTTCCCCGCCAACGAGGTGCCGGAAGGTTGCACCGTCTTGGACATCTCCGGCACCGAACTGCGCCGCCGCCTGCGCGAAGGTCTGGAAATCCCAGAATGGTTCAGCTTCCCCGAAGTGGTAACGCAGTTGCGCAAGACCTCGCCGGCGCGGGACCGGCAGGGCTTTACCGTCTTTTTCACCGGCCTGTCCGGCAGCGGTAAATCCACCATCGCCAACGCGCTGATGGTCAAGCTGATGGAGATGGGCGGCCGTCCGGTCACGCTGCTGGACGGCGACGTGGTGCGCAAGCATCTGTCATCCGAACTTGGCTTCTCCAAGGAACACCGCGACATCAACATCCGCCGTATCGGTTATGTCGCCAGCGAGATCACCAAGAACGGCGGCATTGCGATCTGCGCCCCCATCGCCCCCTATACCGCAACCCGCCGGGCCGTGCGTGAGATGATCGAGCAATATGGCGCCTTCCTCGAGGTCCATGTGGCCACCAGCGTCGAGGAATGCGAACGTCGTGACCGCAAGGGTCTCTACAAGCTGGCGCGCGAGGGCAAGATTAAGGAGTTCACCGGGATCTCCGACCCCTACGAGATCCCCGAAAACCCCGAGCTTCGCATCGACACCGAAGGGCAGGACGCGGACGACTGCGCCCACGAAGTCCTCCTGAAACTCGAGTCTATGGGACTCATCAAGGCGTGAGGAAGGATCGAAATGAACAAGATTTTTGCCCTCTGGTCACATCCGCGCTCGATGTCGACGGCGATGGAGCGGGTTATGCGCGAGCGGGGCGACCTTGACTGCGCACACGAACCGTTCATGTACGATTACTATGTGCATCGCGGCGTCCGGGTCATGCCGCATTTCGACGTGCGCCCTGACCACCCGGTCAGCTACGGGGCGATCCGCGACCACCTGATCGCCCGGTCCGCAAAGGGGCCGGTCTTCTTCAAGGACATGTCGTATTACGTCATGCCGCATATCCTTGATGACGCGATCTTCGCGGAACGGCTGGTGAACACCTTCCTGATCCGCGACCCGGTCGCGTCGATCGCCTCGTATCACAAGCTGGACCCCGAGGTTACGCTGGACGAGATCGGCTTGGAGGCGCAGTGGAAACATTACTCGGCGCTGAAGGCGGCGGGCTCCAGTCCTGTCGTCCTGCGGGCCGAGGCAATCCGCGAGGACACGCGCGGCGCAATGGCACGATTCTGGGACGCCGTCGGCCTGCCCTTCTCGGAAGCCGCTTTCGACTGGCAGAACGAAAAGCCGAAGGACTGGGACCAGGTCAGCGGCTGGCACGGGGATGTCAGCACCTCAAGCGGCATCCGGCCGCTCAGCGCCGATGAAATCCGCGAGGCGCAAGTGAAGTTCGACCGGATGGCGGAGGATCATCCCCGGATGCGCGAGCACCTGGCGCATCACCAGCCCTTCTATGACCTGTTGGCAGCCGAAGCGCTGCTGTGACCCGGACCCGCAAAATCAGGAGGAGGCGATCGAATGGGACGCGTTGACGGTAAGACCGCATTGATAACCGGCGCCGGACTGGGCCTTGGGCTGGCTTCCGCGGGCCTTCTGGCCCGCGAGGGCGCGAAGCTGGTGCTGACCGATATCAGCCCCGACCATCTGGAAAAAGCCGTCGCCTCCCTGCGCGCGGCCGGTGCCCAGGTCCGCGGGATTGTTCAGGACACCTCCTCGCCCGAGGACTGGGCACGCGTCGAGGCTGATGTGCGGACTGTCGAGGGGCGCCTGGACATTCTGGTCAACAATGCCGGAATCGCGCCGATCGGGACGATCGAAAGCTGCGACATGGACCAGTGGCGCAGATGCATGGCTGTCAATGCCGACGGGGTCTTCTTGGGCTGCAAGACCGCTGTCGCCCTGATGAAGGCGCACGGCGGGTCGATCGTCAACCTCTCCTCGATCGACGGGATTATCGGCGAGGCGGATCTGGCCGCCTATTGTGCCTCGAAGGGTGCGGTCCGAACGCTGACCAAGGCCGTCGCGGTTCACTGCGCCGAACAGGCCTATGGCATCCGCTGCAACTCGATCCATCCCGGATACATCTGGACGCCGCAGACCGAGAACTACCTTGCCGGGCTTGGCACTCTGGAGACAGAGAAGGCGAAGGCCCTGGCGCGGCACCCGATCGGCCGGCTGGGGAAGCCGGACGACATCGCCTACATGGTTCTCTACCTTGCCAGCGACGAATCCGGCTTCGTGACCGGGGCAGAGATGGTGGTCGATGGCGGCTACCTGATGGTCTGATCCGGGAATCAAGACCCGGGGGCTGGGCCAAGGTTCGGATCAGCCCCGCCCGGAATGGTCTCAATTAGATTTCCTAATCCTTCGAACTGTCGCGTTACAACTTGGCCCGGTTGTTGAATGGTCATTTTCGTGAAGGGCCGAAAAACAGGGAGAACCAGATTGAACATCGGCATGAAATCCTTGGCCGTCCTTGCGATGGCCGTCGTACCACTTTCCGCCCGGGCCGCCGATGTCGTCATCCCGGATCCGAACTACATCTCGGGCCGGACGACGGCCTTTGCCGTCAAGGCGATCATCGAGGAGGCCCTCGGCCTCGAGGTGGAGATGTTGAACACCACCGCGGTCCCGGTGATCTTCGAGGCGATGGCCCGCGGCAAGGGCGAGATCGACATCTGGACCGAGACCTGGTTGCCAAACCAGTCGGGGATGACCTCGAAATATGTCGATCAGGACAAGACAGTGACGATGTCCGACAAGTCGTTCGCGGCGATCAACGGCTACTGCGTCACCAAGGTCACTGTGGACCAGTACGGTATCAAATCCGTGTTCGACCTGGCAAATCCCGAAAACGCGGCGCTCTTCGACAGTAACGGCGACGGCAAGGGTGAGATCTGGATCGGGCCGCAGGGTTGGCAGTCCACCAATACCGAGATGGTCCGTGCGCGGGATTATGGCTTTGCGGATTTCTTCGAATTGCAGTCCACCGACGAGGCGGTGGCAACGGCAGGTCTTGACCGGGCCACCAAGGCAGGCAAGCCTTGGGTTGGCTACTGCTATGGCCCGCACCAGAATTTTGCCATGTACGACATTGCGATGCTCGAGGAGCCACCCCACAATCCGGACGACTTCGTGATGGTTCAACCCAGCGTAGACCCCGACTGGATGGCAAAATCGCACGTGGCCTCGGCCTATGCCGACACCAGCGTGCATATCAGCTGGTCCAGCACCCTGTCCGAGCGTCAGCCGGCGCTTGTGCATCTGTTGCAGAATATCCAGCTTTCCGCCGACGACGTGAACGCATGGTCCCTGGCGGTGGTCAACGGCGAGGATCCCGCCGCGGTGACCCAGGCTTGGGTCAAGGCGCACCCGGATCTCATCGCAAGCTGGATGGCGCAATAGGCCTGAACGCACTGGAGGCAGCGAAAGCTGCTTCCGGCACCGGGAGACACGACGGGAAATGAGCCAGAACACCGAGACGGTCATCGAATTCAGAGGCGTCTGGAAGATCTTCGGCGGCAGCGCCGATGAGGCCCTGGCGGCTGCAAGACGCGGTCAGTCGAAGGCCGAGATCCTGCGGCAGTTCGGTTCTGTGGTCGGCGTGTCGAACGCCAGTTTCTTGGTGAACCGGGGGGAGATCTTCTGCGTCATGGGACTCTCAGGCTCGGGGAAATCGACGCTTGTCCGGCATGTGAACCGCCTGCTCGAACCCAGTGCCGGCCAGATCCTGATCGAAGGCGAGGACATCCTGAGGCAACCGGAAGCAGAGCTTCGCCGGATCAGGGGCACCCGTATTGGCATGGTATTCCAGAATTTTGGTCTTCTGCCCAACCGGACCGTGCGTGAGAATGTATCGCTGCCGCTGGAAATCCAGGGGGAAGCCCTGAAAAGCTGCTACGATCTTGCCGAGGCGGCATTGGCAAAGGTCGATCTCGCGGGCTGGGGCGACCGTTTCCCCTCCAGCCTGTCGGGCGGTATGCAGCAGCGCGTCGGGCTGGCGCGGGCGCTTGCGGCGGACCCACCCATCCTGCTCATGGACGAGCCCTTCTCGGCACTTGATCCGCTCATCCGCCGCCAGTTGCAGGATCAGTTCCTGTACCTGTCGCGCAGCATGGGGAAGACCACGATCTTCATCACCCATGATCTTGACGAGGCGATCCGCATCGGCTCCCGGATCGCAATCATGAAGGACGGGGAAATCATCCAGATCGGAACGCCCGCCGAAATCGTCGCCCGCCCCGCCGATTCCTATGTCGCCGCCTTCGTGGCAAACACCTCGCGGCTGAATGTGGTGCCGGCGCACAGCATCATGGAAGATCCGCAGGCCTATCGGGCACGGCGTCCCGATGCCGTTGACCTGTCCCTTCTGCCGGTCGCCCGGCCCGAAATGGCCCTCTCCGAGTTGCTCAGGCTTGCCGCCGCGGCCGACACGCCGCTTGCGATCCATGACAGCGGCCAGATCATCGGTGTCATCGACCAGGCACGGCTGCTTCGGGGGATTCAGGGGGATGCGGCATGACCGCGGCAGTCCTGAAAGATGACAGCCTTGCGGATCTGGTGTCGGAGTTCGCGGGACCGAACGGGCCATATTACCACCGCGTCTTTGCCCGCATCTCGGAGACCAGGGGCTTTGCCCTGGTCTTCAACCCCTGGGCCGCGATCCTGGGCCCGGTCTGGCTGGGCTGCCGCGCTTTGTGGGGAGCATTCTGGCTGGCCTTCGTGGTCGAGATGTTCGCGGTGGTCCTGCTTGGCATCGGGCTGTTCGGCGACCTCGGCGGCACCGCCATTGCCAGGGCCGACCGCCTTGCCCTGCAGGCCGCCGAGCGCCTGGCCGCCGCTGAGGTCGCCATCGCCGAAGGCAACAGCCTGGGCGAAAGCATGAAACGCTCGGCCGAGTCCATTGCCGCGGCCGCCGCGAAGGCGCGCGAGGATGCGGCGGGCGAGCGCGCCCGGGCGCCGTTGTTCATCCTAGCCGGAACCCTGATTTTCGCCTGCGTGCATGGGGCCTGCGGCACCATCGGAAACGCGCTGCTCGCCCGTCGTTTCCGGGCGTGGCGCGGCAACAGGAGCCTTGCGCATGGACTGCCTGCGCCCCGGGTAGCCCTTGCGGCGCTTCTGCCGGCAGTCTGCTTTCCGCTGGCTGTCTATCGTTTCGCCACCCCCGCGCCACCCGCCTGGCTGCAGGAGTTTCCAGCCGCGATCGACCTGCGCAACCAGCTTTCGCGCAGCATCGACACGGGCGTCTCGGCCCTTGCCGACAGCTTCGGCGCGATGTTCGCCGGCATCACCGCTGCAATCAATGCGCTCCTCAACCTGATGGAAATCTGCCTTGTGGTCACGCCCTGGCCCATCGTGATGATCGCGATCCTGGCCATCGCCTGGCAGGTTGCGGGGCCGAGGGTCGCGATCCTTTCCGGCGCGGCGCTGGCCTATCTTGCGATCCTCGGCTTCTGGGAGAAGAGCATGGCCACCGTCGCGCTCTTGGGAACCGCCGCCGCGCTGTGCATCGCAATCGGAATTCCGGTCGGGGTCTGGTGCGGCCGCAGCCCGCGAGCCTATGCGATGATCCGGCCGGTTCTCGACTTCATGCAGACGATGCCCGCCTTCGTCTACCTGATCCCGGTGATAGCCTTCTTCGGCATCGGCAAGCCGCCCGGCATCATCGCCACACTGATCTTTGGGGCGCCGCCGGTGATCCGCCTGACCGCCCTTGGCATCGCCGGTGTCCCCCAGCCCATCCGCGAGGCCGCCATCGCCTTTGGTGGCTCCCGAAGCTTCCTGATCTTCAATGTCGATATCCCGCTGGCGATGCCCTCCATCATGGCGGGGGTGAACCAGACCCTTCTCATGTGTCTGTCGATGGTCGTCATAGCCTCGCTGATCGGCGCAAAGGGCCTGGGCGAGGATGTCCTGTCGGCGCTGCAATACGCAGCGGTCGGCCAAGGGATACTCTCCGGTCTGGCAATTCTGATGTGTGCCATCGTTCTTGACCGGATTGTTCAGGGCCGAAAGCGGGACTGAGAGGCAGGCCGCACTTGATCGGTAGATCGATTCGAATCCACTCCGCCCTCGTGCGCCGGCCCGGTCAGCCCCTGGATCACCTCCAGTCACAAAAGCCCACTGCCCATATCGCTCACAAGCGGCGCCAACGGTATGGATGCAACTTGGTTGCGGCGCTTGATCCAAAGCAGATCGCCATCCAGTTCCGTGGCGTGTCAATCGGCGCGGAGACTTGCCAAAGGGATCGGCGAGAAGTCCGGACAATAGGCGTCTTGCAATCGAGTCAATGAACTGGGTCTTGCGGTTTCTATGCCAGGATATCGGCAGCTAGATGTTGGGCCCTGTCATACCTGCCGAAGCCTTTCCGCGCAGTTGTTCGTAGAGCTGTCCAGGTCCGAGGAGCACCTCCTTAAGCCCTTCACGTACTTGCTCGGAATCCAGCGCCTGCTTGCTCATCGTCGAATGCGCTTCGAAGGCATCGATGACTGCATCGAGAATTGCCTGCCGCAATGCCGGAGAGTTCGCGAACTGCTGCTTGCTGTTGTGGGTCGCCTGTTGCACCAGGGTTTCGCTTTCCATGAGCTTCCCTTTCAGGACGCTGTTCACATAGATCAGCTGGTCGTCGTCCGTCACGTCGCCCTGGAAGAGGTCGTTCAGCTTGGCAAGTATCTCTTCCAGACGGGCCTTCTCTTTCTCCTGAAGGCTGCCAGTTCCAGTGGCTGTCAAGGGCTTCAGACCTTCTGCGTCTCCGCCGAGAGAAAGCTGCTGCTGACCCTGTGACTTCAGCCTGTGATGCGTCAGGACGATCTTCGAAACATCCAGGGATGTTCGTTCGCGCCCGAACTCCAGCAAGGGGATGAGGCGCCGGTAGAAGATGCTCCTCGCTTCGATGGCTGTATTCCCGTAGTCGAAGATCTGGGACAGGAAGCTGTAGAGGCGGACGAACGCCTCCATGTCGTTCTTGAACAGCAGGAGGGCGTTCAGCTCATCCTGGGCGTCCTTCGCGGCGTTGCTGTCTCCTCGCTTCTGGGCGTCTCCAAGACGTTCCTGCGCGGCCCTGTAGGCCTTCAGGAGGCGGTCGGCGACGGGGGAGATAGCGGCCACCAGATCGCCGTGAGTTCCCTTCGGGTCCAACTCGACGCGCACCACCCGGTCCACCTCAAAGTCGTCGTAGTGACCCGATGCGTCCAGCTTGGCTCGCAGATCGAACACGATGTTCGGGTCGGTGACGTCTTCGAGCGTGGCCGTCTCGTAGTAGGTCCGAAACGCCTTCAGGATGTCCTCGCTGCTGTTCACGAAGTCCAGGACATAGGTCGTGTCCTTCGCCACCCCGCCGCTCTGATATGCCCGGTTCAGGCGCGACAGGGTCTGAACAGCCTGGATGCCCGCCAGTCGTCGGTCGACATACATCCCGCAGAGGAGCGGCTGGTCGAAGCCCGTCTGGAATTTGTTGGCGACCAGCAGGATGTGATAGTCGGGTTCCTTGAAGGCCTCCCGAATGTCCCCCCTCAGGCCCGGATTGAGCGCCCTGCTGGTCTCAGAGAAGGGCTCCGGGCCGCTCTCCTTGTCGACCACCTCGCCGGAGAAGGCGACCAGGGTGCCCAGAGCATAGCCCTTGGACTTAATGTACTTCTCGATGGCCAGTTGCCACCGCACGGCCTCAAGGCGGCTCCCGACGACGACCATAGCCTTGGCCTTGCCCGCAAGCAGCGGCTGCACCATGGCGCGGTAGTGCTCGACCACCACCTGCACCTTCTGGCTGATGTTGTAGGGGTGAAGACGGACCCAGCGCATCAGCGCCTTCACCGCCTCGTTCCGCTCGACTTCCTCCTCGTCGATCTCCTGTCCCTCGCTGGCCAGCCGGGAGGCCAGCGCATAGGGCGTGTAGTTCTTCAGGATGTCGAGGATGAACCCCTCCTCGATGGCCTGCCGCATCGAGTAGACATGGAAGGCTTCCGGCAGGTTGTTCGGGCCAGCGGGTTGGCTGGGATCGGGCCTGCGCCCGAATAGCTCCATCGTCTTGGCCTTGGGCGTCGCCGTGAAGGCCACATAGGTGATGCCGCTGTCGCTTGCCCGGACGGCCATCTGCGCGGCTAGAAGGTCCTCAGCACTGAACTCGCCGCCATCGTTCAGGTCAGCCACCTCTTCGGCAGACAGCACCAGCTTCACCTTTGACGCCGCCTCCCCGGTCTGGCTGGAATGTGCTTCGTCCGCAATCACCGCGAACCGCTTCCCCTTAGACGCGGCCAGCTCCTGCACCGCCTGCAGGGCATAGGGGAAGGTCTGGATGGTGCAAACGACGATCTTCTTCCCACCCGCCAGCGCCTCGGCCAGCTGCCCGCTCTTCGCGCCCGCGTCGCTGTTAATGGTCGCCACCACCCCAGTCGTGCGTTCAAAGCTGAAGATCGCTTCCTGCAGCTGCGTGTCGATCACGTTGCGGTCGGACACCACCAGCACCGAGTCGAAGACCTTCCGGTGGTCCGCGTCATGCAGATCGGCCAGGAAATGCGCCGACCACGCGATGGAGTTCGTCTTGCCCGACCCTGCCGAGTGCTGGATGAGGTACTTGCCACCCGGCCCCTCCTCCAGAACCGCCCCCTGCAGCTTCCGTGTCGCGTCCAGCTGGTGGAACCGGGGAAAGATCATCCCTGTGACCTGCTTCTTCGTGTCCCGCGTCGCGACCATGTAGCGGCCCAGGATTTCCAGCAGGCTGTCGCGCTGCCAGACCCCGTCCCAGAGATATGCCGTCCGGTGCCCGCTCGGGTTCACCGGGTTGCCCTTGCCCCCGTTGTCCCCCTTGTTGAACGGCAGGAACCGCGTGTCGGCCCCCTGCAGCCGCGTCGTCATCATCACTTCGCTGTCGCTTACCGCGAAATGCACCAGGGCACCGCCGGGGAAACCCAGAAGGGGTTCCGGGGGTTTCCCCTTGGGGGCGGGCAGACGGTCGAAGCGGTACTGGTCGACAGCGTCCTGGATGCCCTGGGTGAAGTCGGTCTTGAGTTCCGCCGTCGCCACCGGCAGGCCATTCAGGAACAGGACCAGATCGATGCTGTTCTCGTTCGACAGCGAGTAGCGGACCTGCCGCACCACCCGCAGCCGGTTGGCATCGTAGCGCGTCTGCAGGTCGCTGTTCATCGCCAGAGCGGGCTTGAACTGGGCCAACGCCACGGGCGCGCGGAGGCCGATCATCTCCACCCCCCGGCGAAGGACCTCCAGCGTGCCGCGTTCGTCCAGCTGCTTGCGGATTCGGTCCAGGAGCATCGCTTCGGCTGCTGCGCCGTGGTTCTTGGTCAGGGTCTCCCAGGCCTTGGGCTGGCTGGCCTGCACCCAAGCGACCACATCCGCCGGGAAGAGCGCTCGGGTGCGGTCATAGAGGGCTGCATCGCCCTCAGCGTGAAGCCAGCCAGAGGCGGCCAGCTTGGCGCAGATTTCCGCCTCGAGGTTGACTTCCCGATGGAGGCTCAAGTGCTCACTCCCTCACCCGTTACGCAGCGAAGGGTCTTCAGGTGCGGGCGAA
This sequence comes from Tabrizicola soli, assembly GCF_015999335.1. GTDB lineage: Bacteria > Pseudomonadota > Alphaproteobacteria > Rhodobacterales > Rhodobacteraceae > Tabrizicola > Tabrizicola soli. Next base: position 54,089 of record NZ_JAEACP010000004.1, on the reverse strand, counting down.
GGGCGGTTTCAAGGCGGTTCATCGCGTTGACCAACTTGGCCTGGATGCCGTCCCACTCTTCCTCGGGTGACCTGTATCCGCCCGACACGTCAGCCTTGATGCGGCAGGACCGCTGACCGTCCAGCCTCTCCCAGACCAATGGCCCGCCAAAGGCCGCCTCAATGGTCTCCCTGTTCGCCATCAGCTGGTCGAAGATCGCCTTGTTCTCCGCGTCCAGACCCTTGCCCCTGTCGAGATAGAGTTCGACGCGGGACAGGTCCTGCCCGACAACGTAGTTGAGCTGCAGCCCGCGAACGCCCGAACTGGTCCCAGTCCATGACACCGTCCCCGGTGCGATATGGGCATGCAGCTTGTTGTCGGGCCGCTCCAGCAGCCGCACCCACCATGAATGGCGGATGTCATGGCGGGCGGCGAACTCACGGTTCGTGCGGGCGACGTTCGACTTGTCGTCCGAAGGCCCGACAATCACCGTCATCAGCGCGGCGGGGGCTGAGTCGCCGATCTGCACCGCCTCGACCTTCAAGAGGTAGAAATCCGCGCTGGAGTTGTCGTTCAGCCAGGACATCGCCGCCACATGTTCGGGCCGGGGTTCCGAGACGATCCAGATCGCCGCCCGCGCGTTCATGGCGGTCAGGTAGGTGATCAGCTTGCCTAGGTGGTCGTGGTTGCTCTTCTCCAGCTGGTTCTCGATGATGACCTTGCCACCGTTCTCATCCTCCGCCACCAGATCGATGCTGAAGGCTCCTGCCGCCTGTTCCCGGTCGACGTTGACTAGGTTGAAGGACAGCGCGTCGTTCAGGACGTCAACGTTCTCCTGCAGCCACTGCGTGAAGTCATAGGCCTCATGCTTCCAGACCTCGCGCAGGGCGACACGGCGGAGCTTTCCGATACCAAGGGCGTTCATGCGGCTTCCGTCTCCTGTGGCGCAAGGTGGCGCACGTCGATCTTGCCGGTGACTGCGGCGGAGATGAGGGCGGCGCGGCGTTCCTGCAGGAGGGTGATGGCGGTTTCGGCGGTGGCGGTGAGGGCGTCGAGTTTGCCCGTTGCCTGTCTTACGTGGTCAACGACCATCTGCTGTTCTGGGCGTGATGGGAGCGCCACTCTAAAGTTGCCAATCGTTTCCTGTGTCATCGTAGGTATGGTCCCGCCCGTGTTGCTCACTTCTATGCAACTACGAAGGTGGGCAGCGTTTAGTGAAAGAAACAGGTATTCGGGCAGGCACGCGATCTCCTTAAATATCACGAGCTGCGGATTGATGGTGGCGGCGGGAATGCTGCTGTCAGCAATATATCCTACCTCTCCAAATGTTGAACCTGTCTTCACCATAACAACATCATGCGGGGCCAGTTGAATTTCAGGAGACTCCTCATACTTGGTCCAGCTGATGTAGGTGCTTTCTCGAAACGACACGACGCCTGCTCGAATATTGCTAGGGCTCAGCGTAACAGCGCCCTCTCCTTCATTGACGATGTCTGCCGTGGTGTAGCCACGATATCCAATTCGGCCGGCGAGTTTGGCAACTGACTTAATTGGGCGAACCTCCCACCCCTCCGGCGCGTCGCCGAGCCAGTCAATGCCCGAGGGCTTCATGCGGGCGGTGGGGTTCAGGCCCTTGGTGACGGCGTGGCTGATGACGGCCTGCCGCTTTTCGCGCAACAGTTCGATCAACCGCCGCTGCTCGGCCACCAGCGCATCGATCTTGGCCGTCTCCCGGTCAAGGAAAGCCGCGATGGCGGTTTGTTCGGGGAGGGGTGGGAGGGCTACGGGAAAGTCCCGCACGAAGTCATCGGGAACGCGCTTCTGTCCGCCCGCGCCGTACATGAAGGCTTCGCCAATCTTGCGAAACGATGGGGAGGACAAAAGCCAGAAGAGATATTCGGTCGTCGTTTGCCCCGAACGCGGTCTCAGCACCGTCAGTTCCGTTGTGCCGAAGCCTATCCCACCGATCAGATCGCGCATCATCGCGCGCTTGCCGTTCTCGAGGCAGGGCGTGATCTTCGCGAAGGTCATGTCGCCATTCCGAAGGTAGGTATAGCCCGTCTCTACCTCGGCAATTGGCCGCGTTCTGCTTGTGTCGAGTTCGCCATTCTCGCCAACTGCCTCCATCGGGATGAAGGAGACTTCCTCGGCACGATCAAGATCCGCCAGTTCGGATTTGGATGGGTTCAGGGTGGCTGCAAAGCGCAGACGCTTCATGACCCACCCCTCCGGCACCTCCGCCAACCACTCCACCCCGGAGTCCTTGTAGGCCGGATAGCGCCTCATGCGCTCAACTCCGTCAGCATCCGCTGAATGCGCGCGGTCACCTGCGACAGGTCGGCGTCGATCTCCTCCAGCGGGCGGGGCGGTTCGAAGACGTAGAAATGCCGGTTGAACGGGATCTCGTAGCCGACCTTGGTCTTCTCTTCATCGATCCAGGCATCGGGCGCATGGGGCAGCACCTCGCGCCGGAAGTAGGCCACCACGTCCTCGCCCAGGGGCACCGTCTCGGTATCCCGCAGAGCGCTGTCGGGCTGCGGTTTGCCCTTTTGTTTGCCGCGTTCCCCCAACACCACGCGACCTGCGGTGTCCTTCAGGGGCCGCTCCACGGTGATCTGACGGTAGCCGAAGGCCTCGTTCGGGAAGATGCGGGCCAGGGGAGCCAGCTTCACGCGGCCCCCTTCCGGGGCCGCGGGCGGGGTCTCACCGGCCAGGACGACATGCTTGGCCAGTTCCTTGCCGTCGGCATCGAAGACCCGGGCCAGCTGCGCCGTGTGGAACCCGCCGAAGAGCCGCGTCACGGTGGCGATGTCGGCATCGCCCATCTCTTTCCGCTTGGAGCCCAGCGACTTGCGCATCTTCTGCCAGAAGTGCGACCCGTCGATCAGCTGGACCTGTCCCCGGCGGTGGGCGGGCTTGCGGTTGGACAGGACCCAGACATAGGTCGCGATGCCCGTGTTGTAGAACATGTCGGTGGGCAGGGCGATGATCGCCTCGACCAGGTCGTTCTCCAGCACATAGCGGCGGATTTCCGACTCGCCCGACCCCGCGCCCCCGGTGAAGAGGGGCGAGCCGTTCAGGACGATGCCGAAGCGGCTGCCGCCGTCCACCGCCGGGCGCATCTTGGACAAAAGGTGCATGAGGAAGAGGAGCGAGCCATCCGAGACGCGCGGGAGACCGGGACCGAAGCGCCCATTGAAACCCTGGCGGGTATGCTCGTCGCGGACGGCCTTTTCCACCTTCTTCCATTCGACGCCGAAGGGTGGGTTCGACAGCATGTAGTCGAACTTCTGCGCGGGGTGGCCGTCGTCCGAGAGCGTGTTGCCGAAGATGATGTTCGAGACGTCCTGCCCCTTGATCAGCATGTCGGCCTTGCAGATCGCGTAGGACTCCGGGTTGAGCTCCTGCCCGAACATGACCAGCGAGGCGGCGGGGTTGTGTTCAGTGAGGTATTCCCCAGCCACCGAGAGCATCCCCCCGGTGCCCGCCGTCGGGTCATAGATCGTGCGCACCACGCCGGGCTTCGACAGGACGTCGTCATCCTCGACGAAGAGGAGGTTGACCATCAGGCGGATGACCTCGCGGGGGGTGAAGTGCTCCCCTGCGGTCTCGTTCGAGAGTTCGGCGAAGCGGCGGATGAGTTCCTCGAAGACCAGGCCCATCTGGTGGTTGTCGACACGGGTAGGGTGCAGGTCGATCTGGGTGAACTTCTCGGTGACCTGATAGAGGAGCCCGGCCTTGGACAGCCGGTCGACCTGGGCAGAGAACTCGAAGCGCTCGAAGATGTCCCTGACGGCGGGGGAGAAGGCCTGGACGTAGGTGTAGAGATTGGCGGCGATGTTGTCCTGGTCACCCATCAGCCGCTTCATGTCGAGGCGGGAGGTGTTGTAGAAGGTCTGCCCGGCCTTGCGGAGCAGGAAGGGCTCCGGGTTCATCCCCTTCGCCTGCCGCGTAACCAGCTCCTCCAGCACCGCGTCCTTGGTCGGCCCCAGCACACAGTCGAGGCGGCGCAGGACGTGAAGGGCAGGATGACCTTGCCGTAGTCGGCCTGCTTGTAATCGCCACGCAGGAGGTCGGCCACGGACCAGAGGAAGGACGAAAGGGCTTGCTGGTTCAAAGCGGGTCTCCTCAATTAGGAGGCCATTGAACCGGATGGAGGCGGGGATAGCAATCGGGTCGGGAGCTCCCATTGCGGGCACGGCCCCTGACGCTGAGGAAAGCCCAAAACTGCGAGCCGCGACAATCTGCCGCATCCAACCAGCTCCGCCAGATGCGTGTTACCTTGGAAGCACCCCACGTTTTTTCGCGCACGGTGCTGCTGCTCGTGATCGGTTCGGGGTGGGGCGCTCAGCCGAGGGTCGGCTTCATCCGACTGTGCAGCCAAGACCCTGGCTACATTGGACGCGATAGCCCCGCGCGGTGCGTTCTGCTTGGGAGGAACGACACTGGAAGGCCAAGCTGCATCGCGCCGGTTGCCGACACTTGGCCCCCGATTTCAGGGGCCAGAAGGCCGTCGCGCGACACCGCCGAGGGCAAGCGCGGAATCATTTTTTCGCTAAACTATTGATTCTACTCTATTTCTTCGATGCGATCCACATCGGCGCCCAAGGAATCACGCCTCACGACGGCGGCCGGGAGGGGTACCCTTCTGCTCGGCGCTCAGCGGGCGGCAACACAGGATGTCCAGATGCCGCAAGACACAGATCGGGCCAAGGAGCGCGGTGAAGCCCCAGGCCAAAGGCCCATTCATGGCCGTATCGTCAGGGGTGCCTACCCTCTTCCACAGGATGGATTGGTATCCCCGATCGAGGGGGAGCCGTTGCCCGGGGTCGACCCGTCCTGATCGTCGACGGCAACTTCACCGTCCTCATGTGGCTGCAGTCGGATGCCATGCCCGGGGTTTCCTCGGGGCATTCGAGAGTGGATTGGCCGGTCTGGCCGGTCCCTGCGGGATTGCAGGAAGAGGGCGCCGTCTTCTGTTTCGACTGACATCCCTTGGCGCGGAGGGCGCCATCATTCGCGTGACGGACCAGCACGAACCCTGGTCGTCCCGATAGGGAATTCGTCGCCAGCACCCATGACGCTTCGGCGCTGTTGGCACGCTTACCCATCGACTTCGTCCCCTCCGCCCACGGGTGCCCGCCGCTCGGAGGCTTTCAATATCCATATCCAAGGAAACACAGATGCTTCGTATCCCCCTCATCCACGCCACCTTCCCTGATCCCGGACTCAAGAAACGGATCGAGGATCGTCTGTCCAGACATTGGCGTCGCCTCGACGCCCGTAAAGTGTCTCAGGAGGTTCCGTCTGCAGTGGGCACAACGGATGAAGCGGACCTCCCCGAGGAGCCAGCGGACAACTTCGATATCCCTTATCCTGCTCAGAAACGGATAGCGCGCCGTGCCGAGCGGATCAGGGCCCGCATCGACGAGCGCTCGCCCCTGACGAGGCTCAAGTCCGAGGACGGGAAGCGGCTCGAGGTGCTGCGCGGTGGCGTGGACCTCGTTGTGCTCTCTCCAGAACATCGAGCGGATGAGATTGCAGCAGAGTTGCATGCCGAGATGCCCTGGATGGGGCGCGCCACCGAACAGGCCTGGCACGGCTTGCGTCGGTCGGCGCAGTCTGAAGTTCCTGCGGCCCGGTTCGGGGCAATGCTGCTCGATGGCCCGCCAGGGATTGGCAAGAGCCACTGGGCGAGATCACTTGCACGGAGGCTTGGAGTGCCCGGAATGGTCACCGAAGCCACAGTGGACAGCGCCAGTTTTGGCCTAGTCGGCAGCCAACGTGGCTGGGGCAACGCCGCCCCGGGCCGCCTGGTTAACTTGCTCATCGCCGAGGGAGTTGCAAACCCGGTGGTCTTGGACGAGATCGAGAAAGCGGGCAGCGTCACGTCGATCAAGGGGCAGACCTATTCCCTGACCGACGCCATGTTGCCGCTGCTCGAACCGATATCTGCCCGGAACTGGTCCTGCCCCTATTTCGAAGTCGGGTTCGACATGAGCTGGATCAGCTGGATCCTGGCGTCAAACGATTGGCCGAGCCTGCCGGCCCCCTTGCTCAGCCGCTGTCCGCCGATCCGGCTTGAACGACCGACGATCCGGGACCTCAAGGCCTTCGCGTCGCGCGAGGGCCTGCGTCGCGGCCTATCGGATCTGTCCATCGAGGCAATCTGCACTGCCCTGGAGCGCTCGGGGGGGGGCGGGATCGGGTGCCAGACCTGCGGACGATAATGCGTCTGCTGGAAGTTGCGGACTGGATGCAGGGACGGCCGCTCCTGAACTGAGCGAGCGCGGCAACCGGGTGAAATGCCTGCCCGGCCATGCGCTATCGTCGCACTCTCTGAGCTCTTCCCCTGGATTTTTCTGTGGATAACTCTGCCCCCAAGAGCATCGGTCGCCGAAGAACTCAGATAACCTGCAGAAAAATAAGCCTTTTTATTTTTCCGCCCGGGCGCGAAATTTTCTCAATGTTTTTTCTGAGGATTTTCGGGTCCCCGACGGAAACTGTCCAGACAGAAACCCGGCGCCAGCGCGCACAACCAAGGAGGATCTGCATCATAATGCCCAAAGGCTCTGTCTGAGCCGGAGCCAGCCCAGAACGCCATTGCGCCGAGCGGAGTCGCTGACGAACCGCTCGGGTTTTCCACACCCACCCTGTTCACCCCCACACCCCGGGCAAGGAATGTCCGGGACAGGAGACCCATGTCTGAAGACCACGACAAAAACTGCGACCCTTCCTGGGGGCCGGACCTGGGCCCGGAATCTTCGCGGAAGGGCAAGAAGAAAGGCAAGGAGGGAGCGCTCAATGTCGCGCCCATCCATGGTGTCCTGCCTTTCGCCGGTGCCCGCAACCCGCTGATCCGCAGCAACACTGCCCGCAAGGTGTCCTTCACTGCTTGCACGCTCGCGACCGATGGAGTGCCCCAGGTTTACCACTTCGACAGCGAGGCGGAATCCGCCGCCGCGCTGGAGGCGCTACTCCATCCAGACCTTCATGGGCTGGAGGTCCAGCTTCCTGCGATCACGTACCGGTGCCGGCGCAGCCGAAAAAACCGGGACCACCATTTCGACTTACGCATCACCTTCCGTGACGGCTTCCGGCGCGCCATCTTCGTGCGCATGGTTGGAGTCTCGGCAAGGCTTCGACGCAGGACGAAATCGACGACATCTTCCAGGCCATCCCGGCTGACTTCGCCGATGATGCCGTGGTGGTGAATGCCGACCATTATTCCCGGCCGTACTGCGACAACCTGCGCCGCATCTGGTACCTCAACCGGAACCGGGATCAGTCGGCCGACGCGCATGTCGAGGCCGTCGCACGGGCGGGGAACTACTGGCTCCTGAAGGATCTCATCGCCCAGTGCGACCTGCTGCCGGCGACGGCTTGGCAGGCGGCCATGCGGCTGATCGGCCGGCGCATTCTCTGGGCCGACTGGCATGCCGTCATCAATCTTCAATCCCGGGTGCAGTTCGCCGGATGAGTACCGCACCGCTCTTCAATATCCCGTGGGGTCCAGCCTTATCCTTGACGGTCGCCCCTGGCGGGTGACCGGCCTGGATCGGGATGGCTATGCCGTGGAGGGGCAGGAGGACGGGGAATGTCTGACGCTTTCCTTCTCCCGGATCGAAGAAGCAATCCGGCAAGGAAGCTGTAAAGTCACCAAGCCTGCCGAGGAGGAGAAGCGCAAAGCACTTCTCGCCTACACGGGCGGCTATGAGCATTTCGATCAGCTGCCCTCGGAGCAGCAGGATATCGTGTTTGCCCGCTTGGCGGTGGTGCTCGCGATCCTGGAGATGGAGGAGGAAGGGTGGAAACTCACCCAGCGGGCCATGAGCCGGAACGCCCGCACGGGCACCAATGGCCCGGTTCGCAAAGAGCTCATGCGCCGTGCCCGCACCTTCGCCCAGGGTGATGACGTCTTGGGGACGACACGTGGCGGACGGGTCACAACCGGCTTCGACTGGCCACAGGGAAAGACCCTCCGGAAGTATGTCGACCTATACCTCAAGTACGGGCGCAATCCGGTTGCGCTTCTCGACTGCGATCACAAGAAGGGGCCGCAAGGTGCGGCCCGTCGCAGGATGAGCACATTCCAGGAGAAGTTTATCGCCTACGTCATGGAAAACTGGCTTAAAGTGACAAAGCCGAAATTGGGCCCGCTTGTGGGGGCCGCGCGGGCGGAGTTCCAGGTGCCCCCAGCGGAGCTTGCGCGCGGCTTCACCTTTCCCTCGATCACTTCCATCCGCACCCGGATCAAGGCGATGTCGCATGTCGTCATTGCGCTTGGTCGCAGTGGTACGCGCCAAGGCGCAAACCTGAAGGGTGCAGGTTCCACAGATGTCCGGGCCCTCATGTATGGCGAAAAGGCCGAGATCGACCAGACCTACCTGTCGATTTTCACCGACGGGAAGGGTGCACTCTGCGCTCGCAATATCGACCCCGCCAAGGAGGGAGAGGCGCTTGAAAATAACGAAATCCGCCGGCTCTGGCTCCATTTTATGGTCGATATCGCGACGCGCCTGCCCTTGGCCTGGATCATCGCCGAAAGCGCTGATGCTGATCACAGCCATGCCCTGCTGCGGATGGCGACGCGGGACAAGACGAAGGAAAGGATCCGTTATGGCTGCAAGAATGACCCTGCACCGCCTGCGGGTCTGCTGCTGACCTCGGCTGACAACGGGACCGCAATTCGCAATAGCACCGTTTACGGTTCCGAACTCGGTATCGGAGCGATCGTCTTGACCGGTCGGATCTATCACGCCACCGACAAGCCCTTTGTGGAGCGCACGTTCGGTCCAATCCAATGGAAGGTGCTGAACTTTCTGCCTGGTTACACCGGCAGCCGCCCAGGTGAACTGGAAGGCTATGACCCCAAGGCCTCGGCGGAGATCACACATGATGCGCTCTACGGCTTCATCACCCGTTTTCTCGTCGACGAACATCCCTTCCGGCCTCATCGGGGTACCGGCATGTTCGGGGCTACGCCTCTGCAAAAGTTCGAGGAGATCTCCCGATCCTATGGTGGGATCGAGGTGCCTTCGGCGCGCGACCGTTGCCTGCATCTCGGCGTGAAACGCGTGATGAGTACGACCTCGGAAGGGGTTAATCCCTTCGGCATCCCGTTCAATTCCACTGCCTTGCAGCGCTTTGCGGCGGGCCAGTCGAAGAAGGCGACCGTCCACATCGATCCGGATTTCCTTCAACGTGTCGTCATCACAGCAGAAGGACATCGTGATGTGATCGAGGCAAATATGACCATGACCGCCTTCAACGATCTCAACCTCGAAGAGGTCCTCGATATCAAGAAAGATGCGGCGGAAGCCAATCCGAAATTGCGCGAACTGCACAATGATATCCTGTTGGAGGCGAGGGCGCGCCGGGTCCGTGAATCTGGCTTCCTCACCGATCCCAACTCCCCGTCCGGCTTCCGCACCATCGAGGCCCTCGAGCGACAGGCTGATCGGCTGAGCCAGGTCGCAATCCGACCAGAGCCGATCTCGGGACCGACCGCCGCCCCGGGTGGTGTCATGGATCGAACAGGCCAGACACCTGCCCACCGCGTCGCTCAACCGCCCGCCCAGTCGGGCACGCGCACCCAGGTTCCTGCCGCACGGAATAATTTCGCCCCAATCAAGGACAGCAAGCTGTGACCCCCTTCGTAATTCCCGAGATCGCCGAACTGATGACCCGGCTCTCCGACCGGCACTACCCGCTCTCCCGTGCCAGGGAGCTGGAGACTGCCTTCGCCCGCCTGTTCAGCAGACACCTGGGCAGCCTGCGCGGTGGTCGGCGCTTCGAGACCGAGTGTCTTCTCGTCACCGGCCCTTCCGGAAGCGGCAAGACCAGGGAGATCGCCGATCTCCTCCACCGGTTCAACGAAAGCGGGTTGGCACTGCCCGACGGCAGGCCGGCGCGGATCATCGAATGCGTACTGGATTCCAAGGGTGGCTGGAAGGACCTCGGCCGCAAGACGCTCCATGCCATGGGCTATCCGGTCCCAGCCAGCAGCCGCCAGACGCAAGCCGAGATCTGGGAGCGGGTGGTCGGCCACGCCCGGCTCCAGGGCATCGTGGGCATCCATTACGACGAAGCTCAGCACATCCTGCGCTCCCGGAACGAAAGCGGGCGGCTGACGATCCTCGATGCCTTCAAGACCCTCATGAAATCCCATGACTGGCCGTTGATGCTGATCCTCTCCGGGGTGCCGGAACTCACCGGTTATATCCAGGAAGAACCCCAGCTCCACCGCCTGGTGACCCATCTCCGCTTTGCCGACATTGACCTCTCGGCCGAACCCGACGGTGGGATAGCCCCCGATTACAATACGATCCACGAGATCGTCGGCAGTTACGCGATGGCCGCCGGTCTCGAGGCCGGCGATCAGCTGCGGACCGAGGGTTTCTATCACTCCCTCGCCACTGGCGCGGCCTTCAGATGGGGAAATCTCATCAAGCTGACATTCGATGCGGCCGCGCTTGCGGCCGAAGCAGGGGCGAAAATCCTGACGTCCGAGCATTTCATCGAGGTCTGGGTCGAGAAGACCGGCATGAACCGGGCAGCAACCCCCTTTACCCATGAGGGTTACCGGACCCTCTTCCGTAAGGACAAGCCATTCCAGGCTGCCATCGAGACCTGAGTTCAGGCCAGCCCAATATCCAAGATCCGATCAATCCGCGCCTCGGCGCGGGTTTTTTCATGCGCGGGAACCTGGGCGCTCGACCCCTGGCCTCTGCTTGCCCGGGAAAACCATGCGCACCTTATTGCTTTCTGCGCAGGGTATTGGTTTCATTTTTGAGCGGCTGGTAAATAACCAATTGAAATAGAAGGAAATTTCCGATCACCGAATCTCTGGCGGGTAATCTTGCGCACTCATCTGCTTTCTCTGACTGGTCGTCATCCTGCGCTGATGCTGGCGCGATAGTTGGCCGGACCTGGCGCTCTCGTGTCCAGGGATTCTCCTTTACGGTCAGGTGCGGCACCAGGCTGAACTCCTGGAACATCGCGCCGATGCCGGGCGCGCGCGTCTTGGACCGGGGGGCGACGACAGCCCTTGATGACGCTGCCCCGTTTCGCCGAACAGGACGTGGACCTCGCCTGCAGCGCGGCAAGGGACTGGCGTTCATCCGGCGTCGGACCCTTGGGCGTCACGTCCTGCGCCCGCAGTCCGGTCCAGCAGCGCGAATGGGCGATTCGGCGCTTTGGACGGGCGCCATCGGTCAGTATTCTGCGGAGCGCGCGAAATCGCCCAGGATGTTCCAATGCGGCTGCGAAGTTCGGCAAAGTGTTCTCTGCGGCTGCATTGTCATTGCTGCGCCTGCGAGTGATAACCGTGCCGCTCCGGCGCTGGCCGGACCATCGAAGATACGAGGATACCAATGTCGCCCATCATCTCCATCACCCGCCGCGGTGCCTTTGCCCTTGCGGCCGCACTGGCCCTGACCTCTGCCGTCAGCGCCCAGGAAACCACCCTGAAGGTCGGCATCATGGGCGGCGAGGACGAGACCGTCTGGGCCGCCGTGGCCGAACAGGCGAAGGCGGCCGGGCTGACCCTCGAGACGGTGATCTTCAACGACTACACCCAGCCGAACGAGGCGCTGGCGAACAAGGAAATCGACGCGAACGCCTTCCAGCACGGCCCCTATCTGGAAGCCCAGGTCGAGGCGCATGGCTATGCGATCACCCCGGTGATCGACACGGCGATCTTCCCGATCGGCGTCTATTCCAAGACCTACAAGACGCTGGAAGAGCTGCCCGAAGGCGCGGTGATCGGCCTGCCGAACGATCCGTCGAACGGCGGCCGGGCGCTGAAGGTGCTGGAGCAGCTGGGCCTGATCAAGCTGAACCCCGAGGCCGGGATCCTGGCCACGGTGATCGACGTGACCGAGAATCCGAAGAACTTCGACCTGCGCGAGTTGGACGCGGGCGTCGTGGGCCGGGCGATCGACGATCTGGACGCCGCCGTGGTCAACACCGACTGGGCCGCCAAGGCCGGGCTCCTGGACTTCCGCATCGCGCAGGAATCGGGCGAGAACAACCCCTACATGAACTTCATCGCCGTCCGGACCGAGGACAAGGACGCGGCCTGGGTCGAGACCCTGCGCAGCGCCTTCCAGAGCGACGCGGTGAAAGAGGCCTATGCCACCGCCTACAAGGGCGCGGCGTCCCCGGCCTGGTAAGCCCTGGCCCTTGAACTTCCGGCAGGCGCGCCCGATACGGGGGGCGCCTGCCAGCATTTGAAGGAAAAGATGGAATGACCGGCTTGAAGCGCCCCGTGGTGCGGCTGGAGGGGGTGGAGCGGCGGTTCTCCGACCGCCCGGCGCTGGACGGCATCTCGCTGAGGCTGGAGGCCGGCGAGATCGTCGGGCTGATCGGCCGCTCGGGCGCGGGGAAGTCGACGCTGATCCGCTGCCTGAACGGGCTGGACCGGCCGCAGGCGGGGCGGGTGGAGATCGACGGCACCGACATCACCGGCCTGTCGGAACAGGCGCTGCAGCCGATCCGGCGCCGGATCGGGATGATCTTCCAGCATTTCAACCTCTTGTCCGCCAAAACCGTGGCCGAGAATGTCGCCCTGCCGCTGAAGATCGCGGGCCAGCCTGCGGCGCAGCGCCGGGCCAAGGTGATGGACCTCCTGGATCTGGTCGGTCTGGCCGACAAGGCCGACGCCTACCCGGCGCGGCTCTCGGGCGGGCAGAAGCAGCGTGTCGGCATCGCGCGGGCGCTGGCGGCCGATCCGCTGCTCCTTCTGTCGGACGAGGCGACCTCGGCGCTGGACCCCGAGACGACGCAGGCGATCCTGACGCTTCTGCAGGACGTGAACCGCCAGCTGGGCGTCACGATCCTGATGATCACGCATGAGATGGAGGTCGTCCGCCAGATCGCGCACCGGGTGCTGGTGCTGGACGCGGGCCGGATCGTGGAACAGGGGCCGGTCGCGCGGGTGCTGGCCTCGCCGCAGGCCGAGACGACGCGCAGCCTGTTGCGCGGCCTGTCGCCGGTGCTGCCGCAGGATCTGGCCGCGCGCATCACGGCGCAGGGCGAACAGGCGCTGATCCGCGTCGATGTCTACGGCGCGGCCGCGCGCCAGCCGCTGCTGGCGATCATCGAGGGGATCACCGGCCAACCGCCGCGCCTGCTGCATGGCGGGCTGAACGACGTCCAGGGCGAGCCTTACGGCCGCCTGTTCCTGGCGCTGGGCACCAGCGATCCCGGCCTGGTGGCCGCCGTGGTGGCCCGGCTTCAACCCGAAACAACCGCGATCGAGGTGCTGGGCCATGTCCCGCGCGATGTTTGACCTGCTGGTGCAGGGGCTGTGGGAGACGCTGGTGATGACCGGCGTCTCCGGTGCGCTGTCCTTCGTGATCGGCCTGCCGCTGGCGCTGATCCTGGTCACCACCGACCGCGACGGCATCTTCCAGAACCTGGCGCTGAACCGGGTGCTTGGCCTCGTGGTCAACGCGCTGCGCTCGGTCCCGTTCATCATCCTGCTGGTCGCGGTGATCCCGCTGACCCGGCTGATCACCGGCTCGGCCATCGGGATCGCGGCCGCCATCGTGCCGCTGACCATCGCCGCCGCGCCCTATTACGCCCGCGTGGCCGAGGTTTCCCTGCGCGAGGTCGACCGCGCGCTGATCGACGCCGCCCGCGCCATGGGGGCGACCCGCTGGACCATACTGCGCGAGGTGCTGATCCCCGAGGCGCTGCCCGGCATCGTCTCGGGCTTCACCGTCACGCTGGTGACACTGATCGGCGCCTCGGCCATGGCGGGGGCGGTCGGGGCCGGGGGGCTGGGCGACATTGCCATCCGCTACGGCTACCAGCGCTTCGAGACTGCGGTGATGCTGGCGGTGGTGGCGATCCTGATCGTCATGGTGGCCGGGCTGCAATGGGCTGGCGACAGCCTTGCCCGCCGGATCGACAAACGCTGACGGACTTCGTCCCGTTCCGGATGTGGCGGCCGCCACGGTCAAGGAACGCAAGATGTCGATCCGGGACGAATTCGCCAGACTTGCCAGAGACAATGCGCCGGGGCAAGGTACGTTGGATCGACGAGGGGCGGGCCGCGATGTCCAAGGGCGGCCATCGGGGTTGCGACCGGGGAGGTGCCGGTGGGAAGCCAGCTGGCATCGTCGCCGGCCGGGCCTTTGCGTCACGGAATGTTGGCGATAACGCCCGTCTGAGGTTGACCTTTGCCACGATGGGCGACACATGGTTCACTGATCCATTCGACAGGGGCCCTGCGCCCTCCGGCCTGACCATTTTCAGCTGAACGAGAGACGACATGTTCAAACGCCTGCTTATCGCCATCGTGCTGCTTGGGCTGATCGTGGGTGGCATCGTCTGGTTCAAGTTCTTCCGCGACGACATGATCGCGCAGTTCATGGCCGGGGCCGTGCCGCCGCCGGTGCCGGTGACGGTGCTTGATGTGCAGCCCCAGTCCTGGGAGCCGGGCTTCGAGGCGGTGGGCACCGCGATCGCGGCGCGGGGGGTGGATCTCGCGACTGAATCGAGCGGCCTCGTGCGCAGCATCGACTTCAAGGGCAATGCCGAGGTGGTCGAGGATCAGGTCCTGGTGCAGATCGACGACAGGGCCGAGAAGGCGGGACTTGCCGCCGGCGAGGCCGCGCTTGCCGTGGCCCTGGCCGAGGCCAGCCGGGCCGAGACCCTGACCACGCGCGGCGTGGGGGCGGCGAACACGCTGGAAAGCGCCGAGGCGCAGGTGGAGAGCGCCCGCGCGCAGGTGGCGCAGCTGCAGGCGGCGCTGGATGCAAGGCAGTTGCGTGCGCCCTTCGCCGGGGTGATCGGGATTCCGCGCGTCGAGGTCGGGCAATATGTCGTGCCCGGCACGATCTATGCCACGCTGCAGGACCTTGACCGGATGTATGTCGATTTCACCGTGCCCGAGCAGCAGCTTTCCTCGCTGGAACTGGGGCGCGAGGTGACGGTCAAGACCGAGGTCGGCGCTTTCGACGCGGCCGGACGGATCATCGCGATCGAGCCGCAGGTCGATCCGAACTCGCGCCTGGCGAAGGTGCGGGCCGAGGTGGACAATCCCGAGGGCAAGCTTCTGCCGGGGCAGTTCCTGCGGGTGCGCGTCTCGCTGCCGGTCGAGGAGGGGGTGATCGCGGTTCCGCAGACGGCCATCGTCTCCAGCCTCTACGGCAGCTACGCCTATGTGGTGAAGGCGGGCGAGGGCGACGCGCTGACCGCGGCGCAGGTCTTTGTCCAGACCGGCCGGCGCAACGGCGGCCAGATCGAGGTGACCGAGGGGCTGGCGGCGGGAGACCGTGTCGTGACCTCGGGGCAGAACCGGCTTTCCAACGGGGCGAAGGTGGCGATCGACACGTCGGTCGACCTGTCCACCGGCGAATAGGGGCCCCAGATGCATATTTCGGAACTCTTCATCCGCAGGCCCGTCCTATCCACCGTTCTTGCGGCGATGATCCTGTTCGTCGGCCTCGCCTCGGTCCTGAACCTGCCGGTGCGGCAATACCCGGAAGTCTCGGAAAGCGTGATCACGATCACGACCGTCTATCCCGGCGCCGCGCCCGACCTGATCCAGGGCTTCGTGACCTCGCCCATCGCGGCGGCGGTCTCGACCACCGAGAACGTGGATTACGTCACCAGCCAGTCGCGGCCCTCGGCCTCGGTGGTGACGGTGCAGATGAAACTGGGCGCGGACCCCGACATCGCCCTGACCGAGGTGATGTCCAAGGTCCAGCAGGTGCGCGGACAACTGCCGCAGGACACCGAGGATCCGGTGATCGTCAAGGGCACGGGGATGACCTTCGCCCTGATGTATCTTGCGGTGCAGAACCCCAACATGTCGCCCGAGGAACTGAACGAGTACCTCGAGCGGGTGGTGCGGCCCAGGGTGACGAACATCGCGGGCGTGGCCCAGATGGAGATCCTGGGGGCGCAGCAATTCGCGATGCGGGTCTGGCTTGACCCGCTGGAGCTTTCCGCCCGCGGGGTCACCGCCTCGGAGGTGCTGGCCGCGATCCGGTCGTCGAACTTCCTTTCGGCCCCAGGCAAGACCGAGAACGAGTATTTCAGCTATGCGCTGACGCTGGACAGCACGATCCAGACGCCGGATTCCTTCGGCGCGCTGCCCCTGGTGCAGGGGCCGGACGGCGTGGTGCGGCTGCGCGACGTGGCGCGGATCGAGCTTGCCTCGGGCTCGACCGACGCCATCGTGACCTTCGCGGGCGAACCCGGCACCTTCATCGGCATCGTCCCCGCCCCGGGCGAGAACCAGCTGGATGTCGCCACCAACGTCAACGAGGCGCTGCCCGCGCTGGTGGCGACCCTGCCGCAGGGCATGACCATCGACCTCGTCTACGACTCGACCGAGACCATCGCGGCCTCGATCTCGGAGGTGTTCAAGACGATCGCCGAGGCGGTGGTGATCGTCATGGTGGTGATCCTGCTGTTCCTCGGCTCGTTCCGCTCGGTGGTGATGCCCATCGTCACAATCCCGCTCTCGCTGATCGGCGTCTGCGCGGTGATGCTGGCGCTGGGCTATTCGATCAACCTCCTGACCCTTCTGGCCATGGTGCTGGCCATCGGCCTCGTGGTCGACGACGCCATCGTCGTGGTCGAGAACATCCACCGTCACATCGACGACGGGATGCACCCGGCCCAGGCGGCGATCACCGGGATGAAGGAGATCACCGGACCCGTCGTCGCGATGACGATCACGCTTGCCGCCGTGCTGTCGCCCCTGGCCTTCACCGGCGGGTTGACCGGGGCGCTGTTCACCGAATTCGCGCTGACGCTGGCCGGATCGGTGGTCATCTCGGGCGTGGTGGCACTGACCATCACCCCCACCATGTCCGCCCGCCTGCTGCACGAGGGCGAGCCGGGCCGCTTCCAGCGCATCGTCGATCGGACCCTGACCGGGGTCTCGAACTGGTACGAGCGGCGGGTCTCCTCCTCGCTGGACTACCGGCCGGTGACCATGCTGATGGTGGTGTCGCTGCTGGGGGCCACCGGGTTCATGTTCCTGAACACCTCCTCCGAGCTGGCGCCGGAAGAGGACAACGGCGCCCTGTTCGCGATCATGAACGGGCCGCGCTATGCCACCCTGTCCTATACCGACGCCTTCACCCGCGAGGTCGGCCGCCGAACCGCCGATATCGAGGAGGTGCAGACCTCGTTCTCGGTCGCGGGGATGGGGGGGGCGGCGAATACCGGCTTCTACATCTGGGCGCTGAAGGATTGGGCCGACCGGAACCGCAGCCAGAAGGAAATCCAGCAGCAGATCCAGGGGATCCTGGACGGCACGCCGGGGCTGCAGAGCTTTGTCTTCGCCCCGCCCTCGCTGCCGGGGGCCGGGGGCGGGCTGCCGATCGCCATGGTGATCCAGTCGATCCACGCCCCCGAGCGGGTGGTCGAGATCGCCGAGGAGATCCGGGCCAAGGCGATGCAGTCGGGCATGTTCATCGTGGTGCAGAACAGCCTTTCGTTCGACGCGCCGCAGGTCCGCGTCACCATCGACCGCGACCGGGCGGCCCTTCTGGGGGTGACGGTCGCCGACATCGGCTCGACGCTCGGCCTTCTGATCGGCGGTGGCGCGGTGGCGCAGTTCGACCGGGATTCGAACAGCTATGACGTGATCACCCAGGTCCCGAGCGAATGGCGCGACAACCCCGAGCGGCTGGAACAGCTGTTCGTCCGCTCCCGCTCGGGTGCGATGGTGCCGCTGGCCTCGGTGGTGTCGATCACCCCCACGGTGGCCGCCGCCTCGATCGAGCAGTTCAACCAGCTGAACTCGGCCAGCCTGACGGCCATGCCGATGATCGGCCTGTCGACCGGCGTCGCCCTGGCCGAGTTGGAGCGGATCGCGGCCGAGGTCCTGCCGGACGGGTTCTTCATCGACTATTCCGGCCAGTCGCGGCTGGAGAAGAGCGAGGGGAACACCATCCTCCTGGCCTTCGGCGCGGCGCTGGTGGTGATCTACCTGGTGCTGGCGGCCCAGTTCGAAAGCTTCCGCGACCCGTTCATCATCCTGATGTCGGTGCCCCTGTCGATCTTCGGCGCATTGCTGCCGCTGTTCTTCGGGGCCAGCACCCTGAACATCTATACCCAGGTCGGGCTGATCACCCTGATCGGGCTGATCACCAAGCACGGCATCCTGATGGTGGAATTCGCCAACCAACAGCGCGAGACGAAGGGCGCGTCGCGGCGGCAGGCCATCGTCGCGGCGGCGAAGACGCGGCTGCGGCCGATCCTGATGACCACGGCGGCGATGGTGCTCGCCGTCGTGCCGCTGATCATCGCCGAAGGCGCCGGCGCGGCCGCGCGCCAGGCGATGGGTCTGGTGATCTTCACCGGGCT
Source organism: Tabrizicola soli (assembly GCF_015999335.1). GTDB lineage: Bacteria > Pseudomonadota > Alphaproteobacteria > Rhodobacterales > Rhodobacteraceae > Tabrizicola > Tabrizicola soli. The sequence continues at coordinate 35,771 of NZ_JAEACP010000004.1, read as the reverse complement.
TCTGATCGGGACGGTCTTCACCCTGTTCGTGGTGCCGATGTTCTACACCCTGATCGCGCGCAGCGACGCCGCGCATGAGCGGCACAACCGCGCCGTCGCGCATCAGTTCCGCGAAAGCTGAGGCCCGGCGCGGGCATCGGCGGCACCTATTCCTGCCGCCGACCGTCCTTTTCCCCGACGGAATGGCGCAAGCGCACGCGCATAGGCGGCTTTCCCCGCCCCCCAACGGGTATTTCCGCCGGTCTCAAAACAATTGTCTGGAACCAATCCCCGCACGGATGGTTTGATCGCCGGACCCGGAGCCTGTTCTCGCTGCACGCAACAGGTGCGCGTGACCCGAATGTCCTGATCGAGGCGCGAAAATGCATTCGACTGAAACCCAGTTGAACATCGCCATCATTGATGCCAACCCGCTGCTTGCCGATGGCATCGCAGCCCTTCTGGCCCAGGACATGAGCCTTTCGGCGCGGACGGTCTTTCTTGGACCGACGCCCGATCCCGCCGCGGCCGGGGATTTCGACGTCATCCTCCTCGACCCGGCCCAAAACGAGGTGCCCCCCGCCACGCTGATCCGCGACCTTGGCCCCTTCGGGCGGTCGGTGGTGGGGTATTCCAGTTCGGACTCGGTGGATCTCGCGCGGCATTGCATCGCCGCGGGCTTTCGCGGAATCCTGCCCAGGACCGTGCCCTTCGACATTCTCAAGATCGCCCTGCTGACCACGGCGCAGGGCGGGATATTCATTGATGCAGCCTTTGCGGCGGCGATCGCGCTACCCGGCGCCGAAGACCCGCCCATCGCCTCGCAGGATACCCGTCTGTCCGAACGCGAACTTTTCGTGCTGAAATCCGTGGCGCATGGCAAGTCGCTGAAGGAAATCGGCAAGGAACTGGATCTGTCCTGCAAGACGATCGAGACCTACAAGGCGCGCGGTTCCAGCAAGCTGAATCTCTCGGGACGGCGGCAGATCGTCGAATTTGCCATCTCCCAGGGTTGGGTCGACAAGACCCGTCTCACCGTCGGCTGAGCCAGGCGCCGACCTTCAACCAGATCTGAAAGCCGCCCGTACGGCGGCGCAACGACCTTCGCGCCTGCAGAAACCTTCTGTCAGGAATTTCCCTACACCGCGGGTTTAACTGTAGCGTTCCATGTAGGGAATGTCAGGAATTACCCTGATAAATCAAATATTACGTCGGGTTTTTGCCTGACTGTCTTCGGCCGGAACCGGGTGCCTACCCTGTGGTTGATGCTGCGGTGCTGCATCGGATGACAGGACCCCGACGCGGGGTCGAAGGAAGGAAAACGGATATGGCTAGGCTTGCAGTCTTTGGTATCGGCTACGTCGGCGTGGTGTCGGCAGCCTGTCTGGCCCGCGACGGGCATGAGGTCGTCGCGGTGGACGTGGACCCGGCCAAGGTCGCCGCGATCAATGCCGGGCGCTCGCCCATCGTCGAGAAGGGCCTGCCCGAGCTGATCGCCCGGGTCGTCGCCTCGGGCCGGCTGCGCGCCACCACCGATGCCGCCGCGGCGGTGCAGGATAGCGATGCCTCGTTCGTCTGCGTGGGCACGCCCAGCGACCCCGACGGTTCGGTCGGGCTCGGGCATGTGCGGGCCGTGTGCGAGACGATCGGCCGGGCGCTGCCGGGGCATGGCGGGTTCCATTCGGTCATCCTGCGCTCGACCATCGTGCCGGGAACCATGGCCGGGACCTGCATCCCGCTGCTGGAACAGGCCTCGGGCCTGAAGGCCGGGCGGGATTTCGGAGTGGGATACTATCCCGAGTTCCTGCGCGAGAGCACTGCGATCCGCGATTATCAGGACCCTGGCCTGATCGTCTTCGGCGCGCTGGATGCCGCGACCGGGGCGCTCTTGACCCAGCTGAACCAGGACCTCGATTGCGAGATCAACCTGGTCGATGTCGGCACGGCCGAGATGGTGAAATACACCTCGAACGCCTGGCGGGCGGTCAAGGTCGGCTTTGCCAACGAGATCGGGAACATTGCCAAGGCGGCCGGGTTGGATGGCCAGCGCGTGATGGCGATCCTCTGCTCGGACCGCAAGGTCTCGATGAGCCCGGACTTCCTGCGCCCCGGCTTTGCCTTCGGCGGGTCATGCCTGCCCAAGGACGTGCGGGCGCTGCGGTCCTTCGCGGCACGTCGGCAGGTCGCCTCACCGCTCTTGGATGCGGTGCTGGTGGGCAACGCGGCGCAGATCGCCCGGGCCGAGGCGATGATCGAGGCCTCGGGCAAGACCAGGGTGGGCATGGTGGGGATCAGCTTCAAGCCGGGGACCGATGATATCCGGGAAAGCCCGCTGGCCGAGCTGGCGGCGCGGCTGATCGGGCGCGGGGTCCAGCTTTCCGTCTACGACCCCTTCGTGCGAGAGGCCTTCGCCAACGATTCCACCGCCGCAGGCCGGGGGCTGGAGCATGACATCGCGCTGGGCAGCCGGCTGGTGCCCTCGATCGACGAGTTGATCGCGGATTCGGATCTGGTCCTGGTCGGAAACCGCTACGACGAGGCGATCCCGCCGCTGCAGGCGGCCCTGGGCAACCGCCCGATGATCGATCTGGCCCGGATCAAGCCCGGCCAGAAGTCGGAAGGCAGCTATGAAGGGATCTGCTGGTAAGATGACCCGCCTGCGCGCGATCCTTGGCCATCTGATCTACCTCGCGGTGCTGGGGCTTCTGGTGCTGGCGATCCCGCCGGGGGCGCTGGGCCATGTCTCGGACGGGCTGATCGTGGTCGGCACGGTCGGGATCTGGCGCTATGGCTGGGCCGCGATCAACTATTTGCGCGCGGTCTGGTATCAGGCCGTCGCCTATCCGCGGCTGAAGGCCCGCGCCCTCGCCGCCGAGGCGGCCGAGCCGGTGCGCGGCCACGCCTATTTCCTGGTCACCAGCTACAAGATCGACACCGACACCACCCAGCGCGTCTACCGCTCGCTCTTCCGGGCTGCTGCGGCGGCGCCGGGCGGGGCGACGATCGTCGCCTCGGTCGTCGACACCGCCGATCTGCGCCTGATCAAGCGCATCCACGCGCTGATGGACGTGCCGATGGACGGGGTCGAGCTGGTGGTGGACCAGATCCCCGGCACCGGCAAGCGCGACGCGCTCGCCCGGTCCTTGCGGCTGATCGCCCGGCAGGCGCCGTCGCGCCGGGACATCCTGCTGCTGGTCGACGGCGACAGCTGCGTGCCGCAGGACATCATCGCCGCCACCACGCCCTTCTTCACCGATCCCGAGGTCGGGGCGCTGACCACCGACGAGGCGGTCGAGATCCGCGAGCCGGGCCTCTTCGCCGACTGGTTCGCCCTGCGCTTCACCCAGCGCCAGATGATGATGAGTTCGATGGGCCTGTCGGGCCGGGTCCTGACCCTGACCGGGCGCATGTCGGTCTTCCGCGCCGACCTGGCCACCCAGCATGAGTTCATCCGTCTGGTGCAGCACGACCATATCGACCACTGGCGGCTGGGCCGGGTCGATTTCCTGACCGGGGACGACAAATCGACCTGGTTCTGGCTTCTGCAGCGCGGCTACAAGATGCTGTATCTGCCGGACGTCACCTCGCTGTCGATGGAGACCCAGCCGAAGCCCGGTTTCGTCGACAGCGCGGTCACCCTGATGATCCGCTGGTTCGGCAACATGCTGCGCACCAATGGACGAGCCCTGGCTCTGCGGCCGTCGCAGATCGGCCTTTTCACCTGGTGGTCGATCCTTGACCAGAAGATTGGGATCTGGACCACGCTGGCCGGGCCGATCTCGGTCATCCTGGCGGCGGCCTTTGTCGAGCCCCTGGTGATCCCGGCCTATATCGCCTGGGTCATGGCCACCCGCTATGTCTTCTGCTGGGTCCTGGCCAGCATCCGGGGCCGGGGCTTCCCGATCACCTATCCGATACTGCTCTACTTCGGCCAGATCGTCGGCGCGGCGGTGAAAAGCTACGTCCTCTTCCGCCTCGACCGGCAGCGCTGGACCCGCCAGTCCGGCCCCGCCGCCGCCCGCCTGCCCCTTGCCGCCCGGCTGCGCGGCTATGGCTCCACCTGCGTTCACGCCCTCGCGCTCGGCTGGCTGACCTTCGGGATCATGCTGCTGTCGGGGCTTGTCTGAAACCTGCCGCGAAAGGACCGACCCTTGGACCAAGCCAGACCCTCCCTCAAGTCCGCCGCGATGGCGCTGACCGGACCGGCCGACCATCCGATGCTGGACATGCCCTTCCATGTCGAGATCGCCGGGCGGCAATACATGGGGCGCGGCATCTCGCTGGTGCGTGCCGGGATCAGCGGGCTGATCGACCCGCAATCGGCCGGGAGCGAGCGGCTTGCATTGGTGGTGTTCCGGTTCCAGGGCTTCGTCGTCGCCCTCTCGATCGAGGTGCGGATGCAGGAGCTGGACGCCGCACGGGGCACCGCCATGCTGGAGTTCCTGGATCCGCTCGGCGATCATCTGCCGCAGCTGCGGCATCTGATGAACGCCCATATCGCGGGCGACCTGGTGACGCTGGGCGATGTGCTGTCGATCGGTCCTCCGGCCGGAGCCAGGCCGAAGGCCGGGCAGCCGCAGGCCCGCCGGCGCTGGCTGCGCGGTCTTGGCGGGACGGCGGCGCTGCTGGTCCTTGCGGCGGGGCTGGCCGGGCTGGTCACCGTCAAGGTCGTCCAGCGCGTCTTTACCGTGACGCTCCCGACCCCCGCCGTCGCCGGGCTGGACGGCCGCACCCTGGCGGCCACCGCGACCGGCCAGATCGACTTTCTGAACCCCGAGGCAAAGCAGGGCGAGGTCGCCTTCGCGATCCGCTCGAACACCGGGCAGGCGCTTTCCGTCACCATGCCCTGCGACTGCCGGATTCAGGCGCTGGGCGTCGAAGCCGGCTCGACCGTCTTTGCCGGCGATCCGGTCCTGCGCATCTCGGCCCCGGACGCCGGGGTGGTCGTGACCGGATCGGTGCCGCCGGACCGGATTCTGGACCTGGCCCAGGCCGGAAGCATCGGGCTGAGCTTCGCCGGGGGCCGCGAGGTCACGGCCCGGCTGGCCCCCGACGGCCTGGGCACCGCCGCGCCCGGAGAGCCGGTTCCCTTCCGCCTGATCCCGACCGAACCCCTGGCCGACGACCTTCTGGGCCAGCTGGCCGAGGTCACCCTGCGCCGGCCGCTTCCCGGCGTCCTGCAGCCCGTGGCGGCTGTGATCCACCGTTCAATCCCTGATGCAGAGGCCGATCAACCATGACACATTGCATTGTTCCCGTGGTTCTGTGCGGCGGCATGGGCTCGCGCCTGTGGCCGATGAGCCGGGTCGAGCAGCCCAAGCAGTTCCAGCCGACGCTGGGAAAGGGCAGTCTCACCTATTTCCAGGCCACCCTGCAACGCCACCGCTCCGAGGCATTCGCGCCGCCTCTCGTCGTCACCAACGCCGGTCAGGCCGCGCTGGTCCACCGCCAGCTGGACGAGCTTCAGCTGCAGGGCCGCGTCATCGGCGAGCCGGTCGGCCGCAACACCGGCCCCGCCGTCCTTGCCGCCGCGATCTGCGCCCGCCGCGAGAATCCCGGGGCGGTGATCCTGGTCCTGCCCTCGGACCACATGATCAAGGGCGACATCAACCGGATCATCGCCGCGATGCTTCCGGCGGCGCAGGACGGGCGGATCGTCAGCTTCGGCGTGATCCCGACCTATCCCGAGACCGGCTATGGCTACATCACCGACGGCGGGGCCTACCAGGATTACGCCGGGCTGCACCGCGTCGAGCGCTTCGTCGAGAAGCCCGGTTACGACCACGCCCGAAGCCTGATCGAGGCCGGGGGCGTCTACTGGGCCTCGGGCATCAGCCTGATGCGGGCCGACACCCTGATCGAGGAGTTCCGCCGTCTGGATCCGACCACCCATTCCGCGGTGACCGCCGCCGTCGACGGGGCCGAGATGCGGACGCTCGGGATCGTCCTGAACGAGGCCGCCTTCCGCCGCGCCGCGAACGAGCCGACCGAGCGCCAGGTCTTCGAGCGCACGCCGAAGATCGCCCTGGCGCCGCTGCATGGCGTGCAATGGGACGACGTGGGCGCCTGGAACGCGGTCTACCAGATCTCGGACCAGGACCGCGACGGCAACGTGCTGCATGGCGACGTGATGGCAGTGAACACCCGCAACTCGCTGATCCAGAGCGAGACCCGCCTCGTCGCGGTGATCGGGATGGAGGACACCGTGGTCATCGACACGCCCGATGCCGTGCTGGTCACCCAGCGCGCCTATGCCCAGGACGTCAAGCAGGTGGTCGAGAAACTGAAGGCGCAGAAGCGGCGCGAGGTTTCCAGCCACACCACGCGCGAGATGCCCTGGGGCCGGATCCAGACGCTGGCCTCGGATGCCAGCCACGACATGCGGATCATGACGGTGCACCGCAGCGCAAGCCTGCAGGTCAACGGCACCGGGCAGGGGCCCAGCCTCCTGACCGTGATGGCGGGCGAGGGGCGCTGCAAGATCGACGGGGCCGAGGTGGCGCTCCGCCGGGGCCAGACCATCGTGATCGACGCCGACCATGCGCTGCCCCTGACCAATACGGCCGAGCGCGAGCTGAAGCTGATGCATCTGCAGTTCCGCAGCGCGGCAGAGACCCAGCCGCCGAAGATCGCCGCGACCGCCCGGCGTCACCGGACCGGCCTCCCGGTTCTGCCGGAGGTTCTCTGATGCGACTTGCGCCGCCTGTGCTGGCCGCCTGCCTCCTCGCCGCCCCCCTGGGCGCCGAGCCGGACGCCCGGCTGCACGAGGCCATTACCGCCGAGCTTGCCGCCAAGGCCGACACCGGCAGGCTGGCGGCACTGGCGGGCGAACTGGCGGGCGGCCTGCCGTCCGTCGCGCCGCCCGACCCCCCGGCACTGGCCGAGGTCGCGCCGGATGTGCGCGAGGGAGAGGTCCAGGTGGCGCTGACCCAGCTTTCCATCCTCTCGGGCGGCAACGGGCATCTTGCGCTGCAACTGGCGCAGGACGGGCGGACGGATGTGATCTACCTCATGTCCGGCACCGCGCGGCTGGCCGATCTGGAGGCCGCAAGCGGGCTGGTCGGCCGCGAGGGCGAGGTCTGGCATCTGCGGCGTCCCCTCGTCGTCTGGCCCGGCGCGGCGCTGGTCCTGGCCGAGGGGGAGGAGCTGGAGATGGACACCGCCGGCGGGGCCTTCCTGCTCAGCTTCGGCGCGGTCCGGATCGACGGGGCCAGCCTGCGCGGCGATGGCGGCGAGAACCCGGTCGTCAAGGCCTTCCGGCCGTTCCTTCTGGTCACCGGCCGGGGCAGCCTTCACGCCCGGGGCGCCAGCTTCGCCGACCTGGGTTTCCAAGGCCCGACGGCCTTTCGCGGCGTCGCGGTCCTGACCACGGGCCTCCTGCAATCGCCCTCTTCCCCGATGGTGACCGGCAGCGGCTTCGAGCGCGTCGTCAGCCTGGGTTTCCAGGGGGCGGACGGGCTGGTCCTCGCCGGGAACCGGCTGGGCGGGGCGGGCGCGGTCGTCGTCCGCGACGGGCGGAACCTTGTGATCGCCGGCAACCGGATCGGCGCTGGCGGAAAAGGGGCGGGCCTGCGCCTCTCGGGCAAGCTTGACGGGGTGAGGGTCGCCGCGAACACCATCCAGGGCGCGGGCGGCAACGGCATCCAGGTCGAGGGCAATGTCAGGAACCTGGATCTGCGCGGCAATGTCGTGCTGGCAAATGCCGGGGCTGGCATTTCCATCGGGCATGCGGATTGCGTGACGGTCCGGGGCAACATCGTCGCCGCCAACCGGACAGCCGGGCTGCGCCTTTCCCACACCGGCGCCGCGCGGGTCGAGGACAACGTGATCCTGTCCAACGGCTCGGCCGGGGTCGAGGTCCGGGACCAGTCGGGCAAGGGGCCGGTGCTTCTGGCCGACAACCTCCTGGCCCGGAACCGCGAGGGCCTGCGCGCCGCCGGTCTGGGCGAGGTCACCCTTTCGGGCAACGACCTGTCCGACCAGACCCCGCGCCAGTTCGCCGGGGACTTCGCGCCCTGGCTCGGCCCCTGGCTGAGCACCGGCGAAGCCCTGGTGATCCCCGCCGCCCTGGGCGCGACGCCCGGGGCGGCCGTTCCCTGCGAGACGGAGTAGCCTGATGGTCTTTTCCTCGGAAATCTTCCTGTTCCTGTTCCTGCCGACCTTCCTGGCGCTCTACTACCTGACGCCCTTCCGCTTCCGCTCGGCGCTGATCCTGGCGGGGTCCTACCTGTTCTACGGCTGGTGGCGCTTCGACTTCCTGCTCCTGCTGTTCCTGACGACGCTCTGGACCTACGGCATCGGCCACCGGATCGCGGCCAACCTCGGCACCCGCAGGGCGCGGGTCTGGTGCGGCATCGGCGTGGCGGGCTGCCTGTCGGTGCTGGGGGTGTTCAAGTATCTCAACTTCTTCATCGACAGTTTCGCCGCCCTTTTCGGCACCACGGCCGAGGGCCTGGACATCCACTGGCGCCTGATCCTGCCGATCGGGGTGTCGTTCTACGTCTTCCACTGCATCAGCTATCTGGTGGACGTGCTGCGCCAGGATGCGAAGCCCACGCGCAACTTCTTCGACTTCGCCGCCTTCATCGCGCTGTTTCCGCAGCTGGTGGCCGGGCCGATCCTGCGCTTCAAGGACCTTGCCCACCAGTTCGAGCACCGCAGCCATACGCCGCAGAAATTCGCGGACGGCATGGCCTGGTTCGCTATCGGCCTGGGCAAGAAGGTGCTGATCGCCGACACGCTGGCGCCCCTGGCCGACCTGGCCTTCGCCACGCCCGATCCCTCGGCCCCGCTCGCCTGGGCCGGAGGGGTGGCCTACATGCTGCAGCTCTACTTCGACTTCTCGGGCTACAGCGACATGGCCATGGGGCTTGGCCTGATGATGGGCTTCAAGTTCCGCGAGAACTTCGACACGCCCTATGTCTCGGCCTCGATCACCGAGTTCTGGCGGCGCTGGCACATCAGCCTGTCGGTCTGGCTGCGCGACTACCTGTATATCCCGCTGGGCGGCAACCGGATCAGCGGCGGACGGACCTATGTCAACCTGATGACGGTCATGGTGCTGGGCGGCCTCTGGCACGGCGCGAACTGGACCTTCGTGGTCTGGGGTGTCTGGCACGGCGGCTGGCTGGCCGCGGAACGCTGGCTGGGCTGGTCGATGCGCCCCCGCACCGCGTCGCGGGTCGCGCTGACGCTGCTGGTCGTGCTTCTGGGCTGGGTCGTCTTCCGCGCGCCGGACATGACCCAGGCGGTCGGGTTCTACGCCGGGATGCTGGGCCTGAACGGCCTGTCGCTGCCGGTCGAGGTCGCGCTGCAGATCACCCGCGAGAGCCTGGTCATCATGGCCTTCGCCATCGTCCTCTGCGCCATCGAGCCCATGGCGCGCGAGATCGTGGTCCGGCGCTACTATGTGCCCTCCGGCCCCGGCGGCGCATTGTCGGCGACCGACACGCTGGTGCCGGTGCTGGTGACCTCGGCCATCTTCGCGCTTTCGGTCATGCGTCTGGCCGAACAGAGCTTCTCCCCCTTCCTCTACTTCCAGTTCTAAGGAGGCGATGATGCAGCTTGTCCTGCGTTCCGCGCGTTACGTCCTGCCGGTGGCCTTCTTCGGCTATGCGGCCGTGTTCAACCTGGAATATGCCCGTTTCCCCGGCCCGGACGAGGTGCCGCTGGACGCGACCGCGCTGCGCGGCGCACTGACCGCCCGGATGGACGAGGTCTATCGCCGGTCGCTGCCGCACCGCGACCCGGCGATCGGGGTGATGGGCGCGCTGCGCTACGTGACCATGGGCGAGGGGCGCAAGGGCGTTGTCACCGGCTCGGATGGCTGGCTTTACACCGCCGAGGAGGTCCGGCCGCTGACCGGCGCGCTTGACGGCCAGCTTGACCGCATCGCCGGGGTACGCGACCGGCTGGCCCGGGCGGGGGCCGCGCTTGTCGTGGTGCCGGTGCCGGGCAAGCTGGACGTCCATGTCGCCCATGGCGATCCGAAGGCGGCCGAGGGCATCACCTCGCTGTACGGCGAATTCCTGGCGGGTCTTCAGGCCCGCGACGTGCCGGTCCTCGACGCCCGCGCCGCGTTGCGGGCCGAGGCGTGGCGCGACCTTGCCTTCTTCCGCACCGATACCCACTGGACGCCCGAAGGCGCGCGGGCCGTGGCGCAGGCGCTTGCCGGCTCGGGCCTGGTCCAGGCCGGGGACGCGCGCTTCAGGGTCCGCAGCGCCGGGCCCGAGGCCTTTACCGGCGATCTCGTTTCCTTCGTCACCACCGACGAGTTGGCCCCGATGGTCGGCCTGGCCCCCGAGGCCGCCGTTCCCTTCACCGCGGATCCGCAGGGCGATGCCGGGACCCTGGACATCTTCGCCGGGGCGCAGGCCGGGGCGACGCTGCTGATCGGCACCTCATACTCGGCCAACCCGACCTGGAGCTTCGCCGAGTCGCTGAAGCTTGCGCTGGGGCGGGACGTGCTGAACCTGGCCGCGGAAGGGCAGGGGCCTGCCCGGCCGATGCTGGACTACCTCGCCTCTGCCGATTTCCGCGCGGCGCCGCCCGAGCTGGTGATCTGGGAATTCCCGGTCCGCTATCTGACCGACCCCGGGGTCTGGGAGGCCGGGGACAAGGAGGACAGCGGTGCGTAACCCTATGCTGCATACCGGCCTTCTGTTGGCCATGCTGGCGGCGGCAACGCCGGTGGCGGCCGATGTGGTGCTGCCCCCGGCCATCGCCGCCAGCCCCCGGCTGAAGGACCTGCGCCGGTCGATGATGGCGGGGAGGGAACTCTCCGACCGCCAGTTGCAGGTCCTGGCCGACGCGGGCGAGGGGCTTGCCGCTGCCCGCTATGCCCGCAGGCTGGAGGAACGGGGCCTCGTCGAATACCTGGACGACGCGGCGCATTATTATTCGATCGCCGTCTATGCCGACCGCGAATTCGCCATCCCGCGCCTCATCGCCATCCTGCGCGGCGGTCAGGCCGAGTTCGGCCCCGCCCGCCTGCGCAACATCCGCGAGGTGCTGGACCGCGAGGCCCGCACCGATCCCGTGGCTGCCGCCGGGCTGGCGGAACTTCTTCTCCGGGGCAAGCCCTTCGAGCAGGACGTGCCACGCGCGCGCGAGCTACTGTTGGCCGCGGCCGAGGCCGGGGATTTCAAGGCCGGGATCCGCCTGGCGCAAAGCCATTTCACCGGCGCCCCCGGCCTGCCGCCCGATCCCGAGGGCGCCCGCCGGCCGCTGGAGCTGGCGCTGTCCAGCCCCGACCCCGGCGTCCAGTCCATCGCGCGCACGCTGCTGAACCAGCTGCCCGGCGGCGTGCCGGAATTCCCGCCCGCCCCGCCCGCGCCGGCGGCGGAGGATTGGACCACCGTCTCTCTCAGCCTCCGCCCGCGCCTGCGCCCCGAGACCCTGCAAGGAGCCACCCGATGATGCGTGCCGCCCTCGCCCTCTCCGCGATCCTCTTGCCGGGTGCCGCCCTGGCCCAGCCCTCGCAGTTCCAGTGCTCGCGCACCCAATACGCCCCGACGGCCAGCATCGAGGGCAAGGACGGGGTGTTCTACCGGGTACAGTCCGACCTGCGCCTCCAACATCCGATGGACGATATCGTCGTGGGGCAACTCGCCCATCTGTCCCGCGTCCTGGCCGAGCAGGGCACCACGCTCATCTTCGTCAACGTGCCGACCAAGGGCCAGGCGATGCCCGCCTACCTGCCGCCCGAGGCTGCCGCCTATGGCTATGACGCCGGGATGATGCAGGCCAATTACCGCGACGTCATCGACCGCCTGACCGCGGCCGGCGTCGCTGCGCCCGACCTGATGACCGCGATGCTGGGGGCCGGACCGGACGAGAAGGTCTTCTTCCAGGCCGACTTCCACTGGACGCCCGCCGGCGCGCGTCTTGCAGCCCGGGCCATCGGCGAGATGATCCGCAATCACCCCGCCTATGCCGATGTCGCCCCGGTCGCGTTCACCTCGCAGGAAGGCCCGGTCGAGGTCGCCTTCTCCGGCCTCCGGCGCGAGTTGCAGACCTTCTGCAAGGACACTCTCCCGCCCGTCGAGGCGACCACCTGGATCACCACCCGCGCCGCCGAGGAGGTGAACGATGCCTCGGACATCTTCGTCGACGCCGGGGGGGGCGAGTCCGCTCCCGCCGAGGAGGGCGCGCTGGACATCTTCGGCACCGGCGAGGCCGAGGCGAGCCTGGCGCTGGTAGGCACCTCGTTCTCGGACAGCAGCGTCAACAATTTCGCGGGCTTCCTGTCGGAATATGCCGGGATCGAGACGGTCAACTATGCGATCACCGGCGGCAACCAGTTCGGCGCGATGACCTCCTACCTGACCTCGCGCGAATTTGCCGAGGACCGCCCGACCTTCCTGGTCTGGGAGAATCCGATCTACAACAGCCTTGCGCAATTCGGCCCGGTCCCGATGGACGAGCTGATCGCCGCCGCCGGTCCCGCCTGCGATATCGAGACCGGGGCCGAACCCGAAGGCCCCGACGCCCTGGCCGCCCGGTTCGAGCCCGGCCAGCTGAAGCCCGCCGATGCCTTCCTCTTCGACCTCGGCGGCGAGGGATCCCGCGTGGCCACCGTCACGCTGGAAAGCGCCGACGGCATCAACCGCAGCGTCCGGATCGAGCGCGGCGACCGCCTGCGCGCCACCGGCCGCTTCTTCCTGCGGCTGGAACCCTACTGGAGGCCCGATCTCACCCGCGTCGCCGTCACCTTCGACCGGCCCCTGCGCGAGACCTCGGCCCTCACCCTTTGCCCAACCCCGAAAGGAGACGATTCATGAAACGCATCCAAGGCGCCCTGTCGCTCGTGGCTCTTGCCGCTGCCGCCACCGCCACCCTGGCCCAGGACGGCGGCCTTTACGAGGACGTCGCCAATCCCGAAGCCAGCTTCGTCCGTGTCATCGATGCAGGAACCCCGGTCGCGGTGATCCAGTCGGCCAGTTTCGACAGCGTCGACGGTGGCGTCACCCCCTATGTGGTGATCGACGGCGAGACCGAGGTGAAGATCACCTCGGGCGAGACTTCCACGACCGAGACCATCGAACCGGCGACCTTCTACTCCTTCGTCGTAGGGGCCGATGGCACCTCGGCGCTGGTGGTGGACAAGATCTCCAACAACCCGGCGCAGGCCGATGTCACCTTCTACAACCTCTCCGACATCGCCTCGGCCGACCTTTATGTGCCGCAGGCCAAGACCGTGGCGATCGAAGGCATTGCGGCGAACGGCGGCGGCGCGGTGGCGCTGAAGGCGCCGCTGACGCTGGATTTCGAAGTGCGCGACGGCGAGACCGTGGTGGCCACCGTCCCTGCCGTGGCGCTGAAGCGGCGCGAGGGCGTTGCCATCGTGCTGTCCGGCACCGGCGGCAGCTACACCGCCACGGTCGCGCCGAACGCGCTCGCGAAGTGACCCCCTGACAGGAAGGCCGATTCCATGCTCCGCACCACCCTTGCCACCCTTATGGTTCTTGCCCTGCCCCTCGCCGCGCGGGCCGCGACCGTGGACCTGGTGTTCGAGCCGCCGGTGCTGGATTCGGCCCCGATCTGCGACCGGAACCTCAGCGACGAGGCTCTGGTCGCGAAATGGGAGGGTGCGGATCCCGCCGCCCCGCCGGAAACCGATACCGGGCTGATCAAGCGCGACCTGCGCCGCCTGATCGAGCTGGACTCGCGGCGCTGGTTCGAGGTGGCCAGCGCCGTGCAGGCCGGCTTCCGCACGCTGGACCCGGAATATTCCGACGCCAACATGCTGATCGACCGGATCGAGCTGCTTCTGGCCACCGGACACCTGGCCGAACTGCAGCAGGAGGGGCTGGTGGAAAAGCTGGCGGCGATGGACCTCAGCCAGACGCCGCGGGCGCAGCATCTGCTTGCGGGCTACCTGATGCGCGGCGTCGGCATCGAAAGGGACATGGAGAGGGGCGAGGCGCTGCTTCTCACCGCGGCCTTCGGCGGCAATGCCGATGCGATCCTCGATCTGGTCGAGCGCGAGAACCAGGGCGGGCCGATCGAGGGCTGGGACGTGCCGCCGGAACTGGGCGTCACCATGGCCTTCGGCGCGCTTCTGGGCAAGCTGGACCCGCTGATCTGCGACCGGGTGAACCGGATCGCCCGTGAATACATGAACGGCAACATCGTGACCCGCGACCCGATCCTGGCCGAGCGCTGGTTCCGCTTCTCGGCCGATCTTGGCGACGCGATCTCGGCCTGGCGGGTGGCCGAGATGCACCTGCGGGCCGAGGACATTGCCAAGGACAACGACGTCCTCCTGCACTATCTGACGGCGGCTTCGGATGCCGGGCTGCCCTATGCCCAGGTCGCGCTGGCGCGGGTCGAGGCCGATGGCGCGCTGGTGCCGCGCGATCTGGAGGCTGCCGACGCGACCTATGCCGCCGCCGCCGCAAGCGACTGGGCGCCCGGCGCGGCCAGCCATGTCCTCTTCCTGCAGGCGCAATCCCGCCGCGATCCGCAATGGACCCCGCGCTATATCGAGGCCCTGTCCGATCTGGCTGCCTCGCCCAAGGCCCCTGCCTGGGCGCTGATCGCCATGGCCGAGGAGGTGTTGAAGCAGAAGGGTCGCTGGGCCGGCGAGGCCGAGGCGGAAGAGCTTCTGGATCGCGCCATCGCCCTTGGCGAATACGCCGCGATGGAACGTACCGCCCCGATGCGTTTCCGCGCCGCCCGGACCCCGGCCGATTTCTACAAGGTCATGGACCAGCTGATCCAGGTCGTCGTCTCGGGTGGCGAGGTGGATCCCCTGCTGGAGCTCTCCAACGCATTCATCTGCCGCGCGCCCGATGCGCCGCAGGTGGCCGAGGCGGACTACTGGGTCCGCGCTGCGGACAGCACCGCGACCATTGCCGTCGACTTTACGCCGGAAGAGCTCGCGGCGCTTGCCGCGACGCCCGACCCGATCGCCGAGGCCGAGGTCCAGACCCAGGCCCTGAACGGCCGTATCTCCGCCATCGCGCAATATATGTATCTATTGGAGAAGCGCGGTGCCCCGGCCGGGACGCTGGCCTTCTGGACCGACTACGCCACCCGCTTCCCCGGCGTGACCACCGCCCGCGCCAGCCTTGCGCTGAAGGCCGCCCGCAGTCCGGCGGCGCGCGAAGCGGCGCTCGACCTG
Source organism: Tabrizicola soli (assembly GCF_015999335.1). Lineage (GTDB taxonomy): Bacteria > Pseudomonadota > Alphaproteobacteria > Rhodobacterales > Rhodobacteraceae > Tabrizicola > Tabrizicola soli. Next base: position 20,665 of record NZ_JAEACP010000004.1, on the reverse strand, counting down.
TTCCGCCAGGCCGTGCGTCAGGGCGAAACCTCGGCCAGCGGCCAGCTGGCCGAAGCCCTGCTGGATGAGGGGTATATCAACGCCGACGCCCAGGCCGAGGCGCTGGAGCTGCTGCTGCCGCTGGCCGAACGCGGCATCGGCGATGCCATGGCCCTGCTGCCCCTGGCCGACCCCGAAACCTTCCCGAACCTCGCCGCCGTCCATGACCGCTACGGCGAGACGATCGACTCCCGCGGCGATTTCGACGCCCTGCTGCTGGCCCTGCCCCTGCTCAAGGACAAGGCGGTGTTCGACGACTACCAGCGCCGCGCCACCGCGATCACCGGCTGCACCTTCGATGAGGCCCTGCGCCTGGCCGATGCCGTCGGCCGCTCCGGCGACCGCGCGCTGCTGGAACGCTGGCTCGGGATTGCCGAATACCTGGCACGGGGCAAGGGCGCGGCGCTGGCCGACCTGGCGGATGTCTTCAGCCGCTACGGCACCGACGCCGACGAACCGCGCATCCTTGCCTTCTACGAGGCCGCCCGCAGCGACGGCAGCCGGGTGGCGATCCACCGGCTGCTCAACATCTATTCGCACCGCAGTTCCCCCCAGTACGATCCCGGGATCTCGGCCGGGTTGTTCGTGGACCTGGTCCGCTTCAGCGCGCCCGAGGAGCTGCCCGCGGCTCTCGGGCGCCTGCGCAATGCCACGCCCGAGATCCGCGCCATCGCTTACCGCAGCATCGACGAGGCGGCGCTTTATCTGACGGCGGCGGAATCCGGCAATGCGGTCGCGATGCGCGAATATGCGCTGATCCTGCGCAAATCCGCCGCGACCCCGGCCGAAGTGCTCGATTCGACCGAATGGCTGCGCCGCGCAGCCGAGGCGGGTGAGCCGGCCGCGATGATCGATTATGCTGACGCGCTGGTCTTCGGCATCGGCGTCACCCCCTCGCGCGAAGAGGCGGTGGCCTGGTTGCAGAAGGCCGCCGATCTGGGCAACACGGATGCCGCCCAGCGGCTGCGGACCCTGGAACTGACGACGGAGGTCGGACAATGACCCTGCGCCCCCTTGCCCTCGGGCTAAGCCTGCTGGCCAGCCCGCTTGCCGCCGAGGTCTGTCCATCGGACAGTAAACCCGTCGTCTCGCTGGGTTTCGGCAGCCGCTATGCCGATGACAGCAGGAACCGCAGCGACTTTGACGAAGAGGGCGACAAGGCGGTGACCGCCGCGCTGAAGCCGATCGACGATTTCATCGCCGACCTGGCGCGGCAGACCGATATCCTGCACGATCCGAAAAGCAAGCCCGAGGCGGTGGAAAAGGCGTCGGCCTGCGTCATGGACAGCATCCGTGCCTGGGCCAAGGCCGGCGCGCTTGGCAAGCTGACCACGCAGGGCGCCAACCTCTCGGCCCCGTCGCGGGTGGGCGGGATCGCCTTCGCCTATGCGGCCGTGCTGGACAAGGTCCCCGGCACGCCGCGCGACCCGGTGATCGAGGACTGGCTGCGCGCCCGGGCGCGGCAGACGATGGCCTGGTTCGACGCCGAGGCTCCGCCCCGCGCCTCGCGGAACAACCTGCGCGCCTGGGCCGGGCTGGCGGTGACGCGTGTCGGCCTTGTCCTGGAAGATCCGGTGTTGATCGACTGGGGCGCCAGATCGGCCGAGCTGGTGGCCTGCACCGCCGATGCCGATGGCAGCCTGCCGAACGAGATGTGGCGCGGCAAGCTGGCGCTGCATTACCAGCTTCATGCCGTGGCCCCGCTGGTGGTGACCGCCGCCTTGCTGAAAGAGCGCCGGCCGGGCCTTTTCACCGCCTGCGACCGGGCGATCCCGCGCATCGTCGACTTCACCGTCGCGGGACTTGCCGACCCGGCCCCGGTCGTGGCGATCACCGGCAAGGCGCAATCCGTCGGTGGCCCCGGAAAACAGCCCCGGGATCACGAGCTTGCCTGGGTGCCCGCCTATCTGCGGCTGCAGCCCGATCCCGATCTTGCCGGGCAGGTCGGGCGCATCAAGAAGCTCGGCAATTCCAAGTTGGGCGGCGACCAGCGCCTGCTCTGGCCCTCGCGCCGCAGTCCGGCCCCTTCCGACGGCTGACCCCTGTTCCGCCTCCGGCTTCCGTCCTAGTCTGGGGCCGGGCAGGGATCGGGGCGGACATGCAGGATCAGTTCTTCCGGCTGGGGGTGGCGCTGGCAATCGGCCTTCTGGTCGGCCTCGAACGCGGCTGGCGCGAGCGTGAGGGGCGGGCCGGCAGTCGCACGGCGGGATTGCGCACCTTCGGGCTTTTCGGCCTTCTCGGCGGTGTCTTTGCCGCGCTGGCCGAGGAGATGGGCTCTCCCCTGGTCTTCGCCGCCGGGTTCCTTGGCATGGCCGGGCTTTACGGCGTGTTCCAGCTCAAGGAATCCAGCCACGAGGAGAATTTCAGCGTCACCAGCGTGATGGCCGGCCTTGGTGTCTTCGGCCTTGGCGGGCTTGCGGTCAGCGGCGACACCCAGGTCGCGGCGGCGGGGGCGGCGGCGCTGGCCGCGATCCTGGCTGGACGCGAGATGCTGCACGCCAGCCTCCGCCGGTTGAACTGGATCGAGTTGCGCTCGGCGCTGATGCTGGCGGTGATGACCATGATCATCCTGCCGATGCTGCCCGACCGGGCCGTCGATCCCTGGGGCGGGCTGAATCCCTGGGAAATCTGGTTCTTCACCGTGCTGATCGCCACGATCTCCTTTGCTGGCTATATCGCGGTCAGGGTGCTGGGCCCGACGCGCGGTCTTCTGGTCAGCGCGCTGGCCGGGTCGCTGGCCTCCTCCACGGCGGTCACGGTGGCGCTGGCGCGGATGGCCGCGGGCGCGGGGCAGGTCCGCCCGCTGGTCGGCGCGGCGGCGCTGGCCGCGCTGGTCTCGCTCCTGCGTGTCCAGGTTGTGATCGCCCTCCTGCGCCCCGAGGTCCTGCCGCTGGTCGCCCCGCCCGCCCTGGCGGCGGCTTTCGTGATGGGGGGCGCGGGGCTGGCGATGCTGATGCGCCAGCGCGAGCCGCTCACGCCCGAGAGCACGCTGCGCAACCCGTTCGAGCTGCGCACCCTTCTGGTTTTCGCGGCAGTCTTCGCGCTTGTCTCCACCGCCAGCGCGGCGCTGGTGGCCCGCTTCGGCGGAGCAAGCCTGTCGGTCGCCACCGCGCTGTCGGCGCTTCTGGATGTCGATGTCGCGGTGCTCAGCGCCCTGCGGATCCAGACGCCGTCGCTGGACCTGCCGATGCTCGGGACCGCGATCCTGATCGCGATCGCCGCGAATGCGATGGGCCGGCTGGCGTTGGCCGCACTGGCCGGGCCTGCACGCTTCTGGCTGCCCCTGGCCGGGATCAGCGCCGCCGCCGCGACCGCTGCGACGACGGCCTGGCTTGCCCTCGGCTGAGGCCCGTCAGGGCATCGGCAGCGACAGCACCTTCGCCAGCTGGTCCCGCGCCGTGGCCAGGGCGGCAAGGTTGCGCTCCATCTCCGGGCCGACGATGCTCCCCTCCGGCCCGGTCAGCCCCACGGCAAAGCGGACCTCGCCCTGCGCGCCGGGAATCGGCCGCGCGACCGAGGCAAGGCCCAGCACATGCTCGCCATGCTCGATGGAATAGCCCCGCGCGCGGACCTGGGCCAGTTCCTCGTCCAGCCGGGCGCGCCCGGTGATGGTGCGCGGGGTGAAGGCCGCCCGTTCGACCGCCAGCGCCGCCTCCAGCACCTCGGGCGGGGCGAAGGCCAGGATCGACTTGGCCGTCGCCGAGGCATGTGGCGGCATCCCGGTGCCGGGCACGATGTGGAAACGCACCGTCGTATCCGGCGCGACGCAGTTGACCGAGCGGACCTCGGCTCCGAACAGGCAGGCGACAAAGGCCGACTGCCCGGTCGCCCCGGCGAGTTCCTGCAACGGGCGCTCGGTGATGCGTTCCAGCCAGCTCAGGTCATGCGCGCCGGTCAGCAGCCGCAGGATCCGCGGCCCCAGCCGGTAGGCCCGCGCCCGCCCGGTCGAGCCTGCGATCAATCCGCTGTCCAGCAGGACATGGATGATCCGGTTCATCGTCGCCTTGGGCAGGTCCAGCGCGCGCTCCAGCTCTCCGGGGGTCAGGCCATCGGGCTGCGGCGCCAAGAGTTCCAGGACCGAAAGATACCGCTCGAGCGGTTTGTCGCGCTGGTCTGGGGCGGGCATCCTGTGGGTGTTCCGTGAAATGCGTCTGTCCCCCTGCTTAGGCGGCGCGGGGGCCAAGGGCAACAATCCGCTTCTGCCATGGAAAAGATAGGCCCGCCGCATGGCGCGGCGGGCCACGTCCGGCTGGACGGCTGCTTATTCGATCACGCGGCTGTCGCCGACCGTCGCGGCCGAGGGGTCGAGACCATAGGCCGTCAGCACCTCGGCGATGACGCCTGCGCCGCGATAGTCCTCGATGCTGGCGTTCATCGCCGCGACGAAATCGCCGTTGTCCTTGGGCAGCAGGAACGCGGTCTGCGAGGCCAGCGTCGTCGCCGCGATGCGCTCGTCGGCCTGCAGCAGCGTCACCTTCACATCGGTCCCGGCATGCAGCACCACCGCCGCGCCGAACCCTTCAAGCCCCGCGTCCAGCCGGTCGGCCTGCACGTCCTGCGCCAGGTTCAGCGACGAGGGATAGGTGGTCGAACCCTCGATCGTGTCCTGCATCTCCATGACCCAGTCGTAACCCTCGACGGTGCCGACCTTCTTGCCGATCAGCTCGTCCACGGTCGAATATCCAGCCTTCGAGGTGACGGCCAGCTGGTCCAGGTAGACCGGGGTCGACAGCGTGACCACCTGGTCGCGCGCGGCGGTGCGGTAGAAGCCGCCGATGGCGACATCCGCGCGGCCCGACTGCACGGCCGAGACCGCGCCGGGATAGTTGAAGATCTCGTAGCCGATGGTCAGGCAGTTCTCTTCGGCAAAACGCTTCAGCAGGTCGCCGTCGATGCCGCCGACCGTGCCGTCGGTTTCGGCCGAATAGGGCGGGGTGTTGGTCAGGGCGACGGTCAGGGTGCCCTCGGCCAGGGTGGTGAAGGCATGTTTCGGCGCGCAGTCCTGCGCCAGGGCCGAGGTTGCGCCGATCAGGGTCAGGGCAAGGCCCAGGCTCGTCAGGGTAGTGGCTTTCATGGGTTCTCCTGTTGGGTTGGGGTCAGCCGAGATGGCTGCCAAGGCGCCGTGCGGCCCGGTTCACAAGCCAGCCGAACGGAATGGTGACGGCCAGGTAGACAAGCCCGGCCAGGATCAGGACATCGAGGTAGAGGTAGGTCGCCGCCCCGATGCGATAGGCGCGGGCCAGAAGCTCGGGGATGGCGATGGTGAAGGTCAGCGCCGTGGCCTGGAAGATCAGGATGGCGAACCCCATCAGCGCCGGCACCGCGAAGATCACGCCCTGCGGGATCACCACGAAGCGCAGGATGTCCTGCCGGGTCATGCCCAAGGCCTGGCCCGCCTCGACCTCGCCCTGCGGCACGGCATTGATGCCCGCCCGCAGGATCTCGCTGGTATAGGCGGCGGTGGTCAGGGCCAGTGCGATCGCCCCCGAGAGGAAGGCGCTCAGGTTCAGCCCGGCCGAGGGCAGGCCGTAATAGACCATCTGCAGCACCACCAGCGCCGGGGCGCCGCGCCCGATCTCGACCAGCGCGATGGCGGGCCAGCGCAGGGCCGGCCCCCTGGCCGAGGAGGCCAGCGCCAGCACCAGCCCCAAGGGCAGGCCCAGGGCCAGGGCGAAGCCGGTCAGTTGCAGGCTGATCCCGAGCCCCTTCAGCAGTTGCGGCAGCCAGTCCGCCCAGTTCGTCAGAAGATCGGTCATCGCGAAGTCCTCGCGCGCAGGCGGGCGTCCATCTTCCGCGCCAGCAGCGCCACCGGGATCGACAGGAGGATGTAAAGCACCGCGGCCGAGATGAAGGGCGCGAAGCCCCCGCCCGCGGCCTGCGCCTGTTGCGTCACCAGCATCATCACGTCGCGCACCCCGATGGTGGATGCCACCGTGGTGTCCTTCAGGAGGCTGACCAGAAAGGTCGCCATCGGCGGGATCGAGACCCGCAGCACCTGCGGGGCCAGGACAAAGCGCAGCCGGTCCAGCCGCGTCATCCCCAAGGCGACCGCCGCCGCATCCTGCCCGGCCGGCAGGGTCAGGAATCCACCCCGGTAGATCTCGGCCAGATAGGCGGCCGAGATCAGCCCCATCCCCAGGCTCGCCGCCTGGAAGGGCGTCAGGGTGACGATGCCGCTGCCGAGGCCGAAGAAGATGATGAACAGCCAGACCACCGGCGGGATGCCGCGGGCGATCTCGATGTAGATCCGGGCCAGGAGACGCGGCAGCCAGTGGCCCGCCCGGCGCATCAGCACCAGCGGCACGCCCAGCACCGCGCCCAGGGCGAAGGCAAGGCCCGTCACCGCCAGCGAGACCGGCACGCCGTGCAGAAGGGCAAGGAACGTGTCCAGCATCAGTGGCGTTCCAGGATGGCGCGGAAGAACTTCTGCGTCCGCGGCAGGCTGGGGTTGCGGATCACCTGCTCGGGCGGGCCCTCTTCGATGATCTGGCCGTCGGCCATGACGATCACCCGGTCGGCCACTTCGGCCGCGAAGGCGATCTCGTGGGTGACGACGATCATCGTCATCCCGTCCGCCGCCAGTTCCCGCATCACCGACAGCACCTCCAGCCCCAGCTCGGGGTCCAGCGCCGAGGTCGGCTCGTCGAACAGCATGACCTGCGGGTCCAGCGCCAGGGCCCGGGCAATGGCGATCCGCTGCTGCTGTCCGCCCGACAGCCGCGCCGGATAGGCCTGCGCCTTGTCGGCCAGATGCACCCGCTCCAGCAGCCGCGCGGTCACGCGGTCGGCTTCCTCACGCGAACGGCCCAGCACCCGCATCTGCGGGAGCGAGATGTTGCGCTGGACGGTCATGTGGGGAAAGAGGTTGAACTGCTGGAACACCATCCCCGTCGACCGCCGCAGGGCCAGCAGGTCCTTCTGCCCCAGCGGCCGGTCCAGCGCGAAGGTGAAATCCCCTACATGCAGCGTGCCCGAGGCCGGGGTTTCCAGCATGTTGATCGCGCGCAGAAGCGTGCTCTTTCCCGCGCCCGAGGGGCCGACCATCGCCACAACCTCGCCCTTCGCGATGTCCAGCGACACGTCGCGCACCGCGTGATGGGTGCCGTAGCGGATGTTGATACCCTTCAGCGAGACGATGGGATCGGTCATCACGGCACCTCGCGCAGCGGGCGGTTGCGGTCGGGCGTGGGCAGCAGCGCCTCGGCCCCGGCGACGGTGACCGGACGGCCCTGCAGTACCCAGTCCGCGCCGATCAGCCCCATGACCGGCGAAAGCTGGATGCCATAGCCCCCGCCGCCGCCCACCGTGACCAGTCCCGGCTCGGCCGGGTCGAGCGGCCCGACGAAGGGCCGGTGGTCGAAGGTCTCGGGATAAAGCCCGGCCCAGCCCCGCCCCAGCCGGGCTCCGGGCAGGTCGGGCAGACGTTCCAGCAAGAGCTCGGCCAGCATCTCGCGCGCCGAATCCTCGCACTGGTCGTTGTAGGCGTCGGGGTTTTCCGAGGGTGCGGTCTCGACCTTGTGGATCTCCGAGATCAGCTCGTTCGCCTTTTCGTGGCGGAAGTTCAGGCCGGTGCCCTGGCCGTCGATCAGGTCCATCACCATCGGCATCACATAGCCCAGCGGCCGGTCCAGAAGCACGCTCAGCGCCTCGTGCCGTTCGGCATGGATGTGCAGCGTCTGGCCGAACAGCGCGGCGATCCGGGGCGCCCATGCCCCGGCGGCGTTCACCACCACGTCGCAATCCACCGGCCCGCCGGTCGTCTCCAGCCGGTAACCGCCGGGAATGCGCCGGGCCTCGGTCACCTTGCAGAACTGGCGCACCGCGCCGCCCTGTGCGCGGAGCTGCGCGCCAAGGAAGCTGCACAGCTCATAGGGATCCAGGAACCCGTCGTTCGGCCCGAAGATCCCGCCGGCCAGCCCCTCGGTGGACAGATGCGGCACCACCTCACGCAGCTGGTCCCGCCGGTAAAGCCGCGCCTCGAACCCCGCCTCGGCCTGCATCCGCTGCGAGCGTTCCAGCGCCTCCATCTGCGCTTCGGTCCGCGCCAGACGAAGATAGCCGATATGGTTGAAGCGCAGGCCCCGGCTCTCCCAGGTGCGGAAGCGGGCGATGGCATGGCGGCGCAGTTCGATCTGGAACGGATCGGTCATCTGGGTGCCGACCACGCCGACCGAGCGCCCGGACGAGCCCGAGCCAAGCGCATCGGCATCGAGAAGCGTCACGCGCGCGCCCCGTTCGATCAGGGCAAGAGCAGTCGAAGTGCCTGCGGCACCGCCGCCGATCACGGCGACATGGATCTGGGCAGTCATGGATTGGGTCCGTTCGGTCTGATGTCAGGCGGCGCGCGCGACGTCGGAAAGCGTGTCCTCGATCGCGGCAAGGATCTTTCCGGCGTCCACGCGGGTCATCGGCGTGGAAAGGGCGAAAAGGCCATAGCTCGCCGACAGCACGCCCCGGTTCAGAAGGCCGCGGTGGAAGGCCTCCAGCCGCGCCTTCTCGACCTTGCCGGGATAGACGCTGCGGTAGTCGGTGATCGGCCCGGCGGTGAAATGCACCTTGAACAGCGACCCCAGTCCGACGCAGGCCCCCGGCAGGCCCAGCCGGGCCAGCGCGGCATTGGTGCCGTCGCGCAGGATCGTGCCAAGGTCGTCCAGATGGGCAAAGGCCTCGGGCGTCAGCGCATGCATCGCGGCAAGTCCCGCGCGCATCGTGACCGGGTTGGCGGTGAAGGTCCCGCCATGTGGCAGGGCGGGCTTGCCGCGCGTCGGGTCGAAGACCGCCATCACCTCGGCGCGTCCCGCCACTGCGCCGACGGGGAAACCGCCGCCGATGATCTTGCCAAGCGCGGTCAGGTCCGGGCGGATGCCCCACAGCCCCTGCGCCCCGGAATGGCCCAGCCGGAACGAGATCACCTCGTCGAAGATCACCAGCGCACCGGCCGCATGGGCGGTCTCGGCCATCGCCTCAAGGTAATCCTTGCGCGCCGGGATCAGCCCGGCCCGGTTCGGCATCGGGTCGATCAGCACACCGGCGATCGTGGCCCCATGCTGGGCAAAGACCGCCCGAAGCGCCGCGATGTCGTTGAACGGCACCACCAGCACGTCGTCCAGCACACCCTGGGGCGTGCCGCGCGCATAGGCGGTCGAGGCCGGCATGTCGCCCCAGTTGCCCGGTGCGCTGTCCAGGCTCACCTCGGCAAAGTCGTAGGACCCATGATAGGCGCCCTCGATCTTCACGATCCTGGGCCGTCCGGTATAGGCCCGCGCCGCCTTGATCGCCATCATCACGCCCTCGGTCCCCGAGTTGGCGAAGCGGATCTGCTCCATCGCGGGCAGGCGGCCGACCAGAAGCTCGGCCAGCTCGATCTCGGACGGGGTCGGGCCGCCGAAGGCCGTTCCCAGCCGCAGCTGGTCGGTGACCGCCGCGACCTGTTCCGGCTGGGCATAGCCATGGATCATCGCGGTGAAGTTGTTGATGCAGTCGTAGAACCATTGCCCGTCGGCATCCTTGACGCGGCAGCCCTCGCCTTCGGTGACATAGATCGGGAACGGGTCGATGAAGACCGTGGTGCGGGTATTGCCGCCGGGCATGACCTTGCGGGCACGCTCGAAAAGCCGGGCCGAGGTCGGGAAGCTGTCGGGATAGCTGGGCATGATGGAACCGAGTGAAAGGGGAAAGCGGGGCGGCGCGGGGCCGCCCCGGCCGGATCAGATCGCCATGATCGTGTGGCTTTGCTCATGCATGAACTGCGGCAGGTACCAGGTGCCAAGCCCGCCCTTGCCGCCGACGCCGGTGCCCTTCCAGCCGCAGAACGGCTGGCCGCCCGGCCAGGCCCCGGTCGTCGCCCCCGAGGCGCGGTTGGCGTAAAGCACGCCCGCCTCGGCGCCTTCCAGGAACTGGCGCAGCTCTTCCTCGTCATTGGTGTAGATCCCGGCCGACAACCCGTAGGAGACCGCGTTCCCCTCGGCCAGCGCCGCCTCCAGCCCGTCGACCGGGCGCAGGACGACGAAGGGCATGAACAACTCGTCCCTGGTCAGGTTCGACGGTCCGTCCATCTCGACCAGGGCCGGGCGGTAATAGTTGCCCGCCAGTTCCTCGATCCTGTCGCCGCCGAACAGGACCTTGCCCTCGGCCCTGGCCTGCGCGACCGAGGCCTCGAACCGCCGGGCGGTCGCGTCGCTGTAGAGCGGGCCCATGAAGACCTCGCGCCCGCGCGGATCGGCCACGACCAGCTTGCCCGCGAATTCCTTGAACGCCGCGACGAACTGGTCGCGCACCGCGCTGTCGACATAGACCACCGAACAGGCCGAGCATTTCTGTCCCTGAAGTCCGAAGGCCGAGCGCGCCACCCCCGCCGCCGCGCGGGCAATGTCGGCGTTGCGCGTCACGTAGGCCGGGTTCTTGCCGCCCATCTCGGCGATGACCGGCCGCATCCAGGGCCGTCCCGCCATATGCCGGAAGATCGCCATGCCCGTCTTGTGCGAGCCGGTGAAGACCACCCCGTCGATCCCCTCGTCCGTCGCCAGCGCCTCGCCCACCGCGGCGCCGCCGAGGACCAGGTTGAACACCCCCTCCGGCAGCCCGGCCTTGCGCAGCGTCTCGGCCAGCAGAAGCCCGGTCAGCGCGCAATCGGGCGAGGGCTTGTAGACCACCGCGTTTCCGGTCAGCAGCGCCCCGCACAGCATCCCCACCGACAGCGCCACCGGGAAGTTGAACGGCGCGATCACCGCGAAGACGCCATAGGGCCGCTGCACGCTGAGCGAGCTTTCCCCCGGCACCATCTGGTTCATCGGGCGGCGGTAGTCCTGGTTGGCCCGCAGCTCGCCCGGATAATAGTCCAGCATGTCCACGGCCTCGTCGGCCTCGCCCATCGCCTCCAGCCGCGACTTGCCGACCTCGAACAGCGCGGCCATCGCCAGCAGGTCCTTGTCCTCGGCCAGCGCCGCGCGCCAGCGGGCCGCGAATTCCAGCCGGTCGTCGAGGCTGCTCTTGTTCCAGACCCGCGCCCCTGCCTTTGCCGAGGCGACTGCGGCGCGCACATCCTGGGGCGTCGATTCCGGGAAGGCCCCCAGCACCAGCGCCGGGTCGATCGGGCTGGCGACATTGCGCGCCGGGCCGGTGGCAAAGCGGCTTGTCCAGGCCCGGCCCAGCCAGTCGGCGGCGAAAGCGGGGATCGCCCGGTCCAGATGGTCGTGCAGCGGGCCGAAATCGGCGCCGATGTTGGAATAGGTGACGCGAGGCAGGTCGGCGGTCATGGATTTGTCCCGAAAAACGATATTTATATCAACAATCGGTATTTAAGAGGATTTGTCAATCCTTTTCCGGCGCAGGCCGAAACGTGGCGCCTGCGCCGGGTCCAAGCCCTTGATCCTGCAGAATGTCCGCCTAGCGCAGCAGCCCGCGCAGCCCTGCCGCAACGGCCCGCAGTTCCGGCACCAGCCGCGCAGCCATCGCGGCCAGCGACTCGGGTCCGGCCGCGAGGCCCAGGTTCAGCGCCGCCACCACCTGTCCCCGCGCATTGACCAGCGGCACCGCGACCGAGCGCAGGCCCAGCTCGACCTCCTGGTCGATCAGGGCGAAGCCGTCCGTGCGGATCCGGGCCAGTTCGGCCAGGATCGTTCCAGGTTCGGTCAGCGTCAGCGGCGTGCGGGCGGGCAGGGCGCGCGTGCCCAGCCGCGCCCGCGCCTCGGCCTCGGGCAGGGCTGCCAACATCACCCGGCCCATGCTGGTGCAATAGGCCGGCAGGCGCGAGCCCGGCATCAGGCTGATCGACATCACCTTCCGCTGCGCCGCGCGGGCGACATAGACGATCTCGCCCCCGTCCAGGATCGAGACCGAGGAGCTTTCCCCGATCCTGTCCGACAAGGCATCCAGCGCCGGCTGTACGATCGCCGGCATCGGCATCGAGGCGAGGCAGGCCGTCCCCAGACGCAACACGCGCGGGGTCAGGGTGAAGAATTTTCCGTCCCACTCGGCAAAGCCCTGATGCACCAGCGTCAGCAGGCAACGCCGCGCCGTGGCCCGGTCCAGGCCCGAGGCCAGGGCCACCTCGCTGATCGACTGCCTCGGCCGGTCGGCGCCGAAGGTCTCGATCACCGCCAGCCCCTTGGCCAGCCCGCCCATGATGTCGCGTTCGGTGATCGTCATGACGGGCCTGTGCGATATATCAACAAACACATCATACCGCACAAGAGCCATGGACGAAACCCCGCCCCCGGCCTATCCCGGCGCAACGGACCGGCGGGAAGGTTGCTCCGGCCCGGATCCGTGCCATCCTTCAGGTCACATGCCCGGACAGGGGAGGGGACCATGACGAAACCCGAGATCGGCCTGATCGGCCTTGGTACCATGGGTGCGGCGCTGGCGCTGAACATCGCCGAGAAGGGCTTTCCAATCGCGGTCTGGAACCGCACGGCCTCCGTCACCCACAGCTTCCACGCGGGCGCGGGAGAGCTTGCCGCCCGCATCACCCCCACCGCCACCCTGGCCGAACTGGTCGCCGCCATCGCCCCGCCCCGGACGATCATCCTGATGGTTCCCGCCGGCCCGGTGGTGGATGACCAGCTTGCCGCCCTGGCCCCCTTGCTGGACGCCCACGACCTGGTGATCGACGCCGGCAACGCCAATTTCCACGACACCAACCGCCGCGTCCGCGCGGGCCTGCCGTTCCGCTTCATGGGCATCGGCGTTTCGGGCGGCGAGGAGGGCGCTCGGCACGGTCCCGCGATCATGGCGGGCGGCGATGCCGCCGACTGGGCTCGCGTCGACCCGGTGCTGCAAGCCATCGCCGCGCGGGCCGAGGACGGGATCCCCTGCGCCTCGCATCTCGGGCCCGAGGGCGCGGGCCATTTCGTCAAGGCGGTGCACAACGGCATCGAATACGCCGACATGCAGATGATCGCCGAGACCTACGGCGTCATGCGCGACGGCATGGCGATGCCGGCCCCCGCCATCGCCGAGACCTTCGCCCGCTGGAACCGGGGGCCGCTGCAATCCTACCTCGTCGAGATCTCGGCCACCGTCGCCGCCACCGTCGATCCCGTGACCGGCGCGCCGATGCTTGACGTCATCGTCGATGCCGCCGGACAGAAGGGCACCGGCCGCTGGACCGCGATCGAGGCGCAGAACCTTGCCGCGCCGATCCCGGTGATCGAGGCCGCCGTCATGGCGCGCAACGTCTCCGCCCGGCGGCGGGAGCGGGCCGAAGGCGAGGCGCTTTACGGCCCCGCCCCCCGGCCGCTGGCCAAGGAGCTGACGCTCGACGATCTGGAACAGGCGCTGATCGCGGGCAAGATCCTCTGCTACGCCCAGGGCTTCGCGATGATGACTTCGGCGGGGGCCGAGTTCTCCTGGCCGCTCGACATGCCCGCCATCGCCAGGGTCTGGCGCGCGGGCTGCATCATCCGCTCGGCCATGCTGAACGACATGGCCGCCGCCCTGGCCGAGGAGCCCGCGCGCAACCTGATCCTGTCGCCCCTCTTCGCCGATCACCTGCTCCGCTGCCTGCCCGCCCTGCGCCGGGTGGCGGCGGCGGGTGCGCTGAACGGCCTTGCCCTGCCCGCGCTGGGGGCGGGGCTGGCCTGGTTCGACTTGATGCGCACCGCCCGCGGGACCGCCAACATGATCCAGGGCCAGCGCGATTTCTTCGGGCTGCACGGCTTTGAACGGCTGGACGGCCTGCCGCAGCCGCACGGTCCCTGGGCCCCGCCATCCATATGACCGAAAGACGGACCAAGGACGAAATGACCAATCCCCACGCTGGCAAGCCCTGCATCATCTGCGTCGCCATCACCGGCTCGCTTCCGACCAAGGAAAACAACCCCGCCGTCCCGATCACCATCTCCGAACAGGTGGAATCGACGCATGAGGCCTTCGAGGCCGGCGCCAGCATCGCCCATTGCCACGTCCGCGACGACGAGGGCAAACCGACCTCGGACCCCGAGCGCTTCGCCCGGCTGAAGGAGGGGCTGGAGAAGCATTGCCCCGGCCTGATCGTCCAGCTTTCCACCGGCGGCCGCTCGGGTGCCGGGCAGGCGCGCGGCGGGATGCTGCCCTTGCGGCCCGACATGGCCTCGCTGACCACCGGCTCGAACAACTTCCCCACAAGGGTCTACGAGAACCCGCCGGACCTGATCGACTGGCTGGCCGCCGAGATGCTGAAATACGACGTCAAGCCCGAGCTGGAATGCTTCGACCTGAGTCACATCATCAAGGCGCACGAGATGCAGCAGAAGGGCCAGATCAAGGGCACGCCCTATGTCCAGTTCGTCATGGGCGTGAAGAACGCGATGCCCGCCGACCGGGACGTCTTCGACTATTACATCCACACCGTGCGTCGCCTGTTCGGTCCCGACGCGCCCTGGTGCGCCGCCGGGATCGGTCCGCAGCAGATCGTGCTGAACGACTGGGCGGTCGCCTCGGGCGGCCATGCCCGTACGGGGCTGGAGGACAACGTCCGCCTCGACCGCGACCGTCTCGCGCCCTCGAACGCCGCCCTGGTCCGCCGGGTGGTCGAGATCTGCGACCGTTACGAACGCCCCGTCGCCAGCTGGCGCGAGGCGCGGGACATCCTGGGGTTGCGCCAGCCGGCAGGTTGATTTCCTCTTGCCTTGGGGGCGGGTTTGGCCCTTCCTCGCCCCGACACCGCACAGGAAGACCCATGCAAGCCAACAGACTCCGTCTGAACGACGGCCGTTCCATCCCGCAGCTTGGCCTTGGCCTCTGGCAGATTCCGGCCGAAACCACGGCGGAAGTCGTCGCCCAGGCCCTGCGGATGGGCTACCGGCTTCTGGACGGCGCCGCAGCCTATGGCAACGAAGAGGGACTCGGCCAGGGCCTGCGCGACAGCGGTGTGCCGCGCGACGAGGTCTTCGTGACGACGAAGGTCTGGAACAGCGACCAGGGCTACGACCAGACCCTGCGCGCGGTCGAGGCCAGCCTGGCCCGCCTCGGGGTGGAACAGGTCGACCTCTGCCTGATCCACTGGCCCGCCCCGGCACAGGACCTTTATGTCGACAGCTGGCGCGCCCTGATCCGCCTGCGGGAGGAGGGGCGGGTGCGCTCGATCGGCGTGTCGAATTTCCTGCCTGCGCATCTCGACCGGATCGTGGACCAGACCGGCGTGGTTCCGGTCCTGAACCAGGTCGAGCTGAACCCCCGCCTGCAGCAGGCCGGGCTTCGCGCCCTGCACGACAGCCTCGGGATCGTCACCCAGAGCTGGACGCCGCTCGGCCAGGGCCGGAGCTTCGACGCCGAACCGATCCGCGCCGCCGCACAGCGCACCGGCCGCAGCCCGGCGCAGGTCATCCTGCGCTGGCATGTCCAGCTTGGCCTTTCCGTCATCCCGCGCTCGACCCGGGCCGCGGGCCAGGCCGAGAACCTCGATCTTTTCGACTGGGAGTTGACCGAGGAGGAAATGGCAGCCATCGCCACGCTGGACGAGGGCTGCCGCAGCGGCCCCGACCCCGCGGTCTTCGGCTGAGGGAGGCGCGCCGATGCTGGTCCCCGAACTGACGCTGGCCGCGCCCGACGCAGGTGCCCGGATGCTGGAACGCTTCGGTTTCCGTCCCGACGCGGCCCTCTGGCGCCTGGGCAGCCAGGCCCTGCGCGTGACCCAGGGAGAGCCGCGGGGCCACGGCCGCATTGACCATGTCGCGCTGACCGTGCCCGACATCGACCGCGCCCTTGCCGATCTCACCACGCGCGGCCTGACGTTGGACGCCGGGGTCACGCCGGGCGGCCCCGAGCTGATCCCGGAATTCTGGACCGGCGGGTTGCGCTTCGCCTATCTCGCCGGCCCCGAAGGCGCCCGGATCGAGCTTTGCCAGCGCCTGACCGGCGCGTCCGCCGAGACCGGCCAGGACCATGTCGGCATCCCCTGCGCGGACCTCGCCCCGATGCAGGCCTTCTTCGAAGGGCAGGGCGCCCGCCTGGTCGCCGCCGTCGACCTGGACCGCCCCGAAGGCAGGATTCCCGTGCGCTTCCTCGCCTTCCAGGGCGGCATGGTCGAGCTTTACCAGCCCGTTTCCCCCGCCCCCCGCGCCGCGCCGGGCCTCTGGTCGCGGCTCCTCGTCACCGGCCTTGCCACCCCGATCCACGGGCCCGAGGGCCTTGTTCTCGCCCCGCTCTGACATGCGACAGACCCTGACCGAACTCTACGAGGCCCGCGTCGCCGCCGGCACCTTGCGCCCCGACCCGGCGCAACATGCCGTCCTCCAGCCGCTCGAGGAGATCCGCCGCTGGCTGGAGGAGAACGCGAACCGCCGCATCGGCCTCTTCGCCGGGCTTTTCGCGCGGCCGATCACGCCGCCGAAAGGGATCTATCTCTGGGGCGGGGTAGGACGCGGCAAGTCCATGGTCATGGACCTCTTCACCGAGGCGACCGAGATCGCCCGCAAGCGCAGGGTGCATTTCCACGCCTTCATGCAGGAAATCCATCGCGGCATGCACGCCGCCCGCCAGCGCGGGGTCGAGGACGCCCTC
This sequence comes from Tabrizicola soli, assembly GCF_015999335.1. GTDB lineage: Bacteria > Pseudomonadota > Alphaproteobacteria > Rhodobacterales > Rhodobacteraceae > Tabrizicola > Tabrizicola soli. The sequence continues at coordinate 4,144 of NZ_JAEACP010000004.1, read as the reverse complement.
GCCCCGGTGGCCGAGGCGGTGATCCGCGACACCCGGCTTCTCGCCTTCGACGAGATGCAGATCACCGACATCACCGATGCGATGATCGTGGGGCGGCTTTTCGACAAGCTCTTCGCCGCCGGGGTGGTGGTCGTGGTGACCTCGAACCGGCCGCCGAAGGACCTCTACCTCAACGGGTTGAACCGCGTGCTTTTCCTGCCCTTCATCGCGCTGCTCGAAGAGCGGTTGCGGGTGATCGCGCTGGAAAGCCCCACCGATTACCGCCAGCACCGGCTGCAGGGCGCGCAGGTCTATTTCCACCCCGCCAGCACCGCCGGGGGGCAGATCGCCGCGCTCTGGTCCGACCTGACCGGCGGCGCGCCCGAGGCCCCGCTGGCGCTGCAGGTGAACGGGCGCGAGCTGGTCCTGCCGCGCTTTGCCAACGGGATTGGCCGCGCGACCTTCTGGGACCTCTGCGCCCGGCCGCTGGGTCCGGCCGACTATCTCGCCGTCGCCCAGGCCCTGCGCGTCCTGATCCTCGAGGACATCCCCCAGCTCTCGGCCGAGAACTACAACGAGGCCAAGCGTTTCGTCACCCTGATCGACGCGCTTTACGAGGCGAGGGTCCGCCTCGTGGCCTCGGCCGCCGATACGCCCGAACGGCTGTACCTGGAAGGGACCGGGGCCTTCGAATTCGAGCGTACGGCCAGCCGCCTGCGCGAGATGCAATCCGCCGGTTGGGGCGCCGACGCGGGCTGAGCGCCTATCCGGCGAAGACCTGCCACAACAGCCGCAGCGCCATGGCGGTCGAGACGACGACCAGCAGCGGCCGGATCAGCCGCGCCCCCACCCGCATCGCCAGCCGCGCGCCAAGCGAGGCCCCCGCGACCTGCGCCACCGCCATCGCCAGCCCCACCCCCCACCACATCGCGCCCGAGGGGATGAAGACCAGAAGCGAGCCGATGTTGGAGGCGAAGTTCAGCATCTTGGTATGCGCCGTGGCCCTGAGGACGCCGTAACCGGCCAGGAGGACGAAGCCCATCATGAAGAAGGACCCGGTGCCCGGCCCGAAGAACCCGTCATAGGCCCCGACCAGCGGCACCACGGTCAGCGCGAAGACCGGCAACGGAATCCGCGCGGCGCTGGCGTCGTCGGACAGCCCCGGCTTCAGTGCGAAGAAGGCCGCGACGCCGATCAGCACCACCGGCATGATCACCCGCAGCACCTCGGCCGGGATGAGATGCGCCACCATCGCCCCCGCCGCCCCGGCCCCCAGGCTGATCGCCGCCATGCCGACCTGTTCCCGCGGCCGCACATGCCCCCCGCGCGCATAGGCGAACAGGGCGGTCCCGGCGCCGAAGGTCCCTTGCAGCTTGTTCGTCGCCAGCGCCTCGACCGGCGAGGCCCCGGCGAGGAGCAGCGCCGGCACCGACACCAGCCCGCCCCCGCCCGCGATGCTGTCGATGAACCCGGCCAGGAAGGCGGCGAGGATCAGGAGCAGGACAAGATGCGGGAGGACCTCGAACATCCCGCCCTTGTCGCCGCTTCCGGGGGACAGGGCAAGGGGCAGCCGTCCTCGGGGCATCGAGCCCCTCGGACGGCGCTGCCGCGGAAGGAGGCCCGGGGGTTTCGCTGGCGGCAAGGCCGGAGCCTCCGGCGGGAGTATTTCCGCCAAGAGGAAGCCCGCACCTTCCTCTTGGCGGAAATACTCTCGGGGGGTCCGGGGGGCGAAGCGCCCCCGGCTGTGTCAGCCGGGCGCGAAGTCGTCCCGGGAATAGCCCTGCAGATACAGCAGCGCCGTCAGGTCGCCATGGTTCACCCGGACCTCGCACTCCGCCTGTACCCTCGGCTTGGCATGCAGCGCCACGCCGGTGCCCGCGGCCAGCAGCATCGGCAGGTCGTTGGCTCCGTCGCCCACCGCGATCGCCTCGGCGGGGGTGATCCCCAGCCGCGCCGTGATCTCCTGCAACGCCTGCAGCTTGGCTTCCTTGCCCAGGATGGGCTCGGCCACCGTGCCCGCCAGCACTCCATCCGCCACATGCAATGTGTTCGCCCGGTTCTCGTCGAAGCCCAGCCTCGCCGCCACCGCCGCGGTGAAGGCCGTGAAGCCGCCCGAAACCAGCGCGGCATAGGCGCTGTTGGCCTTCATCGTCGCCAGCAGCGCCGTGCCCCCCGGCATCAGCGTGATCCGGTCGCGCAGGACCTGGGCGATCACCCCGTCCGGCAAGCCCTTCAGGAGCCCCACCCGTTCCCGCAGCGCGCCCTCGAAGTCGAGTTCCCCATTCATCGCCCGCGCCGTGATGTCGGCCACGCGCGCGCCCACCCCGGCCTCGTCTGCCAGTTCGTCGATGCATTCCTGCCGGATCATCGTCGAATCCATGTCGGCGATCAGCAGCCGCTTCCTGCGCCCCTCGGCCTTCTGCACCACCATGTCCACCCGCAGCGCCTGCAGGCCTTCCCAGACCTCCCAGCGGTTCCCGGGCACCGCCGCGAGGTCGAACTCCGCCGCCACGCCGGGGTCGAGCCAGCGCGCCGCGCCTCCGCCCCAGGCGTTGCGCAGGGATTCGACGGTCACGCGCTCCAGCACCGGGGTTTCGGGGTTGGTCAGCAGGGTCACGACATGCATGGGGCGGGTTTCCGATAGTGAACACGGGCGTCGCTTTTTCGCGACGATGCGGCGCATTAGCGCGATTTTTTCGCTTGCGCTAGAGCGGGCGGGTCTTTAGCCAAGTCAGTGGGACACCCCTCCCCAACGAGGGGCTTTTAGCTGGAAGGCTACCATGACTGACCTGACTCCGCCGGCCGTGCGCCCGGCCAACCCGCGCTTTTCCTCGGGTCCCTGCGCCAAGATCCCCGGATATTCGCTCGACATGCTGGCCGGTGCCCCCCTGGGCCGCAGCCACCGCGCCGCCGTCGGCAAGGCCAAGCTGAAAGAGGCGATCGACCTCACCCGTGAAATTCTCGGCGTCCCCGCCGATTACCGGATCGGCATCGTTCCCGCCTCGGACACCGGGGCCGTGGAGATGGCGCTGTGGTCGCTCCTGGGTGCGCGCCCGGTGGAGATGCTGGCTTGGGAAAGCTTCGGCGAGGGCTGGGTCACCGATGTCGTCAAGCAGCTGAAACTGGATGCGGTGGTCCGCAAGGCGCCTTACGGGCAGATCGTGGACTTCGCCGCGGTCGATTTCGACAAGGACGTGGTCTTTACCTGGAACGGCACCACCTCGGGCGTGCGCCTGCCGAACGGCGATGCGATTCCGGCGGACCGCGCTGGCCTGACGATCTGCGACGCGACCTCTGCCGCTTTCGCGATGGACCTGCCCTGGGACAAGCTGGATGTGGCCACGTTCAGCTGGCAGAAGGTGCTGGGGGGCGAGGGCGCGCAAGGGATGCTGGTCCTCAGCCCCCGCGCGGTGGAGCGGCTGGAGAGCTACACCCCCGCCTGGCCGCTGCCGAAGATCTTCCGGCTGACCGCCAAGGGCAAGCTGATCGAAGGGATCTTCCAGGGCGAGACGATCAACACCCCCTCGATGCTGGCCAACGAGGATTACCTTGTCGCGCTGCACTGGGCGAAGTCGGTGGGCGGGCTGAAGGGCCTGATCGCCCGGGCCGAGGCGAATGCGAAGGTCGTCCACGACTTCTGCGCCGCGAACTCCTGGATCGCCAACCTGGCGGAAGACGCGGCGACCGCCTCCACCACCTCGGTCTGCCTGAAATTCACCGACCCCCGGATCAGCGATGGCGAAGCCTTCGCCAAGGCGGTGGCCAAGCGGATCGAGAAGGCGGGCGCGGGTTTCGACCTCGGCGCCTATCGCGATGCGCCTCCGGGGTTGCGCATCTGGTGCGGGTCCACGGTGGAGACGGCCGACGTGCAGGCGCTGATGCCCTGGATCACTTACGCCTTCCACGCCGAGATCGCCGCGCTGGCGCAGGCTGCGTGACAGAGTCGGGGGGGGGGGGGGGGGGGCCGCCCCCCCCCCCCCCCCCCCGGGCCCCCCCCCACGCCACCCCCCCCCACCCCCCCCCCACGGTGGGGGTGGGGTGGCGGCAAGCCTCCGACCTTACAGCCTATCCGACGCCGCAGACCCATCCAAACGCCTCCCCCCATCCCCTTCTGTGGGGAGGGGATGGGGGCGGGGGGCCGCAACCCGAAGGCCCGGTTCTTGTC
>NZ_JAEACP010000039.1 GCF_015999335.1 Tabrizicola soli | reverse complement strand
GGCCGGCTGAAGGACTGGAGACGCGTTGCCACCCGATACGACAGATGCCCGGAAACCTTCTTCTCCGCTATCGCCCTCGCAGCAACCGTCATGTTCTGGCTCTGAAACTCAATGAGTCTGGAGCCTAGGTTCGCTGCAGCCCTCGCGGTGCATGGACAGGCAGTGTTGGCAGGAGAGATATCAAAATGACGCTCAATCATGGCCAAGGCCGCAGCTCCGCGAGCGTGATCAGAAGGCAAGACCGCAAAGAGCGCGCCGGTTTTTTCATGGAGAGGTGTCGACTGAAGATGAAAGTCGTGTGCCACCGAGGCGAATATTCCGGCCGGAAACATAAATGCGTTTCAACAAACGCTGTTGTGAAAGCCGCGAATGACTTTTCAAGAGTAAACTCGAAACTTCAGGCGACCTGTTCTCGTGAGAGCCATGCTGCCAGCCCCGTTGACAGTCACTGTCATGCGCTTCTTCAGCGCTACAACCCCACGATAGAACCTTTGATCTCCTTTCGTTCATCCCGAGCTAGCCCGCGCCCCTTTATGAGCGCATAGACTGCCGGGATCACGACCAGCGTCAAGATCGTCGAAGACACCATGCCGCCGATCATCGGCACTGCGATGCGGCTCATCACTTCGGACCCGGTGCCGTGTGCCCAGAGGATCGGCATCAGGCCCGCCATGATGGCCACCACCGTCATCATCTTGGGCCGGACCCGTTCCACCGCTCCGACCATGATCGCGGCGTCTAGATCGGTACGGGTGAAGGAGCGGCCCGAGCTGACGACGTCGGCCCTGCGTTCGGCGAGGGCATGGTCGAGGTAGATCAGCATGATCACCCCGGTTTCTGCCGCGACACCGGCCAGTGCGATGAACCCGACGGCCACCGCGACAGACGTGTTGAATCCCATCCACCACATCAGCCACACGCCACCCACCAACGCGAAGGGCAGCGACAGCATGACAATCAGCGTTTCGGTCAGGCGGCGAAAATTCAGGAACAAGAGTAGGAAGATCACCGCCAGGGTGACCGGCACCACGATGGCCAACCGCGCCTTGGCACGTTCGAGGTATTCGAACTGTCCACTCCAGCCCAACGAGTAGCCGGGCGGCAGCGCTACCTCGCGCGCCACCGCCGCCTGCGCCTCGGCGACGTAGCCGCCCAGATCGCGGCCTGCGATATCGACGAAAATATATACCGCCAACTGCCCATTCTCGGTGCGGATCGACGTAGCTCCGCGTGTCCGCTCCACCTTGGCCACCTCACCCAAGGGCACGGTTCCGCCACCGGGCAGCGCCACCTGCACTTCGCGCGCGATGGCATCGGGGTCTTGCCGCAGCGCCGCCGGATAGCGCAGTGCCACGTTGTAGCGCTCGCGCCCCTCCACGGTCTGGGTGATCGCCTCGGCCCCCAGCGCCATGGCGATGACTTCCTGCACATCCCGGATGGACAGGCCGTAGCGCGCCATCCTTTCCCGGTCGGGCACGATATCGAGATAATAGCCGCCGATCACCCGTTCGGCATAGGCGCTACTGGTGCCAGGAACGTTGCGCAGAACCGATTCGACCTGCCGTGCGATTGCCTCCATCTCGGTCAGATCGGTGCCGAAGACCTTGACCCCGACAGGGGTGCGGATTCCGGTCGCCAGCATGTCGATGCGGGCGCGGATTGGTTGGGTCCAGACATTCGAGACACCGGGGAATTGCAGGGCGGCGTCCATTTCGGCGCGAAGGCTTTCCATCGATACGCCGGGGCGCCATTCGTCTTTCGGCTTTAGCTGGATGATCGTCTCGAACATCTCTGTTGGCGCGGGGTCGGTAGCAGTCATTGCACGGCCTGCTTTGCCGAAGACTGTCAGGACTTCGGGAAAGGTGCGGATGATGCGGTCCTGCATCTGCAAAAGTTCCGCCGCCTTGGTGACGGACAGACCCGGCAGCGTGGTCGGCATGTACATCAGCGTGCCCTCGTCCAGTGCCGGCATGAATTCCGACCCCAGCTGGCGCGCGGGCCAGACGGTGGCGACAAGCGCCATCAGCGCTAGAACGATTGTGAACACCCGCGCCCTGAGCACCCATGCAATGACCGGACGATAGAGCGCGATGAGGATGCGGTTCACCGGGTTTTTGTGTTCCGACACGATCCGCCCACGCACGAAGATCACCATCAACGCAGGCACCAGCGTGACCGACAACAGCGCCGCCGCTGCCATGGCGAATGTCTTGGTTGCGGCGAGCGGGCCGAACAGACGCCCCTCTTGCCCTTCCAGCGCAAAGATCGGCAGGAACGACACGGTGATGACGAGAAGGCTGAAAAACAGCGCCGGTCCGACCTCGGACGCGGCCTCGATCAAAACCTCGGCCCGCGGCTTGCCTGGCTCGGCGCGTTCCAGATGTTTGTGCGCGTTTTCGATCATCACGATGGCGGCGTCGATCATCGCACCGATGGCGATGGCGATGCCGCCAAGGCTCATGATGTTGCCACCGATTCCAAGCGCGCGCATGGCGGTGAAGGCCATGAGCAGGCCCACTGGCAGCATGATGATCGCCACCAGCGAGGACCGGACATGCAGCAGGAAGACGAACGTGACCAGCGCCACGACAAGGCTTTCTTCCAGTAGCGTGGTGCGCAGGGTGTCGATGGCGGACAGGATCAAGTTCGACCGGTCGTAGACGGTGACGATCTCCACCTCCTCGGGCAGGCCCTGCCGGATCTCATCGATCTCGGCCTTGGCATTGTCGATCACGTCAAGCGCATTGGCCCCGACCCTTTGCAGCACGATCCCGCTGGCCACCTCGCCTTCGCCGTCGAGTTCGGCGATGCCCCGACGTTCGTCCGGCACGATCTCGACCCGCGCCACGTCACGCAACAGGACCGGCACGCCACCCTCTGCGCGGATCGGCACCATTTCCAGGTCGGCGATCCCCTCCAGATAGCCGCGCCCGCGCACCATGAACTCGAATTCCGACAGCTCGACCGTGCGCCCGCCGGTGTCCATGTTGCTGGCGGCGACGGCCTCGCCGATCTCTGACAACGTGACACCGAGCGCCCGCATCCGCACCGGATCGACGGTGACCGAGTATTGCTTGACGAAGCCGCCGACGCTGGCCACTTCGGACACGCCATCGGCGCGGCTGATGGCAAAGCGCATCACCCAGTCCTGCAAGGACCGCAACTCGGCCAGGCTGAGGTTCTCGCCCTTCAGCGCGTATTGATAGACCCAGCCGACGCCAGTGGCGTCCGGACCGAGGGCGGGTGTCACGCCATCCGGCAGACGCGCAGCAGCGGCGTTGAGGTATTCCAGAACGCGGGAGCGTGCCCAGTAGGGGTCCACCCCGTCCTCGAAGATCACATAGACAAAAGAGATGCCGAAGAACGAGAACCCCCGCACCACGCGCGATTGCGGCACGGTCAACATTGCCGAGGTCAGGGGATAGGTCACCTGATCCTCGACCACCTGAGGCGCTTGCCCCGGATACTCGGTCAGCACGATCACCTGTACGTCTGACAGGTCGGGAATGGCGTCGATCGGCAGAGTGCGCAGTGACCACAGGCCCGCCGCCACGGTGAAGACGGTCGCAAACAGCACCAGCAGTACGTTTCTGGCAGACCAGGCGATGATCTGGGCGATCATGGCTTCGCCTCCGGCGCGGAGTCGGGAGCTGCAAGGGCTGCAAGGGCCGCGTTGAGGTTGCTTTCCGCGTCAATCAGGAACGTGGCCGCGCTGACCACCACGTCGCCAGCCACAACTCCGCTGACGATCTCGATCATGCCTCCGCCCCTGCGCCCGACGATCACCGGCTCGGGCCGGAACCGGCCTTCGCCCAGATCAAGGATCACCACCTGCCGGTCGCGGGTGTCGATGAATGCGCCTTCTGGCACCTGTACGACCGGTGTCTGGTCCAGCATGATTTCCACGTCCGCGAACATGTTGGCGCGCAACAGGCCATCGGGATTGGGAAGTTCGATCCGCAACTTGGCCGTGCGGGTCAGCAGGTCGAGTTCAGGGTAGATGGTGGCGATCCGACCCGGCGTCGCTTCCTCGCCGAGGCCCTGAAAACTGACCCGCACCTCGGACCCCGGGACGATGTCCGTTAAAGCGGACTCCGGCACTTCAGCGATCACCCAGACGGTCGAGACATCGGCGATCCGAAAGAGGGTTTCGCCGGCCTCGGACATCATGCCTTCGACCGCCATCCGTTCCAGAACCACCCCGCTACGCGGGGCCATGATCGGGATGCTGACGGTTGTCTGACCTTCGATGGCAATCCGGTCAATGACCTCGCCCGGCACGCCGAGATTTTCCAGCCTTTGTCGCGCGCCCTCTCGCTGTCTCCCTTCTGACCGAACATCGGTCACGAACTGCGCAAGTGCCGATGCGATCTCTGGTGAGTAAATTGTCACCAGCGGCGCACCTTCGGCAATCGTGCTCCCGGTGGTCACATCCGCCACAGTCTCGATGAAAGCATCGGCGCGCAGCGAAATGACGCTGATCTTGCGCTCATCCAGCACCACGATCCCCGGCGCGCGCAGGGATGCGGCCAGCGGTGCCAGCACGGCCTCACTTGTCCGCACCCCGGTCCGTTGCCGTTTGCCGGGTGAGACAGTAACCGACCCTTCGTCACCATCGCCACCCTCATAGACCGGAATGTAGTCCATACCCATCGAGTCCTTCTTCGGCACCGGCGAGGTGTCGGGCAGACCCATCGGGTTGCGGTAGTAAAGTACGGTGCGCTCGCCCCCTTCCTCGGGGGCGGGCGCGGCGACAGGCTTGTCGGACGGGTCCAGCGAGATGTCCTCGCTGGACCGCACTGGCAGGAAGGCGCGGCCATCCGCTGTCACGGCTTCTGTGCCCGACCATTCCGGCAGCCCGTCCGGGTGGCGCCAATAGATGACGGCTCCGGTCGGTTCCGGTGCGGGCATCGCTGCGACATCGCGGCCCAGCAGCATGGAGACCTGCATCACGGCAGCGTCCTGCAGGCTACTGACGGTGAAGCCCCGCTCTCCAGCAGCCAGCCCGCCCCAGGCGGCGGCCCCTGCCACGACGCCGAGTGTCACCAATCTAGCCGCGCCGCTCATGGACCGGCCTGCAGCTCGATTTCGGCCGAAACGGTTTCAGGTTCGCCCTGAACCTTGGCCGCGACCGAGAACCTCCAACCGCCGGCCATCGTCAGATCGGTGGTAAAGCGGTAGTTTCCGGGCACGTCGGAGGGCATCGCCGTTACCGGCGTAGTCATCATTTCCATCCCGTCTGGGGCCATGTCCATGCGGGTTGCGTAGATGACAGCTCCTTCGACCGGCTTGCCGGTGCGAAGGTCGGTCAGCCGAACTTCGAGGATTGCGCCTGAGCCGACGCTGTGATCGGTGGAAACCAGATCGAAGCGATAATCCTCTGCGCCTGCCAAGACAGCGGACGAGGACACTGCTAGCGCAAGCACAGCGCCGCAGAAACCAGCGTAAGTCGTTTTCATAGGAAGTAACCCCATTGGATTGATTGAAGCCTTGCCCCGATCGCCCAAGAGGCGCGGGTGCAACCGGTATCATCTGCGCGTCAAGACACGCGGCGGGGTCAGGTGCGGGGAGGTTGCTTCAAGCCATCTGGTGGCAACCCGGACGGCGGAGGTTGCTCCGGCATCATCAGGGACACGATGGCCTCGGGAGAATTGAACAGCACTTCTGGAGTCTGCGGCAGGGCAAGGGACGGAACTCCGCACCGCATCATCATCATGCAAGCGGCACCACAGGCCGGATCCTCGGGGCAGTCGCCTTCGCAGCAAGGATCCGACACTGCGGCAATTTCGGCTGCAAGGCTGGCCGATGCCTCAAAGGCCGTGGCCCCAAACAGGGGCACAACCAACAGCAGAGCCAGAAATGATCAAAAATCGCAGCCATTCGCCCTGAATGGCACAGCTCGGACGATCCGGCAACACACGTCCGATTGATCTTTCAACTGCGCAGCGGGTGCACATCCCAACTGGCAGGACGCCAAATGACCATCAGGTTCCTCTGGGAACCAGGAGGATGATTGCGGCACCTACGACGCAGAGAACCGCTCCGGTCACATCCCAGATGTCAGGTCGCTGCTTTTCGACGGCCCAAAGCCAGCCAAGCGAGGCTGCAATATAGACCCCACCATAGGCCGCGTAGGCGCGGCCAGCAAAATCGGAAGGGGCCAGGGTCAGTAGCCAAGCGAATGCCGCCAGACTGAGGAGACCGGGCACAAGCCAGAGGGCACTCGCACCCTGCCTCATCCAGGCCCAGACCGCAAAACAGCCGACGATCTCGGCCAAAGCGGCACTTGCGTAAACAAGGATCGTCATCATTTGACATGCCGTCCCGGCAGGCGAAACTCTCCGAATATCGCGCAGTCGGCGGCGGTTCCCGTCCTGCACCCTTCATTGCATCGAACGAGGATTGCGGTCAGGTCTGCCTCCAAAGCCTTCAGTTCCGCCCGTCTCGCACGCAGAGCGCGGATATGGTCCTCGACCACGGGGCGCGCTGTGGCGCAGGCGGATGCGGGGGCGTCTGCCGCAGTAAGCAGGTCACGGACCTGAGGTATCCCCAGACCAAAATCACGCGCTCGCCGGATAAACGCCAGTCGGGCGACATCAGCCTGACCGTAGGACCGTCTTCCAGCTTCGCTGCGCAAGGGTGCCGCCAGCAGACCGATGCTTTCGTAATACCGGATCGTCGGCGGCGTGCACCCTGACCTGTCCGCGAGTTGGCCGATGGAGAATGCCATCACACGATCTCCCCAAAATTCAACTTGCTCTTAAAGTAACTTGAAGAGCTAGACCACCTCAAGATGCAGATACGGAGGATCTCATGGTTTCGCGAAGACTTGTCATCACCGGAACAGTCGCGGCCTGCGCTGCCTGTTGTGCCCCGCTTGTCGTGCCTTTGGTCTGGCCTGCGCTCATTGCCGCCGGACTGGCTGGAACCGGGGGCTTAGTAAGCGGATGGCTGGCCAGCCTACCCCTCGATGTGATCTTGTGCAGTGCCATCGCGCTGGCCGTTCTGGCTGGCGGCGCGATGTGGCTTCGGAAACGTGGACGGCAAATGAAACAGGTTTCCAACCTTGCCGATGGTGCCCAATGTGACCTTGAAAGCTGTGGACCTGAACGCAAGAAGGCGGCCGCCACATAAAGCACGCGGCAAGAGGCTCACCTATTCCAGATGGTCTGCGTGCGGATGACAATGATCGGTTGCGCAATGGGCGTGATCTCCCAGCACCTCGATCACCCGGCAATCGGCGATCTTCCCGCCTGCACATTGCACGACCATGCGTTCCAGTTCGGCCTTGAGCGCGGTCAGACGCGCCAGGCGGCTTTCAACCTCAGCTAGCTGCGCCCTGGCGATGGCGTCGGCGGCGGCGCAAGACTGATCGGGCCTGTCCGACAGGCTCAGAAGATCGCGGATTGCTTCGAGCGTAAAACCCAGACTGCGGGCGTGCCGGATGAACGCTAGACGCTCCAGCGCCTTTCGGCTGTAGAGCCGCTGATTGCCCGCGCTACGTTCGGCCTCTGGCAAGAGGCCGATCTGCTCGTAGTAGCGGATCGTCGGAACCTTCACACCGGCAGCGTCTCCCAATTTTCCGATGGTCAGCATCACATTCCCCTTGAAGCTCTAGTTGCTAGAGAACTTAGGTTCCTGATTCGATAAGGGCAACTGTCCGCTTCCGGGCAGGAGGGAAGACGATGTCGGGTTCAAAAAGCGAAGAATTCTGCGACTGGACCGTGTCCGGTATGGACTGCGGGTCCTGCGCGACGAAGATCAAGGATGCGGTTTCGCGTTTGCCCGGGGTGAGCGATGTCCAGGTCGCGATCATGTCGGAACGCCTGCGTCTGACGCTGGATGAGGCGCAGACCGGACGCGACAAGGTCGAAAAGACCGTGCGCGCCCTTGGATACGGGATCGAACCCCGCAAGGCGGGCGCGAAGAAGGACTTCATGTTGCCCGGTGCCGCCAACAAGGCCGAAGACGAGGACGCCGCGGACCACAGCCGCGACGATGGCCACGATCATGCAGGGCACGACCACGGTCCGGCAGCGACGGCCAGCGCAAAGAGCGACGATTCCGGCCACGGCAGCCCAGGCCATGTCCATGATGACCCCGCCGATCGGGGCAAGCGCTGGTATCAGACCGGCAAGGGTAAGCTTGTAATCTTCACTGCCCTGTTGTTGGGTGCGGCGTGGATCATCGAGTATCTGGCGCCGGAGATCGGCAGATGGGCCTTCGTCGCCGCCTGCCTGATCGGTGTCGCCCCCGTCGCACAACGTGCTTTCGCCGCGCTGCGGATGGGCCAGCCCTTCACCATCGAAAGTCTGATGACGGTTGCCGCCATCGGCGCCCTGTTCATCGACGCGGCCGAGGAGGCGGCGCTGGTCGTGTTCCTGTTCGCTGTGGGCGAAGTGCTGGAGGGCGTGGCGGCGGGCAAGGCGCGGGACGGGATCCGGGCGCTGGCAAACCTCGTGCCCAAGACCGCGCTTCTGGAGATCGACGGCAAGCCGCAGGACGTCCCGGCAGCCAGCCTGGCGGTCGGGCAGACCGTCCTTGTCCGTCCCGGCGACCGCATCCCGGCGGATGGCGAGATTTCCGAAGGCAACAGCGGCGTCGACGATAGCCCGGTGACGGGCGAAAGCGTGCCGGTCAACAAGGGGCCGGGCGACACGGTTTTCGCGGGCTCGATCAACACCGAGGCCGTCCTGCGGGTGAAAGTGACCAAGGGGCCGGAAGACAACACCATCGCCCGGATCATCCGGCTGGTGGAAGAGGCCGAGGAGGCGCGCGCGCCGACCGAACGTTTCATTGACCGTTTCAGCCGCTGGTACATGCCGCTGATCGTAGCGCTGTCGGTGCTGGTGATCCTGGTGCCGCCGCTGGCCTTTGGCGCGGACTGGAACACGTGGGTCTATCGCGGCCTGACGCTGCTTCTCATCGGCTGCCCCTGTGCCCTGGTCATCTCGGTCCCCGCCTCTATCGCCTCGGCGATGTCGACGGGCGCGCGGCGCGGGCTTTTGATGAAAGGCGGTGTCGTCATCGAAGCGGCGTCCAAGGTCAGCCGCATCGCGTTCGACAAGACCGGGACGCTGACGCATGGGCGCCCCAAGGTCACCGATGTCGTCACCTTCGGCACCACGACCGAGGCCGAACTGCTGGCCGTTGCCGCCGGGGTCGAGACCGGATCGAGCCACCCGCTTGCCGTCGCCATCCTGAACAAGGCGAAGGAGGCCGGGGTCGAGGCGCTGGCGTCGAAGGATGCCAAGGCGCTGATGGGCAGGGGCGTGGTCGCAACGGTCGGTGATGCCCCGGCCTGGGTCGCCTCGCCGCGCTATGCGATGGAGCTTGGCGGGCTGGAGGGCCTTGGCCTGCGGAAGGCGACGGTGTTCGAGGAGGAGGGCAAGACGGCCGTGGCAGTGTTCCGCGCGAAGACCCCGCTCGGCCTGATCGCCATGCGCGACGAACCGCGCGACGACGCCAAGGACGCGGTGCGCCAACTCAAGGCCATGGGGGTCGGCGCAGTCATCCTGACCGGGGACAACCCGCGCACGGCGGCGGCCATCGCGGGGGGCCTGGGGATGGAGTTCCAAGCCGACATGATGCCCGAGGACAAGCTGAAGTTCATCAAGACGATGCACGACGAGGGCGGCGTGATGATGATTGGCGACGGGATCAACGACGCGCCCGCGCTGAAGCAGGCCAATGTCGGCGTGGCGATGGGGTCCGGGACCGATGTGGCGCTGGAAACCGCCGATGCGGCTATCCTGCGCGACCGGGTGACCGACATCCCGGCGGTGATCCGGCTGTCGCGGGCCGCAATGGCCAACATCCGCCAGAACGTTACCATCGCGCTTGGCCTGAAGGCGGTGTTCCTGATGACTTCCGTCTTGGGGCTGACCGGCCTCTGGCTTGCGATCCTGGCTGATACCGGGGCGACCGTGCTGGTGACGCTGAACGCGCTGCGCCTGTTGCGGTTCAACCCGGAACGCGAGGCGTGACTCGATGATCTCGGGTTTTGGCTGCGCCGCGCTGGCCCTTCTGTTCGGCTATCTTGCGATGTTCTTCTGGGGGAGCGCGGTGGCAGCGCAGTCTGCGGGCCGGTCTGTCTGGCTGTTTTCGCGGGCAAAGGGGCGCGACCGGCTGGCCGCCATGGGATTCCGTGCGGCTTTTGCGATCGCTTTCTTCGGGCCGCTGGTCTGGCTTGCGATACCCCTGCTTCACAAGACCGATCCGCTCTGGACCGAGGGGCACGCCGTCATCCTTGGCCTGATCGGGGTCCTTGTCGCAGGCCTTGGCGCGATGGTGGCTTTCGCGGCGCAGATGTCGATGGGGTCGTCCTGGCGTGTTGGCGTGGTCGGCGGCGAGACCGGCGATCTCGTCTCTGGCGGGCTCTACCGCTTCAGCCGCAACCCGACCTTCGTCGGACAGGCGGCGTTGCTGGCAGGGGTCGCGCTGGCAGTCCCCTCTGCACCGACGGTCCTTGCGCCGATCCTGTTCATGTGGTCCGCCAGCACGCAGATCCGTTCGGAAGAGGCCGCCTTGCGCGCGGCAATCGGGTCGGACTATGACCGATACGCCGCATCGGTCCCGCGCTGGATCGGCATCAACCGCAAGGCTGAACCATGACCCGAACAAAGCTGATTTTCCTTATCGCCGCCACATTACTGGTGGACCAGTTGACCAAGGTCGCGGCGCTGTCGCTGCTTTCCCGGGGGATGGCGGTTCCGGTCTTTCCGGGCTTCAATCTTGCCCTCGGGTTCAACGAAGGCGCCAGCTTTGGCATGATGGGCGGCGTCATGGCAGGCAAGCCCCTGCTGATGGCGGCGCTGACCGGCGCACTGACGCTGATGTTTGCCGTCATGGCGTTCCGGGCACGCCACCCGTTCGAGAAGGCAGGCCTGGCGCTGATCGTTGGCGGGGCCCTTGGCAACATCATCGACCGGCTGCGGCAGGGGGCCGTCACCGACTTCCTCGATCTCTACTGGCAGGATTGGCACTGGCCCACCTTCAACGGTGCCGATATCGCCATCACGCTTGGGGCGCTGTTCATTCTTGTGGCCTCGCTTCCGTCACGCCGCAGCGAGGAGCCTGCTCTTGACCAGAACTGATGAACAGGCGCTGTCTCGCGACGATCTGGTGCTTACGCTCGCTTTCCTGATCGCCTTGGGGGCCACGTTTGGCGCGTTGTTCATCGGCGAGGTGCTGGGACAGATGCCCTGCACCCTGTGCTGGTATCAGCGCATCGCGATGTTCCCGCTGGTGCCGATCCTTGGCCTGTCGCTGTGGCGCGGGGATGGCAGCGCATGGCTTTATGCCCTGCCGCTGGTGCTGGCGGGTCTGGCGCTGGCCGCCTGGCACTCCGGGCTTTACGCTGGCATTCTTCCTGCGCCCATCGTGCCTTGCACCCAGAACGGCCCGTCCTGCACCGGCGAGGCGCAGATGATCCTGGGCGTACCCATCCCTTACCTTTCGCTGGCCGCCTTTGCCGCGATCCTTGCCTGTCTCATCCTGCCGAAAGGAAACCGCACATGAACCGCCGCACTGTGTTGATCGGGGCTTCCGCCCTTGGACTTGCCGCCTTCGGCGGTGGTGCCGTATTCCTGACCCGCCGCCGCGAGGCCGAGGCGCAAGCCGACGCTGCGACCGCCCCCGCAGTGGACGACTCGCTTCTGGTGCGCGCCCATTCGCCCATCCTTGGCCCGGTCGATGCCCCCGTCACGCTGGTCGAGTTCTTCGATCCCTCTTGCGAGGCCTGCCGGGCGTTCCATCCGATCATCGCAGAAATACGCCGCCAATTTCCGACCCAGATCAGGGTGGTCCTGCGCTACACTCTGTTCCACAAAGGGTCGGATGAAGCCGCGCGCATCCTCGAGGTGGCGCGGATGCAAGGCAAGTTCGAGCAGGTGCTCGACGCAATCTTTGAGAAACAGCCGGAATGGGCGCTGCACGACGGTCCGGACATGAAAATCGCGTGGCAAGCCGCGGGCGCCGTCGGGCTGGATCTGGCCAAAGCGGAAACCGACAAGATGTTCCCCGGGATCACGGCCACGATCAATCAGGACATGGCGGATGTGGAAGCGCTTGGTGTGAACCAGACGCCCACCTTCTACCTGCAAGGCAAGAAGCTTGAGATCGTCTCGGGTGAAAAGTTCTTCGAGGATGTCCGCCTTGCCATAGAGGGCACCTGACCCGCACCGGTCAGCTTCGGGCGACAAAGGCCGCGAAAAGCTCGAGCGTCCGCTCGCTTACATGATGCTCGATCCCTTCGGCGTCCCGCTCGGCCGTCTCGGGGTCGAGCCCGAGGCTAAGCAGGAACCGCAGAACGATGTCGTGCCGGTGGCGGCACTCCTTTGCCAGCGCCCTACCCTCTTCCGTGAGGAAGATCGACCGATACTTGGCCCGGGTGATCAGGCCGTCGCGGGCGAGCCGGTCAAGCGTCTTGGCGACGGTCGGTGCCGTCACGCCCATCCGGGTGGCGATGTCCACGGGGCGCGCCTCGCCCTGCGCGTGGATCAGTTCGGCGATCAGCTCGACGTAATCCTCTGCCAACTCGCGGCTACGCGCGGCGCGCACGCCCTGAAAAGCCTCCGCGCGCAGGTCGGGAGAGCGGTCATCACTGGTGGCCGACAGTGTGTGATGTGGATCATCGTTCATTGTCGGCGCAGTCTTGCACGAACCCCGTTGACAAGCAAACGCGCCGGGCAGATTGTTAGCCTTGTCTAACATTTCGCGCCACGCCTTTTGTGCGCGCCGGGAAAGCCTCATTCCATGCCTGCCGACCAAGACACTTCGGTTGACCCGTCGCGCCGCGCTTTGCTGGTCGGCGGACTCGTGGCCGCAGGCGGCGCTGCAATTGTCGCGGGAACCGCGCGTTCCCAGACCGCGCCCGACCCGATAGCCGGACACGACATGTCGGCGATGTCGGCCGATCCCTATGCCGCCCCGATGCCCGGCATGGCGCATGGCAACATGACCACCCTGGGTTCTGTCGATCATGCCCGCAACGGCTTCGACCCCACGGCCATGCTGACGGACTGGGACACCGGCACGACCGAGCTTCTGCCCGACGGCCGCACCCTGCGCACCTTCGAGGTCGAGGCTTACGACAAGGAAATCGAGATCGCCCCCGGCATCTTCTTTCCCGCCTGGAACCTACAACAACCGCGTCCCCGGCCCTGCCCTTCGGGCGAAGGAAGGCGAGAAGCTGCGCATCATCTTCCGCAACTTCGGCTCGCACCCGCATTCGATGCACTTCCACGGCATTCACTCTGCGCGGATGGACGGTGTTCCCGGTGCAGGACTGATCGGCCCCGGCGAAGAGTTCGTCTATGAGTTCGATGCCAAACCCTTCGGCTGTCACCTCTACCACTGCCACGCCCTGCCGCTGAAGCGGCACATGCACAAGGGCATGTACGGGTTGTTCGTGATCGACCCCGACCCTTCCCGGCAGACCGACCCCGCGCTTGCTGCCGTTGCTGCGTCACGCGTTCTGGGCAGCCCCGAAAATGCCCTTTGGCAGGAGCTGGCGATGGTGATGAACGCCTTCGACACCAATTTCGACGGTGGGAACGAAGTCTATGCGGTCAACACCGTGGGGCAGGCCTACATGAACGTGCCGATCCCGATCGACAAGACCCGGCCCGTGCGCATCTACCTCGTCAACGTGACCGAGTTCGACCCGATCAACTCGTTCCACCTGCACGCGAATTTCTTCGACTACTACGACACTGGCACGCAGCTGACGCCGACCCTGCGCACGGTCGATCTGATCATGCAGTGCCAGGCGCAGCGCGGCATCCTCGAGTTCAGCTTCGCCGACCATGAGGACGGCATGTACATGTTCCACGCCCATCAATCCGAGTTCACCGAGCTGGGCTGGGTCGGCATGTTCGACGTGCGGGGGCCGGGGGCATGAGCGACCAGAGCCAACCGACCCGTTCCCCGCTGATCCGGCTTCTGCTGGTGTTCCTGCCTCTGGCGGCCATTCTGGTGTCTTTCGTCTTGATCGCCTCGCTCGATCCGTTGCGCGGCTTCAACAACGGTGCCCCACCGGTCGAGTCGCTCACCGTCGAGCGGACGATCCTCGACAGTACCGGCATCCAGGTTCTTGTGCGTGCGGGCGGGTCGGAGGCGATGCAGATCGCGCAGGTTGCCGTCGATGACGCCTACTGGACCTTCACGCAGGACCCGTCGGGACCGATTGCGCGCGGCAGTGCCGTCTGGGTGCAGATCCCCTACCCGTGGGTGCTGGGCGAGGCGCATCAAGTGGCCCTCGTGACCAACACCGGCACTGTGTTCGGGCACGAAATCGCTGTTGCCGTGCCCACGCCGCAGGCATCCGGGGGGCAGCTTCAGTTACAGGCGCTGGTCGGCGCGCTGGTCGGTTTGCTGCCTGTCGCCCTCGGGCTGATGTTCTACCCGGCGATGCGCGGCTTCGGCACTTCCGGCATGAACTTCGTGCTGGCGCTGACCGTCGGCATGCTGGCCTTCCTGCTCCTCGACATGATGGGCGAGGCCACCGAACTCGCGGCTGAGGCAGCCGCGCTGTTCCAAGGATCGGCCATGGTCTGGCTGTCGGCTCTCGCGAGTTTCCTTCTCCTCATGGCCATCGGGCGCTGGCGCGGACGGCCCGAGGGGCTGGCGCTGGCGTTCTACATCGCGCTCGGCATCGGGCTGCACAATTTCGGCGAAGGGCTGGCCATCGGTGGCGCCTTCGCTGCTGGTGCGGCGGGCCTCGGCACCTTCCTCGTTCTCGGCTTTGCGCTGCACAACGTGACCGAAGGCATCGGCATCGCAGCACCCATGCTGCGCATCCGCCCTCCGCTCTGGAGCTTTGCCGCGCTGACGCTGCTTGCCGGGGGACCCGCCGTGCTTGGGATCTGGGCCGGTAGCCTTGCCTACGCCCCGCAATGGTCGGCTTTCGCGCTTGCGGTCGGCGCCGGGGCGATCCTGCAGGTCATGGTCGAGGTCACGGCCTATCTTCAACGCCAGAACAGCGACCGGCAGGCGATCCTGTACTCTCCTGCTGTCCTCGGCGGCTTCCTCGGCGGGATTGCATTTATGTATGTGACGGCGGCACTGATCAAGGTTTGACCATCGGCGAACTGGGGCAACTGACCATTTTTCGCGCGCTCAGCCGGTTGTGGCAGGACGGTTTTCCGTAGCGGTGCAGATCGGACGACCTTCCGCCGTACGGAGCGGCAGCATGGTCGTCTCAACCGGGCCGACGTGCTCGTACCAGTAGCAGCCGTCCTCGGGCTGCAAGACCACTGCGCGCAGGTTCTGGTAGGGTGCGGCGATGGCCATCACGCCCTCGGGCAGCTCCTGCAGGAAGCGCGACGGCTCGTCGCCGATCCCTCCGACCGGTGCCACACAGGCTGAGAGCATCATCAAGGCGATCGCCAGCACCGCGGATCGCCCAGCACCGACCGTGCGGGGGAAACGCCCTGCCTTCGGAGTTCGCGAACTGAATTCCTTGCTCTTACCCGCAATCATGTTCAGGCCGTCAGCTCCACGTTGCCTTCTTCGGCCGGATACAGATGTGCCGTCACTCCGGTCTGAACCTGGTCGTAGAGATCGATGATGTGCGGCATAACCATGCGCACACAGCCGGAACTGGCCCGGCTGCCGATGGACCGCGGAAATGGCGTGCCGTGGATGCGCAGATAGGTGTCACGGCTACCGAGGAACAAGTAGAGCGCCCGCGACCCGAGCGCATTGCCAGGACCGGGATCCATGCCGTCGGCATACTGCGCGTAGGTCTCGGGTTCGCGCTCGATCATCTGTGGTGTGGGAGTCCACCTTGGCCACTTGGCCTTGCGGCCAATCGTATAGATGCCCGGCTCGTAGAGCCCGGACCGCCCGATGGCGACGCCATAGCGCATCGCAGTGCCGTCAGGCTGGATGTGGTAGAGATAGCGCGCGATCGCATCGACATGGATGTCGCCTGGCGTCAGCCCGGCGCGAGCCTCGACGCGGACCGGAAGCAGCCGCGGATGCAGGCCCCATGGATTGGTCGTAGCCGCAACATAGCCCGGGGGTGTCACCTGCGCATCCCAGGCTGCCCACTGGCCCTGAAGATCAGAGGCCGCGAAAGCCGGGGTCACAAGTGGCGCGGAGAAGAGAGCGGAAGTCATCATCAGGAAATGCCGTCGGGTCGACATGTTGTCTGCTTTCAGCTCAATTGAGGGCAGCGAGGTTTGCCGCGCACGACAAACACGGAATTGGACGTGAGAATGGCCTCCCATGTCCATTCAAGTCTGCGTGAAGGAGTCGGTACAAGGAGAATAGATGGCGACAGACGTATGTCAGAATGCTGGTCCCTTTGCAAAGGAGCTCGCTGGTCGCAAGGAATGCGCCACGATGGGGGCAGATCTGACAAGAGCGTGAACGCAAGAAACAGCCATTGCACCTCTACCCACTTGAGCACTTATCGTCTTCGCTCACGTTCGGGGGGCACGGCTGTTGATCGACCTTGATGGACCCTTGTTCGTCGGATCGGAAGGACCGCGCGTAGCGATCTGGCTACCAATTGGATTGATCTCTGGTGCCGTCTTTGTCTTGGCGCTGCCCCCCTTCTCGCTCCTGCCCTTCGCGTTACTGTCCTTCGCGGCTCTTTCACTGCTGCTGCGCGCGGCAACTGGCACATCTTCCATGCTCATTGGTTTTGCGTTCGGTCTTGGCCAGTTTGTGCCGGGGCTGTTCTGGATCACCGAGAGCTTTCAGGTCGAGGCCGACCGCTTCGGCGGACTGGCGCTGCCCGCCGTCCTAGGCTGCGGACTCATAAGCGCGGGTCCATAGTCTTGAGCAGACGAGAAGGACGGCGGCCAGGTAGTTGGTCGCGGTTTTTTCGTATCTGGTTGCGATCTTTCGGAACTGCTTGAGCTTGCTGAAG
>NZ_JAEACP010000038.1 GCF_015999335.1 Tabrizicola soli | reverse complement strand
GCAGCAGCGCTCGGATCAGATCCCATTCGAAGTCCGAAAGATCAAAACGCGCCATCACCACCTCCATCGAGGCGAGTGAATCACGCTTCAGAACCCGCGGAAATCCCGTTTATGAGTTCACAGCCTAGTCCTTGATGCGAAATTCCGGACACGTTGGCGCCCGGGCGAACTCGATGACGTTCTGCGCGATGTTGTCGACGGCAGAGGCTATGGCCAAGCCGGTCGGCGGGTCTTCATCCTGCAGCCGGCGGGTCCGGTGGTCCAGGAGCCCACGTCACCTCTGGGATGGGGACGCGATTGCGACTATGGACAGAACCACCCTTCCAACCATAGCAAAGGGGCAGTCCGCGTGTCTCCGCACCCGAGGGACTCGCACAATCTGCACCGGTTGGTCGCGATGGAGCTGCAAGCAAGCTTTCCGACACCGCGACACCTCGATGGTGAAGACTGGCAGAGCGACAGCTTTTGCATCAGCTGCGGCCAACGCCACGAAGTCGCCGACGTCAGGCGTCACCTAACGCAGAGGGGCCGAGACTACTGGGACCTCACCTGTCACGATTGCGGCCTGGCGACGCGGCGGACCCATTGCTTTTCCGGATGCGGCACGCCCCTGTTCAAGAATGGCTTGATCCTGACCTATCATAGAACCATTGCAGACCAGCTGACTAACGTCGCCTGCCCGTGTTGCGGTGAGTTCTTTGATCGTGACATCCACCAAGAGGACAACTACCACGGCAGCTTCGGGTGACTAACAAAGCCCGCAGAACTTCGGCCCCTCTTGCTTCCACAGTGCTTCCACGTGGGGTGCAAACGCAAACGCCGCCCCGGAGGGCGGCGCTCAAGCATTTGATGATGCGTACAATTTTGGTTGCGGGGGCGCGGTTCCAGAAATTCTTGCCTTTGCACCAAGGCAACTGGCCAGGTCCGGAAAGACTGGCAGCGTGAGCCTCAGGGCTCGAAGATGCCCTGATATCCCGCGGACTGCGCCGCCTTGGCGAACTGGCGGTCGAAACTGGCGAAGCCCTCGCAACCGGCCGACCGCCCCAGATGCAGGGCATCGGCGAAATCCATGCCGTTTTCGGTGCGATCCAGTGCCTCGGCGACAAGGGCTGCATCCTCGACCGTGACACCTGGCAGGCCGCCGAAGGCCCGCAGCGCCGCCACGACGTCCTTTGCGGCGTAGCCATAGGCGCTGCGCAGCACCCATTCGGCCTCCAGCACCACTGTGACCGGCATGAAGACGGACCGACCGTCGACCAGCGCACGGGCGCGCGGCGATTGCTCGGGATGATCGCCGGTCAGGTAGCGGACGACGATGTTGGTATCAATGGCGATCATGGTGCCGCCGGGCCTCGGCGAGGATTGCCGCGTCCATCTCCTCGATGGATTTCGGGTCGCCCTTGTGGGGCAGGATGGCGAACACGTCCTCGGGCCGGGTCGGGAGGAAGGCCGGGGCTTGCCGGAGCAGGATCCCGTCCTCGGTTTCCTCGACAATCAGCCGGGTGCCGGCGCTCCAGTCCCGCCGCTGCCGGACGGCTTTCGGCAGGATGACCTGGCCCTTGGTCGAGACGGTGGTGAGGAGGGAATCCGGCCGAGGCATGGCAAGCTCCATTGGTAAGACGACTGTAAGATAATAGCGGCTTGCCACGAGTTCAAGTCCCTCAGGAACTGCGGCGGGCAAGGCTGCAGGCCACCGTGGTTCACAGTTCAGCCTGCTGCCCCGTGCCCTGGGTGATAGCTGAGCATACGTCGGGGCTTCTTGGCAGCGGCCAAGAAGCATTTCGGCGAGATTGACGTCGTGATCGCCACGGAGGGCATGGGCTTCACCGGCTATCTGCGTGCCGTCTCATCCATGGCAGCCCTTCAGCCTCTCGCCGCTGCAAGGGCACTACACCACCAGCAAGGCCGGTGTCTGGACCCCGTTCAGCAACGTCCGCCTGGAACTCCTGTAGGACCGCGTGGGGGTCGTCAGTCTTCCCCCCACCCTGTTCCAGACGGCCGAACCGCAGCGCTCAATTGATCAATTTCCGTCTCAACTGCTCCGCCAAGTCTTGCAGGCCATGGAAGCACAGAACGAAGACAGGTTGTCGGACATGGATTTAAGGATTCTGGTCGAAGCGGCGTCCTGTGCTTCGGTTGGTCGCTTCCGGGAAGGATTCAAAACTGTCGGTGTCGCTTCCTGTTACGATCAGGTGATTTCTTGATGATTTTGAGCGTTTGGCATGTCGTTTCCCTCCTTCTACATCATCCGGGAAGCGCCGCCCCGGTCAGGACCTGTCAGGTCGCCGCCGAAAGCAAAAGCCGCCAGCCTTCGTGGAAAAGCTGGCGGCCGGGATCAGATCAGGCGCTCACTGCGCTATGCGATGCAAGCGGCCAAGATAACGATAGCCGGCACGGCCCCAGATGTCGGAGGGCGGCATCCCTTCAAGATCTGCCCTCATCAGGATCAGCTCGTTCGGATAGGCAGGGATCACCCAGGCGCCGCGGTCGAACAGGATCTGCTGCAGCTTCGACAGGCTGTCTTGCAGCACCGCCGGGTCCAGCGTGGCATTGGCGATCTCCCACAGGCCGAAGTATTCGTCATCCTGCCAGCGGATCTGGCCGAAGCTGGCATGGGGCACATCGACCATGGACGAGGTCTGCAGGAAGCTCATCGGTGGCCAGTAGTCGCCGCCGAAGAACGGGCGCTCCATGTATTCCTCGTTGAAGAAGCTCGCGGAATCCAGTTGCTGCACCTCGATCTCCAGCCCGATCTCGCGGGCATTCTCGGCCAGCACCAGCCCAACCGCCGGATCGCCCTGCATCACCAGCTTCAGCGTGGTCCCGGCAAGCCCGGCCTCTTCCACCAGCCTGCGCGCGGCCTCCACGTCGCGGGTGCGCTCCAGATCGGTGCGGAAATGCGCGTCCGAGCGGGCGTAAAGGTCATTGGCGCGGGTGGCATAGCCGTTGAAGGCGTTGGTCACCACCATGTCGCGGTCGACCACCAGCCGCAGCGCCTGCCGCAGCCGCGGGTCGCTGAACGGCGCCACATCGGTGCGCATCTGGATCGGATAGCTCATGCCCGTCGGGGAGTTGTAGAGCTTCAGCGCCTCGTTGCCCTCGATCTCGTCGGCAAGGGCGGCGTCGAAATCCATCAGCATGTCGATCTGGTCGTCCTGCAAGGCGTTCAGCCCCGCCTGACTTTCCGAGAAGAACTGCACCGTCACCTTGTCCGAGCCCGCAGGCGTGTCGTGGTAGTCGGCGAATTTCTCCAGCGTGATCGACTGCTGGGTCTGTATGTCGACGATCTTCATCGGGCCGGTGCCGACAGGAGGCTTGTCGGGGGTATAGCCGTCCTCGACGATGGCGGCATAAGGATCGGACAGGCTTTCCACCACCCAGCTTTTCGGGTTGGGCAGCACCAGGCGGACGGTATATTTGTCCACCTCCTCGATGGCGGTCAGGGTGCCGATCATGCCGGCGGGGATCATGCCCTCGCCGGTCATCCGCTTGATCGAGTAGATCACGTCGGCGGCGACCATCTCCTTGCCGTCATGGAACTTGACGCCCTGCTTCAGCTTGATGATCCAGCGGGTGGCGGTTTCATCCTCGGGCTCGATGCTTTCGGCCAAGAGCAGATAGGTGCCGCCTTCGGGCTTCACGCCCACCAGCTGCTCGAACACCGCACCCTGGTTCGCCACCAGCGTCGCATAGTCGCCGACCGAGCGATGGACCTCGATCGGGCCGAAGGCGCCCGAGCGCACGGTTCCGACGCGGACCGTGGTTTCCGCCAGCGCCTGTAGGGGCAAGGCCAGCGCCAGAGCGGCAAGCCCCGCCCGCAGGCCGTGCCCGAAGAGAGTGTTCTTCATCATATCCATCCCTGTTGATGTTTCCTTGCCGGTTTCCGGGCGCCCGAATTCATGGACGCGGGTCCAACTTTCTGTTCCGAAGGCATCCAGCTTGCCCCAGCCTCCCTCCACAGAAGATACCCTCGGAAGGTGAGGCACAGCGGCTGCGGTCACTTTCCAGGGGGATACGGCGCGCGGGGCGAAAGGGGTTCCATGACAGCGGGCGCAGAGCGCCGCCAACGGAAACAGGATCATGCCAATGAAACCCCTTCGCATCATCGTCTACGGCCTTGGCACCATGGGACGGCTGTCGGCCGCCTATGCCCGCCAGAAGGGGGCCGAGATCGTCGCCGTCTACATGCGCACAACCGCGGGCAAGGACTTCTCGGCGCCCGAACTGCAGGGCGCGGCGATCTGCACCCCCGAGGTGCCGTTCGAGGCGCATCAGGCCGATCTGGTGCTGATCACCCACGGCACCACCATCGACCAGTTGCACGATCCCGCGGTCCGGGCCGCCCGCGCCGGCCTTGACGTGCTGACCATCGCGGAAGATGCGTTCGAGCCCTTCTATGCCGACGCCGAGGCCCCGCGCTGCCGCGATCTGGACGCGCTGTTCCGCAGCCATGGCAAGACCATGGTCTCGGTCGGGGTGCAGGACAGCTTCTGGTATGCCCAGCCGATGGCCTTCCTGTCGGCGGCGCAGGAGGTGCAGCGGCTGGCGGGGCGCAATACCTGCGACCTGTCGCTGTTCGGCACTGCCGGCGCGCATGGCCACGGCATCGGCCTGACGCCCGCCGAATTCGAAGCCGGTGGCCATGCGGAGCCGGGCGAGAGCCGCGGCATCTTCGAGGTGGCGCTGCGGCCCCTGGTGCGTGGACTGGGGCTGCGGGTCGTCTCTTCCACCCGCCGCAATCTGCCGGTGCTTGCCGAGGAGGACATCGACCTGCCCGACCTCGGCATCTCGATCCGCAAGGGCACCACGCGCGGCCATGCCGAGAAGGTTGTCTTCACCCTGTCGAACGGCATGGTGGCCGAGGGCGAGTTTCACATGTGCTACATGCACAGGGGCGAAACACCCTACAACGAATGGCGGATCGAGGGCACGCCGTCGATGACCATGCGCAGCGACGACTTCCACGGAGACGTGATCACCTGCGCCGCGCTGGTGAACCGCATCCCCGACGTGCTAGCCGCCCCGCCGGGCTTCCTGTCGGTCGACCAGTTGCCCCCCGCGCGGCACTACGCCCGCTTCTAGACGGGAAGGGGGCGCTCAGCCCCCTTCGCCCTGCCGGGCCACGCGCAGGGTCAGGTCGCCCTGCCGGGCATTGTGCAGCAGTTCCTGCGCATAGGGATGGGCCGGGTGGTCGATGACCTGCCCCACAGGCCCCAACTCGGCCACGACGCCGTGTTCCAGCACCAGCACCCGATGCGCGATGTTGCGCACCAGCGCCAGATCGTGCGTGACGAAGACGATGGTCAGGCCCTGCTCCTCCATCAGCCGCTTCAGCAGGTTGACGATCGAGGCCTGGACCGAGACATCCAGCGCCGAAGTCACCTCGTCGCAGACCAGGATCTCGGGATTCGACAGCAGCGCCCGCGCGATCGAGGTGCGCTGACGTTCGCCGCCCGACATCTCGTCGGGGAACAGGTTCATCGTCCTCGCCGGCAGCCCGACCAGGTTCAGCGCCCGGATGCAGGCACGCTGCCGTTCGTCGGCGCCGGTGCGGTTGAAGGTATCGTGGACCAGCCCCAGGATGCTGGCCACCGTCTGCCGCGGGTTCAACGAGTTGAACGGGCTCTGGAAGATATACTGGATCTTCTGGCGCTGCGGGGTGGTCCGCTTGCGGGCGTGGGGATGCAGCGCCTCGCCATGGAAGGACAGGCCGGGCCGCGCGCCCTGCACCAGCCCGACGATGGCGCGCGACAGTGTGCTTTTGCCCGATCCCGACTCGCCGACGATAGCCAGGCATTCGCCCTTGTGGACAGAGAAGCTGACGCCCTTCAATACCTTCAGCCGGCCATAGGCGACATGCAGGCCGGCCACGTCCAGCACCGGGCGGGCGGGCACCGGATCGGGGTCGGGCAGATGCATCGGCGCATTGGTCGCCACCGCCCCGGCCTTGTGGCAGGCCACCTCATGGTCCGGCTCGCACAGGGCCAATGGCGGAGCAGCCGCCTGGCAGGCGCCTTCGGCCAATGCGCAGCGCGGAGCGAAGAAACAGCCCGGCGGCCGCTCGCTGGGCCGGGCGGGCGATCCCGGCACCGCCACCAATGCGCTGCGCGACAGCAACTCGGGCACGGCCGACAACAGCGCCTGGCTGTAGGGGTGGTGGGGGCGGTTGAACACGTCGGCGACGCTGCCCAGCTCGATCACCCGGCCGGAATACATCACCAGCATGCGGTCGGCGATGGCCGAGATCACCGACAGGTCATGCGTCACATGCAGCGCGCCGATGTGATGCTCGTCGCAAAGCCGGCGCACCACCTCGAGGATGCGGTTCTGGGTGGAAACGTCGAGGCCGGTCGTCGGCTCGTCCAGCACGATCACGGCCGGGCGCAGCAGGATCGCCATGGCGATGCCGATGCGCTGCTGCTGGCCACCCGAGAGCTGGTGCGGATAGCGCGCCAGGAACGCCGCATCGCCGCGCAGACCCACGTCATCCATCGACTCCCGGATGCGGCGGTCCTTCTCGGCGGCAGAGAGACCCGGCTCGTGGGCCTCCAGCACCTCGGCCAGCTGGGTCTGCAGGCTCAGCGCCGGGTTCAGTGCCGAGGCCGGATCCTGCGGCACATAGGCAACCGCCGCGCCGCGCAGCCGCCGCAGCGCCGGCCCGTCATGCGCGAGGATGTTCACCGGCCCGCCGGCGGCGTTGATCCAGATCTCGCCGCCGGTGATGCGCGCCCCGCCGCGGGCATAGGCCAGAAGCGCCATGCCGACCGTGGTCTTGCCCGAGCCGGATTCACCGACCAGCCCCAGCACCTCGCCGCGGGCGATGTCGAAGCTGACCTCGTCCACGATGTCGCCGCCCTGCGGCAGCTCGATCCGCAGATTGCGGACGCGCAGCGCCCAGTTCCCGGTGCCGGTTGCGGGCGCGCGGCCCGCTTCGTGCATGTCCAGCATCACTTTGCCCCCGTCTTGCGCGCCACGCCGGAAATCGTCGCCGACAGGCCCTCGGCCATCAGGTTCACCCCCAGCGCGAAAAGCGCGATCAGGATGGCGGGCGCCAGCACCGGCAGGGGCCGGGTGGCCAGCCTGCCGCGGTTCTCGTTGATCAGAAGGCCCCAGTCGGCCTCTGGCGGCTGGATGCCGTAACCCATCACCGACAGCGCGGCGATGCCGGCGATCGACCAGACGATGCGGATGCCGTATTCCACCAGCAAGGGCGTCATGATGTTGGGCAGGATCTCGCGGAGCAGGATCTTCCAGCGCGGCACGTTCAGCGCCTCGGCGAACAGCACGAAGTCGCGCCCGGCCACATCCGCCGCCACGCCTTGGCTGACCCGCGCCACCTGCGGCATGTGCGAGATGCCGACCAGCACCACCACCAGCCATTTCTGCGGGCCGAGAAGCGAGACCACCATCAGCACCAGGATGATCGTCGGCAGCGCCAGGAACACGTCCATAACCCGCATCAGCACCTCGGCCAGCCAGCCGCGGCTGTAGGCGGCCAGCATGCCGACCGAGGCGCCCAGGATCATGCCGATGGTGGCCGCGGCAACCGACATCCACACCACCGCCAACCCGCCGTAAAGCAGTCTCGACAACACGTCGCGCCCACGCACGTCGGTGCCCAGCCAGAACTCTGCCCCCGGCTTGGCGAAGGGTTTCGATATGAAGGCACTGGGCTCATAAGGCGCCAGGAACGGGCCGGCCAGCGCGATCACCAGGATGGCAAGGGTGATCGCTGCCCCGATCCGGGTGCGGCGATAGCCGAATGCGGTGCGGAGCGTTGCTGCCCAGGCGCGTTTCGGTCGTTCGGCGGGAATGTCCATGGGGCTGGCCATATCGACCATATCAGCCTCTCAGTCGGGGGGTGACGATAATGGAAAGCACGTCGGCCGCCAGGTTGAACAGCACATAGCCGCAGGCGAAGATCAGCACGACCGCCTGGATCACCAGAAGGTCGCGCGAGCCGACGGCATCGCGCAGCGCGGTTCCCATGCCGGGATACTGGAAGATGAACTCGACCACGACCGCGCCGCCCAGGATATAGCCCAGCGACAGCGCGCTGGCCTGGATCGCGGGCAGCAGACTGTTGCGCAGCGCATGGCGCACGATGACCTGGCGCTCCGGCAGGCCCTTCAGCCGCGCCGTCACCACATATTCCGAGGCCATCGCGTCGATCAGCGCCGAGCGCACCAGCCGCGACAGATAGGGCAGGATCGCCAGCACCAGCGTCATCACCGGCAGGACCAGCACCTGCGGGTTGCCCAGCACCGTCTGGCCGCTGGGCACCATCGAGGTGGGGGGCAGCACCGACAGCACCTGCGTCGAGAGCAGCACGATCAGCACGATGCCGACGATGAACTCCGGGATCCCGGCCAACGCGATCAGCAGCGTGTTGGCAATATTGTCAAAGCCGCGGCCCTTGGTCAGCGCCATGGCGATGCCGGTCGCCAGCGACAACGGAAGGACGATAGCCGAGGTGATGCAGAGCAGGATCAGCGAATTGCCGAAGCGCGGCGCGATCAGGTCCACCACCGGGCCGCGTGTCACAAGCGAGCGGCCCATGTCCAGATGCACCATTCCGCCCAGCCAGGACAGGTATTGCACCACCAGCGGCCGGTCGAGGCCCATCTCGGCCTGCAGCTTGGCCACCGCCTGGGGCGTGGCGGCGCGGCCCAGAATGGCACGTGCGGCGTCGCCGGGCAGCACATTCGTGGCGGCGAAGATCAGCACCGTCACCGCCAGCACCGTCACCACGCCGAGAAGCAGTCTCAGGCCTATCGTTCGCCACAGCAATTTGATCCCTCCCGACGGTTCGGTGCCTTGTTCTGTATAGGAGCGCGGCGCCCGCTGGCAAAAGCGAGTCTGCGGCCAGTGTTTCGACACTACGCCGGCGGGCCGCAGCGCCTATCCCCTTATGAGGTGATGGAACCCCGTCCAGCGATTTCCCATAGTGAAACCATCCCGACCCAGGAGCCCGCCGCACCGTGCCCCCTTCCCCCGCACCCCCCATCATCGACGAGACCGTTGCCGCCGAGGCGCCCGAAAGCCGCTTCGGCCCCAAGGGCGATGCCCGTCGGCGCCGTCTGATCGAGGCGGGCTATCGCATAGTGCTGGACCAGGGCATGGCGGGGCTGACCTTCCGCGCCGTGGCGGCGGGGGCGAAGGTTCCGCTCGGTTCGGCCAGCTACTACTTCACCGACAAGAATGCGCTCTTGCTCGAGATCATCCGCTTCGCCCGTGCCCGGGTGCTGGCCCACTATCGTCGCGCCGAAGAGCGCATCCTTGCCGGGGTGCCCTGGATCGAGGCTTTGGCCGATCACGTCGCCTGGGTCACCGGCGAGGACCAGCGTGCGCTCGCGCGTGACTACGAGATGTTCCTCTATGGCTTCGACCACCCCGACCTGACGGAAACCTCGAAGTCCTGGATCACCCAGTCGAACCCGATCCTGCGCCGCATCCTGCCGCCCGACCTGCTGGCTCCGGTCAGCTACATGTTGGAGGGGATGTTCCTGACCTCGGCCAAGACCGGCCAGCGTTTCACCGCCGACGAAGTGCAGCGCATCTTCTGCAAGCTGGTCCAGCCCGCCAGCGACACCGCCCGATGACCGCAGGCGTCACCTTCCAGGGGGAGTGGCAAAGTAGCCGCGCCCGGCATCATGCAAAACATGGACATGCGTCCACATTTTGCAGAAAGGCCGAGACCATGCCCCAGACCGGCACCCAACAGACCGGCACCCCGCTGCCGCCCACCGGCGAAGACTACCTGGAAAGCCTGCGCGACGGACGCGAGGTCTGGATTTATGGCGAAAGGGTCAAGGACGTCACCACCCACCCGGCCTTCCGCAACTCCACCCGCGCGCTGGCGCGCCTCTACCAAGCCATGCACGAGGACGGCCGCAAGGACCGCCTTTTGGTGCCGACCGACACCGGCAGCGGCGGGCTGACCCATGCCTTCTTCCGCACACCCCGCTCGCGCGCCGACCTGCGGCTGGGGCGCGAGGCAGTGCGCTGCTGGCAGGAACTGGTCTTCGGCTGGATGGGCAGGACACCCGATTACAAGGCCGCACTGATCACCGGCATCGGCGCCGATCCGGATTATTTCGGCCAGTTCGCCCCCAATATCCGCAACTGGTATCGCCGCGCCCAGGAAGGCGTGCTGCACATGGCACATGCCATCGTCAACCCGCCCGTGGACCGCTCGCGCCCCTTCGACGAGGTGAACGACGTTTTCGTCCATGTCGAGAAGGAGACAGACGCCGGCCTGATCATCAGCGGCGCCAAGGTCGTCGCCACCGGCGCGCCGCAGACGCAATACGTGTTCGTTGGCCATTCCGGCGGCCCGGCCTCGCGCAAGGAATTTGCGCTGTCCTTCATCGCCCCGATCTCGGCGCCGGGCACGCGGCTGATCTGCCGCCAGTCCTACGAATATTCCGCCGCCGCCAGCGGCAGCCCCTGGGACTATCCGCTGTCCTCGCGCTTCGACGAGAACGATTCGATCCTGATCTTCGACCGCACGCTGATCCCATGGGAAAACGTCATCATCTACGACGTTGAAAAGCTGAACGCGCATTACACCGACATCCACTGGGACGGCCAGGCACTGCTGCAATCCATCACCCGGATGGAAGTGAAGATGACCTTCCTGGCCGGCGCCCTGTCCAAGGCGCTGGACATCACCGGCGCGGCCAAGTTCCGCGGGGTCGAGGCGGCCCTGGGCGAAGTGGTGAACTGGCGCAACCTGGTGCGCGGCCTGCGCGACGGGATGATCGAGAATGCGGCCCCCGGCTTCGGCGGCATGATGACACCCTGCCACCGCACCGCCAAGGCCTACACCGCCATCGCGCCGCAGCTTTACAGCCGCATCAGGCAGATCTGCGAAACCGTGGTCGCCTCGGGGCTGATCTACCTGAACTCGCACACCTCGGACCTGAAGAACCCCGAGATGCGGCCCTGGCTGGAGAAATACCTCCGCGGCTCGAACGGGCTGGGGGTCGACGACCGCTCGAAGGTGATGAAGCTTCTGTGGGACGCCATCGGCACCGAATTCGGCGGCCGGCACGAGCTTTACGAATGGAACTACTTCGGCTCGCCCGAGCTGAACAACCTCGAATCCCTCGCCGTATCGCGCCAGACCGGCGAGCTGGAAGAGATGCGCCATCTCGTCGAGACCTGCATGAGCGAATACGACGTGAACGGCTGGACGGTCGACGATTTCATCGGGCCGGGCGACGTGTCCACCCTGCCCCGCACCTGATCCCAACCCACCGAAAGGAAAACCAAATGTCCATCATGGTCATCGTCCGCTTCCCCGTGCCCCGCCAGCAACTGGCCGACTGGGCCAAGGACAACATCGAGCTGCTGGCCCCGATCCGGGCGCTGTTCGAGAAGCACGGCCGGATCTCGCATCGGGTCGTCACCAGCGCGACCGAATTCCTCGACCTGGACGAATGGCCCTCGCGCGAGGCCTATGCCGCCTTCAAGGCCGAGGCCGGTGCGATGATCGAGCGGTTCGAGACGGCCTTCGGCCATGCCTCGACCGATGCGATCTACGACCTGGCATGAGCCGCTGGCTCGACATCGTCGATTATCACGTCGCGGGCGAGGCGCTTCGCATGGTCCTGCCGCGGCGGGTGCTGGCGGGCGCCACTCTGGCGGAAAAGGCGCGGGCAGGGGCGGATGCCCTTGCCCGCGACCGGGCGCTGGCGACGCAGGAACCGCGTGGCCACCGCGACCTCTTCGCCGCCTTCGTGACCGATCCGGTCAGCCCCGGCGCAGCCTTCGGCGCGCTGATCTGCGACGGCGAGGCCGGATCGGACTGGAAGGCCACCTGCGGCCACGGCAGCATCGCGCTGGCCGCCGCCGCGCTGGAGCTGGGCTGGATCGCCGCCCCGCCCGGTCGGGTGCCAGTGACCATCGACCTGCCTGCCGGGCCTGTCACCCTGTGGGCCGACTGGGACGGGCAGGCTTGCGGTGAAATCCTCTACCGCCACCTCCCCTCGCATGTTGCCGATCCCGCGGCCCGCTTCGGCCCGCTCTCCGGCGCGCTGGTGGCGGCGGGACCGCTGGTGTTGCTGGTCGATGCAGCGGCGCAGGGCATTCCGCCCAAGCCGCGCGCGGCCTTCCATGCCTATCGTGCCATGCGAGAGGCCTGCGCCGCGACCGGGCAGGTTCCACCCGATCTGGTGCAGTTCCGCTGGCCTTCGGGATCGCGCGCCTTCCGCTCGATCACCTTCTTCGGCGCGGCGGGCTACGACCGTTCGCCCTGCGGCACCGCCACCTCGGCGCTGGCGGCGTTCTGTGCCGAAACCGGCCTGCTGGGCCCCGGTGACAGCTTGACCAACACCACGCTGTTCGGCACCAGCTTTCGCGCCGGGGTCCACCGCGCACCCGATGGTCTCTGCCCCGAGATCGCCGCCCGCGCCTTCCGCACCGGCGAGGGGCGGCTCTGCCTTTCCAAGGGCGATCCTCTGACCTCCGGCCTGACCGCGCCCGACATCTTGTGACCGAAAGGAGCCTGCCGATGTTCCTGCCCGTTCTTCCGCCCCACGCCCCGCAGCCCGTCATGTCGATCGTCACGCAAGGCCCCCTGCCCCGGCGGCTGCATCATGCCGTGCTGTGCCTGGGCAATTTCGACGGCCTGCACCGCGGCCATGGCGCGCTGGTGGCACTTGCCCAGGCGCTGGCCGGACAGCAGGACCTGCCGCTGGCGCTGATGTCCTGCGAGCCGCATCCGCGCAGCTTCTTCGCGCCGCCCGGCCAGGCACCCTTCCGGCTGACGACCCCGGTGCAGAAGCGGCTGCTGTTTCCCGCCGCTGGGGCGGACTACCTGTTCGAGCCGGCCTTCGACGCCGCCTTCGCCGCACTGACCCCCGAGGACTTCCTGCAAGGCGTGCTGCGCGGCCGGCTTCGGGTCGGCACCATCGTCTGCGGCAGCGATTTCCGCTTCGGCGCGGGCCGCCGGGGCGATGCCGAAACGATTCTGCGCTTTGCCGCCCGCCACGGGCTTGGCGCGCGGATTGTCGAGAAGGCCCTGCCCGTCTCTTCCACCGCCGTCCGTGCCGCCATAAACGCGGGCGAGATCGCCGAGGCGAACCGCCTGCTGGGCCGACCCTGGCAGATCGACCTTCTTGCAGATGGCCTGCAATTGCGCCCGCCGCCCGGGCACTATCTTGCGCGCCGCCCCGAGGGCGGCCCGCCGTTCGGGATCGCCCTGCCCGCAGCCAGGGCCCGGCACGGCCGGTTCCTCGACATGCTGGAGCGGCTGTGACCCGCGCCTCAGCCGTTCGCCTGCCCCACCTGCGCCTCGATCCGGCGACCGGCGTCCAGAAGCGCGGGCAGCAGCGTGGCCAGCCGCTCGGCCCGGTGGCTGGGCATCAGCACGGCCAGGCTGAAGCGCACCGCGCCGTCCGCCTCGGCCAGAGGCACCGCCGCCCCCACGACGCCTTGCTGCAATTCGTTTTCGGACAGGGCATAGCCCTCTGCCCGCGTCCGGGACAGCTGCGCGCGCAAGCTGTCAGGTGCAGCCGATTGCGCCACGATCCGCTGCACGAAACGCTCGGGCTGCCAGGCAAGGATCGCCCGCCCGCTGGCCCCCACCGCCAGCGAGTGGCGCGACCCTTCGCGGTGCTGGACGCGCACCATCTGATCCTCGGCCACCGCCTGGCCGACCACCACCGCCATATCGCCGTCGATGCGGTGCAGCACCACGCTTTCGCCCAGGGCCCGGGCCAGGTCGCGCATCACCGGCTCGGCCAGCCGCACCATGCCATCCAGGTCGGACATCGCCGCGATCTGCGCCAGGACCGGCCCCAGCACATAGGCCCGGCCCTGCCGGCCGAGATAGCCGCGGCCATGCAGCGTAGACAGCAGGCGGTGCGCAACCGTGCGGTTGATGCCCGCTGCAACGGCCAGCTCGGCCGTCGACCGCGGCCCCTCGAAGGCCACGATCTCCAGCAGATGCAGCATCTGGTCCCCGGTCGAGGAAATCTCCGCCATCGTCACCCCCTTGTCACGCGCCCCGGCCGATGCACGACGCAAACCTTCGGCAAGGGAAAGGGCGGCAGGCTACAAGAGCCCGCGTTCCTTGAACACCTCTGTCGCAATGCGGTTGGCATCCAGCGCCGCCGGGCCGCCGCAGTAAAATGCGATCTGCAGGATGATCTCGCGGATCTCTTCCTTGGTCAGGCCGTTGTTCAGCGCGCCGTTCACATGGATGCGGAACTCGTGCGGCCGGTTCAGCGCAGCAATCATGCCAAGGTTCAGGATCGAGCGCGCCCGACGGTCGAGGCCGGGGCGGTTCCAGACATCGTTCCAGCAATGCTCGGTCGTCAGCTTCTGCAAGGGCCAGCCGAACTCGCCCGCCGCAGACAGCGAGCGTTCGACGTAATCGTCGCCCAGCACCGCCTTGCGCGTGGCAAGCCCCGCCTCGAAGGCCGCGCCGCGGCCGGGTTGATCGGACATGTATCTTTCCTTCCTTTCTGTCCCGCATGCCGTTTTCCGGCCGCGGGCGACTTGATGCACGGACCAATTCGACCTAATAACGAACATAAGATTCCGCATTTCGGACATTGAGGGACACTGATGAAACTGACAAGCTACAAATCGCAGGGATTGGCCAGCTATGGCCTGTGGCAGGACGCGGCGATTGTCGACCTGCCCGCACTTTACGCCATGCAGGGCCGGGCGGCAGCGCCCGCCTCGGTCCTGGACCTGATCGAACGCGGCCAGGCGGCGCTGGAGGAGGTGCGCAACGCCATCACCGCGGCGGCGGGCACATTCGGCGCGGCCCACCGCGACCCGGCGGCGCTTGAGCTGCTGCCGCCGGTGACACGGCCGCCCAAGGTTTTCTGCATCGGCCGCAACTATGCCGAACATGCCAAGGAAGCGGGGTTCGAGATGAGCCCGATCCCGATCATGTTCAACCGCTACACCGCCACCCTGATCGGCCATGGCGCCCAGGTGCTGTTCCCGAAGGTTTCGGAGCAGCTGGACTGGGAGGGCGAGTTGGCTGTGGTGATCGGCAAGGGCCACCGCGGCCAGATCGCGCGCGAGGCGGCGATGGACCATGTGTTCGGCTACACCGCCTTCAACGACATCACCGTGCGCGACTACCAGTTCCGCACCACGCAATATCTGGCCGGCAAGAACTTCCGCACCTCGGGGCCGCTGGGTCCGGTGTTGGTGACGAAGGACGCCCTGCCCGACCCGCATGGGGTGCAGATCAGGACCCGGGTGAACGGGGTCGAGATGCAGAACGCCAACACCTCGACCATGCATTTCGACATCCCCTTCATCATCAACCACCTGTCCGAGTTCATCGACCTGGAGGCCGGGGACGTGATCGCCATGGGCACCCCGGCGGGCGTCGGCTTCAAGCGCAAGCCGCCGCTGTTCCTGAAGCCCGGCGACGTGGTCGAGGTCGAGGTCGAGGGGATCGGCATCCTGTCGAACCCGGTGGTGGCCGACGCCTAGCGGCGCGAGGCGCGGATCACGCCGCCCCTGCCCCCGCCTGCCGCGCGCGGTCGTAAAGGCGGCGGGCAGCATAAAGGTCTTCCAGCGCGCAGCCGACGGATTTGAACACGGTCCGCCCCGTGGTGGCAGGCGGCGCGCCGGAGACCAGATCGCGCAAGTCGCCCCTGATGTCGCTGGCGCGGATCGCACCCGACTGCAAGGGCTGCGCGATGTCGCCTGCCTCCATCGCCGGAAGGTGGTCCAGCCAGATTGCGGCACCCGCCATCACCGCATCATCGCTTTCGCGCATTTCGGGCAGGTAGCCGCCGACCAGGTCGACATGGACGCCGGGCTTCAGCCATGCGCCGCGCAGGATGGGCTCGGTGGCGCGAGTGGCCGTGCTGACCACATCCGCCTCCGCCACCGCCGCCCTGGCATCGCTGGTCGAGGCCAGATCGACCCCGGGCAGCAGCGCGCCGATCTCCGCCGCCGTGGCTGCGGCGCGGCTTCCGTCGCGGCCCCAGACCACGATGCGCCGCAAGGGCCGGACTTCGGCATGGGCCCGGGCAAGCAGCGGCGCCAGCGGGCCGGTCGCCATCACCGCCAGCACTTCTGCCCCCGCCGGTGCCAGATATTCCGCCACCAGCGCCGAGGCTGCCGCGGTGCGCAATGCGGTCAGCGGCGCGGCCTCGACCACCGCCAGAAGCGCCCCCGTCACCGGATCGAACAGCGAGACGGTCTCGGCGCTGGTCGGCAGCCCCCGCCCAGCGTTTGAGGGGGTCGCGCTCATCACCTTGACCAGCCGGCCGACGCCCGCCTGCCAGGCCATCATGGCAAAGAGGCCGGCTCCGTCCTCGGCGTCCACCTCGTGGCGGATGCGGGGGGCGGTGCTGGCACCGCTGCGGAACCCGTCCCGCAGCGCCTCGATCAGGTCGCGGCACGAGACCAGCCGTGGGATCTGTCCCGCAGCAATCCACAGGGCCGGCGCGGAGGGCGCATTTGTCATGGCGTGATCCTTCGGGCTTTGCGGTCCATTCTTCCCGCTGCGCCGCGCCGGGCGATACCCTCATCGGGCGACCGAGGTGGCGCGCGTC
Source organism: Tabrizicola soli (assembly GCF_015999335.1). GTDB lineage: Bacteria > Pseudomonadota > Alphaproteobacteria > Rhodobacterales > Rhodobacteraceae > Tabrizicola > Tabrizicola soli. The sequence continues at coordinate 2,963 of NZ_JAEACP010000038.1, read as the reverse complement.
GCCTTTCCGGGGGATATGGCTTTTGCCGCGGTGGCTATACCGCTGCCCGAAGCAGACACATCCGGAGAAGGAGATCGCCATGCCCCCGCTGAAAGACCCCTCGCTCTTGCGCCAGTCCGCCCTCGTCGGGGCCCGCTGGGTCGATGCGGCGGGCAAGGGTATCGCAGTGACCAACCCCTCGACCGGGGCCATCATCGGCCATGTTCCCGACCTGGGCGAGACCGATGCCGAAGAAGCCATCGCCGCCGCGCAGGCCGCCCAAAGGCTCTGGTCCGCGCGAACGGCAAAGGACCGCGGGCAGGTGCTGCGCCGTTGGTTCGACCTGATGATGGCGCATCAGGACGACCTGGCCGCCATCCTGACCGCCGAACAGGGCAAGCCGCTGGCCGAGGCCAGGGGCGAGATCGCCTATGGCGCCAGCTTCATCGAATGGTTCGCCGAAGAGGGGCGTCGCGCCTACGGCGACATCGTGCCCGGCCACGCGCCGGACAAGCGCATCCTGGTGCTGAAGCAGCCCATCGGCGTGGTGGCCGCGATCACGCCCTGGAACTTTCCCAACGCCATGATCACCCGCAAGGCCGGCCCGGCTTTCGCCGCCGGCTGCGCCATGGTGTTGAAACCGGCCAGCCAGACCCCGTTTTCCGCCATCGCACTGGCGGTTCTGGCAGAACGTGCCGGGCTGCCGGCGGGGCTGTTCAGCGTGCTGACCGGCTCGGCACGGCGGCTGGGCGCGGTGCTGACCGCATCGCCCATCGTGCGCAAGCTGACCTTCACCGGCAGCACGGAGGTTGGCGCGCAGCTTTACGCGCAATGCGCCCCCACGATCAAGAAACTGGGGCTGGAGCTTGGCGGCAACGCCCCCTTCATCGTCTTCGACGACGCCGACCTCGACGCTGCGGTCGAGGGTGCCATCGTCGCCAAGTTCCGCAACAACGGCCAGACCTGCGTCTGCGCCAACCGGATCTACGTGCAGGCCGGGGTCTACGACACCTTCGCGGCCAAGCTGGCCGGGCGGCTGGCCGGGCTGAAGACCGGCAATGGCTTTGCCGAGGGCGTGACATTCGGCCCGCTGATCGACGCCAATGCCATGGCCAAGGTGGCCGAACATATCGCCGATGCCACCGCCAAGGGCGCCCGGGTCATCCTCGGCGGACGCCCCCATGCTTTGGGCGGCTGCTTCTGGCAGCCGACGATCCTGACCGGCGTCACCGCCGCGATGGCCGTCGCGCGCGAAGAAACCTTCGGCCCGGTCGCGCCACTTTTCCGTTTCGAGACAGAGGAGGAGGTGCTGACCGCCGCCAACGACACAGAATTCGGCCTGGCCTCCTACCTATTCACCCGCGATCTCGCGCGGGTGTTCCGGGTGTCCGAGGCTCTGGAATACGGGATGGTCGGGGTGAACACCGGCCTGGTCTCGACCGCCGAGGCGCCCTTCGGCGGGGTCAAGGCCTCGGGCCTGGGGCGCGAGGGCAGCCGGCATGGCCTGGATGACTTCATGGAGTTGAAATATCTCTGCGTGGGCGGCATCGGCTGACCCGGGGATAGCAAGGCGGGGCGATCACGCCCCGCCACCCCGTCCGTCACTCCGCGGCCTGGGCAAGCGGTGCCTTGTCCAGCACCATCTTCGCAACATCCGCGGCACGGAACTCGAAGAAATCGCCGCGGCTGGTCAGGGTCAGGATGTCGCGGTAGTAGCGCAACATCCGCTGGCCCTTGCGGAAGGCGGTCGAGGAAGAGGCGCGGGCCAGGTCGTCGATCACCTCGAACACCGCGTTCTCGACGGCATGATAGGCCCCGTCGATCGTGCGGGCCTTGGCCTGGTCGAAAGGCTCGATCCCGGCCACCGACAGCTCGGCGTTGCGCAGATACATCTCGGCGCCATACAGCACCGCACCGCGCGCCATCTCCAGCTTGCCCAGCGCCATGCCGAACTTGCGCAGGAATTCGCGGTCGTCGATCCGGCGCAGGCCGGGGTTGTGGACCGAGTTGCGGTTGCGCAGCATGAATTCGTATTCGTCCAGCGCGGCCAGCCCGGTGCCCACGCCCACCGCCGCCAGCCCGCCCTCGGCGAAGCCCGCGAAGAGGCCGCCGAAGAACGGATTGCCGTGCATCCGGGAGCCCGGGGTCGGACCCAGCATCGACTGGAAATAATCGTGTTCGAAGATCATGTCGGCGGGCACGAAGACATTTTCCATCCGCACCGAGTTCGACCCCGAGCCCTGCATCCCCACGATGTCGCCCCAGTCGGGCAGCACCTCGAACTGGCCGCGCGGGATCAAGGCCGTCACCGATTTCGCCTTGCCGTATTTGCCTTCCGCCCCGGCGATCCCCGCCATCATGAACGAGGCATGCGGCCCGCCCGAGGCGAAATGCCAGACCCCGTCGATGCGATAGCCGTCGCCATCGGGCACGAAGGTGCCCTTGGGCGAAGAAAAGGTCCATGGCCCCGAAAAATCGGGATCGAAGGCAAAGACCTTGCGCTGCGTTTCCGGCGCGGCGTAGGAGCAGATCTGCACCGTATGGGCCGCGCCGAGCGCATACCACCAGCCGGTCGAGGGGCAACTGCGGGCGATCTCGATCACCAGCCGGTAGAAGTCCTTCAACGACATCTCGTAGCCGCCGAAGGCGCGCGGCGTCATCACCTTGAAGAAACCCGCCGCCTTGAACTGCTGGTAGGTCTCGGCCGAGGGATAGGTGCGCTCCTCGGTCTCGGCCTGAAGCTCGCGCAGGCGGGGGCGCATGGCGATTGCCTGCGCCAGAAGGTCGTCGATGGTGGGAATGGAAGTGGACACGGCAAGCCCTCGATCTGGATGAAGTCGCGTTTCCGGGCAAAGGCTAGGCTCCAGACTCATTGAGTTTCAGAGCCAGAACATGACGGTTGCTGCGAGGGCGATAGCGGAGAAGAAGGTTTCCGGGCATCTGTCGTATCGGGTGGCAACGCGTCTCCAGTCCTTCAGCCGGCC
>NZ_JAEACP010000037.1 GCF_015999335.1 Tabrizicola soli | reverse complement strand
AGTCCCGCGGCAAGCCAGTTCGATACGACAAGCGGCGCTATCGCCGCCGCCACCGGATTGAGATCATGTTCGGCAGATTGAAGGACTGGCGCCGCATCGCCACACGCTACGACAGATGCGCCACGACCTTCCTGTCCGCCGTCGCTCTCGCCGCAACCGTCATGTTCTGGCTTTGACGATCAATGAGTCTGGAGCCTAGGAAAAGCGCGCGATGTATTCCCTGGCCAGTTTCGCGGTTCCGGATGCGAAATGCGGCGCCATCGCCTGCGGTTCAGGAGCCTCGATATGGCTGCCGATCCAGGCGAGGAGTGCCATGCGCCGCAGCATGATGAAGGTGTCGATCTCGGCCTCTTCCTCGTCAGACAGCGGGCGGACCGAACGGTAGCCCTGAACCCAGGCATGCCGCAGCGCGGGAACCTGGGGATGATCCTCCATGAAGCTGATGCCGGTTGCGAAGTCATAAAGGAACCAGCCCAAGCCGCAGTCGTCGAAGTCGATCAGCCGCGTGGTCTCGCCCTCGATCAGCAGGTTCGCCAGCCGCATGTCGGCGTGGATCAGGCCGAAGCGCTCGGGCCCCTTTCCAAAGGCCGCGAGGCGATCGCAGATCAGGGCCTGGGCATCTTCCAGCACCGCACGGATCTCGGGAGTGACATTCGGCGCGTCGCGCCAGTCGCCCCAGTTTGCCTGCGGGCCGAAGACGGCGTCGGCATCCCAGTGCAGCCGCTCCAGGGGGGCAGGTTTCTGCCAACCCTGCGAGTGCATATGGGTCCGCGCGGCGATGGCCCCGAGACGTTCGAAGGGGCCGGCGAGATCCTCGTTTTCATCGGGCTGGCGGCCGGGGGCGAAGGCGAACATCACCATGAAACGCGGCGCGGACAGGGCGGGGTGATGCCCTTCCTGCACAAGAGCGCCGTTCCTTCCGGCGATGGGCGGCGGGGTAAGGACCATATTGTCGGTCGCCAGCGCCTGCGACCAAGCCAATTCCTGCTGGATCCCCCGGCGGCTGTGATAGGCTGGCCGGTGAATGCGCAGGATCGAGCGGAACTCCCCGGCCTCGACCAGATAGGTGGCGTTTTCCGAGACGTTGATCAGCCGCGCCTTTGCCCCTTCGGGCACCGGCCAGAGCGGCAGGGAGGCATTCGCCATTTGGTCCAGGTGGCGCAGAAGATCCTGCAAAGGTATGGTGTCGGCCGGCATGGAACCCCCTCAGATCGACGCCAGAGCTTCCAGCGATTCCGGCAGGATCTGGCCGCCGTCCACGACGATCTGCTGGCCGGTGATGTAGCCTGCCTCGTCCGAGGCGAAGAACAGCGCCGCATTGCCGATGTCCTCGACCACGCCCAGCCGCTTGAGCGGGATCGAATTGGCCATGGTCTTCAGGTAATCCTCGCCAAGGCCCTGCAGCCCTTCGGTGATGATGTTGCCCGGCATCACCGCGTTGATCGTGGTGTTGTAGCGCGCAAGCTCCATCGCGGCGGTCTTGATGAAGCCCAGTTGCCCGGCCTTCGACGCACCGTAATGCGACCAGCCGGGATAGCCGGTGACCGGCCCGGTGATCGAGGAGGTGACGACGACGCGGCCCTTGCCGGCCTTCTCGAAATGCGGGATCGCGGCCTTGACCGTGAAGAAGGTCGAACGAAGGTTGGTGGCCATCACATGGTCCCAGTCCTCGGGCGACATGTCGACCATCTTGACCTGCGGGAAGATGCCGGCGTTGACGCAAAGCACATCCAGCCCGCCCTGCGCCGCCGCGGCCTCGTCCACCATGCGGCGAACGCTGTCGTAATCGGTCACGTCGCAGATCGCCCCGCGCGCGGTGGCGCCGAGCGCGTTCATCTCGGCCACCGCATCGTCGATCTCGGCCCTGTGGCGGGCGGCGATCGTCAGCTTGACCCCGGCGCGCGCAAAGCAGCGGGCAATGCCCCGGCCGATGCCCTTGGAGCCCCCGGTGACGATGACGCTCCGGCCCTTCAGTGATGTCAGCATGGTATCCTCCCCTTTTCTTCTTTGTTTCAGTCGCGCGGCCGCATCCAGCGCATCAGCACCAGCCCGACCGCGACAAGCAGCGTGGATCCGATCACCGAGAGCACGCCCAGTGCCGGAATTTGCGGCGTATAGCCCGAGACCATCCGCGAATAGAGCCATTTCGGCAGGGTCGCATCGACGCCCGTGGTGAACAGCGACAGCGGGAAGTTGCCCCAGGACAGCAGGAAGGCGAACAGCCCGGCCGAGACGATCCCCGGCATCAGGAGCGGCAGCGTGATCTCGCGCAGCACGGTCAGGGTCGAGGCTCCCATGTCGCGCGCGGCCTCCTCCAGCGCGGGATCGAAGGCATAGGCGCGGATGGCGATGATCAGCGTGGTGATCGGTGCGATCCAGACCAGATGCGCGACGACCGCCGTCTTCCAGCTGGGCGTGATCCCCAGGGCCGAGAACCAGATCAGCAGCGCCAGACCCAGCACGGTCTGCGGAAAGAAGATCGGCAGCAGGATGATCTTCTGGAACAGCCCGCGATAGCGCCACTGGAACCGGGCAAAGGCCAGCGCGCCGAAGAAGCCGATCACCATCGACAGGATCGTGACCGACACCGCGATCTTCAGCGAGGTGAGAACCAGTTCGTGCACTGTCGGGCTGGTGACGGCGGCGGTCATCCATTCGCTGGTATAGCGCTTGATCGGAAAGCTCAGGTAGCGCGCCTTCGAAACCGAGGCGAAGCCCACCGAGACCAGCGGCAGATAGAGCAGGGAGAGGATCACGGCACCGTAGAGATAGAGCGCGATCCGGGTCGATCGGGACACCTGCCTCATCTCTTGCGCCCCATGATCGCGTCCAGGTCGATCCGGCTGATCGGCACCAGGGCCAGCAGCGCGACGATGACGATCAGCGTCAGCGACAGGGCCGAGCCGAGCGGCCAGTTCTGGCCGAAGGTAAAGGCGCTTTCGACGTCATCGGTCAGCACGATCACCGACCGGCCGCCCAGCAGCTTGGCCTCGGCCACCGCGCCGGCGGACAGGACAAAGGTCAAGAGGCAGCCCACCATGATCCCCGGTGCGGCCAGCGGCATCTCGATCTCGAACAGGATGCGCGCCGGGCTGGCCCCCAGATCCGAAGCCGCCAGCCGCGCATCGTCGGGCACCAGCGAGATGCCCTGCGCCAGCGGGAACAGCATGAAGGGAAAATAGACATAGCACATGCCGAAGACGATCACCGGCCAGTCGTACAGCGGCGTCTCGAAGCTGAAGCCGAACCACGCCCGCAGATAGCCTTCAAGCAGGCCCCCCTTCATCAGCGACAGGCTCCAGCCGAACAGGCGGATGTTTTCGGACACGAACAGGATCAGGACGACCAGGATGGTGATGACCAGCGTGAACCGGCCAAAGACCTTGGCCATGCCATAGGCGAGCGGCCAGCTGACCAGGAACAGGATCACCGTGGTCAGAAAGGCCAACCCCAGCGAGCGGAGGAGGGATTTGTAATATCCCTGCTCCCAGATCACCGCGAAGGAGGAAAAGTCCGGCAGATGCGCCAGTTCGAACACTTTTTGCGGCATCACCGCAAAGCCTGCGACCAGAAGCAGCGGCATCACGAAGCTCAGCAGCAGCAGGATGCCGATCGGCAGGGCCGACAGCAGGCCCAGGCGACGCTCAAGCCGTTCCATCGGCGGCCTCCGCGATCAGATGCACGGCGGCACGATCCCAGCCCAGCGTGACCGGGGTGCCGACCGGCGCGGTCAGGCGGGTTTCGAAGGGACGCTCGACGGTCACCAGACCGGCGGCCGTGTCGACCGAATACTGGATACGGGACCCCAGGGCATATTCGGCGGTCAGCGTGCCGGACAGGGTGAAATCCGCGGCCTGCCCCGCGTCCAGGAAACGGACCAGCTCGGGACGCACCATCAGCACGCCGGTCCAGCCCGGGGCCACCGCCAGTGCGCCGGGCCGGGCGCCGATCGCTCCGGCCGGCCAGTCCGGCGTGCCATCGGCGCGGCCCGTGACCGGGAACAGGTTCACCTCGCCCATGAAGCTGGCGACAAAGCGGCTGATGGGGCGGGAATAGATTTCCTCGGCGGTGGCGATCTGTTCGAACCGGCCCGACCGCATGATGGCGATCCGGTCCGACATCACCATGGCCTCTTCCAGCGAATGGGTGATGTAGACAAAGGTCTTGCCGGTGCGGGCGTGCAGGTCCTTCAGCTCCTTCTCCAGCGTCTTGCGCAGGCGGTAGTCCAGGGCCGACAGCGGTTCGTCGAAGACGATGATCTGCGGGTCGAAGGCCAGCGCCCGGGCCAGCGCCACGCGCTGCCGCTCGCCGCCCGAACATTGCGAGATGCGCTTGCCGTAATAGCTTTCCGGCAGCCGCAGCAGCGCCAGCAGTTCGATCGCGCGGGTGCGGCGGTCGGCGGGCGCGACGCCCCTGAGCTTCAGCGGGAATTCGATGTTCTGCCCCACGGTCATGTGCGGAAACAGCGCCAGCGACTGAAAGACCATGCAGGTCGGTCGCTTGTTGGCGGGCATCGTGTCTATGCGGGTGCCGTTCAGGCTGATCGTGCCCTCGGTCACGTCGTCGATCCCGACCAGCAGCCGGATCAGCGTCGACTTGCCGCTGCCCGATGGGCCGACGATGGTCAGAAACTCACCTTCCGAGATGTCCAGGTTGATCCGGTCCAGGGCGGTAAAGCGCCCGAAACGTTTGGTGACGTTCTCGATCTGCACGAAAGGTTTCGCGGCCATCCGGGTCTACTCTTGGCGTTGAAGGAAAGGGCAGCCCGCCGGACCAGCCGGCGGGCCGGGACATGTCAGCCCCGACGGGCGGCGACGTAGACCGCCAGCAGTTCGTCGTAGGACGGCACCACGTCGAATTCGAGGCAGCGCGACATTTCCTCTTCCAGCGTATCGAACTGGATCGCTTCCAGCTTCTCGTCGTCGAAGCGCGCCATCACCTCGGGATTGCCCATCTGGGCCACCGGGTTGTAGGTGCCTTCGGCAAAGGCCACGACCTCGGCGATCTCGGGCTTCTGGACGAATTCCAGGAATTCTTCGGCCAGATCGGACGGATCGGGGTTGTTCACCGCCGAGGTCAGCTCGACCCAGGATGCGCCGCCCTTGCCCTCGATCGGGCCGCTGCGGGGCGTGATGCCACGCACGAACAGCGCGCCGTCATAGCGGGCGGGCGAAGCGGTATAGGTCCCGCCGGTGAAGTAGCAGTCGATCTCGCCATTGATCAGCGCGGTGTTCATCGCCACCAGATCGTCGGTCATCAGCTTGGCGCCCGCCACGATCTGCTTGGCCGTGTCGGTGAATTTCTGCAGCGCGTCGCCTTCGACCGGCTGGAACGGATGGATGCCGGCCGCAAGGCACAGGTGGATCACGTTCCAGTTGTCATAGGTCAGAAGCCCGTAGCGCCCCTGCATCGCCGGATCGAGGAACAGGCTCCAGCCCTGGTCCTCGGCCATGTCCTGGCTGATCTTGTCGGTGTTCACGACAAACGAGAACGGCCCATAGCGCTGCGGCATGCCGAGCAGGTCGCCGTTATCCGCAAAGGCGAGCGGATAGGGCTTCGAGAATTCGGGCGTCATCTTCTCGAAATAGGGCAGGAACCGATCCTTGTTCAGCGGACGGATCAGGTTGTCGCGCAGCATCTCGCCCCGCGCCCAGGGCTGGTTGACGTTGATCAGGTCCCAGGTGCCGATCTCGCCCGCGCGCAGGCGGTTGATCATCTCGGGGTCCGAGGTGCCGCTTTCTGCCCGCACCGTCGCACCGGGGTACAACTCGCGGAAGGGGTTCAGAACCTGGTCCGAATTGTAACCCTCCCAGCAGAGGATGTTCAGTCGATCGGCGCGCCCGGCCCGCGCCATGCGGGGCAGAGACATGGCCGAAAGCCCGGCCAGACCGGCCGCGCCCAAGGTAAATTGGCGTCTGTTGATCATCTTCTTCTCCCTGTTTTGATTGGTGACCCTGGCGGTTGATCCGCTCTGTCTGGGCACGCCGCCCCTTGCGGAGCGGCGGCAGGCTTATCGTCCCTGGATCGCCTCCAGTTTTGCCGTGATCGTATCGCGGGCGATCCGCATGTCGTCCAGCGTGCCGGACATGAACAGCCGGCCCGTCGCGCCCATCATCTGCACGTCGTTGATGACAGCATTCGGGGCGGCCTTCTCGGCCTCGTTCGCGGCCACGCAGGCGAACAGCGCGGGCGCCATCTCGTAGATCAGCAGCGCAACCCCCGGCACGAGGATCGACGCATCGCGGGAACGGTTCAGGATAATCGCATGCTGGTCCGACAGGTCCTCGATGATGTCGTGATAGAGGATCTGCGGTTTCAGCTGGTCTTCCGGTTTCGCCCCGATTCCCTCCAGAATCGCCGTGCCGGCCGAATCCAGATCTTCCATCCGGTCCGAGTGCAGTTCGAGAAGCCCGAACTGCCGTTCGGTATAAAGGATCCCCGGTTCCATCTCGGGCGCCGATTTCAGCGCGAGGTCGGTGATGCGGTGGATCGCCAGCGCCGGTGCGACCTCAATGATCAGCGAATGCTGCCCGGCGAAGGGCGGGTATCCCCTCGCCCGGGTGGGCGAGGAAAGATAGGCCGCAAACTGGGGCTGGAGATCCTCGATGGGGAGATAGACGCGAAGCTCTGTCATGCCTCAGTCCTTGGTTTGGGATGCGGCCGGGCTCAGGCCTTGATGGCTTCGAAGTGCTTGGCCAGGTCGGGGTGCGGGCGCGGAATGACGTGGACGGCGGTGACTTCGCCGACCTGCGCGGCCGCCTCGGCCCCGGCTTCGGTCGCGGCCTTCACCGCGCCCACATCGCCGCGCACCACCACCGACACCAGACCGCCGCCGACTTCATTGCGGGCGATGATTTCGACATTGGCCGCCTTGACCATGGCGTCGGCCGCCGACAGGGCGGGGACATAGCCCTTGGTTTCGATCATTCCGATTGCGAGATTTGCCATGTTGAGAACTCCCTTACTTGCGTTTCGTGTCTTGCTCGTCGATCGAGCCGATGATCAATGCGTCGATCGGCGCCGATCTTTCCGGAAAATAGGCAGCTGCGACCGACCCTTGCGTGATCAGCACCGCCTCGCCCTCGGCACAGCCGAGCGGATCGAAGGCGACCAGCTTCGCCCCGGTTTCCGTCTCGACTTCCAGAAGCGCCCCGGTGGGAAGCGTGCCGATATGCCGGGTAGACCACAGCCTGCCGCTGACGCGTGCCCGTATCATGCCAGTGTCCTTTCGATCCTGATGCCGCGCCGGCGGGCTTCGTCGCCGGCCAGCGGGGTAAGCCGCGCGGATTTCGTGAGGCGCAGGCGGGTTTCACCCTCTGCGATCCCGGCAATATCGCGCTCGGTGATCAGCCCCTTGCGCAGCTCCGGCACCGCAGCCGGAACCGTCGTCACCAGGGCCATGGGCTGCGCCGCCACGGGAATCCGTGCAGCCGCCGGGGCGGGTGCGGGCGCGCTGCAGCCAGGCCCGTCCAGTTCAAAGCGCAGGCGTCCATCCCGCAGGGCGGCGGCAAAGGCCGGGTCCTGGGCGCGGCGCGCGACCGACTGCGCAAAGTCCGTCAGATCGGCGCCCGAGTTGACCCGGACCCGCTCCACCTGCAAGCCACCCAGAAGCTCGGCGCGGATCGCGGCGATCTCCTCGGACAGCAGCTCGCGGACAAGGGCGCGGAGATCAGTCATCCGGTGGCCCCCGCATCGCGCAGGGCGCGTTCCGCCGCGTCACGGGCATTGCGCACGTCGGCCTCGGTCCCGGCCAGGTAGAGCCGGCCGTTCGCACCGATCATCCGCATGTCGATGACCTTGATGTCGGCCTCTTTCTCGGCCTCGTTGCAGGCCAGGATCGCATAGGCCGCCGGCTGGCATTCCAGCAGATAGATGCTTTCCCCGCCCAGGACCATCGAGCCGGTCTTGTTCCGGTTCATCAGGAAGGCGTGCTGGTCGTCGACCCGGGTGACGATCTTCGACGCCATGATCTTGGGCTTTTCCGCCTCGTCCCGGCGCTTGCCCATGGCATGCAGCGCGGCCTCGGCCCCGGCCTGCACCTCGGCCGTCGAATAGGCATGGAACTGCAGCGTGCCGAACTGGCGTTCGACCACCAGAAAGCCCGCCCGCACGTCGGCGCTTTTCAGCACCGTGTCGGTCAGCGCCTCGATGTCGAGGCCGGGCGCGATCTCGATGATCTGGGCCGCCATGCGGGCCCGCGGCAAGGTGCCGCGCATCCAGGTTGCGGTATAGGCCAGGGTCTGCGGCTGCAGCTGGTCGATGAAGATGAAAGCGCGAAGATCGGTCACGACTGGCCTCGGGTCAGTTCACGGAGTTCCTGAAGGATGAGCTGGCGCAGCATGTCGCGATCCATCCCGCCGGCCTCGGCCAGGGGGGCCGCTGCCGGGGCGGGCGCCGGACGCGGCGCGGGAGCCTGTCCCTCGAAGGGAGCGCGCACCGCGCCGAAATCGCCCATCTGCACCGAGGCGTCCGAATTCCAGGCCAGCCGCGTCCAGTGCACCAGATGCTGCGGCCCGATGTTCTCGCCCACCGACGAGCGGCCGAAATAGCCGGTGCCGATCATGAAGGACGGCGCGAGATGCGTGGCAAAGCCCGCCGCGCCCTGCGAACAGGGGGCGTTCACCACCACCCGGTAGACCGAAAGTGCGGCGGCGAAATCCATCGCCTTCTGCGGGTCCTCGCAGTGGATCGCCGCCGAATGGCCCGCGCCAGTCATCCGCAGGATCATCTGCGCCATGCCCGTCGCCCGCTCGAAAGTCTCGGCCGTGGCCCAGGCCAGGACCGGGCACAGCTTTTCGCGGGTCAGCGGCTCGTCCAGGCCGACCTGCGCGACCGGAGCGATCAGCACCCTGGTCGAGGGCACGACCCGCAGGCCCGCCTGCTGCGCGATCCAGACCGCGCTTTTTCCCACGGCCGCCGTGTTCAGATGGCCATGCGGGAAGAGCCAGGCCCGCAGCTTGCCGACCTCTGGCTCCGACAGGATATGCGCCCCGGCCGCGCGCAGGCCGCGTTCCAGCCGGTTGGCGTTCTCGGCCAGAGAGATCAGCACGCTTTCGTTGGTGCACAGCACCGAATTGTCGAAGGCCTTGCTGTCGACGATGCGCTGCGCGGCAAGGGTCTGGTCGGCCGTGGGATCGACATAGACCGGCGCATTGCCCGGCCCCACGCCGATCGCCGGGTTGCCCGACGAATAGGCCGCCCGCACCATCGGACCACCACCCGTAGCCAGGATCACCTGCACCTTGGGCGAGGCCATCAGCGCCTGCACCAGCGGAACCGAGGGCTCCTCGATACACTGGATCAACCCCGCCGGGGCCCCCGCCGCTACCGCCGCCGCCTCAAGCCGGGCCGCGGCATGGGCGCAGCAGGCCCTGGCCAACGGATGGGGGCTGAAGATCACCGCATTGCGGCTGAGCAGTGCCAGGATCGCCTTGTAATACAGCGTCGAGACGGGATTGGTCGCCGGAGTCAGCGCCAGGACCACCCCTGCGGGCTTCGGGATCTCCACCATCTTGCGGCCGGTATCGACACGCGGGTTCACCAGATCGGTATTCTCGTAGAAATCTACCAGCGGATGGGCCGAGAGTTCGTTCTTCAGCCGCTTGTGCTCGACCACGCCCATGCCGGTTTCGCGGACCGCCCATTCGGCATATTCCTGCGCCGCCTTGTGAGCCGCCTCGGCCACGGCGCGGGTGACGCGCATGACTGCGGCCCGGTCGAAGCGGGCATAGGACCTGACCGCCCAACCGGCCCGGTCGATCTTCATCCGCGCGGTGGCCTCGGCCCGGTCGGGCACGACAAGGCGTGGCGCGTCCTCGTGAAGCTGCATCTGCATCCCCCTTCTCCCGGATCAGGCGGCCCGCCGCGGGCTGCGCAACAGCGCCCGCACGCGCGGCATGGCCGCTTCCATCCGGTCGACGATTTCCTGACAGGTTGCGACGTCCAGAAGGACGCCCGGCTTGAACTGCAACACCCGCTTGTCGAGCGACGAGAAGATCGCCCAGACCCCGTTTTCATACAGCGCGCGAGACACGGCGACCGCACCCTCGGGGTGGTCGAACTCCAGCCCAAGGATCACCCCGCGCTGGCGGATGCCGACGAAGACATCGCTGTGGGCGGCCATCATCTGGTTCAGGCTGCGGTGGAAGAAATCCGCGACGAAATGGACATTCGAGATGACCTCGGGGCGCTGCAGGATGTCGATGACCTGATGGCCCACCACGCAGCCCAGCTCCGACCCGCCCGAGGTGCTGATATGCGCAGCCCCGTCCTCATGCAGCCAGCCACCACATTTCTCGGTCACGACGCAGGCCGAGATCGGGTAGATCCCGCCGCCCAGGCCCTTGCCGGTGACGAACATGTCCGGCTCCAGCCCATAGGACTGCCAGCCCCACATCATCCCGGTGCGCATCAGCCCGGTCTGCACCTCGTCGGCGATGTAAAGCGTGCCGTAGCGGCGGCACAGCTCCTGGCAGGCCTTCAGATAACCGTCGTTGGGCATCGGGAAGCCGTAGGTGGCCGGGATCGTCTCGATGATGAAGGCCGCCACGTCGCGACCGCGCAGCGCGCGCTCCAGCGCGTCGATGTCGTTGAACGGGACCTGGACGAATTCCTCGGGCCGGTCGGCCAGGAAGATCTTCGAGAAACGGTCGTCGCCGGTCGCTACCGACAGGCCCGAATGGCCATGGTAGCCCTTGATGATCGACACGATCTTGCGGCGTTTTGTGGCATATCGGGCAGTCTTCAGTGCGATTTCCACAGCCTCGGCGCCGCCTGCGCCGAAGATCGCGTATTTCATCCCCGGCGCGGTCTTGACCAGCTTTTCCGCAAAGGCCGCCCGTGCGACCGACGGAAACCAATGGTTGCCCATGTCGAAATAGTCCAGCGCCGACTTCAGCGTGGCGACCAGCTCGGGGTTGCGATGGCCAAAATTGTAAGTCCCGCCATTGAGATGCAGGTCGATCAGCCGGCGGCCGGACATGTCGTAAAGGAAGTAGCCCTCGCGCCGGTCGATCACCAGATCGATGCCCGCATCCTGCCAGAACTTGGTCTTGCCGGGGTTCCAGTATTCGATCGCCTTGTCGAGCAGCTCGGCCTTCGAATCGAAGTTGAAGAATCCGTAGTTGAACACGAGCGTACCTCCGTTTGACCGAAGACTGTCATCGTAATGTGTGACTGGCAACACTAAATGTTGGCAATCGGGCAAAAAAATGATTGAAGCCGGCGAACGGCTTCGGCAAAACCTTGGCAGGCGCAGCAGCTCCGGGGGGTCCGCTTGAAACCGACGAGATCGCGCAAGGAAATGCGCCACGCCCGAATCCTGGCGGTGCTGGAGGCCAACCCGACTCTTCGGGTCAACCAGTTGGCAGACCAGCTTGAAGTCTCGACCGAGACCATCCGCCGCGACCTGGCCGAGTTGGACCAGATCGGCCGGCTGAGCCGCACCTATGGCGGCGCGGTCAGCGCAGGCAGCCGATTCGAGCCGGCGCTGACGGAGCGTCTGGCCCTGCATGTGGCGGAACGGCGGGCCATCGCCGAGACGGCCGTGGACCGCTTTGGCGATTCCGAAACGCTGGTTCTGGGCGGCGGGGCAACCATGCTGACCTTTGCCCGAGCCCTGCGCGATACCCAGCAGCGCCGCACTGTCATCACCCCCGCCTACCCCATTGCGGTGGAGCTGTCCGCCAACCCGCTGATCGAGGTCATGCTTCTGCCCGGCATCTTCGAACCGCAGGAACGGGTGGTCTACGGTCCCGAAACAATCCGCGCGCTGGAGCGCTATCGCGCCGAGGTGGCAATCATCGGCGCCTCGGGCCTGGCCGCCGCCGGGATCAGCGAGGCGATGCTGCAGGTCGGCGAGATCTATGGCGCGCTGCTGCGGACGGCGGAACGCGTCGTCGTGCTTGCCGACCATTCCAAGTTCGGCAAGCGCGCCCTGACGCTGCTCAGCAGCTGGAGCAACCGGATCAGCCTTGTGACCGACCGGATGCCCGAAGGAGACCTGTACCTCACGATGCGTGAGGCCGGGGCGCAGATCATCCTGCCCGACAACTCTGGGTCCGACAGCACAGGCCGCTGAACAAAAAAGCCGCCCCCGCTCGGACCGGGGGCGGTTCCTTGGCAGATGCCACGGGATCAGGCCGTCGCGGGAACCGAGCGCCGCACGGCCTCCAGCAGGGCCGGGAACTCCGGGGCGCGCATGATGGCCTGGCACCGGGTGAAACGGTCCATGGCATAGTCCCAGTAGCTCTTGAACTGATAGGCCGGCCGGGGGTTCTTATTGGCTTCCTGCAGGCAGCCCCACAGCGTCCACAGCAGGAAGGCCAGCGCCTTGTAGCACATGACCCGGCCATATTCGCCGTCGGTCGGCAACCGGCCCAGATAGGCCTCCAGGAACTGGCGGTCCTGCGCCTCGGTAAAGCCGGCCTCGACCGAAAGGTCGGCGATGTCCCAGAAGGGATCGTTGTTGCCAGCGAATTCCCAGTCCAGGATATGGGCGCGCGTGCCGGTGTAGACCAGATTTTCGGGCGCCGGATCATTGTGGCAGGGCACAAGCTCCGGCGCCGTCGCACGCAGCGCGCTGCGGATCACCTCGGCCTCTTCCTGGACCTGGGCATAGCCATCGGGCATCCGCGCGTTGCGGGCCGACAGCAGGTCGAGATATTCCTGCGCCACGGTCTTTTCGTTGAAATCGTTGCGCAGCTTCTTGCCGCAGGTGTGCAGCGTGCGAAAGGCCAGGGCCGCCTCGGACACCGCGCGGGGATCGCGCAGGATCTCGGGGTTCATCGGCACCGCACCCTCGACAAAACGCGTAATCTGCGCGCCGGTCGCCGGATCGTACCAGACCAGCGGTGCGTTCACCCCCAGCGAGGAGGTCAGCCGCCCGGCCTCTTCGTCCGCCTTGCGGTCGATGTAATCCTCGGTGCCCGCGCCCGGGATGCGGACCACGAACCGCTGGCCGTTCACCGTGACCAGATAGTTGCGGTTCGTCATCCCGGCCAGCGGTTCGATCCCAATGGTCGACGGGTCAACGGGAGTCTCGAAGATGTGCCGCGAGGCAAGGTCCCGGGCGCGGATCTGGCGATCGCGCTCTTCCGCATCGGTGTTTAGTCCCTGTTGTGTCATTTTCTTCTCCTTTTTGGCTCAGCCGCGCATCCGCAACCCCTCGGGGTCGTAGAGCGGGCCATCGACGCGGCGCGCGGCAATCCGCTCGCCGTAGACCTCGACCTCAAAGTCCGCATGGCCCGCTTCGGCCGCGGGGACATAGCCAAAGACGATCGACTTTCCGACCGTATGGCCGAAGTCGCCCGAGGTGGTGACGCCGAGCACCTTGCCGTCGCGCAGGATGCATTCGCCTCCATGTACGGGGGATTTGACATCCAGCACAAAGGTGCACAGGCGGCGATCCGGGCCACCCGCATCGCGGATCCGTTCCAGCGCGGCGCGGCCGATGAAGTCGCCCTTCTTCCAGGACACCAGCCGGTCCAGCCCGGCATGGAACGGCGTGTAGTCCGGCGAGACATCGCCCGCCCAGACGATAAAGCCCTTCTCCATCCGCAGGCTGTTCAGGCTGCGATAGCCGATGTCGCGGATACCCTGCGGCTGGCCCGCCTCGGACAACACGCGATAGACATGCGCGGCATATTCGGTCGGGACATGCAGCTCATAGCCCAGTTCGCCGGTGAACGACACGCGCATGGCCCGGACCGGCGCGGCGCCCAGCGTCAGGTTGCGCATCTGCCCGTGACGGAAGGCAGCGCCCGACACATCCTCTTCGGCCACGGCGGCCAGCACGTCGCGCGACCTGGGGCCGCACAGGTTGATCACCGCCCAGCCCGAGGTGACGTCGATCGTATGGACCGGCCCGTCCTGCGGCAGGTGCTGCCGGATCCAGCCAAAATCATGCCCGCCAAAGGCCGTGCCGGTCACGACATAGAAATGCTCCGCCCCCAGCCGGCAGAGGGTCAGGTCGGCCTCGATCCCACCCGTTTCGTTCAGCATCTGGGTGTAGATCACGCTGCCGACCGGGCGGTCCACATTGGCGACAGCCAACCGTTGCAGCGCGGCCAGCGTGCCCGGCCCCATCACCTCCATCTTGGCGAAGGAGGACAGGTCGATCATCGCCACGCCCTCGCGCACGGCGCGGTGTTCCGCGGCGACATGGACATGCCAGTTCGGCCAGTCGAACGAGGGCTTATCCACCGGCTCGACACCCGCCGGGGCAAACCAGTTCGGCCGCTCCCAGCCCGCCCGCGACCCGAAGACCGCGCCCTTTTCCTTCAGCAGCGGATACAGCGGCGAGCTGCGGATGCGGCGGACCGACTCCAGCTCCTCGGTCGGCCATTTCATCTTGTAGTGATGGGCATAGATCTCGACCGCGCGGTCGTACATGAAATACCGCGTGTTGTGGTGGAACGAGAACCGGCGCACGTCCAGCGGCCAGAGCGCATTGGCGGGTCGCCCCTCCAGGATCCATTCCGCCATCACCGCGCCCGCGCCACCGGCGGCGGCGATGCCATATACGAAGCCGGCCGAGACAAAGACGTTGTCCAGCTCGGGCGCCTTGCCCATCACGAAATCGCCGTCCGCCGAAATCGGGATCGCGCCGTTGATCATCTGGCGCACGCCGACCGTACCCACGACCGGGGTCCGCCGGGCCGCATTGACGGCCAGCTGCTCGAACCGTTCGAAATTGTCGGGCAGCAGGCGCATGTCCCATCCGGACGGAATGCCGTTGCGGGCAAAGGCCAGGGTGTCGGGCTCATAGCCGCCGACGACGATGCCGCGGGTCTCCGGCTTCCAGTACAGCAGCAGGTCGGGGTCGCGCACCGTCGGCATGCCCTTCGGCAGGTCGGGGATCGGATCGGTGATCAGGTACTGGTGTTCGACGGCAAAGGCCGGAATCCGGCTGCCCATCATCTTGCCCAGCTCATGCCCCCACATCCCGGCGCAGTTCACCACCGTCTCGCAGGCGACATCGCCCTGCGCGGTGCGCACCCGGGTGATGCGGCGGTTCTCGATGCCAAAGCCGGTGACCTCGCAGCCCTGGACGAAGCGCACGCCCCGCGCCCGGGCACCGGCTGCCAGCGCCTGGCACAGGCTGGCCGGGTCGACATAACCGTCCGAGGCGATGAAGGTCGCGCCCTCGACCCCGTCCAGCGACATGATGGGAAACATGTCCTGCGCCTCTTTCGGGGTCAGGATGTCCATCTCCATCCCGAAGGACCGCGCCGTGGTGGCCGAGCGGCGGAACTCCTTCATCCGGTCCTTGGACGAGGCGATCCGCAGCGAGCCCACCTGCTTGAAGTCGATGGCCTGCCCGGCTTCCTCTTGCAGGGTGGCGTACAGCGCCACGCTGCGGCGCAGCATCCGGGTGACGTTCTGGGAATTCCGCAGCTGTCCCACCACGCCGGCCGCATGCCAGGTCGCGCCATGCGTCAGCTGGAACTGTTCCAGCACGACCACATCGGTGGCGCCCTCCTTTGCCAGATGATAGGCGATGGAGCAGCCGATGATTCCGCCGCCGACGATCACGATTTGCGCTGATTGAGGTAGCATTTCCTGTAGACCTGCCTTGTGAAGATGGGCCCGGGCCGCGCCGCGCGCGGCCTCAGGCATGAGAGCTGGGTTCCTGCGGGGCGATGCGGGCGGCTGCGGCCCGAAACAGCCGGTCGACCAGGATGCCGACCAGCCCAAGGCACAGCCCGGCCACCAGTCCCGATCCGACATCGGCCTTGGTCAGGGCGATATAGACCTTCTGGCCAAGGTCCCGCGTTCCGACCAGGGCGGTGATCACCACCATGGCCAGCGAGAACAGGAAGCACTGGTTGATGCCCAAAAGGATGGTGGGCAGCGCCACCGGCAGTTGCACATGGCGCAGCATCTGCCCCGAAGTGCAGCCCATCACCGTTCCGGCCTCGGTCAGGGCCGGGGGAACCGCCTCGAACGCCGCCATCGTGTAGCGGATCACTGGCGTCACCGCGAAGGCGACGATGGCGATCATGGCCGATACGTCGCCCACCCGTAACAGCATGACGACCGGGATCAGGTAGACAAAGCTGGGCATGGTCTGCAAAAGCTCGACTGCCAGGGTCAGCAGCTTGCCGAAACGCGGCCAGCGATGCCCCGCAATGCCCAGAGGAACGCCGAGCGAGACCGAAAGGATCGCCGCCGTCAGGCACAGGTAGATCGTCGTCATGGTCTCGTCCCACAGGCCAGTGACCAGACAGAAACCGCCGACCCCCAGACCCAGGACTGCCAGCCGCCAGCCGCCCAGGACCCAGCCCAGCATCGCCACGATGGTCATCACCCCCAGCCAGGGCGCGCTGGCCAGGGCGATCCGGATCGGGTTCATCAGGTTCATCAGCAGAAAGACCCGGACCGCCTCGATCGTGTCGAAGAAGTTGACGTTCAGCCAGGCGACAAGGCTGTCCATCGTGGACCCCGTGGTGACCTGCCAGCTTTCCGGAAAGGCGCGCAACGGGGCATGGATCTGGCCAAGCAGCGTCGTGCCCAGCAGCGCGCCAAGGACCAGCACCAGCCCCAGGCCCCGCCGCCGGGACACGGCCTGCCCGCGGCTCCAGCCCGAGGCCAGGACACGCCCCTGACGGTCCAGCATGATCGCCAGCACCACGATTGCCGCACCGGCCTCCAGCCCGCGGCCGATGTCCAGCTGGCGCAGCGCCAGCAGCACGTCGAAGCCCAGCCCCCCTGCCCCGATCATCGAGGCGATGATGACCATGTTCAGCGTCATCATCACCGTCTGGTTCAGCCCGACCAGCAGCATCGGCATTGCGGCCGGCAGCAGCACCCGCCACAGCGCCTGTCCCCGCGTGCAGCCCATCATCGCGGCCAGATCGGTGATCGCCCCCGGCAGCCGCGACAGGGCCAGCGTCGTGACCCGCGCCATCGGCGGCAGGGCAAAGATCACCGTCGCGATCAGCGCCGAAACCGGGCCAAAGCCGAACAGCACCAGCGTCGGCACCAGATAGGCAAAGGCGGGGACGGTCTGCATCAGGTCCAGCACCGGCGTGACCAGCCAGCGGTCCAGCCGCGGCATCCGCCAGGCAACGATCCCCAGCACGACCCCCGCACCCAGGGCAAAGGGCACCGCGATGACGACCGAGGCGAGCGTCAGCATCGCCGCCGACCACTGGCCGAAGAAAAGCAGATAGGCGCATCCCAGCGCCTGCAGCAGCGCCAGCCCGGGGCCGCCGGTCCGCCAACCCAGCCAGACCACCGCCAGCGCAAGGCCGCTCCACGACAGCGGCGGCAGATCCAGCGCGAACCCGCCCAGCGTCAGCGCGCCGCCTTCGGACAGGAGGGCGACGACCAGGGTCATCGGCACTTCGATCGCCGTGGCGAATAGCCGGGTCAGCCAGCTCAGGTTGTCTGTCACCACCGCTGCGCTTTTCGACACGGTCTTCGCGACGGGTAGCTCCCAGGCCTTGGGAAAGCGCGTGGCCCAGGAAAACTGCTGCGCGATCCACAGCGCGGCCACGGCCGCCGGAAGAAGCAACCAGATCGCGCGAGGCCGAAAGCGGGTCATGCCGGCTCTCCGGCCAGGCTTTTGCCGGACACGGCGGCAAGCACGGCATGCAGGTCGATCTCGCCGATCAGAGACCCGTCCTCGCCCTGAACGGCGATGGGCCCGCCCCCGGCGGCCATCAGCGTTTCGGCGGCATCGGACAGGCGGCCTTGACCGGAAACGGCATGGGCATAGTCGCTCCGGCTGGCCGGGCGGGCCGCGGTGGCGCAACGGATGACCCGGGTCAGGTCAACGCCGGCGACGAAATTGCGGACATAATCGTCGGCCGGCTGGCGAACGATATCCTCGGGCGTCCCGACCTGACGGAGCCTGCCGTCCTTCATGATCGCCACGCGGTCGCCGACGCGCACCGCTTCGGAGAAGTCGTGGGTGACAAAGACCATCGTCTTGTGCAATCCCGCCTGCAGCCGGATCAGCTCGTCCTGCAACTCGCGCCGGATCAGCGGATCCAGCGCCGAGAACGGCTCGTCCAGGAACAGCAGACCCGGGCCGACGGCCAGTGCGCGGGCCAGGCCGACGCGTTGCTGCTGCCCGCCGGACAACTGGGCCGGCAGGCGATCCGCCATCGCGGCAAGGCCGGTCAGCTCCAGCGCGGTTGCGACCGCATGGTCCCGGCTTTCGGCTTTTTCGCCACGGATCTTCAGCGGCAGGGCGACATTGCCCGCCACCGTCAGATGCGGCAGCAGGCCGAAATGCTGGAACACCATGCCCATGTCGTGGCGGCGAACCTCGCGCAGTTCGGCCTGCCCCATGCGGGTCAGGGATCGGCCGTCCAGTTCGACATTGCCGAAGGTCGGTTCGACCAGTTGCGCCAGACAACGCAGCAGCGTCGACTTGCCCGACCCCGACAGGCCCATGACGACGAAGATCTCGCCTTCGCCGATATCCAGACTGACATCGCTCAGCGCGGCAAAGCAGCGGCCGTTGGCGGCGCGGCTTTCCACTTCGTCACGGCTGGCGGCGGGTCGGTCCGCGTTCGGCCCGTATAGCTTCCAGATCTCGCTGCAGGACAATTTGGTCCGGCGCTGCACTGGGGCGGTGGTCTTCGACATATCGGAACTCCTGTCATGCAGGGGCGGCCCGGACCCCAGGGCCTGGGCCGCGTGCCGTCACTGCATCCAGGCCTTCCAGCGCGCCTCATTGGCATCAAGCCATTCGGCAACGACCTTTTCCAAAGGCTCTTTCTCGACATCGACCCTGCGGATCAGCTCGTTGCTTTCCTCGGAAGACAGCTGGAAGTTCCTGATCGCCGTATGCGCGGTCGGCCATTTCTCGGCCAGGCCGGTCCAGGCAGCCTTCCAGATCGGTCCGGTCGGCTTGCCGCAATCGTAGCGCTCTTCCGAATAGCATTCCGGGGTGAAGGGCGGGAACTCGACATACTCGCCCTCATAGACTGCCGGCACCCAGTGCGGCGTATAGATCCACAGGATGATCGGCGCACTGCGCTGGTAGGCGGATTCCAGCTCGGCGAACAGGGCGGCATCCGTTCCGGCGTGGATCACCTCGAAGTCCAGGCCCAAGGCTTCCACCCGTTCTTCGTCGAACCCGCCCCAGGTCACGGGGGCGCCAAGATACCGGCCTTTCGGCGCAGTTTCCGGCGTCGAGAAGGCCGCCACGCAGTCAGGCTCCAGCAGGGCCTCCCAATTCGGCAGGCCGGGACAGGCCTCTTTCATGTACAGCGGATACCACCATTCCTCCTTGGCCTGCATCCCGCTTTCACCCAGGTTCTCGACCTGGCCCGAGGCCACCGCCTCGTTCAGCACATCCGACTGCGTCGTCGCCCAGACCTCCATCGCCACATGCAGATCGCCGGACTTCATGCCCACGAACTGGGCCATGGCATCCGCCTGGACATATTCGACGTTCAGGCCCTCGCGTTTCAGCGCCTCGCCCATGATCTGGGCCGAGATCAGCTGCCCGGTCCAGTCGTTCAGGACGAACTTGATCGGATCGGCGGAATCCTCGGCCAAAGCGGGTATCGTTCCGGCCACGAATGTGCCCAGAAACAGTGCCGACAGTGTGGTCAGTCCTCTCTTCATCGCGATATTCCCTGTTGTGATCCGTTTTTTGTTGGTGGTCTGACTGGTCGTCCCTAGCCCCGGACGCGTACGCCTGCCGGGTCGTAGAGCGGTTCGAGATGCAGTGTCGCGGGCAGGCGTCGGGTGCGGACCTCAAGCTCGTAGGTTCCGGCCAGCAGGGCCGCATCGTCGTCCAGCCCGTCGTTCGTTCGCAGGTATCCCAGCCCGATCGCACGCCCGACCGTGTGGCCCAGCCCGCCCGAGGACAGCCAGCCGATGCGCTGGCCGTCGCGATAGATCGTCTCGCGCCCCAGCAGCACGACCGAGGGGTCGGCGCTCAGAGTGACAAGGCGGCGGGACAGCGGCCGATCCCGGGCGGCCAGCAGGGCGTCACGGCCCAGGAAATCGCTGCCCTTGTCCAGCCGGACGGCAAAGCCAAGCCCGGCCTCATAGGGGGTGAAATCGGGGCCGATGTCGGCGGACCAGATGCGATAGGCCTTTTCCAGACGCAGCGAGTCGATCGCGCGATAGCCTGCATTCGCCAGGCCATGGCCTTCGCCTTGCCGGTGGATCGCTTCGTACAGGGTCAGGGCATATTCGGTCGGAACGTGCAGCTCCCAGCCCAGTTCGCCCACAAAGGTGACGCGGACCGCGATCACCGGCGCGCCGGCGACAAAGATCTGCCGGCAGGTGGCAAAGGGGAAGGCCGCGTTCGACAGGTCGTCCTCGGCCAGGGGTTGCAGGATGTCGCGGGACGCCGGGCCCATGACCGACAGGGTGGAATAGGCCGATGTCACCTCGGCCACCGTCACCCGCGCCTCCGACCGCAGGTTGCGGCGCAGATGCGTCGCGTCATGCGTGCCATAGCCGGTGCCCGTCACCATGTAATAGCGGTTCGGTCCCAGACGGCAGAAGGTCACGTCGGCCTCGATCCCGCCGCGCCTGTTCAGCATCTGGGTATAGATGACCGCCCCGGTCTTGCGCGCCATGTTGCTGGCGCAGAGCCGTTGCAGCTCGGCCTCGGCGTCGGGGCCCTCGATCATGAACTTGGCGAAAGAGCTCTGGTCGAACAGGCCCGCCCGCTCGCGCACGGCGCGATGCTCGGCCGCGACATGCGGCACCCAGTTCGGGTGGTCGAAGGTCAGCTCGTCCTGTGGGGCCACCCCTTTCGGCGCAAACCAGTTCGGCCGTTCCCAGCCCAGTTTCGCACCGAAGACCGCACCTTCCTCTTTCAGCACCCCGTAAAGCGGGCTGCGCCGCAGCGGACGGGCGGCCGTCGTCTCAAGATGGGGCCAACCCATCGCATAATGCCCCGCCTGCCCCTCCAGCGACCGCGCCATGACCGTCCGGCGCGAGCGGTGATGACCGCCGAAGCGGCGGATGTCGGCGCTCCACAGGTCAAAGGACGGCTCGCCCTCCAGCACCCATTCCGCCAGCGCCCGGCCGGCGCCGCCGCCCGAGGCGATGCCGAATGCGTTGAACCCCGCCCCGACAAAGTAGTTCCGCACCTCGGGCGCTTCGCCCAGGATGAACATCCCGTCCTCGGTAAAGGCCTCGATCCCGTTGAACCAGGTCTTGACCCCGACCTCGCCCAAGGCGGGAACCAGCTTCATCGCGTTCAGCAGCAGCGGCTCGAAATGCTCGGTGTCCGGCTCCATCAGCTTGAACTCGTGACCGTCGGGGATGCGCGGCACGTCAAACGGGATGGGGTTGAACTCGTACCCGCCGATCTGCAACCCGCCCACATCCTCCTTGAAATAGGTCAGGAAGTCGGGATCGCGGATCGTCGGGATGTGACGGGTCAGGCCTTCGATCTTCTCGGTCACGAAATACTGGTGATAGGCGGGCTGCAGGGGCACGTTGACCCCGGCCATCCGGCCCAGCTCCGGTGCCCAGATGCCGCCGCAGTTCACCACCACCTCGCAGGCGATGCGCCCCTGTGCGGTGACGACGGCGGTGACCGTCTCGTTCGCGGTTTCGATCCCGGTGACCTGGCAATCCTCGATGACGCGCACCCCCTTCATCCGGGCGCCCTTGGCCAGAGCCATGGTGATGTCGCTGGGGTTGCCCACCCCGTCGCTCGGGACAAAGGCCGCCGACTTGATCCCCGCCAGATCCAGGATCGGCACCATCTTCTGCACGTCGTCCGGGCCGATCATGTCAAACCGCAATCCGAAGGACCGCGCCGTCGTCGCCGCGCGTTCGAATTCCGCCTGCCGCGCATCGGTCCGGGCCAATCGCAGCGAACCGTTGCGGACCCAGCCGGTAGCCTGGCCGGTCTCGGCCTCAAGCCGGTCGTACAGCTCGACCGAATAGCCCAGCAGCCGCGTGATGTTCGCGCTGGACCGCAGCTGCCCGATCGCGCCCGCCGCGTGCCAGGTCGACCCCGAGGTCAGCCTGTTCCGCTCCAGCAGGACGACATCCGTCACGCCCATGCTGGCCAGATGATAGGCGGTCGAACAGCCTATGATGCCGCCTCCGATGATGACGATCCTGGCCTGGGTGGGAAATTCGCTGGGCATTCCGTATGTTCCTGGATTGATGACGGGGCGCTTCGGGGCGCTCAGGGGTGACGGCGGCGATAGGCCTCGAGGCTGGCCTCGAACCGCCGGCGGTTCATGTCGGCATAGCCCGAGAAACCGGGCGTCTCGCCGGGGTAGAGGGCGCTCATCCCCGCGCTGACGATGGCGGCGTCGAGGCTGGACGACAGGTCCTGGACGATGCCCCACAGGTATTCGCGCAGGTTGACGATGACCTTGAACAGCCGGAACCGCTCGCGCAGGGCCTCCGTCACCTCGCCCGCGTAGAGCTCGATGATCCGGTCCTCATGATCAGGCGTGGCGTCGGCATTGGTGGCAAGGCCCGCGACGTCGAACCAGGGATGGCCAAAGCCGCCATAATCCCAGTCGATCAGATGCACTCGACCCGCCGTGTCGACCATCGTGTTCTGCGGCACCACGTCGTTGTGGGTAAAGACCGGGACATAGGGGCCGACCCGCGCCTCCAGCGCGTCGATCACGGGGCCGAGCGCATCCAGCCCGCCGACGGTGCTGCCATGCTGCCGGCAGAAGCGCAGATAGTGGCGCGAGGCCTGGATCCCGGAGAAGTGCACGATCGCCCCCGAAACGGCCTGTCCGCCCGTGTGCAGCTCGCGCAGGCGCGCCACCCAGCCGCCGAGAATTGCCTCGTCGTCGATATCCGCCGCGACCAGCGGCCGCCCGTGGATGAAGTCGGTGACGACCAGCCCCGGCTCGGCGTACACCAGGTGCGGCGTGACGCCGATATCGCCGGCCGCCCGCATCGCATTCTGGACCGAGGCCTGGACGATCCCGTGCACCCAGATGTCGCCGCCGATCCGCACGACATACTCGCCCCTGTCGTCGGCGACCACGAAGTTCGTGTTGCACAATCCGCCGATCAGGGGGCGCGTCCGCACCTCGCCGGCAAAGCAGGCCAGCCTGGCGATGCGGGCGAGAGTCGCGGCGTTCTCCAACAGCTGGTCAACCATGGCGCATATCCCCGGATGCTGTTTCTGGTGCGATTCGCAACATCAATGAAGCCGATTATTGTTGCTCTTAGCAATAGATAATGTTGCATATGCCACAATTTCTGCGAAGATAGGTCGGGACGCGACATGGTCAAACCAACGCAATCCCGCCCGGCGACCGGCCTTGCGTCGTGGGGCCAATCATGAAAGTTAGCCATGGAACGGGCGGAAAGGATCGGATCTGTGTCTAAGAAACCTTTGCGTCACAAGGAGATACTTGCGCTGCTGAGCGAACAGCCGACGCTCCGCATCAGCGAGATCGCGGCCACGCTGAACGTCACGCGCGAAACGATCCGCCGCGACTTTCAGGAACTGACCGACCTCGGTCTGGTCGACCGGCTTTATGGCGGCGCGCTGTTGCGCCACGGGCCGGAAACCAACGTAGACCAGCGCAACGACCTGCTGGTCGAGGAACGCAAACTGATCGCGCGTCTCGCCCGGGATCTGCTGGGCGACGTCCAGACGATCATGCTGGGGTCGGGCGCCACCACCGTTCACGCGGCGCGGCAGATCGCCAACGAATGCCAGGACCTCACGGTAATCGTGCATTCCCTCGGCGTGATCCCCGCGCTTGAAACCAATCCAAGCCTGACCATCGTGATGGCTCCAGGCGTCTTCCACCCCGGCGAGCGGGCGATGCACGGGGTTCAGACCGTCGAATTCCTTCAACATTACAGCGCCGACTGGTGCATCCTGGGCGCCAGCGGCATCGGGGCCGAGGGCGCGAGCGATGCCCTGCTCGAAGGGTCGGACGTCTATCGCTGCATGATCCGGCGATCCGAGAAATGCATGATCCTGGCCGACGGCTCCAAGTTCAACCGCCGCTTTCCGTCGCGCTATGCCGACTGGTCGCAGGTCAGCGCGCTGGTGTCGGACCGGATGCCGGAAAAGGATCTGGCCGGGGCCATCCGCGCCCGCGGCGCCGAGATCGTCGTGCCGCAACCCTCAAGACCCGGCGCAGCGTAAGGGAAATGCGGCCTCTCAACGCAGATTGTGTCAAGTGCAACATTGCCTGCTGTGGCACTGCACAGACCCGGCCAACCTGGCGCAGGTGGCATGGTCGCAACGGCGCAGCCACGGCCGTGCCCGAAAGGTTCAAAGTCAGGGAGATCGTTTCATGAAGGTGCTGGTCCCGGTCAAGCGGGTGATCGACTACAACGTGAAGGTTCGGGTCAAGGCGGACGGGTCTGGAGTTGACCTGGCGAACGTGAAGATGTCGATGAACCCTTTCGACGAGATCGCGG
>NZ_JAEACP010000036.1 GCF_015999335.1 Tabrizicola soli | reverse complement strand
AGTCCCGCGGCAAGCCAGTTCGATACGACAAGCGGCGCTATCGCCGCCGCCACCGGATTGAGATCATGTTCGGCAGATTGAAGGACTGGCGCCGCATCGCCACACGCTACGACAGATGCGCCACGACCTTCCTGTCCGCCGTCGCTCTCGCCGCAACCGTCATGTTCTGGCTTTGACGATCAATGAGTCTGGAGCCTAGGTGGCCAAGAGCCACCACGGGAAGCCAATTCGTTAGAAGCTGTTGAATCCGCTTCATTTTTCCGGTTGACAGACCTGCCCCCATTGACCTACCCCTTGATCATCGAAGAATTGCGCCCGGAGGAACCCCCTCGCGGGCGCTTTTCATTTCCCTCCCCCACATCCCGAACCCCATCCCATGGACCTCGTCTTTGCCCCGAGCCAGGTTGAGTCTTGGCCGATTGCCCGGCTGCGCCCCTATGCCCGCAATGCCAAGGTGCATGGCGACGACCAGGTGGCGAAGATCGCCGCCAGTATGGCCAAGTTCGGCTGGACCGTTCCCTGCATGGTGGCGGACGATGGCGAGCTGATCGCGGGCCATGGCCGCGTGCTGGCTGCGACCATGCTCGGGCTGACCGAGGTGCCGGTGATCCGGCTCAGCCATCTCGATGAAGCGGAGCGCCGGGCCTACCGGATCGCCGACAACAAGCTGACGGAACTGGGCGAATGGGATGAGGCGATCCTGCGCGACGAGATCGCAGGGCTCTTGGCCGAGGATTTCGACCTGACGCTGTTGGGCATCAGCGACGATGACCTCGACGCATTGCTCCGGGATCCCGAGGCGCTGGGCGGAGACGGCCCGGTTGAAGGCGAGGACGAGGTTCCGGAACTGCCAGTCACACCGGTTTCGGTGCCGGGCGACCTCTGGCAGCTGGGCGCGCACCGGCTGATCTGCGGCGACAGCACCGCGGCCGATGTGGTCGGACGGCTGCTGGGTGATGTGCGCCCCCTGCTGATGGTCACCGATCCGCCCTATGGCGTGGAGTATGATCCCTCCTGGCGCAACCAGGCGGGCGCGGCGAAGACCAAACGCACCGGCAAGGTGCTGAACGACGACCGTGCCGACTGGCGCGAGGCATGGGCGCTGTTCCCAGGCGACGTCGCCTATGTCTGGCATGGCGCGCTGCATGCGGGGACCGTGGCCGACAGCCTGGCGGCCGCGGGTTTCGCCATCCGGTCGCAGATCATCTGGGCCAAGGATCGGCTGGTCCTCAGCCGTGGCGATTATCACTGGCAGCACGAACCGTGCTGGTATGCCGTCCGCACCAAGGGCAAGGGTCACTGGGCAGGGGACCGCAAGCAGACGACGCTGTGGCAGATCGCCAACCGGGATCAGGACGCTGACACGGTCCACGGCACGCAGAAGCCGGTCGAATGCATGCGCCGCCCGATCCTGAACAACTCCAGCCCCGGCCAGGCGGTCTATGAGCCGTTCATGGGATCCGGCACCACGCTGATCGCGGCCGAGACCACGGGCCGGGTCTGCTTCGGCGTGGAACTGAACCCCACCTACGTCGATGTCGCCATCGAGCGTTGGCAGTCCTTCACGGGTCAGGAGGCTGTTTTAGCGGAAACCGGCGAAACCTTCGCAGCCCTGAAAGCCAAGCGGTTCGCCGCATGAACGCGCCCCTCCTGCCCGGCCGGATTGAACACTGGTCACTGGCCCGCCTCCACCCCTACGCCCGGAACGCCAAGACCCATGACGCCGACCAGGTGGTGAAGATCGCTGCCAGCATGGTCGAGTTCGGCTGGACCGTCCCCTGCCTCGTCGCCGCCGATGGCGAGTTGATCGCGGGTCACGGCCGCGTCCTGGCCGCGGCCCAGCTGGGTCTGGCCGAGGCGCCGGTGATCGTGCTCGGGCATCTGAGCGAGGCGCAGCGCCGGGCCTATCGGATCGCAGACAACAAGCTGACCGAACTGGGCGGGTGGGACGAGGCACTGCTGCTCGAGGAACTGCGCGGACTGATCGCCGAAGACTTCGACCTCGGGCTCATCGGGATCCCCGAGGACGAGCTCGATGCCCTCCTGCACGATGCCGACGACCGCGCGGCCATTGACGATGACACTGCCGACACCATCCCCGAGGCCCCGGCCGACCCGATCACCCGGCCGGGTGACATCTGGGCGCTGGGCGATCACCGGCTGATCTGCGGCGATGCGACCGACCCTGGTGTGGTGGCGCGGCTGATGGACGGGGCGCAGGCATCAGTGCTGTTCACCTCCCCGCCTTATGCCCAGCAACGCGACTATGGCACGGCGAAGGAAAAGGTCGGCGATTGGGATGCGCTGATGCAGGGCGTGTTCGCGGCGGCGCCCGTCACCGCCGATGCCCAGCTGCTGGTGAACCTCGGCCTCGTCCATCGCGATGGCGAATGGATCCCGTATTGGGACAGCTGGGTCGACTGGATGCGCGCGCAGGGCTGGCGGCGGTTTGGCTGGTATGTCTGGGACCAGGGGCCCGGCCTGCCCGGCGACTGGAACGGGCGGTTGGCGCCGTCGCACGAGTTCATCTTCCACTTCAACCGCCAGCCCCGGAAGCCGAACAAGACGGTCGAGAGCAAGCACGCGGGCGAGACCCTCGGCGGCGGCGGCCTGCGCGGGGCCGACGGCATGGTCCATCGCAAGACCGGCTTCGGCAACGCGATCCAGAGCCACCGCATCCCCGACAGCGTGTTCCGCATCATGCGTCACAAGGGCGGGCTGGGTGCGGCCGGATCGCACCCGGCCGTGTTCCCGGTGGCGCTGGTCGAGGCGGTGCTGGAAGCCTTCACCGACCCCGGCGACCTGGTATTCGAACCCTTCTGCGGCTCCGGCACCCAACTGATCGCGGCTGAGCGCACCGGGCGGCGCTGCTTTGCGGTGGAGCTGGACCCTGTCTACTGCGACGTCGCGGTGCGACGGTGGGAGATGGCGACGGGGAGAAAGGCAACGAAGCGTCCGGATTGATCGAGAGCCTCGCCTCTAGATAACGGCGAGCAGTGGGGCGAAATCGTTCCGCTTGACCAGTTTTCGGACATGCGCGGGATAGCAGTTCCCCATTCCAGAACTGATCCGATGAGTTTCGCGAGCCTGTGCGTTAGTCAGCAGGAAAAAGGTCGGCGTGATCGTTCTCAGGTCGAGTTCCACGAAGAGAAAGAAATCGGCTTCACCCTTCGTACCCAGGTCGACGGGCCAACGAGTAATTTCGGTGGGGCGTTCCAGGAACTGTCGGGTCTTTACCTCGATGGATTTCGCCTCACCGTGGACGACCACGATCAGATCGTGCCCCGGCGCGCCTTCGGGACTGATGTAGGCGGCAAGCCCAAGCGTGTTCAGCTTCGCCAAGGCAAGCAGTTCTCCGAGGGTTCCGGCCTGTTGATGGGATAGCTTGTGCAAAGCGGTCAACTCCATTTAGCGGCAGCGTAGTTGCCTGCCACGCAGTACTGCAAGAAGGAGCAGCTTCATCAGCGCGCCCGAATTCGTCCCGCGAACTGTGTGAGCCCGCCACCGGACCATATCTGTGAGTTCGGTAGCGTTCAGGGCCGGGGCATCCGGAGATCGGCACCACGCCATCGGGCGTCGGCGCGGGGAGGCAATGGTTTGAAAGAACTGGCTTGCGGGAGGTGGCCGCTCCATGCCTGAATAACCTACCGTCAATAATCGAAATCGATGATCCGTCGACGCCGATTGGACCAGACTGTTCTGCAGCCTCATGCGGAGTGCAGGCCCAGATGACCAAGCATGAGATTTCGGGTCACGTCGCCGCCGGGTGGGAACCTGTTCGCGCGGCATTCTGCAGGAATTTCGACGCTGGCGGGGAAGTCGGCGCGGCAGTTGCGGTGCAGCATCGCGGCGAATTGGTTGTCGACCTCTGGGGTGGGCTACGCGACCCGGCGACTGGCGCTCCCTGGAAAAGCGATACGATGGTCGTCGTCTTCTCCGCTACCAAGGGCATCGCGGGCCTTGTCATGGCCTATGCCCATTCGCGCGGCTGGATCGACTATGAGGCACGGGTTGCAGAATACTGGCCCGAATTCGCTCGGAACGGAAAGGCCGAGATTACCATACGGCAGTTGCTGTCCCACCAGGCCGGGCTGCATGCCTTCCACCAGAAGGTCGATCGAGAGGTCATCGCGGATTTCGACCGACTGGCCCGGATCATGGAGGCTGAACGACCGGAATGGCCACCCGGGCAGCACTACGCCTATCACATCATGTCGCTGGGCTTTTACGAAGGTGAATTGATCCGACGTGTGGATCCGCAACACCGAACGCTTGGTCAGGTTCTCAAGGAGGACCTTGCCGATCCCCTGGGGGCTGAGTTCTATATCCGCTTGCCGCCAGACATCCCGGACGACCGCCTCGCGCCGATACAGACTCCAGGCATCGTGGCTTCCATACTGGGGCTACCTCTGGCCATGATCCCGAAGGTTCTGAACCCCTGGAGCCATGTCTTCCGCTCGACCATGGTGAACCCCGGAACGATGATCGCCGTAGACAGGGACACTGTCTATGCGCGTGATCTGGAGGTTCCTTCCGGAGGTGGCGTTGGGACTGCTCGCGCGCTGGCGAAACTCTACGGAGAATTTGCGACCGGCGGCAAAAGGTTGGGAATCCGCCGCGACACGCTGGAAGCATTGAAGGCGCCGGCGATCCCGCCCGAGGGCGGGACCAGGGACATGTGCCTTACCACCGACATCTCGTATTCGCTTGGCTTCATGAAGCCGTTTTACGGCTTGCCCATCGGATCGCCATCGGCCTTCGGAACACCCGGTGCAGGTGGTTCGATGGCATTTGCCGACCCTGAGATCGAGCTTGGTTATGGCTATGTGATGAACCGGATGGGGACAGGGGTGGAACCCGATCCAAGAGACGTGGCCCTGAGAGATGCAATCGCCACGGTGCTTGGATGAAGCAAGGTTAGAGGCTTCGGACCCGCCGCAAGCTCACCCCATCCGATAAACCGTCCCCCTTCCCTCGACCTTCTCGGCGATGATGAGCAGGCCCAGCTTCTTCTTCAGCACGCCCGAGATCGAGCCCCGGACTGTGTGCGATTGCCAAGAAGTCGCCTCGACCATCTCGGCAACCGTCGCGCCTTCGGGGCGCTGGAGCATGGCGATGATCTGCGCCTGCTTCGTGCCACCACGGATGGCGACGTGTTTCGCGGTGTCGGCGTCGTCTGGGTTCCGTTCCACCTCATGCTTTGACTTCGCCTTCCGCGCGCTGGCAACGGCGCTCGCCACCACCGGCTCGATCCCGATGGCCTCCAGCCCGGCCTCGGTGGCGATCAGCGTGGTGCCGTGGCCGTCGCCGGTCTCGCGCCACATCGGCTCGCCGCGCCGCAGGTTGGCTTCGACCTCCTCGAGCCAGCCGCGGGCGATCATCTTGCCGACCACCATATTGGCGGCGGCGCCGACCAGCCCCTCGGGCAGAGGCAGGGCGAGGTTCCCCGGCCGGGTCGCGGCGCGGGACAGGATCAGGGACTGGGTGTCGGACGGGGTGGTCATCGGGGCCTCCGTGGCACTGGGCGCGCGCTGTGCGGGCCTTCTACGGAGACAAGCCCCGTCGTGCTGACGGGGCGGCCGTCGCGCCGTGTGGGCGCGTCAGGCGGCGTGTTCACCCTCGCCAAAGAGGAAGTCAGTGATCTTGCGCAGATCGGCGGCAACGCTGTTGAGTGATCCGACGGCACCCCAGTTGATGGCGTCCGGATCAAATTCGAAATGGTCCGCGCTGAGCGCCTTCAGCTGCTCCAGCATCACATCGATCTCTGCCTTGGCGGCGATGAAGGCGTCGGGGGCTTTGTTCTACCGCTCCCTCGAACCGGTGGCGGGAGCGGTCTCACTGTCGGGGGCGCGGCGGGTGGTCATGGCGGTGGCATCCTTCGGTGAGTTGCATCGTTTCCTTGTGATCAGACTCGCTCTGTCGCGCGCATCAATCAACTGAATACCAAGCGATATCATGCGCTTGATCGGATTATCCTCGCCATGAAAGGCATGAGCGAACGCGAGTACGCAGCCCATTCCGGCCTGTCCCGCGGCGGGGTGCAGAAGGCGCGCAAGAACGGGCGGCTAGTGGTCCATGACGACGGGTCGATCAACGCCGCGGCCTCGGACGTGCTGCGGGCGGAAATGACGGACCCCGACCAGCAACGCCGGTCTCTTGGTGGCGATGGGCTGGCCAGCGGCCCCGGGGACACGACTTCGTATATCAAGGCGCGCACGGCGCTGACGGTTTACGCGGCGCAGGAGCGCCAACTGGCCGTCCAGAAGAAGAAGGGCACGCTGGTCGACCGGGCCCGGGCGGAAACGCTGGTGTTTCGCCTGGCGCGGCAGGAACGGGATGTCTGGGTCACCTGGCCCGGACGGGTGGCCGCGCTGATGGCGGCGCAGATCATGGCGGAGGTGGAACGGCAATCCGGGGCATCGGTGACGATCGAGACCGCGATCATGCAGAGGGTGCTGGAAGCCCATGTCCGCGAACAGCTCGACGCACTCGCCGACCTCCGGGTCTCGCTTGCATGATGAGGACCGGTTTCGTGACAAAGAAACGCAAAGGTCCAGTGGACCTTTGCGAGGGACGAATGCCCGGAGCGCAAGCGAAGGGCCGGACGATGACAATGACCTGACGGCCGACCTCGACCTCGGCTTCGACGGCGCTGAAGACCTGCTGCGGGTCTGGCGTCAGGGGCTGCGCCCCGATCCGAACCTGACCGTGTCGGAATGGGCGGATCAGCATCGCTGGTTGTCCTCGCGCGGCGCGGCCGAGCCGGGGCGCTATCGCACCGCCCGCGCGCCGTACCTGCGCGAGATCATGGATGCGCTGTCACCTGGCCATCCCGCCCAGCGCATCACCTTCATGAAGGCCGCGCAGGTGGGCGCGACCGAGGCCGGGAACAACTGGATCGGCTTTGTCATCCACCACGCGCCGGGGCCGATGCTGGCAGTGCTGCCGAGCCTGGAATTGGCAAAGCGGACGTCGCGTGGCCGATTGGACCCGCTGATCGCGGACAGTCCGGCGCTGCGCGAGCGGGTGAACCCGGCCCGGTCGCGCGATGCCGGAAATTCGATGCTGTCGAAGGAATTTCCCGGCGGCATCCTGGTGCTGACCGGGGCCAACTCGGCCACCGGCCTGCGGTCGATGCCCGCGCGCTATGTGTTCCTCGACGAGGTCGATGCCTATCCGGCCTCGGCCGACGAGGAAGGCGATCCGGTCACGCTGGCCGAGGCGAGGACCACCACCTTCTCACACCGGCGCAAGGTGTTCATGGTCTCGACCCCGACGATCCGGGGGCTGTCCCGGATCGAGAGGGAATTCGAGGCTTCCGACCAGCGGCGCTACTTCGTCCCCTGCCCGCATTGCGGCGCCATGCAATGGCTGCAGTTCGACCGGCTGCGCTGGGCGAAGGGTAAGCCGGAAACGGCGGCCTACCATTGCGAGGGATGCGAGCGCCCCATCGCCGAGCACCACAAGACAGAGATGCTCGCCCGCGGCGAATGGCGGGCGACGGCGGTTTCCAGGGATCCGAAGGCAATCGGCTTCCACCTCTCGGCGCTCTATTCGCCGCTCGGCTGGAAAAGCTGGTCCGACGTCGCGCGGGAATGGCTGGCGGCCCAAGGGTCGGACGAGACGCTGCGCGCCGCGCGCAACACGCTTCTGGGCGAGACATGGGTCGAAAGCGGCGACGCGCCGGAATGGCAGCGGCTGGCGGATCGGCGCGAGGCGTGGAAGGCGGGAACCGTGCCGATGGCCGGGCTGTTCCTGACCGCCGGGGCAGATGTGCAGAAGGACCGCATCGAGGTCGATATCTGGGCCTGGGGCCGGGGGCTGGAAAGCTGGCTTGTCGATCACATCGTCATTCCAGGCGGGCCTGACGATCCGGCCGCCTGGAACAAGCTGACAGCCTTGCTCGGGCGCAGCTGGCAGCACGCAAACGGCGCGTTCATGACCGTGGCGCGTCTTGGCATCGACACGGGCTACGAGGCGGCGGCGGTCTATGCCTGGTCGCGGAAGGTCGGCTTCGAACAGGTGGCGCCCCTGAAGGGCCTCGAAGGGTTCAACCGGTCGGCCCCCGTTTCTGGCCCGACGTTCGTCGATGCGACCATCGGCGGCAAACGGCTGCGCCGCGGCGCGCGGCTCTGGTCGGTGGCCACGGCGACGTTCAAGGCGGAGACCTACCGCTTCCTGCGGATCGAACGGCCCTCGGACGAGGACCGCGCCACCGGGGCGCTCGATGCCCCCGGCACGATCCACCTTCCCGGCTGGGCCGACACCGAATGGCTGAAGCAGCTGGTGGCGGAACAGCTGGTCACCATCCGCAACAAGCGCGGCTATGCCCACCAGGATTGGCAGAAGATGCGCGAGCGGAACGAGGCGCTGGACTGCCGGGTCTACGCCCGCGCCGCGGCATGGATCCTCGGTGCCGACCGGTGGGACGAGGCGACCTGGCGGCGGCTCGAAACACAGGCGGGCGTGGAAACGCGCATGCCTGCAGCCATCCCGACTGACTCCACACCACCCGACCCGGCCCAGCCCAAGGCCGGAACCCTGACCACGCCACGCCGGAAGCGGCGGGCCTACACCCCGAACTTCATGAGGGACTGATGGATCTGGAACGCATGCAGGCCCTGCTCACGGCACTGCAGGAAGCCCGCTTCGCCGGGCTGCGCAGCGTCAGCTACGACGGAAAGACCGTGACCTATGGCTCGGACGCCGAACTGGCTGCGGCGATCCGGGATCTGGAAGGACGGATTGCCACCGCCTCTGCCACGCCGCGTCGCCGCCGCTGGGGCACCGTCGCCACGAAGGGTCTGTGACCATGGTCCTCGACGCCTTCCGCGCGCGGCTCGGGTCGATCATCGGTGGCTTCGACGCGGCGCAGTCACATCGGCGCATGCGCGGATTCCGGGCCACCCGGGCGCATGTGAACACGCTGATCGCCGCCTCCGGCGAGACTATCACGGCCCGCGCACGCTGGCTTGTCCGCAACAACGGCTACGCCGCCAACGCAGTAGATGCCTTTGCCAACCATGTCGTCGGCGACGGGATCAAACCCTCGTCTAAGATCGCGGACGCAGCGAAGAAGGAAGAGCTGCAGAAGCTCTGGCTCGCCTGGACCGACGAGGCGGATGCGGAAGGCTTGACCGATTTCTTCGGCCTGCAGCGCCGGGCCGCGCGGGAAGTGTTCCTCGCGGGCGAAGTCTTCCTGCGCATCCGCACCCGCCGCCCCGAAGATGGACTGACGGTGCCGCTGCAGCTGCAGATGCTGCCATCGGAAATGCTGCCCCAGGACATGACCCGCGTGCTACCCGGTGCGGGGTCGATCCGGCAAGGGATCGAGTTCGACGGGATCGGCCGCCGCGTAGCCTACCACTTCCTGCGCCGCCATCCGGGTGACATGATCGATCCGGGGCTGGCGGGCGAGACGGCGCGCGTACCCGCGTCCGAGGTGATCCATATCCTCGACCCCGTGGAGGCAGGCCAGCTGCGCGGCGTGTCGCGCTTTGCCGCGGCCGTGGTGAAGCTGTTCACCCTCGACCTCTACGACGACGCCGAACTGGAGCGGAAGAAGACCGCGGCGATGTTTGCGATGTTCATCACGTCGCCCGCCCCGGAAACCGCCCTCGACCCGGCCGAGGACGACCTCGAGGTGGAACCCGGACAGGTGGTGCGGCTTGACCCGGGCGAGGATGTCACCACGCCATCAACGCCGGACTCGGGCAGCACTTACGAGCCGTTCCAGTACCGCACGCTTCTGCAGATCGGCGCGGCGCTGGGCGTGCCCTATGGCTATCTGACCGGCGACACGGCGAAAGGGAACTTCTCCAACACGCGCATCGCGCTCGTGGACTTCCGTCGCCGCATCTCGGCCTTCCAGCATTCGGTCATCGTCTACCAGCTCTGCCGCGCCGTCTGGACGCGCTGGATGGACACGGCCGTGCTGGCAGGGGCCATCGATCTGCCGGGCTATACGACCGACCGGCGGCAATACCTCGCCTGCGACTGGCTCCCCACCAAGTGGGACTGGATCGACCCGGCCAAGGATGCCGCGGCCGAAATCCTGCAGATCGAAGCAGGCCTGAAATCCCGCACGCAGGCCATCGCCGAACGCGGCTATGACGCCGAACAGGTCGACCGGGAAATCGCCGCGGAACGCAAACGCGAGGCCGCGCTGGGCCTCGACTTCCGGCGGCCGGGATCCCCGGCGCAGCCAGCCGGTGGCGGCAGCGAGGATCAGGGCGACGAAACGGACCCTGACAAGCAGGACCAGCGCGAGAACGACGACGGCGAGGACCGGGAACCCCGGCACGCGGAGGACGCATGATGCATCACACGCAGATCGCCCAGCGCGTGTTCAACACGCCCCTGATGGTCGATCCCGCCAAGGCGCTGGCCTTCCTTACCGGCCTTGGTCCGCGGATCACCGGCAGAGAAATCAGCGTCGAGGGGCTGGAGATCATGGCCGATGATGAGCATGCAGCCACTCTGCCCGCCCGGGCGTCGCTCTTTGGCGACGACCTGACCAACCGCCAGGCAAGGAATGGCGACCAGCCCTTCGCCGTCGTCGAGGGGATCGCGGTCATCGAAATCGCCGGAACGCTGGTGCATCGCGGGGCGTGGATCGGTCAATCCTCGGGGCTGACATCCTACGAAGGGATCGCGGCGCAGCTGCAGGCTGCTCTTTTGGACCCGGCGATCCGTGGCATAGCCCTCGACATCGACAGCTTCGGCGGCGAGGTCGCGGGGGCCTTCGACCTCGCCGACCGCATCCGCGCCGCGCGTCAGGTCAAGCCAGTCCATGCCTTCGTCGCCGATCACGCCCTCTCGGCCGCCTATGCGCTGGCCTCGCAGGCCGATCGGATCATCCTGCCGCGCACCGGTGCGGTCGGCAGCATCGGCGTCGTGGCGATGCACAGCGACATGAGCGGGGCGCTTGATCAGAAGGGCATCGCCGTCACGCTTATCCATGCAGGCGCGCGCAAGGTCGATGCGAACCCTTATCAGCCCCTGCCCGAGGCCGTCCGCGACCGGATCGCAGGCGAGTTGGAGGACCTGCGCCAGCTCTTCGCCGAAACCGTCGCCGAAGGTCGTGGCCGGCGCTTGGACACGCTGCAGGCGCTGGGCACCGAGGCCGCCGTGTTCCGTGGGGAGGCGGCAGTCTTCGCCGGTCTCGCCGATGAGCTGGCCGATCCGGTCACCGCGTTCCGAACCTTCGCCGCCGCACCCCGCGGCACATCCACCCCAAAAGGAAAGGGCCCGATGATGACCTCTGCTCCCGAAGATCATGCGCAGCCTGCGGCCGCGCCTGCCGCCAGCACCCCGCCGGAACCTGCCGCGCCCGCGGCAGTCGCGCCGTCGCAAAGCGCGGCGGCCGCGATGTCGCCCGAAGCGATCCGCGCCGAGGCGGCCGAAGTCGCGCAGGTCTGCGCGCAGGCCGCGCGCCTCGGCATACAGATCGATGCAGCCGATGCGGTCGCCAAGGGCGTGAAGCCCGAAGCCCTGCGCGTCAAGGTCCTGGCCGATCTCGCCGCCCGCAGCGATGCCGCGGGCATCATCGCCACCGCCCCCGCGGCGGGTGCGAAGGAAAGCCCCATCGTCGCCGCCGCGAAGAAATCGGCCGCTGCCTCGCGCTGATCCCGGCGCAATCCATCCCCCAACATTGTGGAGACTGAACCATGCCCGTCCTGACGGAACCGCCCAGCATGGGCGATGTCCTCAAATACGAGGTCAACCCGAACTATACCCGCGAGGTGGTGACGCTGCTCGCCGGCATGCCCTATCCGGTCGGATCGGTGCTGGGGAGAGTCACGGCCAGCGGCAAGTACACCCTCTCGACGGCCGCGGGCACCGATGGCGCAGAGGCCGCGACGGCCGTGCTGCTCTATGCCGTCGATGCCACGCTCGCGGACGCCACCGGTATCGTTCTGGTCCGCGGCCCGGCAATCGTCTCGCGCGCAGAGCTCGCCTACGACGCCACCGTCGACGACGCGGCCAAGATCACCACCAAGATCGGCCAGCTGGCAGCCGCAGGCATCATCGCCCGCGACGGCGTCTGACGCGCAGCCTCGACCGGCCGCCTGACCCGTTGGCCTCGCCCATTCCTTCATATCCCCCCGGAGTCCCACTATGACCCTCGTCCGCAATCCCTTCGATGCTGGCGGCTATTCGCTGGCCGAGATGACGCAGGCCATCAACATCCTGCCCAACCTCTACACCCGCCTCGCCCAGATCGGCCTCTTCCGTTTCGAAGGGGTCAGTCAGCGGTCCGTCATCATCGAACAGTATGAAGGCGTCCTCAGCCTTCTGCCCTCCGTCCCCCTCGGCGGCCCGGCCACCGTCGGCACGCGCGAGGGACGCTCGATGCGGTCCTTCGCCCTGCCGTGGATCCCGCATGACGACGTGGTCCTCCCCGCCGACATCCAGGGACAGCCAGCGCTGGGCGGCGCCTTCGACGCGGCCGATCCGCTTGTCGAGGTGATGAACCGCAAGCTCATGCTCATGCGCCGGAAGCACGCCCAGACCCGCGAATACATGGAGATGAACGCGCTGCGCGGCATCGTGAAGGACGGGGCCGGGACCACCCTCTACGACTACTTCACCGAATTCGGCCTGGCGCAGATCTCTGTGGACTTCGTGTTGGGCACTGCCGGAACGAACGTGCAGGGCAAGGTCCGCGAGGTGCTGCGCGCCATCGAGGACAACCTCCTGGGCGAGGCCATGACCAGCGTGCATGCTCTCGTCAGCCGCGAATTCTTCGACAAGCTGATCGCGCATCCGAAGACCGAGGAGGCATACAAGTTCTACGCTGCCACCGGCGCGCAGCCCCTACGCGAGGATGTGCGCCGCAACTTCCCCTTCGGCGGCATCCTGTTCGAGGAGTATTCCGCCACGGTGACCCTTTCGACCAAGGCCACCGAACGGCTTGTCCCGGCAAACGAGGGCATCGCCTTCCCGCTCGGCACGATGGACACCTTCACCACCTATGGCGGCCCGGCCAACCTGCTGGAAACCGCCAACACCATCGGCCTGCCGCTCTACGCCCGCCAGCATCTCGACGAGAAGGGCCGCTGGATCGACGTGATGACCGAGGCCTCGATCCTGCCGGTCAACAAACGGCCCCGCCTCGCCGTACGGATCCACAGCTCGAACTGACGGGCGCACCGATGTCCGTCTTTGCCGCAGCCCTGGATCGCATCTTCACCCATGCCTCCATGGCGACCCCGGCGCTCTGGATCTCGGCCACCACATCCGAGGAACGCCCGATCCGCGTCATCCGCCGCGCACCGGATCGCATCACCGACTTCGGTGCTGGGCGCTTTGTCAGCGACACGACGGTGGTCGACGTGCGCGTGGCCGACCTGCCCACCCCGCGCTCGGGCGACGTAATCGTCATCGGCGCCGACAGCCATGTGATCCAGGGAGAACCGCTGCGCGACCGGGAACGGCTGATCTGGACGCTGGACCTGAGGCCAGCATGAAACTGAAGCTCACCATCGATCCTGACATCGTCGCGATGATGCAGGCGGAAATCGCTGCCGGTGAAAAGGCCGTCACCACCGCCATGCGCGAGGCAGGCGCGGGCCTCAAATCCGCCTGGCGCGGCCAGATCACCGCAGCAGGCCTCGGCACCCGGCTTGGCAACTCGATCCGGCTCGCGACATATCCCAAGGGCGGCGACAGCCTGAACGCGGCGGCGCTGGTCTGGTCGAACGCCCCGGTGATCGTCGGCGCGCATGACACAGGGCCGCTGATCCGGTCACGCAACGGGTTCTGGTTGGCCATCCCCACCCCGGCCGCAGGCAAATCCACTCCTGGCGGCCGCATCACCCCAGGCGAATGGGAACGCCGCACCGGCCTGCGCTTGCGGTTCATCTACCGGCGCAGGAGTCCGAGCCTCCTGGTCGCGGAGGGACGACTGAACAGCAAGGGGCGCGCCGTGGCGTCACGGGCCAAGACCGGCCGCGGGCTGACAACCGTGCCGATCTTCCTCCTCGTGCCGCAGGTCAAGCTGCCGAAGCGGCTGGACCTGGCGCGGGATGCGGAACGGGCCATCGACGGTGTGCCGGGGAGGATCGTCGCGGGGTGGAAGAGACATTAGCATTGCCAACACGATCACTGCGCACGCACTCGAGTAAGCTTGTCGTCAAATCTGAACGTGAAGTCACCAGAGCCGAAGTTTATCTCTCTCCAACGGCGATCTCCAACTTGCGAGAACAGTTCCTCCCTGCATGCTCCAGGATCAACTTCGTTTAGTTCGATCGGACGCCACTGAATGGTCTGACTAGCGGTGTCAGTGAAGTACAGGTCAAGGTTCATTCCCAAAGTATTTGAGCCGACGTTGCAAACTCTAATTTTGAGGCGCACGTTGGGACTATCTTCGGACGGTGCACTCACTCGCAGCACACTGAAACGGACCCGAGCAGGCTGGCTCCCTGATAGGATGCCAGCTCTGTAATCAAAATCCTGAACCGCCGACGCGTTCGCATACGATACGAAAATAGGATCAGAATCGGCAGAGCCAAAAGCAAGGCTTGGGAAGTCAAAACTCCCATTCCAGATAGCTTGATATGCAACAAGGCTTAGAAGGTAAAATATCGTTGCCCACGCAATCTCACTGAATGCCTTCCCAAGTTCGATATCGCCCGCGGCAGAACTTCCGTTAGTAGTGCCCGATTGAAAAATCCGAGCAAAGCCGTTTGAATAGAACTTCATTGTTTGGTCAAAAATCTTGTCAAATCTACTCGTATCGGTGTCGGTGAGTGCCGCCACCAACAGCAAACCGGTTTGTAAGGCGAAAACCCTTACAATCATCGGAACCCACAAAAGAATCCCGACGACGGCCCAAACGGCTGCTGCAACCAACTGTGCGAGAAACATCAAACTGAACCTCTCGGTGACGCGCCACTTGACCGCTAAGCTACGCACTGAGAAAAAAAGGTAAAGCTTCTGATGCCAACCGCCCGCGAAACTGTCCTCGCCGCGCTCTCCGCGCGGCTGCAACCGCTTGCCGCCCTCACCCTGCGTGACGAGGTGCTGCCCGAGCGTATCCCGGCGGCGGGGCTGATCATCCTGCGCGACGGCCAGCCGGGCGAGCCGGAGGTGACGCTGTCGCCGCTGCGCTATCACTACCAGCACCGCACCGAGCTGGAGGTCGTCGTCCAGGCGGGCACCGGCCGGGCCAGCACCTTCGATGACCTGATCGCCGGCATCGGCTCGACGCTGGAAGCTGACCGCACGCTCGGTGGCCTCTGTGACTGGGTCGAACCGGAGGCCCCGGCCTCGGTCGACCTGCCGGTCGAGGGCGCCGCGGCATTGAAGGCGGCGGTGATCGCCGTCGTCCTGCACTACACCACGACCGGGCCTCTGGCCTGATCCCCGCGTCCTGGACTTGCTGCCTCAGACTGTGGGTTAGTCGCTCTACTGGTCGTCTTCCCGGTATGGATTGTCGCCCAGCCACCACAGCAGAAAGATTGCCAGACCAGGCGAGAAGAAGAGGCTGACCAGGATCCACCGGACGGCACTGCGACCCCGCGCTTCTGCCATTTCGGCGGGCAGCAGGATCAGGATCCAGATGCTGAAATAGAAGACGACCAGCCCGAAGATCAGAAAAAGAATAGCTTCGATCACGGTGCGGCCCCCTCCTTCTGGCCGAAATACCGACCCCTTAGCAGGTTCCGTAGAAGCCGCGAGAATAGCGGCAGTACTCGGTTGCCACGCCTGAGCGGATCATCTCGGCAGCGATGTCCCTGCCATCGGGCAGGAAGCAC
This sequence comes from Tabrizicola soli, assembly GCF_015999335.1. Taxonomy (GTDB): domain Bacteria; phylum Pseudomonadota; class Alphaproteobacteria; order Rhodobacterales; family Rhodobacteraceae; genus Tabrizicola; species Tabrizicola soli. The sequence goes on along the minus strand of NZ_JAEACP010000036.1, from coordinate 9,728 downwards.
TGGGCTACGAAGCGCCCGTAGCGGTCGATGTCGAGAATGGCGCAGCGCAGATGCTTGCCGGAGATGAGCCGGCGCAGCGTGGCGGTGGCGGCGGATCCGCCCTGATGGTTCCATTCCGGCGCATCGAGGCCCCAGACCCGGATGCGGCGGGATTGGCCACTGAGGGTGAAGGTATCGCCGTCGAGGATCTTGCTGACCCTGGCATCGAGGACGGGAGCCTCCTCGGCCCGGGCGCCCGGGGCGACCAGCAGGATCAGGGAAACCGCAAGGGCCACGAGCAGGGCAAGAGCGGGACGAAGGCGGCGCTGCAGCCGCGGAGCAGGAAATTGTTCGGTCATGCGGCCATGATGGCGCGGATCGAGGCGGCGCCGCAAGACGGCCACGACCAGAGAGATCAGGAAAGAGGAGAGACCCGATGGCACGTGCGCAAGGCGCGCGGGCGCAGATGGCGCTTGCGTTCGAGACCACCTATGGCACCCCGCCCGCGAGCGGCTTCACCCGGATGCCCTTTGCCAGCACCACGCTCGGCTCGGAACAACCGCTTCTGTCGAGCGAGCTTCTGGGCTACGGCCGCGATCCCCTGGCCCCGGTCAAGGATGCGGTGACGGCGGATGGCGATGTGGTGGTGCCGATCGATGCCGAGGCCTTCGGCTTCTGGCTGAAGGCGGCCTTCGGCGATCCGGTCACCACGGGCACGGGGCCATATACCCACGAGTTCCGCTCGGGGAGCTGGACCCTGCCGTCGATGTCGATCGAGACCGGCATGCCGGAGGTGCCGCGTTATGCGATGTACTCCGGCTGCGTCCTGGACCAGCTCAGCTGGCAGGTGCAACGCTCGGGCCTCCTCACCGCCACGGCCCGGCTGGTGGCGCAGGGCGAGACCATTGCCGCCGCGAGCGGGGCTGGCACGCCGGAGGAGCTGTCCCTCCTGCGGTTCGGGCACTTCAACGGCGCGATCAGCCGTGATGGCGTGGCGCTTGGCAATGTGGTCTCGGCCGAGGTGACCTATGCCAACAACCTCGACCGGATCGAGACCATCCGCGCGGACGGCAAGATCGACGGGGCCGATCCCTCCATCGCCGCCCTCACGGGGCGGATCGAGGTTCGCTTTGCCGACCAGACCCTGGTGGCACAGGCGCAGACCGGCGATCCCTGCGAGATCGGCTTCGCCTACAGCCTGCCCACGGGCGAGAGCTTCAGCTTCACCGCCCATGCCGTCTACCTGCCGCGGCCCCGGATCGAGATCCCGGGCCCGCAAGGGATCCAGGCCAGCTTCGACTGGCAGGCCGCCCGGGCCGAGACCACCGGCCGGATGTGCACCGCCACCCTCGTCAACTCTGTCGCAACCTATTGAGAAGTCCCCCGTCATGCTGACCCTCGATCTGACCAATGCACCGTCCTGGTGCGACCTCATTCCCGGCGTGCGCGTGAAGCTGCGCCCGCTCACCACCGCGCTGATGGTCGCGGCGCGCGGCGATCCCACGATTGCCGGTCTGCCCGAAGGGGCGGCAACCGAGGAAGCCGCGCTCGCCATGGCAAAGGCGCTGGCCCGGCGCGCGATCCTCGACTGGGAGGGGATCGGCGATGCCGAGGGTAAGCCCTTGCCGGTCAGCCCCGAGGCGATCGACGCGCTTCTCGACCTCTGGCCCGCCTTCGAGGCGTTCCAGACGTCCTATGTCGCGAAGGCGCTCCTGCTGGACGCGGAAAAAAACGGCTCTGCGCCCTCGCCGACTGGGTCTTCGGCGGGGGCGAAGGCTACTGCGCGGCCTGCGGAACAACCTGTCCCGACTGCCCCGCACGGCTGAACCAGCCGCGGACGCTGGACGGCGCGCAGGTCTGGGATCTGGTCCAGCGCCTCGGCGGGCAGTTGCGCGTCCTCCCCGGCGCGGTGATCGGCTGGGACATGGGGGCGGCCCTGGCCTTGGGCGCCGCTCTCGGCATCTCCTCACCCGCCATTGCCGAACTCCTGCCCGAGATCGAGGCGGTGATGGTGCGGAAGCTCAACGAGCAGCTGCGATCAGGCAGCCTGCAGGGGCACGATCCCTGAGACGTCGACGGTCTCGCGGGCGCGGGCCAGATCCCAGGCCCGCTGCAGGTTCATCCAGTATTCCGGTGTGGTGCCGAAATAGGTGGCCAGCCGCATCGCCGTGTCCGCAGTCAGCGCTGTCTCGCCCTTGACCAGCCGTTCGATCCGGGTACGCGGAACCTGCAGGTGCCGGGCAAGGGCGGGCGCGCTCATCTCGAGGGGAAGAAGATAGAGCTCGTGCAGGACTTCGCCCGGATGGGAGGGGTTGGTGATCAGGCTCATCGTCATTCCTTTCAGTGGTAGTCCACGATCTCGACATCCTGCGGACCCTGATCGGTCCAGACGAAACAGATGCGCCACTGGCCGTTGATGCGCACCGAATGCTGCCCTGCGCGATCCCCGCTCAAGGCTTCCAGATGGTTGCCCGCCGGAAAGCGCAGGTCTTCAAGCTGCATGGCCGCGTCCAGTGCCGAGAGCATGGCGCGCGTCCGTCTGACCAGATCAGCCGGAAAGCCCTTGCCGAAGCTGTCCTGGACCGCAGCGGCGGCAAGCTTTCCACGCGTGCTGATGATCATGCCCCCATGTATCACGCCATGATACATAAATCAAGGACTCCCCCATGGCCGAGAAACGCGTCTCCGTCCGCCTTGCCGCCGTGGGCGGCCGCCAGGTGCGCGCCGAACTGGAGGGCGTCGGCGAGGCCGGTGCGAAGGGCTTCGGCCGCCTCAGCCGCGAGATGGAACTGGCGAACACCCGGCTGGCGAGCTTTGCCCGCCGCGCCGGTCTGGCCCTTGGCGCTGCCGCGGCTGCCGCCACGGCTTCCCTCGGCCTGATCGTCCGCTCCACGGCCGAGAGTGCGGCGCAGATCCGGCAGTTTGCGCAAGTGGCCAATGCCACGCCGGAAGCGCTGCAGCGCTGGTCAGCCGGGGCCCGGACGGTCGGGATCGAGCAGGAGAAGCTTGCCGATATCCTGAAGGACGTGAACGACCGGGTCGGGGACTTCCTGCAGACCGGCGGCGGGCCGATGAAGGACTTCTTCGAGACCGTCGCACCGCGCGTGGGCGTCACCGCCGATCAGTTCGCGCGGCTCTCGGGGCCTGAGGCGCTGCAGCTTTACGTCGACACGCTGGAGCGGGCGGGCCTGAGCCAGCAGGAGATGACCTTCCATCTCGAGGCGATGGCCTCCGATGCCACCCGCCTTCTGCCGCTCCTGCGGAGTGGCGGGGCGGAGATGGCCCGGCTCGGCGACCAGGCCTCCGATCTCGGCGCGGTGCTGGACGGCGATGCGCTGGATGCGCTGCGGCGCACGCAAGCCGCACTGGGCAGCGTGTCGCTGGTCTTCGAGGGCCTGCGCAACCGCATCGCCGTGGCAGTGGCCCCGACCGTCGAGGCGCTGGCCAAGGCCTTCGTCGCGCTGGCCTCCGACGGCGGCATCCTGCGGACGGCGATCGATGCGCTGGTCGGCAACCTCGGCCGCCTGGCCAGCTATGCCGCAACCTTCGCCGCGGTGATGGCGGGACGCTGGGTCGTGGGCGTCGCGGCGGCGGCACTCTCCGTCCGCGGCCTTGCCACCGCTCTCGTCTTCCTGCGCGGCGCGCTGATCCGCACCGGCATAGGGGCGCTGATCGTCGGAGCGGGGGAACTCGTCTACCAGTTCACCCAGCTCGTCGCCCGGGTCGGCGGTGTCGGCGAGGCATTCCGGTTGCTCGGGGATCTGGCGCGGGAGGTCTGGTCACGCATGGGTCTCGCACTGGACGCCGCACTTGCCCGCATGGCGGCCGGATGGGAGGGGCTGAAGGCGGCCGGTCTCACGGCGCTGGAGGGCACGATCGCCGGTGTCGTCAGCTTCGGCGACCGGACGGCGGCGATCTTCCAGGGCGCCTATGACGCCGCTGTGGCGATCTGGGGCAGTCTGCCCGGAGCCATCGGCGACTTCGCCTTCCAGGCCGCGAACGGGCTGATCTCCGGCGTCGAGGCGATGCTGAACGGCGTCGTCACCCGGATCAACGGCTTCATCGAGGGGCTGAACGCGGCGCTGGCCCTCCTGCCGGACTGGGCCACGGGGGAAGGCGGGGTGCGGATCGGCACGCTCGACCCGGTGGAACTGGGCCGGATCGGCAATCCGTTCGCAGGCGCGGCAACCGCTGCAGGCACCGCGGCGGCGGAAGCCTTCTCGGCCGCGATGGCACGGACCTATCTGGAACCGCCCGATCTCGGCCTCGGGGCGATGGCCGATGATGCCCGCACCACGGCGGCAGGCTACCGCGAGGCCGCAGGGATGCTTGCCGATGCTGCGGGTCGGCCGCTGGCCAGCTGGCAGGCGCTGAAGGATGCGATGACCGGCGCGGGCAGCGAGGGCGAAGCGGCACTCGACGGCGCGGCAGACGCGGCCGGCGCGCTCGCGGATGGCTTTGACGATGCGGGCCGCGCGGCCGGGGGCGCGGGTACGGCGGCGAAGAAGGCGGCGGAAGAGGCGGCCACCGGCTGGCAAGCCGTGACAAAGACCCTGGCCGACTATGCCAAGGGCGCGATGGACTGGGGCAAGGGCCTCGGCGAGACGCTGGTCTCGGCCTTCACCTCGGCCGAGAACGCCTTCCGGACCTTCGTCACCACCGGCAAGTTCGACTTCAAGGGGCTGGTCTCCTCGATCCTGGCCGATCTGGCGACGCTCACCTTCCGGACCTCGGTGCTCGGCCCGCTTGCCGATTGGCTCTCGAAAGGCCTCGGCGGGATCTTCGCCCCGGTCAAGCATGCGGGCGGCATGGTCGGCCCCCCCGGCCCGGGCCGCATGGTGCCGGCGCTGGCCTTTGCCGGCGCGCCCCGGCTGCATTCCGGCGGCTGGGCCGGACTCCGGCCCGACGAGGTGCCCGCGATCCTGCAGCGCGGGGAGCGGGTCTTGTCCCGGGCCGAGGTGGCCAGCGGCTTGGGTCGTGCTGGTGGTCTCGCCGGTGCGGGTGGCATCACGATCAGCATCGATGCCCGCGGCGCGCAAGCCGGGGTTGCCGAGCAGATCGACGCGAAGCTGCGCGCCGCGATCCCAGAGATTGCGCGTCTAGCCCGCGCCAGCGTCGCCGATGGGCGGCGGCGCGGCCATGCGCTGTGAACGGAGAGGTTGAGCGATGATCCCGGAACTGCCGCTGACCCTGGTGCAGACGCTGGAACGCCGCCTCGTCACCGCCACGGCCGTGGCGGCCTCGCCCTTCACCGGGACCGAGGAAGTCCAGGACTGGGGCGGGGAATGGTGGGACTATGCGATAGAGATGGCGCGCACCACCGGTCGCGACGGCCGCCGCCTCTCGGCCTTCCTCACCGCCCTCGGCGGCCCGCGCGGGCGGTTCCTGTTCCGTGACCCGACCATCCGGCAACCGGGAAGCACGCTCGCGCCCCAGGTCGCAGGCGGCTTCCAGACCGGCAATCAGCTCATCACCGCCGGATGGCCGCCCTTCTCGACGCCGCTCCTTGCCGGGGACTTCTTCTCTCTGGGCTCGGCCGCCCAGACCCGGCTCCATCAGCTGACGGCGGATGTCATCACCGACGAGGCGGGTATGGCGACGCTCGGCTTCGTGCCGCGGCTCCGGTCCGCGCCCGAGGATGGCACGCCCCTGGAGATCGCGGCGCCTGCCGTACTCTTGCGCCTCACCGCGCCAATGCCAACCCGGATCGGCCGGGCCGAGAGCTTCCTCTTCACCCTTGCCGCCCGGGAGGCGCTATGAGCCGCGATCTGACCCCCGACTTCGCCGCGGCACTGGCCGGTCGCGATCTTCGCCCGGTGATCTTCTTCGAGGGTCACTTCGCCTCCGGACCGCTGCGGCTCTGGTCGGGCCTCGGCGAGATCGGCTGGGCCGGGGAAAGCTGGTCTGGCGCGGGCGCGCTCCTGGGCCTCGGCTCCATCGAGGAGACCTCCGAGGTGGTGGCGGGTGGCACCTCGGTCTCGCTCTCCGGCATCCCGCCGTACCTGGTGCAGCTGGCCATCGCCGAGGCGCGTCAGGGCCTGCCGGGTCGGGTCTGGCTCGGGCTTCTGACGCCGGAGGGTCAGATCGTCGCCGATCCGGTCCTCGCCTTCGCCGGGCGTCTCGATGTGCCCGAGATCACCGACGATGCGGAGACCTGCCGGATCACCATCAGCTACGAGTCCCGACTGATCGACCTCAACACGCCCCGCAGCTGGCGCTACACCCATGAAAGCCAGCAGGCGCTCTACCCCGACGATCTCGGGTTCGAATATGTGGCGGCGATCCAGGACCGGGAAGTGACCTGGGGGCGGGGGTGAGGAGTGCGCAGAGGCAGGTCAGGGGTCACTGGCTTGCCGGTGTCAGCGTTACGACATCGGTCACCGTCCGACAGGAATTGGCGATGCCGTCCACGCATCCGGTTGTCGTCTGCTCCAGGCGCACCGTTCCGTCAGGCTGTGGCGCCGCAGTGTAGCTGCCCGTCCCGGTTCCCGTGACGCCGCTCCCCGAGAACGTGTAGGACACGCTGCCCGACGCCATGTCGGTCGGGCTGTAGCTGAAGAGGGCCGTGCCGCCCTGGAAGGTGCCGTTCAGTTCGAAGGGCGCGTCCAGCGCGGCGACAGATCCGGTGATGTCGACGCCGGGACCTCCCCCGACGGTGCCGCCCTTGGCCGTCCAGCCCTTGGGGCAGAGCGTGTCGAGCAGCTGCCGGGCGATCTCGGGCCCGAGATCAAGGACGGCGGCTTCGGCCGCAGTGCCCGAGATGCTCTTGATCACCTGGCCGTCGGGATGGGAGCGCATCTCGACAACATAGCTTGCCTGTCCGCCCTCGATGCTGGTCGCACCGGTGATCATGATCGAAGGGTCGATCAACTGGCCCGGGGTGACCCGCGAGGCTGGATCGAAGGCCTCGCTCTGCTGCAGGTCGATCTCGGCCTGAAGGTCCTTGCGCCGATTCCACTCCACGAAAATGGCCGGGCAGTCGGCGAAGGCGCCGTTGGCGTCCAGCATCTGCACGGCGTCGGTGAGGATGAGGTCGCCAAAGCCTGCGCCGAGCGCCTGGGTTTCCGCATCGCCGGTTCCGGTGAACTCTCCGATGGCAATCGCAGGGGTGCCTTCTGGGGCGGGAACCTGCGCGAGGACTGGGGCTGCAATCGAAAGCGACAGCACGAGCACGGACAGTCTGACCACGGCAACCTCCCGGCTGAACGACGGATCCGGGTGAAGCCTAGCTTGCGCGCCCTGGAACGCAATGCCGATCGTTGTCGACCAATCGCTCCTGTGGACCCGGCCGCGCGCCAATACTCCGCGCCGGTTCCCGCAGGCATCATGACCTCCCCCGATCACCCCCTTCCGGAGGACTACCATGCCTCGCATCGATCAATGGGAGTTGCGCCTCGCGGAGGCCATCGAGGCCGCACGAGACCAGCCCTTCCGCTGGGGCGAGCATGACTGTGCGATCTGGGCCTTCGACCTGCGCCGCGACATCGCGGGCGGTCATGATGTGGCGGCGCTCTGGCGTGGGCGCTACAGCACCCCGCGCGGGGCGGTGCGTGTGATGCGGCGGCTTGGCTGGTCCTCGCTCGAGGCGGTGGGCCGCGATCTCCTGGGCGAACCCTTGCCCTCGGTGCATCTCGCCCAGCGGGGTGATCTCGTTCTGGCGAACACCGGCCTCGGCTTCGGCGCCTGCCTCGGCACCCGGGCTGCGGGCATCGCGCCCGAAGGCCTCGTCTTCGTTCCCCTTTCCGCCTGTCGTCTGGTCTGGCGCGTCTAGAAAGAAGCCATCCCCATGCCCTTCATCGTCTCTGCCGTCACGGCGATTGCCGGGGCGATCTCCGGCGTCCTGGCCGCGGGCGGCATTGGTGCTGCACTGGTGCGGCTCGGCGGCACTCTCCTTCTGTCCTACGCCTCCCAGGCGCTGATGCCGAAGCCGAAGGTGGCGCTGCAGGCCAGAAGCGTGACGGTGCGCGAGCCGGTGGTGCCGCGGGATCTGGTCTATGGCCGGGCGCGGAAGGGTGGCGTCATCACCTTCCTGCATGCCTCTGGGTCGAAGGACCAGTATCTGCACCTGGTGATCGTGCTCGCCGCGCATCGGGTCAGATCGATCGGGGCGGTCTGGTTCGATGGCGAGATGGCGGTGAGCGCGGGCGGCCTCGTGCAGGGCCGCTGGGCGGGCAAGATCACGCTGGAGAAGCGCCTCGGGGCCGAGGATCAGGCGGCCTTTGCCAGCCTGATGGCGAATGTTCCGGACAAATGGACCGCGGCGCATCGGCTGGCGGGCTGCGCCGCGCTCTATCTGCGGCTGACCTATGACCCGGATGCCTTCCCGGGCGGGATCCCGAACATCACCGTGGACATCGAGGGCAAGGACGACATTCTCGATCCGCGGACGGGAGCTCGCGGCTATTCGGAGAACCCGGCGCTCTGCCTCGCCGATTACCTCGCCCATTCCACCTTCGGCATCGGGGCCGAGATCGGCGCGGGGGACGGGGTGGAGCGCGAGAGCCTGATCGAGGCCGCCAACATCTGCGACGAGACAGTGCCACTGGCCTCGGGCGGCACGGAGCGGCGCTACAGCTGCAACGGTGTCGTCTCGCTGTCGGAACCCCCGAAGGCGATCATCGAGGGCCTCCTCTCCGCCATGGCCGGGCGGGCGGCGGTGCAGGGCGGCACCTGGCGAATCCACGCCGGGGCGTACCGGCTGCCCGAGATCACGCTCGGCGCCGATGATGTCCGCGCGGGCGGGCTGGTGCTTGCGACCCGGGTCAGCCAGTCGGAGAACTTCAACGCCGTGCGCGGCCAGTTCGTGAGCCCGGAGAACGATTGGCAGCCCGACGACTTCCCGGCCTACATGAGCGAGGTCTATCTCGCCGAGGATGGCGGCGAGCGGAAGTGGCGCGATCTGTCCTTGCCCTTCACCATCTCCGCCGCGATGGCGCAGCGGCTGGCCAAGATCGAACTCGAGCGCGCCCGGCGCCAGATGACGGTGAAGCTTGCCGGCAAGCTCGCGGCCTGGCGGGCCGGCGTGGGCGAGACGGTGATGCTCTCCTATGCCCGCTGGGGCTTTACGGCGAAGCCCTTCGAGGTCCAGGGGGTGAGCCTCGATCTGACTGCCTCGGGCGACGGGGCACTGCTCCTGCCGGAACTTGTCCTGCGCGAGACCTCGCCCCTCGTCTATGACTGGTCGGCGTCCGAGGAAGCGATCTATGCCGCGGCGCCACGCACCAGCCTGCCGGGGCCGGGTGATGTGCCGGCACCCGGCACGCCGCATCTGGCGGAAGAGATGTACGAGACCCGGAGCGGGACCGGGGTCCGGACCCTGATCCGCGTCACCTGGGTCGAGGCGCCGTCCGACTTCGTGCGCGACTACCAGGTCCGGGCGCGGCGGATCCTCGACAAGGACGGCCTCTCCACCGGGGAAGACTGGATCACGCTTGGCCGCACCGACCAGCCCGCCTGGGAAATCCGCGATGTGAAGCCCGGCCGCTGGGAGGTGGCGGTGAAGTCGCTCTCAGTGATCGGGGTCTCTTCGGCTTACGTCAGCGCCGAGATCGAGATCCTCGGGCTGACCGCCCCGCCCGCTGCCCTCGAAAACCTCACGATCCAGACCGCGGGCGGTCTCGCCATCCTGAAATGGTCGCCCTCGGCCGATCTCGACGTGCGGATCGGCGGGCGGATCGTGATCCGGCATTCCGCCGCCACGACCGCGACCTGGGCCACCTCGACCAGCATGGACGAGGTGGCAGGCTCCG
>NZ_JAEACP010000035.1 GCF_015999335.1 Tabrizicola soli | reverse complement strand
CTCGTCCTCCAGCGCCTTCAGCCGCTTGGCCTCCGATACCGTCATCCCGGAATACTTCGCCTTCCAGGCATAGAACGTCCCCTCCGACATCCCGTGCTTGCGGCACAGATCAGCACACTTCGCGCCGACTTCGTGCTCCTGCAGGATGCCAATGATCTGCTCTTCCGTCAGTCGTGCCTTCTTCATCGTCCGTCCTCTCCATGGGCCGGACTCTAATCGCAGATAGAGGAAAAATCCCGTGGCAGGTCAGTCGAGCCCAGCCTCTCGCGCTGAACGGCGGGCGGGTTGCCAAGGCCCGCCGGATTGCTCCATCGTGCTGGCGGGATCCATCCCGGCAACGCCCCAAGGGAAAACCTGTGATGCCCAAGACCGAGCAAAGCCAGCGCCGTCCAGCCTTTCTGGGCGATCTGTTCGAAAGCCTCACCGAACGCGGCCGCCGCTTGCTGGGCTGGCGCGAGGGGACGGGACCCGATGCCATCCAGGCGCCCGACCTGTCGGAACTGGGCGAACGGCTGCTGTCCCGGCGGGGCGAGGCTTCGGGCGTGGTGATCGCCCGTGCATTGCTGGCGGCGTTCGAAGATGCCGATCCGGCGGCGCGGCTGGCCTTCCTGCAGGCCCTGGCCGACGGCTTCGGCCCGGATGCGAAGGCGGTGAAGTCGGCCCTTGGCGCATTCCAGGCCAGCCCCGATGCGCCCGAGGCGATGGAGGCGTTGCACAGTGCCGCCGAACCCCGGCGGCAGGAACTGCTGCGCCGCCTGAACCTCGCCCCCGGCGGCACGGCAGCCCTGGTGCGGATGCGCGAGGAGTTGCTGCGTCATCTGCGCGACCATCCCGACCTGCGCCGGGTGGACCACGATTTCGCGCATCTTTTCGCCTCATGGTTCAACCGGGGCTTTCTCGGGCTGCGCAATATCGACTGGAACACCCCGGCCAGCATTCTGGAAAAGATCATCCGCTATGAAGCGGTCCATGCGATCCAGAACTGGGACGATCTGCGCAACCGGCTGCAACCGACCGACCGGCGCTGCTACGGCTTCTTCCACCCGCAACTGGTGGACGAGCCGCTGATCTTCGTCGAGGTGGCACTGACCCGCGCGATCCCCGACAATGTGGCGGAACTCCTGGACCTCTCGCGCGCCCCGATCCGCGCCGACGAGGCGGATACGGCCGTGTTCTATTCGATCTCGAACACCCAGCGCGGGCTGGCCGGTGTCTCCTTCGGCAATTTCCTGATCAAGCAGGTGGTCGAGGACCTGAAGACCGAGCGCCCGAACATCAGGACCTTCGTTACCCTGTCGCCGGTGCCGGGCTTTGCCACCTGGCTGGCCGCGCAGCGCAAGGACGAAATCTCCGCACTGATCAGCCCCGACCAGCGGCTGGCCTTCGCCGCGCTGGACCGGCCCGACTGGTACGAGGACGCCGCCACCGCCGAACAGTTGCGCGCGCCGCTGCTGGCCGCCGCCGCCACCTATTTCCTGCGCGCCCGCGACAAGGGCAAGCGCATGGTCGATCCGGTGGCGCGCTTCCATCTGGGCAATGGCGCGCGGCTTGAACGTCTGAACCATATGGGCGATGTCTCGGCCAACGGACTGCGGCAGTCGCATGGGCTGATGGTGAACTACCTCTATGACCTCGGCCAGATCGAGGCGAACCACGAAGGCTTTGCCGAGCGCGGCCACGTCGCCGCATCCGACAGCGTGAAGGCCGCGCTGCCGGGTCCGAGATCCTGACCTTCCGCCATTGCAGGGGAATTCCATGACCGCAAACCTGTTCGACATCCTGGCCCGCTCGATCGCCGATCCGGGCGCGACCGCGATCGAGACGCTTCCGGGCGAGCGGATCAGCTATGCCGACCTTCTTGCCCGCACCGGCCGGATGGCCAATGCGCTGGCCGGGCTGGGCCTGACCCCCGGCGACCGGGTGGCCGTGCAGGTCGAGAAATCGGTCGAGGCGATCATCCTTTACCTGGCGACCGTCCGTGCGGGCGGGGTCTACCTGCCACTCAATACCGGCTATACCGCCGCCGAGATGGACTATTTCATCGGCGATGCCGAGCCGGCGATCCTTGTCTGCGACCCCGCCCGCGCGGGCGATCTGGCGGCCTCGGCAAAAAGGGTCGGGGCGCGTCTGGTGACGCTGGATGCCGGGGGCCAGGGCAGCCTGACCGATGCCGCAAGGGCCGCAGCCGAGGATTTCGCCACCGTTCAGCGCACGTCCGACGACCTGGCGGCGCTGCTCTATACCTCGGGCACCACGGGGCGGTCCAAGGGGGCGATGCTGACCCATGGCAACCTGGTTTCGAACACGTTGACCCTGCGCGACGCCTGGCATTTCACGACGCAGGACGTGCTGATCCACGCCCTGCCGATCTTCCATACCCACGGGCTGTTCGTCGCGACGAACGTGACGCTGTTCTCCGGCGCCTCGATGGTCTTCCTGCCGAAGTTCGATACTGCCCGCATCTTCGATCTGATGCCCCGGGCGACGGTGCTGATGGGAGTGCCGACCTTCTACACCCGCCTGCTGGAGGACGTCAGGCTTTCCCCGGCAATCACCGCCAACATGCGGCTTTTCATCTCCGGCTCGGCCCCCCTCCTGGCCGAGACCCACCGCGAATGGCGGGCGCGGACCGGCCATGCCATCCTGGAACGCTATGGCATGACGGAAACCAACATGAACACCTCGAACCCTTATTCGGGCGAACGCATCGCGGGCACGGTCGGCCTGCCCCTGCCCGGAACCGAGTTGATCGTGACCCATCCGGAAAGCGGCGCGGAACTGCCGCAGGGCGAGATCGGCATGATCGAGGTGCGCGGCCCGAACGTGTTCAAGGGCTATTGGCGGATGCCGGAGAAGACCGCGGCAGAGTTGCGCGGCAACGGCTTTTTCATCACCGGCGATCTGGGGCGCATCGACGAAAAAGGTTATGTCCACATCGTCGGGCGCGGCAAGGACCTGATCATCACCGGCGGCTACAATGTCTATCCCAAGGAGGTGGAGGCCGAGATCGACGGGATCCCCGGCGTACTGGAATCCGCCGTGATCGGCGTGCCGCACAAGGATTTCGGCGAGGCGGTGACGGCCGTCGTGGTCCCGACCGGGACACCGCCATTGACCGAAGCCGCGATCACCGAGGCGCTTGCCGGGCGACTGGCCCGCTTCAAGCAGCCGAAACGGGTGTTCTTCGTCGACGAACTGCCGCGCAACACGATGGGCAAGGTGCAGAAGAACCTCTTGCGCGACCGCTTTGCCGGATGAAGCGCGACTGACCGAATGCGCCGCTTTTCTTGGTGAACTCGGACGGTCAATTCCGACAACACCCTGGACCAGTTCGCCTTCTGGAAGATCGCGAACCGGCTTCATGCAGACCCTGCGCGACCTGAGCGGCCAGGGCCTCATCGGCCGCGCGCCGCGGGATACCTGGGAGAGGATCGATCTGAAGGGCATGCTGGACGAGTATCTGCCAGCCTATCGCATGGATGCCCGGGAGAAGGACAAGCTGTTCGACCTGGTCTGGGACATGACCTGCAGCCCGCACGCCATGCGAAACGCGACCCCTGCACCAGCCCTTCGCGAAGAGCTTTACAGGTCCTATGATCGCCCGGGCGGCCTGCGGTTGATCAGGAAGCGCCTCGGGATGGAGTGAACCAGCAGGGGCCCGCCGCCAAGGCGAGAGATCGTCCTGACCCTTCGGAAACGGTGGCTGGCGGGCTTGCAATCGTCCCGCAGGGCCTTGGCGCGCCGCGCCGTAGGTTCTTGCGTCAGTTGAACTCCTTTTCCAGCGCATCCGCCAGCGCGAACAGATCGATGGCCGCGCCGTAGGTGGCGACGTTGTAGATCGGAGCATTGCGGTCGGTGTTAACGGCGACGATGGTCTCGACATGCTTCATGCCGTGCAGGTGCTGCACCGCGCCGGAAATGCCCAGCGCAAGATAAAGCTTGCAGTTCGACGCCACCTTGCCGGACAGGCCCACCTGATGCGCCTTGGGCAACCAGCCGGAATCGGCGATGGGCCGCGAACAGCCGAAGGTCGCGCCAAGTCGTTCGGCAAGGGCGCGGAAGCGTTCGATGTTCTTCTCGTCCTGGATGCCGCGGCCGACCGAAAGGATGAACTCTGCCTTGGTGATGTCGACATCGGCGGGCGGCGGATCGACATAGTCCTTGTGCTCGGCCGTCCGTGCGGCAGCCGATTGCAGGTCAAGGGACACAAGGCGCAGCGGCGCAGTGCCGGCGGACGGCGGCTTGGCGCTGCCGCCGCGCAGCATCACGGTGGTGACGCAAGCCGCGGAAATGTCTAGCTTCGTCAGCACCTTGTTGCCATAGCCGCCGCGCAGCGCCAAAAGACGCCCGCCGTCGGCTTCGATCCCGAACGCATCGCTGACGAGACTGCCGCCCAGCCGGACCGCCAGCGCCGGGCCGAAACCCATGCCGTTCACGCTATGACCCAGCAGGACAAGCCGCGGCTTGAGCTCAAGCGCCAGCGCGAAGGCCGCCTCCTCGTAGACCGCCGGGTCGAAATGCTCAGCAGCCGCCACTCCCAGCACCTCGTCGACACCCTCGAGCGCCAAGTCCGCATGGTAGCGCGCCGGATCACCGGCGATCACCGTCACGACCAGCGGTCCGCCGATCCTGGCCTTAAGGTCGCGCGCCAGACCGATTGCCTCGCCGGTCTGCGCGCCGAGCGTGCCGCGCAGATGCTCGGCAATGACCAGAATTCCACCCATCTCAGCCTCCCCTCTTCTCGCGGACGATGGCCGCGATGCGCGCGGCGACCTCGGCCGCAGATCCTTCCAGCATTGCTGCCTGGCCGACCGGCGGCCGGTCCATCGCAGCCACCCGGCGGCCCGTCGCCTCGGGGCCGAGTTCCTCGACCACGGCCTCGGCCACCGGCTTGGACCGGGCGTCCTTGATCATCCGCATGGTGGCATAGCGCGGGACATTGGCGCCGGACTGGATCGACAGGACCGCAGGCGCCGACAGGCTCTGGCCATGGCGCACGCCACCCTCCAGTTCGCGGGTGATGTCGAGCCGGCCCTTGCCGTCCCATTGCATCTCGACCACCACGGCGGCATGCGACCAGCCGAGGATCCCGCCAAGGGCGGCGGCGGTTGCACCGTTGGCAAAGTCGCTGGACTGCACCCCGGTCAGCACCAGATCGGCCTCCTCGCACAGCGCCACGCCCGCCAGAAGCGCCGCCACAGCGATCGGATCGGCGGGCGAGGCGGCGTCGGGCGAGACCCGCACGCCGCGATGCGCGCCCTTGGCAAGCGCCTTGCGCAGCGAGGGCTCGGCCGCCTCGGGGCCGATGGTGACGGCGACCACCTCACCCTCGCCCAGCCGCTCGACCAGTTGCAGCGCCGCCTCGATCGCGGTCTCGTCGAACTCGTTCAGCTGATGGTCCAGATCCTCGGGCAGCACATCAAGCCCATCGGGCCGGAAGCGGAACTCGTCCCCCAGCTTGCCGACATGCTTGACGGCGACCAGCACGCGAAGGCCCGACTTCACCGGGCGCTCGTAGTCGGCAAGCACCGCCGGAGTCACCGTCCTGACCGACCATTCGCCGGCCTCGCCCGGAACGGCGTCGAGCGTCACCGGCTTCGGTGTGGCACCCTCCGGTTCGGCGGCGGGAACGGGGGCCGGCGCAGCGGCCAGCACGCGGCCCGACTGCGCGGTCAGCGCCTGGATCAGTTCCGGCACCACCCGCGCCGTGACCTTCTCGGCCAGGCTTTCCGCGATGCGGTTTGCCAGTTCCGGCAGGTAATTCGCCGGGATCGCCCGCAGTTCGACCGCCTCGGCGACCAGTTCGGCAATGTCGGCGACGAGGAAATCAGCCTCGTGGCCGCTGGACTTTCGGGCATCCTCGAACATCGTCAGATCCTTCGGGCAGCAGGTTACGAATATGTCGATATTCCCCAGCGCCGCCGCCTCGTGCATCCGGCTGTGGGAGGGTTTTTCGACGCCCGGCGGGTCGGGCGTCCAGATCCGGCCACCGCCAGCGCCGCAGCAGAAGGAGTTGTCACCCGAGCGCGGCATCTCGACCAGTTCGCAGCCGATGGCGCGCAGAACCCGGCGCGGCGCGTCATACTCCTTGTTCAGCCGCCCCAGATGGCAGGGGTCGTGATAGGTCACGCGCTTGTTCAGCGGCCTGGTCACCTTCAGCCGCCCGCTTTCCAGCCAGTCGGCCAGCACGTTGGTATAGTGCAGCACCTTCCGGCCCTGCACCGCCTTGCCATATTCGTTGCGCAGGGTGTTCAGCGAATGCGGATCGGTGGTGACGATCCAGTCGAACTTCGCCTGGGCCATCTGCGCGCCGTTATGCGCCGACAGCGATTCGAACAGACCCTCCTCGCCCACGCGGCGGATGTCGTTGCCCGCCGTGCGCTCGCCGTCGAAGAGGATGCCGAAATCCAGGCTTCCCGCGTTGAACAGCCGTGCGACAAGCCGCGAGATCGTCTGCGAGCGCGGATCGAACGAGGCGAAGTCGCCGACGAACCACAAGGCCTCGACCGGCTCCTTGCGGGCGTCCTTGACCGGGAATTCCAGCTCGCGCGTCCAGGCGCCCCGCTTGCGCGCAGGCTCGCCGAAGCTGTTGCCGACATTGGCCACCGTCTCCAGCACGCCGCGCAGGGTCGGGTCCATCTCGCCCTTGTCGACCAGCGCGCGGCGCATCTTGACGATCTTCACCGGCTGCTCGATCCCGACGGGGCAGATCTCGGCGCAGGCGCCGCAGCTGAGGCAGGACCACAGCGTTTCGGGCGCAATCACGCCATGCGGATCCGCAGCGCCGTCGCCGGACTGCGCCAGCAGCCTCAGGTCAAGGATCAGGTCGCGCGGGCTGAGGGGATAGTTGCTGTTGCGGGCTGGGCAGACATCGTGGCAACGGCCGCATTTGGTGCAGGCGTCCAGATGCAGAAGGTCGCGCCAGGAGAAGTCGTCCATCCGGGTGACGCCGGCCGGCTCGTCCTCGGCCACCTCGGGCAGGCGGGCGACGCTACGGCTGTCACGCACCGCAAGCGAGCCGAAGGCGGCAACCATGTGCTTGCCCTTGGTCCATGCGACACCGGCGACGAAGGACAGGGCAAGGATGCCGTGGATCCACCAGTTCACGCCACGCACCGTCGCGGCCCCCTCGGCATCAAGCCCGAGGCCCGAGAGCAGACGCCCGAGCGCCGCGCCCACCGGCGACAGGTCCGACAGCGGCGGCCGGTCGATGAGCAGGCGGACGGCCTCTTGCAGGAAACCAGAGAGCGCGATCAGAAGCAGGGTGACGAGGAAGACCCAGTCCTCGATCTTCCAGGCGGTGGCCCTGGGCAAGGGTGCGGTGTCGCCGCGGTAGCGGCGCACGTAATCGAGTTTGGCGAGGCCGAACCAGGCCCGGCGGGCGATCATCATCACCAGGCCGACGACCAGCATCACGCCGGCGATGTCCATCGCCAGGCTGAACCCAAGGTAGAACCAGCCCTTCCAGAAGGTCAGCCCGGTGAGAGGCTCGACGATATCGTATTCCAGCGTGATCGTCGACGTGCCGACGAAGAGGATGGCGAAGCCGAAGAAGATCAGCCGGTGCGCCGTCCCGGCATAGGGGTCGCGGCGGCCGAGAGTGCGGTGCGTCACAACATCGTCGACCATCCGGCGCAATCCGGCCCACCAGTCGACCGGCACACCGGCCGGCCGGGCGCGGCGATAGCGCAGGATGTGCCGCGCCAGTCCGACGACGAAGGCCGCCATGGCCGCGATCGCGATCAGGTAGAACATCCCGAAGGCGAAAGGGGTGAATTGCGAGAACAGTTCGCGTGTCTGCATCTTGCTGGCTCCGCAGGTTGGCGGCGCCCCACGCGCGGGGGGGCGCCGCTCTTGCCGGTCAGGTGGCCGGTTCGACGGCCGGGCGGCTGTCGCCGAGGGCGGGCACGGTCTCGGCCCCCCAGAGCTGCCGCTCGCGGATCCAGGGCAGCGGGTATTGCGGATGCGGGCTGTCGAACTCGCGTCCAAGGCGGTGACCATCGAACACGGCATCGGAAATCTGCCGCGGCGCGTTGCAGTCGCCGACCTTGTAGACGCCCTGCAACCCGTTCGCCTCCCATTCGCCGCGGCGCTGCTTCAGCACGGCGAAGAGTTCGTGGTTCGGCACCCGGGAAGTGACGAGGATCACGGCGTCCACATCCAGCACGGTGACGGCGGTGCTTTCGTGGCGCGGCATCCTGCCCACCTCGGGGTCAATCAGGGCCGAGCCGTGGCGGTAGAGGTAGAACAAGGTCAGCTTGCCGTCCTGGTAGGATTCGACCCAGTGGTTGCGCAGGATGTCGACGCCCTTCTCGTGCAGCATCCGCTTGTTGTTCTGCACTTCCATGGTGAACTGGCTGTATTCGGCCGGGTCCGACATGTTGGTGACAAGCGTCACCTTCTTGCCCAGATCGGCGGCAAGCTCGGCCATGCTGACGCCGGTGAAATGGCCGTCGCCGTCCAGTACCACCACCCGCTCGCCGGGGATCGGCTTGCCCGCCAGGATCTGCTCGGGCGTCAGGCAGTTCGGCAGCGAGGCATCGCAGCCCGGCAGCGTGCCGTGGCCCTCGGCGCCAAGTCCGTCGGTCGCCCAATGCGATCCGGTGGCGATCACCACCTTGTCGGCCCCATAGGCAAGGATGTCGTCCGCCGTCATCTTGCCGACGCCCAGATGCACCTCGACATTCTTCATCTTGGACAGCTGAAGCTGGCGATAGGTTGTCACCCGGCCCCATTCGTTCATGCGGGGATAGCGAATGACGTTGCGCAGATGCCCGCCAAGCTCGGCCTCGGCCTCACGCAGGTGGACGTCATAGCCACGCTCGCCCAGCACGCGGGCACATTCCATCCCGGCCGGGCCGCCGCCGACAACCAGGACCGAGCAGGGATCCTTCGCCCTGGAGAAGCGCTCCGGATGCCAGCCGCGGCGGTACTCTTCCATCGCGGTGGCGTTCTGGGTGCAGTTGAGCAAGCCGGACTGGTTGAACTTGGAAACGCACTGGTTGCAGCCGATGCATTCGCGGATGTCCTCGGGCCGGCCATCCTCGATCTTTTTGGGCAGGAAGGGGTCGGCGATCGACGGCCGGGCGGCGCCGATGATATCGGCGATGCCGGCGCGGATGACCGCCACCATGTCGTCGGGGCTGGTATAGCGGCCATTGACCACGACAGGGGTGGAGCCGACGACGCTTTTCGCCTCCTTGACGAAGGGCAGCATCCAGCCCGACTTGCGGAAACGGGACGTACCGGCGTCCTCGCCCCATTCCTCGTAGTCGCCGATCTTGACGGCCCAGAGGTCGCAGACGCCCTCCTTGTGCATCAGCTCGACGAAGCGGATGCCCTCGTCCTTGGCTTCCAGCCCGTGCGGGCCCTGCAGGGTGTCGATCTCGTAGCGGGTGGTGATGGCGCTGGTGTCGCCGCAGGCCTTTTTCAGCGCGGTCATGATCTCGATGTAGACACGGGCGCGGTTCTCCAGCGATCCACCGTACCTGTCGGTGCGCTTGTTGTAGCGCCGCTCGAGGAACTGCACCGGGAAGGTGCTGTCGCCGGCCGTGACTTCCAGCAGGTCGAAGCCCGCGTCCTGCGCCCGCTTGGCGGCGAGCACATACATGTTGATGACGGCCTTGATGTCATCCTCGTCACATTCGGCCGCATACAAGGTGCGCGCCGGCAGCAGATTCGAGGGCAGGCACGAGGCCGAGCGCGACACCTCGCGCGATTCCAGCCGCGGCGAATGGATGCCGCCGTACCAGAGCTGGACCCCGGACAGGCCGCCGTGCTTGTGGATCTCGTCGCACATCGGCCGCAGGTTGCGCACGTCGCCCTCGTCCCAAAGACGGGCGGAGGTATAGGGGAACTCGTCCGATTCAGGATGGATCGAGCAGAATTCGGTGAAGACGACGCCCCAGCCACCCTCGGCCTTTGTGCCGCGGAACATCGCCTGGGTGCCGGGCCGCTCCGAGCCGACACCGGCGCAATGCGAGGTCTGGAAGAACCTGTTCGGCGATACTTTCGGGCCGATCTTCACCTTGTCGAACAGGATGTCGTACTTTGGATCACGCGCCATTAACTTGCCTCCTCCGTCATGGGCCTTTGCCATCGTCCGGATGTATGAAGCAAAGCCTGTGCCAAATCCGCATAATTGAATAATTTCAATAAGTTACATGAAAGATGAAGGATCGGCGCGCGGCATCGCACACCATTTTGCTTCAGATTTGCATCGACGCGATGCCAAATGTCAGCAATATCCGCCGGCGGAAGGCAAGACGCACGGGTTCCGCCCGCTACTCCTGCAGCTTCCGCAGCAGCGAGGCGATGTCGATGCCCAGCGCGCGGGCCGCCTGGCGCTTTGACGGCGCGGCCCTGACCGCCTCGTCGATGAGACGGCGTTCGTATGCCCTGACACGCTGTTTTAGCGGCCGGCCGTCCGTCGCCTCCTCCTCCGCATCGCGAGTCGGGGCCGAAGGCCGGTCGCCTCCGCCGCCGCCCTGCATCTGGGGCGGCAGATGCTCGACTCCGGCAACCTCGTCGGCCAGAAGATCGAGACGGCCGATGACCCCGATCAACTCGCGCATATTGCCTGGATAGCTGTGCTCGACCATCCGGCGGCGGCAGTCCGCCGACAGGACCAACCGCCGCGCGCGCGTGAGGTTGAGGTTGGCGATCATGGTGTCGATCAGCCCCGGCAGTTCATCCCGGTATTCCCGAAGCGGGGGGACCGTCAGCGGGATCATCGCGATCCGGAAATAGAGATCCTCGCGGAAGGTGCGCTTGCGGACATCCTCGGCCAGATCGCGGTTGGTCGCGCAGACGACGAACACGTCCACCGACTTCTGGCGCACGCCCCCGACCGGCTGAATGCAGCCATCTTCAAGGAATTTCAACAGCTTGGCCTGCTGCGACGACGGCATGTCGCCGATCTCGTCCAGAAACAGCGTGCCGCCGCTGGCCGCCTCGATAAAGCCCGGCTTGCCGCTTGCCAGCGCCCCCGTGAAGGCGCCGCGCTCGTAGCCGAACATCTCGGCCTCGAACAGGCTCTCGCTGATGCTGGAGCAGTTGACATGGACGAATGGTTGGTCGGCGCCGATGGCCTGGCGGTGCATCTGCATCACGAGAGTGGTCTTGCCGACCCCGGTTTCGCCCAGAAGCAGGATGCGGCGGCGTGACTGGAAGGCGCGCACCCCGAACTCGATCAGCGGCTCCAGACGGCGCTGATAAAGCGGCAGGGAATCGTTGCGCAAAAGCCGTTGCGTCGTGTCCGACTTCGCCCGGGCCAGGGCCGTCGCCGGCGGCTGGAACAGCGCCACGCGCAGCGAGGGCAGGCCGGACTTTGACAGCACATGCAGCGACGCGGCGATCTCGCCGGGTTCGTCGCGCCAGCGCAGCATCACGCTGCGATGGCCCACGGCATCGCCTGCAAGCAGCGGCTTCAGCCCAAGCCGGCTTCGGGCCGACAGAGCCTCGGCCGAATAGCCGCAGGCGATCGAGCGATGCAGGCCGGTCGCCTTCTCGGCCGCCTTGTTCAGGGCGACGACATTCTTCTCCTCGTCGAAGACGATCACCGCCTCGTTCAGGACGTCGCAGAACTGCCTGAAACCCTCGTCCTGGCAAAGATCCAACAGCACGGCGGGGTCAATGCCGCCCGGGTTGGCATCCAGGCGGAATGGCGCGATCTTGCCGCGATTCATGGCGCCGCACCCGTATCGCCATCCAGTTGCCGCGCCGTTACGGCCAGACAGACAGCACGGCCAGCGATGGCCCCCGGTCCGGTGGCATCCTGCCAGCGGCAGCTGACGAGATGGTGCTGCGCCGGGCCGGAGGACAGCGGCATCGGCAGGACGATCTCGCTGCTGCCCCCCGTTCCTGCGGATCGGAACGCCATGCGGGCCGCGATATGGGCAAGCGTGCCGAACGCCTGCCGCCAGGCGATGTTCTCGGTGATCACCGAGCCATCGGACCGCATCAGGCAGGCAGGAAGCGGCTGAAGCTCGAACGCCAGCGCGGCGGATTCCACCCGCTCGCTCTGCGGGCCAAGGTGGCCCGGCTTCACCTCGCGCAGCGTTCCCCACAACCGATAGAGCCTGCCGTCGGCGATATGGGCGCGCACGTCGTTCTCCATCAGCACCGGGGTACCGTCGCTGCGGACATCCTCGGAGATCGCACCATCGACGTGGAAATTGCTGGCGATGACCTCGCGAATGAAGGCTTCATTGATGGCGTTTCGCGGCCAGTAGAGCCGCACATCGTGGCCGTTCAGGTCGCTTTCGTCGTTCAGGCCATAGGCGCGCGCCATGGCGGTGTTGCACATGCACCAGACCGCGTGATGCTGGAAGATCTGGTCGACGATCTCGTCCACGCCCAGCCCGACGTTGACCGGCGCGTCGTAGCGGAAGCACCAGATCGCCTGGCGTGCCCTCTGGATCAGCGCCCACATGATTTCGTTGCTGTCGGCAAGCCCGGCGGCCTTGTCATCGCCGTCGGGCCGGCCGGATGGCTGCTTTGCCTTGCGCCTGCTCATCGGCCCCCCCCGCTGCCGGCTGCGTGCTGCAATATCACACCAGAAACGCTGCAATTACGCAACAATCTTTCTCCGAGCGCGTATCGCAGACCCACTAATCATTTGAATTCGCAGGAAATCACAGGATGGCACAGGTCTTGCAATGTCTTTCAGATCACGCCCGGGGGGAGGGTAGAGGCGGCGTGACATGCCTGTTCAGGCTGGACATCCGACCAGGCCATCGGGGGGCCGGCAGCACTTGCCGGTGACATCTCCCGACCAAATGCGCCGCAAGCGCAAGAAAATACCAAGCGGGACCCAAAAGGGAGGAGCACCATGACCGCAAAAGAACACGCCCACGGGGCGGACGAAGCCCAACTGATGGCACTCGGCTATGCCAAGTCCTTCGAACGCAAGATGTCGCTGTGGGAGAACTTCGCCCTCGGCTTCACCTATCTCTCGCCGGTTGTCGGGGTTTACACCCTGTTCGGCTATGCGCTCGCCACCGGCGGCGCCCCGATGTTCTGGAGCTACCTATTGGTCGGCATCGGCCAGTTCCTGGTTTGCCTCGTCTTCGCCGAGATCGTTTCCCAATACCCGATCGCCGGCGGTGTCTATCCCTGGGCCCGACGCCTGATCGGCGATCGCTGGGGCTGGATGACGGGTTGGATCTATCTCTGGGCACTGGCCACCACGGTCGCCGCCGTGGCGATGGGCGCCGGTCCCTATGTCGCCGTCTTCTTCGGCTTCGATCCCTCGCCGCAGGTCAATACGGTGACGGCGATGCTGATCATCGCGGCCTCGACCTTGCTCAACCTGGCCGGAACCAGGGTTCTGGCCAAGGTCGCCATGATCGGCTTCCTGTGCGAACTCGGTGGCGCGCTTGTTGTCGGGGCCTGGCTTCTGACCGTCGGGCGCGAACAGTCCCTCTCGGTGCTGTTCGATACCGCCGCCGTGGTCGGTGAAGGCAGCTATCTTCCGGCCTTTCTTGCCGCGGGCCTGGCCGGCATCTTCCAGTACTATGGCTTCGAAGCCTGCGGCGACGTGGCCGAGGAAGTGCCGAATCCCAGCCGGGCGATACCGCGCGCCATGCGGCTGACGATCTATATCGGCGGCGCGGCGGCGATGTTCGTCTGCCTGGCGCTTATCCTGGCCGTCAAGGACATCGGCGCGGTGATCTCCGGCGAGGACACGGATCCGGTCTGGACGATCCTGACCACCAACTTCGGCGAGACCGGCGCGCGGGTCGTGTTGCTGGTGGTGCTGATCTCGTTCATGTCCTGCGTGCTCAGCCTTCAGGCCGCCGCCAGCCGCCTGATGTTTTCCTTCGCCCGCGACAACATGCTGCCCGCGTCGAAGGCGCTGACGCGGCTCTCCGCGACCCATGTGCCCAGCGTCGCTCTCATCCTTTGCGGCATCGTTCCCGCTGTCATCGCTCTGGGCGGCTATTTCCTCAGCAACGCCGTCGCCGTCGTGGTGAGCTTCGCAGCCGTGGGCATCTATCTGGCCTTCCAGATGGTCGTCTTCGCGGCGATTTCCGCGCGGCTTCGTGGGTGGAAGCCGACCGGGCCGTTCAACCTTGGCGGCTGGGGCGTTCCCGTGACCGTGCTGGCCTTCGTCTACGGCGTTTCTGCGATCGTCAACCTCGCCTGGCCGCGGATGCCCGATGCCAACTGGTACGAGAACTACGCCGTGATGCTGACCAGCGCCGTGGTGGTGATGTTCGGCCTGATCGTGCTGCCGTTCATGCGGCAAGGCAGCAGGCACACGGCGGTCGCCGGAGAGTGAACAGGAGATGGAACGGGCGCTGCCGTGCCCGTTCCGCTGGACAATCAGCCGCAAGGAGGCAGTCAATTGGACAACCAGATGCTCGTCGGAAGCCATTTCCTCGAGGGAGAGGGCGCCGCTCAGGACATAATCAACCCGAAGACCGGCGAGGTGATCGCCCGCCTTGCCGAGGCCGCGCCCGCACAGGTGGAGCGGGCCGTGCAGGCGGCAGGGCGGGCGTTCCCCGGATGGTCGGCGACGACACCCGCGGAACGCTCGACCTATCTCTTGAAGATCGCCGACGCCATCGAGCGCGAGGCGGACAGCTTCGCCGCGCTCGAGGCCCTGAACTGCGGCAAGCCGATCAATGCCGTGCGCAATGACGAGATGCCGGCCATCGTCGATTGCTGGCGCTTCTTCGCCGGGGCCGTGCGGTCGATGCAGGCCCCCGCGGCGGCCGAATACCTGCCCAACCACACCTCGATGATCCGGCGCGATGCGCTGGGCATCGTCGGGTCGATCGCGCCCTGGAACTATCCGCTGATGATGATGACCTGGAAGCTGGCCCCGGCGCTGGCGGGCGGCAACACGGTCGTCTTCAAGCCCTCGGAACTGACGCCGCTTACGGCGTTCAAACTGGCGCGGCTTCTCGCCGCGATCCTGCCCGAGGGCGTGGTCAACATCGTCTTCGGGCGCGGCGAGAGCGTCGGCGACGCCATCATCCGCCACCCCGACATCGACATGGTGTCGATCACCGGCAGCATCGGCACCGGCAGGAAGGTGCTTGGCGCAGCTGCGGAGAAGATCAGGCGCACCCATCTGGAACTGGGCGGCAAGGCCCCGGTCATCGTCTTCGACGACGCCGATGTCGACGCCGTGGTGCAGGGGGTCCGCACCTTCGGCTATTACAACGCCGGGCAGGATTGCACGGCGGCCTGCCGCATCTACGCCCAGTCCGGCGTCTATGAACGGCTGGTCGCCGATCTCGCCGGCGCGGTCTCGACGCTGGCCTACAACCGGGCCGACGACAGCGAGAACGAACTCGGTCCGCTGATCTCGGCCGTGCAGCGGGACCGGGTCGCAGGCTTCGTGACCCGTGCCGCCGAACAGAAGCATGTCGAGGTCGTGACCGGCGGTCATATCGCAGGGGACCGCGGCTTCTTCTTCCAGCCGACCGTCGTCGCGGGCGCGCTGCAGGACGACGAGATCGTCCGCCGCGAGGTCTTTGGCCCGGTCGTCACCGTCACCCGCTTCGACGCGGCAGAGCAGGCGCTGACCTGGGCGAACGACAGCGATTACGGGCTTGCCTCGTCGGTCTGGACCAGGGACATCGGCACGGCGATGCGAATGGCCGCGCGGCTGCGCTACGGCTGCACCTGGATCAACACACATTTCATGCTGGTGAACGAGATGCCGCATGGCGGGTTGAAACAGTCCGGCTACGGCAAGGACATGTCGCTTTACGCGCTGGAGGATTATACCGTCGCCCGGCACGTCATGGTCAACTTCGGTTGAGCGTCACCTGCCGCGCCGCCTTCCCGGCGCGGCAGGCAACCTGCATTGCTCAGGCACCTTCCAGCACGGACCGCCCGGCCTTGAGGCGCGCTTCCTGCTCTGCCATCCGTTTTTCGCGCCGCCGCTGCCCGGAGGGCGCGATCCGCATCGCCTCGCGGTATTTGGTGACGGTGCGCCGGGCGATGACGATGCCGGTCGCTTGCAGCATCCGCACGATCGCATCATCGGACAGCACATTCTCGGGTTCTTCCTCGTCGATGATCTGGCGGATCTGGTCCAGCACCGATTTCGCCGAATGGGCCTGCCGGCCGTCGAGCGAGCCGAGCGCGACGGTGAAGAAGTATTTCAGCTCGAACACGCCGCGCGGAGTGCGCATGAACTTGTTCGCCGTCACCCGGCTGACGGTGGATTCATTGATGCCGATACTGTCGGCCACCATCTTCAGCGTCAGCGGCTTCAGATGCCGGATGCCCCTGGTCAGGAAATCGTCCTGCTGGCGCACGATCTCGGTCGCGACCTTCAGGATCGTATGCGCGCGCTGGTCAAGGCTTCGCACCAGCCAGTTGGCATTCCTCAGGCAGGTCGTGATGAAGTCGCGATCCGCACCGCCGCCGACGCTGCGCCGGAGCTGCGCGGCATAGCTGCCATTGATCAGGACCCGCGGCAGCGCCGCTTCGGTCAACTCGACCTGCCAGCCATCGCAGGCGGGAAGAACCTCGACGTCGGGGACGATCTGCTGCACGGGCTCCCCCGCGGCCAGTGCGCTGCCCGGCCGGGGATCGAGGCTGCGGATCTCGGCCAGCATGCCGCAGAGATCCTCGTCGTCGACCTTGCAGATCCGCTTCAGGCAGGCGAAGTCCCGGCGCGCCACAAGGTCCAGATGGGCCAGAAGCGCCGCCATGGCAGGGTCAAGCCGGTCGCGCTCGCGCAGTTGCAGGGCAAGACATTCCGACAGGCTGCGCGCAAAGATCCCGGTCGGAGCGAACTGCTGGCAGGCCGCCAGCACCCGCTCGATCTGCGCGTTCTCCACGCCGAGGCGACCGGCGACAGCCCCCGTGTCGCCGCGGAAATAGCCCGCATCATCCAGCGCATCCGCAAGGGCCACCGCGATCAGCCGGTCCAGCGGATCAGAGAGTTCCAGGCCGATCTGCTCCTCAACCCGCTGCCGCAGTCCGGGTTTCTCGGGCAAGGCGGCGAGAAGGTCGAAATCCGGATTCGTCCGGCCGGATCCGGCGGATATCCGGGGATCGCCCCGCATCGGCCGTGCGCGCGAGGCGTCATCTGCCCGGCCGCCATCCGCGGCGCTTTCCGGCCCGGCCCGATCCAGCAGCGGGTTGCGCTCCACCTCATCGTTGACGAAGCGTTCCAGCTCGGCCTGCGCCAGCTGAAGCAGCCGTATCGACATGAGCATCTGCGGCGTCATCGCCGGGGATTGCGAATGTCTCAGGTATAGCGGCGGCATCTGGGTCATAGCTGTGTCCCCCCAGACATGGCTTCCGACTCCGTTCTTGCAGGGATGCCACAAGTCTTTGCGTCGCAACAAGAGTGTATGGTGTCGCATTGATCTCATGACGGGTGCCTGTTTCGGGCGCTCGGCGCGGGGATCGATTGCGTGGCGGCTGGTTGGCAGGAAGCTCAGGCAGCCTGATCCCGATCCACCCGTTGCAAGGACGTGACACCTGGCACGGCATCTGGCTTCTGGCTTCTGGGGCGGAGAGGAAGCGGGGGCAACCTGAATGCAAGAACCGGCGGTTGCGCCAACGGCCGCGCCGGTTCCATCGGTGCAAGGGCGGCGGGGACCACGCCCCGCCGCCCGCACGATCCGTCTAGTAGCGATAGGGAGCGCCGGCCTTGACCATGGTGGCGTTGTACTTCTTGAAGATCTCGACCACCTTGGCCTTGATCTCGGATTCCGAAGCGACCTCTTCCCAGAACTTCTCGGCCGCGGCCTCGACCTGGGCCCATTCCTCGGCCGGGATGGTGGTAAGCTGAAGCTTGGGCCCGTTCACGCGCAGGTCGGCCTCGCCGCCCCAATACCACCACTGGCGGTAGTAGTGCGATTGTTCGGTGCAGACCTTGAACAGTTCCTTCAGATCGTCGGGCAGTTCGTTCCAGCGTTCCTGGTTCACGAAGAAATGCCCGATCCACGCGCCCGAGATCGGGTTCGTGAGATAGTATTTGGTCACGTCGGCCCAGCCCACCGTGTAGTCCTCGGTGATGCCCGACCAAGCCACGCCGTCGATTTCGCCGGTCTGGAGTGCGACTTGGATGTCCTCGTAGGGCATCTGTACCGGCACCACCCCGAACTGCGCCAGGAAGCGGCCGGCGGTCGGGAAGGTGTAGATGCGCTTGCCCTGAAGATCGGCGAGGCTGTTGATCGGATCGCGGGTGGCAAAGTTGCACGGATCCCACGAACCGGCGGTGACGTGCTGGACGCCGACCTTGGCGTATTCCTCCTTCCAGATCGCATCGAGCCCGTACTGGTTGAACAACACCGGCACATCGAGCGAGTAGCGCAGGGTCAGCGGGAAGTAGCCGCCGAACACCGTGACCTCGGTCGGCGACTGCATCGAATCGTCGTCCGACTGCACGGCGTCGATGGTGCCTGACTGCATGGCGCGGAACAGCTCCGACGTGGGAACGAGCTGGTCTGCGAAATACAGTTCGATCTGCATCCGGTCGCCCGCGATCGCGTTGAATTTCTCGATCGCGGGCGCGCAGACATGCGCCCCCAGTGCGGCGCCTGCGTAGGTCTGCAACCGCCACCTGATCGGTGCCGCCTGCGCGATGACAGCAGGGGCGGCAAGGGCAGTGGCGCCGACGGCGGCACCGGCCGAGATGAACTTGCGTCTGGTGGTCGTCATCCTGTCCTCCTTCAGGGTTGACCGGACGGCCACACGCCGCCCGCGGGTAGTATTCAGGGGCCGTAGACCTGATGCGGCAGCCACAGCGCGATCTCGGGGAAGATCATCACGATGATCAGCGTGAGGATCATCAGCCCGACGATCGGAAAGATCGAGCGGTAGATGTCCGCAAGCGTGACATGATCGGGCGCCATCGCGCGCATCAGGAACAGGTTGTAGCCGAAGGGTGGCGTCATATAGGCGATCTGGCAGGTGATGGTGTAGAGAACCCCGTACCAGATCAGCACATCGCCCGGCGCCATCCCGAGGTCGAGCTTGGCCACCAGCGGAATGTACAGCGGCGCCACGATCACCAGCATCGCGGTATCATCAAGGAACATCCCCATGATGAGGAACGACACCTGCATCATGATCAGAATCGCCCACGGGCCAAGACCCATGTCGCGCAGGAACAGGTCCTCGATCGCCCGGACCGCGCCCAGCCCATCGAACACCGCGCCAAAGGCCAGGGCGGCCAGCAGGATCCACATGAACATGCAGGAGACACCCAGGGTCTGGGTCATGCAGCTTTCGAACACGCGGCGGTCCAGCCGCCCGCGCAGCCCGGCAACCAGCGTCGCAATCACCGCGCCGATCACCGAGGACTCGACCAGGCTGGCGAAACCGTAAAGGAAGGGGCCCATCATCGCCGCAAAGATGATCACCGGCATGGCCCCGGCGCGCAGCAGGGTCATCTTCTCGCGCCACGAGATCACCGCCCGCTCCTCGCGGCTGAGAGGCGGCCCGATCGAGGGACGCAGCCCGGTCCGGATCACGATGTAGAGGATGAAGATCCCGGCCATCAGCAGTCCCGGGAACAGCCCGGCCAGCCACAGCTGCCCGACCGGCTGGCGCGCGATCATGGCATAAAGCACGAGAACCACCGAAGGCGGCACCAGGATCCCGAGGCTGGCTCCGCCCTGGATCACGCCTGTCACCATGACCTTGTCATAGCCGCGCTTGAGCATCTCGGGCAGTGCGATCGTGGCGCCGATCGCAAGCCCGGCAACCGAAAGCCCGTTCATGGCCGAGATCAGCACCATCAGCAGCACCGTGCCGATGGCAAGGCCGCCGGGGACCGGGCCGAACCAGACGTGGAACATCCGGTACAGGTCGTCCGCCATGCGCGTCTCGGACATGATGTAGCCCATCCAGACGAACATCGGCAGCGTCAGCATCGGGTACCAGTTCATCAGCTTGATCGTACTGGTGAACGCGATCGCCGACCCGCCCGTCCCCCACAACGCGATCGACGCGACCGCGGCCACGAAACCGATGACGGCGAACACCCGCTGCCCGGTCAGCAGCAGGATGAGCATCCCGCCGAACATGACGAGGGCGATGAAATTGTAATCCATCAGAGTCTTTCCCCGCGCAGCATGGCAATATCGCGGATCAGAAAGGCGATGGATTGCAGGATCATCAGGAATACGCCGATACAGATCACGATCTTGACCGGAGCCAGATAGGGCGCCCAGACCGACCGCGATTTCTCGCCGATCTCCAGGGCGTAGAGCGTGCTCTCGATCCCGCCCCACAGGATGACGGCAAGGAATCCGATCATCGCGAAGACTGTAACCGCATCGACGGCCGCCCGCCGCCGCAAGGACCAGCGCCCGTAAAGCAGGTCCATCCGCACATTCGCGCCCAGTTGCAGGGAATAGGCACCGCCCAGCACGAAATAGGCAACCAGGGTGAATTGCGCGAATTCCTGCGTCCAGAGCGGTGGCCGCCAGAACGCCTTGGCGATGATTGCATAAAGCAGCACGCCCGTAAGCACGAAGAGCAGATACATCGACATTCGGCCGACACGGTAATTCACCGTATCGACGATCTTCACGAACCGGACTAGAAAGCGCGGCATCATTTCTGCCTCGGCATCGGATACGCCTTCAACGTATCCCGCACCCGTATTCGGGCGGGATTCCTGACGTTCATGGCTCGAGTCTACTCCCTGTTTTCATGCAGCGTCCCTGCCTGTCCGGGTTCTGTCAAGAATTTTCCGGCAGACGAATCGCTGTTACAAATGTTTCTCTCTGGGCGAGAGTCGGAAATGTTCAGGAAAGGTGCGGGTTGATGGACCCAGCAGCCGCGATCGAGGAGCGGATGCATGCCGCGCTGGGGGATCTGACCCGGGCCGAACGGCAGGCGGCGACGTATATCCTGTCGCATTTCCCGATGTCGGCGCTCGGCTCCATCACCACGCTGGCGCAGGCGGCGCAGGTCTCGTCCCCCACGATCGTGCGGCTGGTGCAAAAACTGGGCTTTCGCGGCTATTCCGACTATCAGAAGGCGCTCCGTGCCGAAGTCGGCCGCCTGCTGGTCGCGCCACTGACCCTTGCGCCGGACGGCAGCGGACCGGCAGGTGCAGGCACGGGCGGGATGGCAGCGCATCCGCTTCATGGATTCTCGCGCCATGTGGTCGGCAACATCGAGGCCACCCTGGCCCGCATTCCTGCCGCGGATTTTGCCGGCGCGGCGGCCCTTCTGGCGGATCCAGAGCGGCGGGTGGCGGTGGCGGGCGGGCGGCTCACCCATGTCCATGCGGACTACATGGCCACGCTCCTGCGCGTGATCCGGTCGGATGTCACCTTTCTGGGCGGCCATTCGACCGACTGGCAACAGGCGCTTCTCGATCTGCGCACGGGCGACGTCGTGGTGATCTTCGACATTCGCCGCTATGGCAGCGATGCGGTCCAGCTGGCGGAACTGGCCGCTGAAATGGGGGGCGAGGTGATCCTGGTGACGGACATGGGCCTGTCGCCAGCCGCCGCCCATGCGCGCCACACGCTTGCCTGCCGGATCGAGATGCCCTCGACCTGGGATTCCACGGCGACGCTTCTGGTGGTGGTCGAGGCCCTTTTGGCGCAGGTGCAGGGTCTTCTGGCCGATCAGGTGCAGATCCGCCTCAACCGTCTCGAGGATTACTTTGCCCGCACCCGGGTGTTCCGCGCGCCCAAGGTGGGCGCCAGGCGGGAATGAAGGACGCCGGAGTGGCCCTTGGTCGTCCACCCCGCCCGTCGACGGCCACTTGCGGGACCTCCATCTTGCCGGCCCGCTATGGCTCCTTCGCGCCTCTCACCTGAAATCCCGTGTCCTCACCCTGATGCCGGTACCGTGGGCATCCGGCGGTGGCGCGCCATGTCGGAACTCGTCCTCCCGCCCATGGGACAGCGGAAATGCCTCCTCACGCTCGCCGACGCTGGCCAGATCGCGCGAGAGATCGGTGATCCGATGCGCCACCAGATGCACCACCTCGCCCTCGCGCTGGATACGGCCATGCACGGCGATCATGCTCGCGGACAGGATCTCCCGCCGGAACTGCTCGAAGACCTTCTGCCAGACCACGACATTGGCGATGCCGGTCTCATCCTCCAGAGTGATGAACATCACGCCCTTGGCGGAGCCCGGGCGCTGGCGGACAAGGATGATGCCGGCAGCCTCCAGCCAGCGCCGGTCGCGCGATCCCATCGCCTCGGCGCAGGTGACGATCCGGCGCCGGACCAGATCGGGGCGCAGGAAGGACACCGGATGGCGACGCAATGTCAGCCCGGTATGGCCGTAGTCTTCGACCACCTCGCGGCCTGCCGCCATCGGCCGCAAAAGGACGGCGGGCTCGACGGCCTCGGTCCCCATCCCGCCCTCGCGGCGCACGGCGGCGGCGAAGAGCGGCAGTTCCGCGTCGCGCAGACCCTTGATCGCCCAGAGCGCCGGTCGCCGCGCCAGGCCGAAGGCGGGGCGGAAGCCGTCGGCCGCGGCGACCTGCACCAGGGCGGCCACCGGAACCCCGGCGCAGCGCCACAGATCCTCGATCGAGGCATAAGGCTCATCCGCGCGCGCCGCGATGATGGCGGCGGCATGGGCGTTGGACAGGCCCTTGACCAGGCGCAGGCCCAGCCGCATCGCAAGCCCGCCCGCGCCCGGCTCCAGCGTGCAATCCCAGCGCGAGGCATTGATGCAGACCGGACGGATCTCGACTCCATGCTCGCGGGCGTCACGCACGATCTGGGCGGGGGCGTAGAAGCCCATCGGCTGCGAATTCAGCAGGGCGGCGCAAAACACATCGGGGTGGTGGCATTTCAGCCAGGCCGAAGCATAGGCCAGCAGGGCGAAACTGGCGGCATGGCTTTCCGGAAAGCCGTAGCTGCCGAACCCCTCGAGCTGGCGGAAAATGCGTTCCGCGAACTCCGTTTCGTAGCCGCGGGCGACCATGCCCGCGATCAGCTTGTCGCGGAACTTCGACACCCCGCCGGTGTGCTTGAAGGTCGCCATGGACTTGCGCAACAGGTCGGCCTCGCCGGGGGTGAAGCCGCCACATTCGATGGCGATGCGCATCGCCTGTTCCTGGAACAAGGGCACGCCCAGGGTCTTGCCCAGCACCCTCTTCAACTCGGGCCGGGGATATTCCACCTGCTCCAGCCCGGCGCGGCGGCGCAGGTAGGGATGCACCATGTCGCCCTGGATCGGGCCGGGCCGGACGATGGCCACCTGCACCACCAGATCGTAATAGGTGCGCGGCTTCAGCCGGGGCAGCATCGACATCTGCGCCCGGCTTTCGATCTGGAAGGTGCCCAGCGTATCGGCCTTGCAGATCATGTCATAGGTCGCCGCATCCTCGGGCGGGATCATGGCCAGGTCGAGGACCCGGCCTTTGTGCTCGGCCAAGAGATCGAGGCCGCGCTTCATGCAACTGAGCATTCCCAGCGCCAGCACATCCACCTTCATGAAGCGCAGGGCGTCGATGTCGTCCTTGTCCCATTCGATGATCTGGCGGTCTTCCATCGCCGCCGGCTCGATGGGAACCAGATCGTCCAGCCGGTCATGGGTCAGCACGAAGCCGCCCGGATGCTGGCTGAGGTGCCGCGGCGCCCCGCGCAGCTGGGCGGCAAGCTCCAGCACCAGCCGCAGCCGCCGGTCACCGGGGTCGAGGTTCAGCCCCCGCAGCGTCTGCTCGCCGATCCCGTCGCTCCACCGGCCGAGCTGGGTGGAAAGTGCCGCGATCATGTCCTCGGGCAGGCCCATGGCCTTGCCGACATCGCGCAGGGCGCCTTTCGAGCGGTAGCGGATGACGGTGGCGGTCAGCGCGGCCCGGTCGCGACCGTAATTCTCATAGACCCACTGGATCACCTCCTCGCGCCGCTCATGCTCGAAATCCACGTCGATATCGGGCGGTTCGCGGCGTTCCTCGGAGACGAAGCGCTCGAACAACAGGTCGT
Source organism: Tabrizicola soli (assembly GCF_015999335.1). Classification (GTDB taxonomy): domain Bacteria; phylum Pseudomonadota; class Alphaproteobacteria; order Rhodobacterales; family Rhodobacteraceae; genus Tabrizicola; species Tabrizicola soli. Next base: position 4,437 of record NZ_JAEACP010000035.1, on the reverse strand, counting down.
TGCAGCCGGGGTCGATGGCGGTGATGCCGAGGACATAGCAGACGGCGCTGTTGGCCGCCGAGCCGCGACCCTGACAAAGGATGCCGCGCAAGCGGGCGAAACGGACGATACTGTTCACGGTGAGAAAATAGGGCGCATAGTCGAGCTTGCGGACCAGCGTCAGTTCGTGGCGCAGCGAGGCGGCCACCGGATCAGGGACGCCCTCGGGATAACGGTTTGCCGCACCTTCCCATGTCAGCCGCTCCAGGGTTTGCTGCGGGGTCAGGGCCGGGTCGTCGCGCTCCTCGGGGTATTGGTAGCGCAGTTCGTCGAGGCTGAAGCGGCAGCGGTCGGCGATCTCCAGCGTCCGGGCCAGCGCCTCGGGCCAGCGGGCGAAGAGCCGATGCATCTCGGCAGGCGGTTTCAGGTGGCGGTCGGCATGGCGTTCGCGGCGGAAACCCAAGGCGTCGATGGTGGTGTTGTGGCGGATCGCCGTGACCACATCCTGCAACATGCGGCGCCTCGGCTCATGGAACAGCACGTCATTGGTCACCACCGTCGGCACGCTGAAGCGCTGCGCGAGTTGCGACAGTTCCCAGAGCCGCATCTGGTCGTTCGGCCGTCGCCGCAGGGTCAGCGCCAGATAGGCGCGATCGCCGAAGACATCGCGCAGCCTGCGAAGCCGAAAGCCGCATTCCTCATCGGCGAAATCGGGCAGGAGGACGGCAATGAGCCCTTCCCCATAGGCGGCAAGGTTCTCCCATTCGAGATGGCATTTGCCCTTGCCCGCCCTTCCCTTGCCGAGGGTCAGCAGGCGGCAGAGCCGGGAATACGCGGGGCGGTCGATGGGATAGACCAGCACCGACATGCCGCAGGCGAGATCGAGGCGGCAGCCGGGGATCAGCCGGACGCCGGTCTCCTTCGCCGCCTCATGGGCGCGCACGATCCCGGCAAGCGTATTGCGATCCGCCACCGCCAGCGCCTCGATCCCCATCGCGGCGGCGGTGGTGAAGAGCTCCTCGGGCGAGGAAGCGCCGCGCAGGAAGGAGAAATGCGAGGTCACCTGCAGTTCGGCATAGCGCGGGGCGATCATCCGAACACCCCATGCAGGAACCAGCGATGCGAGCCGGTGGCGGCGTCCTCGCCATCGCCGGAGCGGAAGATCCAGAATCGCGCGCCGGCCTCATCCTCGATCCGGAAATAATCCCGGACCGCGGCCAGTTCGGCATCGCGCTTCCACCATTCGCCGAACACCCGTTCCGGCCCATCGGCCCGCCGCACCTGGCGGCGGATGCCCCGCCAGGAGATCCAGTTCGGCGGGTGATCGGGCATCAGCGCCATGGTCTCGATCGGCTCGGGCCGCGGCAGCAGGCGGGAGGGTCGCGGCCAATGGTCCGGCCAGCGCGCGCCGGTATCCTCGGCCAGGGCGGGGATGCGGCAGACCGACCGCTCGGGAACATCGCTCGGCACCGGGGCGAAGCGATAGACCGCCTTCGCACCCACGCGGTTGGCCAAAGTGTCGATCAGGCCGGACAGATCGGGTTCCGATGTCTCGATCAGGCTGCTCGGCGCCTGCTTCGCGGCCAGGGGCTCCGCCAGGGGCGCGACGAGCGACATGATCTCGATGCCGAGACCGGGGTCGATGGTCTCGATCTTGTCGCAGAGCAGACGGGTCAGGCGCTTCGGATCACGCACCGGCCGGGCCAAGCCGATGCGGACGGTCTGGATGCGGCTGTCGGTCCGATGGCAAAGCAGATCGAGACGGCGCGCGCCGAGACCGCGCTCCTCCAGCGTGCCACAGAGCGCATCGACCAGCTTGCCGATATAGCGGGCAATGGTCTCGGCAGCGGCAATGGGTTCGGCGAAGCTGCGCCGGGCCTCGATCATGTCATCCGGGCGGACCGGGGTTATCGGCTCGCTCGCGTCGCCGAGGGCCTGATCCAGCCTGCGGCAAAGCTCCGGCCCGAAGCGGCGGGTGAGCGGCGCACGGGGCTGGCCGATCAGATCGCCGATACAGGCGAACCCCAGCTCGCGCAGACCGGCAGAGAGGGCGGGCGGCAGTCGCAAGGCCTCGAGCGGCAGCGGTGCAAGCACGGTCTCCGCCGCACCGGCTGCGGCGATGAACACGGGATCGGCCCGCCAGCGCGCCAGCGCATGGGCCGCGCCCCAGGTGTCGGCCACGGCGGCACGGGCGGCCACGCCCGCAAAGGTCAGCCGCCCGACCAGGGCGTCGAGCATTGCCGCCTCGCCGCCATGGAGATGATCGGCGCCGGTGGAGTCGATCACGATCCCGTCCGGCCCATCGACCGCCACGATCGGGCTGAACCGTTGCAGGACCCAGAGCGCCAGACGCTCCAGACCCTCCGCATCGGCCCGCGGGTTGGCGGGCGCGATGGTCAACCCCGGCACCAGCGCCTGCGCCTTGGTGACGGGCATGCCGATCCGCAGCCCGAGCGCCCATGCGGCGGCATCCGCCGCCGTGATCACGCGTCGGTTGCCATCCCTGCCGGCGATGATCAGCGGCGCCTCAGCCGGAGACGCTGCGGCGCCGGTCTTCCGCCGCAGCCGGTCCGTCGGCCATGTCGGCAGGAAGACCGAGATGACCCGAGCCATCGCAAGCCTCCAGTTCGATATCGAGAGATTCGCCCGCCCGCGCCCGGATCAGCTCGATCAGCCAGCGCGGACGTGCGACGCCGGGCACCGGCAGCGGTGCGGAGGGCAGTACCGAGATACGCCACCTGGTCATCGCCGCCGTCGGCTGCCCGAAATCGCTGGCCTCGGACTGCCGCCGCCAGCGGCGCAGCGCGATGCCGATGGTGCCGGATTCCTTCGCCGCCAGATGCAGCCGCCGTGAGGCGGTCATCGGCAGCCGGGCGGTATCGGCAACCACCGCGCCGAGGCCACCGTGGCGCAGCCCTTCCTCCATGCAGGCCAGGACCGACCTGTCGTCCCCGGCCTCGACATGGATCACCCGGTCGGGCGGCAGGCCGGATTGCTCGAGACCCGGGGCGAAGAGATCCTGTTGCGCGACGCACCAGAGCACCCTGCCCTGCGTCCGCGCGGCAATACCGGCAACGAAACAGGCTGCCGCCGCACCGCCCACCGCACCATTGCCGCCGCCGGCAACTTCATGCAGGCAACCGAGCGCCAGCCCGCCGCCCGGCAGCTTCCGGTCCAGTTGCGGAATGCCGAAAGGGAGCACCTCCCGGCTGCACGGCCCATCGCCCTCCAGCTGCGCGATGCGCCTGCGGAGAGCCGCAATGGCTGGGGTGTTGGCGCGCTCTTGCATGGGAAAGGAGGTTCCGGGGCTTTCCAGGGGCTGGCTTGGCTGATATGTTCTTTATTTGTTCTCGATCCCATCAGGAGTCAATCGCAGCCCGGCAAGATGTGAACAGGAGCCAGCGCCGGGGTTCCGGCCTATGGACGTTCACCACATCAACGTGCTGATCGAGCGCGAAAGCGGCAAGACGGCCACGGCAAAGATGATCGCGTTCCACGACCTCGGAACCAGCCGTGTTTACTGTAAAATCATCATGTTCGAGAAGAAGGGGGGTGTCAGGAAGATCGACATCATCACTGCCTTCATCAACATGTGCATGGACCCTGCCTTTGGCCTGCCGAAGGTGCTTTATGTCGATAACGGCTCCGAATACGTATGGGCCGATCACCTGCAAGACGCGCTGAAGCTCAATATTTCCATCAACGGCTTTGATTGGGCCTCGGACCGCAGCGCGGTTGTTCGTGCTATCCCCTACAACGCTTCGGCCAAACAGGTTGAGGGCTGGTTCTGCCAGATGAACCAGCAATATTTCCGGCACATTCCGGGGTGGATCGACGACGACCGCATGAATCCCAAGCGGGAAAAGCTGGGCAAGCTCATGCCGCCATATCCGGGCACGTTTGACGAATTCGTGGCCGATGTCAAAAAGCTGGTCCACGGCTCCTATGGCTGGTCACCACAGTATGGCGAACTCAAGGGCGCCTCACCGCTGGAAAAATTCAAGCAATTCCGGGATGCTGGCTGGACTGCAACCCTCGTAGACCCCAACGACCTTCTCTCTGTTTTCACTAGAGAGAAGGGCCACATGGTCACGAAGGGCCATATTCAGGCACTTGGCCGCTACTGGACCTGCAACGAGTTGAACGGATATCTCGGCCAGCGCGTCACCATCCATATCCCCAAGTATCATGGTGCCGACAAGCTCCGCATCACCGAATGGGAAGGGTAAACTGGTCGGTTTTGCCCATGCCGATATTCCCTAGGCTCCAGACTCATTGATCGTCAAAGCCAGAACATGACGGTTGCGGCGAGAGCGACGGCGGACAGGAATGTCGTGGCGCATCTGTCGTAGCGTGTGGCGATGCGGCGCCAGTCCTTCAATCTGCCGAACATGATCTCAATCCGGTGGCGGCGGCGATAGCGCCGCTTGTCGTATCGAACTGGCTTGCCGCGGGACT
>NZ_JAEACP010000034.1 GCF_015999335.1 Tabrizicola soli | reverse complement strand
CCCCCCCCGACTCTTCCTCCCCGACACCCAAGGACCCTATCATGCCCAAAGTCCTCGTTTCCGACGAACTCTCCGAAACCGCCGTCCAGATCTTCCGCGACCGGGGGGTCGAGGTCGACTACCTGCCGAAGCTCGGCAAGGACAAGGAGAAGCTGGCCGAGATCATCGGCCAATACGACGGCCTCGCCATCCGCTCGGCCACCAAGGTCACCGAGAAGCTTCTCGAGAACGCCACCAACCTCAAGGTCGTCGGCCGCGCCGGGATCGGGGTGGACAATGTCGACATCCCGGCGGCGTCGAAGAAGGGGGTGATCGTGATGAACACGCCCTTCGGCAACTCGATCACCACGGCCGAGCACGCCATCGCCATGATGTTCGCTGTTGCCCGGCAAATCCCCGAAGCGAACGCCTCCACCCATGCCGGAAAGTGGGAAAAGTCCAAGTTCATGGGGGTGGAGTTGTTCAACAAGACCCTCGGCGTGATCGGCGCGGGGAACATCGGCGGCATCGTCTGCGACCGGGCCGTCGGCCTGCACATGAAGGTCATCGCCTATGATCCCTTCCTGTCCGAGGAGCGGGCCAAGCAGCTCGGCGTCCACAAGGTCGAGCTTGAGGACCTTCTCCACCGCGCCGATTTCATCACGCTCCACGTCCCCCTCACCGAAAAGACCCGCAACATCCTTTCCCGCGAGAACCTGGCCAAGACCAGGAACGGCGTCCGCATCATCAACTGCGCCCGTGGCGGGTTGATCGACGAGGCGGCGCTTCTCGACGCGCTGAACGCCGGCCACGTCGCGGGCGCGGCGCTGGATGTGTTCGAGACCGAACCCGCCACCGAAAACCCGCTCTTCAACCACCCGAACGTCGTCTGCACCCCGCATCTCGGCGCCTCCACCACTGAAGCGCAGGAGAACGTCGCGCTGCAGGTTGCGGAACAGATGTCGGACTACCTGCTGACCGGCGCCGTCCAGAACGCGCTGAACATGCCCAACGTCACCGCCGAGGAGGCCGCGGTGATGGGCCCCTGGATCAAGCTCGCCTCCCACCTCGGCAGCTTCATCGGCCAGATGACGGACGAGCCGATCAAGGCGATCAACATCCTCTACGACGGCACCGTCGCCGCGATGAACCTCGCCGCCCTGAACCAGGCGGTGATCGCGGGGGTGCTGAAGGCGCAGAACCCGGACGTGAACCTGGTCTCCGCCCCGGTTGTGGCCAAGGAGAAAGGCATCCAGATCTCCACTACCCGGCAGGAGAAGACCGGGGTCTTCGACGCCTATATCAAGGTCACGATGGTGACGGACAAGCGCGAACGCTCGGTCGCCGGGACCTGTTTCAGCGATGGCAAGCCGCGTTTCATCCAGATCAAGGGCATCAACATCGACGCCGAGATCGGCCAGCACATGCTCTACACCACCAACGAGGACGTGCCGGGGATCATCGGCCTCCTCGGCATGACCATGGGCAAGAACAACGTCAATATCGCGAACTTCACCCTCGGCCGCACGGGCGTGGGCCAGGAAGCGATCGCGATCCTCTATCTCGACCAGCGGATCGACCCCAAGGTGATCGAGACGCTGGAAGGCACCGGCCTCTTCCAGCAGGTCAAGGCGCTGGAGTTCGAGGTCGCCTGACCGATTTCCCCGGCCGCGCAGCCCGCCCGGCCGGGCCTTCACCCCGACACCGCTTGCCCTTTCATACCGGGGCAAATATCCCACGGGGGTCCGGGGGGTGAAACCTCCGGCCCTCTCCACCGGGACCAAGGCCATGCATCTCTACGCGATCGGCGACATCCACGGCCAGCTCGGCCTTCTGCAGGCCGCGCATGAGCTGATCGCCGCCGACATGGCGCGGCATGGCCCCGGCCGGGTGGTGCATGTCGGCGACCTCGTGGACCGCGGCCCCGACAGCCGGGGCGTGATCGACTTCCTGATCCGGGGCCTCTCGCGGGGCGAGGACTGGGTGGTGCTGAAGGGCAACCACGACCGGATGTTCTCCCGCTTCATCGCCAATCCGCACGAGCCCGAACCCGGTCTCCGGGCCGAGCTTTCCTGGCTTCATCCGCGTCTCGGCGGGGCGGATACGCTGCGCTCCTACGGTGTGGCCAACGCCGGTGACCGCCCGGTCGCCAAGGTTCATGCCGAGGCCATCGGCGCGGTCCCGGCCGAGCATCTCGCCTTTCTCGCCGCCCGCCCGACCCTTCACCTGGCCGGCGACTGCGCCTTCGTCCATGCCGGGATCCGCCCCGGCGTGCCCCTCTCCCAGCAGGTGGAGCGGGATCTCGTCTGGATCCGCGATCCCTTCCTGCAGGCAACCGAAAGCTTCGGCCCGCTGGTCGTGCACGGCCACACCGTCGTCGACGCGGCGACGCATTACGGCAACCGGCTGAACATCGACTCGGGCGCGGCCTATGGCGGCCCGCTCTCCGCCGTGGTGATCGAGGGGCGCGAGGCCGCGCTCCTCACCCCGACCGGCCGGCTCAAACTGATCCCCGCCCACTGACGCAAGGCCGGGATTCCCGCCGCGCAGGGCACTGGACGCGCAGCGCGCGCCGTGATTGCCTCCGGTCCATGAGCAACCGCCTCTCCCCCCTCCTCGTCACCCTCGGAATCATCCTCCTGATGGCCGCCTGGCTGCTCTGGATCGGGCGCGAACCGATCTGCACCTGCGGCTATGTCAAGCTCTGGCATGGCCAGGTCGTCAGCTCGGAAAATTCGCAGCACATATCGGACTGGTATACGCCCAGCCATATCATCCATGGCCTTCTGTTCTATGCCGCGCTCTGGCTGGCCGCGCCGCGGCTCTCTCTCGGCTGGCGCCTGGCCATCGCCACCCTGGTCGAATGTATCTGGGAGATCGTCGAGAATTCGGATGCGGTGATCGAACGCTACCGGGCCGTGACGATCTCGCTGGACTATTACGGCGACTCCGTCCTGAACACCGTCTTCGACGTGCTGGCGATGATCCTGGGCTTCTGGCTGGCCTCGAAGCTGCCGGTCTGGGCCACCGTCGCACTGATCGTGTTGTTCGAGGGCGCGACGATGTGGATCATCCGCGACGGGCTGGCGCTGAACATTCTCATGCTGCTCTGGCCGCTCGACAGCGTGGCGCAGTGGCAGGCGGGCCGCTGAGGCGATCTAAAATTTTTCGCGAAAATTTTTAGATTCGCATCCGCCGAAGCGACAGCACCGCCGCCACGGTCAGCGTCAGCGTTACTCCGGCGACGATCCAGAAGAACCCGCGCTCGCCCATTCCCGCCATCAGCGGCGCCAGCGCCAGCGGCCCGCCGATGCCTCCCACCAGGCCCGAGGCGATGATCACCGGCGGCACCCGCATGTCCTCGCCCATCTTGCCGGTTGCGGTGACGTAGAAGCCGGGAAAGAACAGCCCCGCCGGCGCGCCGAGGGCCACGAAGAACACCGGCGGCGAGACGAGGGCCGCCCCCAGCGCGGAAGCCGCCGCCAGCGCCACCGCCAGCATGAACAGCGCAAAGGGCGCGATCCGGTGGGCGACGAAGATCAGCGCGACCCGTCCCGTCAGGAAGACCACGAAGAAGGCGCTGAGGAGTTCCGCCGCCGTCGCCTCTGCCACCCCGGCCCGGATCAGCGCCGTGGGGCCAAGGCCGATCAGGCAGGCCTCCAGCCCGATCGCCACCGCCCCGAAGCCCATGATCCCCCAATGCGGCCGGAAGACGCCCGTCCGGCCTGCGGCACCCGCCCCCTCGCGCCCCGCCGGGCCTGCGAACAGCCAGATCAGCGCAGCCAGCGCCGCCGTCAGCCCGAAGGACCAGCGCGGATCGCTGCCCAGCGCGACGAAGACCAGCGGCGCGGCGATCGCGCCCAGCCCGAAGGTCGCGTTCAGAAGGCTCAGCATCGCGGGCCCCTGCCGCCCGAAGGCCCGCAGCACGCGCGGGTTGAACACCGCCGTCGACAGGCCGTAGCCCGCCCCGAACAGCACCGCCCCCGCGACCGTGGGCCACCAGCCAGCCATCGCCGCGACGCCCGCCGCCCCAAGGGCCATTGCCGCAAGCGCATGGCGCGGCGTGATCCCGCCCCCGCGCAGATACATGAGCGCCACTCCGACGAAGCAGCCCACCCAATGCGCCGAGACCAGCACCCCCGCCTGCGCCTCGCTGATGGCGAAGCCGCGCGAGAAGGCGGGCAGGGCGGGCCCGTAAAGCGACTGGCCCGCGCCCATCATCACAAAGCTCGCCAGCCCGGCGAACAGAAGCCCGGCATGGGTTCGGATCAGGTCTTTCAAGATCGGCTCCCGCTGACGCGTCCTGATCTCTCCCGCCCTCGGGCGCATGTCAATGCCGCCCGTGACGCGACGTAGGCTCTGCACCCGGCGGGAATTCGTGCATGATGCGAGGGACAGGAGGCCCCATGACCGAGATCCACATCCTCTCCGCCACCCGCACCGCCATCGGCGGTTTCGGCGGCTCGCTTGCCGCGCTGCCGCCCATCGACATCGCCACCCATGCCGCAAAGGCCGCCCTTGCCCGTGCCGGGGTGGAAGGCACCCAGATCGGCCAGGTCGTCATGGGCCATGTGATCGACACCGAACCGGGCGACATGTATCTCTCCCGCGTCATGGCGCTGCAGGCTGGCATCCCCGAGACGACGCCGGCGATGAACGTCAACCGGCTCTGCGGCTCGGGCGCGCAGGCCGTGGTCTCGGCGATGCAGGCGCTGATGCTCGGCGATGCCGAGATGGCGCTGGCCGGCGGCGCCGAATGCATGAGCCGCGCGCCCTACGCGCTCCAGACCGCCCGCTTCGGCCAGAAGATGGGCGACACCCGCGCCGTGGACATGCTTACCGGGGCGTTGACCTGCCCCTTCGGCACCGGGCACATGGGTGTGACGGCCGAGAATGTCGCCGCCGAATATGGCATCGGCCGCGAGGATCAGGACGCCTTCGCGCTGGAGTCCCAGACCCGCGCCGCCCGCGCCATCGCCGAAGGCCGGTTCCGGGACCAGATCGCCCCCATCGAGATCGCTGGCCGGAAGGGGCCCGTCACCTTCGCCAGCGACGAACATCTCAAGGCGACCAGCCTCGAGGCTCTGGCCGCGCTGAAACCGGCCTTCCAGAAGGCGGGCACGGTGACCGCCGGCAATGCCTCCGGCATCAACGACGGCGCGGCGGCGCTGGTCCTGTCGCGCAACGCAAAAGGCAGCCGGGCGCGCATCATGGGCTACGCGGTGGCGGGCGTGGATCCCAAGGTCATGGGCCTTGGCCCGATCCCGGCCGTGCAGGCGCTCTGCCGCAAGCTCGGGGTCAGGCCGCAGGACTTCGACCTGGTGGAATCGAACGAGGCCTTCGCCGCCCAGGCCATCGCCGTCTCCCGCGCGCTCGACCTGGATCCGGCCAGGGTGAACCCGAACGGCGGCGCAATCGCCCTTGGCCATCCGGTCGGTGCGACCGGCGCGATCCTTCTGGTCAAGGCCCTGCACGAGCTGGAGCGGACCGGCCGGCGCACCGCGCTTGTCACCATGTGCATCGGCGGCGGTCAGGGCATCGCGCTGGCCATCGAGCGCGCCTGACCCCTCCTCGTTCGACTTCGTCTCCTCGTCGGCCCGCCGGGCGAGGAGTGACGAAGTCATCGACGAGCCCCTACCTCACCCGCACCGCCGCCCGTGCCGACCGGCCTTGCGCGTCGATCACGCTCAGCGTCACGAAGCCCGCACCCGGCAGCGCCAGCATCGCCTCGCGCGCCTCCAGCCCCACGATCACCGGCACTCCGTCGGCGAGCCAGGTGAAAGGCGCCGTCCCGCCCGCGACCTTCACCTTCAGCCCCGCCGCCAGCAGCTCCACCTCCGCCCCGTCCGGCGGGAAGGCCACCTGGGGCGCATCCGCCGCTGCCTCGAATACCGCCGACCGCGAGCGGAACCGCTGCAATGGCTGCGGCAATTCGGCATTGGCGACCAGAAGCGTCGCCGCCGGGGCAGGCGGCTGCGGATCGAGCTTGCCCTTCAGCCGGTTGAAGGCCTGGAACAGAACCGGCGCCGCCACGTCGGCGCCAAAGGCCCCCGGCACCGGAGTGCCATCCGCCCGGCCCATCCAGACGCCGATCACATGCTTGCCGTCGAAGCCGATCGCCCAGGCATCCCGGTGGCCGTAGGAGGTGCCCGTCTTGTAGGCCAGCCGGTTCGACGGCGCCCCCGGCGGCGGGGCCAGCCCGGCCAGGATATCCCCCACCTCCCAGGCCGCGACTTCCGAGACGACGCGCTGCCCCTCGGCCCCCCCGGCATCCAGCCGCCAGGACAGCGGCCGCATCACTCCGCCGCGTGCCAGCGTTGCATAAAGCTGCACCATGTCCGACAGCGTCACGCCCACGCCCCCCAGCGCGATCGCCAGCCCCGGCTGGTCGCCGGGGAACACCGGCTTCATCGCCGCCTTCTCCATCGCCGAGATCAGCCGGGCCGGTCCCATCGCCTCGGTCAGCGCCACGACCGGGATGTTGCGCGACAGTTGCAAGGCCTCGCGCATCCGGATCGTGCCAAGGTAAAGCTTGTCGAAGTTCTGCGGCGCATAGGCGCCAAAGGTCATCGGCCGGTCCTCGATCATCGTCTCGGGGTGGCCCAGCCCCTCGTCGAAGGCCAGCGCATAGACCAGAGGTTTCAGCGTCGATCCGGGAGAGCGCAGCGCCTGCGTCATGTCGACGAAGCCCTGCCGCAGATCGGCCCGGTAGCCTGCCGACCCCACGCTCGCCAGGATCTCGCCCGAGGCATGGTCGGCGACCAGGATCGCCACCTGCAACCGTTCGCCGCGCCCCTCCACCGCCTCCAGCGCCAGCGCCTCAAGCTTCTTCTGCAACTCGCCGTCGATGGTCAGCCGATGCGACAGCGCGGTCGGCAGGTCCGCCCGCGCGCGGTCCGCCAGATGCGGTGCCAGCGCCGGGAAGGGTTTGCGCAGCCCCGGCACCGCCTCGCGCCGCGCGGCCTCCGCTTCCTCGGCGTCGATCACCCCCTCGCCTACCGCCCGCGCGAGCACCCGGTTCCGCGCCGCCTCGGCCCGGTCGGCGGCCCGGTCGGGGCGGCGGCTTTCGGGGCTCTGCGGAATCGCCACCAGAAGCGCCGCCTCGGCCGGGGTCAGGCGGCCGGGTTCCTTTCCGAAATAGGAAATCGAGGCCGCCCGGACACCCTCGAGGTTGCCCCCGAACGGCGCGAGGTGCAGGTAAAGCTGCAGGATCTGCTCCTTTGACAGCCGCCGCTCCAGCGCCAGCGCCACCCGCATCTGCCTGAGCTTGCCGCCGACTTCGCCCGTCGTGCCCTCCTCCAGAAGCCGTGCGACCTGCATGGTCAGCGTCGAGCCGCCCGAGACGACGCGCCCGTTCCATGCCGCCTGCAGCACCGCCCGCAAGAGCGATCGCGCGTCCACGCCGGGATGGTCGCGAAAGCGCTTGTCCTCATAGGCCAGCAGCATTTCCAGATAGACCGGGTCCACCTTGTCCGGCGGCAGCGCCAGCCGCCAGCGACCATCGGCCACCGTATAGGCGCGCAGAAGGTCGCCGTCCCGGTCCAGCACCTCGGCCGAGGTCTCCACGACCAGCGGCGGCAGGACCGTCGCGTCGATCCAACCGTCGAAACGGTCGCGGCCCAGGGCGGCGAGCCACAGCCCGACCGCCAGAACGACGATCCACTGCGTGCGCATCATGCCGCCCCGCTCGTCGAGCACTTCGTGCACTCCTCGCTGAACGCCCCTCCGACGAGTGCACGAAGTGCTCGAGGAGGTGTTCCCCGCGCCCCCACCCGACTGGGGAAACGCGCCTGTTTCCGCTGAGGGCTCACTTCGTGATCGTCACCGCCCCCGTCTCGCTCCGCGCCCGGAAGTCCGGCCGGTACATGTCCTCGACCGAGGCCGCCGGGTGGTGGAACGTGCCGGGGCTGACTGCGCGGACCATATAGGCCAGGCGGAAACTCTGGTCCGAGGACCAGTCCACCGCCGTGACGAAGCGATCCTGCCGGAACTCGGAATGGGTGACGTCCTGCAGGGCGTCCAGCCAGCCCAGTTCCGAGGTCGAGCCCGCCGTGATCAGGTTCGGGTTGTCGATCTCGAACCCGGCCGGCAGCGGATCGCTGACGATCAGCCGCGCCTCGCCATAGGCAAAGGGCGTGACCTCCAGCACCGTCACCAGCCGGGTCCCCGCCGCCACCTTGTCCAGCGCCACCGGCTCGCCCGACAGGGTGTAGTAGCTGCGCGTGATCGCATAGCCGTTGCCGCCGGCGGGTTCCGGCTGGGACGGGACGCCATAGGTGGTGACGGTGACCGTCGTATCCGCGCCGCCGTTCTTCACCACCACCGGCGTCACCGCGCCCGCGTCCAGCACCCGCACCAGCGGGCCGTCGGCCGGCTGGCCGTCGATGGTGATCCCCTCGGCCCCCGGCCGGTCGATCAGCGCATTGGCGGCCATCAGCGCCCAGGTCGCCTCCTGCGTGGAAAGCTGGCCGCTTTGCACCGCGATCCGGTCCGTCAGCGCCTCGCGGTCCACCGCCTGCGACCCGGCCTCGACCGCCAGTGTCAGCAGCGCCGCCGCGTCGCGATAGCGGGTGCCATAGTCCACCCGCCAGACCTGGCCCTCCTCCGGCCCCAGCGCCTCCAGCTTCGCCGCCGCCTTGCGGAACATCGCATCCGCCCGCGCCTGGTCGCCGTAGGAGGCCAGCCCCGCCCCCAGCTGCGCCATCGCCAGCGGCGTCGCGAAGTCGTCGCCCTTCACATCGGCATAATAGCGCAGGTCGCCGATCGCCGCCGCGCCCTCGCGGGCCAGCACCATCAGCGCATAGGCCAGCGCCTCGCCGCCGCCATTGGTCTCGGCGCTGAAGTCGGGCGCATAGTTCACCTGGTTGCGCAGGTTCGCCAGCGCGTTGCGGAACGCCAGCTCCGGCACCCGGTAACCCTGAGCCTTCGCCCGGCTGAGGAAGTCGGTGACATAGGCGTCCAGCCAGAAGTCGCCCTCGCCCGGCCCCCAAAGCCCGAAGCCGCCGGTCGAGCTCTGGTTCGCCAGGATCTCCACCACCGCCTCGTCGATGCGCTTCTGCAGGTCCTCGGCGCCCTTCAGCTCCATCACCCGCGCCACCTCGTCGAAGTAGAGAAGCGGCATGGCCTGGCTGGTCATCTGCTCGGTGCAGCCATAGGGATAGCGGTCCAGCGCCGCCAGCAGGCCCGGCGCATTCAACCGCGCGATCGGCCCCACCGCCATCGTCGCCTTGCCCGAGCCCGCGACCAGTCCCGCGAACACATCGCCGTCGAAGGTGAAGCTCTGGCCGCCCGCCAGTTCCACCCGGCTGATCCGCGCGATCTCGGGATCGTTCACCTGCACCGGGACGGTCAGGGTCTTCTTCAGCACCTTCCCGTCCGGCGTGGTCAGGCTGACGTCGATGGTCTGGATACCCACCGCGCCCGCCGTCACCGGCACCTCGAATACCGCCTTGGCCTTGTCGCCGAGATCGAAGCCCGAGGGCACCTCGCCCAGCGTCAAGCCATTGGCGACGACGTCCAGGCTCATCCGCCCCGAGGGCCCCGTCGCATGGACCACCTCCAGCAGCAGGCGGCTCCGATCCCCCGGCGACAGGAAGCGCGGGACCGAAGCCGTCACCACCACCGGATCGCGCACCAGCACATCGGCGCTGGCCTGCCCCACCCCGGTCTTCGACCAGGCGACCGCCATCACCTTCACCGTCCCGTTGAAGCTGGGCAGGTCGAAGGACACCCGCGCATAGCCGTCCGCACCCACCTCGACCGGTCCGGTGAAGTAGGCCACCAGCTCCTCTGTCGGAGGTGGCGCCTGCAGCCGCGCCTGCGCGCCCGCGTCACCGCCGGAGCGGACCTCCCCGGTCGCCCCGTTCAGCCCGTCGATCAACCGGCCATAGATGTCGCGGATGCCCACGCCCAGCCGACGCTGGCCGAAGTAATGGCCCTGCGGATCGGGCGCCTCGAACCCGGTCAGGTTCAGGATGCCCACATCCACCGCCGCGATGGTGACATAGGCCGTCTCGCCCGCCGTCACCCCGTCCACCTTAACCGCCACCTCCAGCGGCCCGCGCGGCGCGGCTTCGGCCGGAACCTCGACGGTCGCCTTCAGCGCCCTTGCACCGGGATCAATCGACGCATGGGTCAGCCCCAAAGCCCGCGCCGGATTGCGGCCCGCCGCCACGTCCATCGGCCGCAGGACCGAGGCCGTCACATAGACCCCCGCACCCCAGTCGTCCGTCACCGGCAACTGGATCAGGCTCTCCCCCTCCTTCACCTCCACGGCCTGCATCGCCACCAGCCGGTTCGACAGCACCGTCACCAGCGCCGTCCCCGCCGCGCGCGGCACGATCCTCAGGGTCGCCGTCTCACCGGGCTTATAGGCCGGCTTGTCCAGCGACAGTTCCAGCGTGTCGGGCGTGGCCGAGGCATCCGCCGGCGCATACCAGCCCGCATAGAACTCCATCGAGGTCGCCGCCTTGCCGCCATCCCGACGCTCGACCAGGATCTCGTAGGTCCCCCAGGTCACATCCGCCGCGATCTCGACCGGGGCGGCCCCCAGATCGGACTCGCCCTCGGCCACGATGGACCGGCTGACCACCGGCTCCCAATTCCAGCTGCCGAAGCTCTGGTACCACTGATAGTCGTATTCCACGCGGGAGACCGTCCATTTCACCGGCAGGCCCGCCATCGCACCATCCTGCACGGCCATGATCTGGAACCGCGCTTCGCCGCCCTCGGGGGCCACTCCGTCGAACATCGGCTTCACCCCGATGATCGGATCCGCCGAGGTGACGGCCTTCACCACCTGCCGCTCCACCGGCCGGCCCGAGCCTTCGGCGACGCGCACGGTCACCCGCGCTTCCAGCGGGCGGTGCGGGTCCTCGATCATCGGCAGGTAGACCGGCAGCACGGCATTGCCCGCCTCGTCGGTCTCGGCCCCATTCAGCGACTCCATCTGCGCGCTGAAGGGCTGGTCGTGGCGGCCGAACACATAGCCGGGGAAGGCTTCCAGCCCCTCGGCCGCGCGCAGCAGCACCTCGCCCTCGATCGCCAGCCCGGCCCCCGGCGCGCCGAAGAGATAGCGCGCGGCGACGTTCAGATCGACCGAGGAATCCCGGCCGACATACAGCGGCTCTTCCGGCAGGGTCAGGTCAAAGTCGATCCGTTCCGGCAGGAAGTCCTCGACCAGGAAGGTCTTCGACGACAGGGCCGGGGCTTCCAGGTCGGCGAACATCTCCAGCCGCCAGACGCCCCTCGGGGCGGATCCGGCGATGGGCAGGTTGAACACATGCCCGCCCGCACCCTGATCCTCGACCAGTTGGCGCGAGTATTCCACGCCGTCCGGCCGCTTCAGCACCGCCGTCAACGGCAGCCCCTCCACCGCCGCCTGTTCCGCGTCGCGGGCCAGCGCGGTGACATAAACCGTCTCCCCGGCGCGATAGGCGCCCCGGTCGGTCGTAACGAACACGTCCACCGGAGGCGCCGCCTCGCGCCCCTCCACCCCCCGGTCCGAGAGGTCGAATTCCGGGTCGGTCAGCGACAGGAAGGCGATGTCCTTGTCGGCGTCCTTCACCACCACCATCGCCGGGGCAGAGCCGCCCGAGCCGCGCGTCAGCCCGGCATCGAACCGCGCATAGCCCTGATCGTCGGTCGTGGCGGTGCCCAGCACCGTATTGGCGCGGTTCAGAAGCTCGACCGTCATTCCCGGCTTGGCCTCCGCCGTCCCAAGGGAGCGGACAAAGACATGCAGCCCGTCGACCCCGGACATCGTCGTGACCCCGAGGTCCGAGATCACGAACCACTGCCATCCCGGCGGGATGGTATAGGGATCCACCCCCGGCACTTCCGCCTTCAGCGCGTAGATCCCCGCTGGCAGCCCCTCCAGCGCCTCGGCCAAGGGCAGGCGGGTGGTGACGTCCCTGTTCACCTCCTGCGCGACCGTCGCCTGGCCGGTCCATAGTGACTCGCCCACGGTGTCGGCGAAATACTCCTCGGAATAGACGTTGATCGGCGCGCCGAAGTAATAGTCCTGCACCGAGCGCAACAGGTTCCTGTCCGTCACGCGATAGAGCGTCAGGTCCAGCTTCTCGGTGTTCACCGTCTGGACCGGCAGCGCCGGATCGCCCGCCTTCGGCAGCACATAGCCCCGGCCCGGGAACTTCACCCCCGGCGCGCGGTCGCGGACGTATTGCGTGATCTCGACCGATTTCGCCATGGTCTGGCCGTCCGCCGCCGGAAGGCCCTCGCGGAAGGTGACCGAATAGCGCCTGCCGTGCTCCAGCCCCGCCACGCAAAGCTGTCGCCAGCCGCCGTTCTCCACCGTCAGGCCGGGGTCCTTCAGCTGGACGAAGGTGGAATAGTCGACGCCCGAGGCGACCAGATCCTCGGAAAACGTCGCGCAGATCCGGGGCCGGGCGAGGTCGGACTGCACCACCGTCTCGCTGATGCGGAAGCCGTATTTCCCGATCGCATCGTCCAGAAGCGCCGCCGTATCCACCCGCTCCTGCAGCGACTGCGCCAGCCGCAGCGCCTGCACCGTGTCGCTGCCCCGGCCGCTGCGCTCCAGCACCTCGGCCATCGTGACCAGGATCGTATGCCGCAGCGCCGGGTTTTCCGCCCTGAGATAGCCGTTGACCGAGGCCGAGAGCGCCTGCGCCAGCCAGTAGTACTGCTGGTTCTGGTCCGCCTTCGCCGCCTCCAGCTGCCGCCGCGCGAACTCGCCCCAGGTCGCGGCATCGTCCGTCAGGTTCAGCGCCGCGCCCGTTGAGGCCGCCGCCGCCGCCCAGTCGCCCCGACCCTCGCCGGCAGCGGCCTCGGCCAGATGCTCCTCGGCCGTCCAGGGACCCGTCGGATAAAGCCGCCCCAGCCCCTGCGCCTGTTCCAGCGCCGGGGTCACGTCCCAGTCCTGCAGGAAGGCCAGTTCCTTGCGCCGCTCTGCCGCCCCCGCCATCACCCGCGCATCCGCCTCGATCACCTGGGCCGACCAGGCCCCGGCAAAGAACGCCCCCTCGCCGGGGCCGCTTTTCACGAAGCACGAGCCATTGCGCGAATTGAACACATAGGCCGTGCAGCGCGCGTTGGTCAGGCAGGCGCGCTCGCAGGCCTCGATCGTGGTATCGAAGACGCTGGCGATATCCCCCCCCGGCAGGTCCTGGTCCTGCGCCACGACGACCCGCCGCTCGGGAATCAGCTCCTGCGCCCCGGCCATACCGGAAAAGCCGATGAGCGCCGCCACGGCGACCTGCAGAAACCAACGCATCACAATGCCCTCCCGGTGGATTGCCCGAAATCTCGCACCGGGCCGCCGCGCTGGCAAGGCGGCAGCCCCATCGGCGTTAAGTCTTGGTTCACTTTGCTGCGGCAGGGTAGTCGGGAATCCGGACGCGGGACCTCGCAAGGCTGGATGTTCGGGCAGGATGTCGGCTGAAGTGATGGAAGTATCGGAACGTCTGCTCAGGGAACGCCGCGCCCGCCTTGCGGCCGAACGGCTGCTGGAGCAGAAAAGCCGCGAACTCTTCGCCGCGAACGAGAAACTCGCGATCCACGCCCGCGCGCTGTCCGACCAGATCGTCGAACAGCGCCAGATGGTCCGCTCGGCCCTGACCGAGGCCGAGGCGCTGAAGACCCAGAACCACCGATTCGTCGAGGATCTGGACAAGGCCCATACCGCCGCCGTCATGGCCGAGCGCCGGCTCTGGGAATCGATCAACACCATCCGCGACGGTTTCGCCGTCTTCGACAGCGCCAAGCGGCTGGTCAGCGCCAACCTCGCCTGGCTCGCCAGCTTCGAGGGTTATGCCATCGCCCCCGGCGTCCCCTATGAGCAGATGGTCCGCGTCATCGCCACTTCCGGCCGGCTCGACCTTGGCGACGAGGCCCCCGACGCCTTCGTCGCCCGCATGCTCGCCCGGCTCGACGCCGACCCGGTCGAGCCTGTCACCCTGAAATTCCGCAACGGCACCTGGGTCAAGCTCCAGGACCGCCGCGCCCGCGACGGCGATCTCGTCTGCCTCGCGCTCGACATCACCGACCAGATGCGCATCTGGGCCGCCATCGACGCGCTGCCCGATGCCTTTGTCCTTTTCGACCGGGAGGAGCGACTTTTGGCCTGCAACCAGCGTTACCGTGAGCTGTTTCCCGACAGCGCCGCGGCCATGCAGCCCGGCACCACCTTCGAGGACCTGCTGCGCCACGGCCTCAGGAACGGCCATGTCCCCGAGGCCGTGGGACGCGAGGAGGACTGGCTCGCCGACCGGCTCCAGCGGTTCCGCGCGGCCGAGGGCACGGCCGAGAACGTGCTGGCCGGCGGCCGCGTGATCCTCGAATCCGATCATGTCACCCCCGACGGCGGCCGGGTCGGGCTGCGCTCCGACATCACCGCGCTCCGCGAGCAGCAGGCCCAGCTCGAAGCCGCCCGCAACGCCGCCGAGGCCGCGAACCGCGCCAAGACGGCCTTTCTCGCGAACATGAGCCACGAGATCCGCACCCCGATGAACGGCGTCGTCGGCATGGCGGAACTCCTCTGCGACACCGCCCTGACCGAGGAACAGCGCCTCTTCGCCGAGACGATCCGGTCGTCGGGCGAGGCGCTTCTCGTCATCATCAACGACATCCTTGACTATTCCAAGATCGAGGCCGAGCGCCTGACGCTGCGGCCCGAGCCCTTCGATCTGGAACGCACGATCCATGAGGTCACCATGCTCCTCCAGCCGCGCGCGCGGGAGAAGGGGATCGACCTGATGATCGACTTCGACATGTTCCTGCCCACCCGCTTCGTCGGCGACCCCGGCCGCTTGCGCCAGGTGCTGACCAACCTGATCGGCAACGCCGTCAAGTTCACCGAGACCGGCCATGTGCTGACCCGCGTCGTCGGAGTGGAAACCGAAGACGACAGCCAGACCCTGCATGTCACGGTGGAAGACACCGGCATCGGCGTCGCGCCCGAATACCTCGACCACATCTTCGGCGAGTTCAACCAGGTCGAGGATGAGCAGAACCGCAAGTTCGAGGGTACCGGCCTCGGCCTTGCCATCACCCGCCGCCTGATCGAACGCATGGGCGGCGCGGTCTGGGTCGACAGCGAGCCGGGGCAGGGCTCCTCCTTCGGCTTCCGCGTCACCCTGCCGGTGGCCGAGGATGCCGGGCCGGTGCAGGTGCCGGTCGCCGTCCGCCGGGTGTTGGCGGTGGACGACCAGTTCATCAACCGCACCATCCTGGAACGCCAGCTGACCCCCTGCGGGATCGAGGTGACGCTCTGCCGCTCGGGCGCCGAGGTGCTGGAGCGTCTGGCCACCGACCCCGATTACGACGTGATCCTGACCGACCATGCCATGCCCGAGATGGACGGCGATGTGCTTCTCCAGCACATCCGTGCGGCAGGTCACGGCCTGCCGGTGATCCTTCTGTCCTCCAACCCTTCGCATCTGGCCGCAGGGGCCGCGCAGGAATTCGCCGCGATCCTGCAAAAGCCGGTCCTGCGCTCGGACCTCTATCGCCACCTGCAGGCGCTGACCGCCCCGACCGCGCCTGCCCTGCCGAGGCTGCGGCTGAAGCCGGTCGAGCTGCGCCAGCTGCGCGTGCTCGCGGCCGAGGACAATCGCACCAACCAGCTCGTGTTCCAGAAGATGGTCCGGGCGATGGATCTGGACCTGGTCTTCGCCGACAATGGCCGCATCGCGGTCGAGATGTTCGAAAGCTACCGGCCGGACATCGTGTTCATGGACATTTCCATGCCCGAGATGGACGGCAAGGAAGCCGCCCGTGCGATCCGCGCGCTGGAAGGGCAGGGCGCGCATGTCCCGATCATCGCGCTCACCGCCCATGCGATGGAGGGTGACGCCGAGGCGATCCTCGCCGCCGGGATCGACCAGTATCTCACCAAGCCCCTGCGCAAATCCGCGATCGAGAGCGCCCTGACCGAACATTGTCCCCCCGGCGTGCGCACCCCCGTCCCCCCCGCCGAGGACGCCGCATGACACCCTCCGTAGGGTGCGCTACAGCGCACCTTCCGACGCCCGCAGGTCCGGGCCGGCCCCGCCCCGGTCCCGAACCCACGGACAACCCCGGCCCCGGGGCCTCCGAAATCCTTTCCAGATCCCTAACGCCCAAAGCCAAGCCTTTGATTTAAAACGGAACCGAAATCCCGCCCGCGTGGCCAGCCCGCGTCACCCTTCCCGAAGGACCCGCAGGAACGCTGCGCCGAACCGCTCCACCTTGGCCTCCCCGATGCCCCCGATCCCTGCCAGCTCCGCCAGCGTCGAGGGCCGCCGCTCCGCGATCGCCCGCAGGGTCGCGGGAGAGCAGGTCAGGTATTTCCCCGTCCCGTCCTCCCCCCGGACGAGCGCCAGCTGCACCTCCGCCAGCCGGTCGAACACCGCCCCCTCCGGCCGCCCGGCCAACCGCATCCGCGCCGGGTGCAGCCCCTCCGCCGCCCCGGTGATCACCTCCAGGAAAGCGGCCCCGTAGCTTTCCAGCTTCCGCGCCCCGACCCCGGTGATCCCGGCCATCTGGTCCAGCGTGGCGGGCTTCTTCTCCGCCATCTCGATCAGCGTCTTGTCCGGGAAGACCACATAGGCCGGCACGTTCTGCGCCTCGGCCAGCGCCCGCCGCTTGGCCTTCAGCTGGGCGAGGAGGCCCAGGTCCTCCTCCGCCACCTGGGCCCGGACCACCGCCTCCCGCTCGCCCGCCGCGGCCACGGTGTCGCGCCGCAGGGTCACCGTCGCCTCGCCCCGCAGGACCGGCCGGGCCGCCTCGGTCATCCGCAGCGCGCCGTGGCGGTCGGGATCGGGGCGGAGCAGGTCGCGGCCCATCATCTGGCGGAACACAGCCCCCCAGGCGGGTTTCGAAAGGTCCCTGCCCACGGCAAAGGTCGGCAACTGGTCATGCCCCCGCTCGCGGACCTTGGCCGTGGCCGAGCCGGTGAGAATGTCGATCAGATGCCCCGCCCCGAACCATTCCCCCGTCCGCAGCACCGCCGAGAGGGCCTTGCGCACCGCCTCGGTCGCGTCGAACAGCTGCGCCGGGCGGTCGCAGAGGTCGCAGTTGCCGCAGGGCTCGGCCGCCTCGCCGAAGTAGCCGAGCAGCACCTGCCGTCGGCATCCCAGCGCCTCGGCCAGGCCCAGAAGCGCGTTCAGCCGGGCGTGGTCGGCGGCCTTGCGATCCGCCGGCGCCGCGCCTTCGTCGATCTGGGACCGGCGCAGGCGGATGTCGTCGGGGCCGTAGAGGGTCATCGTCTCGGCCGGCGAGCCGTCGCGGCCGGCACGGCCGATCTCCTGGTAATAGGCCTCGATCGACTTCGGCAGGTCGGCGTGGGCGACCCAGCGGATGTCGGGCTTGTCGATGCCCATGCCGAAGGCGATGGTCGCCACCACGATCAGCCCGTCCTCGCGCTGGAAGCGGGCCTCGACCTGGCGGCGCTCGTCCGCCTCCATCCCGCCGTGATAGGCCACCGCTCCGTGCCCGGCCTCGCGCAGGGCCTGGGCGAGGGTCTCGGTCTTGGCCCGGGTGGCGCAGTAGACGATCCCCGACTGGCCCCGGCGCGCGGCGGCGAAGCGGAGGATCTGGGCGCGGGGGCTGTCCTTGACCGCGAAGGCCAGGTGGATGTTCGGCCGGTCGAAGCCGCGCAGGAAGGTGGCCGGGGCCTCGCCGTCGAACAGGCGGTTGACGATCTCGGCCCGGGTCTCCTCGTCCGCGGTGGCGGTGAAGGCGGCCAGCGGCACCCGCAGGGCGCGCCGCAACTCCCCGATCCGCAGGTAGTCGGGACGGAAGTCGTGGCCCCACTGGCTGACGCAATGCGCCTCGTCGACCGCGATCAGGCTGCATCTCGCCCGGCGCAGCAGCCCCAGCGCCGCACCCGAGGCGAGGCGTTCGGGCGCCATGTAAAGAAGCTTCAACCGGCCGTCGTCGATGGACTGGAAGACCTCTTCGGTCTCTTCCTCGGTATTGCCCGAGGTCAGCGCCCCCGCTTCGACCCCCGCCGCCCGCAGCGCGCGGACCTGGTCCCGCATCAGCGCGATCAGGGGAGAGATGACGACCGTCACCCCCTCGCGGCACAGGGCAGGAAGCTGGAAGCACAGCGACTTGCCGCCGCCGGTGGGCATGATCGCCAGCGTGTTCTGGCCGGACAGCACGGCCTGGACGATCTCGGCCTGACCGGGGCGGAACTCGGGGAAGCCGAAGACGGAATGAAGAAGCCGGGCAGCCTGGTCCAAGGCGGATCAGAAGAAGGCGGCGGCGTTGTTGATCAGCACGATCCGCAGCGCATAGACGCCGATCAGGACCACGAGGGGCGCAAGATCCAGCCCGCCCATGTTCGGCAGAAAGCGGCGGACGAAGGAGTAGAGCGGTTCGAGCACGCGGTTCAGCCCGTCCCAGACCTGGGCGACCAGCGGCTGGCGCAGGTTCAGGACCTGGAAATTGATCAGCCAGGACATGATGATATGCGCGATGATGATGAACTGCGCGATGTCGAGGATCAGCATCAGGATCTGGAAAAGCGAGGTCATCGGGCGCTCCGTTTGCGGTCCTGCCACAGGTAGCGGCGGCAGGGCGGAAGGGCAATGCCTCACGCAGCGTCTTGCTTGACGCGGGGGGGATGCCGGGTCAGGCAGGGGGCCGGAGGTCGCCGATGTATCCTTTCCTGCGCATGGCCAAGGTGCTGTCCCTGGCGCGCCGCCAGCCCGAGCTGGGCCTGTTCGACACCCATGTGAGCCAGCTGATCTGCTGGCCCTGGGACCTCGACCCCTGGGTCGAGCTGAACAACGGCCGGACGCTGACGCTGTACGATCTGGGCCGCCTGCCGCTGGCGCGACGCACGGGGGTCGAGCGGGTGCTGCGCGAAAAGGGCTGGGGGCTGACGGTCGCGGGGTCCAGCACGCGCTATCGCAAGCGGGTGACGATGTTCATGCGCCTGACCATGCGCACCCGCTGCCTAGGCTGGGATCATCGCTTCCTCTACATGGAGCAGTCGATGTGGAGGGGCGAGGACTGCGCCTCGCAGGTGCTGATCCGGTCCGCCATCATCTCGAAGGCGGGCATGGTTCCCCCGCGTGAGCTGGCGCGGGCGATGGGGGTGGCGGAGGAGGGGCCGGAGCTGCCAGGCTGGGTCAAGGCCTGGATCGAGGCCGAGGCGCAGCGCCCCTGGCCGCCCGCGCGCTGAGCGCGGCTTGCGCGGGGCGCGGTTTCCGGCTTCACTTCGCGGCAAAACAAGGGGGCGGGCATGGTCGGCGACAGGAAGCGCATCTGGGGCTGGTATTTCTTCGACTGGGCCAGCCAGCCTTACAGCACGCTGCTGCTGACCTTCATCTTCGGCCCCTATTTCGCCGAGATCGCCCGGGGCTATTACATGGGTGCCGGGCTGGATGAAGAGGCCGCCAAGGCCGCCGCGCAGGCCTATTGGGGCTGGGGACTGGGCGCGGCCTCGCTTGCGGTGGCGGTGCTGGCCCCGGTGCTGGGGGCCATCGCCGACAGCACGGGGCGGCGGATGGTCTGGGTCCGGACCTTCTCGCTCTTCTATGTCATCGGCTCGGCCGGCCTGTGGTGGGTGGCGCCGGGCGGGGGCGAGGGGATGCTCCTGCTCGCGGTCGGCCTGTTCGGGCTGGGCTTCATCGGGATGGAGTTCGCCACGATCTTCACCAATGCGCTGATGCCCTCGCTGACCCAGGCGGATGATCTGGGCGCGATCTCGGGCACCGGCTTCGCCTTCGGCTACCTCGGCGGGCTTCTGGCGCTGGTCGTCATGCTGATGTTCTTCGCCGAAAGCGCCGACAGCGGCCTGACCCTGCTGGGGATGGAGCCGCTGCTGGGCCTTGACCCCGAGGCGCGCGAGGGGACGCGCTTTGTCGGCCCCTTCACCGCGATCTGGTTCGTGGTCTTCATGGTGCCCTTCTTCCTCTGGGTGCGCGAGCCCCGGATGGCGGCGCGGCCGCTGCACCTCGGCCGGGCCTTCGCCAGCCTGCGCGATTTGCTGCGGTCGCTGCGCTTCCGGCACAGCCTGGCGGCCTATCTCGGCTCGTCCCTGCTGTACCGCGACGCGCTGAACGGGCTTTACGGGTTCGGCGGGGTCTATGCCTCGGGCGTGCTGGGCTGGTCGATCATCCAGATCGGCATCTTCGGGCTGGTGGGCGCGGTGACGGCCATGGTCGCGTCCTTCATCGGCGGGCGGGCGGACCGCGCCTATGGGCCGAAGCCGGTGATCGCGGTCTCGATCCTGGTGCTGGTCCTGGTCTGCCTGGTGATCGTCGGCATGACCCGCGAGAGCCTGTGGGGGCTGGCGCTGGACCCCGCCTCCAGCCTGCCGGACCAGATCTTCTTCGCCTGCGGGGCGCTGATCGGGGCGGCGGGCGGCTCGCTGCAGGCGGCCAGCCGGACGATGATGGCGCGCCACACCACGCCGGACCGCGCGACCGAGGCTTTCGGCCTGTTCGCGCTCTCGGGCAAGGTCACCAGCTTCCTCGCGCCGATGCTGATCGCGCTCGTCACCACCGCAAGCGGATCCCAGCGGATCGGCATTGCGCCGCTGATTGTCTTGTTCCTGATCGGACTTTTCCTGCTATCCTTCGTCAGACCCAAGGGAGAGATGGCCGCCTGATGCTGTTCCGCGCACTGATCCTGTCGCTTGTCCTTGCCGCCCCGGCCCAGGCCGAGAAGCTGGCGAACCGCCTGTTCGGCGCGATGGAGGCGCCTTCGGCCCAGGATTCGATGCCGATCGGCAGCTATGCCAGGGGCTGCGCGGCCGGGCTGGTGGAACTGCCCGAGTCCGGACCAACCTGGCAGGCGATGCGGCTGTCGCGGCACCGGAACTTCGGCCATCCGATGATGATCCAGTTCCTGGTGGACCTCTCGGCGACCGCCCGCGAGATCGGCTATGGCGAGGGCCTTTACATCGGCGACATCAGCCAGCCGCGCGGCGGGCCGATGACCTCGGGCCATGCCAGCCACCAGATCGGGCTGGACGCCGACATCTGGATGCTGCCGCCGCAAAGCCTGTCGCTGAGCGAGGCCGCGCGCGAGGAGATCAGCTCGATCCCGGTCCGCTCGGCCGACCAGAGGAGCGTGACCGCGAACTGGACCCGCACCCACCGCGAGCTGATGAAGCAGGCGGCGCTCGACCCGCGGGTGGACCGGATCTTCGTGGCGGCCGCGGTCAAGATCGAGATGTGCCGCACGGCAAGGCGGGCGGACAAGAAATGGCTGCAGAAGATCCGCCCGGTGGCGGGGCATGACACGCATTTCCACGTTCGCCTGAAATGCCCCAAGGGCGCGCGCCTGTGCGAGACGCAGACCCCTACGGTGGCGGATCTGTCGAAGAACGGCGACGGCTGCGACGATACGTTGATGTGGTGGGTGACCGATTACCTGGACCCGCCGAAGTCCACCGGCAAGAAGCCGAAGGACGAGGACGCGCCGAGAAAGAAGGGCCCGCGCGAATTCACCATGGCCGACCTGCCCGGCCAGTGCCGCGACGTTCTGGCCGCCAACTAGGTTGACAGGCCGCAGGCAGGGGTATAGGCGGCTTGCGCCCCGATGAAGGGCCAAGTCTCCGCGACCTTGTCAAAACGGACAGCACCATGCGCATCCTTCTGCCCGGCATCCTTGCCATGGCGGCGATCGTCGTCGCCTCGAACATCCTGGTCCAGTATCCGCTGGGCGCCTTCCTGACCTGGGGGGCGTTCACCTATCCCTTCGCCTTCCTGGTGAACGAGATCACCAACCGCTTCGACGGCCCCGCCGCGGCCCGCAAGGTGGTGCTGGCCGGCTTCCTGACCGGGATCGTCTGTTCCTTTATCGGCACGCAGATCATGGGCGAGTTCGGCCCGCTGGTCACGCTGCGCGTCGCGCTGGGGTCCGGCCTTGCGTTCCTTGCCGCACAGCTTCTGGACATCGCGGTCTTCAACCGCTTCCGGCAGGGCCTGTGGTGGAAGGCGCCGCTGATTTCGCCGGTGATTTCCTCGACGCTGGACACCGCGATCTTCTTCACCATCGCCTTCTCGGCCATGCTGGCCTTCCTGGAGCCGGGCGTCGATGTCTCCTGGGCGGCCGAGCCCGCGCCGCTTTTGGGGATCGGGCCAGAGGCTCCGTTCTGGGTGTCG
The DNA here is from genome assembly GCF_015999335.1 of Tabrizicola soli. Classification (GTDB taxonomy): domain Bacteria; phylum Pseudomonadota; class Alphaproteobacteria; order Rhodobacterales; family Rhodobacteraceae; genus Tabrizicola; species Tabrizicola soli. The sequence continues at coordinate 11,017 of NZ_JAEACP010000034.1, read as the reverse complement.
CTGGCGGTGGGCGACTGGCTGGTGAAACTCCTGCTTGCCGTGGTGGCCTTGCTGCCGTTCCGGCTGGCGCTGGCTCGGCTGGCCGCAAGGGTAGCGTGATTTGTCTTGACGAACACAAAATCTGTGTCACCCTTTCCATATCGGCAACCATTTGAAAGGAGGTGATCCAGTGTCGAGAGTGATATTGGAGAGAGGTGTCGGGACAGTCGGGAGGGGTATTTTCTAAGGGCAGCCCCTGGAAAATAGACCACCGATTGGATTTGGATGCCTAACTGGCCCATCTCCTTGGATCTCGGAAAGGGTTGCCCGCAACGGCAACCCTTTCTCTATTCCGGCCGTGGCCCAAAATCTTTCGACGAAAGATTTTGGGCTCGCCCGCAGCGCAAGGCCGGGCCATAACCTGGCCATGCTGCACGTCACCGAAACCCTTGCCATCGCCGAATGGGAGCTGTCCGAGAGCTTCATGCGCGCCTCGGGTCCGGGCGGGCAGAACGTCAACAAGGTTTCCACCGCGGTCGAACTGCGCTTCGAGGCGGACCGTTCGCCGCATCTGGCCCCCGGCGTGAAGGCGCGGCTGAGGAAGCTGGCCGGGCGGCGCTGGACGACCGAGGGCGCGATCGTGCTGCAGGTGGACGAGACCCGCAGCCAGGCCCGCAACCGCGAGATCGCGCGCGAGCGGCTGGTCGAGATGATCCGCGCCGCGCTGGTCGCGCCGAAGCGGCGGATCGCGACCAAGCCGACGCTGGGCAGCCAGCGCCGCAGGATCGCGGCCAAGACCCAGCGCGGCGAGGTCAAGGCGTTGCGCGGCAAGGTGGGAGACGAGGAATGACCCTGGCGGAAGAGGCGGCCGGCCACTGGGGCGGGCGGGTGATCCGCCTGATCCGCGACCGCGAGAACCATGTCTTCGAGATGGCTGTGCCCGAGGGCCGCGCCGCCCTGCGCCTGCACCGGGCGGGCTATCAGTCGCCCGCGGCAATCCGCTCCGAGCTCTGGTGGTGCGCGGAACTGGCGCGTGCGGGGCTGCCGGTTCCGGCCGCCCTGCCCGCCGGCGGCGGGGCGCTTCTGGTGCCGCTGTCGGACGGCCGCCATGCCTCGGCCATCGCCTGGATGGGGGGCGAGGCGCTGGGCGAGGCCGCGAAGCCCTTCACCCGTCCGTTGCCGCAGGTGCTGGATCTCTACCATGCCCTCGGCGCGCTGCTGGTCCGGGTGCATCGCGTCACGGACGGGCTGGTCCTGCCGGAGGGCTTCACTCGTCCGCGCTGGGATCTGGAAGGGCTGGTGGGCGAAGACCCGCACTGGGGCCGGTTCTGGGAGCATCCGGTGGCGACCCCTGACCAGCGCGTCCTGCTGATCCGCGCCCGCGATGCCCTGCGCGAGCGGCTGTCGGGCGATATCGGCCTGATCCACGCCGATGTCCTGCGCGAGAACGTGCTGGTGAACGATCGTTCGGTATCGCTGATCGACTTCGACGATTCGGGCTATGGCTTCCGCCTGCACGACCTGGGCACCGCGCTGGTGCAGACGGTGCAGCACCCCGAACATCCGCAGCTGCGCGACGCGCTGATGGCGGGCTATGGGACGACCGACAGCGCGATGGTCGAAGCCTTTGTCCTGGCGCGCACGCTGGCCTCGGTCGGCTGGACCATGCCGCGGCTCGCCCCCGAGGATCCGATCCACCGCAGCCACCTGGCAAGGGCGGAATTCTGCGCCGGGCGCATACTCAAGCACGGCTGACGGAAACGGAAGACATTGCCAACGGGTTTCCGAACGGATAGTCGGACGCCCGACAAACCCACCGGGGGCTGTCCTGCCACCCGATTCCCGAGAGATACCATGTTCAAGCTGATCAAGGCGATCCTGCCGCGCTCGGACAACTTCTTTGACCTGTTCGAAGCCCAGGCCCGCAAGGCCCAGGAAGCCGCACAGACGCTGCGGGCGATCCTGGACGGGGGCGAGGGGACGGCCGACCGCTGCTCGCTTCTGTCGCGGCAGGAGGAGGAGGCGGACCAGATCAGCTATGACGTGATGCAGTCGCTGCGGCAGAGCTTCATCACCCCCTTCGACCGTTCCGACATCAAGGCGCTGTCCAGCGCGCTGGACGACGCCATCGACCAGATGAACAAGACGAGCAAGGTGGTCGTGCTTTATGACGTGGTCGCCTTCGCGCCGAACATGCGGGCGATGGGCGACCGGATCATCCTTCTGGCCAACCTTGTCGCCGACGGCCTGCCGCTGATGCGCGACATCGGGGCCAATTCCGCGCGGTTGCACCAGATGGTGGGCGAGATCAGCCGGATCGAGGAACAGTCGGACCAGCTGTACGACACCGGGTTGAAGGACCTGTTCAAGGCCACCCCCAGGGAAGACGCCCTGAGCTTTGTCGTCGGGGCCCAGCTTTACGACCAGCTGGAGAAGGTCTGCGATCGGTTCGAGGACGTCGCCCATGTGATCGGCGACATCGTGATCGAACACGTATAGGCCAGTCATGGACGCCGGAACCGTCACCTTCCTGCTGGTCTTCCTGATCGGGATCGCCTTCCTGTTCGACCTTCTGAACGGGATGCACGACGCGGCGAACTCGATCGCCACCATCGTCTCGACCCGGGTGCTGTCGCCTTTCGTCGCAGTGCTCTGGGCGGCGTTCTTCAACTTCTCGGCCTATTTCATCGGCCATCATTTCGGCTTCGAGGCCAAGGTTGCCTCGACCATCGGCAAGGGGCTGATCGACCCGGACATGGTGACCAACTCGGTCATCTTCGGCGCGTTGATGGGGGCCATCGTCTGGAACGTGATCACCTGGCGGCTGGGGATCCCCTCCTCCTCGTCGCACGCTCTGGTGGGCGGCATCATCGGGGCGGGCGTCGCCAAGGCGGGCTTTCCGGCCATCGTCTGGGGCGGCCTGTCCAAGACCCTGGTGGCCATCGTCCTGTCGCCGGTGACGGGGTTCATCCTGGGCGTGCTCTTGATCGTGGCCGTCTCCTGGGCGTTCGTCCGCGCCAATCCGGCGCGCACCGACGGCCTTTTCCGCAAGCTGCAGCTGGTCAGCTCGGCGCTCTACTCCATCGGCCACGGCTCGAACGACGCGCAGAAGACCGCGGGGATCATCGCGGTCCTGCTCTATGCCAACGGCTATTACGAGGAATTCACCGTCCCCGCCTGGGTGGTCCTGTCCTGCTTCACCATCATGGGCATCGGCACCATGCTGGGCGGCTGGCGGATCGTGCACACGATGGGCTCGAAGATCACCCGCCTGACCCCGATGCAGGGCGCGGCGGCCGAGACGGCGGGGGCGATGACCCTGTTCGGCGCGACCTATCTGGGGATCCCGGTCTCGACCACGCACACGATCACGTCGTCGATCGTCGGCGTCGGCTCCGCCCGCCGGGTCCATGCCGTGCGCTGGGGGATCGCCGGGCGGATCGTCTGGGCCTGGGTCATCACCATCCCGGCCGCCGCGATCATGGGCGCGGTGTTCTACCTGATCGGCGCGCAGTTCATGTAAGGCCGGCCGCAGGGGATCAGACCAGGACCTCCTGCACCTTCTGCTCGCCTACGCCGAAGATGCGGCGGTACCGCTCGATCTCGTCCTTGGGTCCGGTCGCCTTGGCCGGATTGTCCGAGAGCTTGACCGTCGGCCGCCCGTTCGCCGACACGGCCTTGCAGACCAGGCTGAACGGGGCCAGCGCGTCCTCCGCCACGAGGCCGCGGAAGTCGTTGGTCAGCATGGTGCCCCAGCCGAACGAGACCTTCACCCTGCCGTGGAAGCGGGCGTAGAGCTCCTCGATCTTCTCGACGTCCAGCCCGTCCGAGAAGATCACCAGCTTCTTCCTCGGGTCCTCGCCGCGGTCCTGCCACCAGCGGATCGCGATTTCCGCGCCCTCGGCCGGATCGCCGCTGTCGATGCGGATGCCGGTCCAGCCTGCGAGCCAGTCGGGCGCGTTCTTCAGGAAGCCCTCGGTGCCATAGGTGTCGGGCAGGATGATCCGCAGGTTGCCCTCGTGCTCCTCATGCCAGTCGGCAAGCACGCGGTAGGGGGCCTGGCGCAACTCCTCGTCGGTATCGGCCAGCGCGCTGTAGACCATCGGCAATTCATGCGCATTGGTGCCGATGGCCTCGATGTCGCGGCGCATGGCGATGCGGCAGTTGGAGGTGCCGGTGAACTTGGCCCCCAGCCCCTCCTGCATCGCCTGGACGCACCAGTCCTGCCACAGGAACCCGTGCCGCCGCCTTGTGCCGAAATCGGCGATCTTCAGCCCTTCGATCCGGCGCAGGCGTTCGATCTTCTCCCAGAGCCGGGTCATGGCGCGGGCATACAGCACCTGCAACTCGAACTTGCCCATGTCGTTCAGCACGGCGCGCGAGCGCAACTCCATCAGCACGGACAGGGCCGGGATTTCCCACAGCATGACTTCGGGCCAGCGCCCCTCGAAGGTCAGCTCGAACTGGCCGTCGCGCTTTTCCAGGTGATAGGCGGGCAGGCGCAGGCCTTCGAACCACTCCATGAAATCCGGGCGGAACATCTGCCGCTTGCCATAGAAGGTATTGCCGCGCAGCCAGGTGCTTTCGCCGCGCGTCAGCGTGACCGAGCGCACATGGTCCAGCTGCTCGCGCAGCTCGCCCTCGTCGACCAGGTCGGCGAGGCGCACCTTGGTCGAGCGGTTGATCAGGCTGAACACCACGTTGGTGTCCGGCTTGTTGCGGAAGATCGACTGGCACATCAGCAGCTTGTAGAAGTCGGTGTCGATCAGCGACCGCACGATCGGGTCGATCTTCCACTTGTGGTTCCAGACGCGCGTGGCGATGTCGACCATGCCGTATTCCTTCATCTCGTTCCGCTGGCGCGGGTGGTTTCCCTTGTCGGTCCTGGCATCGGCCAAGGCAAGCCGCGCCGCCCGCTTCAGGGCGGCAAAGTGCAGTCATAGGGCCTCCCGTCCGGCATGACGCAAAGCCGCACGGCGAAATCCGCGGGCAGCCTGTCCTGTCCGTCAGGGACCTTTTCCCGGTCAAGCGCGTCCAGATAGTTCGAGCAGATGGCGAATCGGTAGATATCCTGCCGCTCGGCATCCTCGTACCATTGCGCGAAGGTGGCCGAGGTCGCAGCGGTCTCACCGGCCCCGGCCGCGATTTCACGGGCGAAGCGGCTGACCAGGTCCCTGTGCGTTGGCCACGCGGAAAGCTTGTCCCACGGGCCGGATTCGCCTCCTTGCCGCAGCTTCCAGGCCACATAGACTCCGATTGCTGCGGCGTCCGCCTCAAAGGCCAATCGGGCGCGGATGTACTCCTCAAGCCGGTAGGCGACGGTCGGGCAGGTCGCGTTGCGATGTTGTTCGACGTGCCGCACCTCGTGGATCAGGATTGTCAGCTGGAAATCCTGATCCAGCGCCGAGTTGACCACGATGCGGTTGGCCGCCGGTTCGAAATACGCCTGCTCCTCGACCAGCGTGTCGCTCAGGCAAAGGTCGGGGGCCTGATCGGCCAGAGCCTTCGCCAGTAGGGGATGCGGCGCTACCGTTTTCGTCAGGCGCTTTGCGAGGGCGGAGAGCTCGGCGGGCGCATCCGCATAGGGGTAGGCCGCGCAGGTTTCCCCGGCAAGCGCCGCCGGCCCCGCTGCAATGCAGGCCAGGACCAGCGCGGTGCCGCCCGGGTGGTTCATTGGACCAGGACGCCCGCCGCCCGCATGTCCTCGCGCGCCGAGGCGAGGGATCCGTTCAGGTCGATGCCCCGGCAGGCCTCCTCCAGCACGGTGGCCGCGAAACCCAACCGTCTGGCGTCGATGGCCGAATAGGCCACGCAGTAGTCGGTGGCGAGGCCGACCAGCGTGATCGCGGTGATGCCCCGGTTCTTCAGGTACCCTTCCAGTCCCGTCGCCGTGGTCCGGTCGTTCTCGAAGAAGGCCGAATAGCTGTCGATTCCGGGACGAAAGCCCTTGCGGATCACCAGTTGCGCCGGGTCGGTGCGCAGATCGGGATGGAAGGCCGCGCCCTCGGTTCCTTGCACGCAATGCGTGGGCCAGAGGACCTGCGGGCCATAGGGCATCTCGGTCAGGCTGAACGGCGCGGCCCCCGGATGGTTCGCGGCGAAGGAGGCATGGTTCGGCGGATGCCAGTCCTGCGTGAGGACGACGGCGGCGAAGTCATCCATCAACGCATTGATCCGGCTGATGATTTCGTTTCCGCCCGCTACTGCCAGCGCGCCGCCGGGGCAGAAGTCGTTCTGCACGTCGATCACGATCAACGCTTCCGTTGCGGGTCTCATGGCGGCCTCCCCCAAGTCTGTTCCATTGGGTAAGGCGGGGGCTGGGATGCGTCAAGCGAAGCGCTTGAAATTTCCGGGGCTTCGGCGCAGAGGAGGGCCATGCTGACCGTCACCGCCCTGTATCAATTCACCCGCTTCCCCGATCCCGCCGCCCTGCGACCAGGCCTGCTGGAGGTCTGTCAGGCGCATGCGGTGAAGGGCTCGCTCCTCTTGGCGCCAGAGGGGATCAACGGCACCATCGCCGGCACGCGCGGGGGGATCGACGCGGTGTTGGCGGCGATCCGGGCACTGCCGGGCTGCGCAGGGCTGGAGTGGAAGGAAAGCCAGGCCGGGACGATGCCCTTCGGCCGGATGAAGGTGAAGCTCAAGCGCGAGATCGTGACCATGGGCCAGCCCGACGTGGACCCGCTGGCCCGCGTCGGCAACTATGTGGCCCCGGCGGCGTGGAATGCGCTGATCCGCGATCCCGATACGGTGGTGATCGACACCCGCAACGATTACGAGGTGGCGATCGGCACCTTCCGCGGCGCGGTGGATCCCGGGACGCGGGCCTTCGGCGAATTTCCGGACTGGTGGCAGGAAAACCGCGACCGCTTCGCCGGCAAGCGCATCGCCATGTTCTGCACCGGCGGCATCCGCTGCGAGAAGTCGACGAACTATCTCCTCGGGCAGGGGATCAACCAAGTCTACCACCTGAAGGGCGGCATCCTGAAATACCTGGAAGAGGTGCCCGAGGCCGAGAGCCTGTGGCAGGGACAGTGCTTCGTCTTCGACGACCGCGTCTCGGTCGGTCACGGGCTTGTGCCGGGCGGGCTTTCGGTCTGCGGGGCGTGCCGCAGGCCGGTGACGGCGGCGGAGCGGGCGCATCCGGCCTATGAGGAGGGCGTCACTTGCCCGGCCTGCGAGACCGAATATTCGCAAGCCGACCGGGAGCGGTTCCGGGAGCGCCAGCGCCAGATGCAACTCGCCGCTGGGCGTGGTGAGCGGCACCTGGGGGCCTGATCCCCGGGTAAGGTGGGTGATTCACCCACCCTACGCTTGCTACGCCTGCGCGCCGACCATCTCGCGCACCAGCGGGATCACCTTCTCGCCGTAAAGCCGGATGCAGTCCATCAACGCGCCATGCGGCACCGGGCCGGTCGCGTATTTCATGTCGAAGCGCTGGATTCCCAGCAGCTTCACCGTCCGCGCGATCTTCCTTGCCACCGTCTCGGGACTGCCGACATAAAGCGCGCCATCCTGGATTTCGGCCAGATAGCGGTCCTTGGTCACCGGCGGCCAGCCCCGTTCGCGCCCGAGACGGCCATACATCTCGGCGTAGTGCGGCCAGAGCACCTCCTGCGCCGCCTCGTCGGTCTCGGCCACGAAGCCGGGCGAATGCACCCCCACCGGCCGCTGCGGGCGGCCCAGCTGGGCGCAGGCGCGCTGGTAGAGGTCGATGTAGGGCGCGAACCGCGCCGCATCGCCGCCGATGATCGCCAGCATCAGCTGCAGGTCCTGCCGCACCACCCGCACCACGCTTTCCGGGCTGCCGCCGACGCCGACCCAGACGGTCATCGGCCGCGCCGGCTGCGGATAGATCGCCTGGTCCTGCAGCGGGCTGCGGGTCCGGCCGGACCAGGTGACGCGCGGCTCGCGGGTCAGGCGGGCAAAGAGGTCGAGGCGTTCCTCGAACAATTGTTCATAGTCGTTCAGGTCATGGCCGAAGAGCGGATAGCTTTCGGTGAACGAGCCCCGGCCCAGGATCGGCTCGGCCCGGCCGTTCGACAGCGCGTCCAGCGTGGCGAACCGCTGGAACACCCGCACCGGATCGTCGGTCGACAGCACCGTGACCGCCGTCCCCAGCTTGATCCGCCGTGTCCGCCCGGCGATGGCGGCCAGCACGATCTCGGGCGCCGAGATCGCGAAATCCGCGCGGTGATGTTCGCCGAGGCCGATGAAGTCGATGCCGATCTCATCCGCCAGCACCGCCTGGTCCAGCACCTCGCGCAAGGTCTGGTCCATGGAATGCGGCTTGCCGTCCACACCGAGGGAGACATCGCCGAACGTGTCGAGGCCAAGGGAAATCTGGGTCATGTCGGCTCCTTTGCGCCAGATCTAGGCGATCGAGGGCCGCACGAAAACACGGATTCCGAGAGAGGACCCGTTCAATGCCGCACGACCCGCCTCGCCGGACGCAGAGCGGGGCGGATCGCCGTGAGCAGCCCGGCCAGCCGGGCAAGGCGCCTGTGCCAGAGCTGCCGCCGCGCCTGATGAAGGGCAGCAAGATGCGCAAAGCGGTGCTGTCCATGCGGATCGCGGGGGCGGCCATCGGCATGGTGGCGGTTGGTGGCGAGAAGGTCGAGATTGACGCCGTGCATGGCTTTCGTCCCAAGGCAGGATTACCGCTTTGGAATGCCAGAAAACCTGCGATACTGCGACTCAGGAAAATCCACCGGACGAAAGATCATCTTACATGTCACGTTGGCGCGATCTCCCCCCGCTTGCCATGTTGCGCGCCTTTGACGCGACCGCCCGGCAGGGCAGCTTCGCCGCGGCCGGGCGGGTGCTGAACGTCACCCATGCCGCCGTGACCCAGCAGGTCCGTGCGCTGGAGGGCGAGCTTGGCCTGAGCCTCGTCCGGCGCGCGGGCCGGACCGTGGCCCTGACGGAGGCCGGGGCAGAGCTCGCCCGCGCCCTGGACGAGGGCTTCGGCACGGTCGCCGCCGGGATCGCGGCGCTGCGGGCGGCCGAGGCCCGGCGCGTGGTCCGGGTCACGACCACGACCTTTATCGCCGAGACCCATGTCATGCCGCGCCTGCCGGACTTCTGGGCCCGGCATCCGGGGATCGAGGTCGCCCTGTCCCCAAGCCCGTCGCGGGTCGAACTGGCGCGGGATGGCTTCGACATGGCGATCCGGGCGCTGTCCGACGGCTGGGTCGAGGCACCCGGAGAGGAGATCCGGCCACTCTGCCGTTCGCGCGTGCTGGCGATCTGCGCGCCCTCGCTCGCGGCATCGGGACTGCATCCGCAGGACATGCCCTGGGTGATCGGGATCGACCGGCATTGGGAACTGGCGCAGGTCGCCGGAACCGGCCTTGATCCCGCGCGCTTGCGGCGGGTCGAGCTTGGCAGCCCGCATCTGGAGCTGTCGGCCTGCCGCCAGGGCCTGGGCGCGGGCACCGCAACCGAGATCATCTGCCGTGCCGATCTGGAGGCCGGGCGCCTGGTCGAGCTGCCGCTGACCGGCCTGCCCTCGGTCACCTATGCCCTGGTCCTGCCACGCGGCCCGCGCCGGGCGGCGGTAGAGGCCTTTGCCCACTGGCTCGCCACGATCTTCTGATCAGGCCCCTTCTTACGCCTTGTCGCGCACGATCAGGTGGTTGCCCTCGCCCTTGGTCACGTCGAAACGGCCGGTCCGTTTCAGCAGCTCGGAAAGCTTGGCGCTGCCATAGCTGCGGCTGTCGAAATCGGGATAGAGCTGGGTCAGGACCTGGCCCAGTTGGCCAAGCGAATAGCTGTCCTCCTCGATCCCGATCTTCTTCATCGCGGCCAGGACGAGCGGAATCGCCTTCGACGGCGGATCCTTCTCGGCTTTGGCCGGTTTGGCCGGTGCGGGCGAATCGGGTGCCGGCTCGGGCGAGGCGGCGATGTTTTCCAGGAAGATGAAGCGGTTGCAGACGTTGCGCAGCGATTCGGGGGTCTTCTTCTCGCCCACGCCGATGACCTGCAGCCCGTCCTCGCGGATGCGGCTGGCAAGCCGGGTGAAATCGCTGTCCGAGGAGACCAGCACGAAACCGTCGACCTTGCCCAGATGCAGGATGTCCATGGCATCGATCACCAGGCCGATGTCGCTGGCGTTCTTGCCCTTGGTGTTGGCCGACTGCTGGTGCATCACCAGCCCCAGGCTGCGGGCCTTTTCCTTCCATTGCGACAGGGCCTGGCTGGACCAGTCGCCATAGACGCGGCGGACCGAGGGCTCGCCCAGGCCGGCGATCTCGTCCAGCACGGCCTCGATGTGCCGGGCGGGGATGTTGTCGGCGTCGATCAGCACGGCAAGGCGCGGGGCGCGGGGATCTGCGGGCATCGGGACCTCCTCGGTTTGCTTGTCGCTGGATCGGAATGGGCCATCAGCCGGCCCGCTGTGACCCCTCGTCGTTCACTTCGTGTCCTCCTCGGAACGTGCCGCGAGGAGTGCACGAAGTGCTCGACGAGCGATCAGCCAGGTCCTGTCTCAGAACACCACCACCGCCCGGATCGACTTGCCCTCGTGCATGAGGTCGAAGCCCTTGTTGATGTCCTCGAGCTTGAGGATGTGGGTGATCATGCTGTCGATCTCGATCTTGCCGTCCATGTACCAGTCGACGATCTTCGGCACGTCGGTCCGGCCCCTGGCACCGCCGAAGGCCGTGCCCTTCCAGACCCGGCCCGTGACCAGCTGGAACGGCCGCGTCTCGATCGTGGCCCCGGCGGGCGCGACGCCGATCACGATCGACTGACCCCAGCCGCGGTGGGTGCATTCCAGCGCCTGCCGCATCACCTTGACGTTGCCGGTGCAGTCGAAGCTGTAGTCCACGCCGCCGATCTTGTCGAAAGGCGTCCTGGTCATGCCGACGATATGGGCCACCACGTCGCCCTCGATCTTCGTCGGGTTGACGAAATGGGTCATGCCGAACTTGCGGCCCCAGTCCTCCTTGTCGTCGTTGATGTCGACGCCGATGATCTTGTCCGCGCCCGCCAGCTTCAGCCCCTGGATCACGTTCAGCCCGATGCCGCCCAGGCC
>NZ_JAEACP010000033.1 GCF_015999335.1 Tabrizicola soli | reverse complement strand
TCCGCAACCTGGCACATGCCCGCGATCTGATCGCCGAGTGGGTCACCGACTACAACACCGCGCGGCCCCATTCAGCCCTCGGCTACCAGACGCCTACAGGCTTCGCCCTGCACCTGACCACCGCAATCGCCCGACCCGCTGCACGCGATGACAGTTCCGCGCGTCGGGCGATTGCTCAACCCACGCCGACAGGCGTAAATCAAAAACCGGCTCCGGTCGCAGCTGGATGAAAGTTCAGTGGCAGGTCACCGAAAGCGAGATGGTCGCCTGCTAGCTCGCGCCGATGGCGACTGCGCCCATCGATGGCTCCACCGCCAGCACCATCTCCGGTGGCCTTTTCGTGCCATAGTAATTGTATCGGCAATGATCGGAATCGATGACATGTCGACCTCGATCGGGCCAGAGCCATGTAAGACCTCACTTGGAGTGCAGACCAAGATGACCAAGTATCAGATTTCGGGTCACGTCGCGGCAGGGTGGGAGCCTGTTCGCTCGGTATTCCAGAGGAACTTCGAATCTGGCAGAGAGCTTGGCGCGGCAGTAGCGGTGCAGCATCGCGGCGAATTGGTTGTCGACCTCTGGGGTGGGCTGCGCGACCCCAGGACAGGCGCTCCCTGGGAAAGCGATACGATGGTCATCGTCTTGTCCGCCACCAAGGGCGTCGCAGGCCTTGTCATGGCCTACGCCCATTCGCGCGGCTGGATCGACTATGAGGCACGGGTTGCGGATTACTGGCCCGAATTCGCTCGAAACGGAAAGGCCGAGATTACCGTACGGCAGTTGCTGTCCCATCAGGCCGGACTGCACGCCTTCCACCAGAAAGTCGATCGAGAGGTCATTGCTGACTTTGACCGACTGGCCCGGATCATGGAGGCTGAACGCCCGGAATGGCCCCCCGGGCAGCACTACGCCTATCACATCATGTCTTTGGGCTTTTACGAGGGCGAGTTGATCCGCCGGGTGGATCCGCGACACCGAACGCTCGGTCGCGTTCTCCAGGAGGACCTTGCCGGTCCCCTCGGGGCCGAGTTCTACATCCGCTTGCCGCCAGACACACCGGATGATCGCCTCGCGCCGATACAGACGCCGGGCATCGTCGCTTCCATACTGGGGTTACCGGTGGCCATGATCCCGAAGGTCCTGAATCCGTGGAGTCATGTCTTCCGCTCGACCATGGTGAACCCCGGAACGATGATCGCGGTAGACAGGGATACCGTGTATGCCCGTGATCTGGAGGTTCCTTCTGGAGGGGGCGTCGGGACGGCTCGCGCCCTCGCGAAACTCTACGGAGAGTTTGCAACCGGCGGGAAGAAGCTGGGTATCCGCCGCGAAACACTGGAAGCGCTCAAGGCACCGGCAATCCCGCCAAAGGGCGGGACCAAGGACATGTGCCTTACAACCGAGATCTCGTACTCGCTTGGCTTCATGAAGCCGTTTTACGGGTTGCCCATCGGATCGCCATCGGCCTTCGGAACGCCCGGCGCTGGCGGCTCGATGGCATTTGCCGACCCTGAGATCGAACTTGGTTACGGCTATGTGATGAACCGGATGGGGACAGGGGTGGAGCCCGATCCAAGAGACGTGGCCTTGCGTAAAGCAATCGCCGCGGTTCTTGCATGAAGCCGAGTTCGAGGCTTCGGGCTCGTCGCGCGATCACGCGATCCGGTACACTGACCCCCTGCCCTCGACCTTTTCGGCGGTGATGGGCAGGCCCAGCTTCTTCTTCAGGGCGCCGGAGATCGAGCCGCGAACCGTGTGCGATTGCCACCCCGTTGCCTCGACCATCTCGGCGACTGTCGCGCCCTCGGGGCGCTGCAACATGGCGATGATCTGCGCCTGTTTGGTGCCAGCGCGGAAGGTGGCGGGTTTCGCGGTATCGGGGTCGTCAGGCGTTTGCGCCGGTTCCGGTTCCGGTTTCGGCTTCGCCTTCCGCGCACTGGCGACGGCGCTGGCCACCACCGGCTCGATCCCGATGGCCTCGAGCCCGACCTCGGTGGCGATCAGCGTGGTGCCGTGGCCGTCGCCGGTCTCACGCCACATCGGCTCGCCCCGACGCAGGTTGGCCTCGACCTCTTCCAGCCAGCCGCGGGCGATCATCTTGCCGACGACCATCTTGGCGGCGGCGCCGACCAGCCCCTCGGGCAGCGGCAGGGCGAGGTTCCCTGGCCGGGTCGCGGCGCGGGACAGGATCAGGGACTGAGTGTCGGACGGGGTGGTCATCGGGGCCTCCGTAGCGCTTGGGCGCCCGGTGTGCGCGCCCTCTACGGAGGCAAGCCCCGTTCGGCACGGGGCGGCCGTCGCGTCCGTGGGCGCGTCAGGCAGCGTGTTCGCCTTCCTTGAAGGCGCTGTCGGTGATCTGGCGCAGCAGGTCCGCGTAGTGCTTCAGCGTGCCGACATCGCCCCAGTTGATTTCGTCAGGATTAGTCTCGAAGTGGTCGTCGCTGAGGGCCTTCAGGCGCTCCAGCATCACGTCGATCTCGACCTTGGCGGCGATGAAGGCGTCGAGGGCTTTGTCGTTCTGGGCGGCGCGGCGGGTGGTCATGGCGGGCATCCTTCTGTGGGTTGCATCGTTTCCTTGCCATTAGACTCGCTTGATGCCCGCAGTGAAGCTAAGAAACTGATTTTTTCATTAAAATACAATCGGTTCGCTTCAGCTGGATCATGATTGCGCGCGCGGCGGTCCCCGCCGCAGTATTTGCCGCGCTGTGTACAGGGTGGAATGACTGCAGGCTAATCGTCTGTCTTCTCGCCCGCTGCCCTCGTATTCGACCTGATAATATTTGAAGAGAAAGCCAGCGACAAAGCGAAGGATCGTCCGGCCATCGGACGCCGGGGGCCAGACGCCGTCGATGTAAAGCTGAACGTCGGGATAGGAGATCATGCTTTGGCCTTTCGGTCAGTCAGGAACATGGGGCCACCCTTCGTGCGCGGGAAGCCATAGCCGTGGATCTGGACAAGATCGATGTCTGTTGCGCTGGAGGCGATGCCTTCGGCAAGGATGGCGCGGCCCTCGTCGGCCAATGCACCGATCAGCCGGTCAACGATCTGGTCTTCGGCCAGCGGCGCACCGGCCCCGACCAGCGGAGCGATGATCGCCGCCGCCGCCTCCGAGGGGTGGGGGGTGCGGTCCCCCTGGGCATAGTCATACCAGCCGCCGCCGGTCTTGATACCCTTGCGGCCCGCCCGCACCAGCAGGTCAAGTGGCCCTTCGGGCACGGACTCACCCCGCGCGCGTGCGGCCTCGCGGTTCATGTAGGCGATGTCGAGGCCAGCCATATCCTGCATTTCGAAGGGCCCCATGGCAAAACCGAAGCGCCGCAGGGCGGCGTCGATGGCGGCAAAGGGGGTGCCTGCGCGGACCAAGGCCTCTGTCTCGACCCGGGTACGTTTCAGCATCCGGTTGCCGATGAAGCCTTCGCAGATGTCGGAACGGACCGGCACCTTGCCCATTTGCCGCGCCAACTGGAAGGCCGTGGCCAGCACCTCGGACGAGGTGGCCGGGTGCGGGACGACCTCAAGCAGCTTCATCACATGGGCGGGGCTGAAGAAATGCAGGCCGATGAAACGCTCGGGCGCGGGGAGGTTCAGCGCAATCTGCCGTGGGTCGATATAGGAGGTGTTGGTCGCCAGCACCGCATCGGCCCGGCACAGGCGGCCCAGATCGGCGAACACCTTCCGCTTGACGTTAAGGTCTTCGAAGACGGCCTCGACCACCAGGTCGCAGCTGGAGAGACCCTCAAGGCCCACGCAACCCGTGACCCCTGCCATCCGGGCGGCTGCCTCTGCTTCGCTGATATGTCCGCGGCGGGCGGCCGCGTAGAACAGGCCGCGGAGGGTGGCAAGCCCACGCTCCAGCGCGGGCGCTTCGCGTTCGGACAGGATGACGGGCACTCCGGCATTGCGGAAGGCCGCCGCGATGCCGCTGCCCATCGTGCCACCGCCGACGACACCCACCAGGGCAATGGGTCGCGGTGTCACATCGCGCAGGTCGGCAGGTCGCGGCGCGGCGCGCTCGGCAAAGAAGAGATAGCGGAGGGCAGCCGATTCCTGCGTTGTCTTGAGGGCAAGGAAGGTCTCACGTTCCTGCCGGAGGCCGGCCTCGCAGCCGTGATCCACCCCGTGGCGCACTGCGTGCAGCGCGGCGAGGGGCGCGCTTTGTCCCTTGGCCGCCTTTGCGACGCGGGCCGACGCCGCTTCCCAGAAGGCAGGTCCTGGGTCGGACAGGGGACGGGTTCCAGCCGGGGGGCGGGTCTGCGACAGGCGGGCGGCAAAGGCAACGGCGCCTTCGGTCAGCGGTCCCTCGATGATGCGATCAACCAGACCAAGTTGCAGCGCGCGGTCGCTGTCCAGCATCACGCGTTCGGCAATGACAGGGATCGCGGCCTCAAGCCCGATCAGGCGCGGCAGGCGTTGTGTTCCGCCCGCGCCCGGGATGATGCCCAGGTTCACTTCGGGCAGTCCCATAACGGCCCCCAAAGCGGCCACCCGGTAATGGCAGCCCAACGCCATTTCCAGACCGCCGCCGAGGGCATGGCCATGGATCGCCGCAACCCAGGGCTTCACTGCGGCTTCGACCCGAAGGATCAGGTCCGGCAGGGTGGGCGTCTCTGGCGGGCGGTCGAATTCGCCGATGTCGGCACCGCCGACAAACAGCTTGCCCGCCCCGCGCAGCACCACGGCAGAAATCTCGGGGTCCGCATCCAGCACTTCGACAAGCTGGTAAAGCTGCGCCCGGACCGAAGTCTTGAGGGCGTTGACGGGCGGATTGTCGATGGTCAGGACAGCGACGCTGCCATGACGATCAAGCGTGATGGTCATCGCGGCTTACTCCGTTGCCCGTAGCTCTGCGGTGGGCCGGGCCGCAACATCCAACGTAACCGTGGCAGAGGCCGGGGCCAGATCGCGGCAGGCGACCGCGCCCTGGGCGATCAGCGTCTCGATCCGCGCGGCATCGAAGCCCAGCACGTCGCGCAGGACCGCGCGCGTATCCTCGCCCAGAAGGGGCGGCGCCTTGGCGGTGCGGCCAGCCTGTGCCGCCAGCCCCTGCGCGGGCCGGATCAGCGAGACCGGGCCAAGTTCGGGATGCTCCAGCGTCTGGATGACCCCCCGTTCCACAACCGACGCCGCACTCAGCGCCTCGGACACCGATTTCACCGGCCCGGCCGGCACATCGGCCGCCAGACAGGTCTCCAGCCAATGCGCGGACGGCCGGGTCGCGATGATGGCCTGGATCTCGTCCAGCAATGCCGGCCGGTTCAGCGCGCGCTGGTGCGAGGTGACATAGCGCGGGTCGCGGGCCAGATCGGGGCGGTCGATGACCTTTTCGCAGAAATCGGCGAACATGCGATCATTGCCGACCGCCAGCGCGAACGGCCCGTCCGTGGCGGTGAACAGCTGATACGGCACCACGGTCGGATGCGCGTTGCCGTAGCGCGTCGCCTCGACGCCGGCGTTCAGATAGGCGGTGCCGACGTTGATCAGCAGGTTCAGCGCCGCGTCCAGCAGGGCCACGTCGATGAACTGGCCCTTGCCGGTATCCCGCCACTGGTACAGTGCGGCCAGGATGGACTGCGTGGCGACCATCCCCGCGACGACATCGGTGAAGGCCACGCCCAGGCGGTTCGGCGGCCCGTCCGCCTGCCCGGTGATCGACATGAGCCCGCTTTCCGCCTGCATGATGAAGTCATAGCCGGGCCGCTTGGCTTCGGGGCCGGTCTGGCCATAGCCCGAGATCGAGCAGTAGACGACGCCCGGGTTGATCCTGGAGATATCCTCGTAGCTGATGCCCAGCCGGTCCACCGTTCCGGCACGGAAGTTTTCCACGACCACATCGGCACGGGCCGCAAGCTCCAGAACGATGGCCCGACCTTCGGCAGATTTCAGGTCAAGTGCGATGCTGTGCTTGCCGCGGTTGGCGCAGAGGAAATAGGTGCTGACGCCCTTGTAGCCGGGCACCGACCAGGCGCGCGTGTCGTCGTCGCCCTTGATGTTCTCGATCTTCCAGACCTCGGCCCCCAGATCGGCCAGGCTCATGGTCGTCCAGGGTCCGGCCAGAACCCGAGTGAGGTCCAGCACCTTGATCCTTTCCAGCGGCAGGGTCTGCATCGTCTCGGTCCTCCCTCGTTCCTGTTTCAGCCAGTGGCGGCCAGGCCCGTTTCGCGGGCGTTGGGGAAATGGCAGGCAACCGCATGGCCTGCGGCGTGATCGGCCAGTGGCGGTTCCCGTTCGGCGCAAAGGGGTTGCGCGATTGGACAGCGCGTCCTGAACCGGCAGCCGGACGGCGGGTTGATCGGACTGGGCAAATCCCCCTTCAGCACGATGCGCGCCCGATTGCGTTCGCGCGGCGGGTCCGCCAGCGGCACCGCCGACATCAGCGCCTGGGTGTAGGGGTGCAGCG
Organism: Tabrizicola soli; assembly: GCF_015999335.1. GTDB lineage: Bacteria > Pseudomonadota > Alphaproteobacteria > Rhodobacterales > Rhodobacteraceae > Tabrizicola > Tabrizicola soli. The sequence continues at coordinate 29,328 of NZ_JAEACP010000033.1, read as the reverse complement.
GCGCCGAGTAGAGGTGCCGCTTGTCGGCGATCTCGACGATCTTGCCCAGGTACATGACCGCCACCCGGTGCGAGATGTGCTGCACGACCGACAGGTCATGCGCAATGAACAGGAAGGCGGTGCCAAAGTCGCGCTGGATGTCCTTGAGCAGGTTCAGCACTCCGGCCTGCACCGACACGTCAAGCGCCGACACGAGTTCGTCCAGAACCAACAGCTCTGGTCGCAGGGTAAGGGCGCGGGCGATCACCACACGCTGGCGCTGGCCGCCGGACAGGGCATGCGGATAAGTTCATGGTCAAGGTCTTTCCAAGACCATCGCGATGCCCTGGCCAACGCCGATGCACATGGCGCACAAGGCAAGGCGGCCGCCGCGGCGATGCAGTTCGTTCACCGAGGTCAGCGCAAGGCGGATCCCGCTCGCTCCCAATGGGTGACCGACGGCTATGGCGCCACCGTTCGGGTTCACCTGAGGTGCATCGTCCGGCAAACCAAGGGCACGCGTCACCGCGAGCACTTGGGCGGCGAATGCTTCATTTATCTCAATGACGTCCATCTGGGCCAGGGTAAGGCCGGTGCGATGCAGTAGCTTGCGCACCGCTGGCACCGGTCCGTAGCCCATGATGCGCGGCTCAACTCCTGCGACAGCCATGCCGACGATCCGCGCGCGGGGCGTTAGTCCGTGTTCGTGGAGGGCCGCCTCGGACGCGACCATCAATGTCGCTGCGCCGTCGTTCACGCCCGAGGCGTTGCCGGCCGTCACCGTCAGTTCCGGTCCGTTGAGGCCGCGCAGGCGCAACAATCCTTCGGGCGAAGTCAAGGGCTTCGGGTGCTCGTCCGTGGTGAATACAACGGGTTCTCCGCGTGCCTGCTGAATCGTGATCGGCACGATTTCCTCGGAGAACAGTCCGGCGGCTTGAGCCGCGGCCCAGCGTTGCTGGCTGCGCAAGGCGAAAGCGTCCTGATCTGCGCGCGTGATGCCGTGCTCGGCGGCCAGGTTGTCTGCCGTCTCCGGCATCGAGTGCGTGCCGTGGGCCGCCTGCATCCTTGGGTTCACGAAGCGCCATCCGATCGTGCTATCTTCCATCGCCGCCTTGCGGGAGAAGGCACTCTCGGATTTGGGCAGAACGAAAGGGGCCCGTGTCATGTGCTCGACACCACCAGCAACAATCAGGTCGGCCTCTCCGGTACGTATCGACCGTGCCGCCTGACCCAGGGCTTCAAGCCCGGACCCGCACAACCGGTTTACAGTGACGCCCGGGACCGTGACGGGGAGGCCGGCGAGCAGCGCGGCCATCCGGGCGACATTGCGGTTGTCCTCGCCCGCCTGGTTTACGCAGCCGTAAATGACGTCGTCGAGGCGAGACGCATCCAGCGCCGGATGCCGGTCGACAAGCTCACGCAACGGCAGGGCCGCCAGATCATCGGCGCGCACCGAGGCCAACGCACCGCCATAGCGGCCAAAGGGGGTACGGACTCCGTCGATCAGCCATGCTCCGGACATCGGGTCTCTCCAGTTTCAATCTGTTTCAGGACTTTGCCCATCACCCGCTTTGGGAGAAGGCAGAGCCCACCGCCTTTCGACAGCAGGGAACATAACGAGCAGATCGAAACCTGCGCAACCTTTTTGATTGATCGGGCAATCAGAAAGGTTGACTTCGCCTCCCACCACCGCCAGAACATTCGGCATGGGGCGCTGCCGGTCAGGCAAGTGCCGCAGTCCAGACGGAAAGGAAGAGCAATGGCGGATACCCGGCAGGACGATGTCGCGACGGCGATGCGCGAACATGTGCTGTTGCCCGCGCAGGAAATGGCGCGGCTTGGTACGGCCACCCAGCCCGTGCTTACCCATGCGGAAGGGATCTATGTCCATGCCGCCGATGGCCGACGGCTGATCGACGGGCCGGCCGGAATGTGGTGCGCGCAGGTCGGCTATGGCCGAAAGGAGATTGTCGATGCCATCGCGCACCAGGCGATGGCCCTGCCCTATGCCTCGCCCTGGTACATGGCGACCAGTCCGGCGGCCCGTCTGGCCGAGAAGATTGCGACCCTTACCCCGGGCGATCTGAATCGCGTGTTCTTCACCACCGGCGGATCGACCGCCGTGGACAGCGCCCTTCGCTTCTCGGAGTTCTACAACAACGTCCTGGGCCGGCCCGAGAAGAAGCGGATCATCGTGCGCTTCGACGGTTACCATGGCTCGACCGCGCTGACGGCGGCCTGCACTGGGCGCACCGGCAACTGGCCGAATTTCGACATCAGGCAAGACCGCATCTCGTTCCTGTCCAGCCCGAATCCGCGCCATGCCGGCAATCGCACGCAGGAAGCGTTCCTAGATGATCTGGTAAAGGAATTCGAGGACCGGATCGCGGACCTCGGCCCCGAGACCATCGCCGCCTTCCTTGCCGAACCCATCCTGGCCTCGGGCGGGGTGATAATTCCGCCGAAGGGCTATCACGCCCGCTTCAAGGAAGTCTGCGAGCGGCACGACATTCTGTATATCTCGGACGAGGTGGTGACGGGCTTTGGCCGCTGCGGGGAATGGTTCGCGTCGGAGAAGGTTTTTGGCGTCGTGCCCGACATCATCACCTTCGCCAAGGGCGTCACCTCGGGCTATGTTCCGCTGGGGGGGCTTGCGATCTCCGATAAGGTCATGGCTCGCATCTCGGGCGAAAACGCCAAGGGCAGCTGGTTCACCAACGGCTACACCTACACCAACCATCCGGTGTCCTGCGCGGCAGCCCTAGCCAACATCGAGCTTATGGAACGCGAGGGCGTCGTGGAACATGCCCGCGAGATCTCGGGCTATTTCGCCGACGCCCTGGCATCGCTGCTGGACCTTCCCGGCGTGGCCGACACGCGCGCCGTGGGCCTCGTGGGCTGCGTGCAGTGCCTGCTGGATCCGACCCGCGCCGACGGCAACGACGACGACAAGGCCTTCACGCGCAAGATCGACGAGCGCTGCTTCGAGCTTGGGCTGATCGTCCGGCCGCTGGGCGATCTCTGCGTGATCTCACCGCCGCTCATCATCACCCGTGCCCAGATCGACGACATCGTCGCCATCCTGCGCCAGGCGATCAGCGAAGTGGGTGCGGCGCATGGGCTGACATCAAAGGAAGCGGCGGTCGGCTGAGGCCCCCGACACCTAAAAACAACGACAGGAACCCCGAAAATGCTGCAGAACATCGACTGGCATGCGCGCGCCAAGGCCGCAAAGCTTCCCTATCGCCCCTTCATCGACGGCCAATATGTCGACAGTCTGTCAGGCGAGACCTTCCCTTGTGTCTACCCCGGCGACGGGCGCCTGTTGATCGGCGTCGCCTCATGCAATGCGGCCGATGTGGACGTGGCGGTGCGCTCGGCCCGCAAGGCGTTCAACGCGGGCAGCTGGTCGCGGATGGCCCCGGCCGACCGCAGGCGCATCCTGCTGAAGTTCTCGGAGCTGATCCTTGCCAACCGCGAGGAACTGGCCCTGCTGGAGACGTTGAACGTCGGCAAGCCGATCGCCAATGCCTACAACGGCGACGTGGTCAGCGCGGCCGCCTGCATCGCCTGGTATGCCGAGGCGATCGACAAGGTCTATGGCGAGGTCGCGGCCACCGCCCATGACATGACCACCCTTGTGGTGCGCGAACCGCTTGGCGTCGTCGCGGCGGTGGTGCCGTGGAACTATCCGATGTCGATGGCGGCCTGGAAACTGGGCCCGGCCTTGGCGACCGGCAACTCGGTCATCCTGAAGCCGGCGGAACAGTCGCCCTTCACCGCGCTGAAGTTCGGCGAGCTGGCAATCGAGGCGGGCATTCCGCCGGGCGTGCTGAACGTGGTGCCGGGCTTTGGCCATATCGCGGGCAAGGCGCTGGGTCTGCACATGGACGTGGATTGCGTGGGCTTCACCGGCTCGACCGAGGTCGGCAAATATTTCATGCAGTATTCCGGCCAGTCGAACATCAAGCGCATCGGGCTGGAACTGGGGGGCAAGTCGCCGCAGGTCGTACTTGCGGATTGCGACGACCTGGACGCGGCGGCGGCCGGGATCGCGGCGGGGATCTTCGCCAACACCGGACAGGTCTGCAACGCCGGCAGCCGCCTGATCGTCGACGCCAAGGTGCGCGACGCGCTGCTGGAGAAGATCGCGGCGCAGGCCAAGGTCTTTGCGCCGGGCGATCCGCTGAACCCGGCGACGCGCATGGGCTCGATCGTCAGCGAAGAGCAGATGGACCGCGTGATGGGCTACATCGACGCAGGCCGGGCCGAGGGTGCAAGCACCGTGATGGGCGGAAACCGCGTGCGCACCGAAACCGGAGGTTACTTCATCGAGCCGACGATCTTCGACGGCGTGACGAACGGGATGAAGATCGCCCAGGAGGAAATCTTCGGCCCCGTCCTGTCGGCCATCACGGTCAACGGCTTCGACGAGGCGATGGAGGTCGCGAACGACACGATCTACGGCCTTGCCGGTGCCGTCTGGACCGGGTCGGTGAAGAACGCCCACCGCGCCGCCAAGGCGATCCGCGCGGGCGTGGTCTGGGTCAACTGCTTTGACCGCGGGTCGATGGCGGTGCCGTTCGGCGGGTTCAAGCAATCGGGCTTCGGTCGCGACAAGTCCTTGCATGCGATGGACAAATACACCGACTTCAAGGCGATCTGGTTCTCGCACTGAACCCCTGACTGGCCGCCCCGTGCCACCGGCCGGGGCGGCTTTTTTCGACCTTTGCAGTCCTGATCGGAGCCGCCCATGTGGAAGGACGACATCCTCGCCCAACCCGTCGTTCCCTATGAGGAACGCCGCCGCCAGATCGAGGCCGAGCCGCTGCCCGAGAACATCGGCGCCCTGATCGACGCCGCCGCGGACGAGGCGGGCGACCGTATCCTGTGGAACTTCTTCGAGGCGGGGGAGACGATCACCTATGCCCGGATGCGCCAGGTGGTGAACGGGCTGGCGGCGCGGCTGGTGGCACTGGGCATCACCAAGGGCACCCATGTGGGGGTGATGCTCCCGAACATTCCAGCCTTTCCGCTGACCTGGCTGGCGCTGGGGCGCATCGGGGCGGTGATGCTGCCGATCAACCCGGCCTATACCCCGCGCGAGATTGCCCATGTCATGCAGGTGGCCGAGGCCGAATGGGTCGTGACCCATGCCGACACCCGCGCCACGCTGGATCAGGCCCATGCCGAGGGGCTGGTCTCGACCCCCGCGCACCGGATGATCGTGGCGGGTGGCGGTGCAGCCAAGGGCGCGCATGTCTGGGAAACGCTGGCGGCCGATCCAACCGACCGTTTCGAAGCCCCGCTGCCCGTTGGCCATGACGACCTGCTGAACATCCAGTTCACTTCGGGCACCAGCGGCTTTCCCAAGGGCTGCATGCTAAGCCAGCGCTACTGGATCTCGGCCGGGAAGGTGAACGCCTTCCGCGACGGGCGAGTCTATCGCCGCATCCTGGCCTCGACCCCGTTCTTCTACATGGACCCGCAATGGCTGTTGCTGATGACCATGTACCAGCGCGGCACGCTGTTCGTGGCGGCGCGCCAGTCGACCAGCCGCTTCAGCCAGTGGCTGCGCGATTTCGACATCGAGTTCTGCCTGCTGCCTTGGGTCCTGCACGGGATGGAGCCGCAGCCGCATGACGCCGACAACCATGTCATCCGCGCGAATATCTATGGCTGCCCGCGCGATCTTCACGCCGGGCTTGAGGCGCGGTTCGACCTGAACGCGCGCGAGGCTTTCGGGATGACCGAGATCGGGCCCGCCATGTTCGCGCCCGTCGAACGGGCCGACAAGGTAGGCTCGGGCAGCTGCGGGCTGCCCTGCCCCTTCCGCGAATGCCGGATCGTCGACGAGGCGGGCCAGCCCGTCCCGCCGGGCGGGATCGGCGAGTTGCAGATCCGGGGGCCGGGCATCATGCTGGGCTACTACAACAATCCCGAGGCCACGGCAGAGGCTCTGAAGGACGGATGGTTCGCGACTGGCGACCTGTTCCGCCAGGATGACGAGGGGTTCTTCTACATCGTCGGCCGCAAGAAGGACATGATCCGCCGCTCGGCCGAGAACATCGCCGCGCGCGAGGTCGAAACGGTGCTGGCCGCCGCCCCCGGCGTGGCCGAGGTGGCGGTGGTGGGCGTGCCCGATCCGCTGCGCGGCGAAGAGGTGAAGGCCTATCTCAAGCTGAAGGAAGGTGTCGCGCACGGTCCGCAGGTGCTGGAGGCGGTGATCGCCACCGCGACCGCAGGCCTTGCGCCGTTCAAGGTGCCGCGATTCTTCACCTTTGTTCAGGATTTCCCTCGCACCGCCTCGCTCAAGATCGCCAAGCCGCAGATCACGGCCGGCGTCCACGACCTGCGCGCGGGATCCTTTGATCGCACTACCGGAACCTGGCTGGAAGGAGGGCAGGCATGACGCCCCAATACGATGCGGTGATCGTCGGCGGGGGCCATAACGGGCTGACCTGCGGCGCCTATCTGGCCCGGGCGGGGGTGAAGGTCCTGGTGGTCGAACGCCGCGAGATCATCGGCGGCGCGGCCGTGACCGAAGAGATCGCGCCGGGCTACCGCAGCTCGATGGCGTCCTATTACCAGGGGCTTCTGCAACCGAAGGTCATCCTGGACCTGGAATTGCAGAAATACGGCTTCGAGGTGCTGCCCGCCGCGCCCACCGTCTTTGCGCTGGAGGGCGGACGCACCTTCACCATGCACGACGACCCTGAGAAATTCGCGGCCGAGATCGGGCGGTTCTCCAACATCGACGGCGCGGCCTATGCCAAGTACCGCGCCCACATGCAGAAGATCGCGCCGCACATGAACCAGTTGCTGTGGGAGGTTCCGGTCAATCCCGGCGGCCGTAAGCTGCGCGACCTGCGCCGGCTGGCGGGCTTCGTCTGGCGCTTCCGCAAGATCGGGCCGCAGTTCTACGACATCTACAACCTCTTGACGATGAGCGCCTACGACTATCTATCACGCTGGTTCTCGTCCGAGGATGTGAAGCTGGTGCTGGGATTTTTCGCAGGGGGCGGCGGGGCGAACTCCAGCCTCAAGACACCGGGATCGGCCTACATGTTGGCGCGCGGCATCGTGCGCGACGGCAGCACGGCGGCCGGGCCCGCTGGCTTCATGAAGGGGGGCATGGGCTCGATCTCGGACGCGATCCGGCGGTCGGGCGAGGCCCACGGGATGCAGGTCCGCACCTCTTGCCCGGTAGAGCGCATCCTGGTCGAAGGCGGCCGTGCGGTGGGCATCCGGCTGGAGGGGGGCGAGGAGATCCGGTCGAAGATCGTGATCGCCAATGCCACGGCCCGCACCATCTTTACCAAGCTTCTGGACCCCGAAAGCCTGCCCGAGGAATTCAACCGCGATATCCGCAACATCCGCTGCGAAAGCACCGTGTTCCGGGTGAACCTTGCGCTGAAATCCCTGCCCTCCGCCCCGGTCATGGCGCAGGCCAGCGCGGAAGGCAGCATCCAGCCGCAGATGACCATCGCGCCCAGCGTCGATTACATGGAACGCGCCCACCGCCAAAGCCAGGCGGGAGAGATCGCCGACCAGCCGTTCCTGATCGTCAAGATCCCCTCGATCGTTGACCCCACGCTGGCCCCGGCCGGTCACCACATCATGAACATCTTCGGCGGCCATGCCCCCTATACCCTGGCCCGGGGTCATTGGGACGACCGGCGAGAAGAGCTTTGGGGCAAGGTGCTGGCCGTGCTGAAGACCCAGTTCCCCGACATCGAGGAGCACATCCTGCACCGCCAGATCCTGACCCCGCTGGACCTGGAGCGCCGGTTCGACCTGCCGAACGGCCACGTCCACCACGGCGAGATCAGCGCCGACCAGATGTTCTTCCGCCGCCCCTCGGCCGGCTATGCCGACTATCGCAGTCCGGTGGAGGGGCTCTACATGGCCAGTGCCTCGGTCCATCCCGGGGGCGGTGTGACGGGGGTGCCTGGCCATAACGCGGCAAAGGTCATCCTGGAAGACCGCAGGAACTGGAGCTGACGCCATGCTGATCGACTTTTCCAGCCGCCCGCCGCATCCCGACTTTTCGCCCCCCGCACCGCATCTGCAAAACTACCGCCGGGTCTATCAGGGCAGCGAAGAACGTTCGGCCGCCTCGGACGCCGCGCAGGGGCTGGACGGCTGGCTGGAGACCTACGACCGGCTGGGCGCGCGGCATGTGGTGCTGAAGGCGCGCGACCTGACCACCACCTTCGGCTTCAAGATCCCGAACGAGGCGGTTGCGGCGTTCATCCGTGACCATGGGCCGCGCTACATCGGCTTTGCCGGGGTCGATCCCTGGCAGGACGACGCGGTGGCGCAATTCGACCATGCGGTCACCGTCCTGGGCTTGCGAGGGTTGAACCTACAATGCTTCGAGTTGAAGCTGGCCCCCGACGATCCACGCCTGTTTCCGCTGTACGAAAAGGCGATCGAGCTGAACGTGCCGGTGAACATCCACTGCGGCATCAACTTCTCGACCCAGACGCCCATGTCCGTCGGCAAGCCGGAATATCTGGACAACGTCATGGTGCGATACCCCGAGCTGCGCGCCATCGCCTCGCCCCCCGGTTGGCCCTGGGTGCAGGAACTGATCGGCGTCGCCTGGCGTCACCCGAACCTGTACATCGGCGTGCTTGCCGTGCGGCCAAAGCTGCTGGCCAAGCCGCATTCGGGGTATGAACCGCTTCTGCAATACGGCCGCACCGTTCTAAAGAACAAGATCGTCTTCGGATCGGCTTTCCCGATGATGCCGGTGGAAACCGCACTGGCCGAGGTGCGGGCCCTTGAACTTGGCGATGAGGTCGAGCGGCTGTGGCTCCACGACAACGCCGCAAGATTTCTCGGACTGCCGGAGGGCCCAGCTTGACAAGTCCCGATCCAGAGGATTTCAGCATTACGCATTCAGGTGCGGTTGAGGTTGAGCCAGTGAAAGTCGAGCGCCATGCCTGAACCGAAGACAGCCACCAGACGCACCAAGTCGGGCAAGGCCCATGTCAGCCGCGACGATCAGGTGAACGATCGTCGCCGCAGCCTGCTTGCTGCTGCGGTGAAGGTCATCTCGAAAAAGGGACTGACCGGCGTCACGATCAACTCGATCGCGGCCGAGGCAAAGTGCTCGTACGGGGTTGTCGCCTTTCACTTCCAGTCGAAAGAGGGCGTGATCTTCGCCGCGCTGGACCATACGGCGGCCGAGTACGAAGCCTTTCTAAGCAAGCTCGCCGCCTCGGCCCTGGGTCCGGCCGATCGCATCCGCAGCATGATTGACACCGACTTCAGCAGCAAGGCGGCGGGGCGGTCTTCGATTTCGTTGTGGCTGTCCTTCTGGGCCGAGGCCGTCCGCGTGCCATCCTACCGGAAACGCTGCGCCTCGCTGCGGGACCAGTACAACCAGGCGGTCGCAGCCGACATTTCCGAACTGGCTGCCCTGCGTGACGTGACGGTTGACGCCCCGCAGCTGGCGCTGTCGCTGAATGCCCTGATCTCGGGGCTCTGGATCGAAAGCCTGCTGTCGTCGTCACCGATGGCCGAGGCGCAAGCCCGTGGGCACGAGGCCTGCATCGCCTTGATGCGCTGCTACTTTCCACAGGATTTCTGACCCGGTCGTCCGACCGGGTCGAAAGCTTACGCGGCCTGGAAGCCCTGCAGCACATTCACGACGTTGTCGCCGATGGCCGCCACAGCATAGCCGCCCTCCAAGACGAAGAGCGTGGGCAATCCCAGCCGCCCGATCCTGCGACCGATCTCGGTGAAATCGGCGCCTTGCAGCCGGAAGCGCGAGATCGGGTCGCCCTCGAAGGCATCGACGCCAAGCGACACCACAAGCCGGTCGGGCGCAAATGCGCGGATGCGCGACAGGGCCTGATCCATTGCGCTCCCCCAGGACACGAAATCCGAACCCCAGGGCAAGGGCAGGTTCAGGTTCGCGCCCAGCCCCTCTCCCGCGCCCGTCTCGTCGGCAAAGCCGATGTAATAGGGGTAGTCCTGCACCGGGTCGGCGTGGATCGACACGGTGAGCACGTCGCCCCGATCATAGAAGATATCCTGCGTGCCGTTGCCGTGGTGGTAATCCACATCCAGCACGGCAACGCGGTCCGCCCCCGCATCGCGGAACCACTGGGCGGCGATTGCGGCGTTGTTCAGAAAGCAATAGCCGCCGAAATAGTCGCGCCCGGCGTGGTGGCCGGGCGGACGGCACAGCGCAAAGGCGGCGCTCTCTCCGGCCTCGATCAGGCTGGCCCCGGTCAGCGCACAATCGACCGCCGCCCGGGCGGCCTGCCAGGTGCCCTTTAGGATGGGGCTGCTCATGTCGACGGCATAGCGCCCAAGTTCGGCGCCCGGGCGGACCGTGGGGATCATGCGGGTCCGGCGCGGCGGCCAGATGTTCGGGTAGGCCGGGATCTCGCCGACCTCCTTCGCCCAGTCGTCCCAGATGGTTTCCAGAAAGCGCACGAAAGCCGGGTCATGCACCGCAAGGACCGGCGCCAGATCGAAATGCTCCGGCTCGATCACCGGACCAAGGTCCGCCCGGCGCACGGCGTCCAGCACCAGTTCGGCCCGGCGCGGGATCTCGAAGGCATCGACCCATTTGCCGCGATAGAACTCGGTGTCGACTTGCTGAAGGGCGTGAAGTTCGGAAAAGACGGTCTTCATGGCTATTTCCTATAACGGCAGGGCGGGACGGGTTTTGCAGGATTGGTACCAACCGCCAACCGCCGCCTCGAAGGCAAGGCCCGCGCGGAAGACGGCGGCATCGTCATAGGTCTTGCCGACAAGCTGAATCCCGGTCGGGACGCCGCTTTCGGCATGGCCTGACGGCAGGGCCAGGACGGGGCAGCGGCTCAGCATGTTGAAGGGCCAGGCCATGGTCCAGCCAAGGTACGGGTCGATATCCACGCCATTGATGCGCAGCGGGTCATGCATCTGGAATTCTGCCGCAACGGCAGGAATGGCCAGCGTGGGGCAGAGGAACAGATCATACCCCTCCATCATCGGGCCGAACTGCGCGTAGATCCCTCCTTCGACCCCCAGGCTTGCCAGGTAGTCGCGGGTCGTCACCGAAAGCGAGCGTTTCGCGAAATCGGCGGCATAGGTGGTAAGTTGGTCTTCACGGTCCAGATAGTCGGCCAACCAGGCCCCGAAGAGCGTGGCATGATGCGTGGCGGCGGCGTGGTAGACCTCCCACGTCCAGCCAAGATCGACCTCCACCACTTCGGCCCCCAGGTCGCGGAACACCTCAACCGCGCGCAGGGTGTTTGCGCGCACCTCCGGGTCCACCTCCATGAAACCGAAGTCGACCGAATAGGCGATGCGCCAGCCCCTGACCCCGCCTCGATCCACCGGAAGCACCAGCCCGGGCTTCAGCGAGGCGATGTCCCGGGGATGCGGTCCGGCCAGGACATTCTGCATCAGAAGACAGTCCTCGACGCTGCGCGCCATGGGGCCGGGGTGGTTGTAGTGGTCAAGGTTGAAGGGCGGGGTCGAGGGGACACGGCCGTAAGGCGGCTTGAACCCCACCACACCCGAGGCCGAGGCCGGAATCCGGATCGATCCGCCAATGTCGGACCCGGTTGCCAAGGTGGTAAGGCCGGCGGCCAGCGCAGCCCCTGCCCCGCCGGACGATCCACCGGGCGTGTAATCGCGGTTCCACGGATTGCGCGTCACGCCCCATTGCCGGGAATGGCAGAACGGCGCGCAAGAGAATTCCGGGGTGGTCGTCCGCGCATGGACCATTGCGCCCGCGTCCAGCAAGCGCTGCACCACGGGCGCGTTCGCCTCTGCCACATGGTCGGAATAGAGCAGCGAGCCATAGGTCGTGACCTTGCCCGCCATCATGTTCTCATCCTTGAGCGCGGTCGGCAGCCCCTCCAGCGCGCCAGTCGCGTGCCCCCTGGCATAACGCGCCTCTGCCTGCCGCGCCGCCGCAAGCGCCTCGTCGGCATAGGTGAAGCAGACGGCGTTCAAGGGTTCGGCGCTGGCGCTGATGCGTGCCAACTGCGCTTCCAGAAGCTCTACCGGAGAGAGTTTTCGGGCCCGGAAAAGCCGCAGCGCCTCTGCTCCGCCGATATAGGCAAGGTCCGTCTCAAGCATGCTTCCCCCAAGGCTGTCGCAGCGGCGACTAAGTCACTCCGTGATTGATCGGTCAATCAGTTTGTTGACAGCAACGCATTTCCGAATAGTGTGGAACGGGTCGGGGCACAAGCGAGCGGGAACCACTGTCGGAACGAACCGCCCGACCCCGGAAAAGACAACAGCGACAACGGCAACGGGGTTTGAAATGAACGAATCGCATCACCACCAGATCGATGCACTGGCTCACGGATTGCGCCGCGGGACGCTGTCGCGCCGCGAGTTCCTGCTGCGCACGTCCGCGCTGCTGGCCGCCAGTGCCGCAGCCACCATTCCCGGTGCAGCGCGCGCCGAGGACACCCCAAAGAAGGGCGGCCTGTTCCGCCTGGGCCTGCACAACGCCTCGCAGAACGACAACCTCGATCCCGGCACGTGGTCGACCAGCTGGACAGGGGCCGGCTTTAACGGCGGTATCTTCAACAACCTGGTCGAGATCCTTCCCGATGGCTCGGTCGCTGGCGATCTGGCCGAAAGCTGGGAACCGTCGGAGGCGGCGAAAGTCTGGCGTTTCATTCTCAAGTCCGGCATCACCTTCCATGACGGGCGTGGCCTTGTAGCCGAGGACGTGCGCCAGTCGATCGAGCATCACATGAAGCCCGACTCCACCTCGGGAGGCCGAGCGATCGTCGAGCAGATCGCCTCCATCGCGACGGAAGGCGATGACGTCGTCATCTTCACGCTGAAGGAAGGCAACGCGGACTTCCCCTACCTGCTTTCGGATTATCACCTGTCCATCCTGCCTGCCGCCGAAGGGGGCGGGATCGACGTGTCCGGCAACGGAACCGGCGCGTTCAAGCTGGAAAGCTTCGAGCCGGGGATCGCGACCAAGCTGGTGCGCAATCCCAACTACCACAAGCCCCTGCCCTATTTCGACGAGGTCGAGTTCATCTCGATCCCGGATGCAACCGCGCGCCTGAACGCGCTGCTGACCGGCGAGGTCGATTTCATCCAGGATATCGACATCCGCAACGTGTCAATGATCGAGGGCAGCAGCGATTTCCACGTCCAGCGCGTGCCGGGCCTGCGGCATTTCAGCTTCGACATGGATACCCGCGTGGCCCCCTTCGACAACCCGGATGTGCGGCTTGCCCTGAAGTACGCCCTGGACCGGGACGATATCATCGAGAAGGTCTTCCTGGGCGAAGGCCGCAAGGGCAACGACAACCCGGTCTCGCAGATCCAGAAATTCTCGCACGAGATGCCGCAGCGGGAATACAGCATCGAGAAGGCGAAGGAGCATCTGGCCAAGGCCGGGCTCGAAACGATCACCGTGGACCTACATGTTGCCGAGAATGCCTTTGCCGGTGCGATCGAAGCCGCGGTGCTGTACGCCGAACATGCCGCGCCCGCCGGTATCACCATCAACGTGGTCCGCGAAGCCGCGGACGGCTATTGGGAGAATGTCTGGCTGAAGAAGCCCTTCGCCGCGGTCGACTGGTTCGGTCGTGCCACGGTTGACTGGTTGTTCTCCACCATCTACACCTCGGACGCGCCTTGGAACGCCGGCTGGTCCAACGCCCGGTTCGACGAGTTGCATGCGCTTGCCCGGGCCGAGACGGATGATGCGAAGCGCACCGCCTATTACGCCGAGATGCAACAGATCGTGCATGACGAAGGAAACATCCTGACGGTTGCCTTCGTCGACTGGCGCAATGCCATCTCCAACAATATCGGCTATGGCGAGGTTGGCGGGCTCATGCCCCTCGACAACATGCGGATCTGCGAACGCTGGTGGCGCAAGGACTGACGGTCCCACGCCTGCGTCGGGCGGACACGGTTCCGCCCGACGCTTGAAACATCTCGGCCAACTCCACCGATCAGACATTTGAACGGATCAGCACCATGACCCAACTCTCCCGCCTGCTTGCGCCCGGACGGCGCGGTTTTCTGGCTGGCCTCGCCATCACGGCGGGCTCGCTTGCCCTGCCCCGCGGGCTTGCGGCGCAAGAAGGCCCGAAGCAGGGCGGGACCCTGCGCTACGGGATGAACGACGGCTCGCAAACCGAAACGCTCGATCCGGCGGGTTGGGCCACGGTTACGACTGGCGTGGCCTTCAATGGTGCACTCTGCAACAACCTGGTCGAGCTTCTTCCCGATGGGTCGATTGCCGGGGACCTGGCCGAAAGCTGGAGTTCGGACGAGGCCGCCGTCCGCTGGACCTTCGTCCTGCGCAAGGGTGTCAAGTTCCACGACGGCCGCCCCTTCACCGCCGAGGATGCACGCCAGTCGATCCTGCACCATATGGGCGAAGGCAGCACCTCGGGTGCGCTGGCGATTGTGGAACAGATCGCGGATGTCGCCGTCGAGGGCGAGGATCTGGTCTTCACCCTGTCCGCCGGCAACGCCGACTTCCCGGCGCTTCTCAGCGATTACCACCTGTCCATCTTCCCGGCGCGCGAGGGCGGCGGCATCGACTGGGAATCTGGGATCGGAACCGGAGCCTTCAAGCTGGTCAGCTTCGAGCCGGGAATCGCCATCAGCCTGGTTCGCAACCCGGACTATCACAAGCCCGGCCTGCCCCATTTCGATGCGCTGGAAATCATCAACATCCCGGACAGCACGGCGCGCCTGAACGCGCTGCTGACGGGCGAGGTGGACGTGATCGAGGATGTGGACATCCGCAACATCGCCATGGTGGAAGGCAATCCCGACCTTAAGGTCGTCCGCACGCCCAGCCTGCGTCACCTGACCTTCGACATGAACTGCAAGGTTGCCCCCTATGACAATCCCGCGGTGCGCAAGGCGCTGAAGCTTGCCATCGATCGCGACGACATCCTGCAGAAGGTCTTCCTGGGCGAAGGCGAAAAGGGCAACGACACCCCGGTCGCGCGCATCATGCCCTATTTCTCCGAAACGCCGCCGCAGCATCAGTACGACCCCGAAGCCGCCAAGGCGATCCTGTCCGAGGCCGGACTTGACGGCGTAACCGTCGACCTCTCGGTAGCGGAATCCGCCTTCCCCGGCGCGGTCGAAGCCGCCGTCCTGTTCAAGGAACATGCCGCCAAGGCCGGGATCACGATCAATATCGTCAACGAAGCCGATGACGGCTACTGGGACAATGTCTGGCTGCAGAAGCCATTCAACGCCTCTGACTGGTATGGGCGGGTGACGCTGGACTGGCTTTTCGCCACGTCCTACACCTCGGACGCGCCGTGGAACAACACGGGCTTTAACAATGCGCGCTTCGACGAGCTGCAAAAGGCGGCCCGGACCGAGCTTGACCAGGCCAAACGGGCCGCGATTTATGCCGAGATGCAGCAGATCCTGCATGATGATGGCGGAGTGATCACGGTCGCCTTCGTAAGCTGGCGCCTCGCCATGTCGGCAAACATCGGACATGGCCCGATGGGTGGCATCCTTCCGGGGGACAACCATCGCGCGGCCGAACGGTGGTGGCGTCTGGATGCCTGAGGTGCAGGACGCATCGCGCGGCCCCCTGGTGGGTGGATTGTTGATGAAAGTGCCTACAAGGAGTTGGCGACGCATGACACGCAAGCCCCGGCCGATCCTGTCGATGGTGGCAAGCCGGGTCGGCCTTGGCGTCCTGAGCCTGGTCATCGTGTCTCTGGTGATCTTCTCGGCCGTTGCCATGCTGCCGGGAAGCTACGCCTCGGCCATCTTGGGCCAGAACGCCACGCCCGAGGCCGTCGCCGCGATGGAGGAACAACTGGGCCTGAACGAACCCTGGTTCCTCCGTTACCTCGGCTGGCTGGGGGCCGCGGCAATGGGCGACATGGGAATGTCCTTCGCCGGACGCCCCGTCATGGATGTGATCGGCCCCCGACTCCTCAATACCGTCGTATTGGCCTCTATAACTGCGGTGATTGCGGTGCCGGTCTCGATTGCGCTTGGCATCGTCTGCGCACGTTTCCGGGGGCGGTTCATCGACAAGTTCCTGTCGACCAGCACCCTCGCTTCGATTTCGGTGCCCGAGTTCTTCGTTGCCTACATCGTGATGATGGTCCTTGCGGTGAAACTTCAGCTCTTTCCCTCCATGGCCGGAATTCGCGCCAGCATGGACTGGGGAGACCAGCTTTACCGGATGGTTCTGCCGATCCTGACGCTGCTTCTCGTGATCCTCGCGCACATGGTCCGCAATACGCGGGCGGCGATCCTGTCGGTGATGGCCAGCCCCTACATCGAGATGGCCCGCCTGAAGGGCGAACCGGAAGCGCGCGTCGTCATGCGGCAGGCCCTTCCCAACGCCATTGGTCCGATCGCAAGCGTGGTGGCGCTTAACCTGGCCTATCTCATCTCTGGCGTCGTCGTGATTGAGGTCGTCTTCGTCTATCCCGGTGTCGGCCAGGCGATGATCGATGCGGTCCGCAACCGGGACGTGCCCGTGATCCAGGCCTGCGCCCTGATCTTCGCCGCAGCCTACATCGGCTTCAACCTGATCGCCGATGTCATCTCGATCATCAGCAACCCACGCCTGCTGCATCCGCGCTGAGGGACCCATGGAAGCTACTGCAAGACCTGCGGCCCCCAGCCGCGTGACGCAACTTATCCGTCTGGTCCGCTCGGCCCCGCTGACGGCCAAGTTCGGCATGCTGGTGACGCTGGCCTATGCCTTTGTTGCCCTGTTCGCGCCGCTTATTGCGCCCTATGGCGAAGTCGAAGTCGTCTCTCGCGTTCCATTTGATGGCTGGAGCGCCGAGCACCTGCTGGGGACCGACCAGCTCGGCCGGGACTTTCTGTCGAGACTGATCTTCGGCGCGCGCAATTCGATCTCGATCGCTCTGGTGACGACGATCATCTCCTTCACCATCGGTTGCCTGCTGGGCATGTTTGCCGCGCTGGTGGGCGGATTTGTGGACCAGGTGCTGTCGCGGATCGTCGATGCCCTGATGTCGGTGCCCGACCTGATCTTCATCCTGATGATCCTGTCGATCCTGGGCGGCTCCATCGTGAACCTGATCCTGATCATCGCCATTCTCACCTCGACCCGTTTCTACCGGATCTCGCGAGCGGCGGCGCTGAACGTCGCCAGCCTGGATTTCGTCGAAGCCGCGAAGGTGAGGGGCGAGGGCAGTCTCTGGATCGCGGTGAACGAAATATTTCCCAACATCCTGCCGCTGCTTCTGTCCGAACTCGGGATGCGCTTCTGCTTCATCTTCCTGAACATCGCCGCGCTGTCTTTCCTTGGTGTCGGCATACAGCCGCCCACGGCGGAATGGGGCTCGATGGTGCGGGACAACGCGGCGCTGATCAACATGGGCGACATAACTCCGCTGATACCGGCCGCGGCAATCGCGCTCTTGGCCGTCGCGGTGAACTTCGTCGTTGACTGGATGCTGAACCGGGCCAGCGGCCTGACCGAGGAGGGCTGACCATGGCCTCACCTGTCATCGAGATCAACGATCTGCGCATCGACGCCAAGGCCAATGACGAATGGTCGGCCATCGTGCGGGGGGTGACCCTTGCGATCCATCCCGGCGAGGTTCTGGGACTTGTCGGCGAATCCGGGGCTGGAAAATCGACCATCGGACTTGCCGCGTTGGGATACCTGCGGCCGGGCGCCAGGGTGTCGGGGGGAACCGTACGCCTGCAGGGACAGGATCTCTTCGCCATTCCCGAGGACGAACGCCGCCGCTTCCGGGGAACCAAAGTCGCCTACGTCGCCCAAAGCGCGCAAGCAGCCTTCAACCCCGCCCATCGCCTGATGGACCAGATCGTCATGGTCGCCGTAGACCGTGGCGGCCTGACCCGGGCCGAGGCCGAAGCGCGCGCCGTTGCCCTGTTCACCGCACTGAAACTGCCGGACCCCGCGCAGTTTGGCAGCCGCTTTCCGCATCAGGTATCAGGCGGGCAGCTTCAGCGGGCGATGGTTGCGATGGCGATGATCTGCAACCCCGCCCTGATCGTCTTCGACGAACCGACGACGGCGCTGGACGTGACAACCCAGGTCGAAGTGCTGATCTCGATCCGGAATGTGATCAGGGATTTCGGGGTGGCGGCGATCTACATCACCCACGACCTTGCCGTCGTCGCCCAGATCGCGCACCGCGTCGCCGTGCTGCGCCATGGCGTCGTGGTGGAAGAAGCGCCCATCGCCCAGATCATGGACGCCCCCCAGCATCCCTATACCAAGACGCTTTGGGCCGTGCATGAGATGCCGGTGGACACGTCCGCCACGCATCTGCAGAAAGGCGCACCGCTTCTGACCATTTCCAGACTATCGGCGCGCTACAAGCAGTTCGAGGTGCTTCAGGACATCAACCTTCAGATCGGCCGGGGCGAGACAGTGGCCCTCGTGGGTGAATCCGGATCTGGCAAATCGACGCTTGGCCGGGTGATCGTCGGGCTGAAGGAACCGTCCGGCGGCAGCCTGACCTACGATGGCGAGCCTCTGCCTCCCCTCGTCTCGCGTCGCTCGCTGGGGACGATCAGGCGCGTCCAGATCATCTACCAGTCCGCCGATACCGCACTGAACCCCCGCCATACGGTGCGCAAGATCCTTGGCAGGCCGCTTGCTCTCTATCACGGGCTGCGCGGGGCCAGACGCGAGGCCCGCATCCAGGAGCTGCTGCGGATGGTAGAGCTGGATCCGACCCATGCCGACCGCCTGCCGGGGCAGCTTTCTGGCGGGCAGAAGCAGCGGGTCGCCATCGCCCGCGCCCTTGCGGCGGACCCGGAACTGATCATCTGCGACGAGATCACCTCGGCGCTGGACAAGGTGGTGCAGGCCGAAGTCCTTCGGATGCTGCTGGAACTGCAGGCCCGCCTCGGCGTGTCCTACCTGTTCATCACCCATGACATCGAGGTGGTGCGCGCCGTCGCGGACCGGGTGGTCGTGATGCAGTCCGGTCGCATCGTCGAACAGGGCGCCAAAGCCGAGGTCTTCGCACCGCCACACCAGCCCTATACCGAAACCCTGCTCGCCTCGGTCCCCGACATGGCAGTGGGCTGGCTGGACCGCATCATCGCCGAGCGCGCGGCCTAGAGGCCCGCGCCCGACCACCTCTCGCAACAGGTACGAGACTTGCCCATGACAACCGCGGCCATGGAATTTGACTATGTGATCGTCGGTGCCGGCTCGGCCGGCTGCGTCCTGGCAGCGCGGCTGACCGAGGATCCAGATGTCAGCGTGCTGCTGCTGGAGGCCGGGGGGCCCGACCGTTCGCTGATGATGCAGATCCCGGCCGGGGTCTACAAGGTGTTCCACAATCCGGCCTTCAACTGGAACTACGAATCCGAACCCCAGGCCGCATTGGCGGGACGCCGCATCCCGGTGCCACGCGGCAGAACGCTGGGAGGATCGTCCTCGATCAATTCAATGGTCTGGCTGCGCGGGCATCCGGCCGATTACGACGCCTGGGCCGAACAAGGGCTGGAGGAGTGGAGCTTTGCCCACTGCCTGCCCTATTTCCGCAAGTCCGAGACCTCGGACCGCGGGGCGTCGGATTATCGCGGCGGCGACGGACCTGTGCAGGTGGCGAAAGGCCGGCTGGCCTCACCGATCTTTGATGCGTTCGAGGCGAGTTCGGCCGCCGCGGGCCATCGGTTGATCGAAGACCTCAACGGCCCGGATGCGGTGGGGATCGGGCGGCTTGATTGTTCGAAAGGGGGCGGTCGGCGATGCAGCGCCTCGGTGGCCTACCTGCGTCCGGCCCTGCACCGTCGCAACTTGCGGGTGGAAACCGGGGCCTTGGCGCATCGCCTGCTTTTGGCCGGCGGGCGCGCGGTGGGCGTGGAATACGGGCAGGCCGGTCAGGTCCACAGTGCCCACGCCCGGCGCGAGGTGGTCCTGTCCGGCGGGGCGATCAACACGCCGCAACTCCTCATGCTTTCAGGGATCGGACCGGCCGACGAACTAAGAAGCCATGGCATCCGCGTGGCGCTGGACCAGCCCGGAATCGGCAGGAATCTTCAGGATCACCTCGATCTCGGAATGTCTTTCCGCTGCAGCGAACCGGTGTCACATGCCTGGATGGGGTCCCGGCTGGGCAAGCTGCAGGTCGGGCTGGAATGGATGCTCCGCCAGACCGGCCCAGGTGCCTCGAACATCTGGGAGATCGGTGGCTTTGCACGGGCGATGCCGGATTCCGCCTTGCCGACAGTGCATTACCATGTCGCCCCGATGAAGATCGACGCCCGCCCCGACGGCAGCTTCGGCCTTTCGCATGGCTTCACCCTGCATCTGTCACAACTGCGCCAGCGCAGTCGTGGGCAACTGACCTTGCGCAGCGCCTCGTCGAAGGACGCGCCGCGCATCGATTTCCGCTTCTTCAGCGACCCGCGCGACATCGTCGAGATGCGCGAGGGCGTGAAGGTCACGCGCGAGATCGTGTCACAGGCGCCTCTGGCCCGGCTCGGCACGCTGGAGGTCGCGCCGGGCGTTCAGGCCCGGAGGGATGCCGATCTGGACGCCGTTCTGCGCCAGGGCGTGAAGACGGAATTCCACCCCTCGTGCACCTGCCGGATGGGGACGGATGCGGCCGCCGTCGTGGACCCCAGCCTGCGGCTGAACGGGATCGAGGGGCTGCGCGTCGTCGATGCCTCGGTCATGCCGCACGTCGTGGGGGCGAACCTGAATGCGACCGTGATCATGATCGCCGAAAAGGCCGCCGACATGATCCGAGGCCGCCCTGCCCTGCCGCCGGCAGCCATCGGCCGCCAACCCCAGGCATTGGTGCGCGATATCTTCAGCCCGGCGGGATAGCTGGCCCGTTCACAGCCGTCAGCCCCAGAACTGCGCGCTGCGCTTCCAGGGCGTCAAACTCGGCTTGCAACCAGTTGCGGACCTTCTGAACCGCAGGTCGTCGCACGGCAGAGCGGCGCCCCACGAGGTTGTAGAACGTGCTGGTCTGCAACATCAGGCCGCTGGCGGGCACCAGCGCCCCGGCAAGGATCTCGCCCGCCACCACATGCCACCAGCCAAGCGCCACGCCCTGGCCCTTGGTCGCGCCCTGGATGACCAGCGCATAGTCCGAGAAACTCAGCTCTGTCGCATCCCGCATCGACCCCAGACCAACCATGTCCAGGAAGCGGGGCCAGGGAATGCGCATCCGGCCGACAAGGCTGGCCAGGACATGACCGGCAAGGCCCCGCTCTCCGTCGATTAGGCCATGGGCGGCTAGGTAGGCGGGGCTGCACACCGGGATCACCACCTCGGGGACCAGTGCCCAGCGCTCCACATCCTCGCCGTCGACCCGACCATAGCGCAGCCCAAGGTCAGCCGCACCCAGTCGTCCGATCGGCTCTCCGTGGATCAGATCCAGCCGCATCGTCACGCCGGGAACTTCGCGGCGGAAACGGTCCAGCCGGGGCATCATCCAGTGGATCGCGAAGGCCGAGGTGACCGACAGGGTCACCACATCCTCCTGATGCCGACCGGCCTCGATCTCGGACAGAGCATCCTCGATCCGGTCGAACCCCTCGCGCACCGCGCGTTGCAAAAGGCGCCCCTCTTCAGTCAGCTCAAGACCCGTGGACCGTCGCAGGAAAAGCTGGGCGCCAAGATGCGCCTCCAGCCGCGAGACCATCCGGCTGATGGCCGGCTGCGTCACGTTGAACTCACGCGCGGCGAGGGTGAAGTTCAGGTGGCGGGCCGAAGCCTCGAACATGAATAGCGCCCCTGGGGAGGGGAGTCTGGTTCGCAGGGGCATGGCTTTGATCCAACTTCAGGTAATGGCGTTCCTACAATTTCTGCGGCCTGCATCAAGGCCCCAGTTGTTATGCTGACCTCAGATTTGGTCAGAGACGCCCATGCCCGCCACATTTCCCAACCTGTTCTCCCCCCTGACGATCCGCGGGCGCGAGATCCGCAATCGTATCCTGTCCACCGGCCACCAGACCTGGCTGGCAAAAGGCAATGTTCCCGGCGATGATCTGATTGCCTATCACGAGGCGCGGGCACGCGGTGGTGCGGGGCTGATCGTCAACGAATCCGCCCGTTTTCATGCCTCGACCCTAGGCGAGGCGCCGGAACTGGTCATCCTCTCCGACGACGCGATCCCGCATTACGCCCGCCTTGCAGCAGCGGTCCAGCGACACGGCGCCCGGATCTTTGGCCAGCTCTCCCATTCGGGCCGGGTCAGCCGCCGCATGACCGACGGGATGCGCGGGGTGGTCTATGCGCCCTCTTCGGTGCCCGAGAACCGCTTTCACACCGTCCCGCGCGAGATGCCGACCGAGATGGTGGCGGAAATCATCGAAGCCGCGGCCCAGGGCGCCCGCCGCTATGCCGAGGGGGGCTACGACGGGGTCGAGCTCATGGCGAGCCACGGCCTTCTCTTCGCGCAGTTCCTGAACCCCGCCTCGAACCGGCGCGAGGACATCTATGGCGGCTCGGCCGAGAACCGCCTTCGCCCGCTGAAAGAGGCGCTGATCGGCGCACGGAAGGCGGTCGGGGACGGCGTCGTGCTGGGTCTGCGCATTTCGGCCGACGAGGATGACGTCGGGGGCCTCGATCAATCCACGGTCATCGGCATCTGCCGCCAACTGGCCGAAGAGGGGCTGGTCGACTACATCAACACCACGATGGGAACCATGGCGGCCCTTGGCGGGTCGATCCATGTCGTCCCGCCGATGGAGATCGACACCGCCTATGTCGCGCCACGGGCAGCGGCGATCCGGGCGGCGGTGAAGGTTCCGGTCTTTGTCGCCGGCCGTATCAACCGGCCCCAGATCGCCGAAGCCGTGCTGGCTGCGGGTCAGGCCGACATGTGCGGCATGACCCGCGCCCTGATCGTGGACCCCGACATGCCGCGCAAGGCCATGGGCGGCCGCGCGGACGAGATCCGCGCCTGCATCGGCTGCAATCAGGCCTGCATCGGACATTTCCACGCCGGCAACCCGATTTCCTGCATCCAGAACCCGGTCACGGGCCGCGAGCGGCGCTTTGACCCGCTGCCCGCAACGCCGCGCGCGCGGCGCGTGGTGGTGGCGGGCGGGGGGCCCGGCGGAATGAAGGCGGCCGTCACCGCCGCAGAGATGGGCCACCAGGTGCTTCTTGCCGAAGCCGCCCCGCAGCTTGGCGGGCAGGCACTTCTGGCGCAGATGCTGCCGGACCGGGCCGAGTTCGGCGGACTGATCACCAACCTTCAGACCGAGCTGTCCTTGCGGCAGGTCGAGGTGCGGCTGAACGCGCCCGTCGATCCGGCCTTTCTGCGCGCCTCGGGCGCCGAGGCGGTCATCCTTGCCACCGGATCAGCCCCTGTTCCCGCCGAAGTCGAAGGCGATGGCCATCTGCTCGAGGCGACCGAGGTGCTGGCCGGCGCGGCCAATCCGGGCGGGCGCGTCGTTGTGGCCGACTGGCGCTGCGACTGGATCGGGCCGGGCATTGCGTTGCTTCTGGCACAGAAAGGCCACCAGGTTCGACTGGCGGTGAACGGGATCTGCGCCGGCCAGAACCTTCAGCAATACGTTCGCGACCATTGGGCAGGCAAACTGCACAAGGCGGGGATCGAGGTCATCCCCTACGCCCGTCTCTTTGGCCTGGACACCGACACTGCCTATTTCACCCATGCCGCCAGCGGCGCGCCCATCGTCCTTGAGGGGGTGGACACGATTGTCCGGGTCGCCGGCAACGCCCCGAGCAATGCGCTTGAGGGCCAGGTGCATGACCTGGGCCTGCCCTTCATCACCGTCGGCGATTGCACCATGGCCCGCAGCGCCGAAGAGGCGATCCATGACGGATACGTCGCCACCCGCCGCTTCCTGTCGGACCTGACCTGCGCAAGAAAGGACGCCTGACGATGAACAGCCCCATGACGGCTTTGCTTAGGCCAAAGTCCATCGCGGTGGTAGGCGCCAGCCCCAGGCCCGGGAGCTTTGGGGCGAACCTTGCCACTGCGATTCAATCGCTGGGCTACCCCGGCGCGGTCCATCTCGTGAACCCGCGCTACGACCGGATCGGCACGGCACCCTGCCACCCGGAAGTTTCCAGCATCCCGGGCGGCGTGGATTGTGCTGCCTTCGCGATCAGCGACACGCTGATCGTCGATGCGATGGAAGCAGCCGCTTCGGCCGGGGTGAAGGGAGCCGTCCTTTTCGGCCGCGCCTATGGAGAAACCGATGCGGGCCGCCCTAGGATGGAGGCCGTCCGCGCCATCGCGCGCGACGCGGGCATGGCGATCTGCGGAGCGAACTGCATGGGATTTCTTAACCTTCCCGACCGCCTGCAAATGTCCGGCATGCCGTTTCGCGATCTGCCCGCGCCATCGGGCGTTGCGCTCATCTCGCATTCGGGTTCCAGCTGGTCCGGGCTGGTCGGGAACCGTCGGCAGATGGGTTTCGACTATGCCGTCTCGGCCGGGCAAGAGCTGGCCACCGGGCTTGCCGACTATATCCGGCACTTCCTGGAACAGACCGATGTCCGAGTCATCGCCTGCGTGCTTGAAACCGTCCGAGACCCCGCCGCCTTCATCGAGGCCGCTGAGCTGGCCCGGTCGCGGGGCGTGCCGATCATTGCGCTAAAGCTGGGACGGACCGAAGCCTCCAAGACCTTCGCCATTTCGCATTCCGGCGCCCTCTCGGGTTCCCGCGCCGCCTATGACGCGATGTTCGCGCGCCTTGGCGTCATTTCCGTCCGCAGCCTGGACGAGCTGTTGGACACGGCCGAGCTTTTGGCCATGACCCGCCCGATGACCGCGCCCGGCATCGCGCTTGGCACCGACTCTGGCGGCGAGCGGCAGCTGATTGTCGACCTCGCCGCCGACCGCGGCCTGCCCTTCGCCACGCTTCAGCCCCAGACCCTCGCGGCCGTGGGTGCACATCTGGACCCGGGGATGGAGCCGTCGAACCCGCTGGACTATTGGGGCGACGGGGGCGATGTGATGGCCCCGGTCCTGACCGAGATGGCCCGCGATCCCGGCGTGGGCGTAGTTGTGATGGCAACCAACCTGCCGCCGGACCGCAACTTTTCGGAAATGTCGGCGGCGGCCATCCGCAAGGTGCATCAGGCCACGGACAAACCCGTGGTGGTGATGGGCAATATCGCGACGACCCTGTCACCCGGCATCGCCGCGGAACTGCGCGGACGCGGGATTGCCGTGCTGATGGGAACCGAGACCGGCCTCTCCGCCCTTCATCATCTGCGCCACTACCACTTCGGCCGCCAGACCGCCCAGCCGGCCCAGGCCCTGCCGCTTCCCGAAGCGTCGCAAACCCTGCTGAATGCTGCACCGCAGGACAGCCTGCGCAGCCTGGACGGCTTCCGACTTCTGCAAAGCGTCGGAATTGCCTGCGCGCCCTTCGTCGATGTCCGGACGCCGGGGGACATCGCGGCTTTCGCGGCCCGGCACGGCCTTCCCGTCGCGTTGAAGATCGACGATCCCGCCATTGCTCACAAATCCGACCAGGGCGGCGTCGTCCTGAACATTAAGACCCTGGCCGAGGCCTGCTCGGCCCTGGCCCTGCTGCGCAAGCGCCACCCAGACGCGCCGATCATCGCTCAAGCCATGGCCGAGGGGGTCGAACTGATACTGGGCATGACCACCGACCCCGATTTCGGCCCCTTGGTGACCTTAGGCTTCGGCGGCATCTTCACCGAGATATTCCGCGACACCACAGCGCTTGTTCCCCCCTTCAGCCAGGCCGAGGCGCTGCAAGCCCTCCAGTCGCTGAAAGGCTATCCCCTGCTGACCGGGGCGCGCGGCCGCGAACCCGTGGATCTTGAGGCCCTTTGCGCCCTGATCGCGCGCTTCAGTGCCGTCGCAGCGGGGACGCGCGGAAGGATTGCCGAACTCGAGATCAACCCGGTCCTCGCCGGTCCGAACGGCGCCCTTGCCGTCGACTGCATCACCCTGCGCCAAGCGAAAGCTGTCACCCATGACTGAATACGAGACTGTCCGGGCCGAGATCTCGGATGACGGAATTGTCCACATCATCCTGAACCGTCCCCGTGTCCTGAACGCGATCAACTCGGTCCTCATGCGCGAGGTGACCGAGATCACGGCCACGCTTCAGAAGGATCCGGCGATCCGTTGCTTCATCATTTCGGGCGAGGGGCGCGCATTCTCTGCCGGCTTCGACCTTAAGGAATCCGCCGCCGCGGGCGAGAGAACCGTTTCCGACTGGCGCAAGGTGCTTGAAGCCGACTTCGAGTTCATCATGCAATTCTGGGATTGCCCCAAGCCCACCATCTCGGCCGTGCATGGTCACTGCATCGGGGGCGGGCTAGAACTTGCCGCCGCCTGCGA
This sequence comes from Tabrizicola soli, assembly GCF_015999335.1. Lineage (GTDB taxonomy): Bacteria > Pseudomonadota > Alphaproteobacteria > Rhodobacterales > Rhodobacteraceae > Tabrizicola > Tabrizicola soli. The sequence goes on along the minus strand of NZ_JAEACP010000033.1, from coordinate 3,073 downwards.
CATCTCGGTCGCGGCCGAGGACGCGGTCTTCGGCGAACCCGAGGTGCGGTTCGGCTCTGGCATTGTCGCCATGGTCCTGCCCTGGATGGTGGGACCGAAACATGCCAAGGACATCCTGCTCACCGGCAACGACCAGATGTCGGCCGCCCGTGCCGCCCAGATCGGGCTGGTCACCGAAACCGTCGCTGCGGGACGGCATGTCGAGCGTGCGTTCGAAAAGGCACGCGAGATCGTGGCCGGCGCCCCGCTGTCCGTCGAATTAACCAAGCGCGCAATCAACCGCAGTTACGACATCCGCGGTATGCGCAATGCTCTGCTGGCTGCCGTCGAAACCGATATTGTGATCGAGACTTCTGGCGGCCCGGAACGAACCGAGTTCAATCGAATCCGCAGGGAGAAAGGCTTGAAGGCCGCCATCCATTGGAGGAACAGCCGTTAGCGTAGGCTCGTCAAACGTTGACCAGGTGTTGACAAGAATTCGCAACGCAAAAGCCCGACGGTTTATGTCGGGTTCTAACTATCTGAAAAGGTTAGGATTTTTGGTTGCGGGGGCAGGATTTACCAACTGTTTCAAGATGTTCCGAGCGATCATCCAGCCCTGCTCAGCTAAAGCCGCCTGATCGGCATCGCCCCTAAGCCCACCTCAGCTTCGGGACTTGCTACGCCTGATCCAGTCCGCACCGCCGTAGGTCACGGCGTAGATCAGAACCTCCCGCATGTCATCGTCCACCTTGAACACGACAACGCCCTTGCGTCCCGCCGGGATCGCCCGAAGACCGGGGGCGATCTCGTCCCGCGTGCTGCCTTTGTGTGGCGTCGCGGCGAGGCCGAGAATAGTGGTCTCGATCTCCGCCAGTTTTGCGGCAGCAACGGATGATCCCGCATAGTCGGAAATCCAGCCGGTGATCCATTCGAGATCATCGGCGACCGAGGGGTGAAAGCGGATGCGGTAGCTCACCGAACGCCCTGCACGACCCGCGCACGAGCACGGGCAAACGCGCTGTCGGCATCGAGAAAGGCATCGCGAGGCGTCTGGAGCCGACCCCGGATTTCTTCGGTCAGGGCGCCCAGAGCGACCTCGCGCTCCTCCTCGTCCTGGATCATCTGCTCCAGCGCGGCGGCCACCAGCGCCGACTGCGAGGCGAACACCCCGGCACCCACCTTCTCCGTCAGGAAACGGTGGTGGCGGTCGGTGAAGCTGAGGGTGGTCTTCACGGTCATGGTGTACTCCACATCAGGTCAAGGTATGACTTCATCATACCAGAGTTCTGAAAGGAGGCAACGGCGCGGGGCAAACTGCTTGCCCGACGCGGAGGGCGAGAAGCCGACGGAAGGCAGTGCGGCAGAACGGTCGCGGCAATTCAGAAAGCAGTAACCCTTGCGGAGTTCAAACAAGGCTGGTTTCAAGCCTAAACAAAAGGGGGCGCAACGGATGTAACCGTCGCGCCCTTAAGTTTGAACGATGGGAGGCTGAAGCGGGAAGCTCACCGCCCGAGACGGTTGTAGAACCGTCCCATGTTGGTAGCACTTCCACTAACCTCAAGGCCCTGCGACGTCTTTCGCACGCTCAGGCCGCTGTTGGCCGCCGCCCGACGCACCCGCTGCTCATAGGCACTTTGGATATCGCGCTGCATTGCACTGGCCAAAGATTGTGCCGAAGAAAAGCTCCGACCTTTGTATTTGAACTTGATCATGCCTCAGCCTTTCGGAGGATAGGGATCGTTGCCGTAGCTGTAGGCTTCCCTGAAGCGGCTATCCCGCCCCTGGATGCGCAGCTCCGACTCTTGGTTGCGTGCGATGCCGCGTCCGAAGTTGATCGCCTCACGCTGGGTATCGAACACGCGGGTCGGGCGTTCGTTGCCCTCACCGCGAACTGCCCACTTGTCGCCACGCGTGACGACGTACTGGTTCTTGCCGCTTGACATTTTCGCTTTCCTTTCGGTTGCGAGATGGGTTACTGATTGCAAGATCGCAATCTTGATACATATTGCGATACAGACAGGAGATTGCAAGAGTGAAATCAGCATGAGGGAACAGTTTCTTAACGAAGCGTTCTACCATGCCCTCGATGGGCACCGTCAGGCGAAACGCCTGACCTGGAAGGCTGTGGCCGAACAGGCCGAGGTGAGCGCCTCGACACTCACCCGTATCGCGCAAGGGAAGCGGCCAGACGTGGATACCCTCGCGGCGCTATGCCGCTGGTCGGGGCTGAGCGCGGACGACTTCATGAGTTCCCATGATGATGTTGCCAAACCCGAACCTCTAGGCCAGATTATGGCTCTTCTCCGGGCAGATAAGAACATAGCGCCGGAGGGGGCAGCGGCCATCGAAGTCATGATCAAGGCAGCATACGAGCAGTTCCGCAAGGAGAAGTAGTTGGCGAAAGCAAAGCCGCGTCGTGGATTTCTTTCAGAAGCGCATTGGTGGGCAAATGAATTGCGTAAGGAGATGGGCCTCTCTCTTTCCGCACCTATCTGCCCACGCCGCCTGTGTACGCACTTAGAAGTGCCCGTGATCCTGCTTTCCTCACTCCCTGACCTTCCCGAAAAGCACCTATTGCTCTCTCAGCAGAAGGGATGCGGTTTCTCAGCAGCTGCGTGCTTTGACGGGACGCGTGCGTTCATCCTGCTCAACGATGCGACCGAGAGGAAACGCCAAGCTTCTGACATCGCGCACGAGCTTGCTCACGTGATTTTACGACATCAGCCGGTGAACCCCTTTACCAACGGTGGTATTCGGGAGTTTTCTTCAACTGATGAGCTTGAAGCCGAGACGCTTGGCCCAGTGCTATTGGTCTCAGAGTATGCAGCTCTCGATGCCTATCGTATGATCCAACGCCGACAATACACCCTCACAACTCTCTCCGAAGCTTGGGGGATCACCGAGCAGGTGATTAGCTGGCGCATGAATGCAGTTGGGGCATCGAGAAGGGTTAAAAGGGCTGCCTAGGCTCCAGACTCATTGAGTTTCAGAGCCAGAACATGACGGTTGCTGCGAGGGCGATAGCGGAGAAGAAGGTTTCCGGGCATCTGTCGTATCGGGTGGCAACGCGTCTCCAGTCCTTCAGCCGGCC
>NZ_JAEACP010000032.1 GCF_015999335.1 Tabrizicola soli | reverse complement strand
GGCCGGCTGAAGGACTGGAGACGCGTTGCCACCCGATACGACAGATGCCCGGAAACCTTCTTCTCCGCTATCGCCCTCGCAGCAACCGTCATGTTCTGGCTCTGAAACTCAATGAGTCTGGAGCCTAGAGGTCTTGCGGAACTGGCTGGATGCGCCGGGGCAGATGCCCTGCCGCATCCGGGTCAAGGACACCGCGCTTTCGGGGCGCAAGGTCTTTGTCTACGCAGGCAACATGGGCGTGGCGCAGAGCATGGATGTCCTCCTTGATCTGGCCCAAAGCCTGCAAGAGCGGCGCGATCTGGGCTTTCTCTTTGTCGGGCGCGGCAGCGATGCGGCGCGGCTGGCCAAAGAGGTGGCGTCGCGGGGCCTCGACAATGTGCTTTTCCATGACGAGATCGACCCGGATGAAATCCCCGATCTTTATGCGCAATGTCACGCGGGGCTTGTGGCGCTGGACCCGCGCCACAAATCGCACAACATCCCGGGCAAGTTCCTGACCTATATGCAAAGCGGCCTGCCGGTGCTGGCTAATGTGAACGCGGGCAATGATCTGGCGGAGATCATGCGCCGCGAGGGGGTCGGGGCTGTCTGCGAGAGCCATCAGCTCAGGGATTTGCAGGCCGGCTGTCTGGCGCTTCTGGCCCAGATTGACAGCGACCCAGACCTGTCGCGGCGCTGCATCGGGCTTTTTGCGCGCAGCTTTGCCGCCGATAGCGCGGTGCGCCAGATTGCCAGCGCGCTGACCCGACCCTGAGGCTCAGGCGCTGATCGGAAAGCCGCCAAAGAATACCCCGACCAGACAGAGCAGGGCAGGGCAGGGTAAAGTCTGCGGCACTGTCAGGCTTTGGGCCTAGCAACTGTGTTTATCGGCCGCGGTGAGGCTGCCATGGGACGCCCGTTTTGAGGACTGCATTTGCGATTGTGAGGAGCCTGCGGGCGATGGCGACGATGACCAGTTTGTGGGGCTTGCCTCGCAGCTTTAGGCCCTGTGCGACGGGCCTCAGGGCGGGATTGTGACAGGCTGCAGCCAGTGCCGCTTGAAATAGGGCATGCCGCAGTGCGCGCCGACCTCCTGCGATTGCTCTCTTGCTCGCATTGTTCCACTGTCATGTGGGATGGGTGCAAGCCCGGTCATGGCCGCGGCTTCGCCGGATGTCATCCGTCCGAGTTCCGGCATTCCCGCGATCAGCATGGCCGCAGAAACGGGGCCAATCCCAGGGATGGACAGCAGTAGCCTTGCCTTCACGGCCGAAGTTTCTTCCCCCGCGATTACGCTTTCGATCCATCGCTCAAGGCCACCGACCTGAGTGTCCAGCATGGCCATGATCTGCGCTGCACCGCTGCCTGCAGCGTCATGGCATCTCGCGCCTGCCTCATGTGGAGGGCGACAAGCCGAAGCGATCGAAGTTCAAACGCTATCCCATAGGGTTCTTCCATATCGATATTGCCGAGGTTCAGACCGCTGAAGGCAAACTACATTTGTTTGTCGGCATCGACCGCACGAGCAAGTTCGCCGTGGCCCAACTCATCGACAAAGCCGACAGGAAGACAGCCTGGGAGTTCCTTCAGTATATGCTCGAAGCCGTGCCCTATCGGGTTCACACCATTCTCACCGATAACGGCATTCAGTTCGCAGAGCAGCCTCCGAATCGGAACACCATCTACTCCCGGCGATGCGCTTCGACATGATCTGTGAGGCAAACGGGATCGAGCACAGGCTGATTAAGTCCAACCATCCTTGGAACGGCCAGGTTGAACGGATGAACCGCACGATCAAGGAGGCCACCGTCAAACGCTTCCATTACGACAGTCATGACCAGCTGCGAACGCACCTCGCCGACTTCATGGCGGTCTATAACTTCGCGCGCAGGCTCAAGACCCTCAACGGCCTCAACCCCCTACGAATACATCTGCAAGATATGGACATCAGAGCCAGACAGATTCATCCTGAGCCCAATCCACCACATGCCGGGACTGAACACCTAGTTAATTTGCCTTGGACAAATTCCAACCCATTGATTTCTTGGCGTATTTAGGCGTTTTGTGTTGCCTTTTCCCGCAGGATTTTTATGTTTTTGGTCGAAACCCTGCAATTTCGGTTCAGTCTATTAAGCGCCTCCCGGAACAGGATGATCTGCTGCGCCCGCGGCTGGTTGATATGATCGACCCGCGGCACGAGCTCGTGAAATTGGCGGCGCTGATCGACTCGGAGGTCTTCGAGCGGGAGTGGGCCGGCTTCTTTCCGTCCCACAAGAGGAGGCCCGCGACAGAACCGCGGCTGGTGCCGGTCTGCTGTATCTCCAGCATGCCTATCGCCTGTCGGATAAGGCGGTGGTCGCCCGCTGGGTCGAGAACCCACATTACCAGCACCTCACCTGTGAGGTCTTCTTCCAGCACCGGCTGCCGATCGATCCCTCGTCTCTGACCCGTTGGCGTGGGCGGATCGGGGAAGATGCCGTCGAATGGCTGCTGACCCTGACGATCCAGGCTGGGCAGAAGTCCGGCACCATCGACGAGGACAGCATCAAGCGCGTCGCAATCGATACGACGGTCATGGAGAAGAACATCACCCATCCCACGGAAGCCCGGCTTTACGAGCGGGCGCAAGAACAGCTGGTGGACCTGGCGCAGGAGGCAGAGGTGGACCTGCAGCTACGCCCGCCTTGCGCCACGGCTCGCGCTGCAGGTGGGCCGCTATGCCCACGCCAGGCAATTCAAGCGGATGCGCAAGGCCTTGAAAAAGCTCAAGGGCTACACGGGACGGGTGATGCGGGATCTCAGGCGCCACCTTGCGGACATCCCCGAGGGAGGCCTGCGGGATCGGGTCATCGCCAAGCTCGCGTTGGTCTCGCAACTCCTGCATCAGCAGCCCAAGGGCGGCGACAAGATCTATGCCCTGCATGAGCCCGAGGTCGCTTGCATCTCCAAGGGCAAAGCCCGCGTCCGCTATGAGTTTGGCTGCAAGGTCGGTGTAGCCACCACGCTGGACGAGGGCTTCGTGGTTGGCATGCGCAGCTTTCCGGGTAGCCCATACGACGGTCACACCCTGAGGAAAACGCTGGGTCAGGTCGAGGTCCTCACCGACCAGCGTCCCGATCTGGCTGTCGTCGATCGCGGCTACAAGGGCCACGATGAAGACAAAACCCGCGTCCTGATCAGCGGCAGTCGATGCGGCTTGACGCCCAGGCTGATTGTTGACCTCCGGTGCCGAAGCGCCATCGAGGCTGAAATCGGCCACATGAAGACCGACGGTCTCCTGTCGCGATGCCCGCTGAAAGGCACGATAGGCGATGCCCTCTTTGCCGTCCTCTGCGCCTGCGGGCACAACATCCGAAAGATCCTGGCGCACCTCAGGGCTTGGCTTCCCTCGATCATCGCAGCCCTGTGGACCGCACAAACTCCTCAAGATCGGCAACATCAGACCTTCAGGGCCGCCTGACCGCTTTGTTCAGACCGAACTCATTAGGCGAAAGCGGGCCAAGGTTGCGGCTTTCCAAGAGTTTGACCACTTTCGGCTGGACTGGCAGCCGAGGCGACGGGCAATCCAGAAGGGCGCAGGTGCCGCCAATCGCGGCCGTTGGATCCCGCGCTAGGTCCTCGGTCAGCAGGAAATGGCAGTTTCCTGCTGGAAAGAGGTCCAGTATATTGGCAATCTGATCGGCATAAAAGCCGCGTTCGACATAGCTGTACGCGCGCCAGTTCTTCGCAATCCTGTTTCGCCTGTCCCGGATTGCCTGAGCAAAGGGCAGCGTCTCGGCGCCTTGTGTCACAAGCATCCGCCAATTCGACCATGCCCGTTCCACAGGATGGCGCAGCACGGCAATCAAGCGCATCTGGGGATTATAGGCACGGATACGTTCCAGAAACCGGCGATGGACCATATAGGCGGGCGTTGCTTCGCCGCAGATCTGCGTCGATGCGGCGGCGGTGAGGAACGCCTCATAGGCGCGGTAGTCGGGAGAGGACCAATCGCGGCTGTCACCATCAAAGAAATGCACTTCCTTGCAGCCCGGCAGGTAGAGATCCGGTTGCTGCGCCAGATGATGGTGCAGGGTCGTGGTCCCAGATTTCTGCGCCCCGACGACGAGGAAAGAGACTTTGGGCAATCGGAGGGGGCATCCATGGACTGTGGAACATGTTGCGCGCCTTGGCGGACACAGCTTGCGCTATCGGCCAAGAAACAGCGCCGCCAGCGTACGCGGCAGATCGTAGTGCCGCGTCGCCGCCGTCTGACCCTGCACCCTGACCCGCTCAAGCGTGTCCTGCCCTTCGCTATCCCTCAGCAACCAATCGACGTAGGCGGGAAGTTGGGCGATGTCGGCTTGCAGATAATGCGTGCCGGGTTGCAGGGCAGGAATTTGGCTGAGCGTTTCGCTGACCACGCAGGCACCTTGCAGGAAGCCAAAATGCATCAGCCGCTGCCATTCGAAATAGGGCGCATCGAAGTGGTGGACGTTCAGCAGGATCTTGCTTTGACGCGCCAGCGCGGCAAAGGCCAAACCTGAAATGGCGTCAGGATGTTCGGTTTTCAGCGCGCCCTTTACATTCACCAACCTTACAAAGCTGGCGTGTTGGTCAAACACCGGCTTCGCCCCTTCCCAAAAAGCCTGCCGCCGTCGCGCGTTTGATCCGATCCAGAGCATGTCAATCGGCCGTTCCGCAAGTGGGCGACAGGCGTCGATGGTGCCGCCTGCTTCGGTGCCGCTCCACTCTGCGTATTCCGCCGAAATGGGCAGGGTCGGCTGAAACAGCGGAAAGCCTTCGATCCGGCCCAAGGGCAGGAACCGCACCGTCAGGCCCAATTCCGACAGGCAGGCGGCAGTCTGAAGGTTGATATCCAGCACACCCGCCGCCGCCCGCAAGAACCGGTAGGAGCGCCCGAACCAGACCGAGGGGATTTGCTCGGTGTTGAACAGGATGCAGGTCTTGAGGTCCACGCTTGTCGCGTCAATACGCGGTTCGAGATAGAAGAAATCATGCGGCGCGATGATAATCCGTAGGTCGGCCGGCGCTTCGAAACCGGCTTGGGCCGGTTCGGCGGCCATGCTGAGATGCCGGAATGCGGCAACAAGCATGGACTGGAATTCGTGGAACACGATATGGCTTTGCGGGTGGACATGCACCGCGACCCGCGCGCCGGTCCACAGTTGGGACCAAGCACCCTTGGCCTGCGCCACGACCGAAAGCGCAAGGTCGGGATCATCCAGAAACGGCTTTTGCCAAGTCAGCACGGCGGCCTCGGTCCACGGGTTAAGCCCTTGTTCGCAGCCGATTCGCAGGAAATGTACTAGCGGCGGCAGGTCTGTATTTCCGCCAAGATGGCGCTGCCAGTAGGTTTCGCCATCGAAATGCGGTGCAGACTCGACCCCTGCGGTTTGCCAGTTTGCAAGGTAGTCGCGGATCAGGTCATCCTCGGAGGCCTTGGGCAGGCCCCGTTTGACGCGGTAATGGTGCGGGTCGAACAGGCCGCTGCTGCGGATCAGCGCCACATCGGCCTTGGTCTTTGGATTCCGAAAGAGATCGAGGCTGTCCCACATTCCGCACCTTCCCAAGCTATCGCGCCGCTGTCGATGTCTGCGCATTGCCACACAGGCAATCATTGATCCGCGCCACAAGGATATCCGCCAGCGCGCCTACGTTGGCCTGTTGAAAATACTGGCCATGATCGCCCGGCAACATGCAGACGCGGAACCCGTCGCCAAAGGCCTGCCGGAACAGGCGCTCGGGGGCCTCGATCTGACCGTAGGGATTCAGGTAGCTTCGGGCACCGAACAGCAAAAGCACCTCGCCCGATAGGGGATGGAAGCGGCCCTGTTCCATCAGCACGGTCAGGGCCACCTGCCGCCCCCGCCGCCGCAACTCATGCGCCACTTCGGCCATCACCATCCCGCCCTGACAATTGCCGCCCAAGGTCAGAATGCCGTGCCGGTCAACGGATGCGATCTCGTCGGCGTAAAGCGCGGCCAATGCCGCGACCGTCCGGGCGTCGTAGTCAAACACAAGATGGCCCGAGCGCAGTCCGAACAATCGGACCCGTGCGCCAAGAGCGGCCGTCAGTGAAGCGAATTCGTCGCCGGATTGAAAGCACCAGAACAGCGCAGGGGCGGTCGGCGGTGCCGCGGCAAGATCATGGACCAATCCCTCCATGCCCCTGCGCGCGCCGGGCCAAAGCGTCAGGTAAGGGCGGAGCGCCGCAGCCAATGCGTCACCATGATCGCCGTCGGGAGCAGCCTGCTGCATCAGCTTGCGCTGCTCCACGGCGATCCCGAGCGCCTCGATCGTATCGCCACCCGCGTCCAGCGACAGATCCAGGATGATCCCGAAATCGGACTCGATGCTCATGATAAAGCCCGCCAGCCCGAGGGAATCCAAGCCCGCGTCGCTCAGGCTTTCGCGGACACCTTGCACCGCGATCCCGCTGTCGGTGTCACGCAGCAGTTCTAGCAAGCGCCTTTCCGTCGCACTGTGAGGCGTCCGCCCCGGTGCCGGAACCAGAACGGCAGGCGGCACGGGCAAATCGGAACGATCCAGCTTGCCATTGGCGGTGCAGGGAAATGCGGCAATCGGCAGGATCACGGCGGGGTGCATATAGGCCGGAAGCCGCTTATCCAGATGCGTCCTCAGCGCCGCATGATCCAGCGCCTGCACCTCGGGGTGCAGCACCACATGGGCGATCAGCCGTTCGGTCTGGCCGGTCGCGGTTTTCGACAGGCTTGCCTCGCGGATCATCGGGAAATCGCAAAGAACGGCCTCGATCTCTCCGGGTTCTATCCGGTGGCCACGAAATTTGATCTGGTCATCAAGCCGCCCCAGAAACCGGAGTTCGCCTCCGGCATCCATGACGGCACGGTCGCCGGTCAGATAGACCCGCTGTTCGGTGCCGTCGGGCATACCGACCATGACGAAGCGCGCCGCCGTGCGGTCGGGCTGGTTCAGATATCCGCGCGCCACACCAAGGCCGAAAAGGCCCAGCTCGCCCGCTTGCCCACGGGGCACGGGCCTGTGTGCCGCGTCCAGGACGCAGGCCGCCATATTGTCGAACGGGCGCCCGATGGTCACGGGCGCGCCGATGCGGCATTCGGCAAAGGTGGCCTCGACGGTGGCCTCGGTCGGCCCGTAGGCGTTGAAAAACCGCTGGCCCTTGGCCCATCTCCCGACCAGGGCGGGAGGGCAAACCTCTCCGATCACGATGACGCAGGCCAGATCGGGAAAATCCCCTGCCGGGATCGTGGTCAGCGTCGACGGCGTCGTGGAAAGATGCGAAATGCTGCTTTGCCGCAGGAACCGCGCCATTGCCGCGCCGGGCAGCGCCTCGATATCGGTCGGCAGCACAAGGCAACCGCCCGCGGCAAGCGTCATGGCCATGTCGCCCACCGAAACATCAAAGCCGAACCCCGTGACAAGCGACACCCGCGCCTTTGGCGTGATCGCGAAATGCTTGGCGGCGGCGGCGGCAAAGTTGGCGATATTGCCATGTTCCACCAGGACGCCCTTGGGGCGTCCCGTGCTGCCCGAAGTGAAGATCAGATAGGCCGCGTCCTGCGGGCCCGGGGGCGCACCCGACAAGGCAAGCCGGGCAAGGTCGGCGGGTCTGAAATCCCTGTCGGCAATGCTGCCGCAGTTCACGAGCGCAAGGCCAAGGTCTGGCAGGGCGGGGCTTGCGGCGTTCACGATGACATGGCGGGTCGTGGAATCCTGCAGCATCATCTTGATCCGCTCTGCCGGCTGATGCGGGTCGACCGGCAGATAGACCGCTCCCAGCCGCAGGATAGCAAGAAAGGCCACAACACGGTCAAGGCTGCGGCCAAGGCAGACGGCAACCGGCTGACCTGCCGCCACTCCTTTGGTCCGCAAGGCTATCGCCAGATCGTGCGAACGGGCCATCAATTGACCATAGGTCAGTTTGCGCCGTCCCATCTGGACGGCGGGGGCGCCGGGTCTGGTATGGGCGCGGGTCGCGATGGCGTCGACCAGATTGTCGGCCAAGGTTGTCTTGCGCCCGTAGACGACCGAGGCGGTCTCTGACGTCCGCTCGAGGGATGCGCAGGCGGCGGCGATCTGCTGTGCCAGCCCCTCGCCCGACCGGCCCGCCATGACTATCACCACATCGTCGGGCCGGACGCCCGCCTTCAACTGGCGCAGGAGATCGGGAAGGTTGGCCACCGGGTCGATGTCCGACCCTGCCGTGGCGCAGGCTTCGGCCAATATCCTGTCGGCTTCCCCGGTCCGAACCGTTTCTCCGAGTGTTTCGACGGGCAGGACCAGCCGCCAGTCGGCCTGCGCCAGTGCTTGCGCGAAAGCCCCTGCCATGTCGCGCACGCGACTGCCAAGCTGCGGTTGCAGCACGGCCACCACGCGCCCGCCGGTGCCCCGCAGTGCCGCAATCGATGCGGCAATTTCGGTCGGATGATGGGCGAAATCTTCCAGAATGCGCGGGCCTTCGGCATGACCCACGTCTTGCAACCTGCGGTCGACGCCCTTGAAGGTTGCCAAGGCCGCAAGGGCGCGCCTTGGGAGGACGCCCCTTTCGCAAGCCATTGCAATCGCGGCCATAGCATTCAATTGGTTGTGTCGCCCGGGAAGGCGCATATGCAGGGGGCCAAGGCTTTGTCCGGCCCAGACCAGGCCTGTCTGTCCGGTCGCGAGTGCGCGGGCGGACAGAAGATTGTCAGGATTGAAGCCATAGGTCACCGTCAGCCGATCCAGTTGCGCGATCAGCGCCCGCAGTTTGGGGTCATCCCCGCAGACCACCACTCTGCCATTGACAGGAACGCGTCGGGCAAGCGCCAGAAAGGCGGCCTCCAGGCCAGATTGACCGCCATAATGCGCGGCGTGATCGTCATCGAGGTTTGTCAGCACGAGATGAGCCGGCTGCCAGACCGACAGCGCGCCATGGGCCTCGCAGGCCTCGAATACGAACTCCGAACCGGCATCGCCCCAGCGTGCGGGTGCTGTGCCTGCGACTTCGGCCCCGAGGAAACAGCCGGTGTCCGGTGCCTCTTGCGACAGGATGTGGATCAGCATCGCGGTCGTCGTGGACTTCCCGTGGCTGCCCGCAACGCCGATGCACCGGCGGCCCCGCAGCAGACGGGCCAGCGCCTCCGGCCGCCATTCGATCTCTTTCCCGTCCCGCCGCGCAGCGCGCAGCAAGGGATGGTGCTGCGGCACGGCGGGGCTGGCAATGACCCGTTGCACTTCGGCAAGAATTTCGGGCGAAGTTCCGTCATGGATCACGATGCCGCGGCCTTGCAGCAGGTCGCGCCGTGCTGGGGTAAGGGCGGGGTCGAGCCCTTCGACCCGATGGCCTGCCTCTTGCATCAAGAGTGCCAGCGGCAACATTCCGCTGCCGCCGATCCCGATCAGCAACACCTTGCCGGTCTCAGTCGGCATCGAAATCTCCTTGAAGGGCATATTTGCTGATCTTGCCCAATTCCTGCAAAACCCTTTTGGTGCCGGCTGGGGTATCGGCCCATGAGGTCCGGGACAGGTTGTCGGGATGCTCTGCCGGAAAGGCCAGAAGGCGCACATGAGCGGGGATGAAGCGCCGCGCCGTCATCAAGGCGCGTTGCATGTGAAAGGGCTTGGCGCAGATACCGATCGAGGAAAGCGTCGTCCAGCCGATTTCCCGCTCGACCAGTGTTGCCCCGAACGCGAAATTCTCAAGTGTGTTGCGCCCGTATTTTTCCAGAAGCAAAGCCTTGGGCGGCACACCGGCGTCCACGGCATGATCGCGGTAAAGCATCCATTCGGGAATGCCCCCGCTTGTCGGTCCGCCTCCCGAAATCAGGATGTGCTTGATCAAATTGGCCTGAAAAAGAGCAAGTGCCGGGAAGAGGCTATTGACGGCCGGGCTGCCAAGGACAAAGGCAAGGTCGACGTGTTCCGGCTTGTCTTGCACAAAAAGAAACCGGCTGATGGCATCGCGGGTCGCGGCGCGCAAAGTGCCGTTGGTGGACTTCTGCTGCGGTGGGGCCGGCGCGGGTTGCGCAACGGGGGGCGGCACCTGGTCTCGCACGGCAGCCAGACTCTGCTGCACAGCAGGCAGACAGGGTTGGATGCCGACCAACTCGACCTGCCGCCTTGCGATATCTTGCGCCTCGTTCCGCGTCAGGATGCGCGGGCCAGAGATTTGCGCCAGATCGTGGAAAATCTGTCTGGCCAGTTTCCCCCACATGCCAAGCCCCGAAGCCGGTTGCGAGCGGCGCAGGTCTGCCGAGAACTGTGTCGCCAGAAATGCGTCCAACGCCTCGATTTTCGGGTCCATGCCCAGAAACTGTGCGGCGGCCAGCGCGGTGTCCCGAGGCGCGCGATAAAGGTCGTCGTGCAGGATCAGTAACGTTGCATCATCGCCCAGACTGGTCAGCACCGTATGCATGGTCTGGGCCCACAAGGCGCAGACCGGCTCCGGGTGCCGCAGACAGGGATGCCATTTCGGCGCACGCGCGGCCCGGGCGCATTGGCTGGTTGCGACCTCGGCCGGATCCCTGACCAGAAGAAGACGCCGGCGGGCGATACCCGCCTCGGACAGGGCCTGCTCCCAGAACGGCAGAATCTGGGCGATACGGGGGTCTTTGATCAGCAGGGGGCCATCGGCAGTCGTATTGACCTCGTGCAACAGGTCGACTGCGCGGTGGCGTAAATCGGAAAAGGCAGGACCGGCAAGTTCGGCTGCGTCGGGACGAAAACCCCAGTTGTCCCAACTGGCGTTCAATCGGGCCAGAAGGGCATCGCCGAAGTCGCGGATCACGGGGTTCTCGAAATAACCGGACGGATTTGCCCAGTTCCTGGAATCCTCGAACTGGCCAAGGCCCGCACCGGCGGCCTGAAGTGCGCCCGTCAAGAGCGAACTGCCCGACCGATGCATCGCAAGGACGAGTTTGACCTCGGTCAGGTTGGCCAGCATGCCGCGTCCATTTCTGCAAATTGCGCCGTTTTCGTCATTTGCGCCCATCGGTCGGCTCAGCATCAAAGACAAAATAGGTATAGGCCCGCGACATCAGGTTCAGCGCACTATCGCCGTGATCGAACGGGATCGCACAGCGCCGCATCGCCCCGGCAAGGCGGTCCCGCAGGTCTTCGACACCGTCCAGCAGGAACGACCGGATTGCAGCGTCCAACGCTTCGTCCGGCGTCGGCATGTCGGGATGCCCTTCGGAGTCAAATCGGATCGCGAAAGTCTGGTCCAGCCAGGCGATATCGTCCCTGGTCACCAAGGACCGCGCCAGATCATCCGGAAGCCGCAAGGTTGGTCCGGGCAAGGCTGTCTGAATCCAGTCACAAAGACGCTGCCAGCCTTGGACCAGACGGGGGTGGCCCACGGGAATCGGGATGTGCCTGGCCAACAGGTGCAGCAACCGGATCGCATCAAAGGATGCGGCTTCGTTGGACTGAATGTTGTGTTCCACGCCGGCAATTCGGATCTGTCCGGCGAAATCCGCAACCACCGATCCATGAAGAAAATGGCTGCGGTCATAGCGCCGCAAATGGACCTGATCGTGTCCGAATGCAGTCATGTAGGCCCCAAGGCTTTGTTGATATCGCGAAGGCAGCGGCAAAAGCGGCGCGCGCGTTTTGACCCGTTGCTGGACGATTGCATTCGCGTAGTCGACAGGATCGCGGACATAGGCGATCACGCGTATTATCTCGGCGCAGCCATGCAGACGGTGGGCAAGGGCCAGAACAGCCTGTTCAGACCAGACGGAAAGGGCCTCCCCGGAAAAGATCAGCATTCGGCGGTCCAGCGACAGCTCCCGATCAAGTGCTACATGAGCGTTAGAGGCCAGTCGGCTGCACAGATCCCTCGTGAAGCCGAAATGCTTGATCCACGAACTTGTTTCGCAGGTAGTTTCGCGATCGAACGCGAACATCAGCGGGACCGAATGGTTGGCTCTGCCCAAATCCGCATAGCGCGCGCCGTCACGATCATAGCCCGCCAGAGCCGACTGGATCGCGGTCGATCCGGTCTTGTGCATACCGATATGAAGAATGATTTCCTGAAGGTACGGGGGTTTCACTTCAGTCATGCAGTGCCCTGCTACGGGGCACTTCGGCTTCAGCAAGGCGGACGCGCATTGCGTCTAGTTCCCCACGGTCTTGCAGGCAACGCCCTAGTTCGCGCAGCACCATGTCATCATAAAGCGCAGGTGTCATGGCGTCAAATTCCGTTGCCATTAACCAGTTAGCATTGGGCAAGCTTTTCCAAATCAGTCCGTTTTCAAACAATTTCAAACCCTGAGTTAGTGCCCCACCAAACGCGGGGCACGTCAGTGCCAAGACAGGAGTGCCTGCTGCGCGATCAGCAGGCGCTTCCGCCCTTAACGCCGATTTTGTCTGCAACCGCCGCGCCGCTATTGAGTTTGAAGCCGAGCAGTTTCGATGTGTCAGGTTTCCGGATCATACCGTTATCCTTTTGTTTGATATACTAAAGCTGTATTGCCTTCTGGAGCGATCGGTCTAGGAGCGCATTTAGTCATCGATTGTCTCTTTGGAGATTTTCCTGATTGCTGAAAAAGCAAAAGAGCGCAAGATTATTATCAGACGAGTCATTAGCGGTTCCGATCTCGCACTGTCGGGATCGGCGCGGATGTTGAAGGCGGCAATCCGACGCCGCCACCTACAGCGAACCGGCACGCAAACCCGCGAGGAACAAGATCTGCTGACGGCATGGCATGAAGCGGCGATGGTGGTGTGGTTTGATGCTTTCTTGGAGAAACGGCTCTTAACCAAACCCTTGGGATCACCGGAGCGCTGACGTGTAAGCGAGAGACGCACGAACCGAGGCGGTCTTCGAGTCAATAGCGCTCTTTAAACGGCGGCCCCATTCCCCGCTGCAGGCACCGGCACAGAGCAGAGCGGGTCAGATGCGGGATCGACGCTGGAGAGCATAGAGACAGCCGTCTAGCGACAGCAGCGCATGGCGCCGGAAGGCGACGATCATCGCCTCCTCCGCCTCGGCCATATTGAGCGTGGCGCCTTCGGCCCGGTCTTGCGATCGGCGACTGTCGCCCGCTTCCGCCACTTGGCGACCGTCTTGGGATCGATGCCCAGTTCCCGGCCAGTTGTGTGGACCCTCAGTCCCGAACGATGGCGGGCGGGCCTTCGGCGTGCGATCGCTGTATCGCAGCTATGACGGCGAACGTGGTCGTGGCGCTCCCGTGACGAACCTGCCCCATAGTGCTTCCTTCCATTCCCCTCGAGAGGATCGCACCATCAAGCCGTCGGATCAAACATCTAGCGCCGGGCAATTGCGCCCCTTGTCTAAAACCGCGCCCCGTTGGATGACAATCGCACCTGTTCAGGAGAACACCACCATGACTGACGCCCCTCTGCGCCGCGTGCTGATCACCGGAACCGCCGGGTTCATCGGCTTCCACCTCGCGCGGCTGCTTCTGGCCGAGGGGTTCCGGGTCCATGGCTATGACGGGATGACCGACTATTACGACGTCACGCTGAAGCAGCGCCGGCATGCCATGCTGTTGCAAAGCCCGAACTTCACCGCGACCGAAGCGTTGCTCGAGGATCAGGCGCGCCTCGATGCCGTCGCGGACGAGTTCCGCCCCGGGATCATCATCCATCTCGCGGCCCAGGCCGGGGTGCGCTACAGCCTCGAGAACCCGCGCGCCTATCTCGATGCCAATGTCATCGGCAGCTTCAACGTGATGGAGGCCGCGCGCCGCCTTGAGGTGCGGCATCTCCTCATGGCCTCCACCTCCTCGGTCTACGGCGCCAATACCGAGATGCCCTTCACCGAGACCGAAAAGGCCGACACCCAGCTCACGATCTATGCGGCGACCAAGAAGGCCAACGAGAGCATGGCGCATGCCTATGCCCATCTGTGGAACCTGCCGACCACGATGTTCCGGTTCTTCACCGTCTATGGAACCTGGGGCCGGCCCGATCTCGCGCTCTACAAGTTCGTCGATGCGATCCTGGATGACCGGCCGATCGACATCTACAACCACGGCGACATGTATCGCGACTTTACCTATGTCGACGATCTGGTCCGCGGCATCCGGCTTCTGATCGACGCCGTGCCCGAGCGCCCGGCGGATGGAATCGTGCCCGAGGGGGACAGCCTCTCGCCCGTCGCCCCCTTCCGGATCGTGAACATCGGCAATTCCGACAAGGTGCGGCTCATGGATTTCGTGGATGCGATCGAGGAGAGTCTCGGCAAGACGGCGATCCGCAACTACATGCCGATGCAGAAGGGCGATGTGCCCGCCACCTGGGCCGACGCAGGCCTGTTGCAGCGGTTGACCGGATACCGGCCGCAGACGGATTTCCGGGATGGGATCGCCCGGTTCGTCGAATGGTTCCGGGAGTATTACGGGAAATGACCACCTTCGGGAATGGGTCCGCAACCGGGATCCGTCCGGATTCCCGCTCGCGCCATGGGCACTGAAGATTCGCGTGCTGAAGCCGACGGTTGGCCATTGACTCCTGCCCGCCGCTTTCATCCAATCCGGACAGGATCTGGCGCCTGTCGGCTCCTCAGCGAACAATCACAGGGAGATGGACGATGCAACTGAAGCATGGATTCGGCCGTGCGGCAGCCCTTGCCGCGCTGATGGCCGGCACCGCACCCATGGCACTCATGGCCGAGACGCCGGCCGATACGCTGGTGCTGGCCGATGCCATCGACGACATCGTGTCGATCGACCCGCATGAGGCGTTCGAGTTTTCGGGCGTCGACCTGAACAACAACGTCTACGACACCCTGATCGAGCTTGATCCCACCAAGCCGGGCGAGCTGGTGCCCGGTCTGGCCGAAAGCTGGGCGGTATCGGACGATGGCCTGACCTATACCTTCAAGATGAAGTCCGGCATCACCTTCTCCAGCGGCAATCCGCTGACGGCGGAAGACGCGGCGCTGTCGCTGCGTCGGGTCGTCAAGCTGAACAAGACGCCCGCCTTCATCCTGACCCAGTTCGGCCTGACGCCGGAGAATGTCGACCAGACGATCACCTTCGAGGGGGATACCGTCACCCTGAAGACCGACAAGGCCTATGCGCCATCCTTCGTCTACAACTGCCTGACCGCGGGGGTTGCCAACATCGTCGACGTCAAGACGGTGATGGCGAACGAGGTCGAGGGCGACATGGGCAATGCTTGGCTGAAGTCGAACAGCGCCGGAACCGGGGCCTATGTGCTGAAGTCGTTCAAGCCGAACGAAGGCTATGTGCTGGAAGCGCGGGAAGGCCACTGGCGCGGCGACGCCAAGATCAAGAACGTCTTCATGCAGCACATCCCCGAAGGCGCGACACAGCGGCTGCTGCTGGAGAAGGGCGACATCGACATTGCCCGCGAGCTGACCCCGACCGATATCGAGGGGCTGGCCGGCAATGCCGATATCACCGTGCAGAACGACGTGGGCGGGCAGATCTACTATCTGGCGCTGAACCAGAAGAAGCCGGAACTGGCCAACCCAAAGGTTCAGGAGGCGATGCGGTGGGCCGTCGACTATGCCGGCATGACCGACTCGATCCTGAAGGGCCAATGGGTCGTGCACCAGGCCTTCCTGCCGCAGGGCTTCCTCGGCGCGCTGACCGAGACGCCCTACAGCCTGGACGTCGAAAAGGCCAAGGCGCTTCTGGCGGAATCGGGCGTGACGCTGCCGCTGGAAGTCGGCCTCACGGTCCGCAACAATCCGGAGCGTCTGGACATTGCGACCTCGCTGCAGAACACCTTCTCGCAGATCGGCATCAACCTGGTCCTCGACGTGGGAGACGGCGCGCAGGTGCTGGAGAAGTATCGCGCCCGCCAGCACGACATCACGATCCAGACCTGGGGGCCGGACTATCCTGACCCGCATACCAACGCCTCGACCTTCGCGATGAACCCCGACAACAGCGACGAGGCGGGCAACACCGGCTACCTCGCCTGGCGGACGGCATGGGATCCGGGCGAGCTGCACGCGATGACCGAGGCGGCCGTGCTTGAGAAGGACACCGAAAAACGCAAGGCGATGTATGAGGAAATCCAGCGCAAGCACCGCGACGGGTCGGCTTTCGTGATGATGTTCCAGCAGGCGCGGCAGGACGCGATGCGCGCCAATGTGGCGGGCTTCTATGCCGGTGGGGCGACCGACTCGGCGTCCTACTGGACTGTCACCAAGTAAGCGATAGGGCCGCCGCCGAATCCGGCGGCGGCCCAAGTCTTGCATGACCGGAATCCCCGTACCGTCCCCGCGCAGCCGCCTGCTTCCCCTTCTGGGGCAGGTCGCGCTTGGGCTTGGCACCCTGGCCATCACCCTGCTGGGACTGCTTCTGATCACCTTCGTCATCGCCCGCGTCGTGCCGACCGACCCCGTGCTGTCGATCGTCGGCGAACGCGCGACCCCGGCCCAGATCGCCGCCATCCGCGACAAGCTGGGGCTCGACCTGCCGCTCTGGCAACAGTTCCTCATCTACGTGAGGGATGCGGTGCAGGGCGACCTCGGCAATTCGATCCGCACGGGCCAAAGCGTGACCTCCGAGATCGCGCGCTATTTCCCCGCGACACTGGAGCTTGCCACGCTCGGCACCATCTTCGGCACGCTGGTCGGGGTGCCCGCCGGGGTACTGGCTGCCACCCGGCCCGGCAGCATTGCCGACCAGGTCGTGCGGGTGGTGGGGCTGATGGGCTATTCGATGCCGGTCTTCTGGCTGGGGCTGATCGGCCTTCTGGTCTTCTACGGCCAACTCGATTGGGTCGCGGGGCCCGGCCGGCTGGACCCGACCTATGACATGATGATGGAGTTCACCCTGACCAGCTACACCGGGATGATCCTGATCGACGCCGCGCTGAACGGCGCCTGGGACGTGTTCGGCAACGCGGTCAGCCATATCGTCCTGCCCGCGGGGCTTCTGGGCTATGTCTCGATGGCCTACATCAGCCGGATGACCCGCAGCTTCATGATGAACGAGCTTGGCCAGGAATACATCACCACCGCCCGCGTGAAGGGGATGCCGGAGTGGCGTGTGATCTGGGTCCATGCGATGAAGAACGTGGCCGTGCCGCTGATCACCGTCATCGCGCTGTCCTACGCCTACCTGCTGGAAGGCTCGGTCCTGACCGAGACGATCTTCGCCTGGCCGGGCCTTGGCAGCTATATCACCGATGCGCTCTTTGCCGCCGACATGCCCGCCGTGTTGGGCGGGACCGTGGTGGTAGGCGTCGCCTTCGTGACGCTGAACATGGCGTCGGACATTCTGTACCGGCTGGTCGATCCGAGGGCGCGGGCATGACGGCGCTGCGGGCATGGCTGAGCGACCCGAACCCCGCCTCGCGGCGGCAGGCGCGGCTGGGGCAGGCCTGGCTGGCCTGGCAGCGCATCCGGCGCAACCGGCTGGCGATGGCGGGGCTGGTCATCGTCGGGCTTCTTCTCCTGGTGGCGATCCTCGCCCCGCTGATCGCGCCGCACGACCCGCTGGCCCAGAACCTCTCGCGCCGGCTTCTGCCGCCCGGCACCCCCGGCAACCTGCTGGGCACTGACGATTTTGGCCGCGATATCTTCTCGCGCATCATCCATGGCGCCCGGATCACGCTGTACATCATCGCGCTGGTGGCGGTCACGGCCCCGGTCCTGGGCCTGCTGATCGGCACCGTCGCGGGCTATTTCGGCGGCTGGATCGACGCCGCCCTGATGCGCCTGACCGACATCTTCCTGGCCTTCCCCCGGTTGATCCTGGCGCTGGCCCTGGTCGCCGTCCTGGGCCCCGGAATCGAGAACGCCGTCCTCGCCATCGCTCTGACCGCCTGGCCGCCCTATGCAAGGGTGGCGCGGGCCGAGACGCTGACCGTCCGCTCCTCGGACTATATCGCCGCGATCCGGCTTCAGGGCGCCTCCGCCCCGCGGATCATCGCGGGGCATGTGGTGCCGATGTGCCTGCCCTCGGTCGTCATCCGGGTCACGCTGGACATGGCGGGCGTCATCCTGATCGCGGCCGGCCTCGGCTTCCTCGGCCTCGGGGTCCTGCCGCCCACGCCGGAATGGGGGCTGATGATCTCGTCGGGCCGCAAATACCTCTTCGAGCAATGGTGGGTCGCCACCATGCCGGGCCTCGCGATCTTCATCGTGAGCCTCGGCTTCAACCTTCTGGGTGACGGCCTGCGCGATGTGCTCGATCCCCGGAGCGCCGCGCGATGAATCTCCTGGAGGTCAAGAACCTGCGCGTCACCTTCGCGACCGAGACCGGCCAGGTCCAGGCGGTGCGGGGCGTGTCGTTCTCGCTCGGGCATGAGCGTCTGGGGATCGTGGGCGAGTCCGGCTCGGGCAAGACGATGACGGGCCGGGCCGTGCTGCGCCTGGTGCGCCCGCCCGGCCGGATCGAGGCGGATGCGATGACCTTCGACGGCCGGGACATCCTGCACGCCCCGGAACGCGAGATGCGCGCGCTCCGCGGCAAGCGCATCGGCATGGTGATGCAGGACCCGAAATATTCGCTGAACCCGGTGATGACCGTCGGCCGCCAGTTGACCGAAGGCTTGCGGCTGCGCGACGGGCTGGGCCGGGCGGATGCCGCCGCCAAGGCCATCGCCGCGCTGGAGGCGGTGCAGATCCGCGACCCAAGGCGCGTGATGGACGCCTATCCGCACGAACTCTCGGGCGGGATGGGCCAGCGGGTGATGATCGCGATGATGCTGATCCCCGAGCCCGACCTCCTGATCGCCGACGAACCCACCAGCGCCCTGGACGTGACGGTGCAGGCCGAGGTCCTGTCGATCCTGGACGGGCTGGTGCGGGACCGGGGCATGGGCCTCATCTTCATCAGCCACGACCTGCGCCTCGTCGCGCGCTTCTGCGACCGGGTGCTGGTGATGCACAAGGGCCTTGTCGTGGAGGAAATCGAGGCGGCCCATCTTCTGGAGGCCCGGCATCCCTATACCAGGGGCCTGCTGAACTGCCTCCCCCGGATCGGCGGCCCGCGCGGTCCCCTGCCGGTTCTGGACCGGGCCGGGATCTGACCATGACAGCTTTGATCGAGATCGAGAACCTGACCGTTGCCTTCCGCTCCAAGGGCCGCGAGGTCCGCGCGGTGGAGGGTGTGAGCCTGTCGGTCGAGGCGCGCGAAAGCCATGGCCTTGTCGGCGAAAGCGGGTCGGGCAAATCCACGATCCTGCGGGCGATCTGCGGCATGGCGCCGGTCACGGGCGGCAGCATCCGCATCGGCGGACGGCCCGTGCCCACGCCACGCGGCCGCGCCTTTTCGACCGAGGTGCAGATGGTCTTCCAGGATCCCTACGCCAGCCTGCATCCGCGCCACACCATCGACCGCACCCTGTCGGAACCGCTGGCGATCCACGGACTGCCGGGAGCCGATGCCCGGGTGGTCCAGGCCCTGACCGAGGTGGGGCTGCCGCCCGCCTTCCGCTTCCGCTATCCGCACCAGCTCTCGGGCGGCCAGCGCCAGCGCGTCGCCATCGCGCGCGCCCTGATGCTGAAACCGAAGATCCTGCTGCTGGACGAACCGACCAGCGCGCTTGACGCCTCGGTCCAGGCCGAGGTCCTGAACCTTCTGAACCGCCTGCGCGCCGAACAGGGGCTGACCTTCCTGATGGTGTCGCACGACCTGGCCGTGATCGACCACATGTGCGATCGCATCATGGTCCTGCAGCATGGCCGCAGCGTGGAAGAGATCACGCGCGACGATCTCGCCCATGCGA
The DNA here is from genome assembly GCF_015999335.1 of Tabrizicola soli. GTDB lineage: Bacteria > Pseudomonadota > Alphaproteobacteria > Rhodobacterales > Rhodobacteraceae > Tabrizicola > Tabrizicola soli. The sequence continues at coordinate 17,591 of NZ_JAEACP010000032.1, read as the reverse complement.
GAATGACAACCGCCTATGCCCGCAGCCTGTTCGACGCCAGCGCCGACCGGATGCTGGACGGCACCACGGAGCCCACCTCATGATCCCGGTATTCGACGGCCACAACGACCTTCTGCTCCGGCTGCTGCTGGACCCGGCCCGGCGCGAGGAGATCTTCCTGACCGGCGAGGGCAAGGGTCACCTCGACCTGCCGCGGATGCAGGCCGCCGGGTTTGCCGGCGGGTTCTTTGCCATCTACCTTCCCTCCCCGACCGCGCATAACGATCCGGATTACCAGGCGCTGATGCAGAACCCGCCCTATGATCTGCCGCTGCCGGACCCGATCCCCTTCACCAGCGCGATCACGCCTGCCGCAACGGCGGCGGGCCACCTTCTGTGGATGGAACGCGCCTCGCAGGGCGCGCTGAAGGTCTGCCGCACCGCGCCCGAGGTCCGGGCCTGCCTGGCCGAGGGAACCATCGCGGCGATCATGCACATGGAAGGCGCCGAGGCGATCGACGAAAGCCTGGATTCGCTCCACCTGTTCCACGCCATGGGCTTGCGGTCGCTGGGGCCGGTCTGGTCGCGGCCGACGATCTTCGGCCACGGCGTGCCCTTCGCCTTTCCGTCCGGACCCGATACCGGGCCGGGGCTGACGGAAGCGGGAAAGCGGCTGGTCAAGGAATGCAACCGGCTGCGGATCATGCTGGACCTCAGCCACATGAACGAGGCCGGGTTCAACGACGTGGCCCGCCTCTCCGACGCCCCGCTGGTCGCCACGCATTCCAACGCCCATGCGATCTGCCCCTCGTCGCGCAACCTGACCGACCGGCAGCTGGCGATGATCCGCGACAGCGGCGGCATGGTGGGCTTGAACTTCTCGGTCTCGTTCCTGCGGCCCGACGGGCGGCAGGTGCCCGAAACCGGCTGGGATCCGATCCTGCGCCAGATGGACCATCTCCTGGAACGGCTTGGGGAAGACCATCTCGGCTTCGGCTCCGACTATGACGGCTGCACGACTCCCGACGTGATCGACGACGTGACGGGCCTGCCGAAGCTGCTTCAGGCGCTCTCCGATCATGGCTATGACCGGCCGCTGCTGGAAAAGCTGTCCCACGCCAATTGGCTGGCGCTGCTGCATCGAACGCTTTAGGTGGATCGACCGTAGGGTCCGCCTCCCCATGGAGGAGACGGTCATCGCGTCAGGCTGTCGTGGAGGGGCCCGTCGTGGCGACCGCCCGTTCCTCGGCGATCAGTTTCCGAACGACGCTGACGGGCAAGAACATCCTGAGCGGGTTCGAAGCCAGCGGCCGGAACCCTTAGCTTCCGTAAAGAATCTTGCGACGCGCGACGCGGTCAGGATCACCACAGTCCAGAACGTCAAGCATGACGACAGCGACGCCGATCGGGGCCGAGGAAGACCAAGGCCGGCGAGAGAGATGGAATGACGGCCGGACGCGAACTCAGGTCCTGGTCCAGTAGGCAGCCGAACTGATTTCGGATTTGTTCAGCCCCCGGCCTGCCAGTATCTTCCGGGCACTTTGGGCTTCGGCGGCCTCGGCCGCGAAAAAGACCGAGCGCGGACCGTCCGGTATATCCAGCATGTCCAGGCCGGCGAGCGGAGTCCCGCCCTTGTCTCTGGTAATCCAGTGCACGGAAACACCGCGAGGATGGTCCAGCGGCTGCACATCGGCGGCGCAGGGTACGACCAGGACCGCCGTTCCCCCCGCGTCGAGCGGCATCTCGGCCAACAGACGCGAGATCACCGGGACGGCGGTTTCGTCGCCGACAAAGCCGTGCCAGCCGCCGTGTTGCGGGGTTTTGCCTCCGCCCGGGCCGGCCAGCACCACCTCCGTTCCCGGCCCGACGCTGGAGCACCAGCCGGCAACATGGCCACCCTCATGCATGAATACGTCGAAGGAAAGGTGGGGAATGCCGTCGGGGTTCCACAGCTTTCTGGTGGTGTAGACCGGCTTGTGCCAGGCCGCCGCGCCTTGCGGCCATTCCGTGACGCCGTTGGTATCGACACCCGGCCAGCCGGCCCCGGACGGGCCGAAGAGCAGCCGGAAATGCAGCCCGCCGGATGCGAAGCGCGCCAGTTCGGGACCGGCCACGGTCACGCGGGTATAGGAAGGCGAGATCCGCTGCGCCTCCACCACCTGCGCGAGGGCGTGATTGCCGGGCCGGCCCTGCGGCCTTGCCATTGGGGGACGATGCCGGCGGCGGAAAATTCCTCGGTGAGATAGTCGCGCAGCATCTGCAGATGCGCCATGTCCTGCGTCGTGACCCGCAGCCGGGTCCTCTCGTGATCGGTCTGGACAAGAAGGTCGCCGCCGGAAGGGCCACGTGCAGCCTGTCCGGCTGCACCTCGACGGCGAAGCCGATTTCCTGCGCCCGGGATTGTATGGCCGGCATCACGGTCCCGGACGGGATCGGCAGCAGCGCCTCGATACCGGGCAGCGTCATGCGGCAACTCCCTGTCGGGCCGACGATCCGCGCGGGACCATCATCGGACGGCCGCTGACGGGGTCGGGAATGATGATGCTGTCGATCCGGAAGATCTCGCGGATATGCGCTTCAGTCAGGATCTCGGCCGGGGTGCCGGCGGCATGGATGCGCCCGGCCCTCATGCCCACCACGACATCGGCATGGCGGGCGGCCAGGTTCAGTTCATGCAGCACCATGACCACCGTGGTGCCGCGCTGGCGGTTCAGCCCGACCAGGAGCTCCAGCACCTCGATCTGGTGGCTGACGTCCAGGAAGGCGGTGAGCTCGTCGAGCAGTAGGATCTCCGTCTCCTGCGCCAGGGCCATGGCGATCCAGACCCGCTGGCGTTGCCCCCCCGACAGCGCACCGACGTCGCGTTCGGCCAACGCCGCCGTGCCGGTGACGTCCAGCGCATGGGCAACGGCGGCATCGTCCGCCGCACTCCACCGCGCGAAGAGGCCGTGGTGCGGATGACGGCCGCGGCTGACGAGATCGAGCACGGTGATGCCCTCGGGCGCGATCGGGCTTTGCGGCAGGAAGCCCAGGCGCCGGGCGAAGGCCTTCGGGGACAGCCGCTGCACAGGGGTGCCCTCCAGCATGACCTGGCCGGCCTATGGCGGCAAGAGCCGCGCCAGGCAGCGCAGCAGCGTGGATTTGCCGCAGGCATTGGCGCCGACGATCGCCGTGATCCGCCCCGCGGCGATATCCAGGGTTACATCCTGCAACGCCGGCAGGGAGCCGTAGCCGACCGAGAGGCCATGCGCTTGCAGCAGGGGCTGGCTCATAGTCCGGTTCCTTTCCGGTTCTCCCGCAGGATCAGATAGACAAGGTAAGGCGCCCCGAGGATGCCGGTGACGATGCCCACCGGATAGCGTGCGGGCAAAAGGAACTGCCCGGCAAAATCGCAGACCAGCACCATGAGCGCGCCGATGCCGGCTGCGGGCACCAGGACCGGGCCGTCTCGTCCCGTCAGCCGGGCTGCGATCGGGCCGGACAGAAAGGCGACGAAGGATACTGGCCCCGCATTTGCCGTGGCGACCGCGACCAGCCCCACCCCGGCCAGGATCACGCTGATCCGCAACCGCCGCAACCGCACGCCCAGGGCCGAAGCGGCCTCGTCGCCCATCCGCATCATGTCCAGATCGCGCGCCCGCCAGAGGAGTACGCCCCCGCAGAGCATCAGCGTCAGGACGAGGGGCAGCGACTGTTCCAGCCGCGCGCCGTTGACGCTGCCCGACAACCAGCGCAGGGCCTCCTGCAGCGACCAGGAGGGCGCCCGCGACAGGGTATAGGCCGTCACGCTTTGCAGCATGGCGGAAAGACCGATCCCCACAAGGATCAGCCGGGCGCCGGCGACCTCGCCGCGCCAGGCCAGGAGGAAGATCAGCAGCGCCACGCCAAGCCCCGCCACCACCGCATAGACCGAGACGACGGGCCCCGTCATCGACAGGACCACGATGCAGAACACCGCCGAGGCGCTGGCCCCCGCGGTGATGCCGATGATGTCCGGGCTGGCCAGCGGATTGCGCAACAGCGTCTGGAACGCCGTGCCGCCCAGGCCGAACGCGGCCCCGGCAAGGATGGCCTGCAGCGCACGCGGCAGGCGCAGGCTGCCGATGGTGAAACTGGCGCCCGCGACCTCGTCCCCGCGCAGAACCTGCCAGACGGTCGCCGGGGAATGGGTGGACTGGCCGACCATCAACGTGACGGCGAAACCGCCGAACAGCATCAGCGCCAGCAGCGCCAGGACGCCGCCGCGCCGCCGCAGCCGGGTCCGGCGCTGCAAGGCGATGGTTCCTGCCGTCAGGCTCACAGCGCGGTCACCTTTCGCTGCCGCACGATCCAGATGAAGATCGGTGCGCCGATGAAGGCGGTGACGATCCCGGCGTCCACCTCGGCCGGGCGCGCGACCATGCGGCCGGCGACATCGGCCAGGATCAGCAGCGAGGCTCCGTTGATGGCGGCGAACGGCAGGATCAGACGGTAATCCACCCCGAAGACCAGGCGGCAGGCATGGGGGACAACCAGGCCGACAAAGCCGACCCTGGCCAGTTCTTCGGCGAGCCGACCTTCAACTACCACGATGTCGCCAGGGACAGCGCCACCATCCTGGCCATCCACGATTTCGGCAATGGCCTGAGCCTGCGCAGCAACCTGCGCTACAGCGACCTGACCAACGATTTCGGCTATCTCTACATCACCGACACGGCCAGCCGCACCGGCACCGTGGTGGACCGCGACTATTTCGGCACCGACAGCAGCGCCGAAGAGCTGATCGGCAACGTCGTCCTGCAATACGACACCACCTTCGGCACCGTCGCCAGCAGCTCGCTGGCGGGGCTGGAGTTCCGCGACGCCACCAGCCGCGGTGAGGTTCGGACGTCCCCTTTCCCCGGACAGACCTATCCTGCAACCTCTGTGATGGGTGTGCCGAGGGCGGTGAACCCGTTGAGGACGGCGATATGGACTTGGAACTCTGCAACCTGGCGGTCGAAGTCCCGCGCCGACAGGCGCTGTCCGAGGAGTTTGACGCAGTGCATCTTGGTTTCAGCGCGGCTTCGGCGGTGGTAACCGCTCCGTCGTCGCCAGATGGTTCGCCCACACGCTTCGATGTCCGCAAGATTTCGTTGCGCGCGACAGCCCCTGCACTGTCAGGTTCCAGGGTTTGGCGTTCTTGCGGGGCGGGATGATTGCGGCGGCACCTCGGGCGGCGATGGCGTCGTGGCACTTGCGGGTGTCGAAAGCACCATCGGCTGTGATGCCGGCGATTTCCTGTTCGGGCGGGATCTGGTCCAGCAACGCAGGCAACATGGGCGCGTCCCCCACGTCGCTGGTGGCGAACTCGGCGGCTCGGATCTCCAGTGTCTTCTCGTCGATCCCGATGTGGATCTTGCGCCAGATCCTGCGCTTGGTGCCTCCGTGCTTGCGGGCGTTGCACTCGCCTTCGCCTTCGACCTTGATCCCGGTGCTGTCGACCAGCAGGCGCAACGGGCCGTCCGAACCGCGATAGGGGATGTTGACCTGCAGGGTCTTCTGGCGGCGCGACAGCGTGCTGAAGTTGGGCACAACCCAGTCCAGGCCGATCAGACGTAGCAGGCTCTCAACAAACCCTGTCGTTTGCCGTAGCGCCATGCCGAACAGCACCTTCATCGTCAGGCAGGTCTGGATGGCGGCGTCGCTGTAGTCGCGCTGTCGCCCGCGCTTGCCAGTGGGTGCGGCTACCCAAGTCATCGAAGGATCGAACCAGATGGTCAGCGAGCCACGGCGCTTCAGCGCTTCGTTATAGGCGGACCAGTTTCTGGTCTTGTAGGTCGGGGGTGTTGGTCGGCTCATGCAGACCAGCTACCACGCTGGATTCACGAGATGAATCCCTCAAGCGATTTGTGCAACGGAGCCCGGCGGCGGTCTCGTTCCTGGTCGGTCCTGACGGCGGCTGGATCAACGGCCAGGTGTTGCGCGCGAATGGCGGCATGGTCTGAACGCGTGGGACGGAATCGGACCGGACTGTTCAGCAGCGCTGACCAGCCCAGGGTCTTGGGAGCCCGCGCCGCGGGACCGCGTCTCCATCGACAGGCTCAAGCCATCAAGGGCAGATGGCATGGTGTTCCAACACCATGCACGCCCGCCGGGCATCGGATGAAGCTGCCATTCGCCCCGGAATTGATAAGTGCAGCTTACGCCCCGGGTCACTTTTTCCCAAGTTGTCCGCTTGTCGGGAGACCTCTAGCAATTCTCTCGTAAGTCCAAATGCGGCCATACGGGAGCTACTAGCGACAATGACCGGCACAGCTGTCTCTCGACGTGAAACCCGACGCGGCCGTCGTGGCGCGCAAGACTGGGTTGCAACATCGCCCCAGATCAGCAGCCGAATCCCCGAACGGCAGATTCCGGTCTACGACCTGATCTCGAATGACGGGGTCGAGTTGATCCACGAAGCCTCGATGCGGTTGCTGGAAGAGCAAGGCATCGAGTTCCGTGACCCCGTGGCGCTAGACACCTGGCGGCAGGCGGGTGCCGAGGTGGATCTGGCCACGTCGAACGTGAAGATCGACCGCAACCTCTTGCTGGAACTCGTCGCGCGGGCCCCGTCAGACTATGTCCACAACGCCCGCAACCCGGAACGCTCGGTCAGGATCGGCGGCCGGTCGATGGGCTTTGCGCCGATCTACGGCTCGCCCTATGTCCGCGACCTGGAGGGGCAAAGACGGTATGCCCGGCTGGAGGACTTCGAGAACTTCGTCCGCCTCGCCTACATGGTGCCCTCGCTGAACATCTCGGGCGGGACGGTCTGCGAGCCGACGGACGTTCCGGTGGCCAAGCGCCATCTCGACATGCTTTACGGCCATATCCGCCTATCCGACAAGCCGTTCATGGGCGGCGTGACCCACGCCTCGCGCGCAGAAGATTGCCTGGAGATGTGTCGCATCCTGTTCGGCGCGGATTTCGTGCAGGACAACACGGTCATGACCTCGCTGACCAACTGCAACTCGCCCCTCGTCTGGGACGAGACGATGCTGTCGGTGATCCGGGTCTATGCGGCCTCGAAACAGGCCTGCATCATCAGCCCGTTCATCATGCAGGGGGCAAACACCCCGATCACCACTGCCGGGGCGTTTTCGCAACTGAATGCCGAGGCGCTGGCCGGGGTCGCCTATGCCCAGCTTGTCCGCGCCGGGGCGCCGGTGATCTACGGCGCAACGCTCTCGACCGTTTCGATGAAAAGCGGGGCGCCGATGTATGGCACCTCGGAAACGCAGGTGCTGACCTTCCTGACCGGGCAGATGGCGCGACGCTACAAGCTGCCGATGCGGACGGGCGGGATGCGGCACGGCGCCAAGGCGCTGGACGTGCAGGCCGGGTTCGAATCCCTCCAGACCATGCTTCCCGCCATCCTTGCGGGGGGCAACTTCTTCCTGCATTCGGCAGGTTGGATGGAAAGCGGGCTCTCCGCATCGTTCGCCAAGTTCATGCTGGATGTCGAGCAGCTGTCTATCCTGCAACGCCTGACGCAGGGGATTTCGCTGACGCCGGCGGATTTCGCGGCGGATGCCATCGCCGAGGTGGGGCCGGGCGGCCACTTCCTTGGCTGCCAGCACACGATAGACCGCTACCAGACCGCCTTCTTCGTGCCGCGCACCTCGGACGTGAACACCTACGAGCAATGGCACGAGGAAGGCGCCAAGGATTCCGCCGTTCTGGCGACCGAGCTTGCGGCAAGGTCCCTGGCCGAATACGCCCCGCCGCCGCTGGACGAAGCGAAAGACGAGGCGCTGCGGGACTTCATGCGCAGGCGCAAATCTGAATTGCCCGACGGGATCGAATAGGCCCGTCCGCAACGCCCCAGCAGGGGGCAATCGAACGAAAGTACTCGCCGGGTCGCATCCAGGCGGGGCCAACAAGAAAGACAAGCCAACCATCAGGGAGTAAACACGATGTCCTTTCTCAAAAGCAGCCTGGCGGTCATCGCGACCACCGGCAGCATCATGCTCTCGCTACCAGCTTTCGCCGAAGGCCTGCCCGGCGAAGGCAAATCCATCCAGCCCATCGCCACCGGCCAGACCGGGCACATCTTCCAGCACGCCATCGTCCAGATCGGGCTGGAGCGTCTGGGCTACGAAGTGAAGGACTCGCTTGAAGCCCAGTATCCCCCCATGCACCTGGCCATCGCCGAGGGTGATGCCGACTATACCGCGATCCACTGGGACCGGCTGCTCATTCCAATCTACGAACAGGCCGGCGGCGATGAAAAGCTGATCCGCATCGGCACTTTGACGCCGAACGTGACCCAGGGCTACTTCATCGACAAGGCGACCTCCGAGAAATACGGCATCACCAATCTTGGCCAGTTCACTGACCCGGCGGTAAGGGCGATCTTCGATACCGACGGCGATGGCAAGGCCGACCTGACCGGCTGCGAATCCGGCTGGGGCTGCGAACTGGTGATCGAGCATCAGCTTGACGCCTTCAAGCTTCGCGACAGCATCAGCCACAACCAGGGCAGCTATTACGCGCTGATCGCCGACACGATCACCCGCTACAAGGCCGGCAATCCGATCTTCTATTACACCTGGTCTCCGCTCTGGGTCGGCTCGGTGCTGAAGACCGGCAAGGACGTGGTTCAGTTGAACGTGCCGTTCTCGTCACTGCCCGGCAACGAAACCGCCAATACCGAACAGCCGGACGGCAGCAATTCGGGTTTCGAGCTGAACAACATCCGCATCGTCGCCAACCGGAAATTCGCGGAAGAAAACCCCGCGGCCGCACGCTTCTTCGAACTGGTAACGGTGCCGATCGAGGACGTGAACGCGGAACTTCTGACCGAGTACGAAAGCGAAGCCGACCGCGCGCAGATCTACGAGAATGCCGAAGCATGGATCGCCGCGCATCAGGAACAATTCGACTCCTGGATCGCAGAGGCGACCAAGGCGGGCCAGTAATCCGGTCGGCAGACGTGACACGGTGGGGCGGTTCGCATCGCCCCACCCGACTCCTCATTCTGACATTTCCGCACATCGACCGGGACCCGATCCGTCATGACCAGCCCGACCAACAGCTTGGCCGAAGCCGACGTTCACTCCACGCGCCGCGATCCCTTGCTTGAACCCCTGAAGATCAGGCACCTGACCCTGCGCAACCGGATCATGAGTACCAGCCACGCCTGCGGGCTGGAAGAAGGCGGGATGCCCGCCGAACGCTACCAGCGCTACCACGAGGAAAAGGCAGCCGGCGGGATCAGCCTCAGCATGTTCGGCGGGTCCTCCAACGTCGCGCCGGATTCGCCCTCGGTCTTCCAGCAGCTTTACGTCGGGGATGACCGGATCATCCCATATTTCCAGCAATTCTCGCAGCGGATGCACAGCCAGGGCGCGGCGCTGATGTGCCAGATCACCCATCTTGGGCGGCGTGGCGAACCCTATGCCGGAAACTGGCTGCCGACCATCGGGCCCTCACCTATCCGCGAAACCCTGCACCGCAGCTTTCCAAAGGAAATGGACGACCATGACATCGCCCGCGTCGTAAAGGCGTTCGGCGCGGCGGCGCGGCGCTGCAAGGAAGGCGGACTCGACGGTCTGGAGACCTTGGCCGCGGGCCACCTGATCGGGCAGTTCATGTCGCCCGCCATGAACAAGCGGACCGACCGTTTCGGCGGCTCGCTGGAAAACCGGATGCGCTTTCCGATCCTGGTACATCAGGAAATCCGCCGCCAGACCGGCGACGATTTCATCGTGGGGATGCGCCTGACGGTCGAAGAGGGCGGCGAGGGATGGCTGTCGCTCGATGATTGCATCGCCGCCGCGCAGCTCTTGCAGTCCGAAGCCGGGATCGACTTTTTTAACGCTACCTACGGGCGGGCCGATACCGAACGCGGACAGGCCCGCGACAGTATGCCGGGGATGGATTCCCCGATTGCCCCCTGGGTGACACAAGTGGGCGCATTCAAACGCGAGGTCGGGCTGCCGGTCTTTCACGCCGCGCGCGTGCTGGACGTGGCCTCGGCACGCTATGCCATCCGCCAGGGGCTGCTTGACATGGTCGGCATGACCCGCGCCCATATCGCCGACCCGCATCTGGTCCGCAAACTTGCGGCGGGGCAGGAGGACCGGATCCGCCCCTGCATCGGCGCCACCCATTGCATGTCGGGCTACAGGCCCGCCTGCCTGCACAATGCAGCCACGGGACGCGAGGCGAAACTGCCCCATCACGCAGCCCAGGCAGAAGCGCCGGGGCGCCGGGTGGTGATCATCGGCGGCGGCCCCGCCGGGCTGGAGGCGGCGCGCATTTCGGCCGAACGCGGCCACCATGTCGTCCTGTTCGAAGCGGCCCGCGAACTGGGCGGCCAAATCCTGCTGGGCGCCAAGGGATCGTGGCGCAAGGATCTGCTCGGCATCGTCCAGTGGCGCGAGGCCGAACTGGAACGCCTTGGCGTCGAGGTCCGCCTCAACCGTTATGTCGAACCCGACGAAGTCCGCGCCGAAAATCCCGATGTGGTGATCATCGCGACGGGCGGGATGCCCGACCTCGGCTGGCTTCCGGGGGCAGAGCTTTGCACCAGCGTCTGGGACATCCTGACCAAGGACGTGGCGCTCCGCGACAACTCGATCATCTATGACGGCACGGGTCGCCATCCCGCCCTTCTGTGCGCCGAAATGGCAGGCGACCAGGACAAGGCGACGACGCTGGTTTCGCTCGATGTCCAGATGGGCCAGGATCTGGTCTACGGCGAAAGGTTCGGCTGGAAGCGCCGGATGCACCAGCTTCACACGCCGATGCTGATGGAACACCATCTGCGCCGCGTCCAGCGCGCAGGCAACGAACTTGAAGCTGTCTTCGTCAACGAGGTCACGCTGGAAGAAAAGGTGCTGCGCGCCTCGCAGGTGATCGTGGAATGCGGCACCCTGCCCCTTGACGGGCTGTACCGCGACCTGCGCTCGGCCTCGGTCAACGATGGCGTGACCGATCTCGACGCCCTGATCGCCAGCGCGCCGCAGCCGATCCGTGCCGGGAAGGGCCAGTTCGAACTTTACCGGGTGGGTGATGCCATCGCCAGCCGCAACATCCACGCGGCCATTCTGGATTCGCTGCGCCTCTGCGCGACCCTTTGACTCCTGCCGGACAAACACCAGCATGGACTACGCCGACCCAATGCCGGACAGACCAATGACAGGCGAATGGAGGACCCCGATGTCAAGACCACCTTTCGCCTGCCCGAGATCGGAGACTGCCAGTGTCTGACCCGCAGATTGAATGCCGCGCGCTGTGGAAGATCTACGGCAAACGCCAGGTCGAGGCGATGCGGGCGGTGCAGGAGCGCAGCCTCTCCAAGGAAGAGGTCCGCGACGAGTACGGCTGCGTGCTCGGGGTGCGCAATGTCAGCTTCAGCGTCGAACGCGGCGAAATCTTCTGCATCATGGGCCTCTCGGGGTCGGGCAAGTCGACGCTCGTGCGCCACATCAACCGGCTGATCGACCCCACCTCGGGCGAGATTCATGTGGCGGGGGCAAGGGTCGACCGGATGGGCGAAACCGAGCTGCGCCAGCTGCGTGCCGAGAAGATCGGCATGGTGTTCCAGCACATGGCGCTCTGGCCCCATCGTACGCTGGCGGAAAACGCGGCCTTCGGCCTTGAAGTGCGCGACCTCTCACCCCCGAAACGCCGCGCCGCCGCGGAAAAGGCGCTGGCCGCGATGGGTCTGGAGGGCTGGGCGGACCACTACCCGGACCAGCTTTCCGGCGGCATGCAGCAGCGGGTCGGCCTGGCCCGCGCGCTGGCCGCCGATCCGGAAATCCTTCTGATGGACGAACCCTTCTCGGCGCTTGATCCCCTTATCAGGCGGCAGTTGCAGGATCAGTTTCTGGACCTTTCGACCAAGCTGAAGAAGACGACCGTATTCATCACGCACGATTTGGACGAAGCGATCCGCATGGGTGGACACATCGCGATCATGAATGATGGCGAGATCGTCCAGATCGGCACGCCCGAGGAAATCGTCACCCGCCCCAGCGACGACTATGTGCGGGAATTCGTCAAGGGTATCTCCCGCATCGGGCTGGTGCGGGCGGAAACCATCATGACACCACTTGACGGTCGCCAGGCCACGCCAAAAACCATTTCCACCGGCTCCCGGCTCGACGCGGTCATTGACCTATTCCTGTCCGACCAGCAGCCGCTGACCGTGATTGACCCGCTCGGCTCTGCGGTTGGGCAGATCACCATCACCGATGCGCTGCGCGCGCTGCGAGGGTAGTCGCATGAAAACGGACCTCTACAACATCTTCGACACAGAATGGGTGCCGGTTGGCGACTGGATTGAGGCGACGCTGAAATACGTCGTGGAGAACATCCGCTACATCTTTCAGGCGATCAAGGTGCCCTTCGATCTGGTCCTTCGCGGGTTCGAAGGCGCCCTGACCGGCGCCCCCGACCTGCTGATCTACGCGATCATCCTGCTGGTCGCCTGGCAGGCCGGCGGCCGCAGGATCGCTCTGATCGCCGGGGCCTCGATGCTGGCCATCGGGCTGATGGGCGCATGGGAACCGGCGATGACGTCGCTGTCGATCGTGCTGACCTGCGTGATCTTCTGCGCCCTCATCGGCATCCCGCTCGGAATCTATGCCGCGCGAAGCGATCGGTTCTGGCTGATCCTGCGCCCGATCCTTGACCTGATGCAGACGATTCCGTCCTTCGTGTACCTCGTCCCCGTCGTGATGCTGTTCTCGATCGGCAACGTGTCGGGGGTCATCGTCACCTTCATCTATGCGCTTCCCCCGGTGGTGCGCCTGACCAATCTCGGCATCCGCCAGGTGAGGCCCGACATGGTCGAGGCCGCGCGCGCCTTCGGCGCAAGCCGCCGGCAGACCCTGCTGAAGATCGAGCTGCCGCTGGCAGCGCCGACCATCATGGCCGGGTTGAACCAGACCATCATGATGGCACTGGCGATGAGTGTGGTCTCCTCGATGATTTCGGTCACGGGTCTGGGCCAGATGGTCCTGCGGGGTATCGGTCGTCTGGACATGGGCATCGCCACTGTCGGGGGGCTTGGCATTGTCTGCTTGGCCGTCATGATCGACCGGGTCTCGCAAAGCTTTGGAGTATCTGCCCGAGACCGGGGTCATCGGAAATGGTATGAGACCGGGCCCGTCGGTGCCTTTTATCGACCCCTCGCCAAGTTTCGCCATGCTGCAAAATAACCCGACCTGTAAAGCCGATCCCATTGGCGCTCGAGTATTCCCTTCAATGGAAGGTTTCCTTGTATGACCCTCCTTCGAACAAGAGAGTTCAATTCGCGCCCCGAAGAAAACGAGCCGTCGCATTTCGTGTTTTTGCTCTTGCCGCAGTTTTCGCACCTGGCTTTTTGCTGCGCCGTCGAACCCCTACGCCTGGCGAACCTGGTGAGCGGCGAGACTCTCTTTCGCTGGACTGTTGCCAGCGAGAATGGCCAGCCAGTCATGGCGTCCAACGGCTGCAGGCTGGATGTGGACTGCGGGCTTGAGCGTACACGAGGCGCCGAGCGTCTAATGCTGATCACCGGCAATGACGTACGAAAGGTGTTGCCGCCGGCGGTTCAGGCCTATCTCAGGCGCGAACGCGCCGCTGGTACGCCGTTGGCAGGGCTTGGGGCCGGGGCCTATGCCCTTGCGAAATGCGGTTTCCTCGACGGGATGGACGTGGCGGTGCACTGGGCGTACCACGACATCTTTGCTGAAACTTTCCCTGAGGTTCGGCCAGTGCGCACTGTCTTCGTCGCGCATGAGAGAATCCTGACCGCAGCCGGCGGCACGGCCGTGGCCGATCTGATGCTGCACTTGATTCGGCAGACGCATGGAGAAGACCTTGCCACATTGGTGGCAGACCAGATGGTCTACAACGCGGTGCGCGAAGAAAGTGCAGCTCAGCGTGTCTCTATCCAGTCGCGCCACGGCATGCGCAGCGGGCCGCTGGTGAAGGCAATCGCCATCATGGAAAAGCACATCGAAGAGCCGGTTTCGCCTGTTACGATTGCCCAAGAACTTGGGATCTCGACGCGCCAACTGGAGAGATTGTTCAAGAAGTTCCTGTCTTCCACCCCGAAGACCTATTTCAATGCGATGCGGCTCGATCGCGCTCGCAACCTCCTCGTGCAGACCGAACTTTCAGTCACCGAAGTCGCGGTTGCCACTGGTTTTGCCTCCCCTTCGCATTTTTGCAGACTGTTTCGTGCCCATTTCGGCCGATCGCCGCACGCGCATCGCACGACCTTGAACTAACGCCTCGCCGGTCTGGTGGCGAACCCGTGACCTGCAGCATAACTCCGTGGAAATGATGGCCCGGGACGGCTATGAGCGTGGTATGCACAGGCTTCGCTTCATCTTGCCGCCGCCAAACCTCCTCGTCACCTTCGAGGCGGCAGGTCGACTGATGAGTTTCACAAGAGCTGCTGAGGAACTGAACGTGACGCGTGTCGCCGTAAGTCAGCAGATCAAGGCCTTGGAAACCTATCTTGGAGTGTTGTTGTTCCACCGCGAGAATAGGTCACTGTCGTTCACCCATGTCGGAAAGCGTTATCATGACGAGATCGTGGCATCCCTGGAGAGAGCAGTTCGCGCCACCGCCGACATTGTCGGCAAGCCTGACAGCAATATCCTCGTTGTCACGGCGACCACTGGCTTTGCCACCTACTGGCTGATGCCGCGGATCGGGACCTTCCGCCATCAGTACCCGGAAATCGACCTGCGCTTTGTCGTCTCGGATCGGTATCTGGATATTGCCGAGGAAAGCATTGATATCGCGATCAGATATGGCGCGCCGCCCACCATGGATGTAAACTATGAGTATCTTCAGCAGGAAATCATCGCGCCCACCTGCTCGATCGACTTCATTGCGCCAGGCCGCACACTGCGCCCTGAGGACCTGGAAACCCTCCCGCTGATCCATCTTGACGGTCCCTACGACCAGCAGACCCGCTGGCAGAACTGGTTCGAAATTCATGGACGAAAGGATTTCCGCCTGAAGGGGGGGATCACCGTCAACACCTACACGAACCTGGTCCAAGCCGTGCTGGATGGTCAGGGTTTTGCCCTGATCGGCACGCCGTTGATGGAGGCGTTCCTTGCATCCGGGAAATTGATTCAACCTGTCCTGGCCGAACCGATCAAGCGCAGATCATTCTACCTTGCAACCCCGGCTACAAGACGGCCAACACTTGCCGGAGAAGCGTTCATCAGTTGGATCCGAGAGGCATTCAAACTCTCGGTCTAATGGGCCACCTCTTGTATTTCCGACAAGCGCAACTGGCGCGACGTCCGGGTTGGCGCGTGATGCGCCCGATGGTCAACGATTTGCACGACTGGATGCGGCCGAGCCGCCGGAGTTCCACAAACCCAACGGCCTCCCCATGGCGCTCCCGACCGGCTGCCAATTAAGATCTTCCATGCAAATCTTCACGCGACGGCGCATCGCAGCTTTGGATTCAGCAAGAAGTGGAGTCAGGACGGCGCTTACACCAGTGCTGCCAAACTATCGACCGATCGGAGTCTCAGCCTGGAAGGCTGAGCTTGCTCATTCGTCCGCCGTCGACAGTCCAGACCTGGCCCGTCACAAACCCGGCCTCTTCCGAGGCCAGCCAAACTACGAGGCTTGCCACTTCTTCGGGCGTTCCAGTCCGTCCGACAGGATGAATCCTGCCCAGCCCTGCCTTGAACGAAGTCGGGTCCGGCATGCTCTCGATGAAATCCATGTTCAAGTCCGTATCGATCCAGCCGGGTGCTACAGCATTGCACCGGACACCTTCCGGGCTGTGATCTATGGCGATTGCGCGGGTCAGCCCATGCAGGCCGGCTTTGGATGCGCAATATGCTGCATGTTTGGGGTTTGAACCCAGGCCTTCCGTGGATCCGATGTTCACAATGGATCCACCGACGGCGCGCAGATGGGGTAGCGCGGCTTTGATCAGCATGAATGGTGTGGTCAGGTTGACGGTAATATTCCGCTCCCACTCTTCCAATGACATGTCTTCGGCGAGCACCTCCTGCATCATTCCGGCATTGTTGACAAGTACGTCAATTCTGCCCGCACGCCCTGCGACCTCTTCAACCAAGGCAGCCGCGGAACTCGGATCCGCAAAATCCACCGAAATGCTCTCGAACTCGTCGTCTTTGCCGCGTTGAGCCGTGAACACCTTGGCTCCTTCGCTTTCCAGGCGGCGGGCGATCGCTCGCCCAATGCCACTGCGCCCACCCGTTACCAAGGCAACCTTATTGCGAAAGCGTTCCATCACGTTGTCCTTTTCGATGTGTCTTTACCTGGCATGCCGCCATGGCGGTGGTTTCCGCGCCGTTAGCTTGCTTTGGAGTCAACATAGGGCGAGACAAACTGTTCGACTAGATGCTATAATGTGATAGGCTTGATAAGGGCATCTTATAAATGTCGAAGCATCATCTGGACGATCTGGCCACCTTTATCGTCGTCGCGGAGGAGAAGAATTTTACCAGGGCCGCCAAACGCCTGGGCATATCCCAGTCAGCCCTGAGCCAGACCATTCTTGCATTGGAAGCCCGTCTTGGCCTGCGTTTGCTCACGCGAACCACCAGACGGGTCTCGCTTACTCCCGCTGGCGAGCGCATGTTGCATGTGATCGCTCCGCGGATTGAAGAGATTCAATTGGAATTGAAGGCACTGGGCGACCTTCGAGATAAGCCGTCCGGGTCCATCAGGATCAGTGCAACAGAATATACGGCGGAAGCCATTCTTTGGCCTGCTGTTTCCGGGCTCATTAAATTGTATCCCGATATCGATGTCGAGGTATCGAGTGATTATGGCTTCGTGGATATCGTTCAGGATCGCTTCGATGCGGGGATCAGGCCTGGCGATACTGTCGAGAAGGACATGATTGCAGTTCGCGTTGGACCCGATATCAGAATGGCTGTTGCCGGGTCTCCGGACTATTTTTCATCCTTTCCCGCACCGCATACCCCAAACGAACTTACCGAACACAATTGCATCAATCTCAGGCTTCCGCGCCATGGCGGTATGTACGCCTGGGAATTCGAGAAAGGAGGGCAGAGGATCAACGTCCGTGTCAAAGGACAATTGGTGTTCAATTCGGGGAGGATGGTCGTAAATGCAGCCTTAGGCGGCCACGGGCTCATCTACCTGCCGGAAAGCCAGCTCGCGCCTTATCTGAATGAGGGTCAGCTTGTTCGCGTACTCGATGACTGGTGCCGTGTCTACACGGGCTATCATCTCTACTACCCACGCAATCGTCAGCCAACTCAGGCCTTCTCCTTGCTCGTCGAAGCGCTGCGTCACAACGGAAAGTCATGATTTTCTGGCTCTGTAGGTCGACCGCCTGAAAGAATCGATCCACGCAAGCCGATAATTGCGTCGATCCTCCCCTGGAACCGTCGATCCTCCAGACAAATCGGTCCAGACCCAAATCTTGCGACAGACCCCATCCGCTTCCAGCGGCTGCAAGGCGTCTTGGGCGGGTTGTTGCGGTCCGGCGGGCGGGCCGCATGCTCTCTAGGGTCAGGACCCATTGATTGGCTTGAGGCGACCCGGCCTGCATGATTCAAGCTCCCGAACTGACGGGGGTGAAGATGAGCAACCTTTTCTGGCTTACGGACGAACAGATGGAGCGGCTGACGCCG
>NZ_JAEACP010000031.1 GCF_015999335.1 Tabrizicola soli | reverse complement strand
TTCGGAAAGAATGGCTTCAGGCGCTCCATTTGCGCCTCGGACAGCCAGTAGAGGTTGCTCATCGGTCAGGTCTCCTTGCGAGGCCTGAATCACGCGAACCGCCCGAAATCAATGGGTCTGGAGCCTAACTATGCTGCCCAAGTTGCAGACTTCTCCAAACGCTTCGCCTCTGTAGCGAAAGCAAGATCGCTGAGTCCCAAGGATGGGACAAAGCAAGGCGCAGCCTGGCCACACAGATTCGAAGAAGTGAAACAGACCGGGACGGAAACCTGTATTATCGTTCCGAAGGTCTCCTCTGAAACCCGCCAATACCTTCCGGTTGGTCTGCTGCCGCCTGGATCAATCATCACTGATTTGGCTTTTGCCCTCTATGATGCCCCACTTTGGAACATGGCGCTGATAGCCTCGCGCCTGCACCTGGTCTGGATCGGCACTGTCTGCGGCAAGCTGAAGACCGACTACCGATACTCCAATACCCTCGGCTGGAACACCTTCCCCGTCCCCACCCTGACTGAAAAGAACAAGGCCGATCTGACCGCCTGCGCCGAAGATATCCTCCTCGCCCGCGAGGCACATTTCCCCGCCACCATCGCCGACCTCTACGACCCCGAGAAGATGCCCGAAAACCTGCGCGCTGCCCACGACCGCAACGACGAGGTCCTCGAACGCATCTACATCGGCCGCCGCTTCAAGAACGACACCGAACGGCTGGAGAAGTTGTTCGATATGTATACGAAGATGACGACCTCGCCGTCT
Source organism: Tabrizicola soli (assembly GCF_015999335.1). GTDB lineage: Bacteria > Pseudomonadota > Alphaproteobacteria > Rhodobacterales > Rhodobacteraceae > Tabrizicola > Tabrizicola soli. Next base: position 36,658 of record NZ_JAEACP010000031.1, on the reverse strand, counting down.
GCACGCGGTAAGCTGGCCAAGTCATGACTACAGACCCGCGCACCCTGGCCATCATCAACGACCTGCGGAAGCTGCCTGCCGAGGCACCCTGGGCTGAGTTCAAGGAGAACAATCCGGACGGGCAGATGATCGGCAAGCTGATCTCGGCCCTCTCGAACTCTGCGCGCGTGGCGGATCAACATTTCGGTTATGTCGTATGGGGCGTCCGCGATGGCGACCATTCTGCAATCGGGACCACGTTCGAACCCGGCACACGCAAGGAGAATGGCCAGCCGCTGGACCTCTGGCTTGCACAGCGTCTGCAGCCGGCGATCGATTTCAAGTTCGAGACGGTCGACTATCACGGCACGCGGCTGATCCTGCTGACGATCCCTGCAGCCATGACCGCGCCGGTGGAGTTCGACCGGAGTGCTTACATTCGCATCGGCAGTGCAACGCCACGGCTGTCTGAGCATCCAGAACGTCTGCGGGCCCTTTGGGCAAAACTGCAGCCCTACGCCTGGGAAACCGGGATTGCTGCTCAGTTCCTGACGGGCGACCAGGTTCTTGCGCGGCTTGACTATGCCAGCTACTTCGACCTGACGGCGCAACCCTTGCCAGACAACCGTGCTGGCATCTTCGACAGACTGCTGGCCGATCGCCTGGTGCAGCAGGACGCAGGCGGCCACTGGAACATCACCAACCTGGGCGCAGTCCTGTTTGCTAAGCGACTGAGCGACTTCGCACCTGCGATCGCGCGCAAGGCCGTGCGCTTCGTCGCTTATGACGGGATGAGCCGAGCCAATACTGTCACGCACCGGCAGGATGGGCAGCGCGGCTATGCCGCTGGTTTCAAGGGGCTGGTCGACTACATCGACGGTCTGCTTCCGCGAAACGAGCACATCGGCAAGGCGTTCCGTGAGGATCGGCCGCTTTACCCGTCGATCGCCATCCGTGAACTGGTGGCGAACGCGCTGATCCACCAGGATATGACGGTCGGCGGGGCGGGCCCGTTGATCGAGTTGTTCGCGGACAGGATGGAGATCACGAATCCGGGGCAGCCTCTGGTGAGCCCGGACCGGTTCCTCGACCTGCCCCCCCGCTCCCGCAACGAGGCGCTGGCCTCTCTCATGCGGCGCATGCGCCTGTGCGAGGAGCAGGGAACGGGCATCGACAAGGTGATTTTTGCAGTTGAGCTGCACCAATTGCCGCCACCGGACTTCCGGACCGAAGGCGATGCCGTGCGGGCAGTGCTTTTCGCCCCGCGTCGGTTTGCCGAGATGACACCGGAGGAAAGGATCAGGGCCTGCTACCAGCATGCAGCTTTGAAGTTCGTCAGCGGCCAGCGCATGAAGAATTCAACCCTGTGCGAACGCTTCGGGATCGACCCGAAGAACGCCTCGCAGGCTTCGGTGATCATCGGGCAGTGCCAGAAAGCCGGGCTGATCCGGCCGGCAGACCCGACACATCCGAGGGCAGGCTATGTTCCCTTCTGGGCATGACGGCCGGGAAAGTTTTGATCGGGTTTTGATCGATGAGGGGTGGAAAGTGCGCACTTCAAGAGAAAGCAATTATGAATCAAAGTCTTACATGGCCATGATAGTGGCCGGAGGTCTTGATTGGGTCTTGATTTACGCCATGGGCGCCAAGGAAATCTACCATGACTGAACGCCTTCATGTCCCATCGGTCTCTGTCACCTATGCACGCAATGGCACCTCGACCAGGGCGAACGAACTCGGCATGCGCGTCATGCAGGAACGGGCGTATGAGAAGCGGGGCGAGCAATACCTCCTGATCAAGTCACCCCCGGCCAGCGGTAAGAGTCGCGCGCTGATGTTCATCGCGCTGGACAAGCTGCACAACCAGGGCCTGAAGCAGGCGATCATCGTGGTGCCGGAGAAGTCGATCGGGTCCAGCTTCGCCGACGAGCCGCTGTCAAAGTTCGGCTTCTGGGCCGACTGGAACGTGGAGCCGAAGTGGAACCTCTGCAACTCGCCCGGCACCGACGGCGGCAAGGTGAACTCGGTCGGTGCGTTTCTGGAGAGTAGGGACCGCGTGCTGGTCTGCACCCATTCAACCTTCCGCTTCGCAGTGGACCGGTTCGGTGTCGAAGCCTTTGATGACCGGCTAATCGCAGTGGACGAGTTCCATCATGTCAGCGCCAACCCCGACAACAAGCTGGGTGCGCACCTGGGCGCCTTCATCGATCGGGACCGGGTGCATGTCGTCGCTATGACCGGCAGCTATTTCCGCGGCGACGCCGAGGCCGTCCTGATGCCGCAGGACGAGAGCAAATTCGAGACGGTGACCTACACCTACTACGAGCAGCTGAACGGGTATGAGCATCTCAAGGCGCTGGACATCGGGTATTTCTTCTACAATGGCCCCTATGTCGACGACATCCTGAAGGTGCTTGACCCGGCCGAGAAGACCATCCTGCACATCCCATCCGTCAACTCGCGCGAGAGCACGAAGGACAAGCACAAGGAGGTGGAGGAGATCATCGAGTCCCTAGGCGAATGGCAAGGGGTAGACGAGGCGACCGGCTTCCAGCTGGTCCGGACACCCGAGGGTCGGGTGCTGCGGATTGCTGATCTGGTCGATGACGAGGGGCCGCGGCGCGACAGGGTCTCATCCGCGCTGAAGGATCCAGCTCAGAAGATGAACCGCGACCATGTAGACATCATCATCGCACTAGGCATGGCGAAGGAGGGTTTCGACTGGATCTGGTGCGAACACGCCCTCACGGTCGGCTATCGCGCCAGCCTGACCGAGGTGGTCCAGATCATCGGCCGAGCCACGCGCGATGCGCCGGGCAAGACCAATGCCCGGTTTACCAATCTCATTGCTGAACCGGATGCCTCGCAGGGGCTGGTGACTGAAGCAGTTAACGACACGCTGAAGGCGATCGCGGCAAGCCTGTTGATGGAACAGGTCCTGGCCCCGAAGTTCGAGTTCAAACCGAAGACGCAGACCAGCAGCGCGCAGCCGGGGTTTGACTACGGCGACACGGGGTATGACCAGAACAAGTGCAACGTTGGCTTTAACGAGGAGACCGGCACCTTCCAGATCGAGATCAAGGGACTGGTCGAGCCAAGGAGCAGGGAAGCCGTGCGGATATGCAGCCAGGATTTGAACGAAGTGATCACGGCCTTCGTGCAGGACAAATCAGCGATAGAACGCGGCCTCTTCGATCGCGAGGAGCTGGTGCCTGAGGAACTGACCCAGGTCCGGATGGGGAAGATCGTGAAGGAGAGATTTCCCGAGCTTGACGACCACGATCAAGAGGCTGTCCGCCAGCACGCCATCGCAGCGCTGAACCTCACGCAGGAGGCGAAACGCCTCGCCACCGGCACCGATGACGGCGAGCGATCGGCCAACACGGCCCTAATCGACGGGGTGCGGAGGTTCATGAACGTCCGCGATCTGGACATCGACCTGATCGATCGGATCAACCCGTTCGGCGAAGCTTATTCGATCCTGGCCAAAACCATGAGCGAGGACAGTCTGAAACAGGTCGCGGTCGTGATCGCATCCAAGAAGGTCAAGCTGACACCAGAAGAAGCACGGGACTTCGCCCGACGGGCAGTGAAATTCAAGCTGGAGCGCGGACGCCTGCCGTCGATCACCTCACAGGATGCGTGGGAGCGGCGAATGGCGGAGGGCGTGGCATTCCTTGCCCGGATGAAAGCCGAGGCCGCCAATGGCTGACTTCACCGATGAAGACGACGCCCTTCTCTCCGAGTTGGGGGTAGAGGTCGGGTCGAAGAAGACCAGCAGTCGGACCCCGCAAGAAGAGCGGATTATCGCTGGGTTCGAGGACATTCAGTGCTTCGTTGAAGAGCACGGCCGTATCCCACAGCATGGGGAGGACCGAGACATCTTCGAGCGCCTCTATGCCGTGCGCCTGGACCGGATCAAGGCACTGCCCGAATGCCGTTCCGTAGTGGCCCCGCTCGATCATCAGGGCCTACTCGGAGACCCAGTGACTGCTACTGCCACGGGGGAGGACGAGGAACTTGACGACGATGCCCTGTTGGCGGCGCTCGGAGTCGAGGCTGAGTGTCCCGGGATAACGGAACTCCGGCATGTCCGACCGGCAGCGGAAAAGCAGGCGGCAGAGGAGGTGGCGAACCGGACGCGCTGCGAGGACTTCGCGACTTTCAAGCCGTTGTTCGAGCAGGTCCAGAAGGACCTCGATGAAGGAATCCGGGAAACCCGTCCCTTTGAGCTAAAGGCCGAGATCGCGCCCGGCCGGTTTTTCATCGTTGGCGGGCAGAAAGCCTATGTCGCCGAGATGGGCGAGATTGAAATCACTGCTCAGGGAAGAACCGATGCGCGGCTGCGGGTGATCTTCGACAACGGCACCGAGAGCAATATGCTCATGCGATCGCTTCAGCGGGCGCTGAACAAGGACGAAGCTGGAAGGCGGATCACCGAGCCAGTCGCTGGCCCCCTCTTTGCAGACCGGCCAGAGGACGGAGATGAGGCGAGCGGCACCATCTATGTGCTGAGAAGCAAGTCCGATCACCCAATGGTCGCCCAACACCGCGAGGTCATTCACAAGATTGGCGTGACGAACATGAGCGTGAAACAGCGGATCGCTGGTGCGCGGCTGCAACCAACCTTCCTCATGGCAGATGTTGAACTTGTTGCGACCTACGAACTGTTCAACATCAACAGAACAAAACTCGAAAACCTGATCCATCGCATCTTCGAGCCAGCTAGGTGCGACATCGAGATCCGGGATCGCTTCGGACGACCGGTCGTGCCGAAGGAATGGTTCATGGTGCCTCTGTTCGTCATTGATGAAGCTGTGAAGCGCATCAAGGATCGGTCGATCACCGACTATCGTTATGACCCATCCTCGGCGCGTCTGATCAGTATCCGAGGGTCGACCAGCCAATAGGAGAGCGCGGCAATCCTGGATTCGACGAACGAGGAAATTTTTCTGATGTGACCGCGAGAAGATCAGCTGTCGGGAGCGTCAGCTGATCAAGTGATCGGTTTCGAGACCTGGGTAGCCGATGGCATTCACCAGTTCGATCCGTTGCTCTAGCATACCTTGAGGCATGATTCCGTAGCGGCCAGTCATCGAGCCTTCTGTATGCCCGAGGATGAAGCCGAACTGATTATCAAGATACCCCGCACGACGAAGCGCATCGGCGGCCCCATGCCTGAACGAGTAGAGCGACAGACCTCGCCCTGCCTTCAGGCCGATGCGAGTGAGATACTTGCCGAACTCCCGCGAGTAGTCGGACATCATCTGACCACGCTCGTTGCGCTTGGCACCTGGGAATAGCTGCTTGTCACCGGCGGCTGCTCGCTCAGCATGATAATCCAGAAACCCGAGCTTCATGAGTTGGGGGTGAATGGGAAGAACGCGCATCGAACCAGCTGTCTTGACCGATTTCCCCTCGGCGTGCGCTTCGCCCTCGGTCGTGATGTGCATGATCCAGTGGCCATGCTCCTGGCGCACGTCGCTTACTGCGAGCTGGCCGATCTCCCCCGGGCGGGCGCCGGAGAACAGCATGATCAGGGGAACCCAGAACCGATGGTCGCGGATTCTGACGTCACCGGGCTTCGCGATGTTCCTCCACTCGGTGTCGCTTTGCGCCCCCATGAAGAGCGGCGATTTGAACAGGATGTTCAACTGATCGGTCGAAAAGGGTAGCGTTTTCGTCCGGCGCTCCTTGGGCAAGGCCATCCCCGAGCACGGGTTTGCGCTGATGTAGCCGTTAGCCTCTGCCCAGGAACAGAAGGCTGACAGACTTGAGAGGTAACGGTTCACGGTCCTGTCTGAGAGGACCGGCCTCTTCTTCTCCCTGTTCGCCTCGACCGTCTGCGCCATGGTCATCCCACGGAACTCGGTCACCTCCGTGGCCCGCACAGGATACTCCATCAGAAGCGCCTTCCACTCCCGAACCTGTTTTTTCGAGATGTTCGCCACTGGGAAGCCGGGACCCACGGTATCGATGAAGATAGAGATGTCCCGGCATGCCTCTTCGATCCGGCTCTTGCTGACGTTACGCGGATTCTCTTTTCTGAAAGCTGCCACAGCCTCGGCGATGCTTTCTCCGGGTGCCGCCACGGCGGACGCCCCTCTTCTGTCGAGGGTCGGCGGCTTAACCAAGGGGTCACGCGGCTGGCCGGTAAAATCGCCAAGATCGCGCTCTAGCGAGCGTTCAAGAGCCTCCACCTCTGCGCGCATCAAGTGCCGTGCGAGACTGATCCAATCCAGACTAGAGCGTTCGACGAAGAGGCCGTTACGCTTAAGGTAATCCTCAACTTCGTGTGCGATCAGGGCCGTCTCGCCGACGGACAGATGCTTCTTCAGCTCGGCGAGTTTCGCGCGGCGTGCGTTCGCAGAGAGCTTGGCTACGGTCTGCGCGTGCTTCAATTCGAGTGTGGCATCAATTATCGACAATGGGGTCGTGCCGGTGATCTGCCCTTTCTCGACACGCAAAAGCAGGTCCGCCTTGATGCGATCCAGATCAGCTTGCCCAGGTATCGCCGCTCGTTCCGCCTCGTCACGATCGAGCGCGGCGGTGTAATGCTCCCAGACAGCGAACTGTCGATCCGCATCCACGAGCGACCGACGCGCGCGTATCTCGTCAAACTCCCTCTGCCATTCTGTGATCACTGGCCAGACCAGCCGCTTGGCTTCGACCTTGTCCTTGGTCTTGAGCGATCGCTTCTTGGTTCGTGTCTTCAGGACCGTCACCAGATCCAGAGGCACATCAATACGCGCGTAGTAGACGCCGTCGCGCCTCGTGAGATAGGTTGCGTCACGCAAGAGAAGCTCCCGATCAGCTCTTCCCGGCACACCCGTCCGGAACACCAGTCCGGAACAGTTCTTCGTGATAAGTGTTTGTTCGTCAATACCTTGTGCATGATCAGCGGGTTGCGAATAACAGGGTTATGTTCCTCTCGCTCCGACCAACAGAAAATTCCCGAAATGACAGATACCTGCAGGGCCGCCGCTTCGATCCGGAACATTTCTCCGGACAGCTGACGCGGAACACACCTCTGCTTCGCAGCGCAGGTTCCGGTCGACCTCTCCGGACGGGCAGCCCATACAAGCAACAATCTTGCTTGATTCGGCGAAGACGGCGCATCTCTCCGCCCGCCGACGCCCGTGTCCACCCGGAAACGACCGGGCTGTCGCAGTCCTGTGATCTCTCCATCGCGCCACTGTAGTCTTTGACTGCTAGCCGTCCGCTCAGTTCACCTGAAAGGACGTCATCCTCATGAAACACCTCCTCGCCTCGGGCCTTCTGGCCATTGCGATCGCCTCCGCAACCGCTTCCACCGCTCAGGAGACCATCCGCTTCGCCGTCACCGACATCGACGGGATGGAAGCGATGCAGCGCGAGATGGGGCCGTTCAAGGAAGCGTTCGAAGCCGCCTCGGGGCTGAAGGTCGAGTTCTTCCCGGTCTCGGGCCGCACCGTGGCAGTCGAGGCGATGGCGGCGGACCAGGTCGATTTCGTTCTGACCGGCCCGGCAGAATATGTCGTCTTCAACGCGCGCCTCGATGCCCGGCCGGTCGTGACCTGGGTGCGCCCGGATTACTACTCCACGGTCGTCGTGCTGGAGGACAGCCCGGTGAAGATGCCCGCCGACCTGAAAGGCCAGATGGTCTCGTTCGGCGAGATCGGCTCGACCTCGCAGCACCTGGGCCCGGTGGACCTGCTGGCCGGGCAAGGGCTGACCTATGCGGTGGACTACCAGCCGGTGTTCCTGAACCGCAACGTCGCGGTCGAGGCGCTGATCAAGGGCGAGATCGCCGGGATCGGCCTGAACCGCACCCATCTCGACAGCATCGCCGGGAAATTCCCGGACCAGAAGTTCCGCGTCCTGGTGAAAGGTCCGCAACTGCCGGACGACATCCTGCTCGCCTCGGCCAAGGTCTCGCCCGAGGTGGTGGAAACCGTCCGCCAGACCTTCGCCGACCACGGCGCCGAAATCCTGGCGGCGCTGACCTCGACCGAGGAGAACGCCAAGTATATCGGCGGCACGTTCAACCCCACGGTGACGGATGCCGACTACGACGTGGTGCGCAGGATGTTCGAGAACATCGGCATCACCGAGTTCACCGAATTCGTCGGCGAGTGATCCGGGCATGAACGCGCCCCTTCCCCCGCAGGCGCTGGCCGGCTCTGCGCGCGCAGAGCCGGTCCTTGCCGTAGCCGGCCTGACCAAGGCCTTCCCCGGCCGTCAGGTGCTGCGGGGCCTGGACTTCACCCTGTCACCCGGCCAGGCAACGGCGCTGATCGGGGCGAACGGATCGGGCAAATCCACCCTCCTGCGCTGTCTCGTCCGCCTGGTCGAGCCGACCTCCGGCGAGATCCGCATGCTCGGCCGCGACGTGCCCATGCTGGCGCCGCGCGCGTTGCGCCGCCTGCGGGCCGAGGTCGGCATCGTCTGGCAGCGACATAACCTCGTTCCCCGCCTTTCGGCCCTGTCGAACGTGATCCACGGCGTGCAGGCCCGGATGTCCGGCCCCCACGCCTGGGCGCAGTCGCTGGCCCCGGCGCCGGTGCGCGGCGAGGCGATGGAATGCCTGGCCCGCGTGGGCCTGGCCGACCGGGCGCTCCTCCGCGTCGACAGCCTGTCGGGCGGCCAGCAGCAGCGCGTCGCCATCGCCCGGATGCTGATGCAGCGCCCCGCCTTCATCCTGGCCGATGAGCCCGACGCCAGCCTTGATCCCCAGACCGGGGAAGAGGTCATGTCCCTCCTCCTCGATCTCGTCCGGGAAGAGGGTCTCTCGCTTCTCGTCATCTCGCACCGGCTCGAACACACCCTGCGCTTTTCCGACCGCATTCTCGGCCTGGCCAACGGCCGGATCGCCCTGGACCTGCCCACCAGCCGCGCCAACCCCACCAGCCTGCGCCGGTTCTTCGACCACGCGGAGGCCGCATGACCGCGCTTGCCCCCGCCCGCTTCCGGCACCGCAGCCTCGTCGAATATGCGGCCCTCCTTTCCGTGCTGGCGCTGGTCGTCACTTCGCTTGCCGCCACCGCCCCCGCGCCCGAGAAACTGGGCAGCGGCTTCGCCCGGCTTTTCGCCCCCTCGGGGATGCTGACCCAGATGGTCCCGCCGGACTTCACCCGGATCGCGCCCATCGCCTGGAAGCTCCTCGAGACGTTGCAGATGGCCGTAGCCGGCTGCTTCCTCGGCCTTCTTCTCGCGCTTCCCTTCGCCATCCTCGCCACCGACCGCCTCTCGCCGCACCCGCTGGTCCGCCACGCCGCCCGCGCCCTCATCGCGCTGTTCCGCACGGTGCCGGACCTGGTCTGGGCGATCATCTTCATCATCATCGTCGGCCTCGGTCCGGCCGCCGGGGTCATGGCGATCATGGTCGACAAGATCGGCTTCGCGGGGCGCTTCTTCGCCGAGGCGATGGAGGAAACCGACCCCGGCCCGCAAGACGCGCTGCGCGCCATCGGGGCCAGCCGCCTCGGCATCATCGGCTCGGCCGTCCTCCCGGCCTGCCTTCCCTCCTTCACCGCCACCTCGCTTTTTGCGCTGGAGAAATCCGTGCGCGGCTCCGCTGCCCTGGGCCTCGTCGGGGCCGGTGGCATCGGGGTGGACCTCAAGGTCGCCTTCGATCTCTTCAACTACGACGAGGCGCTGGCGATCATCCTTCTCATGCTCCTCCTGGTCGTCGCCGTCGAACAGGGGTCGGGCTGGATTCGCAGGAAATTGATATGAACCACATGCTCACCGACACCGCGCATCTCTACTGGAACACCGAGTGGCAGAAGGCCGACGGCACCTCGCCCTGGGCCTTGCCCGAGCCCTGGGCCATCGACCACTCCAACACCCTCCTCCCCGGTTCGCGCATCCTGGACCTCGGCGCGGGGATCGGCCGCCATGCGCTTGCCTTCGCGCAAGCCGGCCACCAGGTCACCGCGCTCGACGCTTCCGAGGCTGCCACCGCCGCCGTTGCCGCAGCCGCCTTCGCCAGGGGTCTGGCCATCGACGCCGTGCGGGCCCCGATGACCGACCTGCCCTTCGAGACCGCCAGCTTCGACCATGTGCTCGCGTGGAACGTGATCTACCACGGCGACGAAAGCGTCGTCCGCCGCGCACTGGCCGAAGTCGCCCGCGTCACCCGCCCGGGGGGCACGTTCATGGCCACCATGCTGTCCGCTCGCCGCCTTCCGGTGGAGCAGGCCAAGGCCAAGGGCCGCGAGATCAGCCGCAACACCTGGGTCTTCGAGGGTGAAGGCGACAAGATCCACCCGCACTACTTCTGCGCCGCGCCCGACCTTCTGTCGCTGATGTGGGGCTTCGAGATCCTCACCCTCTTCGACCGGCCGCATGAAAGGCCCGGCTCCTGGCACTGGCACCTTCTGGCGGAGCGCCTGGGATGAGCGCCGAACTGATCGAAGGCGCCCGCGTCATCCTGGACGAGCGGATCGAGACGGCTTCGGTCCGCATCGAATCCGGGCGGATAACCGGGATCGACGGGGCCCGCGACGGGGCCACCGTGATTCCTGCCCGCGGCCGCATCCTCGCTCCCGCCTTCGTCGACATCCACGGCGATGCCTTCGAGCGTCAGCTCATGCCGCGCCCCGCGGTGATGGCACCCGTCGAAACCGCGCTTCTGGAGACCGACCGCCAGCTTGCTTCGAACGGCATCGCCACCGCCTACCATGCCCTGACCCTCTCCTGGGAGCCGGGCCTTCGCAGCGTCGATACCGGCTGGCAGGTTGTCCGCGCGCTGGAGCGCCTTCGCCCGCGCCTGACCGCCGAGAACCGCCTGCAACTGCGGTGGGAGACCTTCTGCCCCGAGGCGGAACCCCTGATCGCCCAGGCCCTGGCCGGTCCCGACCGGCCGGCGCTGGCGTTCAACGACCATACGACCTCGATGCTCCTGCACCCGGACGTGCCGGTCCAGGATCGGCCCTTCGACCAGGTCCCCGACTATCCGGTCACGCCCTTCGATGCCCCGCGCTTCGTGAAGAAGATCGCCGAGCAGGCCCGCCGCGCCCAAATCTCGCCCGAGGGCTACGTGGCGCTGCTGACCAGGGTCTGGGACCGCCGGGCAGAAGTTCCGGGCCATATCGCCCGGATGGCCGCGCTGGCCCGGGCGCAGGGGGCCCCGATGCTGTCCCATGACGACAGCCAGGCAGAAACCCGCGCCTACTATCGCAGCCTCGGCGCGACGGTGGCCGAGTTCCCCATGCATGACCGCGTCTTCCTTGCCGCGCGCGATGCCGGCGACCCCATCGTCCTCGGTGCGCCGAACGCCATGCGCGGCGGCAGTCATCTGGGCAGCCCCGGTGCTGCGCAGATGATCGCGCGGGGTCTCTGCGACATCCTTGCCTCGGACTACTTCTACCCCGCGATGCTGGGGGCGATGGTGCGGCTGCATGCCGATCGCGTCGCACCGCTGCCCGCGCTCTGGAAGCTCGTCTCGCTGAATCCGGCCCGTGCCATGGGCCTGACCGACCGGGGCCGCATCGCCCCCGGCCAGCGCGCCGACCTCATCCTCCTCGACTGGCCCGAGGCCCAGGCCCCAGCTCCCCTGCGCACCTGGGTTTCCGGGCGCCCCGGCTATTCTGCCCTGCCCCCGGCATCGCGCTGATCTTCCACGAAATCCGCCTGGCGCTCGCCGCCCCCGCCCTGAAGGGCCCGGGGCCTGTGCCTGGCCGCGCCATGTCAGGTGGCAGGCACCGTCACTCAAGCTTCATTCAGACTTCGACAGCCTGTCACATCCGCCCGCTAGGACCTTCCCAGACCAAAGCGAGGGACCACCGATGCTGGACGTGCAGGGCGTGACGCGGATGTTCGGCCGGAAGGCCGCCGTCGACAACATCAGCTTCCGGATCGACCGCCCGGCCTTCGTCGGCATCATCGGCCGCTCGGGTGCGGGAAAGTCCACTTTCCTGCGCATGATGAACCGGCTTCTGGACGCGACTGCGGGGGAAATCCGCGTCGATGGCCGCGACGTGCTGTCCCTGAAGGGCGCGGAAGCCCGCGCCTGGCAATCGCACTGCGCGATGATCTTCCAGCAGTTCAACCTGGTGCCCCGGATGGACGTCGCCTCCAACGTGCTGCACGGCATCCTGAACCGCCGCTCCACGCTCCAGACCCTGTTCAACCTCTGGCCCCGCGCCGACATCCTGAAGGCGCTGGAGATCCTCGACCGCCTCGGCATCGCCGAACAGGCCCCGAAACGCGCCGAGGCGCTGTCGGGCGGCCAGCAGCAGCGCGTCGCCATCGCCCGTGCGTTGATGCAGGACCCGAAGATCATCCTGGCCGACGAGCCCATCGCCTCGCTCGACCCGATGAACGCCCAGGTGGTGATGGACACGCTGAAGCGCATCAACGTCGAGGACGGCCGCATGGTCATCGCCAACCTCCACACCCTCGACACCGCCCGCCGCTACTGCGACCGCGTGATCGGCATGCGCGACGGTCGCATCGTCTTCGACGGCACGCCCGCGCAGCTGTCCACCGGCATCGCCCGCGAGATCTACGGCGCCGACGCCAGCTTCAACGAAGCCGCGACCTCGACCGCCATCCCCGCCGACACCAGCCCGGACCGCAGCTATGCGGACCTGATGCTGTCGTGACCTGAACGACCAACCCACGGAGAAACCATGCAAAAGCTGCTGACTGCAACCGCCCTCGTCGCGCTGACGGCCACCTCGGCCGCAGCCCAGGAGATCACCGGGTTCAATATCGGCATCCTCGGCGGCGAGAACGCCCAGGACCGCCTGACCTCGAACGAATGCTTCCGCGCCAGACTGGAGGCCGAGCTTGGCGTCCCGGTCAAGCTCTTCACCCCCGCCGACTACGACGGCGTCATCCAGGGCCTTCTCGGGGGCACGCTCGACTATGCCTGGCTCGGCGCCTCGGGCTACGCCAAAGTCTACCTGACCGACCCCGAAGCGGTGGAAGTCAAGCTCACCAAGCAGAATGTCGACGGCTCGACCGGCTACTACTCGATCGGCTTCACCCGCAAGGACACCGGCATCACCTCGATGGACGAGGCCAAGGGCAAGGTCTTCGCCTTCGCCGACCCGAACTCCACCTCGGGCTACCTCGTCCCCGGCGCCGAACTGGCCGCGACATACGGCGACCTGACGTCCTACTTCGGCGAGGTGAAGATGTCCGGCGGGCACGAGCAGACCATCGTCGGCGTCGCGAACGGCGACTTCGACGCGGGCGTGGCCTGGGCCGACGGCCTGGGCAACTGGGAAGACGGCTACAACTCGGGCGCCTTCCGCAAGGCCGCCGATGCGGGCCTGGTCGACATGTCGAACCTGGTCGAGATCTGGCGTTCGGCCCTGATCCCGGAAGGCCCGATGGTGGTGCGCAAGGCCCTGCCGCAGGAGGTCAAGGACAAGGTGACCCAGCTTACCGCCGACCTCTGGGAAACCGACCCCGAATGCGCCTATGCGGTCGCCGCGGGCGAGGCCAAGGATTTCGTTCCGGTCGAGCACTCGGCCTATGACGGAATCCTCGCCGCCCGCAAGATGCAGGAAGGCACCTGAGCCATCCTGCCGGCCGGACCCCGACGCTCCCCGCTGGGTCCGGCCTTTTCCTCTTGAACGGATCATCAGATGGTTGACGCCGCCTTCGGCCCCGAACAGGGCCAACGCCCGAACCTTGCCGATCCACGCGCGGCCTATCTCGAACTGGTGCGCCGCAAGCGGATGTATGGCGGCATCCTCCTCCTGGTCTTCATCGCCCTCATGGCCTCGGGCTGGAGGCTCGCCGAAGACCGCAATGCCGGCGGCTTCCTCGACGGGCTGCACCAGATCTTCGCCTTCCCCGCCGAGGTCCTCTCGGAAGCATGGGAAAAGCGGGCGCTTCTGCCGGCGATCTTTTGGGACCACATCCCCGCCCTGGTCGAGACGATCAACATCGCCGCCGTCGCCACGCTGCTGGGCGCGCTGGCGGCGATGTCGCTGTCGCTGCTCGCCACCCGGGGCCTGGCCCGCTGGCCGCGCCTGATCCCCCTGTTCCGCCGCACGATGGACGCCCTGCGCGCCATCCCCGAGATCGTCATCGCGCTGGTCTTGATCTACATCCTCGGCGGCGGCCCGGTCCCCGCCGTCATCGCCATCGCGCTGCATACCGGCGGCGCGCTCGGCAAGCTCTTCTCCGAAGTGGCCGAGAATGCCGACCTGAAGCCGGTGGAAGGCCTCGCCTCCGTGGGCGCCAACTGGTCGCAGCGCATGTGGCTGGGCGTCATCCCCCAGGTCGCGCCCAACTGGCTGAGCTACGCGCTCCTCCGCTTCGAGATCAACGTCCGCGCCAGCGCGATCCTCGGCTTCGTCGGCGAGGGCGGCATCGGCCATGACCTGAAACTCGCGATGCAGTGGGGTCAGGGCCGCTATGACGAGGTCGTCGCCATCTTCGCGCTTCTGTTCGTGACCATCGTCGTGATCGACCAGGTCTCCGACCGCTACCGGCAGAAGCTGGTGAAAGGGAACTGACATGCGCACCACTTCTGACGCAGCCCCCCACCCCCATCCCCTCCCCACAAAGGGGGAGGGGAGCCACCCGGTCCAACCCGCGCGCAGCCCCTCCCGCCCCGCGCCTCCCTCCCCCCGCGTGGGGGAGGGATGGGGAGGGGGGGCACACACGCCTGACCAGGGGGCCCCCCGATGACCGCCATGCATGCACCCGGCCTCGCCGGCACGGTGACCCGCCGCTTCGCGGCCCGGACCCGCCTGGCCTTCGCCATCCCCGCCGCGATCCTCGTCTACCTGATCTATGCGGCCATCAGCTTCGACCTCGCGGGCCTTGTCCAACGCGCCCGCTTCGACAATGCCGCGATCCTTCTGGGCGATTTCTGGTCGCACAAGACCCATGTCACCCGCGACAACCGGACGGATGCCGTCACCATCGCCATCGAGGGCGAGAACAAGGGCACCTATCCCGGCGGGATGCTGCCCGATTGGGTCACCAGCGACGGGACGGTGACCACCATCGACCTCGGGGACGGCCATATCGTCACCTACGACGATGCCGGCGCGCGCTATGCCGTGCCGGGCTATGGCACCATCGACATCCGGCCCCAGGGCGGCAAGCCTGTCCTGACCGCGCCGCAGCCCATCCCCGACTGGATCTCGGTGGCCGAGAACAAGGTCTCGGTCACCACCGACCAAGGGCGTTTCAGCTATTCCCGCTCCAAGGTGGAAACCTTCCGCTACGAACCGGGCTGGGAACTCTGGTTCTTCACCCTCGACAGTCCGTTCTACGGCAAGTCCTGGGGCGAGTTGATCGCGCTGGCCGCCACCGGCGACCGGATCGACCCGGCCCGCAGCAACCTCGGCTACATGGTCTCCGAATTCTGGACCAACAAGATGTGGCGGCATGGCGATGTCGCCTGGGCGATCTTCGAGACGATCCTGATGGCCTTCCTCGGCACCATGACGGCCGCGCTGGTCGCCCTGCCGCTCGGCTTCCTCGCCGCCCGCAACTTCAGCCCGCTCGGCCCCCTGCGCTTTGCCGCCCGCCGCGTCTTCGACTTCATCCGCGGCGTGGACGGGCTGATCTGGACCATCATCCTGTCGCGCGCCTTCGGCCCCGGTCCGATGACCGGCGCCATCGCCATTGCGCTGACCGATACCGGCACCTTCGGCAAGACCTTCTCCGAGGCGCTGGAGAACATCGACGAGAAGCAGGTCGAAGGCATCCAGTCCACCGGCGCGAACAGCCTGCAACGCGCCCGTTTCGGAGTGATCCCCCAGGTGACGCCGGTGCTTCTCAGCCAGATCCTCTACTACCTGGAATCGAATACCCGCAGCGCCACCGTGATCGGCGCCATCGTCGGCGGCGGCATCGGGCTTCTCCTGACCCAGGCGATCATCACCCAGAAGGACTGGGAGGAAGTCGCCTACTACATGGTCCTCATCGTGCTGATGGTCATGCTGATGGACAGCCTCTCCGGCTGGCTGCGGCGCAAGCTGATCAAGGGCAGCTGAACCCATGCCCGCCCGTCTCTCATGCTGGCGCAAGTATCCTGGGCGTTTGGGGGTGAACCCGCCAAAGTCCGAGGGGGGGCCGACGAGACGAAAGGCGCGCGCCGCAGGCGCTCATTCTGAAAACCACCCCTGCCCGGCACTCCGCCCGAAAGTTACCCAAAGATGACCGGCCGAGACCAACCCATTGAAAAGACTTCCTCCGGTCAGGTGTCCACGCGTGGACACCGCCTCTCTCCCGACGGCGCGGTGATCCATCCCGGCTGCCTGATCGTGAACTCCACCTTCGCCTCCTGGACCGAGGTCGGCGAAGGCTCCCGCATCCTCAATTCCACCTTCGAAGCCTATTCCTACTGCGACCGCCTCTCCGACATCGCCAACACCACCGTCGGCAAGTTCGCCAACATCGCCGCGATGACCCGGATCGGCCCGACCGACCACCCGCTGGAGACCGCGAGCCTGCACCACTTCCTCTACCGCTCGACCAACTACTGGGACGACATCCCCGACGATGCCGCCTTCATGGCCCACCGCGCCAGCCGCCGCACCGTGATCGGACCGGATACCTGGCTGGGTCACGGAGTGATCGTGAAACCCGAAGTGACCGTCGGCGTCGGGGCCATCGTCGCCTCGGGCGCGGTCGTCACCAAGGACGTGCCCCCCTACATGATCATGGCCGGCATCCCGGCCCAGCCGCTCCGTCCCCGCTTTGACGCCCGCACTGCCGACCGCCTGATGGCGCTCGCCTGGTGGGACTGGCGCCACGACCGCCTCCGCTCTGCGCTGATGGATTTCCGCGCGCTGAAGGCCGAGGAATTCCTCGACAAATATCAGGGCTGATCCGCCACCGTCAGCGTGACCCGCTCGCCCGCGAACCAGGTCATGCCCAACTCGACCGGCACGCCGCCGGGGTCGACGTTCACCGCGACTGTCCGCATCACCGGCGCGCCGGGCCGCACGGAAAGCGCCACCGCCAGCACCGGATCGGCGAGCTGCGCCGTCAACCGGGTCTCGGCCCGGGTGTAGTCGGTCAGGCCCGCGGCCGCGAGCGACCGGGTGATCGATCCCGTCTCGCGAACCGAGGCCGGGAGGTCAGGAAACCGGGCGGCCGGAAAGACCGACCGGAAAGCCGCGATCGGCTGTCCATCGGCCAGCGAGACCCCCTCCACCACCTGCACCGGCTCGCCCACCGTCAGCCGCAGCGCCCGCGCTTCCTCGACATCGCAAGGCCGCGTCTCGGCCCGGCTGATCCTGCGCGAGGGGGTCCGCCCCGCCGCCAGCACGTTCTGATGGAACCGCACCCGGCGACCCAGCGGATAGTCCGTGGGCTGCTGCGCCACGAAGACCCCCGCGCCCTGGCGGGAATGCAGCAATCCGCGCTCGGCCAGGGAAGCCAGCGCATGGCGGACCGTGTGCCGGTTCACCCCGAAGCGTGCCGCCAGCACCGCCTCGGTCGGCAGACGGTCGCCGGGACGGTAGTGTCCGGCGGCGATCTCTTTGGTCAGGGCGGTCGCGATGGCGGACCAGATGGCTTCTTTCAAGGGCTTATCCCGTCATGAAAAATTCACAACTCTCCGGTTGGCCGGGGGCCGCCCGTCGAGTATGATTTGTATAGTTGTATAGAACACTGGACAACCCCTCAACTTGTCGAGATTCAGATGACCGACGCTTCGCCCCCGGCCCGCAAGACCTGGATGGCCACGCTAGCCAAGGCCCCTCCCGCCCGGCTGGCCGCACTCATGCCGGAGCTTCCGCCGCACACCGTCCTCCGCCAGCCCGAGATCGGCGCGGTGATGGTTCGAGGGCGGGTCGGGGCCACCGGCGCGGCCTTCAACCTCGGTGAAATGACCGTGACCCGTGCCTCGGTCCGGCTCGCCTCGGGAGAGGTGGGGCACGCCTGGGTCCAGGGCCGCGACAGGGGCCATGCGCTGCGGGCTGCGGCCGTCGATGCTTTGATGCAGACGGAAGCCGCGCCGGACCTGGCCGCACGCATCGTTGCGCCGCTTTCCGCCGAGGCCACTGCCGCCCGCTCCGATCGGGCCGCAAAGGCCGCAGGCACCAGGGTCGATTTCTTCACCATGGTTCGGGGAGAGGACAAATGACCGCTCACGCGCTTGAAGGCGGCTTCACGGAGGCCTCCGTCCAGTCCGCCCGCGCCTTTCGCGAGATACTGGAGGCGATGGCGCGCCCCGGTACGATCCGCAAGATCGCGGGCGCCCAGCCCCCGGCGCCGCTGTCCATTGCGGCCGGCGTCGCGCTGCTGGTCCTGGCCGACCCGACGACGCGCCTGCACCTTGCCGGGGACGCCGACTGCCCGGTGGTGCGCGACTGGGTGGCCTTTCACACCGGCGCGCCGCTGGCCTCGGCCGAGGACGCCGACTTCGCCCTCGGCACCTGGTCGGCGCTGCACCCCGTCAGCCGCTTCCGGATCGGCCAGCCCGACTATCCCGACCGCTCGGCCACGCTGATCGTCGAATGCGACCGGCTTGCTCCGCACGGCCCCTGCCTGACCGGGCCGGGGATCGAGACGGCCGCCTGGCTGAACCTGCCCGAAACCGCGGCTTTCCGCGCCAACCGGGCGCTGTTCCCGCTGGGCTTCGACACGCTCTTCACCGCCGGCGACCGCATCGCCGGCCTGCCCCGGTCCACCCGCGTGGAGGCGATCTGATGTATGTAGCCGTCAAGGGTGGCGAGCGCGCCATCGACAATGCGCACCAATGGCTGGCCGAGGAACGCCGGGGCAACCCTGCGGTGCCCGAACTGACCATCGCCCAGATCCGCGAGCAGATGAAGCTGGCCGTCAACCGGGTAATGTCCGAGGGTTCGCTCTACGACCCCGACCTCGCGGCGCTGGCGATCAAGCAGGCGCGCGGCGACCTGATCGAGGCGGTCTTCCTGATCCGCGCCTATCGCACCACGCTGCCGCGCCTGGCGGGCTCGCTGCCGGTAGAGACCGGCGCGATGGCGGTGGACCGGCGGATTTCGGCAACCTTCAAGGACCTGCCCGGCGGTCAGGTGCTGGGGCCGACCTTCGACTATACCCATCGGCTGCTGGACTTCGCGCTGATGGCCGAGGGCGAGCCTGCGGTCGCTCGGGCCGCCGCCGACGATGCGCCGCCCGCGTCCCGCGTCCCGCATGTCACCGGCTTCCTGAACCGTGACGGGCTGATCGAGGCGGCCGCGCCCGACGACATCTCGCCCCCCGACCTGACGCGCGAGCCGATGGAGCTTCCGGCCGACCGGGCGCTGCGGCTGCAGGCGCTGGCGCGGGGGGACGAGGGCTTCGTCCTCGGCCTGGCCTATTCCACCCAGCGCGGCTATGGCCGGACCCATGCCTTCGTGGGCGAGCTGCGGATCGGCAAGGTCGCGGTCGAGGTCGAGATCCCCGAGTTGGGCTTCGCGGTCGAGGTCGGCGAGGTCGAGCTGACCGAATGCGAGACGGTAAACCAGTTCAAGGGCAGCCGCACCGAGCCGCCGCAGTTCACCCGGGGCTATGGCCTGGTCTTCGGCCAGTCGGAGCGCAAGGCCATCGCGATGAGCCTCGTCGACCGCGCCCTGCGCTGGCGGGAACTGGGCGAGGATGACACCGGCGCGCCGGCGCAGGACGAGGAATTCGTCCTGATGCATTGCGACAATATCCAGGCCACCGGCTTCCTGGAACATATCAAGCTGCCGCATTACGTCGACTTCCAGGCCGAGCTGGAGCTGGTCCGGCGGCTGCGGGCCGAGGCGGATCCCATGCAAGAGGCTGCGGAATGACCGATCAGGCTTACAACTTCGCCTATCTCGACGAACAGACCAAGCGGATGATCCGGCGGGCGATCCTGAAGGGGATCGCGGTGCCGGGCTACCAGGTCCCCTTCGCGAGCCGCGAGATGCCGATGCCCTATGGCTGGGGCACCGGCGGGGTGCAGGTGACGGCGGCCTGCCTGGTGCCCGGGGACCGGCTGAAGGTCATCGACCAGGGCGCGGACGACACCACCAACGCGGTCTCGATCCGCCGCTTCTTCCAGCGCACCGCCGGGGTCGGGGTGACCGAAGCCACCGCCGAGGCCACCGTGATCCAGACCCGTCACCGCATCCCCGAGACGCCGCTGGCCGAAGGCCAGATCCTGGTCTACCAGGTTCCGATCCCCGAGCCCCTGCGCTTCCTGGAACCGCGCGAGACCGAGACGCGGAAGATGCATGAGCTGGAGGAATACGGCCTCATGCACGTCAAGCTCTACGAGGACATCGCCCGGCACGGCCAGATCGCGACCTCCTACGCCTATCCGGTCAAGGTCGAGGGACGCTATGTGATGGACCCCTCGCCGATCCCCCGGTTCGACAATCCGAAGCTCTCGGGCAACCCGGCGATCCAGCTCTTCGGCGCGGGGCGCGAGCAGCGGATCTACGCCCTGCCGCCCTGGACCGAAGCGGTGAGCCTGGATTTCGAGGATCACCCGTTCCACGCCACCAAGGCGCCGCATGACTGCGACCTTTGCGGGGCGAAGCACAGCTACCTCGACGAGGTGATCACCGACGATACCGGCGGGCGGATGTTCGTCTGCTCCGACACCGATTTCTGCGCCGGACGGCGGGCAAAGGGCCATGTCGGCCGCCTGGGAGAAGCCGCATGACCCTGCAAGACCCGTTCGAATTCCCGCAGAGAACCCGCGCCCCCGACCAGCCGCTCCTGACGGTCGAAAACCTTACGAAACGCTACGGCCCCCGCATCGGCTGCGCGGATGTCTCCTTCGAGCTCTACCCCGGCGAGGTGCTGGGGATCGTCGGCGAAAGCGGCTCGGGCAAGTCGACGCTGCTTTCCTGCCTGGCGGGCCACCACTGCCCGGACCTCGGGCGGATCAGCTATGACGGGCGCGACGTGCTGGCGATGTCCGAGACCGACCGGCGGCGCCTGTCGCGCACCGACTGGGCCTATGTCCACCAGAATCCGCGCGACGGGTTGCGGATGGGGGTCAGCGCGGGCGGCAACGTGGGCGAGCGGCTGATGGCCGTCGGCGCACGGCACTACGGACAGATCCGCGGCAGGGCGGTCGACTGGCTGGGCCGGGTCGAGATCGCGGCCGACCGGATCGACGACCGGCCCTCGGCCTTCTCGGGGGGCATGCAGCAGCGGTTGCAGATCGCGCGCAATCTGGTGACCTCGCCGCGACTGGTGTTCATGGATGAACCCACCGGCGGCCTCGACGTCAGCGTGCAGGCCCGCCTTCTGGACCTGCTGCGCGGGCTGGTGCGGGACCTCGGCCTGTCGGTGGTGATCGTGACCCATGACCTTGCCGTGGTCCGTCTGCTTGCGCACCGTCTGATGGTGATGAAGGGCGGCCGCGTGGTGGAGCAGGGCCTGACCGATCAGGTGCTGGACGACCCGCAGCACGCCTATACCCAGCTGCTCGTTTCCTCTGTCCTGCAGGTGTAAGCCCATGATCCGTATCGAGAACCTGTCGAAGAACTTCACCTTGCACAACCAGGGCGGCGCAGTGATCCCGGTCATGGGCGGCGCAACGCTGACCCTCGGCCCCGGCGAATGCGTCGGGCTGACCGGCCAGTCGGGCGCAGGGAAATCCACGTTGATGCGGATGGTCTACGGCAACTACCTGACCGCCGGGGGCAGCCTGCGCGTCGGGGACCTGGACATCGCCACAGCCGAACCGCGCCAGATCATCGCACTCCGGCGCGAGACGCTGGGCTATGTCAGCCAGTTCCTCCGCGTCGTCCCCCGCGTGCCGACGCTGGACGTGGTGGCCGAGCCGCTGCTCGCCCTGGGGACCCCGGCAGGCGAGGCGCGGGATCGGGCGGCAACGCTCCTGAAGCGGCTGAACATTCCGGAACGCCTCTGGACCCTCTCGCCCACCACCTTCTCGGGCGGCGAGCAGCAGCGGGTCAACATCGCCCGCGGCTTCGCCCATGCCTATCCGGCGCTTCTTCTCGACGAACCCACCGCCAGCCTCGACGCCGCCAACCGCGAGGTGGTGCTGGCCCTGATCGAAGAGGCCAAGGCGCGCGGGGCGGCCATCCTGGGCATCTTCCACGACGAGGCCGCCCGGTCCCGGGTCTGCGACCGGCTGGTCGACGTGACCGGCTTCACCCCGAAGGCCGCCGCATGATCACCGCAATCGTCGGCCCCTCGGGCGCGGGCAAGGATACGCTGATCCGGGGCGCGCTGGCCGCCCGTCCCGACCTGCACCTGGTCCGCCGGGTCATCACCCGCCCGACCGAAGCCGGAGGCGAGGAATTCGAGGGCGTCACCCCCGAGGACTTCGCCCACCGCGCCGCGCGTGGCGACTTCGCCCTGACCTGGGAGGCGCATGGCCTGCACTACGGGATACCGAAGGCCCAGGTCGATCTCTCGGGCGACGTGGTCTTCAACGGCAGCCGCGCCGCCCTGCCGCGGGCTTCCGTGGTCTTTCCGGGTTTGCGGGTGATCCTGATCACCGCGCCGGACATCGTCCTCGCCCTCCGCCTGGCCGCCCGTGGCCGCGAGACAGCCGAGGACATCACCGCCCGCCTGGCCCGCGCCGCCTTCGCGATGCCCGAGGGAATCGCGTTTCGGACCGTGGTCAACGACACCACGCCCGAAGTCGGCATCGCGCGCCTGCTGGCCGCGCTTCAGCCGGCAAGGGGATAGCGGTGCAGCAGATGGAAGCGGCCGGACGAATCCTCGCCGAACAGGCACAGGTCCTCGATCACGAAGGGCTGCGGCAGGACCGGGCCGAAGAAAGCCGCCAGCGCCTTGCGAATCGGCTCTGGCGCGCCCAGGCGGTCGGTCAGGGTCAGGTGGAAGCGGAACTCCTCCATCACGAAGGGATAGCCCCAGCGGTGCAGAAGCTCGCGCTGGCGGGGGGACAGGCGCTCCGGCCGGCGGCGGGCGATCTCGGCTTCGTTCAGCAGCGCGCGCAGGTCGTCGGTGCCCTCGACCACCTTCGCACCAAGCTCCAGCAGCGCCGCCTCGCAGCCCAGCGGGGTGAGGGCCAGGAAGCCGTGCAGGATCTCGACCCGCAGCCCCTCGCAGACGACGGGCGCCAGCCGCGCGGCCAGCCCGGCCACCCGGCCGCGAAGCTGGGGCCCGTCGAGGCCATCGACCGGACGGAAGGGCGCGCGGATCGTGCCGTGGAACCCGTAACGCCGCGGCTCGGTGGTGATGGCGCGCGGGTCGGCGATGCCGGGCAGAACCGGCTGCGGCAGGTCACTCCCGGTGACCGGATCCCGGCCCAGCCAGGCGTTGGCAAGGGTCGCGAAAGCGCCCGCGCGCGGGGCGAAATAGACGGCGTAGCGCTGCATCTGATCCATGGCGGACGGGGTAACCGGGATTTGTCACACCGATGTGACGGGCCCGTGTCACCAGAGGCCAGCACGACGCCGACCGCAAGATCAAAGAGGACGAGATGACCAGCGAAACCATCCTTGCCAATGCCACCCTGGTCCTGCCGGGCGGGACCCTGCGCGGACAGCTGCGCATCGTGGACGGCCGGATTGCGGATATCGCGGCGGGCCGGGCCCTGCCGGCCGGGGCCGAGGACCTGGGCGGAGACCTCTTGCTGCCCGGCCTGATCGAGCTGCACACCGACAACCTGGAACGCCACATCGAGCCCCGTCCCAAGGTCGACTGGCCCCATGCCGCCGCGATCATCGCGCATGATGCGGAACTGGCCAGCGTCGGGATCACCACGGTCTTCGACGCCCTGCGCGTGGGGTCCGTTATATCGAACGCCAAGGCCAACTACGGCGAATATGCCCGCGCCCTGGCGGACGAGATTCTGGGCCTTCGGGCCGAGGGGGCGCTGAAGATCAGCCATTTCCTGCACTTGCGGGCCGAGGTCTGTTCGGAAACCCTGGTCGAGGAACTGGACAAGTTCGGTCCCGAAGACCGGATCGGGATCGTCAGCCTGATGGACCATACCCCAGGCGAGCGGCAGTTCCGCGACCTGACCCAGCTGCGCAAGTATGTCATGGGCAAGCATGGCATCAGCGAGGCCGAATTCGAGACCCATGTGGCGACGCAAAGGGCGCTTTCGGCCCGCCACGGAACCGCCCACGAAGCGGCCGCCGTTGCCGCCGCCCGCCGCTACGGCGCGGTCCTGGCCAGCCATGACGACACCGACCCCAGCCATGTCGCCCGTTCGGCAGGGCACGGAGTGCACTTCGCCGAGTTCCCCACCACCGTCGACGCCGCCCGGGCCTGCAACGACCACGGCATCAAGGTGATGATGGGTGCCCCCAACCTGATCCGGGGCGGCAGCCACTCCGGCAATGTCGCCGCTTCCGAGCTGGCCGAGGCCGGGCTTCTGGACATCGTCTCCTCCGACTACGTGCCGTCGTCGCTCCTTTCGGCCGCGCTGAGGCTGGGGGATCTGTGGGGCGATACCGCCCGAGGAATTGCGACCGTCACCTCGGCCCCTGCCGAAGCCGTGGGGCTGCCGGATCGGGGCAAGATCGCGCTGGGGGCGCGGGCGGACCTGGCCCGGGTTTCCAGGATCGGGATTGCCGGAGCGGTGCGTGGTCTCTGGGTCCAGGGACGCCGCGTGGCCTAGCCTGCCGCTGACGCACGCAGATCGCAGCAGCCGTCAAAGCGCAGATGGGGGCCCAGCGATCACCTCCGGGCCGGGCGGCGCAGGATCAGCGCCAGCGGCATGGCGCAAAGCGTGACCCACATCATCAATTGGAAGTCGTCGATGTAGGAGATCATCGCCGCCTGCAGGTTCACCAGCCCGTCCAGCATCTGCAGCGCCGCCGGGTCTGCGGTGATCGCCGCCGGATTCGCCTGCGCCAGCAGCGGATTGTAGGGATGGATGAAGGCGCCAAGCTCGGCATGGTTGATCTGGACGTTGCGCGTCATCGCCGCCGTCACGATGGAAATCCCGATAGAGGACCCGATGTTGCGCACCAGGCTGAAGAGGCTGGTCGCATCGGCGCGGAAGCGCGGCTCCAGCGTGGCGAAGGCGATGGTGGACAGGGGCACGAAGACCAGCCCCAGCCCCAGGCCCTGCACCACCCCGCTGCGGATGATCGGCCAGCTGTCCATCTGCGGCGTGAAGCCCGTCATCTCGTAAAGCGACAGCGCGGTCAGCGTCAGGCCCGCCAGCACCAGCGCGCGCGGGTCGACGACGCGCACCAGCCGCCCCACGATCAGCATCGAGATCATCGTCCCCACCCCGCGCGGGGCCATGACCACGCCGGTGGTGATCACCGGATAGCCAAGGATGCGCGACAGCATCGGCGGCAGCAGCGCGAGGCTCGCCAAGAGGATGATCCCGACCACGAAGATGAAGACCAGCCCGATGCGGAAGTTCCGGTCGCGGAACATCTGCGGATCGAGGAACGGGTGCTCGCGGGTCAGGATGTGGACGCAGAACATCCAGAAGCCCGAGATCGAGACCAGCAGGTAGATCCAGGTCTCCATCGCCGCGAACCAGTCCACCTCGCCGCCCCGGTCCAGCATCAGCTGCAAGGACCCGATGGCCAGCGACAGCAGCGCGAAGCCGATCATGTCGAAGCTGCGCCTCTTGCGCGGCAGCTTCGGCAGGTAGGCAAGACAGCCCAGCAGCGCCAGCGCACCCACCGGCAGGTTGATCAGGAAGACCCAGCGCCAGTTGTAGCTTTCGGTCAGCCAGCCGCCCAGCGTCGGGCCGATGATCGGGCCGACCATGATCCCCGCGCCCCACATCGCCATCGCCTGCCCCGCCTTCTCGCGCGGGTTGATGTCGAGGAGGAAGGTCTGCGACAGGGGCACGATGGCCGCGCCGAAGACGCCCTGCAGCAGGCGGAAGGCGACCATGGACGGCAGGCTCCAGGCCATGCCGCAGGCCATCGAGGTGGCCACGAAGCCGACGATGGAGATCAGGAACAGCTCGCGCTTGCCCAGGCGGTCGGCCAGCCAGCCAGTCATCGGCGTGACGATGGCCGAGGCGACGATATAGCTCGTCAGAACCCAGTTGATCGTGTCCTGCGACGCGCCGAGGTCGCCGGTCATCGACGGCAGCGCGACATTGGCGATGGTGGTGTCCAGCACCTGCATGATCGTCGCCGCCATGATCGACAGCGTGATCAGCCCGCGATGCCTGACCGCGATCATGGGCCCCGAACCGGCAGGGCCGGCGGGCGCGGCTTCGGGCACCTCCGACATCGCGGCCTCAGTTCACCGCCGCCAGCCGGGTGTCGCCCGGCCCGGAGGTGTCGACCGTGACCTCGGCGCTCAGACCCGAGGCCAGCGCCGCCGCGTCTTCGGCATCGTCCAGCCGGATCCGCACCGGCACGCGCTGCGTCACCTTCACCCAGTTGCCGGTGGCGTTCTGCGCCGGCAGCAGCGAGAATTCTGCCCCCGTGCCCGCGCCGATGGCCTCGACCGTGCCGCTGAAGGTCCGGCCGGGGGCGGCGTCGAAGACGACTTCGGCGGCCTGCCCCTTGGTGATCCCGGCCAGTTGGGTTTCCTTGAAATTCGCCTCGACCCAGGCATCGCCGGTCTCGACCAGGGCAAAGACCGGCTGGCCCGCCGCCAGCATCACCCCGGGATGGAACGAGGCCGCCTGATAGACCAGCCCGTCCGCAGGCGCGGTGACGCGGGTCACCGAGAGATTGTAGCGGGCGCGCTCCAGCTCGGCCAGGGCGGCGCGGACCGCCGGATGGTCGTCGGTCGCGGCCGTGGCAGCGCCACCCAGCGCCGCGCGGGCGGCCTCGGCGGTCAGCCGCGCCACCTCGGCCCTTTCGCGGGCCTGGCGGCTGAGATGGCGGGTCTCGTCCAGCGCGCTGCCCGAGGTCACCCCCTTGCCCGCAAGTGCCTCCTGCCGGGCAAGCTCGTCCGCCTGATAGCGCGCATCGTCGCCGGCCAGCGCGGCCTGCGCCTCGGCCTGGGCCAGCGCCGCCCGCAACTGCCCGACCTGCAACCGCGCCGCATTCACCGCAGCCTCGGCCTGGGCGACGGCAAGCGCATAGGGCTGCGGATCGACCTGGAACAGCAGGTCCCCCGCCTTGACCGGCTGCAACTCGCGCACGTTCACCGCCACCACGCGACCGCCGACCGTCGGTGCGATCGAGATCCGCGCCTGGTGCAGATAGGCGTTCTCGGTGCTTTCCCGGTCGGCGCCGGAAAGCCACCAGCCCCCCGCGCCCGCCGCCAGCAAGAGGGGAAGCGACAGCATCAGAAGCGCCTTGCGCAAGGGCCGGGCGGGCTTTGCGGCAGGGACGGATGCGGAGGCCGGAACGGCGACAGCGGGTTCGGCAGCGGTGGCGCGGGCGTTCATGTCTGGGTCTCAAGCCTTGCGGAGGACATCTCGGATCCCTTGCCGGGATCCGTGGCCTTCAGGTTTTCGATGATCTGCAGCAGCGCCGCCTGCAGCACGCGCCGGTCGTCGTCGGTCAGCCCGGCCAGCGCCTCGTCATAGAGTGCGGCGACGATTTCCTTCGCCTCGGGCGCGACCGCGCGGGCCTTGTCCGTGGCCACCACGATCCGGGCCCGGCGGTCCTCGGGATGCGCCTCGCGCCGCAGCCAGCCGCCCTGTTCCATGCGGTCGATCAGCCGCGAGACGCTGATCGGCTCGATCTCCAGCAGCGCGGCCAGCGCGGTCTGCGTCGAGGGGCCTTCGCGCAGAAGATGGCCCAGAAGCCGCCATTGCGCCGCCGACAGGCCGTGCGCTGCGGTCCGCTGCTCGAACCTCGTCCAGATCCTGCGGGCGGCGTCCTGCAGCAGGGAGCCGAGCTTTTCGATGCGATGATTCATTAAGCGTGCTTACTATAAGCGGGATCATCAAGCAAGCGCCGCCGCGCAAGGCAGGCTTGCAGCCGCCGCATGGCATCCCCTCGCCTTGCCATGCCAAAGACGCGCCCCGGCATCCTTGCGGAGGAGCGGGGGCGCTGCATCCACCACCAGCCTGCACCGGGACGGAACGCCCCCTTCCCATCCGAACCGGCAAGCCGGGACGGGGACTTCCGGCTACCGCGCCAGCCAGCGGTCGGCGATGAAACGGGCGGTCATCAGGTCCAGATGCGCACCGCCGCCGTTCTTGGCGATGGTGATCTCCTCCGCCGACCCGCGCGTGTACAGGGCCGGATCGTCGTAGAAATCCGCCAGGATATCCGCCTCGGTGATCGCGCCCGAGGCCAGCGGATCCATGATCTCGCCGATATGGCCGATCGTGGTGTCCCGGCTGTCCACGAACAGCCGCGCGCGCTGCAGGGCGCGGTCGTCGACCTCGCGCATCCCGGCCTTGTAGGCGCCGATCAGGTCCAGGTGCTGGCCCGGCTGCAACCACTCGCCCAGCACGACGGGGGTCGTCGCCATCGTCGCCGTGCAGATGATGTCCGCCGCCTTCACCGCCGCTTCCAGGTTGTCGGCCACCGGCAGGCCCATCGCCTCGGCGCTGACGCGGCTGCGGCTCCAGACGGTGAAGCGGGCATCCGGGAACAGGCTGGAATAGGCCCCGACCATCGAGCGCGCCACCGTCCCCGCCCCGACCAAGAGGATGTTCCGGCTGTCCTTCCGCGCCAGCCGGCTGGCCGACAGAAGCGAGTCCCCCGCCGTCTTCCACTTGGTGACCAGATGGAAATCCACGATCGCCGACAGCACCCCGGTCACGTCGTCGAACAGCGTCACCGCGCCGTTGATCGTCGGCAGCCCAAGCGTCGCATTGCCCGGATGCACCGTCGCCACCTTGACCAGAGAGCCCAGCCCGTCGATCCAGGCCGCCCGGTCCAGGATCGTGTCCGCCCCGCGATGCAGGAACAGGTCCTTGATCCCGGCGCGCGGCAGGCGGTGCCCGGCCTCCAGCGCCGCCAGATGCCCCGGCCAGTCCAGAAGCGCCTCGGCCTCCTTCGGTACGATCTCGGTCACAGTCCCGCTTCCCCTTCCGTCAGCAATCCCTCGGCCACCAGCCGCCGCGCCCAGCCTTGCCAGCTTTCGAACTGATGCGTCCGCCAGCCCCGCCGCGCCGCCGCCGTCACATTGTCCGCCCGGTCGTCCGCGAACAGCAGGCGATCCGGCGCGATCCCGCAATCGGCCTCGACCATGGCGTATATCCTCGGGTCGGGCTTTGTCACCCCCAGCCGGCCCGAAACATATTCGCGGTCGAATTCGGCCAGGAAATCCAGCTTGTCCCGCGCCTCCTCCCAGGAATGGCGGCCGAAGTTCGACAGCGCGAAGACCGGCACACCCTTCCCCCGCAGCGCCCGCAGGAGCGCGATCGAGCCCTCGATCCGCGGGCTCGCCAGCTCGATCCAGCGATCGTACCACATGCGGATCTCGTCGGACCAATCCGGGTGACGTCCGGCCCAGTCATGGATCGTCTCGCGGAACAGGCCCCCCGCATCGACGATCTCGTTCATCCCGTGCAGGTCCACCGCGCCGAACAGCGCCCGGCGCCTTTCCTCGCCGATCACCCGGTCGTAGAAGGCTTCGGGCTGCCAGCGGGTCAGCACATTGCCGATGTCGAAGATCACCGCTTCAGGCTGCATCCTCCTGCCTCCGCACCGCCTCGCGCCAGATGACATAAAGGCCCGAGCCGCAGATCAGCGCAATCCCCACCCAGGCCGTCGCATCGGGGAACGAGCCGAAGACCACCACGCCCCAGAGGATCGCCATCGGCATCCCGACATATTCAAAGGGCGCGATCAGACCGGCCTCGGCGGTGCGATAGGCCTGCGTCACCATCATGCCCCCGATCCCCACCGCCAGCCCGGTGGCCAGGAAGACCGGCCAATCGGCCAGCGGCGGCCATATCCAGGGCCGGAACAGAAAGCCCCAAAGCGGATCTTCCGTCGCCAGATGCCCGTCGCCGACCCAAAGGCCCATGCACAGGCTGACCACGATGAATCCGGTCTGCACATAGAAGGACAGCGTCATCGCGCTTTCGGTCCCGCCCATGTGCCGCGCCAGAAGGTTGCCGCTGGCGTAAAGCACGGCCGAGATCAGCACCAGCACCGCCGCCGGCTGGATCACCCCGGCGCCGGGGCGCAGCATGACGATCACCCCCAGCATCCCCACCCCGATCGCCGCCCAGCGCCGGGGGCCCACCTTCTCGTGCAGGACGGCGATCGACAGCAGCGTCACCACGATCGGGCTGACATAGGCCACCGCCACCGCATCGGCCAGCGGCATCGCCGCCAGGCCGGTGAAGTAGCTCACGTTCGACAGCATCACGATCAGCACCCGCAAGAGATGCGCGCGCGGGCGGCTGGTGGCGATCTGCGACCAGCCGCGCTCCGAGGCATGGATCACGGCCAGGATGAAGGCCATGGCGACGATGGCGCGGATCAGGATCACCTGATGCAGCGCATAGCCGCCGGACAGGAACTTGATCGCGACGTCGTTGACCGAGAAGATGAGCGTGCCGCCCGCAGCGAACAGCACGCCCGCAAGGGCTTGATTTTGGGCCATGCCGGCAGATGAGCCGGCCTGGCGCGGCCTGTCTGTCCTGCCCGCGACATGGCTGTGGCGCGGGCAGGCTTCCGGCTCAGGGGGACGAAGCGGGCTCGGCCGCAGGTTCCGGGGCGGGGGCCGCAGCAGCAGCGGCGGCCGCCTGCGCCGCTTCGGCCTCGGCGGCGGCCGCTTCGGTCGCTGCCGCTTCCGCGGCCACCCGAGCGGCTTCCGCCTGGGCGGCCGCCGCTGCCGCCAGTTCGGCCCGCGCTGCTTCGGCTTCGCTCCGTGCCGTCTCGGCTTCGGTCCGCGCCGCCTCCATCTCGCTCCGCGCCGTCTCCAGCTCGGTCCTCGCGGCTTCCAACTCGGTCCTTGCAGCGTCCAGATCGGCCGCCAGGGCCTCGGCCGTGCCGCCGGTTTCCTGAAGCCTGCGGTGCAGCCCGGTCAGCTCGGCCTCGATCGCGGCCTTCTCGCCCTCGACCCCGGTCAGGGCGGCTTCGCGCGCGGCGAGTTCCGTCTGCAACTCGCCGACCTTTCGGCTGCTCTGGTAGGAATAGAACCCCAGGATCGCGGTCGAGGCCGCCAGGATCGCCAGCACGAGGTTCTTCATCGAAGGCTCCGTTCGCAGGTTTTCGCGCGGCAGCACATCACAAGGCCGGGCACCAGACAAGCCATTACGGCATGTGGCCCGGCGCATTGGTTTACAGATGATGAATGCCCGCAGGCAAACCTTTGATATTGCTGGGTCAGCCCTGGCCGCCACGCGTGGACACCCGGCGCAGCAGCCGGTCCAGAACGTCGCGGAACCGGCTGCGGTCGGCCTTGCCGAAGCTCTTGCCGCCCCCCTGCCGGAACGGATCCGCCGCCCGCAGGTCCGCCATCAGATCCCGCGTCGCCAGCGCCATCCCCACGTTCGCCGCCGTCAGTTCCTCGCCGGTCGGCTTCACCACCGCGGCCCCGGCCGCGACGCAGCGCGCCGCCAGCGGGATGTCCGAGGTGACCACCACATCCCCCGCCCCGCAGGCCGCCGCGATCCATTTGTCGGCCTCGTCCGGCCCCTCCGACACGAAGACGCTCTCCACCAGCGGGTTCTGCGAGGGCCGGATCCCCCCGTTCGAGACCAGCACCATCCTGACCCCGAGGCGGGTGGCGACCGCCTCGGCCTCGGCCTTCACCGGGCAGGCGTCTGCGTCGATATAAAGCGTCATCTCGGCGTCGCGAAGACCTGGACCCAGTAGTAGCGCAGCGGCTGCCGCTGCCCCCGGATCGGTGCGTCGTCCGGCTGGTAGACCACGGCGATCCCGGTCTCCTTCAGGCGGCAGTTCAGGATGTTCCGCCGGTGACCCGCGCTTTTCAGCCAGTTCCCCACCACCTGCGAGGCCGACTTCTGCCCCGCCGCGATGTTCTCGGCCGCCGCGCGGTAGCTGTAGCCCTGGCGCCCGATCCGGTTCGAGAACCGGCTGCCGTCCTTGCCGGTGTGACCGAAGAAGTTCTGCTCGGCCATCGCCCTGGCATGCGACTTCGCCGCCGCGGTCAGCTTCGGGTTCATCCGCAAGGGCCCGCAGCCCGCCCTGGCCCGCGCGTCGTTGACGCCGGCCAGGACCGAATCCTCCACCCCGGCCGCCACCGGCGCGGGCAGGGCCCAGGCCAGGGCAAGCGAAAGCAGCATCGCCCTAGCCCAGAAGGGCGTCCGCATGGAAATGGACATGGTCCTCCATGAAGCTCGACACGAAGAAATAGCTGTGGTCATAGCCCTTCTGCATCCGGAACGTGCCCCCCTGTCGGGCGGCGGCCATCGCCTCGGCCAGGGCCTCGGGCTTCAGCTTGTCCAGGAACTGGTCCGCAGTCCCCTGGTCCACCAATATCGGCCCGTCGAATCCCCGCTTGCGCATCAGAAGACTCGCATCATGCGCCGCCCAGGACGACTCGTCAGGTCCGAGATAGGCAGAAAATTGCGGACGGCCCCAATCGCTCGCCGTCGGGTTGCAGATCGGCGCGAAGGCCGAGACGCTGGCGAAACGGCCCGGAAAGCTCATCGCGATGGTCAGCGCGCCGTGGCCGCCCATCGAGTGCCCGGTGATCGCCTGCGCCTCCTCGGCCAGGGGGAAGGCGTTGAACAACAGGCGCGGCAGCTCATCCGTCACATAGTCCCACATGCGGAAATGCAGCGCCCAGGGCGCCTGGGTCGCGTTGACGTAGAAACCCGCGCCCTGGCCAAGCGCGAAGTCGGCGTCGTTCGCCACCCCCTCGCCGCGCGGCGAAGTGTCGGGAAAGCAGAGCGCGATCCCGGCCTCGGCCGCCCAGCGCTGCGCGCCGGCCTTGATCATCGCGTTCTCATGCGTGCAGGTCAGGCCCGAGAGGAACCACAAAAGCGGCACCGGCCCGTCCTCGGCCTGGGCCGGCAGGAACAGACCGAAGGTCATGTCGCCCCCGGTCGATTGCGAGGCATGGGTATAGACCCCCTGCACGCCGCCGAAGGCGCGGTTTTCCGATACGGTCTTCATGGTCAACTCCCCTTGCCGATCAGGGCGATCACCGCCGTCACCGTCACGACCGAGGCCGCGGTGGACAGCAGGATCGCAGTGGATACCCGTTGCGGCGCAACGCGATAATGCTGCGCCAGAATGAACACGTTGCCTGCGACAGGCAAGGCGGCCGCGGCGATCATCACGCCCGCGGCATGGCCGCCCTGGCCGAAGGCCCAGCAGGCCGCCGCCACCGCCGCGGGGTGCAGCACCAGCTTGGCGGTGGAAAGCCAGGCCGCAACCTGCATCCGCTCGGCCGAGCGCCCGGCCAGCGAGCCGCCGATCGCGAACAGGGCGCAGGGCGTGGCGGCCGCGCCGAGAAGCGACATGAACTCGTTCACCGGGCCGGGCAGGGCCAGCCCAGTCGCCCCCCAGCCGATGCCGAGCACGGTCGAGACGATCATCGGGTTCTGCAACAGCCCCATGCCGAGGATGCCGAAGGTCCGGGCGCTGATCCTTCCCGCGCGCAGGCCGGTGATCGCCATGGTCAGGATCGAGGAGAACACCATCAGGTCCACCGCCAGCACCAGTAGCACCGGCCCCACCGCCTTTGGCCCCAGAAGCAGGATCAGCATCGGGATGCCCAGGAAGCCGACGTTGCCGATGACGCCGGTATGGGCCTCGAACACCGCCTCCTCACGGCTGCTCCCGCGCCAGAGCGCCACCGCGGCCACCAGGAGCCAGACGACCGAGGTGCCGAGGAGATAGGCAAGGACCAGCGGCCAGGACAGGATCGCCGCCACGTCCAGATTCGCCGAAAACCCGAACAGCATGGCCGAAAGCGCGAAGTAGAACACGAAGCGCGTCAGGTAGACCGTCGCCTCCTCGCTGAAGAACCCGCGGCGCACGGCCAGGAAACCCAGCCCGATCACGGCGAAGAACGGCAGGATTTTCAGGAAGATCTCGACCATGCCTTCTGGTGTCACGCAAGGGCGTCAAGGGCAAGGCCGTGCGGCCCCGGGCAATCGCCGGATCTGTTCGATTTTCTGAAATGTGGCAACAAACGAACGAATTGGCTTCACGATTTGGCCCAACTCGGCCGGTATCACTCAGGTATGGCGGTCTGTCCCGGCGGGCCGACAGGTATTGTGGATGGTATGAATGACATTGGCTGCCGCAAGAATTGACCACACCGAAGAGGAGCTCTTCGCCGACGAGCTGAAGCCGGGGACCCGTCTCCTCTACGGCCAGTTCAAGGTCGAGTCGTTCCTGAACAGCGGGGGCTTCGGCATCACCTATCTTGCCCGGGATTCGCTGTCGCGCCTGGTGGTGGTCAAGGAATGTTTCCCGGCCAGCTTCTGCCGCCGCGTCGACAATGTGGTCGGCCCCCGCACCCGCCAGCGGCAAGAGGAATTCCGTTCCATCGTGGACCAGTTCCAGCAGGAGGCGCAGAACCTCGCGCGGCTGGACCACCCTTATATCGTCAAGGTCCACCAGGTCTTCGAGGACAACGAGACCGCCTATATGGCGATGGACTACATTCAGGGGCCGGACCTGCTGGAAACGGTGGAAGGCAAGGTTCCCCGGCTGACGCCGCAGGAGATCACCACGATCCTGGCCAAGGTGCTCGAGGCCGTGGGCTATGTCCACGACCAGGGACTGCTGCACCGCGACATCTCGCCGGACAACATCCTTCTGGACCGGGAAAGCGGCAATCCGGTGCTGATCGACTTCGGCGCCTCGCGCAAGGAGATGACGCGGAAAAGCCGGGCCCTGTCGGGGCTGCGGGTGGTCAAGGACGGTTACTCGCCGCAGGAGTTCTACATCGCCGGCAGCAAGCAGGCCCCCTGCAGCGACCTTTATGCGCTGGCGGCCAGCTTCTACCATCTGATCACGGGCGAGACGCCGCGCTCGTCGCAGGAACGGCTGTCGGCCATCGCCAACCGCGAGGCCGATCCGCACCAACCGCTCTCGGGGCGGATCGCGGGCTATCCCGCCGGGTTCCTGGCGGCGATCGACAAGGCGATGTCGATCTTCCCACGCGACCGGCTCCAGAGCGCGGCGGAATGGCAGGCAATGCTGCGCGAGGAGGCGACCGCCCCGCTGCCATTCCGCGCCCCCACCGCCCCTGCGCCCGTGGCCGAGGCGCAGGGCGAGGCCCCTGCGGCAGCCCCCGCCGCGACCGTGGCGGCAGTCCCCGTCGCGGCTCCGGCCGCAGCCGCCGGCCGGTCGCAGAGCAGTCTCTTGCTGGTCACCGGCGTGGCGCTGCTGGTTCTGGCCGTCGCGCTGTCGCAGGTGCTGGGCCGGGCCTCGCCGCCCCAGTCCGCCGTGGCGCAAGCCGCGCCACTGCCCGTCGTTGCGGCCGATGCCCCCTATGTGCTGGCGCGCGTGGTGCGGCTGCCGTTCCTCGCCGATCCGGCCGACCCGAGCCTGGTGGCCGGGGTCCTGTCTGCCTCGCCGCTCTGGATGCAGCCGGGCCAGCGCATCGTCGAGGTGAACGGCCAGCCGGTCCAGGACGGCGCCGACCTGCCCGCGATGCTGTCGCAGGGCGTGGACCTGGCGACGCTAGGCGGGCTGAAGGCGATCATCGGCTATGAGGCGACGCCCGGTGCCGATATCGTGCGCAAGATGGAAGCCCTGCCGGTGGTCGTCGAGCTGCGACTGGCCGATGGCCTGGCCTTCCAGATGGTCGAGACCCCGACCGGCACCCAGACCATGGTTGCCGCCGTGCCCGCGGGGACGGCGACCGATCTGGAGGTCGGCGATGTCCTTCTGCTGTATCGCGCGACGGGCGAGACGATGGGGACAACCGGCGCCCTAGCCAGTATACTTCAACGAGAACTGACTGGCGGTGTTGCAACTTTTGGCTTCACGGTCCAGCGTAGGGGCAGCACGGTGGAGGCATCATTCCAGCTGAAGGGTGACGGATGAAGGAATACGGCACCTGGCGGCGAGTCCAGAACCAGGGGAGAACAGCTTGAAGTTCCTGCGTTCCTTTTTCAGAAGGGCGGAAGCACCCGCCAAACCCGCCCCGGTGGCCGAGTCCGGGCCGGATCCCGTCATGGCCGCCCTTGCCGAGCTTGAGCTGAAGCGCCTGCGCGAGCAACTTGCCGCGGTCGCCCCGCCGCCGCCCGCGCCGCCGCCCCCCGCCGAGGCAGACCTTCCGTCGGCACGCCCCAGCCGGGTGGTGAAGCAGAAGGTTTCACTGCCCGATGGCGCGCAGGCCTCGTCCGTCAATATCTGGGATCTGGAGGAAGGCGATCTCCGACCCGAAAAGCCCGCCGCCCCGCCGTCCCCGACCGAGCCCGCGCGCCGACGCTCGACCCGGACCAAGACCCGCATCCTGGGTTTCGACACCCAGGCGGCCGGGGTCGTGCCGCTGTTCGAGGAACCGGACGCGCCCGCGGCAGAGGTTGCGCCAGCCGCGCCGGGGCAAGGGCTGGTGATGTTCCCGACCGGCTGGCTGGTGGTGAAGGAGGGGCCCGGCAAGGGGGTAGCCTTCGCGCTGTCGCAGGGGACGAACCAGATCGGCCGCGGCTCGGACCAGACGGTTGCGCTGGACTTCGGCGACATGGCGATCTCGCGGCAGAACCATGCGGCGATCGTCTATGATCCGGCGACGCATCGCTTCCATCTCGCCCATGGCGGCAAGTCGAACCTGGTGCGGCTGAACGGCAGGCCGCTGCTCGCGACCGAAGCCTTGGGCGACGGGGACGAGCTTCAGATCGGCGAGACCTCGCTTCTGCTCAAGGTGCTGTGCACGCCTGACTTCAACTGGACGGTCTGCGGGGCTGGAGGAGACGGGCATGATATGGCGATCGCGTGAGCCGCGCTATGACGTCGCCTCGGGGATAAGCCAGGGCGCGCGCGACTATCAGGAGGATGCGATCACCGCCGATTTCCCGGTGGGGGCCGAG
>NZ_JAEACP010000030.1 GCF_015999335.1 Tabrizicola soli | reverse complement strand
CGGCGTCAGCCGCTCCATCTGTTCGTCCGTAAGCCAGAAAAGGTTGCTCATCTTCACCCCCGTCAGTTCGGGAGCTTGAATCATGCAGGCCGGGTCGCCTCAAGCCAATCAATGGGTCCTGACCCTAGGTCGTCCAGCGTTGAACCGCCCGGGTAGAACATGAGGCGGATTTCATTTCCGTCAGGTTTCTGGCCAATTATCTCAGCCGCCATACAGCCCATTAACGCAAATGCTGAAACAAGAACAAAGGGAACGACCTTCTTCATTCACAGATCCTCCAGTTATCCGTTTCGGAACGCTGGAATATTGTGCCTTGGAGGTCAAGCACAACGTCGTTGCGGTCAATGACCGAATGTATTGCCTGGAAGGCTGTGTGCGGACGGGGATGCACACAAGGCGCGAGCAACGGCAACCGCATGGGGATGATGCGGCTCTGGCCAACACCGTTGCTCGACGGATG
The DNA here is from genome assembly GCF_015999335.1 of Tabrizicola soli. Classification (GTDB taxonomy): domain Bacteria; phylum Pseudomonadota; class Alphaproteobacteria; order Rhodobacterales; family Rhodobacteraceae; genus Tabrizicola; species Tabrizicola soli. The sequence continues at coordinate 37,277 of NZ_JAEACP010000030.1, read as the reverse complement.
GGGTGGTGGCATGAAACAGTCGCGCGCCATGTCGCTGGTCGAGTCCGTCGCCAACGTGGTCGTCGGCTACGGCGTCTCGGTCGTGACGCAGATGCTGATCTTCCCAATCTTCGGGTTGCACGCGACTCTGGCGCAGAACCTGAAGTTGGGCGCGGTCTTCACCTTGGTCAGCATCGCACGGTCCTACGCCTTGCGCCGGTTGTTCGAACAACTCCGTTGACTGGCAACAGGTCGATCACTAGCCTCAATCTCGCTGCGAAGACGGTCACGCCGTCTTGAGTGAGCCAGAGGCCACTCTGATCTCGGGGTTTTCCTGCAGGTTTCGCGGTCCGGACTGCGAAACCACGAAGGATCGGGTCTCGCGCGAGCAAGAGCTTCCTGCCGGGGAGCGTCCATCAGGACGTCGCGCATTCGCTTCTCTCGAAGTCGAATGAAGGGAGCCGTGCCATGGGAGCACTGAAACATATCCGCCGAAAGAAGATGATCGCACAAGGTGGCCGCTGCTATTATTGTGGTCTGCCGATGTGGGATGATGCCACCGAGACAGCATCGCCGCGAAAAGCCAAGGAGATGGCCGGACCAAGGATCCTGCGTTGCACCGCAGAGCATCTTCACGCGCGTTCCGACGGTGGCGGCAACTCGGCAGACAACATTGTCGCTGCCTGTTGGTACTGCAACAACCTGCGCCACCGCCGAAAGCGTCCGCTCTCACCGGAAGCACATCGCCATCGCGTTCAACAGCGCATGGCAGCTGGAAAATGGCTGGCGGCGCAAATTGGCAGAGGAGTGCTGCACACGTAGGCAACCGTCCAAGCCAATCACGAAGTTGCGCCGCCCCATTCGGGACGGCGTGGCTTGTTTGCGGTGAGTGTGGGATCAGGCGACGGGAAGCCGGTAGACCCGCCCGCGCCCCTCGACCTTCTCGGAGGTCACCTCGAGCCCGAGCTTCTTCTTCAAGGGGCCTACCATGGCCCCTCTGACCGTGTGGGCCGCCCATTCGAGCGCGGTGGCGATCTCTTCGATGGTGGCGCCGCCCGGTGCACGCAACATTTCGATCAGGGCTTCCTGCTTGGTGCCTTTTCGGCGCTGGGCAGATGCGGTGACGGTTTCGACTGGTGTCGTGGTGGCCTCGGCATCGGTGATCCCAAGCGTGCTCTGTGCCAGCGGCGTCGCGCGCAGGGTGATCGGGCCGCGCTCCTCGTCGTGCCGCCAGACGGTGTTGAGGTCGGTTGCCGGGATTTCCTCGATCAGCCCGAGCTTCAGGAGGCTCTTGCAGACATTGCCGACAGCGCCGCCCTTCAGCTTGGGGGTGACGGGAAAGACCGCGCCGTCATCGCGCGTGCAGGCCGCCGAAAGGATGACGGCTTGGGTATCGGTCAGCTGGATCTGGGTCATGGGGTCGTCTCCGTGCTCGGGGCCGCGATCGTCGCAGCCCTCCTACGACCCCAAGCCGCGCTGGGCGCGCGGCGGGAGTCTTGGAAGTGTCAGTGATCAGCGGGCGAACGCGCCTTCCTTGAACGCGCTGTCGGTGATCTCGCGCAGGCGGTCGCGGTAGTGGTTCAGGGTGCCGACATGGCCCCAGTTGATCTCGTCGGGGCTGGTCTCGAAGTGGTCGGCGCTGAGGGCGGCGAGCCGGTCCAGCATCGCGTCGATCTCGGTCTTGGCAGCGATGAAAGCGTCGAGGGCTTTGTTCGACCGCTCCCTCGAACCGGTGGCGGGCGCGGTCTCACTGTCGGTTGCACGGTGGGTCATCGTGGTGGCTCGGTGATGAGTTGCATCGTTTCGTTGGAGTGACGTTCGCTCTGTCGGCGACGCTTATCAACGAGATAAGCGCATGATATTGAATGATAATCGGAGCTGTCATGCAGGGAATGAGCGAGCGCCAATATGCCGTACATGTCGGGCTGTCGCGGGGCGCGATCCAGAAGGCGAAGGCGGCCGAACGGCTTGTGCTGTTCGCCGATGGCAGCATCGATGCCAAGGCCAGCGATGTGCGTCGGGCGGAAACCACCGACCCGTCGAAGACACGAAAGCCGCCCGAACCGAAGCTAAAGCCGGTCCCCGAGGCGGCCGTTGCAGCCGTCGGCGACACTCTGCGCGAACAGGGTCTGGCGGTGCCAGCGGTAGGCGGTGGCACGACCTATCTCCAAGCTAAAACCGCCAACGAGGTGCTGAAGGCGCAGGAACGCCGCATCCGTCTCCAGAAGCTGAAGGGGGAATTGGTCGAGCGGGCCCGCGCGCTGTCGCTGGTTTTTCGCCTGGCGCGCGAGGTGCGGGACGCATGGGTGAACTGGCCCGCGCGCGCGGCGGCGTTGATGGCGGCCGATCTCGGCGTCGAGCCAGCCGCGATGCAGAAGGTCCTTGAGAAACATGTACGCGCCCACCTCGACGAGCTTGCCGAGGTCCGGCCCGACTTCCGGTGATGATGATGGCCTGACGGACTTCGACGGCGCGGGCGAGATCTTGCGGTCTTGGGGGAACGGGCTCCGGCCCGATCCAGGTCTGACCGTTTCGGAATGGGCGGACCGGCACCGGATGCTCTCGGGCCGCGCCTCGGCTGAACCGGGGCGGTATCGCACAGGGCGCACGCCCTATATGCGCGAGATCATGGACCGGCTGTCGCCCGGCGATCCCACGCAGCGGGTCGTGTTCATGAAGGCCGCACAGGTCGGCGCGACCGAGGCGGGCAATAACTGGATCGGCTTCGCCATTCACCAGGCGCCGGGTCCGATGCTTGCGGTCCAGCCGACGGTGGAACTGGCCAAGCGCAACTCCCGGCAGCGGATCGACCCGCTGATCGACGAGAGCCCCGAGCTGCGGGAACGGGTCAAACCGGCCCGATCCCGCGACGCGGGTAACACGATGCTGTCCAAGGAGTTCGCGGGCGGCATCCTGATCATGACCGGGGCGAACTCGGCAGTAGGCCTGCGCTCCACGCCAGCGCGCTACATCTTCCTCGACGAGGTCGACGCCTATCCGGCGTCCGCCGACGAGGAAGGCGACCCGGTCACGCTGGCCGAGGCCCGGTCGCTGACCTTCGCCCATCGGCGCAAGGTGCTGCTGGTATCGACGCCCACGATCCGGGGGCTGTCGCGCATCGAGCGGGAGTACGATGCGGGCGACCAGCGGCGGTACTTCGTGCCGTGCCCGCATTGCGGTGCGATGCAGTGGCTGAAGTTCGACCGGCTGCGCTGGCAGAAGGGGCGGCCGGAAACGGCGGAATACATCTGCGAGGGCTGTGATCAGCCCATCGCGGAACACCACAAGACAGCGATGCTGGAGGGCGGCGGATGGCGGGCGACCGCCACGACCGCCGATCCGACCACGGTCGGCTACCACCTCTCGGCGCTCTATTCGCCGGTGGGCTGGCTCAGCTGGCAGCGCATCGCGCGCGGATGGGAGGCGGCCCAAGGGTCGGACGAGGCGATCAAGGCGTTCCGCAACACGATCCTCGGCGAGACCTGGGTCGAAACCGGGGAAGCCCCGGACTGGCAGCGGCTTTACGAACGGCGCGAGGCTTGGAAACCCGGCACCGTGCCCGCGGGCGGGCTGTTCCTGACCGCCGGGGCTGACGTCCAGAAGGACCGGATCGAGGTCGATGTCTGGGCCTGGGGCCGTGGTCTGGAAAGCTGGCTGGTCGATCACGTCGTGATCGAGGGTGGGCCGGATCGGCACGACGCATGGTCGGAGTTGACGGCGCTGCTCGACAGGTCCTGGCCCCACGAACGCGGCGCGCACCTGCGCATTGCACGGATGGCCATCGACACCGGTTACGAGGCCCCAGCGGTCTATACCTGGTCGCGCAAGGTCGGCTTCGCGCAGGTCGCACCTGTGAAGGGCGTCGAGGGGTTTAATCGCTCGAGCCCGGTCTCGGGGCCGACCTTCGTCGACGCGACCGAGGGCGGCAAACGACTGCGGCGCGGGGCGCGGCTCTGGACGGTGGCGGTGTCCACCTTCAAGGCCGAGACCTACCGCTTCCTGCGGCTGGAGCGCCCGACCGAGGAGGAAGGGGCCGAGGGCGCGGCCTTCCCGCCCGGCACTATCCACCTGCCGACGTGGGTGGAAAGCGAGTGGCTGAAGCAGGTCGTGGCCGAGCAGCTGGTGACGATCCGCACGAAGCGCGGCTTCGCCAAGCTCGAATGGCAGAAGCTGCGCGAGCGGAACGAGGCGCTGGATTGTCGGGTCTATGCCCGCGCCGCCGCCTGGATCGCGGGCGCGGATCGCTGGCCCGACAAGAAATGGCGCGACCTCGAGGATCAGCTCGGAGCCGTGCCGACGGAAACGGATGGCGCCGGGTGGGTGAACCGGCCGCAAGCCGCACCCCAGGGAAAACGGCAGTCAGACTGGCTTGGCCGACGCGGAGAATGGTTCTGATGACCAACTGGACGGAAACCGAGCTCTCGGCGCTGCGTCGGGCCTATGCCAGCGGCACGACCCGGGTAAGCTATGACGGCAAGTCAGTCGACTACGGCTCGGCCGAGGATCTGCTGGCGCGCATCCGCACCATCGAGCGCGCCATCGCGGGGACCACGCGGCCACTGGCGGTCGCCGGGCTGGCGGGCTTCTCCCGTGGGGATCGCTGATGCCCGCGAACTGGATGGACCATGCCATCGCCTCCGTCGCCCCGCGCATGGCGGCCCGGCGTGTGCTGGCGCGGCAAGCATTCGAGACCCTGACGCGCGGCTATGACGGCGCCGCGCGCGGGCGGCGGACGGAGGGCTGGCGGGCGCCGGGATCCTCGGCCGACACCGAGATCGGCGTGGCCGGGGCGCTGCTGCGCGATCGGATGCGCGACCTGGTGCGCAACAACCCGCATGCGGCCAAGGCCGTCGCGGTGCTGGTGAACAACATCATCGGCGCGGGCATCATGCCGCGCGCCGCCAGCGGCGACGACAAGCTCAATCGGAAGGTCGACGCTCTCTTTGAACGCTGGACGGCGGACTGCGACGCCGACGGCCAGCTCGACTTCTACGGCCTGCAGACGCTGATCTGCCGCGAGATGGTCGAGGCGGGCGAAGTCCTGGTGCGCCGCCGCCTGCGTCGCGCAAGCGACGGTCTGCCGGTGCCGCTGCAATTGCAGGTGCTGGAAGCCGACTTCCTCGACGCCACGAAGTCCGGCGCCCTAGGCGCAGGACGACTGGTGCAGGGGATCGAGTTCGACCCGGTCGGCAAGCGCCGAGCCTACTGGCTCCATGCCGAACATCCTGGCGACGCCTATGGCGCCTTGCAGAACGGTCTGCAGAGCCGCCTGGTCCCCGCGACCGAGATCGCTCATGTCTACGAGAAGCAGCGCACGCAGGCGCGCGGCGTGCCCTGGGGCGCGCCGGTGATCCGCAGCTTGCGCGATCTCGACGACTACGAGGTGGCCGAACTGGTCCGCAAGAAGACCGAGGCCTGCGTCACCGCCATCGTCTTCGGCGATGACGAGGCACAGCAGGGCATCGCGCCCTCCGTGGTCGATGCCGATGGCAACCGCGTCGAGCAGTTCGAGCCGGGGCTGATCGCCTATGCCCGTGGCGGCAAGGACATCCGGTTCAATCAGCCTGCTGCCACCGGCGGCTATGGCGACTACAAGCGGGCTAGCCTGCACACGATCTCGGCCGGGTTCCGGGTGCCCTACGAGCTGCTGACCGGGGACCTCAGCCAGGTCAACTATTCCTCGATCCGGGCGGGGCTGGTCGAGTTCCGCCGCATGATCGACGCAGTGCAATGGCAGCTCTTCATCCCGATGCTCTGCGCCCCGGTCTGGCGCTGGTTCACCGAGGCCGCATGGGCGGCGGGCCAGATCCCGACGCCGGATGTGCCGGTGGAATGGTCGCCGCCGAAGTTCGATGCCGTCGATCCCTACAAGGACGCAATGGCCGACCTGCTGGCGATCCGGACCGGCACCATGACGCTGGCGCAGGCCATCGCCCGGCAGGGCCACAACCCGGACGCGGTGCTGGCGGAAATCGCCGCGACCAACGCCAAGCTCGATGGCCTCGGCCTCGTGCTCGACAGCGATCCCCGCCGCGTCACCAAGACCGGCAGCGCGCAGGCGGGCGATCCGGCCAGTGACCCGGCCGCCCCCGCATCCGAACCAGAGAAGGAATAGGGCCATGCCCGACACGATCATGGCGGCCCCGGTCGCCCTGCCGATGCAGCTGCGGCGCGCGCCTATCCTGCCCGCGACCGTCAATCCCGAGGCCCGTTCGGTCGACGTGGTTTTCACCACCGGCGCGGCCGTCAGGCGGCGGCGCTGGACCGGCTGGGATACGTCCGTCCCCTTCGACGAGATCCTCGAGGTCAGTGAAAGGGCGGTGGACCTGACGCGCCTCAATGCGGGCGCACCGGCGCTCGACAGCCATTCGGTCTGGTCCTCGCATTCGCAGGTGGGCGTGGTCGAGCGCGCCTGGATCGAGGGCAAGGAGGGCAAGGCCACGATCCGCTTCCCGCGCGAGGGGCTCGACCAGGCCGCCGACCGCATGTTCGGCCTGATCAGCGACGGCATCATCCGCAACGTCTCGGTCGGCTATTCCATCGAGCGGGTGAAGGTGGTCGAGCCCGCCGCGAAGGGCGAGGTCGAACAGCGCATCGTCGAGCGCTGGACCCCGCTCGAGGTCAGCTTCGTGACCGTTCCGGCCGATCCCCGGGCGCAGGTCCGCGCCGCGGATCAGGCCAGCTATCCCGTCGAGATCGTCGACACCCGCATGCAAAAGGAGGCATCCATGCCTGAGAGCACGACCACCGTGGCCGGGGATGTCCCCGCCAGCACCGAGACCCGCCAGCAGCCTTTCATGGCCCCGGCGAACCCCGCACCGACCGCAGCGCGCATGCCGGAACCGGCACCCGCGCCCGATACCGAGGCCATCGCGACCCGAGCCCGCGAGGCCGAGCGCGACCGTGTCTCCACCATCTACGATCTGACCGGCCGTCTGAACCTCGAGCGCAGCTTCGCCGAGGATCTGGTCAAGCGTGGCGTCACCATCGACGAGTCCCGCCGCCTGATCCTCGACCAGGTCGCGGCCAAATCGGATGAGACCCGGACCTTCCCGCATGTCTCCGTCCCCCTCGGCGGCCGGGACGACCGCATCACCCGTCGCGACGCGGTGGCGAACGCGCTTCTGCACCGCTACAGTCCGACCCTCTTCCCGCTCGAGGATGCCGCGCGTCAGTATCGCGGCATGACCCTCTTGGAACTTGCCCGCGAAAGCCTCGGCGATGCCGGGGTCAACACGCGGGGCCTGTCGCGCGACGAGGTGGCGACGCGGGCGCTGCACTCGACCTCGGACTTCCCCGAGATCCTGTCGGCCGTCACCAACAAGACCCTGCGGCAGGCCTATGACGCCTATCCCCGGACCTTCGCGCTCTTCTGCCGCCAGGTGCTGGCCACCGACTTCAAGTCCATGCACCGCGTCCAGCTGGGCGAGGCACCGCAGCTTCTGGAGGTCGGCGAAAGCGGCGAGTTCAAGCGCGGCACCCTCGGCGAGAGCAAGGAAAGCTATCGCGTGAAGACCTATGGCCGGGTGGTCGCGATCACCCGGCAGGTGCTGATCAACGACGACCTCGACGCCTTCACCCGCATCCCGGCGATGTACGGCAACTCCATCGCCCAGCTGGAAAGCGACGTGGTCTGGGGCATCATCACCGCGAACCCGGCGATGGCCGACGGCAACGCGCTCTTCCACGCCACCCACAAGAACCTCGCAGGTACCGGTGCCGCGTTGGATGTGGCGAGCGTCGGCGCGGCGCGGGCGGCCATGGCGCTGCAGACGGGTCTCGACAAGAAGACGGTTCTGAACATCCGCCCCGCCTTCCTGATCGTTCCAGCCGCGCTGGAACTGAAGGCAGAACAGCTCGTCGCCCAGAACCTGGTGCCTGCCGACAGCGCCAAGGTGGTGCCGCAGTCGATCCGCACGCTCTCGCCGATCAGCGAGCCGCGCCTCGATGCCGCCAGCGCCACTTCCTGGTATCTTGCGGCCTCGCCGAACCAGATCGACACCATCGAGTACGCCTATCTCGAGGGCCAGCAGGGCGCCTACATCGAGACCCGCAACGGCTTTGATGTCGACGGCGTCGAGATCAAGTGCCGGCTCGACTTCGGCGCCAAGGCCATCGACTGGCGCGGCCTCTACAAGAACCCGGGCGCGTAAGGTCAGAACAGACCGTAGAGATCGCGCCGCCCGTGCACGGCGCGGACGAACTCGATGTCGTTGCCGACCATACGATAGAGCAGCAGGTAGGATCCGCTGACCAGATAACGCAGCCCGGGGCGGATATCGTCCCGGGCCGGACCCATCTGAGGGTTCTGCGCGAGATGGCTTGCGGCCTCGTCCAGCCTGTCGAGGACGCGGTCGGCTGCGGACGGATCGTCCTCGGCGATGTGCGTCCAGATATCGATCAGGTCTTCGCGGGCCGCCCGCGTGAAGAACACTCGCGGCATGAATGGTCAGGACAGGCTGCGGCGGCTGCGGGCCTCGCGCTTGATGTCGGACATGGTCGTGCCCGGCTCGGCGCGTCCGCTGGCAAGGCCCGCGTCCCAGAGTTCTCCGACAACGCGACGGGCCCGCCACTCGCGCAGCGCCTCGCGGACCACCTCGCTCGACGAGGCATAGGCCCCGCTTCCCACCGCCTCCTGCAGGAGTGCGGCGTGCTCGTCGGTGATGGAAATGCTGATCTTGCCGGCCATGTCCGATCCTCCTGCCCCAAAGGTAGGAAAAATTCGCACCACTCGCAACTGCCACCAGAGGGAAAATCACCATGCGAAACTACGTCCAGCCCGGCAATACCATCACCCTGGCCGCACCCTATGCCGTCACCTCCGGCGATGGCATGCTCGTTGGTTCCATCTTCGGGGTGGCCGCTGGCACCGCCGCCTTTGGCGAGTCGGTCGACACTGCGCTGACCGGCGTCTTCGACATCACCAAGATCGGCTCGCAGGCCTGGACCGTCGGCGCCAAGGTCTACTGGGACAACACCAACAAGCGATGCACCACGGTTGCGACTGACAACACCCTCATCGGCGTGGCGGTCGAGGCGGTGGCGGGCGGCGCGGGCGATCTGGGCGGCCGAGTTCGGCTGAACGGCGCCTTCTGATGAACGCCTTCGCCGCCGCCGTCGGTGTGCTCTTCGACGATCCGAACATCGGGCGGGACGCGGTCTACATTGCCGACGGTGGCACGTCCAAGCTGGTGCGTGTCGTCGCCCGGCGCGCCGATGCGATCACCGACTTCGGCGATGCGCGCCTCTGGTCCGAGACAACGCGGATCGACCTGCGTGTCGCCGAGGTGCCAGCCCCGCGCCCCGGCGACCGGATCGAGATCGACGGCGATTCATTCCTCATTCAGGGCGATCCCGTCCGCGACCGCGAGCGGCTGGTCTGGACCGTCGACCTACGCCCGGCGTGATGAGATGAAGCTGAAGCTCGACATTGATACTGACATCGTTGCGATGATGCAGGCCGAGGTCGCGGCCGGCGAGCGCGCTGTGTCGGCTGCGATCCGCGAGGCCGGAACCGGGCTGAAGGCGGCTTGGCGGTTGCAGATCACCGGCGCGGGGCTCGGGGCCCGGCTTGCCCGCGCCATCCGGTCGGAGCAGTTCCCGAAGGCGAGGCCAAGCCTGAATGCGGCGGCCTTGGTCTGGTCGAAGGCGCCGGTCATCGTCGGCGCCCATGACACCGGGCCGCTGATCCGCTCGAAGAACGGCCTGTGGCTGGCGATCCCAACACCCGCCGCAGGCAAGTCCCTGCGCGGCGGCCGGATCACCCCCGGCGAATGGGAACGCCGGACCGGTCTACGCCTGCGCTTCATCTATCACCGCCGGGGTCCGAGCCTGCTTGTGGCCGAAGGGCGGCTGAACGCCAAGGGTCGCGCCGTGGCTTTACGGTCGAAGACCGGCCGGGGCGTCGTGACCGCGCCGATCTTCCTTCTGGTGCCGCAGGTCAAGCTGCCTAAGCGGCTGGATCTGGCGCGGGATGCGGAGCGGGCGCACCACGCGGTGCCAGGGCTAATCGTGGCGAAGTGGGTTGAGCCAAGGTTTTAGGTCTATACCTGCCGAACAACTTCCAAGTGTTTGTACAACTCATCCACTGTTGCTGGAGTCTGGCGTTTCTTGTCCTTGAGCCATGTGACAATCCGGCTAAGTGGATAACTCCACTGCTGGAAATTGTAGCGGACTGAGCAAGTTTCGCGCGGCTCTGCTGGGTTAAAGCATTCTTCAGCATACCGGAGTATTTCAACCCCGTCCAACAGCCAACGAGTACAGTTGCCCGTGGCACTGGTGGGGCAGCACAGTAACCCGCGAACGCGCACACCATCGTCCACTATACCTGAAATGACTTGCTCAATCTTGGCGTCGTCGGCGAATAGAGGCTGAACTCTCTCTGCCACATTTTCGATGCCGTCATCAGAGTGTACCCCGCACCACTCAAGAAGTGCCTCAATCGCCTGCCTGTTTGTCTTGAGTGGACTGTTGAAGGCAACGTTCGATGCGTCGCTTTTGACTTCGCAGATGATCAAATCAATTAATCCGGGTTCGATCGCCAAGAAGGGCGCATCACCTACCACCCGATCTGTCTGCTTGTGGTTCGGCATTCGGATTGCGACGCAGTCCACCTCTGTTGTCGCTTGCCCGTGCTGCGGCGAGTGAATGATTAGCCCCGAGGTAAAATATCCGTTCAGTCGCAGGTAAAGCACCGCGAGAGCCTCATCAACGTCCCCTTGCTTCATCGTTCCACCTGATCCTAGCTGCGCAAGTGTTCAGTGGCCCTAAATTCTCTGAAAAAGCCAGTCGAAACGTTGAGTGTTGATTGCTCGAGATAATCTGAGGGCGAAGATCATTGTCCACCCCCCGCGAAACCATCCTCGCCACGCTGCATGCGCGGCTCGCGTCGCTGCCCGCCACGGCGCTGCGCGGCGATGTGCTGCCCGAGCGCGTGCCCTCGGCCGGCCTCCTCATCCTGCGCGATGGCGAGCCAGGGGAACCCGAGGTCACCCTGTCGCCGCTGCGCTACCATTATCAGCACCGGGCGGAGATCGAAGCCGTGGTTCAGGGCGCCGACCGGGACGCGACGTTTGACACGCTTTGCGCCAGCATCGGCGCGGCACTAGCCAGCGATCACACGCTGGACGGCCTCTGCGACTGGGTCGAGGCGGAGGCGCCGCGCCCGGTCGATCTTGCCGTCGAGGGGGCGGCAGGCCTGAAGGCCGCCGTGATCCCCGTGGTTCTGCATTACTCGCTGGCCGACCCGCTCGGCTGAGGCGCGACCGGAGCTGCGGCCGCTGGTTGCGCCGGTGCCACCTTGCGACGCAAGTCGCCTTCGACGATCGCGCCCGCTGCAACGCTGAGCGCCTCGTAAGTGATGCGGCCGGTGAGCCTGCCGGTCGGGTGGATGTTCACGACCGTCGCGGTGACGTCGCCTTCGACCGTGCCGCCCAGGTCGAGCTGCTCGGCGGTGATATCACCCTGCACCTTGGCATCGGATTCGACCGTCAGATGCGGACCCGCCAGGTTGCCCTTGATCTGGCAATGCACCTGGATGTGCCCCGTGCTCGTGACATGACCGTCGATCTGGAGATCGGCGGCGAGGATCGAGGCTTTGGCTGACGCGCCTGCTGGGGCTGTCAGCGCCGGCTTCTGGACAGGGTCCCGGTAGCTCACGCGCTATTCCTTCGCTTCTGGCGCGCAGGCCGTCCGGCATGCGCGCGTCTCACTCAATCTTGGTGCGGAATGCACCCCCCTTGCAAGGAGAAGAACATGGCACGTGCGCAAGGCGCGCGGGCGCAGATGGCGCTGGCGTTCGAGACCACCTATGGCACCCCGCCGGTGAGCGGCTTCACCCGGATGCCCTTTGCCAGCACCACGCTCGGCTCGGAGCAGCCGCTGTTGACCTCGGAGCTTCTGGGTTACGGCCGCGATCCCCTTGCCCCGGTCAAGGATGCGGTCACCGCCGACGGCGATGTGGTAGTGCCGATCGATGCCGAGGCCTTCGGCTTCTGGCTGAAGGCCGCCTTTGGCCAGCCGGTTACCACGGGTGTTGGTCCTTACACCCACGAGTTCCGCTCCGGGAGCTGGACCCTGCCCTCGATGTCGATCGAGACCGCGATGCCGGAGGTGCCGCGCTATGCGATGTATTCCGGCTGTGTCCTCGACCAGATCAGCTGGCAGATGAACCGCTCCGGCCTGCTGACGGCCACGGCGCGGCTGATCGCGCAGGGCGAGAGCATCGCTGCCGTGAGCGCCGCGGGCACGCCCACCGAGCCGGGGCTGACCCGGTTCGGGCACTTCAACGGCGCGATCAGCCGCGACGGCGTGGCGCTGGGCAACGTGGTCTCGGCCGAGGTGACCTATGCCAACGGCCTCGACCGGATCGAGACCATCCGCGCGGATGGCAAGATCGACGGGGCGGATCCCGGACTGGCGGCGCTGACGGGCCGGATCGATGTGCGGTTCGCAGATAGCACGCTGGTGGCGCAGGCGCAGACCGGCGATCCCTGCGAGATCGCCTTCGCCTACACGCTGCCCACGGGCGAGAGCTTCAGCTTCACCGCCCATGCCGTCTATCTGCCGCGGCCGCGGATCGAGATCTCCGGACCACAGGGGGTGCAGGCCAGCTTCGACTGGCAGGCCGCCCGGGCCGAGACCACCGGGCGGATGTGCACCGCCATCCTCGTCAACAACCGGGAGACCTTCTGATGCTGCGCCTGAACCTCACAAACCGCCCGGACTGGCTGACCCTCGTCCCCGGCCTGCGCCTGCAGATGGCGCCCCTGACCACCGCGCTGATGGTGGCGGCGCGAGCCGACCCGGCGCTGGCAATGCTGCCCGACACCGCCAGCAGCGAGGATCTGGCGCTGGCCATGGCGAAGGCCGTGGCACGGATCGCCATCCTCGACTGGGAGGGGGTCGGGGATGCGGAGGGCAATCCGCTGCCGCTTACGCCCGAAGGGATCGACGCGCTTCTGGAGATCTGGCCGGTCTTCGAGGCCTTCCAGGCGCAGTACATCACGCCCGGCCTCCTGCTGGATCAGGAAAAAAACGCCTTCGCGCCCTCGCCGACTGGTCCTTCGGCGGGGGCGAGAGCTACTGCGCGGCCTGCGAGGGGGTCTGTCCCGACTGCCCCGCACGGCTGAACCAGCCCAGGACTTTCGAGGGCTGGCAGGTCTGGGACCTGGTGCAGCGGCTTGGCGGCCAGCTGCGCGTCACGCCCGGCGCGGTGATCGGCTGGGACATGGGCGCCGCACTCGTCCTCGCCGGGGCGCTGGGCGTGAACCCGATGATCGCGGGCGAACTCCTGCCCGAGATCGAGGCGGTGATGGTGCGCAAGCTGAACGAGCAGATGGAAGGAGGCCGTGATGGCTGAGAAGAAGGTCTCCGTCCGCCTGGTGGCGGAGGGCGGACGGCGGGTGCGCGCCGAACTGGAGGGGGTTGGCGAGGCCGGGGCGAAAGGCTTCGGCCGCCTCAGCCGCGAGATGGAGCTGGCCAACACGCGGCTTGCGAGCTTCGCCCGCCGGGCCGGTCTTGCTCTCGGGGCCGCCGCTGCTGCTGCCACGGCCTCGCTCGGCCTGATTGTGCGGTCCACGGCGGAGAGCGCCGCGCAGATCCGGCAGTTCGCGCAAGTCGCCAATGCCACACCGGAGGCGCTGCAGCGCTGGACGGCCGGGGCACGGACGGTCGGGATCGAGCAGGAGAAGCTGGCCGATATCCTGAAGGACGTGAACGACCGGGTCGGGGACTTCCTGCAGACCGGCGGCGGGCCGATGGCCGACTTCTTCGAAAAGGTCGCGCCACGGGTGGGGATCACCGCGGGCCAGTTCGCCAAACTGTCGGGGCCGGAAGCCCTGCAGCTCTACGTCGACACGCTGGAACGCGCCGGGCTCAGCCAGCAGGAGATGACCTTCTATCTGGAGGCCATGGCCTCCGATGCCACGCGCCTTCTGCCGCTTCTGCGGAATGGGGGGGCGGAGATGGCGCGGCTCGGCGACCAGGCGGCAGGGCTCGGCGCGGTTCTGGACGGCAATGCCCTCGAAGCCCTGCGGCGGGTGCAACTGGCGCTGGGCACGGCTTCTCTCGTGTTCGACGGTCTCCGCAACCGGATTGCCGTGGCCGTCGCCCCGAGCGTGGAGGCGCTGGCCAAGGCCTTCGTCGCGCTGGCCTCGGAGGGTGGCATCCTGCGGACGGCGATCGATGCGCTCCTCGGCAATCTCGGCCGCCTCGCCACCTATGCCGCAACCTTCGCCGCGGTGATGGCCGGGCGCTGGGTCGCGGGGCTGGTTGCCGCCGCCCTTTCCGTTCGCGGCCTCGCCACCGCTCTCGTCTTCTTGCGCGGCGCGCTGATCCGCACCGGCATCGGCGCGCTCATCGTCGGCGCGGGGGAGCTGATCTATCAGTTCGCGCAGCTGGTCACCAAGGTTGGCGGCGTGGGAGAGGCCTTCCGGCTGCTCGGGGATCTGGCGCGGGAAGTCTGGTCCCGGATGGGCCTCGCGCTCGATGCCGGCTTCGCCCGGATGGCCGCGGGCTGGGAAGGCCTGAAGGCGGCGGGGCTCACGGCCCTCGAAGGCACCATCGCCGGTGTGGTCAGCTTCGGCGACCGGACAGCGGCGATCTTCCAGGGTGCCTATGATGCCGCGGTGGCGATCTGGGGTAGCCTGCCCGGCGCCATCGGAGACTTTGCCTTCCAGGCCGCGAATGGGCTGATCTCCGGCGTCGAAGCGATGCTGAATGCGGTGGTCACCAGGATCAACGGCTTCATCGATGGGCTGAACGGCGCGCTGGCGCTCCTGCCGGACTGGGCGGTGGGCGAAGGCGGTGTGCGGATCGGCACCCTCGATCCCGTCGAACTTGGCCGGATCGGCAACCCGTTCGAAGGCGCCGCAACGGCCGCTGGCACCGCGGCGGCGGAGGCCTTCTCGTCCGCGCTGGCCGGAAGCTACCTCACCACGCCCGACCTCGGCCTCGTGGCGATGGCCGAGGAGGCCCGCGCCACGGCTGCGGGATACCGGGAGGCGGCGGGGATGCTGGCTGAGGCCGCAGGACGGCCGCTGGCCAGCTGGCAGGCGCTGAAGGATGCCGTGACGGGAACCGGCACCGAGAGCGAAGCGGCGCTCGACGGTGCTGGCGATGCGGCGGACGCCTTGGCGGATGGCTTTGACGACGCAGGCCGGGCGGCCGGGGGCGCGGGCGCCGCGGCAAAGAAGGCGGCCGAAGAGGCCAAGGCAGGCTGGGCGCAGGTCACCCAGTCCCTCGCAGACTATGCGAAGGGCGCGATGGATTGGGGCAAGGGGCTGGGCGAGACGCTGGTCGGGGCCTTCACCTCGGCCGAGAGCGCCTTCCGGACCTTCGTCACCACCGGCAAGTTCGACTTCAAGGCGCTGATCTCCTCGATCCTCGCCGATCTGGCGACGCTGGCCTTCCGGACCTCGGTCCTCGGGCCGCTGGCCGACTGGCTCTCGAAAGGCCTCGGCGGCATCTTCGCTCCGGTCAAACATGCCGGCGGCATGGTCGGGGCGCCCGGTCCGGGCCGGATGGTACCGGCGCTTGCCTTCGCGGGTGCGCCCCGGATGCACTCCGGCGGCTGGGCCGGGCTTCGCCCGGACGAGGTGCCGGCGATCCTGCAGCGCGGCGAACGGGTGCTGTCGCGGGCCGAGGTGGCGCGCGGCATGGGCCGGGGCGGATCGATCGGCGCGGGCGGAGTGACGATCAGCATTGATGCGCGCGGCGCGCAGGCGGGGGTTGCCGAACAGATCGACGCCAGGCTGCGCGCGGCAATCCCGGAGATCGCGCGGCTGGCCCGCGCCAGCGTCGCCGACGGTCGGCGGCGCGGTCATGCGCTCTGAACGGAAGGACAAGCGATGATCCCCGAACTGCCGCTGACGCTGGTGCAGTCGCTGGAACGCCGCCTGGTCACTGCCACCGCGGTCTCGGTCTCGCCCTTCACCGGCACTGCCGAGCTGCAGGACTGGAGCGGGGAATGGTGGGACTATGCGATCGAACTGGCGCGCACGACGGGGCGCGACGGGCGCCGCCTCTCGGCCTTCCTCGCCGCCCTTGGCGGCCCGCGCGGAAGGTTCCTCTTCCGCGATCCGACGATCCGGCAGCCGGGAAGCACGCTTGCCCCCGTCGTCGCGGGCGGCTTCCAGAGCGGGGGGATGCTGATGACCGCGGGCTGGCCACCCTTCACGACCCCGCTTCAGGCCGGGGATTTCTTCTCGCTCGGGACCGATGCCGAGACCCGGCTCTATCAGCTGACAGCGGATGTGGTGACGGACGAAGCGGGCATGGCGACGCTTGCCTTCGTGCCGCGGCTCCGAACCCCGCCCGAGGATGGCTCGACCCTCCAGATCGCCGCCCCGGCCGTGGTCCTGCGGCTGACCGCGCCGGTCCCGACCCGGATCGGCCGAGCGGACACGTTCCTCTTCACCCTGACTGCCCGGGAGGCGCTATGAGCCGCGATCTGACCCCCGACTTTGCCCTGGCCCTCGCCGAGCGCGATCTCCGGCCGGTGATCTTCTTCGAGGGGCACTTCGCCTCCGGGCCCCTTCGGCTCTGGTCGGGTCTGGGCGAGATCGGCTGGGCCGGGGAGTCCTGGTCGGGCGCGGGCGCGCTTCTTGGCCTCGGCGCCATCGAGGAGACCTCCGAGGTGGTGGCGGGTGGCACTTCGGTCTCGCTCTCCGGCATTCCGCCGCATCTGGTGCAGCTTGCCATCGCGGAGGCGCGCCAAGGACTGCCGGGCCGGGTCTGGCTCGGGCTTCTGACCCCCGAGGGCGGGATCATCGCCGATCCAGTCCTGGCCTTCGCCGGGCGCCTCGATGTGCCCGAGATCACCGATGACGCGGAGAGCTGCCGGATCACCATCAGCTACGAATCCCGCCTGATCGATCTCAACACCGCCCGCAGCTGGCGCTACACCCATGAAAGCCAGCAGGCGCTCTACCCCGGCGATCTCGGCTTCGAATATGTCGCCGCGATCCAGGATCGGGAGATCACCTGGGGGCGGGGATGACCACCTTCCCACATGGACGAGGTTCGACCATGATCGGGATGGTGTTCGGCCGCCAGGGGGCCCGTAGGCAATGATGCTTCTGACGACCGAAAATCCTGTCTTCGTGACCTATATGATCGCGGCATCGCTGATGATCCTGAAGATCATGGGGCAAGGCTGGATGACGGTTTACCGCATGATGAAAAGCGGCGCGGGGCTGGCAAGTCCGGAAGATCTGCGCCCCGGCCCCCTGAACCGGTCGCCACGTGCCGAGCAGCTCGAGCCGAACGACTATGTCGAACGATCGCGGCGCATGCATCGCAATGATCTGGAAAACATCCCCGCGTTCCTGGCGGCCGGTCTCCTGTTCGTCGCCACCGATCCCTCCGGGATCCTGGCCTCCGTCCTGATGTACGGCTTTGTCGTCGCGCGTCTTCTTCATGCCCTGGCCTATGCCACCCGGCAGAGCCACGAGATCAGGGCAACCTTCTATTCGGCAGGCTCATTGATCGTCATCTATATGGCGGTCCATGTCCTGATCACCGTTCTGTGGTAATCGATCCGTCCATCGTCTGACCGACGCCCAGTTCGCCCAGAACGGCTGTGCGATGTAACGGTCGGTTACTTGCCAGCCATCACGGACTCGTTGGCGTCAGCGTCACGACATCGGTCACCGTCCGGCAGGAATTGGGGATGCCGTCCACGCATCCGGTCGTTGTCTGCTCGAGGCGCACGGTGCCGTCGGGCTGTGGCGCCGCCGTGTAGCTGCCCGTCCCGGTCCCGGTGACGCCGCTCCCGGAGAGCGTGTAGGTCACGCTGCCCGAGCCCATGTCGGCCGGGCTGTAGGTGAAGACGGCCGTGCCGCCCTGGAAGGTGCCGTTCAGTTCAAACGGTGCGTCCAGCGCAGCCACCGTTCCGGTGATGTCGACACCGGGGCCACCGCCCACGGTGCCACCCTTGGCCGTCCAGCCCTTCGGGCAGAGGCTGTCGAGCAGTTGCCGCGCAATCTCGGGCGAGAGGTCCAGGAGATCGGCTTCAGGGGCGGAGCCGGAGAGGCTCTTGATCACCTGACCCTCGGGATGGGAGCGCATCTCGACGACATAGCTTGCCTGCCCACCCTCATTGCTGATCGTTCCCGTGACCATGATCGAGGGGTCGATCAGCTGGCCCGGTTTGATCCGGGTTGCGGGGTCGAATTCCTCGCGCTGCTGCAGGTCGATCTCGGCCTGAAGGTCTTTGCGCCGCTTCCATTCCACGAAAAAGGCCGGGCAGTCGGCGAAGGCGCCATTCGTGTCCAGCATCTGCACGGCGTCGGTGAGGATGAGGTCGCCAAAGCCTGGGGCGAGCGCCTGGGTCTCCGCATCACCGGTTCCGGTGAACTCTCCGATGGCAATCGCGGTGGTGCCTTCGGGGGCGGGAACCTGCGCGAGGACCGGGGCTGCAATCGAAAGGGACAGCACGAGCACGGACAGTCTGACCACGGCAACCTCCCGGCGGAACGACGGATCCGGGTGAAGCCTAGCTTGCGCGCCCGGGAACGCAAAGCGGATCCTCGTTGACCGGGATTTGACCACCATCTTCTTGAGGACGACCGATGTCTGACCGTCTTCCCGGCTGGGAGTTGCGCCTCGCCGCGGCCATTGACGCCGCGCGCGACCAGCCCTTTGGCTGGGGCGTGCATGACTGCGCGATCTGGGCATTTGACCTGCGCAGGGATCTCACGGGCGGTGACGACGTCGTGGCGCTCTGGCGCGGGCGCTACCGGACCGCGCGCGGGGCGCAGCGCGTGATGCGGCGGCTCGGCTGGTCCTCGCTCGAAGCCGCAGGGCGCGACCTTCTCGGTGACCCGCTGCCCTCGGTGCATCTGGCCCAACGCGGCGATCTGGTGCTGGCCGACACCGGTCTCGGCTTCGGCATCTGCCTTGGCGCGCGGGCCGCGGGGATCGCGCCCGGGAAGGGACCCGACGACCCCGGCGGCCTGATCCTCGTCCCAATGGCGGCCTGCCGTCTGGCCTGGCGCGTCTGACCCGACGCGCGGCACTGGCCTCACTCCCTAAAGAAAGTCCGACCTCGATGCCCTTCATCGTCTCTGCCGTCACGGCGATTGCCGGGGCGATCTCCGGCGTGCTGGCCGCGGGCGGCATTGGCGCGGCGCTGGTGCGGCTCGGCGGCACGCTCCTTCTCTCCTATGCCTCTCAGGCGCTGATGCCGAAGCCGAAGGTGGCGTTGCAGGCGCGGAGCGTGACAGTCCGCGAGCCGGTGATGCCGCGCGACCTCGTCTATGGCCGGGCGAGGAAGGGCGGGGTGATCACCTTCCTGCATGCCTCGGGGTCGAAGGACCAGTATCTGCACCTGGTGATCGTGCTGGCCGCGCATCGGGTGAAGTCGATCGGGGCGGTCTGGTTCGACGGCGAGATGGCCGTCACCGCGGGCGGAACCGTGCAGGGCCGCTGGGCGGGGAAGAGCACCCTCGAGAAACGCCTCGGCACCGAGGACCAGGCGTCCTTCGCGGGCCTCATGGAGAATGTGCCGGCAAAATGGACCGCGGCGCATCGGCTGGCGGGCTGCGCCGCGCTCTATCTGCGGCTCACCTATGATCCGGATGCCTTTCCGGGCGGGATTCCGAACATCACCGTCGACATCGAGGGCAAGGATGACGTCCTCGATCCCCGCAGCGGCACCCGCGGCTATTCCGAGAATCCCGCGCTCTGCCTTGCCGATTATCTTGCCCATCCCGCCTATGGTCTCGGGGCCGGGATCGGTGCGGCAGACGGGGTCGAGCGCGCAAGCCTGATCGAGGCCGCAAACATCTGCGACGAGATTGTCCACCTCGCCTCCGGTGGGGTGGAACGGCGCTACAGCTGCAATGGCGTGGTCTCGCTGGCCGAGACCCCAAAGACCATCATCGAGGGGCTCCTCTCCGCCATGGCCGGTCGGGTGGCCGTGCAGGGCGGCAGCTGGCGGATCCATGCCGGTGCGTATCGGTTGCCCGAGGTCACGCTCGGCGCCGACGACGTGCGCGCGGGCGGGCTGGTGCTTGCCACCCGGGTGAGCCAGTCGGAGAACTTCAACGCCGTGCGCGGCCAGTTCGTCAGCCCGGAGAACGACTGGCAACCTGATGACTTCCCGGCCTATGCGAGCGAGGCCTACCTTGCCGAGGATGGCGGCGAGCGGAAGTGGCGCGATATCTCGCTGCCGTTCACCATCTCGGCCGCGACGGCGCAGCGCCTGGCGAAGATCGAGCTCGAGCGCGCCCGGCGCCAGATGACGGTGAAGCTGGCGGGGAAGCTCGCCGCCTGGCGGGCTGGCGTGGGCGAGACGGTCATGCTCTCCTATGCCCGCTGGGGCTTTGCCGCCAAGCCCTTCGAGGTCCAGGGGGTCAGCCTCGATCTGACCGCCTCCGGTGATGGCGCGCTCCTGCTGCCGGAACTCGTGCTCCGCGAGACCTCGCCGCTGGTTTATGACTGGACCGCCTCGGAAGAGGCGATCTATGCCGCGGCCCCGCGCACCACGCTGCCGGGGCCTGCCGATGTCCCCGCACCCGGCACGCCGCATCTCGCCGAAGAGATGTACGAGACCCGGGGCGGCACCGGGGTCCGGACCCTGATCCGCGTCATCTGGATCGAAGCGCCGTCCGACTTCGTGCGCGACTACCAGGTCCGGGCGCGGCGGATCCTTGATCGGGACGGGGTTCCGACCGGCGAGGGCTGGATCACGCTTGGCCGTACCGACCAGCCCGCCTGGGAAATCCGTGACGTGAAGCCCGGGCGCTGGGAGGTGGCGGTGAAATCGCTCTCGGTGATCGGGGTCTCATCGCCTTACGTCAGCGCCGAGATCGAGATCCTCGGGCTGACCGCGCCCCCGGCCGCGCTCGAGAGCTTGACGATCCAGACCGCCGGCGGGCTCGCCATCCTCAAATGGCTCCCCTCGGCCGATCTCGATGTGCGGATCGGCGGGCGCATCGTGATCCGCCATTCCGGTGCCCTGACCGCGACCTGGGCCACCTCGACCAGCATGGATGAGGTGGCGGGCTCAGATGCCGTGGCCCTCGTGCCGCTGAAGCCCGGAACCTATCTCCTGCGCGCCCGGGACAACTCCGGCAATCTCGGCCCCGTCGCCAGCGTCGCGACCAAGGGGGCGCAGGTCCTGCCCTTTGCCCCGGTGATGAGCCTCGCCGCCGATCCCGCCTGGATCGGCGACATGGTCAATGTCGTGGTCGATGGCGCCGCGCTGAAGCTTGTCGACATCGGCCTCGAGGGCAGCTTCACCTTCCCGGCCGGGATGGACTTCGGCGCTCTCAAGCGGGTGCGGCTGCGCTCGGAGATCGATGTCGCCGCCCTGAACCTTGGCGGGATCTTCGATGACCGGTTGGCGCCGATCGACAGCTGGCTCGATGTCGATGACACCGACGGCGCCGAGATCGATGTCGTGGTCGAGGCGCGGGTGACCGACGACGATCCGGCCGGGGCGCCGGTCTGGTCGGACTGGTCACGGCTTGATTCTTCCGAGGACGAGGTCCGGGCGGTGGAGCTGCGCGCCCGGCTGACCTCGGCCAGCCCCGATTACAACGTTCTCGTCGCGAAGCTCCGCATCCATGCGGAAGAGGTGCCCTGATGGTCGACTACAACCTTGCCAACCACTCCGGCGCGCAGTTCCGCGCCGAACTGAACCTGATCCTCGCCGCCCTCCAGTCCTGCGCCTTCGGGGCGACACCGCCCCCGACGACCACGGCCGGGCAGATCTGGGTCGATGCCGCGGGGGCAAGCCCGGTGGTGAAGGTCCGCAATGCCCTGAACACCGGCTGGATCGCGGTGGGTAGCCTGGCCGCGGCTGGCTTCGAACTGGCAGGCACGTCGGAGGCCGGGCGGGCGCTGATCGCGGCCGCAACGGTGGCGGCGCAGCGCACGGCGCTCGGTCTTGGCGCCGGGGCCACGCTGGCGCTCGCGAGCCAGGCCGAGGCGCAGGCCGGGACCGACAACGCGACGCTGATGACGCCGCTCCGGGTGGCCGAGGCGATCGCAGCGCTGGTCACCGGGGTCTCGAACCTCCTGCCCGATGCGATGGCGCCGACAGTTGCCGCCGACATCGTGGTCCTGAAGCATTGCTCCGGCGGCGGCACCCTGCCCATCTCCTACGACAAATCCGGCAACGGGACCAGCTATGCCTTCCTCGCCGGAGAAACCGGGATCACCGCCACCCGGGGCTGCGCTTTGCGGGTGGCCTTCGAACAGGCCCGGGGTGGCACGACGGCCACGCAATATGCCGCTGTGGTCCGCGATGGCGTGGTGCTGCAGGAATGGACCACCTCCAGCACCTCCTGGGCCGCCCGCAGCATCGACGTGACCTTGGCCACGGGCCAGACGCTCTGCATCCGCCTCGGAGCAACAGGCGGAACAACGGACGTCGGCAACACCACCGTCAACACCACCGGCCAATCGCTCATCCGAAACGTCCGCTACCTCGCGGACCAGCGCTCTCTGATCGGGATCTGATCCATGCAAGCCGAATGGCGCAATGCCGAACGCACGATCCTCGCCCTCATCGACGACAGCGGCCATGTCGTGATCGTCGAGCCCGGCCATCCGCTCTGGCTAGATGCCTCCGCCCGGGCCGACATCCTGCCCTTCACCCCACCCGTGGTGCCGGAGCCGCCCCCCGAGGATCCCCGCGCCGCGATCCCGCCGCTGACCCGGCGCCAGCTCTTCATCGCGCTGCACCGGCTGGGGCTGATCACCGCCGAGGAGGCCGTGGGTGCGGCCGCCACTGGCGCCGTGCCGGCCGCCCTCGAGCCCACCTTCGCCGCCCTGCCGGAGCCAGACCAGACCGATGCCCGCGTCACCTTTGCGGCCTTCCAGCTGGCCTACCGGCTCGATCCCCTGACCGCGATGATCGCCGCGGCGGCGGGGAAGACCGAGGCAGAGCTCGACGCGATCTGGACCGGCTTCGCCGGGGTCTGATCGCGCGCGTCCTCGCGCGAGTGCCGGATCGAGGCTCGTCGACCCGGCCTCGCGACCATCCAGAACGACCAGTGAGCCCGCCCCGGAGGCGGGCTTTTGCATGCGCTGAGACCCATGAAGGAAACCGAACTCATGACGACAGACACGCGCGAACCGATCCGCGACCTTCAGCGTGCGCTGGAGCGCCTCGGCCATTCTCCCGGCCCCGTCGACGGCCTTTGGGGGCCACGCACCGCCCGCGCCCTGAAATCCCTGCTGGCCGCCAATGGTCGCGCGGCAATCTTGTCGACGCCCGAACCCTTGCCATGGATTGCCGAGGCGAAGACTGCCCTCGGTCGTCATGAACTCCGCGACCGGTCCTGGCTCATGGCTTGGCTGAAACGCGATGGCCGCAGCCTTGGCGATCCCGCGAAGAACCCCTGGTGCGGCGACTTCGTCGAAACCTGCATCCGCGTCGCACTGCCGGACGAGCCGCTTCTCGGGGCCTTGGGCAGCAATCCCTACTGGGCGCGGAACTGGCTCCTCTTCGGCCAAGAGGTGTCCCCGATCCCGGGTGCGGTCCTGGTGTTCGCCCGCGGCTCAGGCGGCCATGTCGGCTTCGCCATGGGCCAGGATGGCACGCATTTCCACGTCCTCGGCGGCAACCAGTCCGATGCCGTCACCGTCGCCCGAATCGCGAAGTCCCGACTCCTCGGCGCGCGCTGGCCCGCGACCGTCCCACCCCGCATCGAGACTCTGCCGCAAATGAAGCCCGGCGGATTCCTGACCTCCACCAATGAAGCCTGAAGAGGAGTATTCCCATGCTGAAACCTGCCATCCTGGCGTTGATCCGCCAGATCCTGACCGTCGCGGGCACCGCCCTCGTCGCCAAGGGCTACATCGACGCCTCCCAGGTCGAACCGGTGATCGGCGCGATCCTCACCATCGGCTCCGCCGTCTGGTCCGTCGCAGACAAGCGGGGCAATGCATAGAGCTATGAGGCGGACGGTTCGATCGAGGGACAGGCTCGCCGCGCGCAAGACATGTGCGTTGCCCAAACGTCAGGTTTTCCTGACGCAGCGTAGTGAAGTATCGACAACACAGGGATGCCCGCGTACAAGGGACGGGCATCAAGAGAGGACACCGTCCTCACCAACCTGCCCAACCCGGCAAGGTGGTCGCCCGAAAGGGGATGCGGCCGAACCGGCAACGAAGGGGTTGGCTCCATCAAATGCGACCATTTTGCCCTCTATGGAGAGTGCGAAATGTTGAACAGACGTCGTTTCATGGCCGCATCCGCAGCGATGGCCCTTTCATCCC
The DNA here is from genome assembly GCF_015999335.1 of Tabrizicola soli. Lineage (GTDB taxonomy): Bacteria > Pseudomonadota > Alphaproteobacteria > Rhodobacterales > Rhodobacteraceae > Tabrizicola > Tabrizicola soli. The sequence continues at coordinate 13,064 of NZ_JAEACP010000030.1, read as the reverse complement.
TGCTGCCTTCCACATCCTTTGCCATGCTCCCTCTGAAAGCAAGACTGCGGCCACGCCGCATCTTCGCAAGAAAGGAGGCTTCGGGTTCCTGGCTTCTCTTCAGCGACGCGCCTTTTGAGCCGCGGAAGGTTGTCCGCCACGATGTCATCGAACGCAGTTTCGGCGCGGGCGCATACAACACCCTCTCCCAGCGCGACCATTGGGAGATGATCGAAGCGGGATGGTTCTCGGGCGACGACCTCCATCTACCTGTGCCGCTGGGCGACGACACCTACCTTGTGTGGCGGTCTTATTATCATCCCGTGACCGAAGCTCATGACCTGCTGACGGATATCTTTGCCGACAAATATGGAATGATGCGATGGGGCACGCTGCTGCCGAATGGCATTGCCTTGGGCGAGCACCCCTGCACGCCCCGCTACGCCACGGCACGGGCCGCCACGGACCGCGATCTGATCCGGACCAAGTTCGACCTCGAGGCGCTGGGCGGATTGGTCCAGCTGGTCCTTCCGGACGAACTGATGCCTCAGCTCGCCGAATATGATGACCCTGAGATGATGGAAGACCTGATGTGGCGGACGCATCATCGGAGCATCCCGAGCAACCCGAGCTTTTACCAGCGCGCGGCGGAAGCGGCGCGGCAGAAGGCGATGGCCAGTACCCAAGCGTCGTAAATGCATGCGGGCGGTTTGCGATCGCTAAAACGATCGATCGCGGAGGAACTGAGGGGTTAAACACTTGTGACTTGCGCGGGCATGATTGACGCTCGCGCGAATGTTGCTTTGATGCTCAAGATCCTCCGCGGCGTGATCAGCAAAGCTGGAGGAACCGCAAAACGCGCGCAGCTGATTGTGCCGTTTCCTGAACAATTGTCGACCCATTGCCGCAAGTACCAGTGAGGCGCCGGAGCAGAAAGCAGAGAACCCCTGCGGAAGTTGACAGATCGAGATGATCTCAATAGATTGAAATTCCTTTACCGGATGGAGTCGTCGCCCCCGCACAAGCTCACCCTTCGCACATTTGAAACGCATATAGCCGCCTTCGGGCGCTTTCCGTTGCGTGGTCACTCGAAGGAGAATGTGATGCTTGAAGACGGTGATATCCCCCTGGAGGGAATCTACACCGACCAATGGCTTTGGAGCAGGCCTGCGAAGGTCTGGTGGCAAAGGGAAGTGATGCTCGCCTTCCCCAAGGCCGAAGATCGGGTTCCCATTCTGGGCGCGCTGGAAAACACGATGATCGCCTGCGGAACCGCGACGCTCTACTACCACCTGGAGAGGATCGCTGAGCAATGGGTCAAGTTCGAGTCCGCCGATGACGACGAGGTCATCTACGTCAACGTGGAATTGGGGGCGCCTATGATCGTTGACGTCCCTGACGAACTGCTCCCCTCGCGATCTTCTGAGGATCAATAAGCTCAAGATGTGGGGCCAACCTGGCCCCACGCCATTCGGAACAGCGCGAAGAGGCCAGTAGGGCGGCTGCTAGAGCCGACTGTGAGTGCGCGAGAGTTTGGCGTGCTTCGGATTTACGCAATGGTCTTGCGCTTCCTGCAAGTAGATGCTCAGGGTAGAATAATCGGCCCCAATCGCGCGCGAGGTGGTCCAATCAGGTCCACGAAGGCCGGTAGCACGGTGCAATGGTTTCCGTCTGCCAAAGCAAGCGTCCATACGTGGAATGTCTTGCATACGTCACCCAGCTTGTTGCGACGGAAAGCGATGGCCTGGATCGTCGACATCATGATCTGGGCCACCCGGATGCCGTTCGGATCGCCGTCGAGGAGGAAGATGTTGATCGAGCGGGGCTTCATGCAAGCGGTGTAGAAGAAAACATTATCAACGAGTTGCCGCTCCTTCTTGCAGGTAGGTCACCTCAAAAGCCTTCACTTGCCTGTATCGCTGATGCCTGTTGGCCGGGCTGAACCCGTTGTTCAAGTCCGCCCGCTGGAACACGTCGAGTCCCCGGTCGAGCAGAATCTTCCAGCCAGTGTTCGTCACGAGATGCCGGGCGTGGATCGTGCTCGTTGCATCAAAGGCCCAGGTGAACTCCACGCCAAGTGGGGAAATCCCGTCCCGGATCTGCTCGAGATAGCCTGTCTGGCGCTCGAGGTCGTCCGGGTCTGGAGTGGTGATGAGCCGGAACTGGACGTCCTCTCCGTCCGGCTTGCGCAGCGCTACGACCTCGAGAAGTTCCATAAGATTGCGCATCTGATGATAGACCCGGATGTAGGGGTCCGTAAGGGTGATCTCCGCCGCCCCGTCAAGCCATGGTCCCAGAAGCGCGTCGAAGCTGATCCCCTTCTGATTCTCCGCGAAGGTGACGTGACCGGGCGCGGGTCCGCGCGGGACGTCCGGCTCTGCCGAGGAGGGCGGGTTGCGGCCCTCCAGGAAATCCCGGACCGGCGTAGAGGCAGGCGCGCCAGAACTTGGGTGAGTCGGGTCCGGCTCGATCACCGCGCCGCCCATCTCCTCGACGCTCCGGCGGTGATACCAGCGCGGGTGCTCCCGCTCCTCGAGAGTCTGTACCTTCGTCACTCGACCCGTCTTGTCGGTGAAGCTGAACTCGACCTCCGGGTAGGTGCTATCGATCCGCATCAACTGGTCCTTGACGCGTTTCCGCCCTTCTATCGCGAGGGTCAGCAGCTCCCGGATTTCCTCCGGGGTCGCGCCCCCGTCCGGGAAGAGGAGCTTCATTAGGCCGGAGAAGGTCTTCTGCACCCCGTCCCGGTCTCGGGTCGAGATGGAAGCGTCCAATGTGAACAAGTCCCTGTAGTCCAAGGACCGATCCTGCCCGCGTAGGTGGCGAAGCACTTCCGCGAGGTAGTCTACGATGAAACCGTAGCCGGTCGCGAACATCTCTCCCCGGATCACGTCGATCTCCCAGCCTGGCAGGTAAGCGTGGAGCCGGTCGATGAAGGCGCTATCGTAATACTTCTCGGGTAGTTCCTCGAACAGGTCGGTGTGCTTGAGCATGTACGCGACGGAGTGCTTGGTGTTCCCGATGAACGCCATCGACGCTTCCGCCCCGAGCGTCTCGACCCCACGCGAGAAGGACTTGTTCGCCAGGTAGTTCTTCATGATGTCGACAAGCGCCTTGTCGACCTTCTTCTGCCTACCGGCGAACTCGTCGAAGGCAATCGTGTCCCAGTAGCCAACGAGCCCGATCTTCCCGCTCGCGTTGCTCACGAACAGCTTCGGGACGGTCACCTCGCCCCCGGAGATCAGGATCCCGTGCGGGGAGAACTCGGAGAAGATATGCGACTTGCCGGTCCCTTTTGGACCAAGCTCGATCAGGTTGTAGTTCCTCTCCACATAGGGGATCAGCCGTAGCAGCTGGAGGAGCTTGCTGCGCCGGCCGAACGCGTCCGGGTTGAATCCGATTGTCTGGATCAGGAGGTCGATCCACTCCTCCGTCGTGAACTTCGCCCGCCCGGCTAGGTACGCGTCGAAGTCGAAGCTCGACATCTGGATCGGCTTCAGTCCCGCTAGAACCCAAGGGACCGAGTTCGCCTCCTCTTTATGGTCATACTCGAGGTCTGCGATCGACCAGACCCCGGAAACGAGCATCTTCTGGTTCTTCTTGACCGTGTCGCTGTCCACCAGGACCTTCTTGATCCCAAGGTTGGCAAAACTGGCCTCATAGGCGTCTGTTTTCTCGTTCAGCGCGACCGAGACCTTGTCGATCACCTTCCCGCGCCCCTTCTCCCGGATGTTCGACCGGATCAGACCTGCTTCGTTCCGGTGCACATAGTGCCGATGCAGGATCTCCTTCACGGTCTCAATGCCGGTCTGAATCGAGGCCTCGTCATCGGTGGCGCAGTACTGGCCGAGCAGATATTCCAACACATAGGTCGGCACGATCGCGTTGCCCTTGACCGCCTTCACCAGGTCCTTTCGGACCACAAAGCCCGCGAAATGCTCGTTGATCTTGGCGTCGAGGTCACTCATCCGCAGGCTCCTCAGAAATCAAAGTCGGTTGTCATGCCACGCCGCAGCTGGAAGCGGTGGGTGGCATAATCTTCGTAATGGCTTGTCTTTCCGACCCGTTCACGCAGCTTCAGGATGACATCCTGATTGTTGAAGCGATCGGCTTCGCGCGAAAGAAGGAACTTGCGCGGCATTTCCCGTTCGCGGGCGTTTTCGGATCGGAAATCGAATAGCAGCGTGTATTCGTCCGAGATCAGTGTGCCGTCGGTCGCGTATATGCCCGCCAGAAGTTCCCGAGGCCGCATCTTCTCCGAGACGGGCTGGGTCTGATAGAGCGTAACCGCTGTCTGGCCCGAGGAGATCAGGCTGCGGCCCGAGACGAAGATCTGCACGTCGACCTGGCCCACATCCGTCTCGCGCTGCTTGCCGACCCGGATGACCGGAATGACCACTTCCTGCAAGCTGGCGCCCCCATGAACGAAACGGCTGCCGGCTCCCTTCACGCGCATGCGGTTGATCGAATTCGGGATCAAGACATCCAGGCCGCCAGAAAGGCCCAGTCCAGCTGCACCAAAGTGCTTCATGCCTGGTGTGGGCGCGAGGCCGCGCCCAATAACAAAACGCCGGTTGCGAAAGAGGATCTCGGCGCCCTGCGGGTCAGCGATGGCGAAATCACTCTCGTCGAGAGAGCGATGCTGAAAAAGGAATCCGTGGTCTGCTGTGATGAGAATGTTCGAGAAGTTGGCCGAAGTCAGCTTGCGGACAAGTTTTGTCAGATCTTCAATGGCATCCTCGGCCGCCTCGGGCAGCTTGTCTTCTGTTTGCAGCTTGTCGCCGATGGCGTCGATGCGGTTGTGGTAGACGTAGACGATGTGGTGGTCGCGGAAGAGCGCCTTCCCATCCTCGGTGCGCATGTTCATCACGTCTTCGGATTTCAGCGCCTTGGCGCTATCACCCTTGCGCCCCGCGGCGAGTAGCTTCTCGCGCGCTGCAAGACCCTTGGTGTTCTCCCCGTCCGAGATGACATCGCCGCTCCCGTCCTCAGCCAGGGCGAGGGCGCTGTGCGGGAGGAGCGCTGCCATGCCGAGCTGGGTGTAGCTGGGCAGCGAACTGATCATGGGCTTCAGCTCGGCGTCGAAGCGATCCAGAGCGCGGATCCGGCGTAGGCATTCCTCGCCCACCTCGAAGCGGAGCGCGTCCGAAATGATCACGGCGACCTTCTGGTCCTTGCGCCGGTACTCGGCGGCCTGCTCCTGATAGAAGCCAGCTTGCGATGCGAAGCCGGGGATCTTCCACTCGCTGAGGGCAGAGATCTGATCCTGCCAAGCATCGTTCAGGGCCAGGACGAAGCTGTTTGTGTAGCGGTTCTCGACAGACCAATAGAGGTCGGCCAGCAGCGAGGCCTGACCGCTTTTCTGCATGTGGTAGATGAACTTGCGGTAGAGCTGATCGAGCCGAAACCAGCTGGTCACATAGCGTTGCACGCCCTCTGCGGGGCTGGTCATCCCGAGGTTCGCCTCTGCGAGCGCCTGCTGGAACTCGGTGGCGTAACCGATGGCCTGATAGATATCCGCGTAGGTCGGATACCAATGGCTCTGCCGCCGCTCGCGCACCCAGTTCAGCACTTCCGGCGCGCTGACTGACTGCGCGGCCATGGAGCGGACGATCTCGCGGATGATCTGCCGGTCGATCTCCTCGAAATGATCGACAGCCACCAAGGTGCGGAAGTCGCGCCTTTCCAGATCAGAGGGGATCTTCAGCAGGTCCTGATACCGGGCCGACAGGGTCTCGAAGGCCTCCGACCAATGGCGATTGTTCTTCCACCGGCGGAAGACCAGCAGCGCCTCGGCGTTCAACGCCCCGTCCTCTCCGAGGGCGCGGGCATAGGCCGACTGGAACAGCGCGATGGCGAAGTCCTCGAAATCGGGCTCTTCGGGCTTATAACCATAGGCTTGGCTGACCTGCTTCCAGAAGAAATCGTTCAGCCCCGAGCGCTCGATCAGCCGCAGGGCGTCGTCCTTGCCCGCCGCCAGCTCGCCCAGCAGCGCCTCGATCAACGTGTCCAGCCCGCCCTCGGCGCCTGCGCAAACGGCCAGCATCCGCAGGCGCATCTGGGTCTGGGTGTCGGACGCCTGCATCAGCCGCCTCAGCGCCTCGACGCGGGTCTTGGCGCGGAAGAACTCGATGTGCGCGCGCACCACGTTCTCGAACTGCAGCGGCAGGCCCAGCTCGGCTAGCCAGATCGCCGCCTGGTCGGCTTTGAACACGGCAGAGGCCAGCTGCAGGTCCAAGAGCCAGTTGTCCACCATCTCGGGCTCGGGCCCGTCCTTGAACAGCAGGAACCGGCCCTTGGGCTCCTGCCGCAGGATCCGGTACTTCAGCCCGAACTCGTTGTTCGCGATTTCCAGCTTGATCACGCCGGGCAGATCGACTGCGTCGAACTCCGCCCGCATGTCGCAGTCGGCGTCATACCAGAAGACGATCCGGTGATCCTCGAACAAAGGCCGCAGGCTGGCGGCGATGCGGTCAGTCATCCGCCTCCTCCAGCCCCTTGATCGGCTTCAGCGCTGCGCCGAACTTCGGATAGTTCCGCTTCACCCCGTCATCCAGGTCGATCTCGATCTTCGCCTGCGCCAGCGGGAAGATGACCTCGCGCTCCCATTCCTCCAGCTCGGCGATCTGCTTGATGACCGTGGCCACGTCCTTCAGCGCGCGGGTGCGCTGGGTCTGGGTGGCGGCAGGATCGTCGGAGAGCTTCTCCAGCCGCGCGCGCTCGGCTTCCAGCTTGCGGATGAACTCGCGCAGGTAATCGTTCAGCAGGACCGAGATGGTGTCGGGCCGGTAGCGGTGCATGTAGATCAGCGCCTGGAATGTGCCCCTGGGGCTGGAGAACATCCAGTAGATCGGGCGTTTCCTGTAGCGCTTCACGTGATCGTCGTAGAACCCCTTGGTGAAGTACTTCCGGATGTCGCCGATCTGCGCCTCGATGAAGGCGAGGTTCTCGCGGAAATGCGCATCGCCGAAGTTCTCGCGCAGGAACTTGCGGAAACGCTCCACGATGTCGTCGGGGAACCAGTCGGCATCCAGCACGGGGATGACGTTGTCCTCGTCGGGCAGGAAGCTCGGCTCCGGCACGCGGGACAGGTAATCAGAAAGCCGCTCGCCCTGGTTGGCGAGGATTAGGCCCGGCGCGTCGAGGCTGTAGCGGCCGAACATGCAGCCCACGGCGTAGGACAGGAACTCGGCCATGGTGTCGGCGCGCAGGCGGGTTTCGCGGACATCATCGGAGCCCTTCACGCCATAGCGATAGGCGGGGTTGCAGGTGAGGGTGATTTCCTCGATCGGCACCTCGTGGGTAAGCTCGTCTTGCAGACCATAAGCATCAATGAAGATGCGGTTGTTCTCTTCCTCCAGCCTCTGCATCTCGTCCGTCATGCCCTGCCAGTGGGCGCGCAGGCGGGCATAGGTGGTCTCCAGCGTTCCGGCCCGGTGATCGGGCGAGAGCAGGGGGAGCGTGGTGAAATCCCAAGAGGTTTCGTAGGCGTCCCAGTCAGACTGAGCATACTGGACAAGCGAAGAGGTGTTGTTTTCTATCGCTGTGCGATGTGCTGCCGTGATTTTTGCCCAAGGCAAGCGTCCCACTGGCCCCTGATTATAGTCCATCGTGGGCGCGAGCAATTTAAGGAAGAAGTTTGAGCTTGAAGAGTTCAGCAGCGCAGTCAGGAGGCCGAGATCTTTGTCCTCAATCGGCTTGGCCATGGGCCCCTTTGCGTCATAAACGAAGCCACCTCGGCAAATCCGCGCGTTGAAGGATCCAACGGTGAGCGATGTCCATGTCGCCGCCGGGCGAAAATAGTACTCTAGGTTTTGCGGCCTTGATCGAAGCTTCCCGTTGTCATCGAAGAAGTTTCGGATCCGCACCCCGTCGTTTTCCCAATCAACAACGAACTCATGATTGCCGAACCATTTCCTAAATGAGCCTCCTTTATGGTGTGGGAACCAGCGTTTCTTGGAATTCTTGGCCTCAGATCGAGAACTTGCTCCGAAGCAAGCGCGGTCTTTTTCGGTTTCGAACCACTGTCGTAGGAAGCGATCATTGTCGCCTGTGATAAGCCCTTGCCGCGGCTCGGCAAAAGCGGAAAGCGGGTCGTTAATCTCGAATACGTCAAGCGCGCGCGATGAGAGCCAGTAAGCTATCGGTGATCCTGGAACCTTGTGGAAGTCCGTCGAGGAGCCTTGGTGGCGCCAAGCAACCGATTTGTCGCGGATCGCCTCAAGGAAATACTTTGATTGAACGTCGGCCCCCACGAAATCATTCAGGTCAATAAAAACACCCTGCTTGTCCGGTGCCTTTGAATGCTGGACGGTGAACGCGCAAATGGGAACATATGCAGAATCAAAGAAGGCGTGATATTCGGGCCGGACTAGGCTCGTGATGTGATTCTTCTCAGTTAGTAGTTTTCGAATGTCTTCATAAGAACTGATGAACATCCAAGTAAACGGCGTCATCAAGCCAGAAGCGCCTCCGCGGAGCACAATTCCCGATATTCTCTTGATGAACGCGGCAAACAGATCGGAGTTGTATCCGCGATAACTCCCGTAGAGCCACGCTGCCAGCACCTTATTCAGACCTTTGCCGCCGGCATAAGGCGGGTTAGCCACCACCACGTGATACTTCGGCGACAGCGCCTCGGCCATGCGCAGCACGGTCACGACACGCTCTTGCACCTCTTTCAGCAGCAGGTCGCCGCCAAAATCCCGCGCCTCGACCACCCGCAGCGTCTCTGCCGGATCGCGCAGCTTCGGCACGATCAGCGAGCCGAAGTTCTTGGCCTGCTCGAACTGCAGCAGCGTCTCGCGCAACTCATCCGTGAACAGGTCGCGCCCGACCACGGCGGCCACGTCCTGCATCTCGGCCGGCGTGAAACTCACGTTCTGCAGCACGACGATGTCGGGCTTGGCCTCCATCCGCAGGAACCGCCGACGCCCCAGCCGGGCCGCCGCCTTCATCGCCAGCGCAAAGGCTGCCAGCGCGCCCGCGCGGTCGTCAATCTCCACCCCGGTCAGGTTGTTCGCCAGGATCAGCGCCGGGATCTTGTCGGCCTCGTACCCTTCTTCCTCATAGATCGCGTAGAGCAGGTCGAAGGCATAGGTCAGCATGTGCCCCGATCCGCAGGCCGGATCGCAGACCTTGATCTCCTCGGGCTTGCCGATCTTAAGGAAATCCGTCTCGGGCTCTTCCGGCGCGATATAGTAGTCCATCCGCTCAGCCAGTTTTGAACCCGGCCGGTTCAGCAGCCACAGCCGCCCAAGCGAGTTCTCGACCAGGTAGCGCACGATCCAGTGCGGGGTGAAGAGCTGCGTGGCGGCCGGGATGTTCTCGGCCGTGATCTTGACGTTCTTCTTCAGCCCCGCGAAGACCTGATCCTTCTTCTCCGAGATGTAGAACTGGTAGAGCCAGCCGATGATCTCGACATCCTTGCAATCGTCCTCGGGCATGGCGTCGCGCAGGCGGGCGAGGATCGAGGTCTGCGAGAGCAGATCCTCGGGCATCAGCAGTTCGGTGTAGTCGCCCACCTTCTCGAACAGGAAGGGCATGGGCTTGTGCCAGGCGTTGCAAGCATGGACGAGCAGCACGCGATAGGCCTCGCCCTGCGGGTCGCGGCTAGGGCTGCGGCCGTCGAGCAGCGCGGCAATGGTGGCGGGCGCGCCCTCGGGCAGGTTGCCGGCCATCGCCTCGGCCAGGATCTCGGGCCGCGTAGCGTCGCCCTCGGGCGAGACGACCCGGGGGTTGGTGTAGCCGTTCACGTCCATGAAGCGGAGCGCGGTGAAGCGGTTGAACCAGGTGTAGGCGACCTGTTCGATGACCTGCTGCTTGCCGATCTGCGCGATGGCGGCGTCGAGGCTTTTCATCGCCGCGGGGTTCTCGCGCCGGGCGGATGAGGCCGGGTCGACGACAACGGCAAGCTTGGCGGTGACCTGATCGATCAGAAGATTGCGCGCGGATTGCGCGAATTTCTTGAGGGCGTTGGTATCCATCAGACGATCACCTTCTTCCCTGCGGCGATCTCGGCCATCAGGGTCTTGCGCAGTTCATTGACGTATTGGTCGACATCGGCCTCCTCGGCCAGGTAGGGGCGCGGGTAGGCCACCTTGATGTCCGCGGCGTTGACGTAGGAGGGCGGGCGCGGCGCCGGAGCGGGCCGTTCCTTCATGCCGGGATCGGCAGGAGTCGGCGCCGGGGGCTGCGTCATCCGCGCGATGTCCGCCAGCATCTGCTGCATCAGGCTGGACCGCGCGCCGTTGGCCCGGTCGCGAAGGATCGGGATCATCGTCACCGCGTCGAGCCCCGCCTTGTGCGAGGCCACGCTGCGGCAGATCTTGTCCTGCTGTTCGGGGGTGAGGGCCTGGAACTCGGCCGTCTGCGCGACCTTGTCGGCGCATTCGTCGACCGCCGCGATGACCGCCTTGCGTTCCTTCAGGACATCGAGTTCGACCTTGTCCTTCAGGGCGTAGAGGTCGGATTTCAGCGCCTGGATCGCGGTGCCCTTGTAGCAGTCGGGATCGCTGAGAGCCGCGCGCAGCTTTTCCCCGGCGGCGGCATCGACGTAGCCGATGTTGGCCTCCTGCGCCTGCAGGAAGTCGCGGACGTCGTCGTAGATCTCGCGCTGGGCCCCGCCCATGAAGCTGCGGATCTTGTCGAGGATGTCCTCCTTGGCGTTCAGGAGCGCATCTTCCTGATTGACCGGTTCGGTGATGTACCAGGCGGCAGGTTTGCCCACCATGGCGACGACCTGATCCCGCAACGGCTCCAGCGCCGCGACGAACGGGTACTTGTACCGCTCGGTGACGAGCCGGCTCAGTTCGTCCGCCAGCTTGCGGATGCTCTCCGCCCATTCACCGCCGAGAACCCGCGCATCGGAGCCGTCGGCAGGCAGCCCGAACAGTTCCTTGTAGAGGTCCTTCGCCGCGCGGATCTGGGAGGAGGTGAACTCCAGCTGCGGGGTCAGAAGGATATTGCCCAGCGTATGGCTGTTGTTCAGCGCCCGGGCCAGTTCGGCGCCTTCCAGCGGCGTGCCGTCCGACCGGGTCTCGCACTTGCCTTTGCCGGAAAGGCTGGCGGTTAGGCACAGCGTGGCGACCGTCGGCCAGCCGTAGGGCTTCGCCCCGAAGCGTTCGGTCAGATACTTGGCCGAGACCTTCACGCCGTTGCGGGCCTGGCTCTGAATGTGGTTCAGCACATCCTGTTCGGCTTCCGTCAGGCCGGTACCGGCTTCACCAAACAGGGTGGACGTCGGGCTGGCGGCCTTGGCGATGTCTGCCTCGACGTAGTTCACGCCCCTCAGCATCGGCAGGTTCACGTAGACCTTGTCGACAAGCGCCTGGAACGCCTTGACGACGCGGTCCTGAGGATCGTCTCCGCCGATGTCCAACTCATCGCCGCGGACGAAGAGCCGTGCCGCCGCCATGAGTTTCCTCAGCCGAAGCTCCAGATCCTTGGCACGACGGCTGTTCTGCTCGCCCTTTTCCAAGATGATCCGGTCGCGGCCGGGCTGCGGGGACCCGCTGCGCGACTGTCGGATGAACTTATCAGTCTGCCGGAACAAGGTCAGGTCCCGAATGAACCGGACATCCGGCTGCAGCACGATCGCCAACTCCTCGCGCCCCATGTTGCGCATGCGCACGGCATCTGGAGCAGCAGCATCGTCATTGAACGGGCTGATGATGTTGATCGAGAGCTCGTATTCCCGACCCAGCAGATGGTCGTCGAGTTTCCGGCTGAAGGAATACTCAAAGCCCGTGGTCAGGTGCTTGATCTTGCGGTGCCGTAGGATTGTGTCGAAGGCTAGGGTTTCGAGCTCCTTGCTGATCTCGGTCGGATCGACATCCAGCGCCTTGATCTCAGCCTCGACATCCTTCTCTTCATTGGTCAGGAACTCATAGACCTCGCCATTGCGCTGGATGTAGGTCTCGCGCTCGAGACGCGCCAAAGCATCCTCGATCTTGCGACGTTGTCCCGCTTGGTCGGCCTCGAACTCAGACAGCAAAAGAACGCTGATATTGCGGACAGTCGGTTTGAACTCCTTGACATATTTGACAAGGAACAGCGCCTTCAGGACACGAACTGCGAAGGGATCGTCGAGGTTCCGCTCTGCGATCTGGACGGACTGTTGAACGGAGGACTTCAACGCGGTGCGGATCCCCTCGAACATCAAGTCGAAGGTAGCAAGACCCCCGACGGGACGATCGGCAAGGGTTTTAGCCACCTCCTGGAAGACGCCCAGCATCGAGCGTTCGCCCACGGAGCTGTGCTTGCCCTCGAAAGCATTGTGCTGGGAGAGCGACGTGATCGCCATTTGGAAGAGCGTGTACTGATAGGGCGGGAACGGATAGCTCGCCACGAAATGTTCGCGGTCGCGGTAGTTTTTCAGCCGGATCGAGCCGTCGGCGAAGTCGAACAAGGTCTTGAGATTGTTCTCTTCCTTGTCGTGCAGGTTGCCCAGCATGATCTGTGCTGAGTCTGTCTTGGACAGCAGGCGTCGTTGAATGACCTCTGCCACATCCGCCGAGTTCAGGGGCATGCGGATGGCAAAGCGAGCTTGGATCTTTGAGAAGTCGTTCTCCTGCCGGGCCGTCATATCGCCCACGACCTCAGTGATGGCCTGCTGCGCCGTCACGATGATCCATGCCTGTCCCTTGCACTTCGTGTTCAGGCTTTCAGCGATGGTCTGGAGGTTCGTCATCAGCTTGACGTTGTCGGCAATGTACTGGCCGACCTCGTCGACGAAGAAATTCAGCCGGAAGTTGGGCACTTGCCGATCGATCCATGCCTTTACCGTGTTTGCGAAATCCTCAATAGAGACCCGCGTATCTTTTCGGTACTGTGAGAGAATATCCTTGGCATCGGCCGGATCTGTGCCGGTTGCCCGCGCGAATGCCGCAGCGATGTTGCGCCCCTCCAGCAGCGCCTCTTCGCGGCCGCGCGTCTCCCAAGGCTTCCCGGAGAGATCTAGGCTCCAGACCCATTGATTTCGGGCGGTTCGCGTGATTCAGGCCTCGCAAGGAGACCTGACCGATGAGCAACCTCTACTGGCTGTCCGAGGCGCAAATGGAGCGCCTGAAGCCATTCTTTCCGAA
>NZ_JAEACP010000003.1 GCF_015999335.1 Tabrizicola soli | reverse complement strand
CCCGCGCGGAACCGCGCCAGCCACTTGCGCACGGTTCGGAGGGAAACACCGAAAGCGGCAGCCACCTCGGCGGCCTTCTGTCCCGCGCAGAGGCGGGCGACGATCTGCTCTCGACTGTAGACGGTAAGGCGGGCACCTTGGTGCGGGTTGTTCATCCTGCGGGGTCCTCGGCTGGAGTTTGGCGATTGCAGCCTAACCCCGCCTCGGGTGAACAACCTCCTGAGAATTCACAGCTAGGGGCGATTTCTTCGAAGAAATCGCATCGGAGCCTTTGAAGGCTCCGGTCCGGACTTTTCGAAAAGTCCGGCCGTGCTCAGCCCCGGAGCACCTTGGCGAAACCATCGAACAACCCGTCATTCGCCGCGATCAGCGCGCCGTCCAGCGGATCGGTACCCTCGCGCAGACCCTGCACCATGCCGCCCGCCTCCTTGACGAGGAGGATGCCCGCCGCCACGTCCCAGGCGGAAACCTCGCGCTCCCAATAGCCGTCGAAGCGGCCGGCGGCGACGAAGGCCAGGTCAAGCGAGGCCGCGCCCCAGCGCCGCACGCCGGCGCAGGCCGGCATCAGGCGGCCGAGGTCCTTCAGCATCGCGGGCAGCGTCGACTTCGCGCCGAAGGGTACGCCGGTGGCAAAGACCGCCTCATGCATCGCGCGCCGGGCCGAGACGCGCAGGCGGCGGTTGTCGTTCAGCCACGCGCCCGCGCCCTTCTCGGCCCAGAACATCTCGTCCTTGGCCGGGTCATAGACCACGGCCGAGACGATCTCGCCCTTGTGCTCCAAAGCGATCGAGACCGCCCAGTGCGGCATGCCGTGCAGGAAGTTCGTGGTCCCGTCCAGGGGATCGACGATCCAGCGTCGGGTCGGGTCGGCCCCGGCTGCGGCACCGGTCTCCTCGCCCAGCCAGCCATAGGTCGGGCGGCCGCCAAGGAGTTCCTCCTTGATCAGCCGCTCGGCCTCGCGGTCGGCCTTCGTGACGAAATCGCCCGGCCCCTTGGCCGAGACCTGCAGGTTCTCGACCTCGCGGAAGTCCTTCACCAGGCTGCGCCCCGCCTTGCGCGCCGCCTTGATCATCAGGTTGAGGTTGGCCGAGCCCTGCATCATCCGCTCCACGTCGTTCAGGCCCGGGGCTATAGCCGGTCGGGGCAGGGAAAGAAAGGGGGCGGACCGTCAGCTTCGGGTGCGGGGACGGGGCAGCAGGCCGATCTGCGGACCTTCGAGTTCCCGCAGGAGCTTGCGGCGAATTGCCTGCGGATAGTCGACCTGCCGGGGGGCGACCTCGACAAAGGCGCCGGGGCCGCGGATCACCTCGTCGCGGAAATAGCGGGTCAGGTCCAGTTCGTGCTCGCCGATGGCCAGCGCGTTGACGGTGATGCCCTCGAACGGATCGCTCTCATAGACGCTGGCGACCGGCAGGCCCTGGTTGCTGCGCCCGTCGCCCGCCACGTCCAGCACCCGGCGCGCGCAGGGGGGCGCGGCGGCGAGGAGTCCCGCGCCATAGCGCAAGGCCTCACCCAGTGCGGTGGCCTGCCGCCGTTCGGGCCGGGTCGCCCGGCGGATCGCCCAGATCGCCGCATCCAGCGCCTCGGGCGTCTCCAGCAGGACCCAGGGCTGGACCAGATCCTGATGCGCCGGGCCGCTCCACTGGTAGACGGACAGCGCGACCGTCCCCTCGGGGCCGAAGATCGCGGCGCGGACCTCGGCATCCTCCAGCGCCGCGGCCAGGCCCTCGGTCTGGATCGCGTAGTCCGCGGCGTCGATCGACCGCGAGACATCGACCGCCAGGGCAAGCGCAAGGCGGCAGTCCCCCAGCGCGGGGGCGGCAGAAAGAAGCAGGGGCAGGAGGAGACAGGTCCGCATGACGCCCTCCGCCGGACATTCTAGACCGAAGGGGCCGTCCGGCAAAGCGCCCTAGAGACCCCGCTGCAGCTTCACCGGCTCGCTGCGGGCGAGGCGGAGGAAATGGGCGATGTAGGGCTTGGCCACATCCTCGTCCCGCGTCGCGGCATACATGCGCTTGGTCACCGGATCGGGGCCGAGCGGGCGGGTGACGTAGTCGGCATTGGTCTTGACCTCGCGCATCACCCAGTCGGGCAGCACCGCCACCCCGCGGTTCGACCCCACCAGCATCAGGATCACCGCCGTCAGTTCCGCCGTCCGCTGCGCCCGGGGTTCGACCTTGGCCGGGGTCAGGACCTCGGTGAAGATGTCCAGCTTGTCGCGGCCGACGGGGTAGGTGATCAGCACCTGGTCGCGGAAATCCTCGGCGGTGATGAACGGCTTCTCGGCCAGCGGATTCTGCGCCGAGGCGACGAAGGTCGGATGATAGTCGAAAAGCGGGTTGAACATGATCCCCGGTGGCGGTTCCCGGTCCGAGGAGATCACCAGGTCCACATCCTCGCGGTTCAGGGCGGGCAGCGCCTCGAAGGCGAGGCCGGCCCTGATGTCCACGTCGATCTCGGGCCAGGCGTGGCGGAACAGCTCCAGCACCGGGAAGAGCCAGTCGAAACAGGCGTGGCACTCGATGGCGATGTGGAGCCGCCCCGTCCGCCCGGCGCGAAGCGCGCGGAATTCCTCCTCCATCGCGTCGATCTCGGGCAGGATCCGCTCCGCCGCGCGCAGCATCCGGTGTCCGGCGGCCGACAGGCGCATCGGTTTCGACCGGCGCACGAAGAGCTCCATCCCCGCCTGGTCCTCCAGCCCCTTCACCTGATGGCTGAGGGCCGATTGCGTCATGTTCAGCATCTCGGCCGCCCGCGCCAGCCCCCCGGCCTGCTGGATCGCGCGGATCGTGCGCAGATGGCGCAGCTCGATGTACATGAGCGATCCTCATCAAGAAGGTGAAAACTATGAATTGGTCTCACATCGAGAAACCTGCCACAAGGGGCCATCGAAGGAGAGCCCCATGCCCGCACCCCGCATCAGTTTCGAATTCTTCCCGCCGCAATCGCTGGACGCCTCGTTCCGCCTGTGGGAGACGGTGCAGGCTCTGGCGCCGATGCAGCCTTCCTTCGTCTCGGTGACCTACGGCGCGGGCGGCACCACCCGGACGCTGACGCATGAGGCGGTCTCGACCATCCACCGCAACTACGGCCTGCCGGTCGCCGCGCATCTCACCTGCGTCGACGCCACCCGGACCGAGACGCTGGCCATCGCCGAGGCCTATGCCGCCGTCGGCGTGACCGAGATCGTGGCGCTGCGTGGCGATGCGCCGAAAGGGGCCGCGCGTTTCGTGCCGCACCCCTTGGGCTTCGCCAATTCGGTCGAACTGGTCGAGACGCTGGCCCGCACCGGCAAGTTCACCATCCGCGTCGGCGCCTATCCCGAGCCGCATCCCGACGCCGCCGACAGCGGCGCCGATGTGACCTGGCTCAAGCGCAAGATCGACGCCGGGGCCTCCAGTGCCATCACCCAGTTCTTCTTCGAGGCCGACACCTTCTTCCGCTTCCGCGATGCCTGCGTGAAGGCCGGGATCGACGCCCCGATCATCCCCGGCATCCTGCCGATCACCAGTTGGGAGGGGGCGAAGAAATTCGCCGGCCGTTGTGGCGCGCAGGTGCCCGCGAAGCTGGACGAGGCCTTCGCCACCGCCGCCCGCGACGGGCGCGAGGATCTCCTGGCGCTGACGCAATGCACCCAGCTTTGCGACAAGCTGATCCGGGGCGGGGTCGAGGACCTGCATTTCTACACCCTGAACCGGCCGCAGCTGACGCGCGAGGTCGTGCGCGCCCTGGGCATCACGCCCGAGGTGGTGCTGGAGAAGGTGGCCTGAGATCTGCCCCGAAAGGGGCGAACGATGTCTCCCTGGGCGGCTTTCCGACCTGATCCGTCAGGCCCCGGAAAGCCGCCATCTTTTTCTTTCGCTCAAGGGCTTGCCCGGCTAATCTTTGCCCCATGTCCAAGCTTGTCACCCTCCTGAACGGCCCGAACCTCAACCTCCTCGGCCTGCGCCAGCCGGAAATCTATGGCCGCGAGACGCTGGACGACGTGGCCGCGCGCTGCGCCGACCTGGCCGAGGATCTGGGCCTGCGCCTGCGCGCCCTGCAATCCAACCACGAGGGCCAGCTGGTCGACTGGATCCACCAGGCGCGGGACGGCTCGGCCGGGATCATCATCAATCCGGGCGCCTATTCCCATACCTCGATCGCCATCCTGGACGCGCTGAACGCCTATGACGGCCCGGTGCTGGAGGTGCATATCTCCAACATCCACAAGCGCGAGGCGTTCCGGCACCATTCCTACGTCTCCTCGCGGGCCGAGGGCGTGATCGCGGGCTTCGGCACCGAGGGCTACCTTCTGGCGCTGCGCCGGATGGCGACGCTGCTCGGCGCATGACCGAAGGCTTCCGCTGGCATCCGGCGGCGCGGCTCATCGACGGCGCCGGGGGCGAGGTTGCGCGCCAGCCGCTGGCCGGCCCGGTGCTGCCCGACAGCCCGCAGGGCCTCGCCGCTGCTATCGGCCTTCCCGCCTTCCGCATCGGTGCGCCCGACCAGCCGGCGCCCGTGCCCCGGGACCAGCCGGTGTTCGAGACGCTGACTTCGGGCTCTACCGGCCAGCCGCGCCGGATCCTGCGGACGCAAGCCTCGTGGACCGCCAGTTTCGCGGTGAATGCGGGCTTCGGCATCGGTCCCGGCGCAAGGGTGGCGGTGCTGGGGCGGCTGGTGCACTCGCTGGCGCTTTATGGCGCGGTCGAAGGGCTGCATCTGGGGGCTACGGTGCATCTTCTGGACGCGCTGCGCCCGGACCGGCAGCGCAAGGCCTTGGCCGGGCGTGGCATTACCCATCTCTACGCCACCCCGGCCCAGTTGCGCCTGCTGGCGGAAGGGCAGGGCGCCTGTCCCGACCTGCGGCTGGTGCTGGTGGGGGGATCGAAGCTGGACCCCCGGCTGCGGGCGGCGGTCGCGGCCATGGCCCCGGCGGCCGAGGTGCGCGAGTTCTACGGCGCGGCCGAGACCAGCTTCATCACCCTTGCCGATGACGGGACACCCGAGGCATCGGTCGGCCGCCCCTATCCGGGGGTCGAGATCAGGATCGAGGCCGGAGAGGTCTGGGCCCGCAGCCCCTATCTATTCCTGCGCTACGCGGATGCCCCCGCGAACGCCGTCCATCCCGCGCTTCCCTCCCCCCTTGAGGGGGAGGGAGAGGGAGGGGGGGCGTCCGCCGCCGACCCGGTGCAAGGCAAGACCCGCTGGCGCGACGGCTGGTTGACGGTCGGAGAGATCGGACGGCTGGAGGGCGGGTTCCTGTATCTCGACGGGCGCGCGGGGCGGATGGTCACCGTGGCCGACCAGAACGTCTTTCCTGAGGCGATCGAGGCGTTGATCGAAAGCCTGCCGGGGGTTCGTCGGGCGGCCGTCCTGCCGGTTCCGGATGCCCGGCGCGGCGTGGTGCTGGTGGCGATGGTGATGGGCGATCCGGGGGCCGAGGCCGCCATCCTGATGCGGCTGCGGGCCGAGCTTGGGCCGCTGAAGGCACCCAAGGCGCTGATCTGGCAAGCGGACTGGCCGGTGCTGCCTTCCGGCAAGACCGACCTCAAGGCACTCGGGGCGCGGCTCGCATGGCCCGTCTGATCGCCGCCCGCCGCACCGCCGTGGTCCCGCGCGGCGGGGCCTTCGCCCGGCTGCGGATCGAGGATCTGGCCGCCCCCGTGGTGCAGGCCGTGCTGGCCGATGCCGGGATCGCGCCGGCGCGGGTGGATGAGGTGATCCTGTCCAACGCGCTTGGCGCCGGCGGCAACCCCGCGCGGCGGGTGGCGCTGGCGGCGGGGCTGCCGCATGCGGCCGGGCTGAGCATCGACCGGCAATGCGCGGGCGGGCTGGATGCGATCCTGCTTGCCCGGGCGCTGGTCGATTCGGGCGCGGCCGAGGTGGTGGCGGCGGGGGGCGCCGAAAGCTACTCCCGCCGCCCGCTGCGGCTTGCGACCGACCCAGGCGGCGGCCCGCCGGTCCCCTACGAGCAGGCTCCCTTCACCCCCTGGCCCGAGCGCGACCCCGACATGGCCGAGGCGGCGGACCGGCTGGCCGGGCGGCTGGGGATCACCCGCGCGCGGCAGGAGGACTGGGCGGTGGAAAGCCATGCCAGGGCGCTGGCGCTGGATACCGCCGAGATCGTCCCGCTGATGGGTGTCGCGCGGGACGCCTTTCCCCGCCGGCTCTCGCCCCGCCTCCTCTCCCGCGCGCCGGTGGTGCATGGCAGCGTCACCGCGGCCACGGCGGCGGTGGCGGCGGATGCGGCGGCAATCTGCCTGGTGGTCTCGGACCGGGTGGCGCAGGGCAGGGGGTTGGCGCTTCTGGCCGGTGCGACCCTTGGTGGCGATCCGATGGAGCCGGGCCTCGCCCCGGTCGCGGCGATCCGGGCGGTATGGCGCGGCGAACCCTTGCAGATGGCCGAGGTGATGGAGGCCTATGCTGTCCAGGCCGTCGCGGTGGTCGAGGGCGCGGGGCTCGACCCCCGGCTGGTCAACCCCGGCGGCGGCGGGCTGGCGCGAGGCCATCCCGTCGGCGCTTCTGGCGCGATCCTTGCCGTGCGCTTGTTCCACGGCCTCACCTCGGGCCGGGGCCTTGCCGCCATCGCGGCGGCAGGCGGGATCGGGACGGCGCTGCTGGTCGAGGCCTCAGGCGCGTGACAGAAGCGAGGCCGGACGCATCCGCGCCAGGCTTTGCGTCACCATGCCCGCGAGGACGGCCTTGACGATGTCGCCCGGCAGGAAGGCCATGCCGAGGAAGGCGGCTTCGGTCGGCGTGACGCCCAGCATCAGCGCCATGCCGCCGATGCCGAACACATAAAGCACCCCGATCCCCCCGATGACCGAGGCCGCGCCCGCCGCGAGTCCGGTGGAAAGCGTCGTCCGCTCCATCAGCCAGCCGGTGACGAAGGCCGCGACGGGGAAGCCCACCAGATAGCCGACCGAAGGCCCGGCAAAGACCCCCAGGCCGCCGCGCCCGCCCGACAGCAGCGGCAGGCCAGCCGCGACGAGGGCCAGGAACAACAGCACCGCCAGCGCGCCCCGGCGTGCACCAAGGACCGTGCCGCACAGCATGATGCCCAGCGATTGCGCGGTGATCGGCACCCCGGCGGCAAGGTCGATCTTCGGGACCAGCCCCAGGACCGCGATCAGCGCGGCGAAGAGGGCGATATGGGTGAGGTTGCGTTCCATCTTCGTCTCCGGGTTGCGTCAGCCTATTAACCAGCCCCGCCCCGCGCCCGCAAGGCCTCGGCCGCGCGGTCGGCGTCGTCGAGGGCGGCGAGCGTCGCGGGCACCAGCACCCGCCAGCGCGGAGATCGCGGCGAGCGCGCGCGCCAGCTTTGCGTGATCTGCTCCATCCGCTCCAGCATCACCGGGATGAAGCGGATGACCAGCGCCATGGCCAGGGCCAGACGGCGGGGCGACAGGCCGACGACCGCCAGCGGCCGCGCCAGGCGCTGGACGGTGGCGATCATGTCGGACAGCCGGGTGGTCATGGTGACGAAATTCGCCAGTGCCACGGCCGTCGCCATGCGCAACAGGATCACGCCCCCGGCCTGCCATGCCCCGGTCCAGAGGTGCCAGAGGCCGACGACGACGAGGAAGGGCCAGAGCGGCCGCAGCAGCCGCAGACCGGCCAGGGCAAAGCGGCCGCCGGCGCTGGCGTAAAGCCCGGCCGCGGCCAGCGCCGCCGCGGCCAGCCAGAGCGGCCGGTCCAGCATGAACAGGCCGCTGGTCGCCAGCGCCAGAAACCCCAGCTTCAGCCCCGCAGGCAGGCGGTGCGCCCAGATCTCAACCGGCGAGGTCAGCGTCAGCATCGCAGGCTCCGATCCGTTCCATCTCGGCGATGAAGGCGGGCAGCACCTCGGCGGGCGGGCCGTCCAGCGCGATCCGCCCCGCCTCGAGCCACAGCACCCGGTCCGCCCCTTCCAGCGCCGCCGGGTCGTGGGTGATCGTCACCAGCCGCTGCGGCAGGGCGGCCAGGCGGCGCGAAAGCCGCGCCTGGGTCGGCAGGTCGAGGCCGGCAAAGGGCTCGTCCAGCAGGATTGTCCGGGGCTGCATCATCAGGACCGCGAGCAGGCAGAGGTAATGCCGCTGGCCCTGGCTCAGGGTCGAGACCGGCGCCTGCGCCCAATGGCTGCGGCCTTCCCCGGCCAGAAGATCGTGGGCGCGGGCCAGGGCCTCGCGCTGCGGCAGGCCCTGCTGGACCAGTCCGAAGGCCAGTTCCTCCTCGACGGTGGGGAACAGGATCTGGTGGTCGGGGTTCTGGAACAGGATGCCGAGGTTGCCGAGCGCGGCCTTGCGGTCGGCGAAGGGATCCGCGCCCTCGACCGTGACGCGACCCTGATCGGGTGCGATCAGACCGGCGATCAGCCGCAGCAAGGTGGTCTTGCCCGAGCCGTTGCGGCCCAGGATGCCGATGCGCCGTTCGGAAAGGGACAGGCGCAGCCCGTCCAGCACGACACGCCCGCCAAGCCTGACAGTGGCCTGGTCAAGCCGGATGCCGGAAGGTGCGGGGTCGGGCATCGGTGGCCTTTCGCAAAGGGACGCGCCCTTTTAGCCACTGGCTGCCGGAGAGGGAAGGTGGTGCCCCCGCATCACGGGACGCGGGGGCAGGTCTGTCATCAGCAGGGCGCGATGAACCGGCGGCCATACTGGTCGCGGTAGTAGCAGTCGCCGCTCCTCTGGGCCGGCCCGATCAGCTGAGAGCCGACGAGGCCGACCACGGCGCCGATCGCGGCGCCCTTCTCGCGGTCGTCATCCGACGAGACGGCGGCGCCGACGGCAGCCCCGCCCAAGGTGCCGATCGCCGCATTCTGCTCGGCCGGGGTGCAGGCGGCGAGAGTCAGGGGAAGGGCGGAAAGGACGATAAGGAATCGGGTCATGTGAGCCTCCGAGAGCTGATTTTCGGCACTATAACGTGTGCCGTGGGGCCAAGTTCCCCCAGTCGTGTCTATCCGCGATTTTCCGCCGGTCCAATGTCAGAAGCGGCCCGCGCCGCCACCGTGCAGGCGGGCGAAGGCCTTCGCCCGCTCGTAGGCCGGGCGCAGCTCGGGGTTCAGCAGCGGCCGCTGCGCCGCGACCTGATAGAGGTGGCCGGGCGTCACGTTCGCCTCGTTCAGAAGCGGGCCGGCATCGGTCAGGAACACATCCCAGCCGATGATGCCATGGCCGGGGAAGGCAAGATGCCCCTCGCGGCAGATCTCGACCGCGCGGGACCAGTCGGGCAGGGTGGTGCCGAGGAAGGGCCTGCCGGGGTCGTGGCCATGCGTCAGGTCCGGGGTCAGCGGGTCGCGCAGGTTGCGCAGCCTGGCGATCCGGCCGGTTTCCAGCTCGATCAGCCCCCAGATCCGCAGGTCGAGGGCGTCGCCGTCATGCATCGCCGTCCGCGCGGGCAGGCGGATCACGGCATACCAGGGTTCGATCCCGCGCTCGGTCCAGAGGGTCACGATCCGCACCGAGGCCATGGCCTGCCCGGTGTGGCTGCGGATCGAACCGGCGCATTGGTAGAAATCCTGGAACAGATAGCCCGCGCCCCAGTCCTGCGCGATCTCGGCCGCCAGCGCCCGCACCGGCGCGGTTGCCCCGGTCAGGAAGCGCAGGGTGCCGGGCGCAGCCAGCCCCGCGATCACGGCCGCGCCCCGGGCAAAGCTCTCGGCGCGCGGCTTGCCGAAGGTGGGCAGGTTGGCCGCGTCGGAGAGAAAGCCCTCCAATGCGGCCGGGCTTTCCAGCACCTTAAGCCCCGGCAATTCGGGCAGCGCCGCCGCGCCCGGCGGTTGCCAGACCGCGCGGCTGCGCGAGACCGGCAGGCCACGCGCCAGAAGCAGCGTCTCGGTCGCCAGCTTGTCGTTCATCACCGCCTCGGCCAGCCCCCGGTCGGGCATCAGGAACGAGGCGTTGAACTCCCGCTTGCGGTGGTTCGGCAGGAAACCCCTGAGGAAGGCCCGCCCGCGATCCTTCCGCCACAGGGCATAGGTGAAATATTCCTCGGGCCGGACGCCGCTGCGGGACAGGGCAAGCCAGAGGAGATGAAGCGCCTGGCGCCAGGGGGACGGTCCGCCCCTCGCCGCCAGATCATTGATCGCTGCCATGGTGTCATGGCCGCCCGCCCTGGCCGTCTCGCCAAGGTATTTCATCCATCACCCCTGGCGGGCAGCGGCGACCGAGGCCTCGAGAATCTCCATCGCCTCGGCGAAATGCGCGTCGGGAATGGTGATCGGGGCCAGGAAGCGCACGACGTTGCCGTAGACGCCGCAGGTCAGCAGGATCAGCCCGCGCTTCTGCGCCTCAAGCCGGACCCGGCCGGTGAAGCCCGCGTCGGGCTCCTTGGTGGCGGCATTGCCGAACTCGACCGCGACCATGAAGCCGGGGCCGCGGATGTCGATGATTTCCGGCGTCGTGGCGCGCAGCGCCTCGAGCCGCTGCTTCAGCCGGCTGCCCAGCTCGTTCGCGCGGGCGCAGAGGTCTTCCTCCTCGATCACGTCCAACACGGCATTGGCCGCCGCGATGCCCAGCGGGTTGCCCGCATAGGTCCCGCCCAGCCCGCCGGGATTGGCGGCATCCATCAACTCGGCCCGCCCGGTGACGGCGGCCAGCGGCAGCCCCCCGGCAAGGCCCTTGGCCATGGTGGTCAGGTCCGCCGCGACGCCATGCATCTCCATCGCGAAGAGGTTGCCGGTCCGGGCAAAGCCGGTCTGCACCTCATCCGCGATCATCACGATGCCATGCTTGTCGCAAAGCGCGCGGATCGCCTTCACCAGATCGGTGGGCGCCGGGTAGAAGCCGCCCTCGCCCTGCACGGGCTCGAAGATGATCGCGGCGACGCGGGCCGGGTCGAGGTCGGCCTTGAACAGCTTCTCGATCCCCGCCATCGCGTCCTTGGTCGAGATGCCGTGCGGCTCCATCGGGAAGGGGACGTGGAAGACGTCGGGCATCATCGCGCCGAAGCCCTTCTTGTAGGGCTCGACCTTGCCGGTGAGGCTCATCCCCATGAAGGTCCGGCCGTGGAAGCCGCCGCCGAAGGCGATGACGGCGTTGCGGCCCGTGGCGATGCGGGCGATCTTGATGGCGTTCTCGCAGGCTTCGGCGCCGGTGGTGACGAAGATCGTCTTCTTCCTGAAGTCGCCCGGCACCTTCTCGTTCAGGCGCTCGGCCAGGCGGATGTAGTTCTCGTAGGGCATCACCTGGTGGCAGGTATGGGTGAACTTCGACATCTGGTTCGCCACTGCGGCCATCACCTTCGGATGGCAGTGCCCGGTGTTCACCACCGCGATCCCGGCGGCGAAGTCGATGTAGCGGTTGCCCTCGATATCCCAGATTTCCGAGTTCAAAGCCCGGTCGGCGTAGATCTGGGTCATCATCCCCACCCCGCGCGAGATCGCTTCGTCGCGGCGCTTGGCTACTTCGGCATTCAGCATGGTCTTGCTCCCTGTGCGGCCCCGCCCGGAGCCCTCGGCGCATTTGATCAAAAAACCGCTCCGGGTTCAATGCCGATCAGTGTGATTCAACAATCGTTAACCTTCCCGGTGCAATCTGCGACTCGCGAACGAGGCGAGGCGCCGGATGGACGGGCAGATTTCCAACCCCACACACCCCACACCCCCCAGGACGGAGGATGACCGGCTGGGCCGGCTCCGCCTCGTTCGCTCCCGCCGCGTGGGGGCGGTCACCTTCCACCGGCTGATGGCCGAACATGGCACGGCCCGCGCCGCGCTGGCGGCCCTGCCGGGCATCGCGCTGGCTGCCGGGGTCGAAAACTACGAAATCTGTCCCCTGGGCGTGGTTCAGGCCGAGGCGAAACAGGGCCGCGCGCTCGGCGCCCGGCTTCTGGTGCATGGCGAGGCCGGTTATCCCGCCGCGCTGACGGACCTGCCGGACGCGCCCCCGGTCCTCTGGGCGCTTGGCGACCTGGCGCTTCTCGACCGCCCTTCGGTCGCGATGGTCGGCGCGCGCAATGCCTCGTCGCTGGGCCTGCGCATGGCGCGCCGCCTGGGGCAGGGCCTTTCCGAGGCCGGATTCACAGTGGTTTCGGGCCTTGCGCGCGGCATCGACGCCGCCGCGCATGAGGCGGCACTCGAGGGCGAGGGGCGCACGATCGCCGTCATGGCCGGCGGGATCGACGTGATCTATCCGCCCGAGAATGCCGCGCTGGCCGCCCGGATCGCCGCGCTGGGCTGCCGGATCAGCGAGCATCCCCCCGGCCTTGTCCCCCAGGCCCGGCATTTCCCGCTGCGCAACCGCATCGTCGCAGGACTTGGCCGCGCCGTGGTGGTGGTCGAGGCGGCGGCCAGATCCGGCAGCCTGATCACCGCGAAAGCCGCGCTGGACTATGGGCGCGAGGTGATGGCGGTCCCCGGCCACCCCTTCGATGCCCGCGCCTCGGGCTGCAACATGCTGATCCGCGACGGCGCGCTTCTGGTCCGCGGCCCGGCCGATGTGGCAGAGGCGCTGGGGGCCCCCACTCTGGCCGAGCCGGACCTGCGCCTGCCGGTCCAGCCGCCGCTTCCCGGCCCCCAGGCCCCGCGGCGCCCGCTGAAGGATGTGGCGCTCCTCCATTCGATGATCCTTTCGCGCCTCGGGCCCAGCCCCCTGGCCGAGGATCAACTGGTGCGTGACCTGAAGCTCAGCCCCGCCGAACTCGCGCCCGAACTTCTCAACCTCGAGCTGGATGGCCGCATCGCGCGCCAGCCGGGCGGCCTGCTCTCGCGGATCGACTGACGGGTCCGGGAGTCCACGCCGAAAATGGGTCTGGCCGAAGTGTGACCGCGACAATCCGCGCCGCCGGTTGACATTGCCGCCGCTTCTCCCACATGTTGCCGCGCCATTCGCAAGGCCGTCGGAGTTCGGGAAATCATGCCAGTCGTAGTCGTCGAATCCCCGGCCAAGGCCAAGACGATCAACAAATATCTCGGCCCGGACTTCACCGTGCTGGCTTCCTACGGCCATGTCCGCGACCTGCCCGCCAAGGACGGCTCCGTCGATCCCGAGCACGGGTTCGAGATGCTTTGGGAAGTCGCGCCCGAGTCGAAGAAGCATATCCGCGCCATAGCCGAGGCGCTGAAATCCGACGACACGCTGATCCTCGCCACCGACCCCGACCGCGAGGGCGAGGCGATCAGCTGGCATTTGAAGGAAGCCCTGCAAAGCTCGCTGAAGAAAGGGAAGAACGTCGCTCGTGTGACCTTCAATGCGATCACGAAGGATGCCGTGACCAAGGCGATGAAGGAACCACGCGAGGTCGACCAGGCGCTCGTCGAAGCCTACCTCGCCCGCCGCGCCCTGGACTATCTGGTGGGCTTCACCCTCTCGCCGGTGCTCTGGCGCAAGCTCCCCGGCGCCAAGTCGGCCGGCCGCGTGCAATCGGTCTGCCTGCGGCTCATCGTCGAGCGGGAAATGGAGATCGAGGCTTTCAAGGCCCAGGAATACTGGACGGTGAAAGCCGTCTTCCGCACCCCCCGCGGCCAGGAGTTCGAGGCCGGGATGGTCACGCTCGGCGGCAGGAAGCTCGCGAAATTCGACATCCCCACCGCCACGGCGGCCGAACTGGCGGTGCAGGCAGCAAAACACCGCGATTTCAAGGTGGCGGCGGTAGAATCGAAGCCCGCGACCCGCAACCCCTGGCCGCCCTTCATGACCTCCACCCTCCAGCAGGAGGCCAGCCGCAAATACGGCATGGGCGCGAAACAGTGCATGAACGCCGCGCAGCGCCTCTATGAGGCGGGGTATATCACCTACATGCGGACCGACGGCATCGACATGGCCCCTGAGGCCGTGATGGCCGCGCGCGACGAGATCAAGCGCCGCTTCGGGGCCGAGTACGTTCCGGAGTCTCCCCGCATGTACAAGAACAAGGCCAAGAATGCCCAGGAAGCGCATGAATGCATCCGGCCGACGGACATGGGCCTGGGGCCGGAGAAGATCCGTGTCGAGGACGACCAGCGCAAGCTCTACGACCTGATCTGGAAGCGGACGATCTCCTCCCAGATGGCCGCCGCGCGGCTGGAGCGGACGGCGGTCGACGTCGTCTCGCCGGATGGGGAAGTGGGCTTCCGGGCCAACGGGCAGGTGGTGCTGTTCGATGGCTACCTCAAGGTCTACGACCAGGGCCGCGACGACGAGGATGACGAGGAAGGTCGCCTGCCGCAGGTCATGCAGGGCGAGGCTCTGGCCAAGGGCGCGATTACGCCGGACCAGCATTTCACCCAGCCGCCGCCGCGCTATACCGAGGCGACCTTGGTCAAGCGGATGGAGGAATTGGGGATCGGCCGCCCCTCGACCTATGCCTCGATCCTGACCACGATCGTCGACCGCGAATATGTGCGAAAGGACAAGAACCGCCTCTTCCCCGAGGACAAGGGGCGGCTGGTGACGGCTTTCCTGGCGAACTTCTTCAAGCGGTATGTGGAATATGATTTCACCGCCGACCTCGAGGCTGAACTGGACGACGTCTCGGCCGGGGACCGCGATTACAAGGACGTGCTGGCCCGCTTCTGGCGCGACTTCTCGGCCGCGATTGCCGAGACGGCGGACCTCAGGATCGGCGAGGTGCTGGAAAAGCTGGACGAGTTCCTCGCCCCCCACCTCTACCCGCCCCGCGCCGATGGCGGCGACCCGCGCGCCTGCCCGACCTGCGGGACGGGGCGGCTGCACCTGAAGACGGCGCGCTCGGGCGGGGCCTTCATCGGCTGCGGCAACTATCCGGAGTGCCGCTATACAAGGCCCTTGGCGGGAGACGCGGAGAGCGTCGCCTCGGACGGGCGGGTGCTGGGGCAGGACGAGAACGGGCTGGAGATCAGCCTGCGGGCGGGGCGGTTCGGGCCCTACGTCCAGCGGGGCGAGGCGAGCGAGGCGCAGCCGAAACCGGACCGGGCTAGCCTGCCGAAGGGCTGGACGCCGGACAGCCTGACCCTGGAGCGGGCGCTGGCGCTCCTGTCGCTGCCGCGCGAGGTGGGGATGCACCCGGAGGACGGCGTGCTGGTCGAGGCCGGGATCGGGCGGTTCGGGCCCTATGTGAAGCATGGCCCGGTCTATGCGAACCTGCCGGAGGTCGAGGAGGTCTTCTCGATCGGGATGAACCGGGCGGTCGAGGTGCTGGCCCAGAAGGCGGCGCGGGGGCGGGGCCGGGGGGCGGCGGTGGGGCCGCTCAAGGTGCTGGGGGCGCATCCCGACGGGGGCGAGGTCCAGGTGATGCCGGGGAAATACGGGCCCTATGTGAAGTGGGAAAAGGTCAACGCGACCCTGCCGAAGGGGGTGGAACCGGAGGCGGTCACACTGGAGGAGGCACTGGTCCTGATCGCCGAGAAGGCGGGGAAGTCGGGGGCGAAGAAGAAGGCTCCGGCAAAGAAGGCGGCGGCTCCGAAGAAGGCCCCGGCGAAGAAGGCTGCGGCGGGCGAGAAGAAGGCCCCGGCGAAAAAGGCCGCCCCGAAGAAGAAGGCTGCGGCGGGGGAGTGAGTGTCCACGCGTGGACAGAGTTGCGGAACCAGCGGAATCAATGGGTTGGCTGCGGGCATTAACCTGGGGTTAAGGTTTCGGCCGTGCCGCCTGCGTTTGTGCGGACCCCATCGCCAAAGCCACGGTGCGACGGTCGCGGCGGCGACCTGACGGAGGCCGCTGACCGCAGGGGGCTTACGATCCGGAGGGGCTTTGTCGTGCGGCAGGGCTGTGGATGCGACTGCGGGCAAAGCGGATCAATTCGCAACTTTGCGATTTGATGCGACATCCTTCAAATCGCTTTGCAAATTTTCGCATTCGCGCTTTCGCAATGCCCGGCCTCATGTAGATTGGCGCTGCCATCGGGCCGGGGGGAAGAGATGAAGGATATCCTTGACGAGTTGGAAGCGCGGCGCGCCGTGGCCCGTGCGGGCGGCGGCGAGAAGCGGGTCGCGGCGCAGCATGCCAAGGGCAAGCTGACCGCGCGCGAGCGGATCGAGCTTCTGCTGGACGAAGGCTCGTTCGAGGAATTCGACATGTTCGTCGCCCATCGCTGCAACGACTTCGGCATGGACGGCGAGCGGCCGCCGGGTGATGGGGTGGTCACCGGCTGGGGCACCGTCAATGGCCGCATGGTCTATGTCTTTGCCCAGGATTTCACGGTCTTCGGCGGCTCGGTCTCGGAGACGCATGGCGCGAAGATCTGCAAGATCATGGACATGGCGATCCAGAACGGCGCGCCGGTGATCGGGATCAACGATTCGGGCGGGGCGCGGATCCAGGAGGGCGTGGGATCGCTCGCGGCCTATGGCGAGGTTTTCCAGCGCAACGTGCTGGCCTCCGGCGTGGTGCCGCAGATTTCCCTGATCATGGGGCCCTGTGCGGGCGGCGCGGTCTATTCCCCGGCGATGACCGACTTCATCTTCATGGTGAAGGATTCGAGCTACATGTTCGTGACCGGCCCGGATGTGGTCAAGACGGTGACCAACGAGCAGGTTACCGCCGAGGAACTGGGCGGGGCGGGGACGCATACCAAGAAGTCCAGCGTCGCCGACGGGGCCTATGAGAACGACGTCGAGGCGCTGGCCGAGACGCGACGGCTGATCGACTTCCTGCCGCTCAACAATCGCGAGAAGGCGCCGGTGCGGCCCTTCTTCGACGATCCGGCCCGCGTCGAGATGAGTCTCGACAGCCTGGTCCCGGACAACCCGAACCAGCCCTACGACATGAAGGAACTGATCCTGAAGATCGCCGACGAGGGCGATTTCTTCGAGCTGCAGAAGGATTTCGCGGCCAACATCATCACCGGATTCATCCGGATCGAGGGGCAGTCGGTCGGCGTGGTGGCGAACCAGCCGATGGTGCTGGCAGGGTGCCTGGATATCGACAGCAGCCGCAAGGCCGCGCGGTTCGTGCGCTTCTGCGACGCGTTCGAGATCCCGCTCTTGACGCTGGTGGACGTGCCGGGCTTCCTGCCGGGGACGGGGCAGGAATATGGCGGCGTGATCAAGCACGGCGCGAAGCTTCTGTTCGCCTATGCCGAGGCGACGGTGCCCAAGGTCACGGTGCTGACCCGCAAGACCTATGGCGGGGCCTATGTGGTCATGTCGTCGAAGCACCTGCGCGGCGATTTCAACTATGCCTGGCCCACGGCCGAGGTCGCGGTGATGGGCGCCAAGGGTGCGGTCGAGATCCTGTATCGGTCCGAACTGGGCGAGCCCGAGAAGATCGCGCAGCGCGTGAAGGACTACGAGGATCGCTTCGCCAACCCCTTCGTGGCGGCGGAAAAGGGCTTCATCGACGAGGTGATCATGCCCCATTCCACCCGCCGCCGGGTGGCCCGCGCCTTCGCCGCCTTGCGGACGAAGAAGCTGGCCAACCCGTGGAAGAAGCACGACAATATCCCGCTGTAAGCCCATGGCCCGCCGCACTTTCCCCCTGCTTGCGCTGCCGGTCCTGGCGGTGCTCTCCGCCTGCCGGGAGGACGGCGAGGGGATTCCGGTCCCCTCGGGGCGCGCGCTGTCGCTGATCGAGGTGGTGACCAACGCGCCGGGGACCGAGGGCGCGGCGGCGCGCTTCCGCTTCCTTGCGCCGGGCCTGATCCCGGACGAGGCCGAGGCGGCGGCGGTGGATATGCAGGCGCTCTGCGACGACTATGCGCTGCCGCGGACCGAGGGGATGGTGCCTGCGCCGCAGCACATCATCATCTCGTTTTCCGGCGAAAACCTGCCTTTCGGCCAGACCGCGCCGGATGTGGTGCAGTTCTTCGAGAGCTATGCGATCGGCACGGGCACCTGCATCTGGGAGCAATTCTGATGCGGGCGCAAAATCTTGTAATTCCTGCTGGTCTTGCCCACGGGGCTGATGTAGGAACGCCACAGGCCGGGAACTTGGTTCGGCTGGCGTGTCATTCCTCTACCCGTTCGGGTATGGTGCCGCCAGGCCGCGCCAAATCGGCCGAAGTCAACAAACTGATGCCGGGTGCAGATCGCCCTCGTGCATCTCAAAAAGGATGGAGTAGAGGATGTCGAAGAGCGGACGTATCGTTCTGGTCGTTGCCATGTTTGCCGCTATGGCTGCTTGCGCGAAGAAAGAAGAAGTCGCAGTGGTCGAGCCGGTCACCGTCGAGCCGACCTACACCGGCAAGTACAAGTGACTTTCCGGAGCGGGCCCGTCGGCATCCGCTGACCGGGCCTGCTCGCCCCCGGGTCCCCGACCCGCGCGCCGGCTGGCGCACCTCCCCCGACATCGCCGCACCATTGCGCCTATGGGCGACCGCTTCGCTTTCGACTATCCGTGCCGCTGCAATCGCAGACAGGAGTGAAGTCAGATGCTGAAGCACCGCGGTTTTCCTGGCCGGATGCCGGGAACGGATTTCCAGTTCACCATCCGCCGTGCCAATGTGAAGGAAGGCGCGACCCGGCTGATCCGGCGTGAGCGGTTCAAGGACCGCAAGAACCTGGACCGGGCGGCCGACAGCGCCTTCATGGCGGCACTCTGGCAGTATTTCGGCGAGGAACCTTTCGAACGTGGCAATCTGGACGCGGGGCGGCTGTCGTGGCTGTTCGGGCGCGAGGTGGTGGCGGTCGAGGATCCGTTCGATCCCTGCTCGTACGAGGCGCTGCTGAAGATCGACGCGAAGCGGGCCGAGGCGGCTTTCCCCGAGGTCTTTGCCCCGGACGCCCCCGCCGCGCTGGACGACGACTGGGACGAGGACGACGAGGCGTGATGGTCCGGGGTCCATTCCAGGCGCGGCTTGTCCCGGCGGGGCGGTCTTTTGCCGACGGTGCCGGATGGGCCAGAAACCGCTTTGCATTCCGTGGCGTTGCGGTAGAATCCCGCGCAACAACAACACGCAAACGAGGCAGTTCCACATGCGCAAGTCCCTTGTCCTTTTCGCCATGCTCTCCATGCCGCTGGCCGGCTGCATGCAGGATCCCGCATCGCGCGGTCTTGCCGGCGCCGCTGCGGGCGCCTTGGTCGCCGATGCCCTGGACGAGAACATGGTCGCGGGCGCGGCCCTTGGCGGTCTGGCCGGCGTCGCAACCTGCGGCATCGAACTGGGCCTGCCGCCCTGCAACTCGGGCTACTGATCTAGCCGCCTCCGGGCGGGCACACCAACCACGCAGGACCATCCGGGCCGACCGCCCGGGTGGTCCTTTGCTTTTCGCGTCTCAAGGGGGAGCCGATGTTTGACAAGATCCTGATCGCCAACCGGGGCGAGATCGCCTGCCGCGTGATCAAGACCGCGCGCAGGATGGG
This sequence comes from Tabrizicola soli, assembly GCF_015999335.1. GTDB lineage: Bacteria > Pseudomonadota > Alphaproteobacteria > Rhodobacterales > Rhodobacteraceae > Tabrizicola > Tabrizicola soli. Next base: position 210,975 of record NZ_JAEACP010000003.1, on the reverse strand, counting down.
GATCAAGACGGTGGCGGTCTATTCCGACGCCGACCGCAATGCGCTGCATGTGCGGATGGCTGACGAGGCGGTGCATATCGGCCCTTCGCCCGCGGCGCAGTCCTACATCGTGATCGACCGGATCATGGAGGCCATCCGCCAGACCGGCGCGCAGGCGGTGCATCCGGGCTATGGTTTCCTGTCGGAGAACCGCAACTTCGCCGCTGCGCTGGAGGTGGAGGGGGTGGTGTTCATCGGCCCGCCCAGCCCGGCCATCGAGGCGATGGGGGACAAGATCACCTCGAAGAAGATCGCGATGGAGGCGGGCGTTTCGACGGTGCCGGGCTACATGGGCCTGATCGCCGACGCCGAGGAGGCGGTCAGGATCAGCCGCGAGATCGGCTATCCGGTGATGATCAAGGCCAGTGCCGGCGGCGGCGGCAAGGGGATGCGGATCGCATGGACCGATGCCGAGGCGGCGGAGGGGTTCCAGTCCTCGAAGAACGAGGCGGCGGCGAGTTTCGGCGACGACCGCATCTTCATCGAGAAGTTCGTCACCCAGCCGCGCCATATCGAGATCCAGGTGCTGGCCGACAAGCACGGCAACTGCGTCTACCTGCATGAGCGGGAATGCAGCATCCAGCGCCGGAACCAGAAGGTGATCGAGGAGGCGCCCTCGCCCTTCCTGGACGAGGCGACGCGCAAGGCGATGGGCGAACAGGCCTGCGCGCTGGCCAAGGCGGTGGGCTATACCAGCGCGGGCACGGTGGAGTTCATCGTCGACGGCAGCCGCAACTTCTATTTCCTTGAAATGAATACCCGGCTGCAGGTGGAACACCCGGTGACGGAGCTGATCACCGGCGTCGATCTGGTGGAGCAGATGATCCGTGTCGCCGCCGGTCAGCCGCTGCCGTTCCGGCAGGAGGATCTGAAGATCCACGGCTGGGCGATGGAAAGCCGGCTGTACGCCGAGGACCCGTATCGCAACTTCCTGCCCTCGATCGGCCGGCTCACCCGCTACCGGCCGCCGGTCGAGGGCAAGACCGAGCGCGGCGGGATCGTGCGCAACGATACCGGCGTCTACGAGGGCGGCGAGATCAGCATGTTCTACGACCCGATGATCGCCAAGCTCTGCACCTGGGGCCCGACGCGGGCGGACGCCATCGAGGAGATGCGGCTGGCGCTGGACACGTTCGAGGTCGAAGGCATCGGCCACAACCTGCCCTTCGTCGGCGCGGTGATGGACCATCCGCGCTTCGTTTCGGGCAATATCACCACGGCCTTCATCGCCGAGGAATATCCCGAGGGCTTCCAGGGGGCCAGGCTGGACCAGCCCACCCTGCGCCGGGTTGCGGCGGCGGCGGCGGCGATGAACCGGGTGGCGGAGATCCGGCGCACCCGGATCTCCGGCACGATGGACAACCATACGCGCCGGGTCGGCGACGACTGGGTGGTGACGGCGCAGGGCGTGTCCTTCCCGGTCAAGGTGGCGGCCGATCCCGAAGGCTCCACGGTGGTCTTCGACGACGGGACCGAGCTGCGCGTGACCAGCGACTGGACGCCGGGCCAGCCGCTTGCCCGGCTGCATGTCGGCGACGAGCCGGTGGTGATCAAGGTGGCGAAGATCCCGATGGGTTTCCGGATGCGCCTGCGCGGGGCCGAGCTGAAGGTGCATGTCCGCACCCCGCGCCAGCATGCCCTGGCCGGGCTGATGCTGGAGAAGGCGCCGCCGGATACGTCGAAATACCTCCTCTGCCCGATGCCGGGGCTGGTGGTGAAGATCAACGTCGGCGTCGGCGACGAGGTGCAGGAGGGCCAGGCGCTGGCGACGGTCGAGGCGATGAAGATGGAGAACATCCTCAAGGCCGAGAAGAAGGGCGTGGTCAAGGCGGTGAAGGCGGCCCCGGGCGCGAGCCTGAAGGTCGATGACGTGATCCTGGAGTTCGAATGATGGCACGACGGCGGAATTCGAACGAATTCCGTGACGATTTCCGTTCGGAAATCGGTTCCGCCTCAGCGCCCGGCCGGATTCCTTTCCAGCATTTCCTGCCGGCGCAGGGGCAGCTTGTCGATGGCATGGGTGATCTCCCGCACGTCCCAGGGCAGGGGCTTGCGGATCACCGGGCGCAGGTCCTTGTCCATGATCACCAGCGAGAAGCCGCGCGGTCGCAATTTCTGGCGCCATTCGCTGCGCGCCTCCGGGTCGGTGTCGGTGACGAGGATCACGTCCCGCTCCTCGAGTTCAGGGTAGGAGCGGGCGAGAAGCTCCATCTGGCGGCTGTAGCTGGGATCGTTGGGGCTGTCGGCGAAGACCACGATGGGCCGTTTCAGATACAGCTGTTCGGCGAAGACCACCTCGGCCGCGGGCAGCGGGCCGAAGGACGGGGCCTCCTGGGCCGGGGCGGCCAGCGGCAGAAGGGCAGCAAATACAGCAATGTGCAGGGGTCGCATGGGGCCTCTCTTTGTCCCCGATATAGGGGCTATGCACGCGATTTCCAAAGGCTTTGGAGTGAGAGATGACGGATGATCTGAAGGCCTGGACGGCCCTGGCATCGAAGGAGCTGAAGGGGGTATCGCCCGACAGCCTGAACTGGCAGACGCTGGAGGGGATCACGGTCAAGCCGTTGTATACGGCGGCGGACGTGACGGGCCTGCCGCAACTGGGGGAACTGCCGGGCGTAGCCCCGTTCACGCGGGGCGTCCGGGCGACGATGTATGCCGGGCGGCCCTGGACGATCCGGCAATATGCCGGCTTCTCGACCGCCGAGGAGTCGAACGCCTTCTACCGCAAGGCGCTGGCGGCGGGGCAGCAGGGCGTCTCGGTCGCCTTCGACCTGGCGACGCACCGGGGCTATGACAGCGACCATCCCCGCGTGGTTGGGGATGTGGGCAAGGCCGGGGTCGCCATCGACAGCGTAGAGGACATGAAGATCCTGTTCGACGGGATCCCGCTGGAAAAGATCAGCGTTTCCATGACGATGAACGGGGCGGTCATTCCGATCCTCGCGAGTTTCATCGTGGCCGGCGAGGAGCAGGGGGTGCCGCGCTCGGCCCTGTCGGGGACGATCCAGAACGACATCCTGAAGGAATTCATGGTGCGGAACACCTATGTCTATCCGCCCGAGCCTTCGATGCGGATCGTGGCCGACATCATCGAATACACGTCCGCCGAGATGCCGAAGTTCAACTCGATCTCGATTTCCGGCTATCACATGCAGGAGGCCGGGGCGAACCTGGTGCAGGAACTGGCCTTTACCCTGGCGGACGGCAAGGAGTATGTGAAGACTGCCGTGGCGCGGGGGATGGACGTCGACGACTTCGCCGGGCGGCTGTCGTTCTTCTTCGCCATCGGGATGAATTTCTTCATGGAGGTTGCCAAGCTGCGCGCCGCGCGGATGCTCTGGCACCGGATCATGGACGGGTTCGGGGCGAAGAAGACCTCGAGCCTGATGCTGCGGACGCATTGCCAGACCTCGGGCGTCAGCTTGCAGGAACAGGATCCCTACAACAACGTGATCCGCACCGCCTATGAGGCGATGGCGGCGGTGCTGGGGGGGACGCAGAGCCTGCACACCAACGCGCTGGACGAGGCGATCGCCCTGCCGACCGAATTCGCGGCGCGGATCGCGCGGAACACGCAACTGGTGTTGCAGGAGGAGACCGGGATCACCCATGTCGTCGATCCGCTGGCGGGGTCCTATTATGTGGAGAGCCTGACCAACGAACTGGCCGAGGCGGCCTGGAAGCTGATCGAGGAGGTCGAGGCGATGGGCGGCATGACCAAGGCGGTGGCCTCGGGGATGCCGAAGCTTCGGATCGAGGAAAGCGCGGCCAGGCGGCAGGCGATGATCGACCGCGGCGAGGAGGTGATCGTCGGCGTCAACAAGTACCGCAAGGCCAAGGAAGACCCGATCGACATTCTGGACATCGACAACATGGCGGTGCGCGAGGCGCAGGTCGCGCGGCTGAAGTCGGTGCGAGCCGGCCGGGACGAGGGCCGGTGCCGGGCGGCGCTGGCGGAAGTGACGCGGCGGGCGGGCGAAGGCGGCAACCTTCTGGAAGCGGCGGTGGAGGCAGCCCGGGCACGGGCCTCGGTCGGGGAGATTTCTGACGCGATGGAAAAGGTGTTCGGGCGGCATCGGGCCGAGGTGAAGACGCTGGCCGGGGTCTATGGCGCGGCCTATGAGGGCGACCAGGGCTTCCAGCAGATCCAGAAGGATGTGGAGGCCTTTGCCGAGGCCGAGGGGCGGCGGCCGCGGATGCTGGTCGTCAAGATGGGGCAGGACGGGCACGACCGGGGGGCGAAGGTGATCGCCACGGCCTTTGCCGACATCGGCTTCGACGTCGATGTGGGGCCGCTGTTCCAGACGCCCGAGGAGGCGGCGCAGGATGCGATCGACAACGACGTGCATGTGATCGGGATTTCTTCGCAGGCCGCCGGGCACAAGACGCTGGCCCCGAAGCTGATCGAGGTGCTGAACGCGCGCGGCGCGGGGGATATCCTGGTGATCTGCGGCGGGGTGATCCCGCAGCAGGACTATGATTTCCTGAAGGCGGCCGGGGTCAAGGCGATCTTCGGGCCCGGCACCAACATCCCGGCGGCGGCGAAGGAGATCCTGGACCTGATCCGCGCGGCGCGGGTCTAGCGGGCAGTAGACGCGGGCGGGGAAATGTTGCAGCGTCACCAGAAATCCACAAAGCCCCGCTGCATGAGGATTCCACCGCCGCCGAGCTTTTCTGGCCGGGGGCGACGCTGGACTTCGATCGGATCGACCTTGGTTCCAACGTCGTGCAACTGGCCGACGCGGTCGCGGGCTGGACGCCGGAGATGGCCGCAAGGAACCATCGGCAGGCGCTGACCCGGCTGGACTGGCGCTGGCGCTTTGCCGCCCTGGCCGAGCGTCTGGGTTTCCGGACCCCGGCGCTGGAACGGGAGATGGCCGGTCTGAAGGCGGCAATCGCCAGGGCCGCGGCCTGAGGCATCAGGCGTCCGCTAAAGCTCGATCTCGCCGTTGGGGCCGGGGAGGGGTTCGGTCGGCGTCACCAGGGGGGCGTTGCGGCGGATCAGGATGTCCCCGTTCGGCAGCATCACCGGCGCGTCGTAATTGCTGAAATCGTCGATCAGGGCAATGAGCTGGCGCAGTTTCGGCCCGACCTCGGCCCCGAAGGCCTCGATCGCGGGGCCGATCTGGTCCATCGCCTGGTCCATATCGTCGAGCGCGGGCTGCATCTCGGACAGAAGGCCGCGCAGGACCAGCTTCGCGCCTTCCTCGATCAGGCTGAAACCATCCTCCTCGGGCGTCGGGGCGGGCGAGGCGTCCTGCGCGAAGGCGGGCGCGGTGGCGAGGGCGGCGAGAAGGAGGGGGGGCAGGGCAAGTCTCATGCCGGCAATATGCGCGCCCGGGGCCTGCATTTCAAATCACATCCGGCAGATCGACCGTCACCGGGAAATGGTCCGAGGCCTGCAGCACGGCCTCGCGCAGTTCGGGGACCGAGGCCACGCCGGGGTCGTTGAACGGATGCCAGATCCGCCAGTCCGGGCCGCGCGCGGCAAGGTCGGACGAGACCATGACGAAATCGAGAAGCGCCTCGAAATAGCATTTCCGGGGCGCCATGTAGAAGCGCGCGGTGCTGGGCGCCAGGCCGACGCGGCTTTGCAGGGCCAGGGCGGCATGGGGATCGGTGAGGCGGAACTTCGGATCCTGCGTGGTGCCGAGCACGATCTCGACCCCGGAATGGCCGAAAAGCTTTTCGAATTCGTCGATGCCGGGGCCGTCGTTGAAATCGCCCATCACCACCAGGCTCTCCCCCGCCGTGAGATGGCTTTCCACCCGCTGCCGGATCCAGAGGCACTGCGCCAGTTGCTTGCGGCGGTTCTCGATCGAGAGCCGCATCTGCGCCTCGCGGCCGATGGCGCCATAGGGGTTCTTCGACTTGGCATGGACCCCGATCAGCCGCAGTTCCGCCCCGCCCGAGGTGGTCAGCCGCAACTCCAGCGGCGGTTTCGAGAAGCGGATGGTCTCGGAGATGTTGTCGGCGTCGAGGTCGTAGCGGAAGGTGGTGTCGAAGCGCGGAGCGTCGTGCGAGCCATGGCTGTTCGACGGCGCGCCCTTCGGGTCGTGCTGGACGGTCAGCCGGTCGGGATCGTAGAGGAAGGCGATTTCCTGCTCGGTCTCGGAGGGAAAGCCGATCAGCGCCTTGCGGGCGCGCAGGCCATAGGCCTGGGCGAAGTTCTCCAGCGCGCGGGTGGTGGAACGCTTGCCGTTGGTGTCCGGGGCCTCGATGACGACGATTCCGTCGGCGTTCAGCGCGTTGAATACGATTCCCAGCGCGCCAAGCTGTTCGGCCCGGCTGGTCTTGTAGCGGGCCGAGGGTTCGCCATCCTCGAGCAGGCGGCCGCGGTCGTCGAAGAGCGCGTTGAACCATTCGACATTGTAGGTGGCGAGGCGCAGGCCGGTCATGCGGCCTCCTTCGCCGAGATCTCGCGCCAGGCCTCGTTGATCAGCTGCAGGCGGCGTTCGGCCAGTTTCATCGCCTCGGGCGGGACGCCGCGGGATTGCATGACGTCGGGATGGGTATCGCGCACCAGCTCGCGCCAGGCCTTGCGCGCCTGCTCCTTGCTGGCGTGGCGCGGCAGGCCGAGGACGTCATAGGGATCGCGCGGCGCGCCTTCGACCAGACGCGAGCGGACGATGCGGAAGCAGGCGTCGTCCAGGCCGAATTCGTCGGCGACATGGGCCAGGAAGGCATCCTCGCCGTCGTGATAGGAGCCGTCGGCCACGGCGATCTGGAACAGGGCCTCCAGTATGTCGACGAGGACATGGTGGTCGTCGGCGCAGATCCTGTGGCCGTCGGGATTGAACAGCCGCGCGATCTTGCGCGCATAGGCGTCGAAGCCAGCCACGTCCTGCCGGGCAAGGTTGTAGACGCGCGCGGCGTGTTCCTCCTCGCCCGCGGGGAAGGAGAAGATGCGGCGGAAGGCGGTGACCTCGTCGCGGGTCACGGTGCCGTCGGCCTTGGCCATTTTGGCGCCGAGGGCGAGGACGGCGATGGTGAAGCCGACCGATCGCTCGGGTGCCGGGGCGCCGCGCAGGCGGTCGAAGACGACGGAGAGCGGCTCTCCCTTGGCGAGGGCGGCAAGGGCGTCGGCGATGCGGGTCCAGATCGACATGGGGCCAGTCTATCCGGCGGCGCGGCGCTTGTCAGAGGAATTTCTGCATCAGCACAAGGTCCATGAACCGGCCGAACTTGCGCCCGGCCTCGCGGATGCGGGCGATCTCGGCAAAACCGATGCGGGCGTGGAAGGCGATGCCTTCGGGGTTCTCGGCCGAGACGCCGGCGATCAGCTGATGCGCCCCGGCGGCGCGGGCATGGTCCTGGACCGCCTGCATCAGCGCGCGGCCGGTGCCCTGGCCGCGTGCCTGTGGCGCAAGGATGACCGAATGTTCCATGCAGGTCGCATAGCCCGGCCCGCCGCGGAACTGGGCGTAGCTGGCAAAGCCGAGGAGTTCCGGCCCGAGGGCGACGAAGGTGGCATGTCCCAGGGCGTCGCGGTCGGCGATCAGCTTCGCGACCTCTGCCGGGGTCTTTTCGGAAGGGTTGAAGGTGACGGCCGTGTCGCGGATCCAGGGGTTCCAGAGGGCGGCGATGGCGGCGGCGTCCCCGGCCGTGGCGCGGCGGATCATGGCAGAGCCACCGGCCCGCCGGGCGTGTCGATCACGGCGGCGAGGCCGGGCGGGCCGACGGCGAAGTGGAGGCGGGGGTCGTCCAGCCGCAGGCGGGCGCAGAGGGCAGGGGCCTCGGGATGGGTCACGGTCAGGCGGTTCAGCCGCAGGCCGCGGTCGGGCAGGGCGGCGGCGGGGTGGAGGCTTCCATGCCACTGGATGAGCGCGGGGCAGGTTCCGTCGAAGGGCAGGCGGCCATCCTCCGGGACGGCCATCTGCCAGCGGTAGTCGCCCCGCGCCAGCGCCATGGGCGCGCCCCAGCCGGGCGGGCCTGCGGCCAGCGCGGCCTCCATGTCGTCGGTGGCGATGATCCAGGTCGTCAGCCGGGGCGGGCCGGCGAAGCGGTCGAGGTCGAACCAGCGTGGCCGGCCGGGGGCGGGGGCGAGGGGGTCCACGGCGATGACCTCGAGATAGAGGTCGCCCAGCGACAGCAGCCGGTTGTGCGTTCCCATCGCGGGATGCTGGCCGCCCCCCGCCATGGTCACGCCAAGCGCCGCCTCGATCCGGGCCACGCCTTCCTCCAGGCTGCGGGCCGAAACGGCAAGATGATCCAGCCGCAGCATCAGCGCGCCTCGGTCAGGGTGGTGACGCGGGTTCCGGCCTTCAGCGACACGGCGAGCGACTGGAAGCGCGCGCGCGCGACCTCGCCGAACAGGGCCTCGCCGGCCGGGGTCAGCTCCAGTTCGAGAAGGCGTTTCTTCGGCTGCCAGCTCAGCCGCCCGGCCCGGGCCGGATCGCCGATCGAGAACATCGCGCCGAAGCGCATCGCCTTGCCCAGCACCTCGGCCGCCTGGACCTGGTCTTCGGCCAGGAGGCGGAACATCGGCTCCAGCCGCGAGCCGGAGCGGCTGTTCTTGTAGCGGTGCAGCAACGCGAGGCCGAGAAACACCCTTCCGGCATGGTCCAGCCCGCCGAGGTTGGCGCGCGTCACGTTGTCGAAACAGGCCTCGGCGCGGAAATCGGGATGCGCACGCCAGGTGGTGTCGTGCAGGAGGCAGGCCGCCTTGACCAGCCGCAGCCGGTCCACCGTCGCGCCGGAGAAGAGCGGCAGCAGGAAATCGTAAAGCTTGCGGCCGAAGCCAGGGATGCGGGCCTGGCCCTTCTCGGCCATGCGGGCGGCCTCGATCAGCGGGTCGCGGGCGCGGAGCTTTTCCGGCATGTGCTCGTAAAGCGTGCCCTCGCGGATGCCATAGGCCGAGACGTCGATCTCGGTGGGCTTGAACACGGCGAGGATCTCGCGCAGCACCTCGCAGGCGAGGGGGACAAGCTCCATCCGCTCCTGGCTGGTGCCGGTGCGGCCGCGCAGGGCGGCAAGATCGGCGGCGGCCAGCCAGTCCAGCGTGTCGCCAAGCCCTTGCGGCGTCATGCGGTATTCGTGCAGGACCGTCAGCGGGTAGTTCCGCCGCTCCATGTCCAGCCGCGCGATCACCCGCCAGCTGCCGCCGACCAGATAGATCCGCTCGCCGGTGGATTTCAGGCTGGTCCGGGCCGCTTTCAGCAGTTTGGCGACATGCGCCCGGCGCGCCTTGGGGTCGGAGATCTGCTGCAGGCGGAAGGGGCCGAGCGGGGTCGAGACGCGCTTGCCGACCCGGCCCTCGCCGATGCGGGCCAGTTCCATCGAGTTGCCGCCGATGTCGCAGACGATGCCCTGGGCCTCGGGCCAGCCGAGAAGCACGCCCTGGGCGGACAGCCGGGCCTCCTCGTCGCCATCGACGACATGCAGCTTGAGGCCGGTCTCGCGCAGGACCTCGGCCTGGAATTCGGGGCCGTCCTCGGCCTCGCGCGTGGCGGCGGTGGCGACGACGGTGAGGGGCTGGACCTGCATCCCCTCGGCCAGAAGCGCGAAGCGGCGCAGCGCGGAAAGCGCGCGGGCGCGGCCCTGGGGATTGAGGCGGCCGGTTTCGGCCAGGCTCTTGCCGAGGCCGCACATGATCTTTTCGTTGTAGAAATAGGCCGGGCTGCGCGCGGCGCCGTCGAAGACCACCAGGCGGACCGAGTTCGAGCCGACGTCGATCACGCCGACGCGCGAGAGGGCGCGGGCGGAAGGATCGTCGAACAGGGGCTTGCCGAAGGGGCCGTCATCGTCGTCCTCGGTCAAGGGCGCGTTGTCAGCCATGTCAGAATCCCCCGGGTCTTGCCGGCGGATAGTGCCGGTCCCCCGGCGCGGGGTCAACGGTTCGGCCGCCGTTTCCTTCGCAGGAAACGGGACGGAGTTTCTGAAAACTCCGGCAAAATTCCGGTGCCGGAATTTTTCGCCCCGTCCCTATCGTGCCGCGCTGGCCCCCGCCGTCTCGTCGTCGCGCGCCATGATCAAGCGCGGCGCATCCTTCGCCCCGGCGGTGCCCCGGCCGGAAAGCGAGGGGTTTTCCATGAAGAACTGGTGGCAGGAGAAGAGCCTTGCCCCCTCGGGGCCGAGGTCGCGGGAATAGGTTCCGTCGGGTGCAAGGATCCAGCTTTGCGCCTCGTCCGCCAGGTTCGCGGCCATGATCTGGCTGAGGATCTGGTTCTTGACCGTGGGGTTCATCGCCTCGACCAGGGTTTCCACCCGGCGCGAGAGGTTGCGGCCCATCCAGTCGGCCGAGGAGAAGAACACCCGGGCCTTCCTCGCGGGCAGGCCGTGGCCGTTGCCGAAGCAGACGATGCGGGAATGTTCCAGGAAACGGCCGACGATCGACTTGACGCGGATGTTCTCGGACAGGCCCTTCACGCCGGGGCGCAGGCCGCAGATGCCGCGCACGACGAGGCTGATCTTCACCCCGGCCTGGGAGGCGGCATAGAGCGCGTCGATCACGTCGGCCTCGATGATCGAGTTCATCTTGGCCCAGATCTCGGCCGGTCGTCCGGCGCGGGCATGTTCGGCCTCGGCCGCGATCAGTTCCAGAAGCCGCGGCTTCAGCGTGATCGGGCTGATCGCCAGGTTCTCCAGCCCCTCGGGCTGAACGTAGCCGGAGAGGTAGTTGAACACCTTGGTCGCATCGCGGCCGAGCGCGCCGTCGCAGGTGAAGAACGAAAGATCGGTGTAGATGCGCGCGGTGATCGGGTGGTAGTTGCCGGTGCCGTAATGGGTGTAGGTGACCAGATGGTCGCCTTCGCGCCGGACGACCGTGCTGATCTTGGCATGGGTCTTGTAGTTGACGAAACCGTAGACGACATGCGCCCCCGCCCGTTCCAGCCGCCGCGACTGGCGGATGTTCGCCGCCTCGTCGAACCGCGCCTTCAGTTCCACCAGCGCGGTGACCGATTTTCCCGCCTCGGCCGCTTCGCAGAGCGCGGTGACGACCGGGCTGTCCCAGGAGGTGCGGTAGAGCGTCTGCTTGATCGCCAGCACGTTCGGATCCCGCGCCGCCTGCTCCAGGAAGCGGATCACCATGTCGAAGGTCTCGTAGGGATGATGCAGCAGCATGTCCTTCTGCCGGATCGCCGCGAACATGTCGCCTTCGTGGTCCTGCACCCGTTCGGGGACCCGGGGCGTGAAGGGCGGCCACATCAGGTCCTTGCGCGAGGAGAGGAGCAGTTCCTTCAGGTCGGCGACGCCAAGGAGGCCCTTGACCTCGACCACCTCGTCCTCGGAGACGGCGAGTTCTTCCATGATCAGCGCGCGCAATTCCTCGGGTGCGCCGGCGGAGAGCTTGAGGCGGATCACCTCGCCCCGCCGGCGCCGCTTGAGCGCGGTCTCGAATTCGCGGACCAGGTCCTCGGCCTCGTCCTCGACCTCGAGATCGCTGTCGCGCAGGACGCGAAAGGTGCAATGGCCGCGGTTGCTGTAGCCGGGAAACAGCATCCCCAGATGCAGCAGCAGGAGTTCCTCGAGCGGGAGGAAGCGGTTCTCGCCCTCCTTGCCCGGCAGGGGCACGAAGCGGGTGATCTGCTGCGGGATCGGCAGAAGCGCCTTGAGCGGGCGGCGGTCGGTGATGCGTTCGAGTTCCAGCGCCAGCGAGAAGCCGGTGTTGGGGATGAAGGGGAAGGGGTGGGCCGGGTCGATGGCGAGCGGCGAGAGGACCGGGAAGACGTTGTTCAGGAAATGCGCTTCCAGGTGCTTCAGGTCGCGGGCGGTCAGTTTGCCGCGCTGGACAAGGGTGATCCCCTCGGCCTCCATCTCCTTGCGCAGGCGGTTGAACGTGGTCTGCTGCGTCTGCATCAGGCGGCGGGCGTCGGCGTTGATCAGCTGCAGTTGCTCGGCCGGGCTGCGGCCGTCCTCGGAGAGGGTGGCGTTGCCGGTGCGCACCAGCGCGCGCAGGCCCGCGACGCGGACGGTGTAGAATTCGTCCAGGTTGGTGGCGGAGATCGACAGGAAGCGCAGCCGCTCCAGAAGCGGCACGGCGGGGTTCGCGGCCTCTTCCAGGACGCGCCAGTTAAAGGCCAGCCAGGAAAGCTCGCGGTTGAAGAAGCGGCCGGGGCCGGCGGTCTCGGCAAAGGACAGCTCGGCCGGGGCGGGGAACGGGGAACGCAGGAAATCGGACTGGGTCATGGGGGAGGGGATTAGGCCGGCATCGTGACGGAACGGTGACAGTGTTTCACCCCGGCGGCAGGCTGTCCAGCACCTCGGCCGCAAGGGCGCGGGTGATCGGGCGCCCCCCGGCGAGCGCGGCGGCGTCCAGCGCCGCGACCAGCGCCCGCGCCGCCCCGATCGAGCGTGGCATCCGGCTGACGAGGTAGGGGATCAGGTTCGCCGGCACCGCCACCTGGCGGTCGGCGAAGAGCTTGACCAGCACCGCCGACAGAAGCGCGTCGTCGGGCGCATCCAGCCGGGCAATCGGTGCGGCCTGCAACCGGCTGATCAGGTCCGGCAGCCGCAGGCCCCAGTCGCGCGGCGGGCGCTGGGCGGTCATGAGGAGGCTTGCCCCCTGGGTCACCAGGTTGTGCAGGTGGAATAGCTCGGCCTCGGCCCCGTCCAGCCGGTCGGCATCCTCGACCGCGACGGGGGTGGCGGCGAGGTCGGTGGGATCAAGCGTCCGCAGCGCGGCGGCGGGAAGGATCAGGGCGCCCGCCATCTCGGCCCAGACCCGGGCGAGATGGGTCTTGCCCGATCCCTCGGGCCCGATCAGGAGAAGCTTGCGGCCGGGCCAGTTGCGCCAGTCCTCGACCGTATGCAGCGCAAGCGCGTTCGAGGGGGCGACGAAGAAATCCGCCCGCGTCATCGCTTCGGCGCTGGGCAGGTCGAAGGCAAGCTGGCGGATCACGGGTCCGAATCCGCCTTGGGGTCGGCCTTGGTCGCTGCCTTGCGGCTGCGCCGGGGGGCGGGCGGGGTGTCGGCAGGCCGCGCCAGCCCCTCGGCCCCGCGATAAAGCAGGCTCGCGCGGTATTGCTCGACCGCGAAACGGGTCAGGACGCCGATGGAGGCGGCCACGGGCACGGCGATCAGCATCCCGACGAAGCCGAAGACCGAGCCGAAGGCCGAAAGCGCGAAGAGGAGCCAGACCGGATGCAGGCCCACCGACTTGCCCACCAGCTTGGGCGTCAGGATGTTGCCCTCGATGAACTGGCCGACGGCGAAGATCGCGGCGATGATGCCGATCTGCACCCAGTCGCCCCAGAACTGGACCAGCGCCAGGCCCACCGCCAGCGTGCCGCCGATGATCGAGCCGACATAGGGGATGAAGGTGATCGCCCCGGCGATGGCCCCCACCACCAGGCCGAACTGCAGCCCGGCCGCCATCAGCGCCACCGCATAGAAGGTGCCAAGCGCCAGGCAGACCGAGACCTGGCCCCGGACGAAGCCGGCCAGCACCGTGTCGATCTCGCCGGCAAGGCGGCGGATCGTCGGCGCATGATCGCGCGGCAGCATGGCGTCGATCCGGGCGATCATCTCGTCCCAGTCGAGCAGAAGGTAGAAGGCGACGACCGGCACCACGACGATGAACAGGACGATCGAGATCACCCCCAGCGCCGAGCTCAGCACGCCCTGGGCCAGCTGCGCCGCGCGGGACTGGATCGCAAGCCCGATCTCGGCCAGGGTCTGGCGGATGGTCGAGGTGCTGTCGGCCAGATCGGGGAATCGGTCGAGGAGGAAGCCCTGCAGTCGCTTGGCGATGTCGGGGGTCGCGTCGATCAGCGCGGTAAGCTGGTTGACCAGCGTCGGGATCACCGCAAGCACGAGGAGGATCACCAGCACCAGTGCGACCAGCGAGATCAGCGTGGTCGCCGCGACGCGGGAGAGTCCCGCCCGCTCCAGCCGGTCCGCGAGGGGGTCGAGGAAATAGGCGATCGCCCCGCCCATCAGGAAGGGCAGGAGGATGTCGCCCAGGAACCAGAACAGGACCAGGAACACCAGCGCGGCGACGCCCCAGTAACGGATCTGTTCTCTGATCGGCAGCGCCATCGCGGGTTCCTTCCTGGCTGGCCTCACATATCGCCGCAGTGGCGATGCGGCGCAAGCCTTGCCGGAGGTATGGAATCAGGCCGCAAGACGGGGCGGATTCCCGCCGTCAGCAGCCGCTTACCGGCCGGGACCTAAGCATCGGGGCCATGGACCACCACCGGCGGTTGCGGGCAGGTCCGGCGCAACCGGGGCCCTCGTCCCGGCCCGGCCCTGTCCGCCCCCAGGCGGCGGGACCGACCCCTAACAGCCCGCAGCTGTGGGCGCATCGAAAGGTGACGCAATGACGTCGAAGTTCCTCCTCCCTCTCACCCTGGCTGCCTTCACGCCGCTGGCCGCCCTGGCGATGCCCGCTGTCGGCGACATGGTCGGCACCAACCCCGACGACGCCAAGGCCGCGCTGGAAAAGGCCGGCTGCGTGGTTGACACGTTCGATTCCGAGGACGGCAAGATCGAGGCCAAGTGCAAGGACAGCGCCACCGGCGCCGCCATGGAGGTCTACATCGACCCCGCCACCGGCGCGGTCACCGAGATCAAGACCGGGGATTGATCATGGCCGCCCCCCGGACCGCAACCGCCGAAGCCGTCCCGCCGCCCCGCCTGTGGGACCCGCTTGTCCGCCTGACCCATTGGGGGATCGCCTTCGTGGTCCTTGCCAACGGGCTGGTGAACAAGGGGGGCAGCCTTGTACACGTCTCGCTGGGCTGGGCGGTGATGGCGCTTTTGCTGTCGCGGCTGGTCTGGGGGGTGCTTGGTCCCTATGAGGCGCGGTTCTCCGCCTTCCCGCCGAATCCGGTCGCGGCAGCGCGCCATCTTGGCCAGCTGATCTCGGGCCGGGTCCGGCGTTACCCCTCGCACAACCCGGCCGGGGCGCTGGCGATCTATGCCTTCTGGACGCTGCTGGCCGCCGTGATCGTCACCGGCCTGGTCCTGACCGGCGGAGCGACACCGATGCAGGTGGCTGCCGACAAGGCAGCGGTTGCATCCGGCGACTGGTCTGCTTTGATCCGCGAAGACGAGGGGGACGAGGGCGACTCACCCCTGCGCGAGGTGGCCGAGGAGGCGCACGAGGTGGCATCGAACCTGCTTCTGGTCCTGGCGGCCCTGCATGTCGCAGGCGTCTTCGTCGAGGGCCGCGCCATGCGTCGGAACCTGGTCGCCCCGATGCTGTTTGGCGAAAGGCGCAGATGACGGCCACGATCGAGCCTCGGGCTCCGGATATTCGCAGCGCCGGGCGCCGCCAGACAGCGGCGCTTTCGGCATTCCTGCTGGTGCAGACCCTTGGCACGGTTTTCTTCGTCGGCGATGTGATCGGCGATCTGCGCAAGGACCCGACCTCGGTGCATTTCCTGTTCGAGGCCTTCGTGACCATGGCTCTGGTGCTGGGGATCCTGTTCGGCGCCTTCGCGCTGCGCCGGACGGTGGAACTTTTGCGCGCACAGGAACAGGCGCTGGACGTGGCGCGGGGGGCCCTGTCCGAGGTGATCGACCGGCAGTTCCGCAGCTGGGGGCTGACCCCGGCCGAGCGCGATGTGGCCTTCCTGGCGCTGAAGGGCCTCGACGTGGCCGAGATCGCCGAGCTGCGCGGCGCGGCCCAGGGCACGGTGCGGGCGCAGCTGACCCGGATCTACGCCAAGGCCGGCGTCTCGGGCCGGGCCCAGTTCGCGGCCTATTTCGTCGAGGACCTGCTTGGTCAGGGCGTGGCCGCCTGAACCCCTTGCCGGCAGGGTGGACAATATTGCCCACCTTCCGCCCGTCAGGCCAGCGCCACCGCCACCGCGGCAAAGTGCAGTCCCGCCGCCACGGCGACGAAAAGGTGCCAGATCGCGTTCTGGAACCGCAGCCTTTCCCAGACATAGAAGCCCACGCCGGCGACATAGGTCACCCCGCCCGCCACCAGCAGCCAGAGCGAGAGCGCAGGCAGCGCCGCCGTGACCGGCCCGATCGCGATGATCCCCACCCAGCCCAGCAGCACATAGGCCAGGATCGAGAGCCGGTCATAGCGCCCCGGCAGGACAACCTTGACCAGGATCCCCAGCGCCGCGCCGGTCCAGACCACAAGGCCCAGTCCCCAGGACCAGGCCGCACTTTCCAGATGCGGGATCACCGCCGTATAGGTGCCCGCGATCATCACATAGATCATCGAATGGTCGAAGCGCCTGAGCAGCCATTTCAGCGCGCCGGGCGGCGTCATGTTGTAGGCCAGCGAAAAGCCCCACATCAGGAAGAAGCCGGCCGCATAGACCGCAAGCGCCGCGAAGGTGCCGATCCCGGCCGAGGTCAGCGCGTGAAAGAGGAGGAGCGGGAAGGCGATCACTCCCGCCAGCAGCGCCAGGGCATGCACGATTCCGTCGGCCAGCAACTCGTGCAGCGAGAACTGGCGCTTCTTCAGGCGGTAATGATCGGCGGGCAGGGTCATGGCGTAGGTCTGGCGGGGCGCGGCGTCACGGAAGGATGACTGCCCCTGTGCAGAAATCAACCCGCCTTCGCCCCCGGTGACGCCAGGTCAGCCAGGCCCGGCGGCCCGGCCAGGCCTTACTTGTGGGCCGCGTAGATCTGGGTGATGCGGTCGACGGCGGCTTCGGGGCTCATCTCCTCGCTGGTCCCGCTCCGGCGCGAGGTCAACTCGACCACGCCCTTCTCCAGCCCGCGCGGTCCGACGGTGATCCGCCAGGGCAGGCCGATCAGGTCCATCGTGGCGAACTTCGCCCCCGCGCGTTCGTCCCGGTCGTCGTAGAGCGGTTCCAGCCCGCGGGCGAGCAGCGCCTTCTCCAGCCCGGCGCAGGCGGCATCGGCGGCGGCATCGCCCTGCTTGAGGTTCACGATCCCGACCGGGAAGGGGGTCACCCCCTCGGGCCAGATGATCCCCTTGTCGTCGTGGGAGGCCTCGATGATCGCGCCCAGAAGGCGGCTGACCCCGATCCCGTGGCTGCCCATCTCGACCGGGACCTTGGTGCCCTCCTTGGTCACCACCTCGGCCCCCATCGCCTCGGAATACTTGGTGCCGAAATAGAAGATCTGCCCGACCTCGATGCCGCGGCCGACCTTGCGGTGCGCCTCGGGGACCTGGTTGAACACCGCTTCGTCATGGGTCTCGTCGGTGCGGGCGTAGAGGGTGGTGAACTCCTCGCAGACCTTGGCGACCTGGTCGCGGTCGTCGTAATCGATCTCGCGCTGGCCAAGCTTCAGCCCGGTCACGCGGTCGTCATAGAAGACCTCGCTCTCGCCGGTATTCGCCAGCACCAGGAATTCATGCGTGTTGTCGCCGCCGATCGGACCCGAGGCCGCACGCATCGGGATCGCGGTCAGGCCCATGCGCTCGTAGGTGCGCAGGTAGCTGACCATGTGGCGGTTGTAGGCGTGCAGCGCCGCGTCGCGGTCGACGTCGAAGTTGTAGCCGTCCTTCATCAGGAATTCGCGTCCCCGCATCACGCCGAAGCGCGGCCGCATCTCGTCGCGGAACTTCCACTGGATGTGGTAGAGCGTCAGCGGCAGGTCCTTGTAGCTGTTGACATGGGACCGGAAGATGTCGGTGATCATCTCCTCGTTGGTCGGGCCGTAGAGCATGTCGCGGTCCTGGCGGTCCTTGATCCGCAGCATCTCCTGCCCGTAGTCGTCGTAGCGGCCCGACTCGCGCCAGAGGTCGGCGGGCTGCAGCGTCGGCATCAGCAGCGGGATGTGCCCGGCGCGGATCTGTTCCTGGTGGACGATCTCCTCGATCCGGCGAAGGACGCGGTAGCCGAGCGGCAGCCAGGAATAGATCCCGGCGGCCTGCTGCTTGATCATCCCGGCCCGCAGCATGTAGCGGTGGCTGACGATCTGGGCCTCGGCAGGGTTTTCCTTGAGGACGGGCAGGAAGTAGCGGGACAGACGCATGGCGGGCCTTTGCTGAAGGGTCCCGCGTTTCCTAGCCGGTCGGGGCGGGGCAGGCAAGCGCGAGGGGCAGCTGGCGCAGGCCCCGACCTGAGGTTACTCCACCGTCACCGATTTTGCCAGATTGCGGGGCTGGTCCACGTCGGTGCCCTTGGCGATGGCCGTGTGATAGGCCAGAAGCTGCGCCGGGACGGCGTAGAGGATCGGGGCCCAGAGGGGATCGACGGCGGGAAGGGTCAGGGTCTTCCAGCTGCCTTGGCCCGCGGCCTGGATCCCGGCGGCGTCGGAGAGGAGAAGGACCTTGCCGTTGCGGGCCATGACCTCCTGCATGTTCGAGACGGTCTTGTCGAACAGCGCGTCCTTGGGGGCCAGCACGATGACCGGGACCTGGGCGTCGATCAGGGCGATGGGGCCGTGCTTGAGCTCGCCCGACGCATAACCTTCGGCATGGATGTAGCTGATTTCCTTGAGCTTCAGCGCCCCCTCAAGCGCCAGCGGGAACATGGCGCCCCGGCCGAGGAACAGGATGTCCTGCGCCTTGGCCAGCTCGGCCGCGATGGTGGCGATCGGGTCGGAAAGGCCGAGGGCGGCGTTCAGGATGCCGGGCAGGGCGCGCAGCGACTGGAGCCGCTGGCGCAGGTCCCCGGCGTCGATCCGGCCGCGGTCGGCGGCGGCCTTCAGGGCCATCAGGGCAAGCGTGACAAGCTGGCAGGTGAAAGCCTTGGTCGAGGCGACGCCGACCTCCACCCCCGCCATGATCGGCAGCGCGAGGTCGCTTTCGCGTGCGATCGAGGAGGTGGGGACGTTCACCACGGCGACGACTTTGGCCACCTTCTCGCGGGTGTGGCGGAGTGCGGCGAGCGTGTCGGCGGTCTCGCCCGACTGGCTGACGAAGACGGCCATCGAGGCGGGCGAGAGGACCGGGTCGCGGTAGCGGAACTCGGAGGCGATGTCGATGTCGGCGGGCAACTGGGCAAGCTGCTCGAACCAGTATTTCGCGACGTGGCAGGCATAGGAGGCAGTGCCGCAGGCGACCAGGGTGATCCGGTCTATGGCTTTGAAATCAAGCTCTTCCGGCAGGTGCAGCGTGCCTTCCGGCGAGGTGTAGTGCTTCAGCGCCCCGGCGATGACGACCGGCTGCTCGGCGATCTCCTTGGCCATGAAATGCTTGTAGCCGGCCTTTTCCACCCTTGCGGCGTCGATCTGGATCAGGGCCTCCGCTCGGTTGGCGCGGCGGTTCTCGGCGTCGAAGATCTCGGCCCCGGCGCGGGTGACGACGGCCCAGTCGCCCTCTTCCAGATAGGTGATCCGGTCGGTCATCGGCGCCAGCGCGATGGCGTCGGAGCCGACGAACATCTCGCCCTTGCCCCAGCCGATCGCGAGGGGCGAGCCCTTGCGGGCGGCGATCATCAGGTCGTCCTGGCCGTCGAACAGGAACAGGAGCGCGAAGGCCCCCTGCAGCCGGGACAGCGTGTCGCGCGCGGCCTCGACCGGGGAGGCGCCGTGGTCCATGGCGCGGCGGGTCAGGAGGGCGACGGTCTCGGTGTCGGTCTGGGATTCGGGAGTGTAGCCCTCGGCGGCGAGCTCGTCGCGCAGTTCGCGGAAATTCTCGATGATGCCGTTGTGCACGACCGCGACCCCGCCCGAGCGATGCGGATGGGCGTTGGTCACGGTGGCCGCGCCATGGGTGGCCCAGCGGGTGTGGCCAATGCCGGACTTGCCGGCGAGGGGCTCGTGGACCAGCAGGTCGGAGAGGTTCACCAGCTTGCCCACCGCCCGGCGGCGGTCGAGCTTGCCGCCGTTGACAGTGGCGATGCCGGCCGAGTCGTAGCCGCGATATTCCAGCCGCTTCAGCGCCTCGACCAGCAGGGGGGCGGCTTCATGGTTCCCCAGAACCCCGACAATACCACACATTATGACTGTCCTTTGGCCTTGGCGGCCTTGATGGATTTCAACTTTTCGAACATCCGTGTCGCCAGCCCCGGTCTGGTGACCTGCCGCGCCCGGCCGATGGCGACGGCCTCGGGAGGCACGTCCTCGGTAATGACCGAGCCCGAGCCGGTGAGCGCACCGTCGCCCACGGTCACAGGGGCGACCAGCATCGTGTCCGAGCCGATGAAGGCCCGCTTGCCGATCACGGTGCGGTGCTTCATCACGCCGTCATAGTTGCAGGTCACGGTGCCCGCGCCGATGTTGCTGTGCTCTCCGACATGGGCGTCGCCGAGATAGGTCAGGTGGCCGACCTTCACGCCCTCGTCGAGGATGGCGTTCTTGATCTCGACGAAGTTGCCGACATGGACCTCCTCGGCCAGTTCGGTGCCGGGGCGGAGGCGGGCGAAGGGGCCGACGGTGGCGCCACGGCTGATGTGGCAGCCTTCGAGATGGCAGAAGCCCTTGATCTCGGCGCCGGATTCCACGGTGACGCCGGGACCGAAGAGGACATTCGGCCCGATCACCGCGTCGCGGCCGACCCAGGTGTCGAGGGCGAAGAACACGGTCTCGGGCGCGGTGAGGGTGACGCCGTTCTCCAGCGCCGCGGCGCGGGCGCGGGACTGGAAGGCGGCCTCGGCTTCGGCCAGTTGGGCGCGGGTGTTGACGCCCAGCGTCTCGGCCTCGTCGCAGAGGACCACGCCGGCGGAGAGGCCGCGGGCGCGGGCAAGCTCCACGATGTCGGTCAGGTAGTATTCCTGCGCCGCATTGGCGTTGCCGACTTCGGCCACGAGCGAGAGCAGGGTTGCGGCTTCGGCGCAGATCACGCCGGAGTTGCAGAGGGTTACGGCGCGCTCCTCGGGCGAGGCGTCCTTGAACTCGCGGATGGCGAGAAGCGTGTCGCCTTGCGTCAGGAGACGGCCGTAACGTCCCGGTTCCCTAGCGTGAAAGCCGAGGACGACGACGCCATGGCGCCTGCGCGCCTCCAGCATCGCGCGGAGCGTCTCCTCGCGGATGAGGGGGGTGTCGGCGTACAGCACGATGGCCTCGCCCTCGACCCCATCGAGGAGGGGGGCGGCCTGGGCGACGGCATGGGCGGTGCCGAGCTGGGGGTCCTGAACGACTGTCTCGACCGCTTCGGACCAGTCGCGCGCGGCGGCGGCGACCGCCTCGCCGCCATGGCCTGTGACGGTGACGATGCGCGCGGGATCGAGGCTTTGCGCCGTGGCGAGCGCATGGTGCAGGAGCGGCGCCGCGGCCATCCGGTGCAGGACCTTGGGCAGGTCCGAATTCATCCGCGTGCCCTGACCGGCTGCCAGAACGATCACTGAAACCTGCATTCTGCCCCTTTCCTTATCGTTGCCGCCGTTTTACCCCCATGGCGCAGGGTGGCAAGGGGGCGGGTCCTCACGCCATGTTACAGGATTTCGGGCATGCGCGCGGTGGTATTCGATCTGGACGGGACGCTGGCCGACACCTCGGCCGATCTCCTGGCGGCGGCGAACGCCTGCCTGCCGAGGGCGGTGCTGGGGCCGGAAGATGCGCTGACCGCCTTCCATGGCGGGCGGGCGATGCTGCGGCTGGGCTTCACCCGGCTGGGGCATGACTGGGGCGAGGCGGATGTGGACGCGGCCTATCCGCGGCTGCTGGAGGCCTATGGCGCGGCGATCGCGGTGCATACGCGGCTTTATCCCGGGGCGATGGAGGCGGTCGAGGCGCTGCGCCGCCGGGGCTTCGCGGTCTCGATCTGCACCAACAAGCCCGAGGCTCTGGCCGAGGGCCTGTTGCGGGCGCTGGGCGTGCGGGACGCCTTCGGTGCGCTGGTGGGGGCGGATACGCTGCCGGTGCGCAAGCCCGATGCCGCGCCCTATCGCGCGGCGGTGGAGCGGGCGGGGGGCCTCGTCGGCCGGTCGATGCTGGTGGGCGATACCGAAACCGACGCGAAGACGGGCGTCGCGGCCGGGGTGCCGGTGGCGCTGGTGACCTTCGGGCCGGAGGGGCGCGGGGTGGAACGGTTCGCCCCGGCCGCGCTGCTGGAGCGGTTCGAGGACCTGCCGGGGCTGGCGCAACAGCTGCTGGCGTAGCGCGGGGCGACCAGCGGCGATTTGAGTATTTGCACCAAGAGGAAGCACAATTTTAGTCAAATGCGACCGGACGCGGGTCGATCCTGCGACCCCGGAGCGTCCGGGGACGGGGCGATTTGCGCGATCCTGCCGAGAGGACGCGCAATCCGCCCCACCGGGGGGACGCGCCGCGGATCCTGCGACGGTTTGACAGGGCCCTGCGCCGCTCCTAGGGTCCGCGCCATGAGCCTTGCCGCTGCCCCCCCTGCGCCCCTGAGCCGCCATGCGGTGAGCTTCGTGCTGATCACCGTGTTCCTGGACATGGTGGGCTTCGGATTGATCATGCCGGTCCTGCCCAAGCTGATCGAGGACGTGGGCCATGTCACCATCGACCGGGCGGCGATCATCGGCGGCTGGATGTTCGCGGCCTTCTCCCTTGCGCAGTTCGTCTTCGCGCCGCTGATGGGCAACCTCGCCGACCGTTTCGGACGGCGGCCGCTGCTCTTGCTGGCGATCTTCGGGCTGGGGCTGGACTTCATCCTGATGGCGCTGGCCCCGACGCTGGAATGGCTGTTCGCGGGGCGGATCATCGCGGGGATCTGTGGGTCGAGCTGGATCATCGCCTCGGCCTATATCGCGGATGTGACCGCGCCGGACGACCGGGCCAGGGCCTTCGGCATGATGGGCGCGGCCTTCGGTGTGGGTTTCGTGATCGGCCCGGCCATCGGGGGCCTTCTGGGCGAACTGGGGCCGCGCGTGCCGTTCTGGGTGGCGGCGGGGATCTCGCTGCTGAATTTCGCCTATGGCTGGTTCGTCCTGCCCGAGTCGCTCGCGGCCGCAAGCCGCCGGAGGTTCGAGCTCTGGCGCGCCAATCCCTTCGGTGCCTTCCGGGTCTTCGCGACCTATCGCGGCGTCCTGCCCATGGTCATGGTCCTGGGACTGTTCTTCTTCTCGACCTCGGTCTATCCCGCGATCTGGACTTTCTGGGGCATTGCCAAGTTCGGCTGGTCCGAGGCGATGGTGGGCGGCACGCTGGCGATCTTCGGGCTGATCGCGGGCGGCTTCCAGGGGATGCTGACCGGGCCCGCGACGAAACGCTTCGGCGAGTGGCGGGTGGCGCTGTTCGGCCTGGTCTGCGCCACGCTGGTGGTTCTGGGCTATGGGTTCGTGGGCAGCCTTGGCGCGGTCATCGCGCTGATGATCCTGCACGGGCCCGAGGGCTTTGTGCATCCGCTGTTGACCTCGCTTCTGACGCAGCGGGTGCCCGAGGATGCCCAGGGTGAGTTGCAGGGCGGGATTTCCGCCGTCACCAATGTGGCGATGCTGTTCGGCACGGTGTTCTTCGCCTGGATCTTCGGGCATTTCTGGGCCGGGGAGCGTGTCTGGCGGTCGACCGACGTGGCCTATTGGGTGGCGGCGGGCTTCCTGGCGCTGACCACGCTTCTGTTCCTGATGTTGAAGAGGTCTGAAAAGGCATGAGCGAACGCTTTGGCGGCAGTTTCACCCAGCAGGAGCCGATCCCCGAGGCCGGGATCGATGCGGCGATGGCGGTGCTGCGGCATGGACGGCTGCACCGCTATAATACCGCCGGCGAGGAGATCGCCGAGACCGCGCTGCTGGAGGAGGAGTTCGCCGCCCATGTCGGGGCGAAGTATTGCCTGGCGCTGGCCTCGGGCGGGGCGGCGATGGCCTGCGCTTTGCGGGCGTTGCAGGTGAGACCGGGGGATCCGGTGTTGTCGAACGCCTTCACGCTGGCGCCGGTGCCGGGGGCGATCGCCTCTCTGGGCGCGCGGCCGGTCTTTGTCGAGGTGACCGAGGACCTGACCATCGACCTCGGCCATCTGGAGCGGCAGGCCGTGGCGAGCGGGGCGAAGGTGCTGCTGCTGAGCCACATGCGCGGCCATGTCGGCGACATGGAGGCGATCATGGCGCTCTGCGATCGGCTGGGGCTGCAGGTGGTCGAGGATTGCGCGCATACGATGGGGGCGAAGTGGAAGGGCGTGCCCTCGGGGCGGCATGGCGCCATCGGCTGCTATTCGACCCAGACCTACAAGCACATGAACTCTGGCGAGGGGGGGCTTCTGGTCACCGATGACGCGGAACTGGCGGCGCGGGCGGTGCTTCTGTCGGGGTCCTACATGCTTTATGCCCGCCACCGGGCGGCGCCGGGGCCGGAGGTGTTCGAAGGGCTGCGGCTGGAGGTGCCGAACGTCTCCAGCCGGATGGACAACCTGCGGGCGGCGATCCTGCGGCCGCAGATCGGGATGCTGGACGACCGCCGGGCGCGCTGGCGCGAGCTTTACCAGGCGATGGAGCGGGGACTGGCCGGCGTGGCGGGCGTGCAGCTGATCCCGCGGCCGCAGGTCGAGGATTATGTCGGCTCGAGCTTCCAGTTCCTGCTGCCGGGCTGGGAGCCTGCGCGCGTGGCCGCATTCGTCGCGGCGGCGGCGGCGCGGGGGGTGGAGCTGAAATGGTTCGGCGCGGAGGAGCCGCAGGGCTTTACCAGCCGCTATGCTCATTGGCGCTATGCCGCGCCCGAGCCCTTGCCCGGGACCGACCGGGTGCTGGCCGGGCTGATCGACATGCGCCTGCCCTTGACCTTCCTGCCGGGCGACGTGGACCTGATCGCCCGGATCCTCGCCGAGGAGGTGGCGCGTGCCGCGGAAGCGACGGAGCTGGCCCCGGTCGCCGCGCCGGTGGCGGACTAGATGCGCCTTCTCGGCCCGGCGCGGCGGCCGGGGCCGGTCGTGCGGGGGCTGCGGCGACTGGTCGACCTGCGGCTCTGGCTCAAGCTGGGCCTTGGCGGGGGAGTCCTTCTGCTGGTCCTGCTGCCGATGCTGGCCGACCTGGCCAATGCCGCCCTGAAACGGGTCGAGGGCGCGGACGGCGCGTGCCGGATCCTGCGGGTGATCGACGGCGATACGGTGACGCTGATGTGCCCCGGCGACGGGATGCAGAGCGCGCGGATCCTGGGCTATGACACGCCCGAGAAGTTCTCGCCGCAATGCCTGGCCGAACTGGTGGCGGCCGAGCGGGCAAGCTGGGCGCTTCGCACGCTGATCCAGAAGGCCGGCCGGCTGGCGGTGGTGCGCGAGGGCGTGGACCGCTACGGCCGGCTTCTGGTGCGGCTGGAACTGGACGGGCTCGACGTCGCCCGCGCGATGATCCGGGCCGGCCATGCGCGGCAATATTCCGGCCGGCTGCGCGGGAGCTGGTGCTGATGCGGATCCTGCGCCAGACCGGGCTGACCCTGACCGTGGAACTGGACGCGCTGACGGTGACCATGCTGTCGGACGGCGAGACGCGGATGCCGGCCGATTGCCTGCGCGCGCCTGACGGCTCGGCGCTGGGGGCGGATCCGGTGGCCGGAGAGCTGCGGTTGCCGGTGCGGGCCTTCCTGGTCCGGGGGCCGGGCGGCGCGCTGCTGATCGATGCGGGCGCGGCGGGGGCCTGGCGACCCGGCCTCGGCCGGTTGCCCGAGGCGCTGGCCGAGGCGGGTGTGGGGGCAGGTGAGGTCACGGCGATCGCGCTGACCCATCCGCATGTGGACCATGTCGCGGGTCTGGTGGATGCAGAGGGCGGGGCGGCCTTTCCGAACGCCGCGCGCGTCTTCGTCGCGGTCGAGGACCTGATGGCCGTGCGGGCCGATCCCCGGCTGTTGCCGATCCTGTCCCTGCTGGTGCCGCTGGAACAGGGCGACGGTCCGTTGCCGGGCGTCACCGCGATCGGCGCACCGGGGCATACGGCCGGGCACATGGCCTATCTGGTCGAGGGGCGGCTCATGATCTGGGGCGATCTGGTGCATAATGTCGCAGTGCAGTTCCCCCGGCCCGAGATCGGCTGGAGCCATGACGACGACCCGGCCAGCGCACGTGCCTCGCGGTTGGCGCTGATGGAGCAGGCGGTCGAGGCCGGATGGCTGGTTGCTGGCGCGCATCTGCCGGACCCCGGCATCGGCCGGATCGAGCGGCAGGGCCGGGGCTATGCCTTCCACCCGGTCACCCGGGCCTGACCGGCGGGACCTGAATGGCGCGCCTTGCGGCGTATTCCATATGTCTCGTCGCCGGGCCTCGCCGCCTCATCCTCGGACGTGCCTCCGGCGGATTTGCCCCAATGTGAAAGGCATTTTCCGCTTCATGCCGGAACAAGTATCCGGGGGGTCAGGCGGTGATACCCCCCGCGCCGAGGAGGAGGCGAAGCCCGGCGACGGGACAGGGACTTGCGCGGCAGCGCGCCGCAAGGCGGCAGGGCGGCGCGATTCGGACCCGAGGTGTCGGCGGCGCGGAAAACGGGTGCGGGCCGGTGGCGTTCCGCCGTGGCGGGGCGGGGACAGCCGTCGGACGGCCCGGCCCGGCGCCTCCGATTTTCTCGCCGCGCAAGCATCTGATTCCGCCCTGCCTTCGGTTGACCCCGCCGGGGGGCCGGAGTAAACGGGCGGGTGAGACAGGCGGGCCCGAGACGGCCCGCGAAGCTCGCACGTCGCCAGCTGCAAGGAGCCCACGCGTGGACCTCATCCTCCGAGAGTATCTTCCCATACTCATCCTCCTGGCCGTTGCCGTGGGTCTGGGCCTGGTCCTGATCCTGGCGGCCGCGGTGCTGGCCGTGCGCAATCCCGACCCGGAAAAGGTCAGCGCCTATGAATGCGGCTTCAACGCCTTCGACGATGCGCGGATGAAGTTCGACGTGCGCTTCTACCTGGTGTCGATCCTGTTCATCATCTTCGACCTGGAAGTGGCCTTCCTCTTCCCCTGGGCGGTGGCCTTCGGCGACCTGAGCATGGCCGCCTTCTGGTCGATGATGCTGTTCCTGGCCGTCCTGACCGTCGGTTTCGCCTATGAATGGAAGAAGGGGGCCCTGGAATGGGAGTGATGACCGGCGCCAATACGGCGGGGGCCGACCGCGAGGTCGCCACCCAGGCCCTGAACCGCGAGCTGCAGGACAAGGGCTTCCTGCTCACCTCGACCGAGGACATCATCAACTGGGCGCGGATCGGCAGCCTGCACTGGATGACCTTCGGCCTGGCCTGCTGCGCGGTCGAGATGATGCATACCTCGATGCCGCGCTATGACGTGGAACGCTTCGGGACCGCGCCGCGCGCCTCGCCGCGGCAGTCGGACCTGATGATCGTCGCGGGCACGCTGACCAACAAGATGGCCCCGGCGCTGCGCAAGGTCTATGACCAGATGCCCGAGCCTCGCTATGTGATCAGCATGGGTTCCTGCGCCAATGGCGGGGGTTATTACCACTACAGCTACAGCGTCGTGCGCGGCTGCGACCGGATCGTGCCGGTCGACGTCTACGTCCCGGGCTGCCCGCCCACGGCGGAGGCGCTGCTTTACGGAATCCTGCAGCTGCAGCGGAAGATCCGCCGCACCGGCACTTTGGTGAGGTGATCCCATGTCCGAAGCCCTGCGCGAACTGGCCGGGATCATCGAGCTGAAGCAGCCGGACGCGGTGCAGTCCAGCGCCGTCGCCCTGGGTGAGCTGACGCTGGTGGTCAACCTGGCGAACCTGAAGGCCCTGGTCGAATTCCTGCGCGACGATGCGGCCTGCCGTTTCTCGACGCTGGTGGACATCACCGCCATCGACAACCCCGAGCGTCCGGCGCGGTTCGACGTGGTCTATCACTTCCTGTCGATGTACCGGAACCAGCGCATCCGGCTGAAGGTCGCGGTGCGCGAGGAGGAGATGGTCCCCTCGCTGGTCGACCTGCACCCGAGCGCGAACTGGTTCGAGCGCGAGGTCTTCGACATGTTCGGGATCCTGTTCTCGGGCCATCCGGACCTGCGCCGCATCCTGACCGACTACGGTTTCCGCGGCTATCCTCTGCGCAAGGACTTTCCGACCACGGGCTATACCGAGGTCCGCTATGACGAGGCGCTGAAGCGCGTGGTCTACGAGCCGGTGAAGCTGGTACAGGAATACCGGCAATTCGACTTCATGTCCCCCTGGGAGGGCGCGGAATACATCCTTCCGGGCGACCAGAAGGCGGAGGGCAAGTGATGATGGCCCGCGACCACATGGGAGCTATCTGATGGACGGCGATATCCGGCGCAACACCTATGACGACGGCTCGAGCGATTTCGAGACCGGCGAGCAGCGCATCCGCAACTTCAACATCAACTTCGGCCCGCAGCACCCGGCGGCGCACGGCGTTCTGCGCCTGGTGCTGGAGCTGGACGGCGAGATCGTCGAACGCTGCGACCCGCATATCGGCCTCTTGCACCGCGGCACCGAGAAGCTGATGGAAAGCAGGACCTACCTGCAGAACCTGCCCTATTTCGACCGGCTGGACTATGTGGCGCCGATGAACCAGGAACATGCCTGGTGCCTGGCGATCGAGCGGCTGACCGGGGTGCAGGTGCCGCGCCGGGCCAGCCTGATCCGGGTGCTCTACTCGGAAATCGGCCGCGTCCTGAACCACCTTCTCAACGTCACCACGCAGGCGATGGACGTGGGCGCGCTGACCCCGCCGCTCTGGGGTTTCGAGGAACGCGAGAAGCTGATGGTCTTCTACGAGCGGGCCTGCGGGGCGCGGCTGCACGCGGCCTATTTCCGGCCCGGCGGCGTGCACCAGGACCTGACGCCCGAGCTGATCGACGACATCGACGCCTGGGCGGATCATTTCCCCAAGGTGCTGGACGACATCGACACCCTGCTGACCGAAAACCGCATCTTCAAGCAGCGCAATGCCGATATCGGCATCGTCCGCGAGGAAGACATCCAGAAATGGGGCTATTCGGGGGTCATGGTGCGCGGGTCGGGCCTGGCCTGGGACCTGCGGCGCGCCCAGCCCTATGAGTGTTACGACGAGTTCGACTTCAAGATTCCGGTTGGCAAGAACGGCGACTGCTTCGACCGCTATCTCTGCCGCATGGCCGAGATGCGGGAATCGACCAGCATCATCCGCCAGGCCTGCGCCAAGCTGCGGGTCGAGAAGGGCGACGTGCTGGCGCGCGGCAAGATCACGCCGCCGAAGCGGGGCGAGATGAAGACCTCGATGGAGGCGCTCATCCACCACTTCAAGCTTTACACCGAGGGTTTCCACGTCCCGGCCGGCGAGGTCTATGCCGCCGTCGAGGCGCCCAAGGGCGAGTTCGGGGTCTATCTGGTCGCCGATGGCACCAACAAGCCCTACCGCGCCAAGATCCGGGCTCCGGGCTTCCTGCATCTTCAGTCGATGGACTGGATCTGCAAGGGCCACCAGCTGGCCGACGTCAGCGCGATCATCGGCACGATGGATGTCGTGTTCGGGGAGATCGACCGCTGATGCCCGACGTGACGATCAACCTCTGGACCCTGATCCTCGGCGCGGCCTCGGGCCTTGCCGGGGTGCTGGGGGCACGGGCGGGGAATCGTTACATCATGGGCGCCATCTTCGGCAGTGTCACTGCCGCAATCCTGACCATCGCCAGGGGATATATCTGAGCCATGCTCCGCCGCCTTCACGCCGTCCAGCCCGAAAGCTTTGCCTTCACTCCGGCGAATCTCGAATGGGCCAAGGGCCAGATCACCAAATACCCCGAGGGCCGTCAGGCCAGCGCGATCATCCCGCTTCTGTGGCGCGCGCAGGAGCAGGAGGGCTGGCTTTCCCGTCCCGCGATCGAGCATGTCGCGACCATGCTGGGGATGGCCTATATCCGCGCGCTGGAAGTGGCGACCTTCTACTTCATGTTCCAGCTCGCCCCGGTGGGCAAGGTCGCACATATCCAGATCTGCGGCACCACCTCCTGCATGATCTGCGGCGCCGAGGATCTGGTTGCGGTCTGCAAGGAGCTGATCTCGGCCACGCCGCATACGCTGTCGGCCGACGGAAAGTTCTCCTGGGAAGAGGTCGAGTGCCTGGGGGCCTGCGCCAATGCGCCGATGGCGCAGATCGGCAAGGATTACTATGAGGACCTGACGGCCGAGAAGCTGCGCGATCTGATCGCGCGCTTCACCAGGGGCGAGGTGCCGGTGCCCGGGCCGCAGAACGGGCGCTATGCGTCCGAGCCGCTGGCCGGGCTGACCTCGCTGGCCGACCATGCGGCGGGGCGGGCCAGGCTGAACGCCAGCGCCGAGCGGGCGGTGGCGATCGGCGACACGATCAAGCGGATCGACGGAACCGAAGTGCCGCTGACCACGCCCTGGCTGGGCCGGGCCGAGGCGGTGAAGCCCGCGCGCGGCAAGGCGGCCGAGGCGAGGCCCGGCGCGGGCGTCGCCGCCGATGCGACCGGCGCGACCGTGCAGGAGGCCCCGGCGACCTCGAAGGGCAAGCCCGTGACCGAGGGAAACGCCCCGAACGCGACCCCGGCCGCCACGCCCGGGGCGCGGGTCCCGGCGGGTGAGGACACGCGGCCGGCCGGGCTGAGCGCGCCGCGCGAGGGCAAGGCGGACGACCTGAAGCTGATCCTCGGGATCGGCCCGAAACTGGAAGCCTTGTGCCACAGCCTCGGCTTCTTCCACTTCGACCAGATCGCGGGCTGGACCACGAACGAGATCGCCTGGGTGGATGTGAACCTCGAGGGCTTCAAGGGCCGCGTGACCCGCGACAACTGGGTGGCGCAGGCGAAGATCCTGGCGGCGGGCGGCTCGGTCGCCGATGCCGAAGCCGCCGCGAAGAAATGAGCCGGTAGGCCCATGCCGCAGCCGCTCCCCAGCCCCGCCGACCTTGCCCGCGCCCGGAAGGCGCGGCTGGTCGGCATCGTCCTGGGCGGGACGATGATCCTGTGGCTGGGGGCGCAGTGGCTGGGCGGACGCATGGGCTGGGAGACGCGTTTCGTCTTCCTTTTCGACCTGGCCGCCATTGCCGCATTCCTGTGGGCCTTGGTGGTGACGTATCAGATCTGGCGGATGCGCCGGGGTTAGGAAGGCAGAGATGCTCAAGGATCAGGACCGCATTTTCACCAACCTCTACGGGATGCATGAGCGCAGCCTGAAGGGTGCCATGAAGCGCGGGCATTGGGACGGCACGGCCGAGATCATCAAGCGCGGCCGCGACACGATCATCGAGCAGGTCAAGGCGAGCGGATTGCGCGGCCGGGGCGGCGCGGGCTTCCCGACCGGGCTCAAGTGGTCGTTCATGCCGAAGCAGTCGGACGGGCGGCCCTCCTATCTGGTGATCAACGCCGACGAATCCGAGCCTGGGACGTGCAAGGACCGCGAGATTATGCGGCACGATCCGCATACGCTGATCGAAGGCGCGCTGATCGCCTCTTTCGCGATGGGGGCCAACACCTGCTACATCTACCTGCGCGGCGAATACATCCGCGAGCGCGAGGCTTTGCAGGCCGCCATCGACGAATGTTACGACGCGGGGCTCCTGGGCAAGAACGCGGCCAAGTCGGGCTGGGACTTCGACCTCTACCTGCACCACGGGGCAGGGGCCTATATCTGCGGCGAGGAAACCGCACTTCTGGAAAGCCTGGAAGGCAAGAAGGGCATGCCCCGGATGAAGCCGCCGTTCCCGGCGGGTTCGGGGCTTTACGGCTGCCCGACCACGGTGAACAACGTGGAATCCATCGCGGTGGTCCCGACCATCCTGCGCCGGGGGCCGGAATGGTTCGCCTCCTTCGGGCGGCCGAACAACGCGGGGACCAAGCTCTTCGGCATCTCGGGCCATGTGGTGAATCCCTGCGTGGTCGAGGAGGCGATGTCGATCCCGCTGAAGGAACTCTTGGACCGCCATTGCGGCGGCGTGCGCGGCGGGTGGAAGAACCTGAAGGCGGTGATCCCCGGCGGGTCCTCGGTGCCCCTGCTGACCCAGGCGCAATGCGACGACGCGATCATGGATTTCGACTGGCTGCGCGAGCAGCGCTCGGGCCTGGGCACCGCGGCGGTGATCGTGATGGACCAGTCGACCGACGTGATCAAGGCGATCTGGCGGCTGTCCAAGTTCTACAAGCACGAGAGCTGCGGCCAGTGCACCCCCTGCCGCGAGGGAACCGGCTGGATGATGCGGGTCATGGACCGGCTGGTCCGCGGCGAGGCGGAGGTCGAGGAGATCGACATGCTTCTGTCCGTCACGAAGCAGGTCGAGGGCCACACGATCTGCGCGCTCGGCGATGCGGCGGCCTGGCCGATCCAAGGCCTGATCCGCGCCTTCCGCGACGAGATCGAGGACCGGATCAAGGCCAAGCGCACCGGGCGCGTCAGCGCGGTCGCGGCGGAGTGATGCGGATGGCGCTGGCCCTTTCGGTGACGCTTGTGCAAGCGGCCTGCGTGGCGACGGCTCCGGCCGTTTCCGTGGTGCAGGGTCCGGTGCGCGTCACGAATGGCGGCCAGCCGTTCCAGATGTGGGAGGGCGCGCTGGCCCGCAAGGCGGCGGATGCGCAATGCGGGGCAGGGGGCGTCAAGGTCTCGATCTACGACCGTTACGACCGGGCGACCGGCGCATGGGTCTATCCCGAGGGCTGCGCATGACGAATGGCGTCACCTTCGGTCACAAGGCGCTGATGACGGCGGTCTGTCATGGCATATCAAGGCGGTTCGGCCCCATCTCCGGGCTACATGCAGCCAAGGAGGCCCTGATGCGCCCGTTCGTTCTGACCCTGACCCTGACCGCAGCCCTTGCCGCGCCCGCCTTTGCGCTGGTGCCGATCAACGAAGAGCCGGTGATCGGCGAAAAGCTCCTGCAGGGTTTCATCGGCGATGCGATTGCCGACAATTGCCCGACGATGCAGGCCCGCAAGCTGCGCGCCCTGGGCGAGTTGAACAAGCTGCGCGATTACGCGCTGGCGCAGGGCTATCCCTCGGACGTGGTGCGCGAGTTCGTCACCTCGAAGGAGGAGAAGGCGAAGTTCAAGGCGAAGGCCGCCGACTGGCTGAAGGCCAAGGGGGCCGAGCCGGGCAAGCCGGAGGCCTATTGCCGGATCGGCGAAGAGGAAATCGCCAGGCAGAGCCTGATCGGCTCTCTCCTGAGGTCGACGCGATGAGCGCCGGGCAAGAGACATATCACGGATGCGCGGCGGTGGTCCTTCACCGCTGCGGGCAAGGGGCGGCGGAGTAGGGCCATGACCAACCTCAAGAAGATCAACATCGACGGTATCGAGGTCGAGGTCGATGGCGCGATGACCATCATCCAGGCGGCCGAGACCGCCGGGGTGGAGATCCCGCGCTTCTGCTACCACGAGCGCCTGTCGATCGCGGGCAACTGCCGGATGTGCCTGGTCGAGGTGGTGGGCGGCCCGCCGAAGCCCGCGGCCTCTTGCGCGATGCAGGTGCGCGACCTGCGGCCGGGCCCGAATGGCGAGGCTCCGGTCGTCAAGACCAAGTCGCCGATGGTGAAGAAGGCCCGCGAGGGGGTGATGGAGTTCCTGCTCATCAACCACCCGCTCGACTGCCCGATCTGCGACCAGGGCGGCGAGTGCGACCTGCAGGACCAGGCGATGGCCTATGGCGTGGACTTCTCCCGCTACCGCGAGCCGAAGCGGGCGTCCGAGGACCTGAACCTCGGGCCGCTGATCAAGACCGCGATGACGCGCTGCATCTCCTGCACCCGCTGCGTGCGCTTCACCACCGAGGTCGCGGGCATCACCCAGATGGGCCAGACGGGCCGCGGCGAGGACAGCGAGATCACCAGCTATCTGAACATGACGCTGGATTCGAATCTGCAGGGCAACATCATCGACCTTTGCCCGGTCGGCGCCCTGACCTCCAAGCCCTATGCCTTCACCGCCCGGCCCTGGGAACTGACCAAGACCGAGACCGTGGACGTGATGGACGCGCTGGGGGCCTCGATCCGGGTTGACACCAAGGGCCGCGAGGTCATGCGCATCCTGCCGCGCAACCATGACGGCGTGAACGAGGAATGGATCAGCGACAAGACGCGTTTCGTCTGGGACGGGCTGCGCCGGCAGCGGCTGGACACGCCCTATATCCGCGAGAACGGCAAGCTGCGGAAGGCGGGCTGGGGCGAGGCGCTGACGAAGGCGGCCGAGGCGATGAAGGGCAGGAAGGTCGCGGCGCTGGTCGGCGATCTGGCCCCGGTCGAGGCCGTGTTCTCCCTCAAGCAGCTGGTCGAGGGGCTGGGCGGCAAGATCGAATGCCGCACCGATGGCGCGAAGCTGATCGCCGGCAACCGTTCGGGCTATGCCGGCACGGCGCGGATCGAGGATATCGACACGGCGGGCGGCATCCTCCTGATCGGGACCAATCCCCGGATCGAGGCCCCGGTGCTGAACGCCCGGATCCGCAAGGCCTGGACCAATGGCGCGGTCGTGGGCCTGATCGGCCAGGCGGCGGACCTGACCTATGAATATCACCACATCGGCACCGACCGGGTGGCGCTGGCGGACCATGTGAAAACGGCCGAGACCGCGCCGCCGGATGCCAAGCCGGGCGTGGTGATCGTCGGCCAGGGCGCGATCAACGAGGCGGATGGCGAGGCGGTCTTGGCCCATGCCATGCGCATCGCGGAAGCGCGCGGCGCGAAGCTTCTGATCCTGCATACGGCCGCGTCGCGCGTCGGCGCGATGGATGTGGGCGCGGTGACCGAGGGCGGGCTGTCCATGGCGGTCGAAGGCGCTCAGGTGATCTACAACCTGGGCGCGGATGAGGTCGAGATCATCCGCGATGGCGCGGATGCGCCCTTCGTGATCTATCAGGGCAGCCATGGCGACCGTGGCGCGAACCGGGCCGACATCATCCTGCCGGGCGCCGCCTGGACCGAGGAGAACGGGCTGTTCGTCAACACCGAGGGCCGCCCGCAACTGGCGTTCCGCGCCGGCTTTGCCCCCGGCGAGGCCAAGGAGAACTGGGCCATCCTGCGCGCGCTTTCGGCCGAGCTTGGGGCGACGCTGCCCTGGGATTCGCTGGCTGCCCTTCGGGCCGCGCTGGTGAAGGCGCATCCGGTGCTGGGCCGGGTGGATGAAGTGGCGGAGAACCCGTTGCAACCGATCGAGATGAAGCATCTGGGCAAGGCGAATTTCCGCAATGCGATCAAGGATTTCTATCTGACGAACCCGATCGCCCGGGCCTCCTCGGTGATGGCCGAGCTGTCGGCCATGGCCAAGGCGCGGGCCGCCACCGCGCTGGCGGCGGAGTGACCATGCAGCAGCCGCTGACCCTTCTGGCGACCCTGGGCACCGCGACCGCGGCGCTGGGGGCTTGCGCGCCACAGGCAGAGGTGTCAGAGGATCGCGGCCAGCCGGTCCATGCGGGGATCCAGACGATCCTCCTGGACGACGACATGGTCGGCGTCGGCGTCGCATTGCGCGGCGCGGCCGACCGCGCCGACGTCGAGGCCCATGGCCGCTGTGCGGCAGCGCAATATGCGCTGGATCGGGGCTACGGGTTCGCGCGGCATGTGCGGACCATCGTGAGGAAGGACGGGCAGTCATGGTACGGGGATGCGGTCTACCTCATCTCGGCCGGGCGGCCCGGGGGCCTGCACACCATCGACGCCGGACGGGCGGTGACGGAATGTGCCGGGCTTGGAATACCGACGGTTTGAGGATGAGGGACTGACATGGACGGGTTCTTTGCCACGGGGTTCGGAACGGCGGTGCTGATCGCGGCGCAAAGCCTTCTGATCGTGGGCTTCGTGATGATCAGCCTTCTCTTCCTGGTCTATGGCGACCGGAAGATCTGGGCCGCCGTGCAGATGCGGCGCGGTCCGAACGTGGTGGGGCCCTTCGGCCTGCTGCAATCGGTGGCCGACGCGCTGAAATATGTCGTCAAGGAAATCGTGATCCCCGCCGGGGTGGACCGGCCGGTCTTCTTCCTCGCGCCGATGCTGAGCTTCATCCTGGCGATCCTCGCCTGGGCGGTGATCCCCTTCGATGACGGCTGGGTGCTGGCCAACATCAACGTCGCGATCCTGTTCGTCCTCGCCGTGTCCTCGCTCGAGGTCTACGGCGTGATCATGGGCGGCTGGGCCTCGAACTCGAAATACGCCTTCCTCGGCTCGCTTCGTTCGGCGGCGCAGATGATCTCCTACGAGGTGTCGCTGGGCCTGATCATCATCGGGGTGATCATCTCGACCGGGGGGATGAGCTTCTCCTCGATCGTGGCGGCGCAGGATGGGAACTGGGGCCTCTTCAACTGGTACTGGCTGCCGCATTTCCCGATGGTCTTCCTGTTCTTCATCAGCACCCTGGCCGAGACCAACCGCCCGCCCTTCGACCTGCCGGAAGCGGAATCGGAACTGGTGGCCGGGTTCATGGTGGAATATTCCTCGACCCTCTACCTCTTGTTCATGGCCGGCGAATACATCGCGATCTTCCTGATGTGCGCGCTGATCAGCCTGCTGTTCTTCGGCGGCTGGCTCTCGCCGATCCCCGGCCTGCCCGATGGCTGGTGGTGGATGGTCGGCAAGATGTGGGTCTTCTTCTTCATGTTCGCCATGGTGAAGGCCATCGTCCCCCGCTACCGCTATGACCAGCTGATGCGGATCGGCTGGAAGGTCTTCCTGCCGCTGTCGCTTGCCTGGGTGGTGATCGTGGCGTTCCTCGCGAAATTCGAAGTGCTGGGCGGCTTCTGGGCCCGCTACACGATTGGAGGCTGATGATGGCCAATATCGACTGGTCCCGGGCCACGAAATACTTCCTGCTCTGGGATTTCCTCCTGGGCTTCAAGGTGGGGTTCAAGTATTTCTTCGCGCCGAAATCGACGGTGAACTACCCGCACGAGAAGGGGCCGCTGTCGCCCCGCTTCCGGGGTGAGCACGCGCTGCGCCGCTATCCGAACGGCGAGGAACGCTGCATCGCCTGCAAGCTGTGCGAGGCGGTCTGCCCGGCGCAGGCGATCACCATCGACGCCGAACCGCGCGAGGACGGCAGCCGCCGCACCACGCGCTACGACATCGACATGACCAAATGCATCTACTGCGGCTTCTGCCAGGAAGCCTGCCCGGTCGATGCCATCGTCGAAGGCCCTAACTTCGAATTCTCGACCGAGACCCGCGAGGAACTGTTCTACACCAAGGAGAAACTCCTGGAGAACGGCGAACGCTGGGAGGCCGAGATCGCCCGCAACCTCGAACTCGACGCCCCTTACCGCTGATGACCGAAGACCTCGCCAAGATGTTCGCCGCGATGATGGAGCAGGGCCAGAAGATGGCCCAGGCCTTCATGCCGGGCATGGAGAACTTCGACGCGAAGGCGATGGAAAAGTTCTTTCCGACGATGCCGAAGGAACTCCTGGAGATGTGGTTCGGCAAGACCTTCAACCCCGAGGGGCTGGACGCGCGGACCCGCTTCCTGGTCACCATCGCGGCGCTGACCGTGCTGGGGCCGGTGGGCGAGCCGCAATTGCGGATGACGATCAGGAACGGCCTTGCGGCCGGGGCCACCAAGCGCGAGATCGCGGAAGTGATCTGGCAGATGTCCATGTTCGGCGGGTTGCCCGCCATGCAGAAGGCGCTGGAAATCGCCCAGTCCGTCTTCGCCGAGACCCCTGAGGAGAAAGACGCATGACCGTCTTCAGCTTTGCCTTCTACCTCTTCGCCGTGATCACGGTGACGGCCGGCCTGATGGTCACCCTGTCGCGCAACCCGGTGCATTCGGTGCTCTGGCTGATCCTGACCTTCCTGTCGACCTCGGGCCTCTTCGTGCTTCTGGGGGCGGAGTTCGTGGCGATGCTCCTCGTCATCGTCTATGTCGGCGCGGTGGCGGTGCTGTTCCTCTTCGTGGTGATGATGCTCGACATCGACTTCGCCGCGCTGAAGGGGGAACTCGCGCGCTACATGCCGCTGGGGCTGCTGATCGGCGTCGTCCTTCTGATGCAGATCGCCATCGGCATCGGCGTCTGGACCGTGGCCGATGGGGCCGAGGGGCTGCGCCAGGCGGTGGCGCCGACCGAGATCGAGAATACCCGGGCGCTGGGGATGCTGCTCTACGACAGGTATTTCCTGCTGTTCCAGCTTGCCGGCCTGATCCTGCTGGTCGCGATGATCGGCGCGATCCTCCTGACGCTGCGCCACCGCAGGGACGTCAAGCGGCAGAACGTGCTGGCCCAGATGTGGCGCGACCCGGCCAAGGCGATGGAACTGAAGGACGTGAAGCCGGGGCAGGGGTTGTAATCATGCGCGCCGCTCTGCTCCCATTCATTGCGCTAAGCGCCTGTATCGCCGGGGAGGACGTCGGCGGCGTACCGGTGATTAGCGACACGAGTGCCGTAGCGGATGCTGGTCCTGTCAATGAAGGCAATGGAGTCGTCGGACTTGTTTCGGGCGGAATGACCGACACAGGCGCACAGCAGTGGCAGTATACTCAACTGGAATGCGCGACAGGGTC
Organism: Tabrizicola soli; assembly: GCF_015999335.1. GTDB lineage: Bacteria > Pseudomonadota > Alphaproteobacteria > Rhodobacterales > Rhodobacteraceae > Tabrizicola > Tabrizicola soli. The sequence goes on along the minus strand of NZ_JAEACP010000003.1, from coordinate 172,877 downwards.
CTATGTTGTCATCAGCACCTATGATGAAATGGGCGTATCGGAACGGAGAGCATTCCGGCTGGCCAGATACGTCAAAGATCAGCGCAACGCAGGTACGACCGCCAGCCTGGAAACGTTCTTCAAGGCGTCCGCGAAAGCAGGAATGAGGCCACTGCAAAACCAGTTCCACAAGGGATGGGCAGACGAGAGCGGCTGCAAGAAGTTCTATCCGAGTGTCAAGCGAAACTGGCCGGAAATGACTGATGCAGAGAAGGCGCAGCTTGAAACTCAAAGGTCGCTGATTGCCTCTGTGGTGGGTGTGACCGTAACAAAACAATGACCGGTGCGCTGTAGCGCACCCTACGAAATCGGCCTTCGGGCCTGCGAAAGTTCGGGCCACAAGAGCCCAAGAGGGACCAGAAGATGATCGGACTTGAACATTACCTGACGGTGGCCGCGGCCCTCTTCGTCATCGGGATCTTCGGGATATTCCTCAACCGGAAGAACGTGATCGTCATCCTGATGTCGATCGAGCTGATGCTGCTGGCGGTGAACATCAACCTCGTCGCCTTCTCCTCCTATTCCGGCGATCTGGTGGGGCAGGTCTTCACCATGTTCGTCCTGACCGTGGCGGCAGCTGAAGCCGCCATCGGCCTCGCCATCCTGGTCGTGTTCTTCCGCAACCGCGGCACGATCGAGGTGGAAGACGTGAACGTGATGAAAGGCTGACCCAGATGGCATCGATCATCCTCTTTGCTCCGCTGATCGGGGCGATCATCTGTGGCTTCGGCTGGCGTCTGATCGGCGAGAGGGCAGGGCAGGTGATCACCACCTCGCTGGTCTTCCTGGCCGCCGCGCTGAGCTGGTACATCTTCCTGACCTTTGACGGGGAGACGCAGCAGATCACCATCCTGCGCTGGATCGAATCCGGAACCCTGGGCAGCGAATGGGCGATCCGCCTGGACCGGCTGACCGCGATCATGCTGGTCGTGGTGAACTCGGTCTCCGCCCTGGTCCATCTCTACAGCTTCGGCTACATGGCGCATGACGAGAACTGGCACGAGGGCGAGCATTACAAGGCCCGCTTCTTCGCCTATCTGTCGTTCTTCACCTTCGCCATGCTGACGCTGGTCACCTCGGACAACCTGGTGCAGATGTTCTTCGGCTGGGAGGGCGTGGGTGTCGCCTCCTACCTGCTGATCGGCTTCTACTACCGCAAGCCCTCGGCCAATGCGGCGGCGATCAAGGCTTTCGTGGTCAACCGCGTCGGCGACTTCGGCTTTGCGCTGGGGATCATGGGCCTGTTCTTCCTGACCGACTCGATCCGCTTCGTAGACGTCTTCGCCGCCGCCCCGAGCCTGGCAGAGACCAATCTCACCTTCCTCTGGACCGAGTGGAATGCTGCCAACCTGATCGGCGTGCTCCTGTTCATCGGCGCGATGGGGAAATCGGCGCAGCTCTTCCTGCACACCTGGCTGCCGGACGCGATGGAGGGCCCGACGCCGGTCTCCGCCCTGATCCACGCCGCGACCATGGTGACGGCGGGGGTGTTCCTGGTCTGCCGGATGTCGCCGCTTTATGAATACGCGCCGCAGGCGACCGCCTTCATCACCGTGCTGGGCGCGATGACCGCCTTCGTCGCGGCGACGATCGGCCTCGTGCAGAACGACATCAAGCGCGTCATCGCCTATTCGACCATGTCGCAGCTCGGCTACATGTTCGTGGCCGCCGGTGTGGGCGTCTATTCGGTGGCGATGTTCCACCTCTTCACCCATGCCTTCTTCAAGGCGATGCTGTTCCTGGGCGCCGGATCGGTGATCCACGCGACCCACCATGAGCAGGACATGCGCTACTACGGCGGGTTGCGGAAGCAGATCCCGATGACCTTCTGGGCCATGCTGATCGGCACGCTCGCCATCACCGGCGTGGGCATCCCGCTGACGCATTACGGCTTCGCCGGGTTCCTGTCGAAGGACGCTGTGATCGAAAGCGCCTGGGTGGGCTCCTCCTTCGCCTTCTGGCTCCTGGTCGTGGCCGCCTGCTTCACCAGCTTCTACTCCTGGCGGCTGATGTTCCTGACCTTCTTCGGCACCAGCCGCGCAAACGGTCACGAGGCGCATGGGCACGATGCCCATGGCCATGACGCCCACCACCACGAGCCGCACGAAAGCCCGATGGTCATGCTGATCCCGCTTGGGGTTCTGGCCCTCGGCGCGATCTTCTCGGGGATGCTGTGGTACAAGGTCTTCTTCGGCGACGAGGCTGCGGTGCGTGGGTGGTTCGGCATGGAGGCCGCCGCCCATGGCGAAGCGCATGGCGAGACCGCCGCCGCGCATGGCACCGAGGCCGCCCCGGCGGAAACTGCCCCGGCCGAAACCGTAGCGACCGAAGCCGCCCCGGCCGAAGCCGTTGCGACGGATGCCCAGGCCGAGACGACCCTGTCCGGCGAGTTCCAGGCCGACGTCAGCGCCGCCCCCAAGGGCGCGCTGGTGATGCTGCCCTTCACGCCTGAAGAACAGGCCGTGGTCGACACCCGCCTCGACGCCGAGAAGGCGGCCGCGGCAGAGCATGCGCCGACCACGATCATCAATGCGGCGCATGTGGTGCCGACCTGGGTCAAGCTCTCGCCCTTCGTCGCCATGCTGATCGGCTTTGCGATGGCCTGGCTCTTCTACATCCGCGACCCGAGCCTGCCGCGCCGCCTGGCCGCGCAGCAGCGCCCGCTCTACCTGTTCCTCTTGAACAAGTGGTACTTCGACGAGCTTTATGACGTGGTCTTCGTCCGCCCGGCGAAATGGATCGGCGGCTTCCTGTGGAAGCGCGGCGACGGCGACGTGATCGACGGCTCGCTCAACGGGGTGGCGATGGGGATCATCCCCTTCTTCACCCGCCTCGCAGGCCGCGCGCAGTCCGGCTATCTGTTCCACTACGCCTTCGCGATGGTGCTGGGGATCGTGATCCTCGTCACCTGGATGACGCTCTTCGGCGGCGCGAAGTAAGGGGCGCGCATAATGGAAAACCAGCTTCTCTCCATCATCACCTTCCTGCCCCTGGTCGCGGCGGTCATCCTTGCGCTGTTCATGCGCGGCGACGATGCGGCGGCGAAGAACGGGGCCCGGTGGCTTGCGCTCTTCACCACCACCGCGACCTTCGTGATCTCGCTCTTCGTCCTCTTCCGCTTCGATCCGTCGAACACCGGCTTCCAGTTCGTCGAGGAACGGCAATGGATCCTGGGCCTGAGCTACCGGATGGGCGTGGACGGGATCTCGGTCCTGTTCGTGATGCTGACCACCTTCCTGATGCCGATCACCATCGCGGCCTGCTGGAGCGTCGAGACCCGCGTCAAGGAATACATGATCGCCTTCCTGGTGTTGGAGACGCTGATGCTCGGCGTGTTCTGCGCGCTGGACCTGGTGCTGTTCTACCTGTTCTTCGAGGCCGGGCTGATCCCGATGTTCCTGATCATCGGCATCTGGGGCGGCAAGGATCGGATCTACGCATCCTTCAAGTTCTTCCTCTACACCTTCCTCGGCTCGGTCCTGATGCTGGTCGCGATGATCGCGATGTACATGGACGCGGGCACGACAAACATGGTGCAGCTTCTGACGCATGACTTCGGGTCCGAGACCTTCAGCCTTCTCGGCTTCCAGGTCGTGGGCGGGCTGCAGACGATGCTGTTCCTGGCCTTCTTCGCCAGCTTCGCGGTGAAGATGCCGATGTGGCCGGTCCATACCTGGCTGCCCGACGCCCACGTGCAGGCCCCGACCGCCGGGTCGGTGGTGCTGGCGGCGATCCTGCTGAAGATGGGCGGCTACGGCTTCCTGCGCTTCTCGTTGCCGATGTTCCCGGTGGCCTCGGACCTCCTCAGCCCCCTGGTCTTCTGGCTCTCGGCCATCGCCATCGTCTACACCAGCCTTGTGGCGCTGGCGCAGTCGGACATGAAGAAGCTGATCGCCTATTCGTCCGTCGCCCACATGGGTTACGTCACCATGGGCATCTTCGCGGCGAATCAGCAGGGCGTCGACGGCGCGATCTTCCAGATGCTGAGCCACGGCTTCATCTCCGGCGCACTCTTCCTTTGCGTCGGCGTGATCTACGACCGGATGCACACCCGCGAGATCGACGCCTATGGCGGCCTGGTGAACCGGATGCCCGCCTATGCGCTGGTGTTCATGTTCTTCACCATGGCCAACGTCGGCCTGCCCGGCACCTCGGGCTTCGTGGGCGAGTTCCTGACCCTGGTCGGCATCTTCCAGGTCAACACCTGGGTCGCCGCCTTCGCCACCACCGGCGTGATCCTCTCGGCCTCCTATGCGCTCTGGCTTTACCGCCGGGTCGTCTTCGGCGACCTGATCAAGGAGGCGCTGAAGACGATCACCGACATGGACCGGCGCGAGAAGGCGATCTTCGCGCCGCTGATCGCGATGACCCTGATCCTCGGCGTCTATCCCAGCCTTGTGACCGACATCATCGGGCCTTCGGTTTCGGCCCTGGTTACCGACTACCACGCCGCTCTGCCCGCTGACGGGGCCGAGCTGGCCATGCACTGAGGACGCCCGCGATGAACTCTGCAGATTTCCAGATCCTTCTGCCCGAGATCCTGCTGGCGGGCTATGCCATGGCCGCGCTGATGGTCGCGGTCTACACCGGCAAGGACCGGCTTGCGCCGATGCTGATGTGGGCGACCTCGGGCCTGTTCGTGGCGCTGGCGCTGTACATCGGGGCCAGCGGCGAGGGTGCGCGCGCCGCGTTCGGCGGGCTGGTCTCCGACGACCCCTTCGCCCGTTTCGCCAAGGTCACCGTCCTGCTGTCCGCCGCCGCCGTGCTGGCGATGAGCCAGGACTACATGGGCCGGCGCGGGATCCTGCGCTTTGAATATCCGATCCTCGTGACCCTTTCGGTGGTGGGGATGATGGTCATGGTCTCGGCCGCCGACCTGATCACGCTCTACATGGGGCTCGAGCTGCAGTCCCTGTCGCTTTACGTCCTGGCCGCGATGCGGCGCGACAGCGGCAAATCCGCGGAAGCGGGGCTGAAGTATTTCGTGCTGGGCTCGCTCTCCTCGGGCCTGCTGCTTTACGGTGCCTCGCTGGTCTATGGCTATGCCGGCACCACCCAGTTCGCCGGCATCCTGTCGACGCTGCAGGACGGCGTGCCGCTGGGGCTTCTGTTCGGGCTGGTGTTCATGCTTTCGGGCCTGGCCTTCAAGGTCTCGGCCGCGCCTTTCCACATGTGGACCCCGGACGTCTACGAGGGCTCGCCCACTCCGGTGACGGCCTTCTTCGCCACCGCGCCCAAGGTCGCCGCCATCGCGCTGATCGCGCGGCTGGTGCAGGACGCCTTCGGCGGCATCCCCGGCCAGTGGGGCCAGGTGCTGGCGGGGCTCTCGGTCGCCTCGATGTTCCTTGGCGCCGTGGCGGGGATCGGGCAGCGCGACTTCAAGCGGCTGATGGCCTATTCCTCGATCGCCCACATGGGCTATGCGATGATCGGTCTTGCGGTCGGCACCGCCTATGGCGTGCAGGCGGCGCTGATCTACATGGTGATCTATGTCACCATGAACATCGGCACCTTCGCCTTCATCCTGTCGATGGAGCGGGACGGCCGTCCGGTCGCCGACATCAACGGGCTGAACCAGTTCGCGAAGAAGGAACCGCTGAAGGCGCTGGCCATGCTGGTCCTGCTGTTCAGCCTTGCCGGCGTGCCGCCGATGGTGGGCTTCTTCGGCAAGTTCTACGTGCTGAAGGCCGCCGTGGATGCCGGCATGGTCTGGCTTGCCGTCGCCGGGGCCGTGGCCAGCGTGATCGGCGCCTTCTACTATCTGCGCATCGTCTACTACATGTACTTCGGCGCCGAGCAGGATCCGATCGACAGCCGCATGGCCCCGGTGCAATGGGCGATGCTGGTGGGCGTTGCCGCGATCATGGTCGTCGGCATCGTGAACCTGTTCGGGGTCGAGCCCGCCGCGGCTGTCGCGGCCGAAGCTCTTGTCCGCTGAGGCAGGCACCGGGGCGGGGCGGCATATCGCCCTGCCCGAAATCGACAGCACCAATGCCGAAGGCTTCCGCCGCGCCCCGGCGCTGGACGGCCCGACCTGGATCGTCGCCGGGCTGCAGACCGCCGGGCGCGGCCGCCGTGCCCGACCCTGGGTCAGCCCGCGCGGCAATTTCCACGGCACCCTCGTCCTGAAACCGTCCGGGCCGCCCGAGCAGGTGGCGCTGCGGTCCTTCGCCGCCGCGTTGGCGCTGCGGGATGCGCTGGTGCAGCTGACCGGCCTTCCCGCCAGCTTCGCGCTGAAATGGCCGAACGATGTGCTCTGCAACGGCGGCAAGCTGGCCGGCATCCTGCTGGAAAGCCAGGGGCTGGGCGGGCCCGATCCGGTCCTCTGCATCGGCATTGGCGTCAACCTGATCGCCGCCCCCGATCCCGCCCTTGTCGAGCCGGGCGCGGTGCCGCCGGTCTCGCTGCTGCAGGAAACCGGCCTGCGCATCACGCCCGAAGGCTTCCTCGTCGCCCTCGCCCCCGCCTATGCCCGCTGGGAGGCCCGCTTCACCGCCGGGGGTTTCGCCCCCCTGCGCGCCGAATGGCTTGCCCATGCGGCCCGGCTGGGCGAGGTGATCCGCGCCCGCACCGGGGCCGAGACCCGCGAGGGCCGGTTCGAGAGCATCGACGCCAGCGGCAACCTGATCCTGCGCACCCCGCAAGCCACCCTTGCCATCCCGGCCGCCGAAGTGTTCTTCTGACCTCTGGCGTCCTCCTGGCCGGAATGCTCCACGGGGTTGGCCATTGGTTTACGCCATTGCTTCAAGTAACCAATGGGATGTGACCTCCCGGTCCTTCGCCCCAACCCGAGATCCCGCCCATGCTTCTCGCCATCGACTGCGGCAATACCAACACCGTCTTCTCGATCTGGGACGGCAGCCGCTTCCTTGCCACCTGGCGGATCGCCACGGATCACCGGCGCACGGCGGACGAGTATTTCGTCTGGCTCTCCAGCCTGATGGCGATCCGCAAGGTCGAGGCCGAGATCACCGAGGCGATCATCTCCTCGACCGTGCCGCGCGTGGTGTTCAACCTGCGCGTCCTCTGCGACCGTTATTTCAACTGCCGCCCGCTGGTGGTGGGCAAGCCCGACTGCCGCCTGCCGGTGGCGCCGAGGGTGGACCAGGGCACCACGGTCGGCCCGGACCGGCTGGTCAACACGGTCGCCGGCTTTGCCCGGCATGGCGGCGACCTGATCGTCGTCGACTTCGGCACCGCCACCACCTTCGACGTGGTGGACAGCGACGGCGCCTATGTCGGCGGGGTGATCGCGCCGGGGGTGAACCTCAGCCTCGAGGCGCTGCACATGGCCGCCGCCGCCCTGCCGCATATCGACGTGGCGAGGCCCGCGCGCGCCATCGGCACGAATACGGTGGCCTGCATGCAGTCCGGCGTGTATTGGGGGTATGTCGGCCTGGTCGAGGGCATCGTGCGCGAAATCCGGCGGGAGCGCGAGCGGCCGACGAAAGTCATCGCGACCGGAGGGCTTGCCAGCCTTTTCGCCCAAGGAACCGAGCTATTTCATCAGATCGAGGACGACCTGACCATGCATGGCCTCGTCCTGATCAATGCATACAACAAGGAAAACCCATGAGCGCGAACCGACTGATCTACCTTCCCCTCGGTGGCGCCGGCGAGATCGGCATGAATTCCTATGTCTACGGCTACGGGCCGAGGGGGAAGGAGCGGCTGATCCTGGTCGATACGGGCGTGGCCTTTCCGGACATGGACAGCTCGCCCGGCGTCGACCTGATCATGCCGGATGTCTCCTGGCTGCATGACAAGCTGGACCGGCTGGAAGCGATCTTCATCACCCATGCGCATGAGGACCATATCGGCGCGCTGCCGCATCTCTGGCCCGAGCTGGGCAAGAAGGTCTATTGCCGCCGCTTCACCGCGACCATCGGCCGGCTGAAGTTCGAGGAGGCGGGCCTGCCCGTCGACCAGATCGTCACCGTCGAGCCGCGCCCCGCCACGGTCGAGGCCGGACCCTTCAAGGTGCAGTTCGTCCCGGTCAGCCATTCTATCCCCGAATCCTCGGCCCTGGTGATCGACACGCCCGCGGGCCGCATCTTCCACTCGGCCGATTTCAAGATCGACCACAGCCCGGTGGTGGGCGAGGCCTGGGATGACGCCCGCATCGGCGAGATCGTGGCGGAAAAGCCGGTCAAGGCGATGACCTGCGATTCCACCAACGTCTTCTCGCTGCATCCCGGCCGGTCCGAGGCCACGCTGGCCGAACCGCTGACCGAGCTGATCCGCGGCTGCACCGGCATGGTGGTGGCGACGACCTTCGGCTCGAACGTCGCGCGGCTGAAGACCCTGGCCGAGGCCGGCCGCGCGGCCGACCGCACGATCTGCGTGCTGGGCCGGTCGATGAAGCGGATGCTTTCGGCGTCGGAGGAGGCGGCGGTGCTGTCGGGCTTCCCGAAGACCGTGACGCCCGAGGAGGCGCTGGAAGTGCCGCGCCGCAACCTGATGCTGCTCGTCACCGGCAGCCAGGGCGAGCGCCGCGCCGCCAGCGCGCAGCTGTCGCGCGGCAAGTATCTCGGGCTGGAGATGAGGGAGGGGGACACCTTCCTCTTTTCCTCGAAGACCATTCCCGGCAACGAGCGCGACGTGCTGCGGGTCTGGAACGCGTTTTCCGAGATGGGCGTGCAGGTGATCGACGACCAGGGCGGCAAGTACCATGTCTCGGGCCATGCCAACCGCCCGGACCTGGAGCATGTGCACCGGCTGATCCTGCCCGACATGCTGATTCCGATGCATGGCGAGCATCGACATCTGGCCGAACATGTCCGCATCGCCACCGAATCCGGGATCGCGGCGGCGGTTGCGCCGAACGGGACGATGCTGGACCTGACCGGCGACGTGCCCGAGGTGGCGGAATACGTCGAGACCGGCCGGATCTACCTGGACGGCACCGCGATGGTCGGGGCCCTGGACGGGGTGGTGCGCGACCGGATCCGCATGGCGCTGAACGGGCATGTGCTGGTCACGCTGATCCTGGACGAGGGCGACGAGCCGATGGGCGAGCCTTGGGTCGAGATCATGGGCCTTCCCCCGGTCGGGCGGGGCGAGCGGCCGCTGGCCGAGACGCTGGAGGCCGACCTCGCACAGGTGATCGACCGGCTGGGCCGCAAGATCCTTGGCGACGACGACAAGCTGGAAGAGGAACTCCGCCGCGTCGTGCGCCAGATCTCGGTCGAGGAGATCGGCAAGAAGCCCGAGGTCACGGTGGTGATCAGCCGGCTGGTGGCGGAATAGCACGAAAGAAAAGGCCCCGCACTGCGGGGCCTTGTCGTCTCAGCCTTCGGTGCCGGCCGGGATCGTCTCCTCGGCCTCATCCGTTGGCGTGGGTTTCGGCGCGAAGCTGCGCAGGATGAAATCGGGCACATGGTCGCCCATGCCGATCACCGCCGGGCCAAGGTCGCGGTCGCGGCGCTGGTCGCGGCGGTCGTCCCGACGCTCCTCGCGCGGCTCGCGGCGATCCTGACGCTCTTCCCGGGGTTCGGGCCGGGGCTCGCGACGCTCCTCGCGCGGTTCGCGGCGCTCGTCGCGGCGGCGCGGTTCACGGCGTTCCTCGCGCGGGGATTCCTCCTCGGCCACCGCGGGCTTCGGGGTGACGACCAGCGGCTCCATCGGCGCCACTTCGTCATGGGCCTTGACCGGACGCTCGCGCTCACGCTCGCGGCTCCGGCTACGGTCGCGCCCCTTGCGCTCTTCGCGCGGGCGGTCGGGCTTGCCTTCGCGGGTGTCGGGCTCGAAGCCTTCGGGCAGGGGCGCGCGCGGGATTTCGGCCTTGATCAGGCTTTCGATCGCCTTGAGGTATTTCTCGTCCGAGGGGACGGCGATGGTGAAGGCCTTGCCCAGGCGCCCGGCGCGGCCGGTGCGGCCGATGCGGTGGACGTAATCCTCGGGGTGGGACGGCACGTCGAAGTTGAAGACGTGGCTCACGGCCGGGATGTCGAGGCCGCGCGCCGCTACGTCCGAGGCGACCAGAAGGTGCAGGCTGCCGTCGCGGAAGGCGTCCAACGTCTTCATCCGCTGCGACTGGTCAAGGTCGCCATGGATCGCCGCTGCGTTGAAGCCATGTGATTTCAGCGACTTGGCGACGACGTCCACGTCCATCTTCCGGTTGCAGAAGATGATCGCATTGGTGCAGGCCTCGCCCTCGGCGCGGATCAGGGCCCGCAGGCAGGCGCGCTTGTCGCCGAAGCTGCGGTCCTTGCGGACGGGTTTCACCTCGATCAGGCCTTGGGTGATCGTGGTCGAGGTCGTCGCCTGCCGCGCCACTTCGATCCGGGCGGGGTTGGTGAGGAAGGTGTTGGTGATCCGCTCGATCTCGGGCGCCATGGTGGCCGAGTAGAACATGGTCTGGCGGGTGAAGGGGGTCAGTTGGAAGATCCGCTCGATATCCGGGATGAAGCCCATGTCGAGCATCCGGTCGGCCTCGTCCACCACCATGATCTGCACGCCGGTGAGGAGGAGCTTGCCACGCTCGAAATGGTCCAGTAACCGGCCCGGTGTGGCGATCAGCACGTCGACGCCGCGGTCGATCAGCTTGTCCTGCTCGCCGAAGGCGACGCCGCCGATCAGGAGCGCCTTGGTCAGCTTGGTATGCTTGGCGTAGATGTCGAAGTTCTCGGCCACCTGGGCGGCCAGTTCCCGCGTCGGCGCCAGCACCAGGCTGCGCGGCATCCGGGCGCGGGCGCGGCCCTGGCCCAGAAGCGTGATCATCGGCAGGGTAAAGCTCGCGGTCTTGCCGGTGCCGGTCTGGGCGATGCCCAGCACGTCGCGGCCCTTCAGCGCCTCGGGGATGGCCTGGGCCTGGATCGGGGTGGGGGTCTCGTAGCCGGCTTCGGTGATGGCTTGCAACACGCGCGGGTCCAGCGCGAGGTCGGAGAATTTGGTCATGAGCGTCCTAATGGATGCGGTATCGGACCGCATGGATTATGGGACGCAAGTTTCCGGGCGCCCCGGCGTCTCGGCCCGTTTTGGCCGCAGTTGGCCCTTATCGCAAATGCGCGGAAGGGTCAAGGCAGCGGGAAAAGGGTCGGCCTCAGGCCATCATCTCCTTGGTCGCGGTCAGCTTGACGCCGGGATAGTCGCGCAGCACCCGGTCGATGTCCCATTGCAGGCGGGTCAGGAACACGAGATCCCCGTCGCTGTCATGCGCGATATGGCCCTTGTTCACCGCGACCAGTTTCTCGATCTCGGCCTTGTCGCCGGAAATCCAGCGGGCCGAGACGAAGTTCGAACCCTCGAAGCGGACCGGCAGCGAATATTCCAGCTCGATCCGGCTGGCCAGCACGTCGAACTGCAAGGCCCCCACGACGCCGACGATATAGCCCGAGCCGATCATCGGCTTGAACACCTTCGCGGCCCCTTCCTCGGCGAACTGCGTCAGGGCCTTTTCCAGATGCTTGGCCTTCATCGGGTCAAGCGCGCGGATGGTCTGCAGAAGCTCCGGCGCGAAACTCGGGATGCCGGTGAAGCGCAGCGACTCGCCCTCGGTCAGCGCGTCGCCGATGCGCAACTGGCCGTGGTTCGGGATGCCGATGATGTCGCCGGCCCAGGCCTCCTCGGCCAGTTCCCGGTCGGCGGCGAGGAAGAGGACCGGGTTGGTGATCGACATCGGCTTCTTCGAGCGGACGTGGAACAGCTTCATCCCGCGCTCGAAATGGCCCGAGGCGAGGCGGACGAAGGCGACCCGGTCGCGGTGCTTGGGGTCCATGTTGGCCTGGACCTTGAAGACGAAGCCGGTCACCTCGGGCTCGGCCGGATCGACCTGCCGCTCGGCCGCCTTCTGCGGCTCGGGCTCGGGGCCGAATTCGCCGATACCGTCCATCAACTCCTTCACGCCGAAGGAGTTGATCGCCGAGCCGAACCAGATCGGCGTCATCGAGCCGTTCAGGAAGGCCGCGCGGTCGAAGGCCGGCAGCAGTTCCCGCGCCATCTCCAACTCTTCGTGGAACTTCTGGAGCAGGTCGGCGGGGATGTGTTCGGCCAGCTTCGGATCGTCCACGCCGGAAATCTGGATCGATTCCGCGATCTTGTTGCGGTCGGCGCGGTCCATGATCTCCAGCCGGTCGTGCAGCAGGTCATAGGCGCCGACGAAATCCCGGCCCGAGCCGATCGGCCAGCTGGCCGGGGTCACGTCGATCGCCAGGTTCTCCTGGATCTCGTCGATGATCTCGAAGGTGTCGCGGGCCTCGCGGTCCATCTTGTTGCAGAAGGTCAGGATCGGCAGGTCGCGCAGCCGGCAGACCTCGAAGAGTTTCCGCGTCTGGCTCTCCACGCCCTTGGCCCCGTCGATCACCATGATCGCGGCATCGACGGCCGTCAGGGTGCGGTAGGTGTCCTCGGAAAAGTCGCTGTGGCCGGGGGTGTCGACCAGGTTGAAGCGATACTGGCGGAAGTCGAAGGACATCGCCGAGGCGGAAACCGAGATGCCCCGGTCCTGTTCCATCTTCAGGAAGTCCGAGCGCGTGCGCCGCGCCTCGCCCTTGGCGCGGACCTGGCCGGCCATCTGGATCGCGCCGCCGAACAGCAGGAACTTTTCGGTCAGCGTGGTCTTGCCGGCGTCGGGGTGCGCGATGATCGCGAAGGTCCGGCGGCGGGAGATTTCGGGCGGAAGGGGGGCGCGGTTTGTCATGCGCCCCCTATAGGCTGCGGTCGCGGGCATCGCAACAGAAGCAGGCTTGTGCGACTCGGGCAAGCCATGCAGGAAGAGAACATTGATAGAACATTGGAGGATGCCATGACTCTTGCGGAGATTGCCGACGAACTGGCCGCGGGCTGCCGCGAAGGGCGTGAGCGCGAGAATCTCGACCGGCTCTATGCGCCCGATGCCGTGTCGGTCGAGGCGACGGACATGGGCGGCGGGCGCGAGACCAGGGGCCTTGCGGGCATCCATGGCAAGCACGACTGGTGGGGCGCGAATTTCGACGTGCATGCCTTCGCCACCGAAGGGCCGTTCCTGCATGGCGAGGACCGTTTCGCGCTGGTGTTCGAGATGGACACCACCGACAAGGCCACGGGCGAGCGGTCGCAGGCCCGCGAGGTTGCGGTCTACCACGTGAAGGATGGAAAGATCGTCCGCGAGGAGTTCTTCTACACCGCCTGACCCCGCGCCTTGCCCTTCCGCCGCTGCCTGCTAGGCTTTGTACAAAGCAGGAGGTGATGCATGGATCTGGGGATCAGGGGAAAACGGGCGCTGGTCTGCGCATCGTCGAAAGGGCTGGGCCGGGGCTGTGCCGAGGCCCTGGCCGAGGCCGGGGTCGACCTGGTGATGAATGCCCGCGGGGCCGAGGCGCTGGAGGCGACGGCGGCCGGGATCCGGGCGAAATCCGGAGTGGATGTGGTCGCGGTCGCGGGCGATATCACCACCGAGGCGGGCCGGGCAGCGGTGCTGGCGCATGGTCCCTTCGATATCCTCGTCACCAATGCGGGCGGGCCGCCCCCCGGCATGTGGTCCGACTGGAGCCGCGATGACTTCATCAAGGCGCTGGACGCCAACATGCTGACCCCGATCGCGCTGATGCAGGCGGTCCTGCCGGGGATGATGGCGCAAGGCTGGGGGCGGGTGGTGAACATCACCAGCGTTTCGGTCAAGGCGCCGGTCTCGGTGCTGGGCCTGTCGAATTCAGCCCGGACGGGGCTGACCGGCTTTGTCGCCGGAACCGCGCGGCAGGTGGCGGGGAAAGGTGTGACGATCAACAATCTTCTGCCCGGCATCCATGCGACGGACCGGGCGGTGGCGCTGGACCAGGGCGTTGTGAAGGCCCGGGGGATCAGCATGGAGGAGGCCTTTGCCGAACGCGCCGCCACTATCCCGGCCGGGCGCTATGGCACGCCGGAGGAATTCGGGGCGGCCTGCGCCTTCCTCTGCTCGCGGCATGCCGGGTTCATCGTCGGGCAGAACATCCTGCTGGACGGCGGGGCTACGAACACGACCTTCTGATCCTGCCGGCCTCCGACCTTGCCGGGGGGGAGCGGCGCTGCTAGGAAAGCCCGAGGAATTTCCACGGGTTTCATGCCGGACAGCACCCCCCTTCGTCTCGAGGTCTCGCATCTGAGCCGCGCTTTCGGCGGGCGGCGGGTGGTGGATGACGTGACGCTGACCGTGGCGGCGGGGCAGGTGACCTGCCTTCTCGGCCCCTCGGGCTGTGGCAAGTCCACCACGCTGCGGATCATCGCGGGGGTGGAGCGGACGGACCAGGGCGAGGTGCGGATCGACGGCCGGCTGGTCGAAGGGCCAGGGGTGCATGTCCCGCCCGAGGCGCGCTCGGTGGGGCTGATGTTCCAGGATTTCGCGCTGTTCCCGCATCTGACGGTGGCCGAGAACGTGGGCTTCGGCCTGCGGGCCGAGCGGGCGCGGAAGGTGCAGAGGATCGGGGAGCTGCTTGAAAAGGTAGATCTTTCCGGCTTCGGCCAGAAGCATCCGCATGAGCTTTCGGGCGGCGAGCAGCAGCGTGTGGCGCTGGCGCGGGCTCTGGCGCCGCGTCCGCGCGTGATGCTGATGGACGAGCCCTTCTCGGGGCTCGACAACCGCTTGCGCGACGGGATCCGCGACCGCACGCTGGAGCTTCTGAAGGAAGAGGGCGCCGCCGTCCTCCTCGTCACGCACGAGCCGGACGAGGCGATGCGGATGGCGGATGAAATCGCGCTGATGCGGCAGGGCCGGATCGTGCAGAAAGGTGCGCCCTATAATGTCTACAACGCCCCGGTGGACAAGGCGGCGGCGGCCTTCTTCAGCGATATCAACGTGATACGGGGCATTTCGCGCGGGGCGCTGACCGAAACGCCCTTCGGCGCCTTCCTGACGCCGGGCCATGCCGACGGGGCCGAGGTCGAGATCGTGATCCGGCCGCAGCACCTGCGCATCGACTTCGACCGCGGCGGGCGGGGGCCGAATCCGACGCCCGAGGACGGCACGCCCGCCCGGGGCACGGTGTTGCGCAGCCGCTATCTGGGCCGCGAGAGCCTCGTCGATTTCTCGATGGATTTCGAGGGGGCGAAGCTGACCGCCAGCGTGCCGGGGGTCTTCCTGCCGAAGCCGGGGACGGTCCTGTGGCTGATGATCCGGCGCGACCGCTGTTTCGTCTTCGGGTCGCATGGCAGGAGCTGAGGTCGCGAAACGCCGGTCTGGACACCGTCTGGCAAGCGTATGGCACCTGTCGGGCGGCGAATCGGCCCGCGGATCAGCCATCGGTCCCGATCCCCGACTGCGGCAGGAGGGTGGCGATCTTGTAGAGAAGGCTTCGCGCCGCCCGTGCCCTCGGGTTGCCCTCCTCGCCGACATGGCGCAGGCCCTCGACCAGGGCGTCGAGTTCGTCAGGGGTCAGCATGGTCGGCGGCAGCATCAGCGGCGAGCGCAGGATATAGCCCAGGCCCCGCTCGCCGGTCACCGGCAGGCCGGTGGCGGCCAGCATCTCCATGTCGCGCCAGATCGTGCGGGTCGAGACGCCCAGCCGCTCGGCCAGTTCGGCCGCGGTGTGCAGCCGCCCGTCCCGCAGCACCTGGACGATGTCGTAGAGCCGGGCGTCGCGCTTCATGGTCCTGGCCTCGGCTGGGCAGGATTGCCCGCCTTACTGACAAAATACTGTCAGTAGAGCGGGAGGCGCAAGTCGCTTGGCCCTTGGAAGCGGGGGGGCATCCGCCATATTGGGGATGCAGTCAGGATGGATGCCCGCGCTTGATGCGGGACTTTACAGGAGAACCACCATGCACGCTCCGGGACCAATGCAGCTTCTGCTGATCGCCATCGTCCTTCTGGTGCTGTTTGGCCGCGGCAAGATCGCCTCGATGATGGGCGAGGTCGGCAAGGGCATCACCGCCTTCAAGAAGGGCGTGAAGGAAGGCAGCGAAGAGATCGAGAAGGCCGCGGCCGACGGCGCCAAGGACGTCACCCCCGAGAAGGACAAGGCCTGATCCGACCGATCCCTCGGGAGTGGCAAGATGGACTTCAGCTGGTCCGAGATGATGCTGGTCGGGATCGTCGCGTTGATCGTGATCGGTCCCAAGGACCTGCCGGGCATGTTCCGCGAACTGGGCCGGATCACGGCGAAGATACGCTCGATGGGGCGCGAGTTCAGCCGTGCCATGGAGCAGGCGGCGAAGGAGACGGGCGTCAAGGACGTGACCGACGGTCTCAAGGCGGTCTCCAACCCCGCCGGGGCGGGGCTGGATGCGGTGAAATCGGCCGCCGACCGCTTCGAGAAATGGGATCCCCTGAAGAATCCGGCCAAGACGACGCCTGCGCCGCAGACGGTTGCGGCCTCGGCGGCGGCGGTGACGGCAGCGGCACCGGCCGGAACCTCGGCAGCGGCTGAACCTGCCGCCCCGGCACTGGGCCCCGCGACGGCTGAGCTGGCCCGGAAGCAGGCGGCGCGCAAGGCGGTGGCCGAGGAAGCGGCGGCGAAGATGCGGGCCATCGGCGCGGGCGCGGCCGTGGCGGAAGCGGGTCCCGCCGAACCTGCGCCGAAGAAGGCGGGCCGGGTCCGCAAGAAGGCCGACAAGACCGCAGGGGACCCGGCATGAGCAGCAGGAACGAGATCGACGACAGCTCGGCCCCGCTGGTCGAGCATCTGGCCGAGCTGCGCAATCGCCTGATCTGGTCGGTCGGCGCCTTCCTGGTGGCGATGGTGCTGTGCTTCATCGTGGCCGAGCCGATTCTGGACTTCATGCTGGCCCCGATCGAGGAAGCCATGCGCGCGCTGGGCAACCCGAACCCGGTGATGCAGTACACCGCGCCGCAGGAATACTTCTTCACGCTCATGCATATCGCGATGGTGGGCGGGCTGATGCTCAGCTTCCCGGTGATCGCCTACCAGCTGTGGCGCTTCGTGGCGCCGGGCCTTTACCGCAGCGAGAAGCAGGCCTTCCTGCCGTTCCTCATCGCCTCGCCGGTCCTGTTCATCATCGGCGCCGCCTTCGCGCATTTCATCGTGACGCCGATGGCGATGCAGTTCTTCCTGGGCTATGCCGACAGCGCCTCGATCCTGACCGCGCTGATTCCCGGCTTCGGCGAGGTGCCCGGCGATGCCGTGGTCACGGCCCCGGCGGCGGCGTCCAAGGGCATCGACATCGTCTTCCAGGGCAAGGTGAACGAAACGCTGGACATCAGCCTCAAGCTGATCCTGGCCTTCGGCCTGTGCTTCCAGCTGCCGGTGCTGCTGACGCTGATGGGCAAGGCGGGGCTGGCGAGTTCGGCGGGCCTGGCGGGGATGCGGCGCTATGCGATCGTCGTCATCCTGTTCGTGGCCGCACTGGTGACGCCGCCCGACATCATGAGCCAGCTGATCCTTTTCGCCTGCATCTACCCGCTCTACGAGGTGTCGATCTTCCTGATCAAGCGGATCGAGAAGCGCCGCGAGGCCGAGTTGCGGGCCGAAGGCCTGTGGGTCGAGGACACCGACGGAGACACGGAGACCAAGGCGTGATCGACGACCCCCTGGAACGGATCGCGGCGGCGCTGGAACGTCTCGCCCCCGCGCCGATGCCCGCGCCCGATTTCGCGGCCGAGGCTTTCGTCTGGCATACGGCGCCCGACCGGCTTGACCCGGTGGCCCATGTCTCCCGCGTGGACCTGTCGCTCTTGGTGGGCGTCAACCGCTCGCGCGATACGCTGCTGGAGAACACCCGGCATTTCGCGGCCGGCTTGCCGGCGAACAACGCGCTCCTCTGGGGCGCGCGGGGGATGGGGAAGTCGAGCCTCGTCAAGGCCGTCCACGCCCAGGTCCGGGCCGAGGGGCATGACCTGAAGATCGTGGAGCTGTCGCGCGAGGACCTGCCTTCCGTCCAGCGCCTGCTGGCGCATCTGCGCGCCGCGCCGCACTGCTTCCTGCTGTTCTGCGACGACCTGTCGTTTTCCCATGATGACCAGCATTACAAAAGCCTGAAGGCGGTGCTGGATGGCGGGATCGAGGGGCGGCCAGAGAACGTGCTGTTCTACGCCACCTCGAACCGCCGCCACCTGATGCCGCGCGACATGATCGAGAATGAACGCTCGACCGCGATCAATCCCGGCGAGGCGGTGGAGGAAAAGGTCTCGCTGTCCGACCGTTTCGGGTTGTGGCTGGGCTTCCATCCCTGCACCCAGGACGAATACCTGGAGATGATCCGGGGCTATTGCGCCGCGCATGGGGTCAAGCTGCCCGAGGAGCGGCTGCATGCCGAGGCGGTGGAGTGGCAGGCGACGCGGGGCGGTCGGTCGGGCCGGGTGGCCTGGCAGTTCTTCTGCGACCTTGCCGCGCGCGAAGGGGTGCGGATTCGGGTCTGAGCCCGGCGGCCCCTTGCATGGCGGTGCGTTGCGCCTTACGCGTCTATTCATGCTAGCTGAAATCGTCGTCATCCTGGCCCTGATCGTCCTGAACGGCGTGCTGGCCATGTCCGAACTCGCCATCGTCAGTGCGCGTCCCGCCCGGCTGAAGCCCCTGGAGGGCAAGAGCCGCGGCGCGCGGCTGGCCCTGCGCCTGGCCGAGGATCCGGGCCGCTTCCTCTCGACCGTGCAGATCGGCATCACGGCGGTGGGCGTGCTCTCGGGTGCGCTTTCCGGGGCGACCCTGGGGCAGCGGCTTTCGTCCTGGCTGGTCGGGCAGGGGGTGACGGCCGAGATGGCCTCGACCCTGGGCGTGGGCGGCGTGGTGGTCGCGATCACCTATGTCAGCCTGATCGTGGGCGAGTTGGTGCCGAAGCAGATGGCGCTGCGCAATGCCGAGGGGGTCGCGGTGCGCATGGCCCCGGCGATGACGCTGCTGTCGATCGTCGCGGCGCCGTTGGTCTGGTTCCTGGACCGCTCGGGGCGCGGGATGCTCTGGCTTCTCGGCCAGCGCGGCGAGAGCGAGAATCGCGTGACCGAGGAGGAGGTCCATGTCCTCCTGGCCGAGGCGCATGAGGGCGGCGTCCTGGAAACCGAGGAACGCGAGATGATCACCGGGGTGATGCGTCTGGGCGACCGCACGGCCCGGGCGCTGATGACGCCGCGCCACGAGATCGAGATGCTGCCGCTGGAGGCGACCGGGGCCGAGGCCGTGGCCGCGATCCGCAAGGTCGCGCGGCCCCGGATGCCGGTCGCCGATGCTGAGGGCGATGTGGTGGGCATCGTGCTGCTGTCCGATGCCTTCCAGGCCGTCTCGCGCCGCGAGACGCTGGACCTCAAGGCGCTTCTGCGCGAGGTGCCGGTGGTCTCGGACCGGGCCGAGGCGCTGGATGTGCTGGAGATCCTGCAGAAGACCGAGCATCACCTGGCGCTGGTCTATGACGAATACGGCCATTTCGAGGGAATCATCACCAGCGGAGACGTGCTGGAGGCGATCACCGGCGCGGTGGCGGCCAGCGAGCCGGATGAGCCCGCCATCGTCACCCGCGCCGATGGCAGCCAGCTGGTGGCGGGCTGGATGCCGGTGGACGAGTTCTGCGACAAGCTGGGCCTGCCGCGCGAGATGGCGGGGGAATATGACACGGTGGCGGGGCTGATGCTGCACCAGCTGGGCCATATCCCCGAGCTGGGCGCCAGCTTCACGGCCGAGGGCTTCTGCTTCGAGGTGATCGACCTCGACGGGCGGCGGATCGACAAGATCCTGGTGGCCAGGGTCGGGGACTGATCCTCAGGTCCCCTCGTCGTTCGACTTCGTCTCCTCCTCGGCAGGTCGCCGGCGAGGAGTGCACGAAGTGCATCGACGAGCGGCCTATTGCAGATAGGTCATCGGGTCGAAGCTTTCCTTCGAGGTGTTGCGCACCTCGAAATGCAGGAAGGCCGGGTTGCCCGCCGCGACCGTGCCGATCGACTGGCCGCGGCTGACCTTGTCGCCCTTCTTCACGCCGACCCCGCCGACGCCGACATAGACCGTCAGGAGGTTGTTCGCGTGCCGCAGGATCACGATGCCCTTGCCGGTCGTGTCCGCCGAGATCACCGTCACCGTTCCCGCATCCGCCGCCTTCACCGGCGCGCCCGCCGCGGCCGAGATGTCGATGCCCTGGTTCGACTTGCGGTCGTAGCCGCGGATGATCTTGCCCGCGACCGGCATCGCCATCTTCGCGGCCGAGGCCGCGGTCGCCTGTTCGCCCATGTCGGGCGAGGGCGGGGTGGCCTTGGGCTTGGCGGCCGCGACCTCGGGCTTCTCGTCGGGCAGCGGCTTCGCGGCCGAGGGCGGCTCGGGCGTCGGGCTGCCGGCGCCGGGGGGCGTCGGCACGGGTTCGGGGTCCGGCGCGGGGGCGGTGGCGATCGGGATGATCAGGGTCTGGCCCTCACGCACGGCCATGTCCGCGCCCAGCTGGTTCCAGTCGGCCAGCGCCTTGGCCGAGACGTTGTAGGTCCGCGCGATGGTGAAGGCGGTCTCGCCGCGCGCGACGCGGTGGGTCAGGGGCTGGCCCGAGATCGGCTTCGACGCGGCGGGCGAGGCCGCGACCGGAGTCGGACCGGCCGCATCCAGCGCCGTGGTGGCGATCGAGGAAATGTCGATCGGCCCGCCGCCACCCGCGATGCCGCCGCTGGCGATGGCGGCAGGCTGCGGCGTGGCGGAGACGCGGGCGGGCAGCAGCAGCATCTCGCCCTCGCGCAGGGGATCGGTCGGGCGCAGCGCATTGCTCCGGGCCAGTTCCTCGGCATTCAGGCCCAGGCGGCCGGCCATGGCGGCGACGGTATCGCCGCGCCGGGCCTTGGCCAGCTGGTAATCGGGATAGGACAGGATGCCGTTCGCATCCGCCGTGGGCGCCGCCGCCGTGGCCTGGCGCGCGGCATCCGACGTGTCGCCGCCGCCGGCCCGCATGTCCCAGTCCAGGTTGCGGGTATCCATGCAGGCCGTCAGGGCCAGAAGGCTGGCGCCAAGGCCCAGGAGCCGCAGTCTGTCCAAGGAATTCCGCATCTGCCGCCTCATCTTCCGCTGTCCGGGTTGATCCCGTCTCGGGGCAAAGTCTACTCGGACCCCAGCCCTTCCACCAGAGGCACGAAGCGCACTGGGCGAAGTTCCTCGTAATCAAAGCCGCGTGATCCGCGGGTGACCTTGATCAGGCTTTGCACCGCATCCGACTGGCCGACCGGCAGCACCATGATGCCGCCGGGCTTCAGCTGCTCCAGAAGCGGGCCGGGCGGGTCCTCGGCGGCGGCGGTCACCAGGATGCGGTCGAAGGGCCCCTGATCGGGCAGTCCGAAAGAGCCGTCGGCCGCGATGGCGGTGATGTTGGTGATGTCGAGCTGGCGGAACAGTTCGCCCGCCTCGCGCACCAGGCGGCGGTAGCGGTCCACGGTATAGACCCGCCGGGCCAGCTGCGACAGGATCGCCGCCTGGTAGCCCGAGCCGGTGCCGACCTCCAGCACCGTGTCGCGCGGGCTGACCTGCAGCGCCTGGGTCATCAGCCCCACGACCGAGGGCTGGCTGATCGTCTGGCCGCAGGCGATGGGCAGCGGCATGTCCTCATAGGCGCGGTCGGCGAAGATGCCGCGCACGAAGAGGCCGCGGTCGATCCGCTCCATCGCGGTCAGGACCCTTGCATCGGTCACGCCACGGGATCTGAGGGCAAAGAGAAAGCGCATCTTGCGTTCGGCAAGGTCCCCGGAGGCGTCGTCTGGGTTGCGATCCTCCGGCCCCATGGTCATGCGAGCCGGAGCTCCAGGTCGGAAAGCAGGTCATGCGCGGTCAGGTCCGCCCGCATCGGCGTGACCGAGATCCAGCCGTCCAGGTTCACCGCCGCATCGGTGCCGGGCAGGGTCGGCGTCTGCTGCGGCCCGCCCTTGATCCAGAGGAAGCGCCTGCCCGAGGGCGACAGATGCGGCTCGACCGAGAAGGCGGTGTCGCGGCGGAAGCCCTGCGGTGCGACCTTCATCCCCAGCGTCGGCGCGGCGGGCAGGGGCGGGAAGTTCACGTTGTAGAAGACGCGGTAGTCGTCCTGGCTCCACAGCCCCTTGTCCAGCAGCGCGCGGACCACGGCAGCGCCATGGGTGCGGGCACATTCGAAGGGATCGGCAAGGCGCGCATTCTCGGGGCCGAAGAACTGCGACATGGCGATGGAGGGAACGCCCTGCAGCGCCGCCTCCATCGCGCCGCCGATCGTGCCGGAATACAGCACGTTCTCGGCCGCGTTGTTGCCCCGGTTCACGCCCGAGAGAACCAGATCCGGCTTCGCGCCCTCCAGCACGTCATAGATCGCCGCCAGCACGCAGTCGGCCGGGCTGCCCTCGGCCGCGAAGCGGCGCTCGGCCAGTTCGGCGATCATCATCGGATGGGTGTAGCTGATGCAATGCGCCACGCCCGATTGCTCGAAGGCCGGGGCCACCGTCCAGACCTCGCCCTCGGGTCCGGCGATGGTCATGGCGATTTCGGTCAGGACCTCAAGCCCCGGCGCGTTGATGCCGTCGTCGTTGGTGATCAGGATGCGCATGGTTCCCCCGGCTGATGCCCCTGATTAGACGAGCCGGGTTTTCCCTTCAAGGCGCGTCACCCGATGCCGGGCAGTCAGGGGGCGCAAAGGAAAAGCTTGCGCGGCGTTGAATTGCACGCTCATATAACAAGAAGCGGGGGGCGCATGACGACGGACAGGCCAGAGGCGATCAGGGTTGACGGGCTGCACAAGAGTTTCGGCGCGCATGAGGTGCTGAAGGGCGTCTCGCTCACCGCGCGCGAGGGCGATGTGGTGGCGATCATCGGCGGGTCGGGCTCGGGCAAGTCCACCATGCTGCGCTGCATCAACTTTCTCGAGACGCCCAGTTCCGGCCGGATCACCATCGCGGGCGAGACGGTGGCGATGCGCCCCGACGGCAGCCCCGCCGACCGCCGCCAGATCGAGCGGATCCGCCAGTCGCTGGGGATGGTGTTCCAGAGCTTCAACCTCTGGACCCACCGCACCGTGCTGGAAAACCTGATCGAGGTGCCGGTCCATGTCCTGAAGCTGCCGAAGGACCAGGCCATTGCGCGGGCGCGCAAGCTTCTGGCGCGGGTGGGCCTGGCCGAGAAGGAGGGCGCCTATCCGGCCTTCATGTCCGGCGGCCAGCAGCAGCGCGCCGCCATCGCCCGCGCATTGTGCATGGAGCCGCGCGCGATGCTGTTCGACGAGCCGACCTCGGCCCTCGACCCCGAGCTGGTGGGCGAGGTCCTCCAGGTCATCCGCGGCCTTGCCGAGGAGGGGCGCACGATGATCCTCGTCACGCATGAGATGAAATTCGCCCGCGAGGTCGCGGACCACGTCATCTACCTGCACAACGGCCGGATCGAGGAGGAGGGCCCGCCCGACCAGCTGTTCGGCGGGCCGAAATCCGACCGGCTGAAACAGTTCCTGAAATCCGTCGCCTGAACCGGCGGAACCCCCAACAAGGAGAGTGCCATGAACCTGAAATCCCTCGCCGCCGCGCTGATGCTGCTGGCCGCCCCGGTGGCGGCGCAGGAGGTCAAGATCGGCATCGCCGCCGAACCCTACCCGCCCTTCACCAGCCCCGACGCCGCCGGCAACTGGGTCGGCTGGGAGGTGGACATCATCAACGCCGTCTGCGCCGCCGCCGAACTGCAATGCGTGATCACGCCGGTCGCCTGGGACGGGATCATCCCGGCGCTGACCGCGGGCCAGATCGACGCGATCATGAATTCGATGACGATCACCGAAGAGCGACTGCAGACCATCGACTTCTCGGACAAGTACTACAACACCCCGGCCGTGGTCGCGGCGGCCAAGGGCTCGGGCATCCAGCCCACGCCCGAGGGGCTGGCGGGCAAGGTGATCGGCGTGCAGGTGGCGACGATCCATGAAGCCTATGTGAACAAGCATTTCGCGGAGACGGCGGCCGAGATCAAGGTCTACCAGACCCAGGACGAGGCGAACCAGGACCTCGCGGCCGGCCGGATCGACGCGACCCAGGCGGATTCGATCGCGCTGGACGCCTTCGTCGCCTCGGAAGCCGGGGCCGCCTGCTGCGAGATCGTGGGCGCCGTGGCCGATGACCCGGAGGTGCTGGGCCTTGGCGTCGGCGCCGGCCTGCGCAAGGGCGAGGACGAGCTGAAGGCGAAGATCAACGCCGGCATCGCCAAGATCCGCGAGGACGGCACCTACGATGCGATCACCGCCAAGTATTTCGCCTCGTCGATCTACGGCGGATAAGGATCTTGGGCATCCTGTCCTTCTGGCGGGCAGGTGCCCCCCACCCCCATCCCCTCCCCACGAGGGGGAGGGGAGTCGCCCGGCGCGGACGTCCCTGTCGTAGAACCGATGCGCGGCGCATCCGCAGGGGGGCATGGCTCTCCCCTATGGACTGCGGGCAGGCATGGAGCCCTCCCTCCCCCGCGTGGGGAGGGCCGGGGAGGGGGGCGTCGCGGGCCGCATCCGAAAGGGGACCGACCCACCCGCTTGTGCCGACCCACACAATCCCTTCCGGGGGGCGCAGATGATCGGCTCCCCCCTCCTCGCCTCCACCCTCGACCTTCTGGCGCTGGAGCCGCCGGGTTGGGGGGCGGTGCTGCTGCTGGGGCTCTGGCGCTCGGTCCTCATCGCGGCCGGAGCCTTTGCGCTGGGCCTGGTGATCGGGTTCTTCGGGGCCTATGGCAAGCTTTACGGCGGGCCGGTGACGCGCGATCTCCTTGCGATCTACACCACCGTCGTGCGCGCGGTGCCCGAGCTGATCCTGATCCTGATCCTCTATTTCGCGGTGACCGACGCGCTGAACCAGGTCCTCCTCGCCATGGGGGGCGAGAAGGTGCAGATCTCGGGCGTCGTGGCGGGGGTCCTCGTCCTTGGCGTGGTGCAGGGGGCCTATGCGACCGAGGTGCTGCGCGGCGCGATCCAGTCGGTCCCGGCCGGCCAGATCGAGGCGGCGCGCGCGATGGGGATGCCCGCGGCCCTGCTGGCCCGGCGGGTGACGCTGCCCCTGATGCTGGCGCTGGCCCTGCCGGGGCTGGCGAACCTGTGGCTGATCGCGACCAAGGACACCGCGCTTCTGGCCGTGGTGGGCTTTGCCGAGCTGACCCAGTCCACCCGGCAGGCGGCCTCGACCACCAAGGCCTTCTTCACCTTCTACGCCGCGGCCGGGGTGCTGTACCTGGCGGTCTCGATCCTGTCCACGCTGGTCTTCGCCCTGATCGAGCGGCGGGCGCGGCGCGGGCAGAGGCGGGTCGCGGGATGATCCGGTCGCTGATGCTGCCGCGCCGGCTGGCGATGCTGGCCATTCTTGTGCTGATCGTGGCGCTGGTCGCGGTCTATGGCCGCTGGGACTGGCTGGCCAATCCGAAATACCAGGCTCTGATCCTGCGCGGCATCGGCAACACGCTCATCCTGCTGGTCCTGACCATGGGGATCGGCATGGCTCTGGCGATCCCCCTCGGCCTCGCCCAGGCGGTCGGGCCCTGGTATCTGGCGGTCCCGGCGCGGGCCTTCTGCGGGCTGATCCGGGGCACGCCGCTGCTCTTGCAGCTGTTCCTGCTCTACTACGGGATCGGCAGCCTGTTTCCCGGAATCCCCGGCATCCGCGACAGCTTCCTCTGGCCGGTGCTGCGCGACGCCTGGTATTACGCGGTCCTCGGCCTGTCGCTCTCGGTCGCGGGCTATGAGGGCGAGGTGATGCGCGGTGCCTTCAAGGCGGTGCCGCATGGCCAGCTGGAGGCGGCGCGGGCGATGGGGATGCCGCGGCTGACGATGTTCCGCCGGATCTGGCTGCCGCAGGCGCTGCACCGGGTGCTGCCGACGCTGGGCGGCGAGACGGTGCTGCAGCTGAAGGCGACGCCGCTGGTCGCGCTGATCACCGTGGTCGACATCTACGCCGTCGCCAGCCGGGTGCGGTCCGAGACGCTGATCACCTACGAGCCCCTGATGCTGCTCGCGGTGGTCTACATGGCGATCACTGGCCTCATCGTGCTGATGTTCCGCTGGTTCGAAGGCCGGGTGCCGCAGCGGGTGGCCTGACGCCGCATCTTGCGCGATCCACTCCGCCAGCGGCATGGCGCGGGTGGTGGCCTTCGCCGTCAGCGCCACGGGCGCGTCGCTGGCGTCGAGGTCCGGGACAGGGGGCGCCCCCTGGTCGGCAAGATCCCTGGCGACCGGCCCGAGGCCCGAGGTCTGGAACAGCAGGTCGCCACGTCGCATCGGCGGGCCGTTTGCGCCAGAGAGGATACGCCCCGGAGCGTGGTTTACGCTTGGTGAACGTCCGCAGGCAAGCCCTTGAAATCGCTGGATCCCGGTCTTCGACCCGCGTGGCGGCCTCAGGCGTCGCGCCGGGCGATCCAGTCGTGGTCGGGATCGTTCTGGAACCGCCATTTCCGGATCGGCCCGGCCATCACGTTCAGATAGTACATCTCATATCCATAGGGCGCGCCGCAGGGGTGGTGGCCCTTGGGAACCAGCACCACGTCGTGATCCTTCACCGCCATCGTCTCGTCCAGCGCGCCATCCTCGGTATAGACCCGCTGGACGCCGAAGCCCTGGGCGGGGTTCAGCCGGTGATAATAGGTCTCCTCCAGACAGGTCATGCGGGGGAAGTCGTCCTCGTCATGGCGGTGGCTGGGGTAGGAGGACCAGTGGCCGGCCGGGGTGAAGACCTCGGTCACCAGAAGGCTGTCGGCGACCTCGCGCGCCTCCATCGCGATGTTGCTGACGTGGCGGGTGTTGGTGCCCCTGCCGCGCGGGGTCAGCTCGATCCCTTCCGGCCCCAGCCGCCGGGCGGGATGGTTGCCCTTGCCCGGCGCGGTGCAGATGGCAAGCGTGCAGGGGGTGGTGGCGACCGCCGTCCATGACTGCCCGTTCGGGACGTAGAGGCAATGCGGCGGCGTCTTTTCGAAGACGTCCATCCGCTCGCCCATCTCGCCCCAGTCCTGGCCCGCGGCCTCGACCTTCGCCTTGCCCTCCACCAGCACCAGGATCGCCTCGCGGTCGCCGGTCGCCTCCTCGGCCCGGTCGCCCGGTTCCAGCCGGTAGAGGGTGAAGCCGACATAGGTCCAGCCCGCGCTTTCCGGGGTGATCTCATGGACCTTGCCGCGCGTGGCGGTGGGGTGGCGCAGGAGCCGCATCAGCCGTCTCCGGGGGGCCGCATGAAGAGCCCGTTGAAGGCCCAGCCGGTGAGGGCGGTGAAGACCGCGCCCCCGAGGACCGAGCCGGAGGAAAAGAACCAGATCGCCGCCGCGCAGGGCAGGGCGGTGATCGCGAGGCGGAGGGCGAGGGGCCAGTCGGGATTCAGCATGGGGCCAGCCTGCCGCCGGGGTCAGCGCTTGTCGAGACCCGTCTCGCGCGCCAAACGCCGCAGGGTCGCAAGGCCGAGGGTCTGGTACAGCAGCGGATTGCGGAGCTTCGGGTCCTGCTCGGCCTCGATCACGATCCAGCCGTCATAGCGGGCACCGGCGAGGATCTTCAGGAGCGGGCCGAAGTCGATCCCGCCCTCCTGATCGCCCGGGACGGTGAAAGCCCCGGCAAGGACGCCCTGCAGGAAGCTGAGCCCCTCGGCGCGGACGCGCTGGGTGATCGCGGGGCGGATGTTCTTGGCGTGGAAATGGCGGACGCGGGCGATGTGCTTCGCCAGCACCTGCACGGGATCGCCGCCGCCGAAGGCGCAATGGCCCGCGTCGAAGAGAAGCTGCGTGTGCGGGCCGGTGGCGGCCATCAGGGCGTCGATCTCCTCGGGGCTTTCCACGATGGTGCCCATGTGGTGGTGGTAGACCAGCGTCAGGCCCTGCGAGGTCAGGTATTCCGCGAACTGCTCCAGCTTCGCGCCGAAGGCCTGCATCCCGGCGGCCGAGAGGTGCGGGCGTTCGTTCACCGGCTTCTTCGCATCGCCGTGGATCGCGTTCGAGGTCTCGCAGACGATCATGACCTTGCAGCCGTTGTGGCGCAGCTTGGCGATGTGGTGCTGCGCGGCCTCGATCTCGTCCTCGACGGAGCGGACCAGCAGTTCGGTCGAATACCAGCCCGAGATGAACTTCAGCCCGTAGTCTGCCAGCAGCGCCCGCAGCGCCTCGGGGTCGTCGGGCCAGCGGTGGCCGTTCTCGATCCCGTCGAAGCCGATCTGACGGCCGGCCTCGTCCAGGATGCGGGCGGTCGGGATCTCGGCGCCGATGGTCCGGTCGTCGTCGTTGGCCCAGGCGATGGGGTTGGTTCCGAATTGGATCATGGTTTTCTCAATTGATCGGCCATTGGGCGCGGAGGCCCGTTTCATAGCCCTTGCGGGCCTCGTTCACTTCTGTCCGGTCAGAGACTTCGGGGACCGCCACGTCCCACCAGTGCCCGCCCGCGCCGGTGCCGGGCATCGGGTCGGTGTCGATGACGATCACCGTGGGGATGGTGGCCGATTTCGCCTTCTGCATCTCGGCTTCCAGTTCGGCGATGCTGGCCACCCTGACCGCGTTCGCGCCCATGCTGCGGGCATGGGCGGCAAAGTCGATGTTGGCCGCGTTCACGTGGTAGCTGTCGTCCAGCATGTTGTTGAACGGCGCGCCGCCGGTCGCCTTTTGCAGCCGGTTGATGCAGCCGTAGCCCCGGTTGTCGGTCAGGACGACGGTGAAGGGAATCGCCATCATCACCGCCGTCGCAAGCTCGGAGTTGGCCATCATGTAGCTGCCGTCGCCGACCATGCAGATCACGTCGCGGTCGGGTTGGGCCATCTTGATGCCCATGGCCCCGGCGATCTCGTAGCCCATGCAGGAATAGCCGTATTCCATGTGATAGCCGCCTTGCGCCGCGCGCCAGAGGACATGCAGCGCGCCGGGCATGGTGCCGGCGGCGCACATGATGAGACTCTGCTTGCCGGCGTTGCGGTCCACGGCGCCGATGACCTGGGCGTCGGTGGGAAGCTCGTTGCCCTTCGGGGCGGCGAAGAGGGCGTCGGTGGTCTGGAACCACTTGTCTCGCGCCGCGAAGTCGGGGTCGGGGAAGCGGTGTTTCCCAAGCGCCGCGCTGATCTTTTCCAGCGCGACCTTGGCATCGGCCACCAGCGGCTGGGCGGCGCGTTTGTGGGCGTCGTAGCCGTGGATGTTGATCGAGAGGAGCTTGCGGCCGGGGTGGGAAAAGACGGTCCAGCTTCCGGTGGTGAAATCCTGGAAGCGGGTGCCGACGCCGATCACCAGATCGGCCTTCGCCGCCAGCGCGTTGCCGCAGCCGGTGCCGGTGACGCCGGGGGAGCCGAAGTGGAGGGGTTCCTCCCAATCGACCGCGCCTTTCCCGGCCTGGGTCTCGACGAGGGGGATATTGTGGGTCTTGGCGAAGGTCAGGAGCGTCTGCTCGGCGCCGGAGTAGAGGGTGCCGCCGCCTGCGACGATCAGCGGGGTCTTGGCGGCCTTGATCGCGGCGACGGCGGCTTCTAGTTCGCGCTGGTCGGGTTCGGGGCGGCGGATGTGCCAGACGCGGGGTTCGAAGAAGTTGGCGGGATAGTCGTAGGCTTCCGCCTGGGTGTCCTGGCAGAAGGCGAGGCAGACCGGGCCGCAGTTCGCCGGGTCGGTCATGACGCGAAGGGCACGGGGCAGGGCGGTCAGGATATGCTCCGGGCGGGAGATGCGGTCGAAATAGCGGACGACGGGGCGGAAGCAGTCGTTGGCGCTGACGGTGGCGTCGTCGAAATCCTCGATCTGTTGCAGCACCGGGTCGGGCGCGCGGTTGGCGAAGACATCGCCGGGGATGAAGAGGACCGGCAGGCGGTTGACATGGGCCAGCGCGGCGGCGGTGACCATGTTGGTCGCGCCGGGGCCGATGGAGGAGGTCACGGCCATCGCCTTGCGGCGGTGGTTGGCCTTGGCATAGGCGATGGCGGCATGGGCCATGGTCTGTTCGTTCTGGCCGCGCCAGGTGGGGATCGCGTCGCGGTGGGCGTGCAAGGCCTCGCCGATACCCGCCACGTTGCCATGGCCGAAGATCGCCCAGACGCCCTCGATGAAGCGGGAGCCGTCCTCGGCCTGCTGCACGGAGAGCCAGCGAACAAGGGCCTGGGCGGCGGTGAGGCGGATGGTGGTCATTGGCTTGCTCCCTCGCGGGCCCACTCTGCGCATTTGCTGTCCCAGAGGGCGGCAAGGCGGGCGTAACGGTCGGACATCAGGGTGACGGCCTCGGCGTCGGTCATCTGGCCCTTCAGCCAGGCGCGGGCGGCGTCGGCGAAGATGGTGCGGCCGATGGCGAAGCCTTTCACCAGCGGGTGCTTTGCCGCAAGGGCCAGCGAGGCCGAGAGGTCCTTTTCGCTGGCGTCGAGGCCGAGGACGACCACGCCGCGCACATGCGGGTCGTTGGCGGTGATGGCGGCGCAGGCGTTTTCCCAGGCGGCGTCGGTGGCGAAGGGTTCCAGCTTCCACCAGTCGGGATAGATGCCGAGGTCGTAGAGGCGCTGGATCACTTCGGCGCTGGTGGTATCGGTGACGGGGGCGACCTTGGAGGGGATGATCTCCAAGAGCATCTCCAGCCGGTTGCGGCGGCAGGCGTGGAAGAGGCGGAGGACGGTATCCTCCTGCTGCGCCTTCGTGGCCGCGTCGTCGTCGGGGTGATAGAAGCAGAGGACCTTGACCACCTGTTCCAAGGGCCATTCGGAAAGGCCGCCGAAGTCGGGGCCGATCTCGGGCTCCAGCGTCAGGGGGCGGGAGCCGGGCCATTCGACTGGCCGCCCGATCCAGAGGCCGGTGCCTGCTGCCTGGAAGAGGGCGTCGCGGCCGAGGCGGCTGTCGCAGAGAATGCCGTAGCCGGGCTTGCCACCCGCCACTTGCAGGGCGGCCTGCAGGCACAGTTGCTTGAACGCGCCGATCCTGGATGGGGTGGCGCCCTCCATCTGTTCCAGTTGCATCCGGTGGTCGAAGGCGAAGACGCGCATGGTGGAGTGGTCACCGTGGCGGTTGGTCGCCCAGTGGACCTGTTCGAGGGCGGCGTCCTTGCGGAGCGCCTTTTCGACCACGCCGCGCTGAAGGAAGAATTGCAACTCTTCCCAACTGGGATAGGCCGGGGTGCAGCCGTGGCGGCTGACGGCGAAGGCGCCGCAGGCGTTGGCGTATTTGAGGGCTGTGGGCCAGGGCTCGCCGTCGAGCCAGCCCTTGATCAGGCCGGACATGAAGCCGTCGCCCGCGCCGAGGACGTTGAAGACCTCGATCGGGAAGCCGGGGCCGGTCTCGCCGTGGTCGAGGCTGTCGGGGATCGCGCCGGTGAAGGCGACGGCGCCCATCGGGCCGCGCTTGCAGACGAGGGTGGCCCCGGACACGGCCCGCACGGCGCGCAGCGCGGCGATGGTGTCGGTCGAGCCGCCGGCGATGTGGAATTCCTCCTCGGTGCCGACGATCAGGTCGAAAAGGTGCAGGGTGGATTGCAGCTTGGCGGTGACGCCGGCGGATTCGATGAAGCGGTTCTCGCCGTCGCCATGGCCCGAAAGGCCCCAGAGGTTCGGGCGGTAGTCGATGTCCAGCGCGGTTTGCAGCCCGTGCTTCCGGGCGAGGGTGAGGGCCTTGAGGACGGCGGCTTCGGTCTTCGTGTTGGAGAGATGCGTGCCGGTGGCGACGACCGACCGGGCTTCGGCGATGAAGCTTTCGTCGATGTCGTCCTCGCAGAGCGCCATGTCGGCGCAGTTCTCGCGGTAGAAGATCAGCGGGAACTGCTTGTCGTCGCGGATGCCGAGGAGGACGAGGGCGGTCAGCCGCTCGGGGTCGGTCCGGACGCCGCGCACGTCGACGCCTTCGCGCGCCAGTTCCTCGCGGATGAAGCGGCCCATGTGTTCGTCGCCGACGCGGGTGATCAGGGCGGACTTCAGCCCCAGCCGGGCGGTGCCGGCGGCCATGTTGGTGGGGCTGCCGCCGATGTATTTCTGGAACGAGCCCATATCCTCCAGCCGTCCGCCGATCTGCGCGCCGTAAAGGTCGACCGAGGCGCGGCCGATGGTGATGACGTCGAGCGGGCGGGTCTGGGACATGGAGGCTCCGTGGAACCGGGGCGAGTCGTCTGCCGGGGTATGGAATGTTTATTCCAAATCCTGCAATCAGGGAAGCGTCAAGTTTCGCGTCGGGCCGCCACCGCCACCGCCAGCGAGAGTGCCAGCGCGATCACGGCGGAGAGCGAGCGGAAGGCGCCGAAGTCGATTTCGGTCACGGTGAGGATGGTGTCGCCCAGACCCGCCAGACGCGTGGCCGGGGGATCGGTCAGAAGGACGACCGGCAGGCCCCGGGCGCGGGCCTCGCGGGCAAGGGCGAGGGTTTCGTCGGAATATGGTGCGAAGGTGATGGCCAGAAGCGCATCGCCGGGCTGCAGGATGGTGCGCTGGCCAAGCCCGGCCACCCCGTCATGCAGGATCGCCGGAAGGCCCAGCTTGTCCAGCACATAGGCCAGGTATGAGGCCACGGGGAACGAACGGCGGAAGCCCGCAAGATGGATGGCGCGGGCGCGGGACAAGGTCTCAACCGCTTGATTCAGCGCGGTTTCATCCAGATCGCGCGCCAGGGCTTCCATCGACTGACGCCCGGCTTCGACGAATTCGGCGACAAGGGTGGCCGGATGCCCGGCCCCCTTGAGGTTCGCCAGCCGCGTCGCATAATCGGGCGGCGCGGTGGAGAGCGCCTCGCGGAACAGGCGCTGCATCTCGGCATAACCGGAAAAGCCCATGATCTGACAAAAGCGCATCATGGCCGAGGGCGGAACGCCAGCGCCCCGTGCGATCTGCGCCACGGTCGAAAGCGCGATCTGGTCGAGATGGCCCGCAAGATGGTCGGCGCATTGCTGCAACCGGCGCGGCAGGGTGCCGGACAGCGCCATCAGACGCTCGCGGAAGGCCTCGACCGTGGCGGGGGGATCGGAGGGGGTTTCCCGGGGCATCAGGCCTTATAGCATATGGAACAGATGTTCCAATATGGAATCGAAAAGCCCCGCACCTTGCGGCACGGGGCTTTCAGGATCGACGGCCCGGACCTACTGGCT
The DNA here is from genome assembly GCF_015999335.1 of Tabrizicola soli. Taxonomy (GTDB): domain Bacteria; phylum Pseudomonadota; class Alphaproteobacteria; order Rhodobacterales; family Rhodobacteraceae; genus Tabrizicola; species Tabrizicola soli. The sequence goes on along the minus strand of NZ_JAEACP010000003.1, from coordinate 140,024 downwards.
GAGCTTGTTGTATTCGTCCAGGCCGGTGGCGACGATGTCATACCATTCGCCGGATTCCCGCATCTCGGTGATGCCGCGGTTCAGCATGGCGATGTAGACGCGGCCGCGCGGATTGCTCTTCGAGGTCAGGAAATGATAGGTGATGAAGGTCGCCAGCGCCGGGTTCGGGGCCACGCGGTCCGAGGCCCCCAGTTCCTCGAAGTTGGCCGTCACCGTCTCGGCCTCGATCGAATAGAGGTCGACCTGGCCATCCAGCAGCATCTGGGCGCAGTCCAGCGGGTTCTTCGGATGGGCGTAGGTCACCATCGGTTCGACCAGGCCCTGCACCTCGAGGTCGCTGGTCGGCCAGGCCTCGGGCCGGCAGATCCGCGCGCCGGCATAGTCGGCGAAGGTCCGGGCCTCGGCATATTTGCTGTCGACCAGGGTGTTGAAGGTATAGGCGGTCTCGTAGATCGGCAGCGAGAAGTCGAATTCGGTGCACATGCGGATGGCGAACTCGCCCAGGAGGTCGAGCTTGGTGCAGTCCGGCGCCTCCCAGGCGACCGACACGTCGAAGGCTCCGGTCGGCAAGAGCACGTCGATGTGCGACATCCAGTCGTCGACATAGGAGATCTCGTAGCCCCGGTCGTTGCCGCCGCGTTGCATCGCGGTGGCGGCCATGCGCACGAAGATCCCGCCGCCGGTGAGGCTTTCGTCCGCGAAGGGCATCCAGTTGTTCGAGGAGACGAATTTCAGCGGCGGCTCGTAGGTCTTGTTGCGCTTGGGCGCGGCGGCCTGACGCTCGGTCTCGGCCTGGATCACGGCGTTGAGTTCGGAATCGGCGGTGAGGCGACCGTCCTCGCAGGGCAGGATCAGCTGGAGGCCGGCGGGCAGGCTGTTGGGGTTCGCGGCCAGCGCGTCGCGGTTGGCGTTGAAGATCATCTGGTAGTCGTAGGAGCCATAGGCCGCCTGCGCGATCGACCCCAGCGTGTCCCCGTCCTTCACCGTATAGGTCGTGCAGGCCTCTTGTGCCGCAGCGACAGCCGGCAGGGCAAGCAGCAATGCCGCAAGGGCGACGGAGCGGGACTTTCCGGAAGCAAGGTTCATTTCAACGGTCCTCTATCGTCTTTTGCGGAAGGAGCGGGTGGACACGAAACTGAAACAATACTGGTTACAGAACCCAGCAAGAACCGCCGACATGGCACGATTATGGCAAATCGGTGGATTCACTGGAGAAATGCGTCAGGCAATCCAGGGATTTCATGCCGCGGCACCGGGGCTGTTTCATGTCGCACCTGTCATTGCGGGTTCAGCGCGGACGAGACGATCTCGTACCATTCGCCAGAGTCGTACATCTCGATGATGCCGGCATCGAGGCTGGCCAGCATGTCCACGGCGCGCTGGTTCGACTTGTGGGCGATGATGTGCAGGCTGGTGATCTCGGCCAGATGCGGGTTCTGTTCCACTTCCTTCACGAGTCCCAGCCGGGCGACCACGGAATCGCCCACTTCGGCGTCGATCGAGACCAGGTCCACCTCGCCCCTGGCCAAGGCCTCGAAACAGTCGGAGGCGCGCTCGGGGCGCGAGAGTTCCACCTGGCCCGCGCCCAGTCCGTTCGCCTCCAGCACGCCGGTGGTATAGCCCTCGGGGCGGCAGATCCGCTTGCCTGCAAGGTCGCCGTAGCGGGTGGCGGCGAAGAGGTCGCTGTCGCGGCGGGTGAAGAAGCCGTCGACGATCTCGAGGAAGGGGGCCGAGAAGGCGAAATCCTCGCAGCGCGAGAGGTCGCCGGCGTTCAGCGTATCGGGATTTTCGCAATCGGGGCGGATCCAGGGATAGCTCAGGTCATAGGCCAGCGAGGGCAGGAGCGCGTCGATATGCGCCTGCGGGTCGTTGATGAAGGTCAGGGAATAGGGGATCGACGGGTCGGCGCGGAAGACCGCCATCTCGACCAGCTGGGTGAACATGCCGCCGCCGGGCAGGTTTTCGTCCACATAGGGGGCGAAGTGGTTCACGGTGACGATCCGCAGCGGCATTTGCGGCGCTTCGGGAGCGGAATCGGCGGCGGGAAGCGCGGCATCGGCCGCTGCGGGCTGGACGGTCGCTTCGGCGGCCGGCTGGGCGGCTGCGGTCTGGTCCCCCCCGGTCTGGTCCCCCCCGGTCTGGCCTCCGGCGCAGGGCAGGCGCAGGCTCATGCCGATCTCGATATGGTCGGCCTTGGCGCCGATCAGGTCGACATTCGCCTCGTAGATCATCCGGTAGAGATCGGCGTCGCCATAGACGTCCCGGGCGATATAGCGCAGGTTGTCGCCCGCCTTGACCACATGGCTGCCGCAGGTCTCCTGCGCTGCGGCCAATCCGCCGGTCAGGGTCAGCGCGGTGCAGCCCAGGGCCAGCATCTTCATGGTGTTCATGGCAGGCTTTTCTCCTGTGGGCGGAAGGGGTCGCAGGGCGCGGCGGCGATCGGGCCGAAGCGGGCGCCGGGATCTGGCGGTCAGTGCTCCTGCGGATTGCGGGCGGTCTGGCGCAGGATCGCGCGGTCCAGCGCCGCGATCACATTGTCCAGCATGTGCACGGCCGCAGAGGGGGCGCCGGGAGGCTCGATGGTGATCTCCTCGGGGTCGAGAACGGCCCGGCGCGGCTTTTGCGACATGGATCCCTCACTCGGCCAAGGCGAGGCGCATCGCGCCGCTGACGACCTGGTTCTGGCGCACCACCGACAGATGGGCCAGGGTTTCGCCCTTCCCGACAAGGGTCTTCAGCACCGCGTCCACCGCATCGGGCTGGTCGAAAAGCGCCTGGGTCTGCTTTTCGCGGAACAGGACGTCGCCGGGCATCAGGTCGGTGGCGGCAGGGTCGGCGACGCCGGTGACGACGGTTTTCCAGCCCTCCTCCTGATGGCTGATTGCCAGGCCGACCCCGTTTGCCAGCGTGACGAGGCGCACGGTCGGAACGGTGAGGAGGCCGGTCCGGGAAGCCGCGCCGGGAGCGGCATAGTCCACCACCACCCGGGCGCGGCCGTCGGGATCGACATGCAGCGCATCCAGCACGGCGGCGGTGAAATCCTTGCCCTCGGCAACCGGAACGCCGTTGACGGCGTAAAGCCGCAGGCCGGGGGCAAGCCAGTCGCCCGCGACCTGGAGATCGCTGCGGCTGTCGAGCCGCGAGATGACGGTCACCTTTTCGTCCCCGACGATGCGGCTGGTGCTGTCGAAGGGCATCTGCACATCCCAGACCGAGAAGGCGATCTGAGCCTCGGCCGGGGTGCCCAGGGGCGCGGCGAGGGTGGCCTCGGCCTCGATGATGGTGGCTTCGTCGGCGGAACGGTTGGCATCGGCCGGAAGCTTTGCCTCGGCCGGGGTGGGGGCTGCGGGCTCGCTTGCCGCGACGGTCTCGGCGACAGCGGGCGGGGCGGGTTCGGCCGGGACCGGAGCCTCGGCCGTTTCGGCGGCCGCCGGCATGGGGGCTGCCGCCGCCGGGACGGGCGCCGCGCTGGCGGTGGCGGCCGTGGCGACCACCGCCGGGGCCGGCGCATCGCCCCGGCCGAGCATGACATAGGCCCCGAGGATCACCGCCAGCGCCACCGAAACCCCGGCGACGACCTGGGCCGGGTTGCGGCCGGACCTGGCCTGCGGGGGAGGCGACACGGGCGCGGGGGTCGAGACGGGGCGCGCCGGCGGAGGGGGGGCGACAGCGTCTGCGGCCACGGCAGTTGCCGGAGCGGCGGGCTCGGCCTGTTCCTGGGCGAAGCCGACGACGGTCTGGCGCACGGCTTCGGCCGTTGCATCGCGCTGCGGCGGGGGGGCGGCGCGGCGGAACATCACCAGCCATTCCTTCGCCGACTGCACCCGCTGCTTGGGCAGGGTGTTCAGCGCGCGGTCGATCGCCTCGAGAAAACCCGGCGGATAGCCTGCGAAGCGCCCGGCGAGGGGGAGATAGGGATCCGGCCGGTCATCCGCGAGCGCGGCAAGCCGGGCCTGGCCGTTCATCGGCGCCTCACCCGAGATCAGGTGGTAAAGCGTGGCCCCCAGGGCATAAAGGTCGCTCCACGGGCCCTGTTCCGAGCCGGCGATGTAGAATTCCTGCGGCGAATAGCCGTCCTTCACCACCCGCAGCGCCGACATGGCGCGGCTTTTCTGGCTGGCCTGTTCCCGCGCGGCGCCGAAGTCGATCAGGATCGGCTCGCCCTTCTTGTCGATCAGCACGTTGTCGGGCGAGATGTCGCGGTGCAGCATGTCGTGGTCGTGGATGAAGCCGACGGCCGCAAGAAGCTTTTCGGTGATCGTCACGATCTGCGCCGGCGTGGGTGTCGTGCCCAGGCCGTCGATGATCTGCTGCACATCGAAGCCGTCGATGAAGTCGATCGCCATGTAGGCGGTGCCGTTGTCCTCGAACACCTGGTGGACGGCGACGATGTTCGGATGCACGATCTTGGCGAGATTCCGCGCCTCTTTCACGAAAAGCTGCACGACCGAGCGCAGTTCGGCCGTATGCGCGCGCGAGCGGGCGGCGACGAGGCTCTGGCTGCGGCGGCAGAAGGCGGCGGGGAAACATTCCTTGATCACCACGTCCCGGTCCAGGCTGTCGCGGGCGAGATAGGTGATCCCGAAGCCGCCGCTGTTCAGGTAGCGGGTGATCGTATACTGCCCCTTGAGCAGCCTGGTTCCGGGTTCCAGCTCGTCGACGAGGTCCTCAAGCTCCGGCTCGGGAGCCTCGACAGCCTTCTGCTGCGCCATGTTGTTCCCCTTTCAGCACGACGGTCACACTGGAACGGCCCGGTGGGAGGTCTGGGGGTCCGGCGGACCACCGACAGGCTGGCAGCAATCGTCCACACAGGTGCACCAATACAGAACTTTATCGTAGGTTGTGGATGACGGCAAAAATGCGGCAGCGCGGTGAAAACTTGAAGGTTGGTGGATCAAAGACGTGATTATCCCCCCGGTTGAGCGGAATTTCAGCCGCACCGGGAACCGCCTTCTACCCGTCGCAGCGGGTCTTTCCTGGAAAAGCCACTGCCGGCATTTCCAACCGGGGGACAATGCCGTCAGAGGCGGCGGCGGACCGAGGCCGGACGGCCCTGCAGCGCCAGCCGGGCGTCGTTGCGCTGCCGTTCGGCCACCACCCGGCCTTTCGAGACCACCGCCAGCCGATCCGGCCGCAGGCGCAGCGCCTCGACCGGGTTGACGGCGTCCAGCACCACGAGGCTGGCCAGGCGGCCCGGTTGCAGTCCGTGGTCCAGCCCCATGATCCGGGCGTTGGTCTCGGTCACCATGGTGAAACAGCGCGCCATTTCGGCCGGATGGGTCATCTGCGCGACATGCAGGCCCATGAAGGCCACGTCCAGCATGTCGGCGGTGCCCAGCGAATACCAGGGATCCAGCACGCAGTCCTGGCCCCAGCCGACCGGGATGCCCATCGCCTGCATCTCCTTCACCCGGGTCAGGCCGCGGCGCTTGGGATAGCTGTCGTGGCGGCCCTGCAGGGTGATGTTGATCAGCGGGTTCGGGATCGCGGCCATGCCGCTTTCGGCGATCAGCGGCAGGAGTTTCGAGACATAGTAATTGTCCATCGAATGCATCGAGGTCAGGTGGCTGCCCGCCGCCCGGCCGCCCAGCCCGTGCCGCGTCACCTCGCGCGCCATGGTCTCGACATGGCGGGACATCGGGTCGTCGGTCTCGTCGCAATGGACGTCCCACATCAGGCCGCGTTCGGCGGCGATCCGGGCGAGGTCGCGCAGGCTTTCTGCCCCTTCCTCCATCGTGCGCTCGAAATGCGGGATGCCGCCGACGACGTCCACGCCCATGTCCAGCGCGCGGACCACGTTCTCGCGGCCGGTTTTCGTGCGGTAAAGCCCGTCCTGCGGGAAGGCGACCAGCTGCAGGTCGAGGTAGGGCGCGACAAGGGCCTTGACCTCCAGCATCGCCTCGACGCCCCGCAGGTGGTCGGGCGTGGTATCGACATGGCTGCGGATCGCCAAGAGCCCCATGCTGACCGCCCAGTCGCAATAGCGGAGCGCGCGGTCCACCATCTCCTCGACCGTCGCGATCTCGCGCAACTCGCCCCAGAGCGCGATGCCTTCCAGCAGCGTGCCCGAGGCGTTCACGCGGGGCAGGCCATAGGAGAGGGTCGCGTCCATGTGGAAATGCGGGTCGACGAAGGGCGGGGACACCAGGTCGCCGGTGGCGTCGATCACGCGTCCGGCCTCGGCTTCCAGCTTGCCCACTGCGGCGATGCGGTCGCCCTTGATGCCGATGTCGGCCTGGGTGCCGTCGGGCAGGGTGCCGCCCTTGACCAGAAGATCGAACATTCAGCGTTCCCCCTTGTTGTAGGGCACCATCAGCGCCGCCGGCACTTCGGCGCGGCGGGACATCAGGATCAGGGCCAGGATGGAGAGGATGAAGGGCAGGGCGAGGAACAGCTGGTAGGGCAGGGCCGCGCCGAGCGGGGTCTGTTGCAGGCGGATCTGCAAGGCGTCGAAGGCGGCGAAGAGGATCGCGCCCAGGACGGCCTTGCCGGGCCTCCAGGCCCCGAACACCACCAGCGCGATGCAGATCCAGCCGCGGCCGTTGACCATCTCGAAGAAGAAGGAGGAGAAGGCGGAGAGCGTCAGGAACGCCCCGCCCACCGCCATCAGGCCGGAGCCGACGATCACCGCCCCCATGCGCAGGCCGGTGACCGACAGGCCCTGTGCTTCCACCGCCGCCGGGTTCTCGCCCACGGCGCGGACGGCGAGGCCGAGGGGCGTGCGGTAGAGGGTGAAGGCGACGCCGCCGGCCATGGCGAAGGCGGCCCAGGTCAGCGCGGTCTGCGAGAGGGCCGCGCCCAGCCAGGGCAGGTCGGAAAGACCCGGAATGTGCAGCGGCTGGAAGGGGGCGATCTTCGGCGGGCTGGTGACCTCGGGCAGCATCAGACGGTAGGCGAAGGAGGCCGATGAGGTGGCGAGCAGCGTCACGCCGAGGCCGACGACGTGCTGCGACAGGCCGAAGGGCACCGTCAGGGTGGAATGCAGGAGGCCGAACAGCATCCCCGCGCCCATCGCCACCGCGACACCGCCCCAGAGCGGCATCCCCTGGTAGACCGCCATCCAGCCCGCGAAGGCGCCGATGACCATGATCCCCTCGATGCCGAGGTTCAGCACCCCGGCGCGTTCGCAGATCAGCTCGCCCATCGTCGCCAGGATCAGGGGCGAGGCGATGCGGATCACGGCGGCCCAGAAGCTGGCCGAGATCAGGATGTCGATGATCTCGCTCATCCGCGCACCACCCTTACCCTGGTCAGAAGGATGGCCAGCACCATGCACAGAAGCGCGGTCGCCATCAGCATGTCGGCGATATAGGTCGGCACGCCCGCCGCCCGGCTCATCGCGTCCGAGCCGACGAAGATCCCGGCGACGAAGATCGCCGTCACGACGACGCCGAGCGGGTGCAGGAGTGCCAGCATGGCGACGATGATCCCGGTATAGCCGAAGCCCGGCGAGAGGTCGGAGGAGAGATGCCCCTTCAGCCCGGCGACCTCGGACCAGCCGGCCAGCGCGGCAAGGCCGCCGGAGAGGAGGGCGGTTTTCACCAGCACCGCGTTGACCGGCATCCCGGCGAAACGGGCGGCCTCGGGGTTCTGGCCGACGGCGCGGATCTCGAAGCCGAGCGTGGTGCGGGTCTGGATCACCCAAACGGCGACGGCGGCGATGATCGCCAGCGCGAAACCCCAGTGCAGGCGCAAGCCGTCGACGATCCGGGGCAGGCGGGCCTCGGGGATCAGCGGGGTGGATTTCGGCCAGCCCATGCCCATCGGGTCCTTCATCGGGCCCTCCAGAAGATAGCCGACGAGGAGGAGCATGATGAAGTTGAGAAGGAGGGTGGTCACGACCTCGTCGACGCCAAGCCGGGTCTTGAGGAGCACGGGACCAAGGAGCAGCGCCGCCCCGGCCAGCATCGCCGCAAGGGCGGAGAGAGGCAGGACCAGCGGACCGCCGAGGGCGCCGGTGCCAAGGACGACGGCGATGATCGCGCCGGCGTAAAGCTGCGCCTCGGCGCCGATGTTCCAGAGCCTGGCGCGGAAGGCGACGGCCACGGCGAGGCCGGTGAAGATCAGCGGCGTCGCGCGGTTCAGCGTCTCCAGGATCGCCAGCTTCGACCCCAGCGCGCCCTTGGCGATCTGGCCGAGGACGGCGAGCGGGTTGGCCCCGGCAATGAGCGCAAGCAGCATGGCGACCAGCATGGTTGCCGCGATCGCCAGCGCGGGCAGGCCCAGCCGGCGCGCGGCCGAGGGGTTGGCGATGGCTTCAAGCCGCATCCGCGCCCTCGAACTTCTGGCCGGCCATCCAGAGGCCGAGATCGGCCGCCGACATGCTGCCCCGGGCGAAACCGGGCGAGAGGCGGCCCTGAGAGATTACATGAATGACGTCAGACAAGCCCATGATTTCGTCCAGATCCTCGGAAATCAGCAGCACCGCCGCACCCCGGTCGCGGGCGGCGATCAGCTGGGATTGGACATAGGCGATCGCGCCCACGTCCAGACCCCGCACCGGCTGGTTCGCCAGGATGATGTCCGGCCCCGAGGCCATGGCGCGGCCCAGGATCAGCTTCTGCATGTTGCCGCCGGAGAGGAGCCGGATGCGGGTTTCAGGACCGGGACAGCGCACGTCGTAGCTCGCGATGATCTCTTGCGCGAAGGCACGGGCGGCGCGCCAGTTCATCCAGCCCCGGCGCGAGAAGCGGGAGCGGTAGGCCTCCAGCACCGCGTTCTCGGTCAGGTCGAAGTCGCCGATGGAGCCCTGGTGGTGCCGGTCCTCGGGGATGCGGCCGACGCCTTTCGCCAGCGCGGCGCGGGGCGACCAGTCGGTCACCGGGGCACCGTGCACCGTCAGCGTCCCGGCAGAGGGCAGCGCAAGACCCGCGATGACTTCGGCCAGCGCGGCCTGGCCGTTGCCCGAGACGCCGGCAAGCCCGGTGATCTGGCCCGCGCGCAGCGCCAGCGTCAGCCGTTTCAGCCCCGGCACCGCGCCGCGGTCGGGGGTGGTCACGCCGTCCAGCTGCATCAGCACCGGGCCCGGCGCGCGGGCCTCGGCGCGGGGCAGGGAAAGCTCGCCCCCCACCATCAGCGCGGCGAGGCGGCCCTTGTCGGTGGCGTGGGTATCGACCTCGCCGACCACGCGGCCGTGGCGCAGGACGATGCAGCGGTCGGCGATGGCCATGACCTCGTGCAGCTTGTGGCTGATGAAGATCACCGAGAGACCGAGGGCGGTCGCCTTGCGCAGGGTGGCGAACAGGGCGTCGGATTCCTGCGGGGTCAGGACGGCGGTCGGCTCGTCCAGGATCAGGATCCGGGCGTCGCGGTAAAGCGCCTTCAGGATCTCGACCCGCTGGCGCTCGCCGACCGAGAGACGGCCGACCTTGGCGTCGGGATGCACGGCCAGGCCGAAGTCGCGCGACAGGCGCTCCACCTTCCCGCGCGAATCCGGATGGCGGCGCGCCCAGAGACGTTCGGTCCCGAGCCGGATGTTCTCCAATACCGTCAGGTTGCCCGCCAGCGTGAAATGCTGGTGCACCATGCCGACCCCGGCCGCCAGCGCGGCGCGGGGGTTGCCGGGGGGGAGAGGCTGGCCGAAGACCTCCACGCCCCCCTCGTCGGCCATGTAGTGACCGAAAAGGATGTTCATCAGCGTGGTCTTGCCGGCGCCGTTCTCGCCCAGCAGCGCCACGACCTCGCCGCGCCGCAGGGCCAGCGACACGGCGTCGTTGGCCTTCAGCGCGCCGAAGCTCTTGGAAATGCGGTCGAGGCGGAGGACGACCTCCGCCCCTTCATCCTTGCTCACGACGATTTCGGCTCGCTGTCGTCGATGGCGACGGTGAAGCTGCCGTCCTTGATCGCCGCTTCCTTCTCGGCGACCTTGGCCATGACCTCGGCCGGAACCTTGCCCTCGAAGGTGCCGAGTGGCGCCAGCGAGCAGCCGCCCGCGTTCATGTAGGAATAGACGCCGTAGTTGTCGGCCTTGAACGCCCCGCCCTGGATCGCAGCGACGGCGGCGTTCAGGGTGGGTTCGAAATGCCAGAGCGCGGAGGTCAGCACCGTCTCGGGGTAGTCGGCTTGCGTGTCGATCACGTTGCCGATCGCCAGCACGCCGCGTTCCTTGGCGGCATCCGAGACGCCGAAGCGTTCGGCATACATCAGGTCCGCGCCGCCGTCGATCATCGCGAAGGCGGTCTCCTTGGCCTTCGGCGGGTCGAACCACGAGCCGATGAAACTGACCTGGAATTTCGTATCCGGCTTCACCTCGCGCACGCCGGCCATGAAGGCGTTCATCAGGCGGTTCACCTCGGGGATCGGGAAGCCGCCGACCATGCCGATATTGCCCTTGGTCATGCCGCCCGCGACGATGCCGGACAGGTAGGCCGCGTCCTGGATGTAGTTGTCGAAGACACCGAGGTTCGGATTCGCGGCTTCGTCCGGCGGGAAGCTCGACCCCAGAAGGAAGGCCACGTCGGGATATTCCGCGCAGACCTCGCGCGCTTCGGCCTCGGCCCCGAAGATCTCGCCGACGATGAGCTTGACCCCCGCCTCGCAATATTCGCGCATCACGCGGGGATAGTCGGTGTTCGCCACATTCTCGGTATAGGTATAGTCCACCGTCCCCGCCACCTTCAGCGCCTCGGCGGCGATGTGGATGCGGCTGACCCATTGCTGTTCGACCGGCACCGTGTAGATGCCCGCCATCTTCAGCGGTTCCTGCGCGAAGGCGCCGCGCGGCAGGTTTGTCGCGATCAAGGCGGCCGCGCCGCCCAGAAGCAGACCGCGCCGAGAGACCAGGAAGTTTCCGTTCGTCATGCTGTCATCCATCCCCTGTTGTACGCTGATTTTTACCAGGCAGTAAAAACTGCCCGTCGATTCGTTACAAGCTTGCCGGAAGGTTAAACCGGATTGCCCGAGCGAAGGGCAAGCCCCGGCGGTGTCACGGGGCGCGCGGGGTGATCGCAGCGCCGTCCTGCAGGGCCGAGGAGGGGAAGATCACCACCGTCTCGCCGGCTTGCAGGCCCGAGACGACCTCGGCGCTGTCCTCGACCTGACGGCCGATCCCGACCGGGACCAGCCGGGCCTTGCCCGCGTCCAGGCGGAAGACGGCCCAGCCCTCGCCGTGACGGAACAGGGCGGATTGCGGGACCTGCAACACGCTCTCCTCGTGCCAGAGAAGCAGGCGGACATAGACCCGGAACCCGTCGCCGAGGCCCGGCCGGGTGCCGGGCGGATCGGTGAGGTCGAGATGGACGCGGACGCGCTGTTCCTCGATCCCGAGGGCGCTGATCTTGGTGACGGCCGAAGGCGCGACGCGCCGCACCGTGGCGGCCAGCGTGCCGGGCCCGCCCCAGCGGTCGACCTCGGCCACCATGCCGGGCGCGACCTGCACCGCGTCCGAGGACAGGAGGTCGACCACGATCTCAAGCTCGGTCAGGTCGCCCAGCGTCATCAAGGGCTCGCCGGCCTGGACGGGGCGTTCGGAGGGGTCGGCAAGGGTCAGGACCACCCCGTCATGCGGCGCGGTCAGGCGCAGGCAACATTCGCCGGGGTCGGCCTCGGGGGCGCCAAGGGTGGGACCGATCAGCTGCGCCTCGGCCCGGACCAGCGAGGCGCGGGCGAGGTCCACCTCGGAGCGGGCGGCGGCAAGGCGCTGCGAGGCGGTGATCTGGGCGGTCTCCAGCTCTTCCAGCGAGCGTTGCGGGATGGTGCCGCTGGCCGCCAGCGCCCGGCCGCGGGCAAGCTGGCTTTCGGCCTGCGAGAGCGCGGCCGCGGCGACGGTCACCCCGGTCTCGGCCAGGGCAAGCGCGGCGCGGGCCTCGGTCACGGCGGCCTCGGCCTGGGCGCGGCTGCGGGCGTCCATCAGCACAGGCGCGGCGGGGCGGATGACGGCAAGCACCGTCTCGCCCTTTGTCACCGGGTCACCCACCTCGACCGGGCTGCGCTGCATCGTGCCCGAGATCGGGGCCGAGACGGAGAACGGGTCGCGCACCCTGGTCACGCCTTCGGCCAGGACGGTGCCGCGCATCGGGCCGGTGGCGACCCGGCCCAGGTCCACCTCCAGCGGCGCGGGCCACAGCGCCCAGACCGTGGCCGCGACGAGGGCCAGCCCAGCGATGCCCCAGAGAGATCCTTGCCGCAGGTTCATCCGGTTCTCTCCTTCACTCACGCGATTTCAGGGCCGAGACCAGGTCGATCCGGTCCAGCCGCCGCCGCACCACCTGGACCGAGCCGAAGGCCGCCACCGCCGCCGCGATCCCGGCCAGGGCATAGGTCCGGCGGGTGATGGCGAGGGGCAGCTGGATGATGTCGCTGGAGACCGCGTGGACCAGGCCCTGCGCCAGCCAGGTCCCGGCCAGCCAGCCCAGCGGGATCGCGACGAAGGTCAGCATCATCATCTCGCCCACCAGCACATAGGCCACCTCGCGGCGGGAAAAGCCCAGCACGCGCAGGGTGGCAAGTTCGTAGCTGCGTTCCGACAGCAGGATCTGCGCGGCATTGTAGATCACCCCCACGGCGATCATCATGCCGATCGCGGTGTAGATCGTCACCATGGTCAGAAGGTTCTCGCGCAGGAGGGTCTGGAACTGGCGCTCGACCTCGACCCAGTCGATCAGGCCCGCCACCGCCGGAAGCGAGCCGAGGCGGGCGTCCAGCGCGCCACGTTGCGCCGCGTCGAGGGACAGGTGCAGCTGGCTGACCTGCGGCACGCTGCGCAGCGCGGCGAAAAGGGCGGGGGCGGCGATATGGGCCTCTTGTCCCATGCCTTGCGCGAAGACGGCGGTCACCGGCAGGCGCAGGGTCTCGCGCGGGGGGGCGAGGAGCTCGACCTCGAGCCAGGAGCCGGGGCCGACGTCCAGCGCCCGGGCCAGCATCTCGGGCAGGACAAGGCCGTGCGGGGGCAGGGCGACCTCGGCCCCGTGGTCGTCGACGAGGCGGGCGAGGGTGGCCCCTTCCCAATGCGCCTGCACCGCCCCCAGGCGTTCGGCGGCGCCGTTCACCAGCCGGGCCGGGATGGCATAGCCGGGTTCCACCTTCACCACGCCGGGCAGCGAGCGGGCGGCAAGCAGCGCCTCCTCGCCCTCGGGTTCCGAAAGCGCGAGGGTCAGGTCCTGCCGGTTCGCCGCGCCGAAGACGCTGGCCCCCAGAAGCTGGGCGCTGTCGAACATGAAATAGCTCATCACCAGCACCGCGACCGAGGCCGAGACCCCGAAAAGCGTGATCGCCGCCCGGCCCGGCCAGCGCAGGATCGAGCGCAGGATCATCACCGAGGTCTGGCGCAGGGCCAGCCGGTCGAGCGCCCGGTCCAGCACCCCGCGCGAGAAGCTGGCCGGAGCCGGGGGGCGCATCGCCTCGGCCGCGGGAAGGCGGACCGACTGCCAGACGGTGCGTCCGCCGCCCAGGACCGCCACGCCCAGGCCAAGCGCGGCCGAGGTCACCAGCGCCGAGGGATTGGCCGCGCGCCGGACGAAGGGAAAGCGGAAATACTCGGCATAAAGGTCGATCATGGCATCGGCCATCCAGAACCCCGCCGCCCAGCCGGCCGCGATGCCGATCGCCCCGATCAGGAGCGCGAGCTTCAGGTAATGCCAGGCGATCTCGCGCGTGGAATAGCCGACGGCCTTGAGAAGGCCGATCTGCGGCCGCTCCAGCGCGATGAGACGGCCGAGGACCATGTTGACGAGGAAGGCCGAGACCAGCAGGAAGACCGGCGGCGCGTAGGTGGACATGGCGGAAAGCTGGTGCATCTCGCTGGTCATGAAGGCGTGCGACTGCTGCCGCTCGCGGTCATGCGCGCCGGTGCCGCCATAGGGGGCGAGCAGGCGGTCGAGGGCGATGGCCACGGCGCGGGGGTCGGCCTCGCGCATCAGGCGCAGCGAGATCTGGTTGACCGCGCCGGTCATGTCCATCGCGGCGGCCACCGCGGGTTCGGGCATGAAGAGGATGCCGAAGCGGCGGTCGTCGGGCATGACCGAGCCGGGGCCGAGGGCATAGACGAATTCCGGCGACAGGACCCAGCCGGTCACGGTCAGCTCGCGGCTCTGGCCGCCGAGGATCACCCGCAGCTGGGTGCCGGGGATAAGGCCATGCGCCTCGGCGAAGGGTTCGGAGAGCGCGACCTCGTCCAGCCGGTCGGGCAGCGGCATCCTTCCCCGGCGCAGCACCGGCAGGTTCAGGACCGCGCCCTCCGACGCATGGGAGATGACCTGTCCGGTCGCGGGGACCGCCATGCCGGGCACCTGGACCAGCGCAAGGGTGGCGATCCGCCCCTCGACCTGGGCCACGCCGTCGATCAGTGCCACATCGTCCAGCACCCCGCGCGGGGCGCGTTTCAGGGTGCTGAAGACCTCGGCAAAACGGGTGCGGTCGTAATAGGCGGCGAGCGTGCCGTCGAGGGTGCGCAAGGTGGCCTGCGCACCGACGAGGACCATGATCCCGCAGCCCAGCACCAGCGCGATGGCCAGCGCCTGCGCCCAGATCCGGCGCAGGTCGCGCAGAAGCTTGCGGTCAAGCGCCCTTACCATGTCAGTTCGGCGGGTTGCAGCCGGTCGGTCACCGGCTCGTCCCGCACGATGCGGCCGTCGGCCAGCACCACCACCCGGTGCGCGATGCGCTGGATCACCGCGTTATGGGTGATCAGCACCGTCGCCGTGCCAAGGTCGCGGTTGACGGAATGCAGCGCCTCCAGCACCTGTGCCCCGGTGGCGATATCGAGCGCGCCGGTGGGTTCGTCGCACAGAAGCACGTCCGGCCGCTTGGCGATGGCGCGGGCGATGGCGACGCGCTGCTGTTCGCCGCCGGAAAGCTCGGCCGGGAAATGGTTCATCCGGGGACCGAGGCCCACCCGCTCCAGCGCCTCCTCCGGGGGCATCGGGCGGGCGGCGATCTCGGTCACCAGGGCCACGTTCTCGCGCGCGGTAAGGCTGGGGACGAGGTTGTAGAACTGGAACACGAAGCCGACATGGGCGCGGCGATAGGCGGTCAGCTCGGCCTCGGTCGCGTGGGTCAGCTCGGTGTCGCGGAAGAAGACCCGGCCTTCCGTCGGCCGGTCCAGCCCGCCGAGGATGTTCAGAAGCGTCGATTTGCCGGACCCCGAGGCGCCGAGGAGGACGACCATCTCGCCCTCGCGCAGGGAAAGGTCGATGCCGCGCAGGGCCCGGACCTCGACCGCGCCGGTACGGTAGACGCGGGTGACGCCTTCGGTGCGGAAGACCGGACGGGCAGGGAAGGACGCTTCAGGCTGCAAGATCATGCATCCTTCTACACCATCACGCGGCTTTGCCATTGATCTGTCGCAAGGATATGACCCTTGTGGACCTGCCACAACGATCACGGGCCGGATGACCGATCCCTTCCACCACCTGACCGCCGCCGAAGCCCTGGCCGCGCTGGATGCCAGACCAGAGGGGTTGACCCAGGCCGAGGCCCGGCGGCGGCTGGAACGCCACGGGCCGAACCGGCTGCCCGAGGTGCGCCGGCGCGGGCGGCTGCGTCGGCTGCTGGCGCAGTTCGACAATGTGCTGATCCATGTCCTTTTGGCCGCTGCGGTCGTGACCGGGGCCTTGCAGCACTGGGTGGATACCGGGGTGATCCTGGCGGTGGTGCTGGCCAATGCGGTGATCGGCTTCCTGCAGGAGGGCAAGGCCGAGGCCGCGATGGCCGCGATCCGGGTGATGCTGGCCCCCCGCGCCGCCGTCCTGCGCGACGGCCAGCGTGTTTCGGTGCCGGGGGACGAGGTCGTGCCCGGCGACGTCGTCCTGATCGAGGCGGGCGACCGCGTCCCGGCGGACCTGCGGCTTTTGCAGGCGCACGGGCTGGCCGCCGACGAATCGATGCTGACCGGCGAATCCGTCCCGGCCGGGAAATCCGCCCGCCCCGCCCCGCGCGCGGCGGCGCTGGGCGACCGGCAGTCGATGCTGTGGTCCGGCACCCTGGTCACGCAGGGCTCTGCGCGGGGCGTGGTCGCCGCGACGGGGACCGCGACCGAGATCGGCCGGATCGGCGGGCTTCTGGCGCAAGTCGAGGACCTGACCACGCCGCTGGTCGCGCAGATGGACCGCTTCTCGCGCGCCTTGTCGGTGGCGATCCTGGGGGCCTCGGCGCTGCTGCTGGCCTGGGCCGCGATCTTCGGCGAGCATGATTTCGCCGCGCTGTTCATGCTGGTCGTCGGCGTCGCCGTGGCCGCGATCCCCGAAGGCTTGCCGGCGGTGATGACGATCACGCTGGCGATCGGGGTGCAGGCGATGGCGCGCCGGCGGGCCATCGTGCGCCGCCTTCCGGCGATCGAGGCGATCGGCTCGGTGGGCGTGATCTGCACCGACAAAACCGGGACGCTGACCCGCAACGAGATGGTAGTGACCGAGGTGGAGACGCCCGAAGGCCGTTTCCACGTCGCCGGCGAGGGCTATGCGCCCGAGGGCCGGATCACCCCCGACGGGGACCTTGCGCGTCTGGCCCGGGCGGCGGCGCTCTGCAATGACGCAAGCCTGGTCCGGCAGGGCGACGGCTGGAGGGCCGAGGGCGATCCGATGGAGGCGGCGCTTCTGGCCTTTGCGGGCAAGACGGGGGAACGCGCGGCCGCGCGGCGGCTGGACGCGATCCCCTTCGACAGCCGCCACCGCTATATGGCCGTGCTGGTCGAGGCGGGGGAGGGGCCGCTCGCCCTGGTCAAGGGCGCCCCGGAGCGGGTGTTGCGGATGTGCGCGGGGCTGGACCGCGAAGCGTGGCACGGACGGGCAGAGGCGCTGGCCGGGCAGGGGCTGCGGGTGCTGGCGCTGGCCGAGCGGCCGCAGACCGGCGCGCGGCTTTCGGCCGGCGAGCTTGATGCCGACCTGCATTTCCTGGGGCTCCTCGGGCTGATCGACCCGCCCCGGCCCGAGGCCATTGCCGCCGTGGCCGAGTGCCGGGCGGCGGGGATCGAGGTCAAGATGATCACCGGCGACCACGCCGGGACCGCGCGCGCCATCGCCGGCGCCATCGGCCTTGCGCAGGCCGGCCGGGTGCTGACCGGGGCCGAGCTCGACCGGCTGGACGATGCCGGGCTGGCCGAGGCGGTGGCGACGGTCGATGTCTTCGCCCGCACCAGCCCCGAGCACAAGCTGCGACTGGTCCGCGCGCTGCAGGCCGGGGGCCGGTCGGTCGCGATGACCGGCGACGGGGTGAACGACGCTCCGGCGCTGAAACGGGCCGATGTGGGCATCGCGATGGGGCAGAAGGGCTCGCAGGCGGCGAAGGAGGCGGCGGATCTGGTGCTGGCCGACGACAACTTCGCCACCATCGCGGCAGCCGTGCGCGAGGGGCGGACGGTGCAGGACAACCTGCGCAAGGTGATCAGCTTCGAGCTCCCGACCAACGCGGGCGAGGCCGCGACCGTCGTGCTGGCGCTGCTGCTGGGACTGGCGCTGCCGATCACCGCGATCCAGATCCTCTGGGTCAACCTGATCACCGGCATCACCCTTGGCCTGGCGCTGGCTTTCGAGCCGACCGAGCCCGGCACCATGGCCCGCCCGCCGCGCCCACGCGACGCACCGCTTCTGTCGGGGGGGCTGGTCTGGCATGTCGTCCTCGTCTCCGCCCTGTTCTCGACCGCCGTCTTCGGCGTCTTCGCGCTGGCGATCGGGCGCGGCTATCCGACGCCCATGGCGCAGACCCTGGCGATGAACACCCTGGTCGTGCTGGAGATCTTCCATCTGTTCTTCATCCGCAACCTGCACGGCACCTCGCTCCGGCCCGGCATGGTCCGGGGAACGCCGGTGGTCTGGGCGGTGGTTCTGGTCGTGGCCGTCGCCCAGTGTGCCGTGACCTATTTGCCGGCGCTGCAGCCGCTTCTTGGAACCCGGTCCATCCCGCTGGCCGACGGCGCGATGGTGGTGGCACTGGGGGGCGCCCTCCTTCTGGTGCTGGAGGGGGAAAAGCAGCTGCGCCTGCGCCTTGGCCGGAAGACCTCCTGACAGGGATCGGCCGGGACCTGCGCCCGCACTGGACGGCGGGGCGGCCAGCGGCCATATCTGTCGCATGTCGCTGCCCAACGGATTCCTCGACGACCTGCGCACCCGGGTGACGCTTTCGGCCATCGTCGGCCGCAAGGTGACCTGGGACATGCGCAAGTCGAACCTGGCCAAGGGCGATTTCTGGGCCCCGTGCCCCTTCCATCAGGAGAAATCCGCCAGCTTCCACGTCGATGACCGCAAGGGCTATTACTACTGCTTCGGCTGCCATGCGAAGGGCGATGCCGTCACCTTCGTGAAGGAGTCCGAGAACATGGGCTTCATGGAGGCGGTCGAGGTCCTGGCGCGCGAGGCGGGGATGCAGATGCCCTCGCGCGATCCCAAGGCGGCCGAGCGCGCCGACCGCCGGACGCAGCTGCAGGCGGTGATGGACGAGGCCGTGAAGTTCTACCGCCTGCAACTCAAGACCGGGGCAGGGGCCGCCGCCCGCAGCTATCTGGCCGAGAAACGCCGGCTGAACGAGGCCGCCTGGGACCGCTGGGACATCGGCTGGTCGCCCGAGAACGCGCAGGCCGTGGTCGAGGCGCTGAAGGCCAAGGGCGTCCCGCCCGAGCTGATGGTGGCGTCCGGCGTGGTGGCGAAACATGACTCGGGCCGCCTTTACGACCGCTTCCACGCCCGGATCATCTTTCCGATCCGCGACGCGCGCGGCCGGGTGATCAGCCTGGGCGGGCGGTCGCTGGACCCGAACGCCCGGGCGAAATACCTGAACGGCCCGGAGACGGAGCTTTTCGACAAGGGGCGCAACCTTTTCAACCACGGACCTGCGCGCGAGGCGGCGGGGAAGGGCAGGCCCCTGATCGTGGCCGAGGGCTACATGGACGTGATCGCGCTCTCCGAGGCCGGGTTCACCGCCGCCGTCGCGCCCCTGGGGACGGCCGTGACCGAGGAGCAGCTGCGCATGATCTGGCGCATCGCGGACGAACCCATCCTGGCGCTGGACGGCGACAAGGCGGGGCTTCAGGCCGCGCAGCGGGTGATCGACCTCGCCCTGCCGCTCCTGGAGGCCGGGAAGGCGCTGCGCTTCGCCATCCTGCCCGGCGGCATGGACCCGGACGACCTGCTGAAGGCGCAGGGCGCGCCCGCGATGCAGGCGGTGCTGGACGGGGCGAGGCCCATGGTGCAACTCCTCTGGCAACGCGAGACGGAAGGCCGCGATTTCGACAGCCCCGAGCGCCGGGCGGCGCTGGACAAGGTGCTGCGCACCCATCTGGCGCGGATCGCCGACCCCTCGATCCGCAACCATTATGCCGACGAGATGAAGCGGCTGCGGCGCGAGCTGTTCGGCAGCTTCGACGCCCGTCCCTTCCAGCCCGGCCCCTTCCGCCCGCGCGGCAGGAACGCCCCGCCGGGCGGCGCGCTTGCGGCCACGCGCTCGTCGCTTCTGGTGCAGGCCGAGGGCCCGGTGGACGAGATCCTGCGCGAGGCGGTGATCCTGGCCACGGCGATCCTGCATCCCGCGCTGATCCACCGCTTCGAATCGGCGCTGGAGCGGCTGGACCTGACCGGCGAGGGGCACGAGACCCTGCGCCACCTGATCCTGAGCCATGCCGACGACGCCGATCCGCAGGCCAGGATCCGCGCGGCGGCGCCCGGCGCCCTTGACGCGCTTCTCCGGCGACCCCATGTGGCCATTGCGCCCCCGGTCCGCAACGCTTCCGACGATGAGCTCGCCGCGCTCTGCCTTGCCGAGGAACTGGCCAAACTGGAAGCCCGACGCGGAGTCCGGCGCGAGATTGAAGATGCGATGGAGGATTTCGACGGCCTGCCCGACGAGGGGTTGACCTGGCGCCTGTCCAAGGCCGCCGAGGCCCGCCACCGCTCGGAACATGGCGCCGCCCGCGACAGTTCGGACCTGGGCGAGGACCGGGCCGCACTGTCAAGACATCTGCAATCGCTGATCGATAGCCAGGTCTGGGTCAAGAAAAACCGCTGATTCGGCCTTTCCCCCGATTTGATTCGCGGTATTGATTCGTCGCAGCCCCGACCGATTCGCGCCCCCGATAGGAGACCACATGGCCCTCAAGGACACCGACGACGCCAAGCCGGAAGCGGAAGAACCCGATGTCTCGCTCGACATGAGCCAGGCCGCGGTCAAGAAGATGATCGCCGATGCGCGCGAGCGGGGCTACATCACCTATGACCAGCTGAACGCCGTTCTCCCGCCCGAGCAGGTGTCCTCCGAACAGATCGAGGACGTCATGTCCATGCTGTCGGAGATGGGCATCAACGTCATCGAGGACGAAGAGGTCGAGGAAGGCGAGGCCCCCGCGGGCGAACTGGTCGAGACCTCCTCCAGCCGCGAGATCGCCATCGCCGGCACCACCAGCGAGACGCTGGACCGCACCGACGACCCGGTGCGGATGTATCTGCGCGAGATGGGCAGCGTCGAGCTTCTCAGCCGCGAGGGCGAGATCGCCATCGCCAAGCGGATCGAGGCCGGCCGCAACACGATGATCGCGGGGCTTTGCGAAAGCCCGCTGACCTTCCAGGCCATCATCATCTGGCGCGACGAACTTCTGAACGAGGAGATCCTTCTTCGCGACGTGATCGACCTCGAGGCCACCTTCGGCCGCAGCCTCGACGGCGAGGAGGACATGGACGGCCCGGCGCTGGACGATGTCGAGGTCGAGAATGCCCCGCGCCGCTCGGCCAGCGCCGAACCCGAGCTGGACGCCGACGGCAACCCGATCCTGCGCGAGGCCGACGACGACGAGGACGACGAGGGCTCCAACCTCTCGCTCGCCGCGATGGAGGCCGCGCTGAAGCCGCGCGTGCTGGAGACGCTGGACCTGATCGCCCGCGATTATGACAATCTGGCCGACATGCAGCAAAGCCGGATGAACGCGACGCTGTCGTCCAGCCAGCGCTTCTCCACCGCCGACGAGGCCGCCTACCAGAAGCTGCGGTCGGAAATCGTGCTCCTGGTCAACGAGCTGCATCTGAACAACTCCCGGATCGAGGCGCTGATCGACCAGCTTTACGGCATCAACAAGCGGATCATGTCGATCAACTCGGGCATGGTGAAGCTGGCCGATGCCGCGCGGATCAACCGTCAGGAATTCATCCACGAATACCAGGGCTACGAGCTGGACCCGACCTGGCTGGACCGCATGTCGCAGAAGGCCGGGCGCGGCTGGCAGGCGCTGATCGAGCGCTCGCGCGAGAAGGTCGAGGAGCTGCGCAACGAAATGGCGCAGGTCGGCCAGTATATCGGCGTCGACATCAGCGAATTCCGCCGGATCGTGAACCAGGTCCAGAAGGGCGAGAAAGAGGCGCGGCAGGCCAAGAAGGAAATGGTCGAGGCCAACCTGCGCCTGGTGATCTCCATCGCCAAGAAATACACCAACCGCGGGTTGCAGTTCCTTGATCTCATTCAGGAAGGCAACATCGGCCTGATGAAGGCCGTGGACAAGTTCGAATACCGCCGCGGCTACAAGTTCTCCACCTACGCGACCTGGTGGATCCGGCAGGCCATTACTCGCAGCATCGCCGACCAGGCCCGCACGATCCGCATCCCGGTCCACATGATCGAGACGATCAACAAGCTCGTGCGCACCGGCCGCCAGATGCTGCACGAGATCGGCCGCGAACCGACGCCCGAGGAGCTGGCCGAGAAACTCCAGATGCCGCTGGAAAAGGTCCGCAAGGTGATGAAGATTGCCAAGGAACCGATCTCGCTGGAGACCCCGATCGGCGACGAGGAGGACAGCCAGCTCGGCGACTTCATCGAAGACAAGAACGCGATCCTGCCCCTGGACAGCGCCATTCAGGAGAACCTGAAGGAAACCACGACCCGGGTGCTGGCCTCGCTGACTCCGCGCGAGGAACGGGTGCTGCGGATGCGCTTCGGCATCGGCATGAACACCGATCACACGCTGGAAGAGGTCGGCCAGCAGTTCAGCGTGACGCGGGAACGCATCCGGCAGATCGAGGCCAAGGCGCTGCGGAAGCTGAAGCACCCGAGCAGGAGCCGGAAGCTGCGGTCGTTCCTGGATCAGTGAGCACTACGCTATGAACATCGCCGATTTGCGTAAAGAGATTGTTTCGTCGGACGCCAAGGTCGCGTTCGATGCGATTGTCGATGGTTTCTCAGGACAGGTCGGCATGTCCATGAATGCCCATGAACAGGGCTTCCTCAACAGCCTGAGGATTTACCGGGACAGCGATTATTGTTTTGCCGCCGTCCCAAATGACGAGTGGGTTTTGGCCTACATCCGCAAGCCGGAACTGAGGCGCGGTAAGCTGACGGTTGACGGCGTGATGGCGGCCTTTCCCGAGGCCCGCTTGACCAATCAGGGGGAAGTCACCTTGCGTATCCGTGATGCAGGCACGGCTGCTCGCTGGCTGGCGATGATCCGTTCAGCTGCCTAACGGCGGCTCGTATCCGAGCCGCAAGCGTAGGGTGGGTGCCAACCCACCACCTCGCACAGGGTGGGTTGGCACCCACCCTACACCAGACCTCCGACTCACCCCATTCGTGCTATCCTTTCCCCTTGGCAAACGGGGGGGATGTGCCATGACCGCGATGAATGTCGTCCACATGCGAGTGAAGCCGGGTATGGAAGCCGAATTCGTCCGCCTGCACCAGGATTTCGACATGAAATCCCTGCGCGGCGGTCGGAACTTCTGGCTGGTGAAATCGGGAGACCGCAGCTTCGTCGTCATCGGCGAATGGGACAGCACCGAGGCCCTTGTGGCCGCCCGGCCCGCGATGATCGCGAACCTCGACAGGCTGCGGCCCATCCTGGAAGACCTCGGCGGCGGGCGCGGCGTGACCGAGCCCTGGTCGGGCGAAGTGGCGCTGCATCTCGGCCAGTAGCGCGGGCCGCAAACCGGCAGGCAGGACCGGCGGAGAACCGGCCTTGTCTGCTCTGCCCCTCTGCCGCACAGTCCCGGCAAAGGAGTCCTCCATGCGCGCCGCCCTTTTCCTTGTCCTTCTCGCCGCCCCGGCCGGGGCAACCTGCCAGGGCGACACCGTCTTTTCCTGCCGCATCGGCGCAAAGATACTGGAGGTCTGCCACAAGACCGGCGCCCTGAACTATGCCTTCGGGCCCGAGGGCCAGCCCGAACTGGCCCTCACCCAACCGCTGGAAACCGCCGCCTATACCCCCTGGCCGGGCGTCGGGCGGGCGATCTGGGACAGCCTGGCTTTCACCAACAAGGGAACGACCTACGAAGTCTGGACCTCATTCGACCGGATGGACGAGGCCGCCAAACTGGAAGGCGGCGTCAATGTGCTGGAGGGCGAAACGCTTCTGGCGACGCTTGCTTGCGATCCGGGCAGCGTCGCGACATCGCTGGATATCCTTTCGGAACTGAAGTCCCAAATCGGCCAGTGCTGGGACGTCGACGCCAAGGCCTGGACCCGCAGCTGCGACTGAAATGAGTCCCCGCCGCCACACCGGGCCCCCCAGATGCGGGGCCTGTAACTTCGCGCTGGCCGAAATGCGCGACGGTCGCCTATAGTCTGTGGCAGGAACCGGGGAGAACACCCGGCCTTGAGGCAGGACAACCATAGCAAGGAGGGGGCCGATGCGCTGCCCATTCTGCGGCAACATCGACACGCAGGTGAAGGATTCCAGACCGGCCGAGGATCACGTCTCGATCCGCCGCCGCCGGTTCTGCCCGGCCTGCGGCGGCCGCTTCACCACCTATGAACGCGTCCAGCTGCGCGATCTCGTCGTGATCAAGTCCTCCGGCAAGCGCGAGGATTTCGACCGCGCCAAGCTGGAACGCTCGATCCGCATCGCGATGCAGAAACGCCCGATCGACCCCGAACGGATCGACCAGATGATCAGCGGCATCGTCCGGCGGCTGGAAAGCCTCGGCGACACCGACATCCAGTCCAAGCAGATCGGCGAGATCGTGATGGAAAGCCTCGCGCGGATCGACACGGTTGCCTATGTGCGGTTTGCCAGCGTCTACAAGAACTTCCAGGCGGCGGACGACTTCGACCGCTTCGTGAGCGAGCTTCGCCCCGGCGCGCCGGGCGAGGAGTGAGCGACCAGGACCACATGGCCCATGCCCTGCGCCTTGCCGCGCGGGGCCTTGGCAATGTCTGGCCCAATCCGGCTGTCGGTTGCGTTATCGCCAAGCAGGGCCTGGTGGTCGGGCGCGGCTGGACCCAGCCCGGCGGCCGTCCCCATGCCGAGGTCCGCGCGCTGGCGCAGGCCGGGACGCTGGCCCAGGGCGCCGTGGCCTATGTCACGCTGGAGCCCTGCGCCCATCATGGCCACACCCCGCCCTGTGCCGAGGCGCTGATCGCCGCCGGCGTGGCGCGGGTGGTGACCGCGCTGACCGATCCGGATCCCCGCGTCTCGGGCAGGGGGCACGCGATGCTGCGCGCTGCCGGGATCGCGGTGACCGAGGGCGTCCTGACCGATCAGGCCAGGCATGCGAATGCGGGTTTCCTGAAACGGGTCACGCGGGGGCTGCCCTTCGTGACGCTGAAGCTGGCGGCAAGCCTGGACGGCCGGACGGCGACGGCGACGGGGGAGTCGCGCTGGATCACCGGCGGCGAGGCGCGGCGCAAGGTCCATGCGCTGCGCCTGGCGCATGACGCGGTGATGGTGGGCTCGGGCACCGCCCTGGCCGACGACCCCGACCTGACCGTGCGCAACATGGGGGCGGTGCGGCAGCCGGTCCGCATCGTGCTGGACCGGGCGCTGCGCCATTCCCCCGACAGCCGCCTTGGCCGGACCGCGCGGGACAATCCGGTCTGGATGCTGCATGGCGCCTCGGCCCCCGGGGCGGCGCGGGCGGCCTGGGAGGCCACGGGCGCGACCCTGATCGAGACCGCGGAAGCTGCGGGCCGGCTTGACCTGAACGCCGCCCTGTCGGCGCTTGCCGCGCGGGGATTGACCCGGATCTTCAGCGAAGGCGGCGGCACGCTGGCGGGCGCGCTGGTCCGGGCCGGGCTGGTGGACGAACTGGCCCTGTTCTCCGGCGGCGTGCTGATCGGCGACGAGGGGCATCCGGCGCTCGGGGCCCTGGGCCTTGCGGCGCTGGCGGATGCCCCGCGGCCGCGCTTGCGCGAGGTTCAGGCACTGGGGCCGGACAGCCTCACCCTCTGGTCCTTCTGATCACAGACCCAGCCGGTCGCGCATCGAATACCAGGTCATCGCCGTGACCAGGAGCGGCCAGCGCAGCGCCGCGCCACCGGGGAAGCGGGGTTGCGGCAGGCCGGCCATCAGGTCGAACCGTTCCTGCTGTCCCGCCGCCGCCTCGGCCATCAGCTTGCCCGCCAGCGTCGCCATCGCCACCCCATGCCCGGAATAACCCGAGGCCGACAGCAGGTTCTGCCCCGGCCGGGTGAAGCAGGGCATCCGGTTCAGCGTGATCGCCAGCGTCCCGCCCCAGGCATGGGTGATCCGGGTCTTCGCAAGCTGCGGATAGACCTCCAGCATCGGTTTCGAGACTGTCCTGATGATGTCGGGAAAGCGGTAGCCATAGCTTTCTCCACCGCCGAACAGCAGCCGGTTGTCCTCGGAGAGCCGCCAGTAGTTCACCACGAAGCGGGTGTCGGCGACGGCGACGGGTTCCGACAAGAGATCCCGCGCGCGGTCGCCCAGCGGTTCGGTCGCCACCATGAAGTTGTTGATCGGCATGACCTTTGCCGCAACCTTCGGCGAAAGCTGGCCAAGATAGCCGTTGCCCGCCAGAACCACGGTCGCGCAATCGACATGGCCCGAGGGGGTGCGGACCACTGGCCTCGGCCCCGGCTCGACCCGGTGGACCTCGGACAGCTCATGGATGCGGACGCCCGCCCTGACCGCCGCCTGCGCCAGGCCGATGGCATAGTTGAGCGGATGCAGATGGCCCGCATCCCGGTCGATCTCGCCGCCGACATAGGCCTGCGAGCCGATCAGGCGACGGATGCCGGCGCGGTCCAGCGGCTCCAGATGGGCATAACCGTAGTCGCGGTGCAGTTTCTCGGCATAGGCATGGGTTTCGCGGACCTCGGCCTCGGACCGGCAGGCATGGGCGATGCCGGGGTGGAAGGTGACGGGCATCGCATGGTCCCGGACCAGGTCCTTGACCAGGGTCTTGGCCTCCTCGGCCAGCGACCATAGGCGATGCGCGTTCTCCTTCCCCACGGCCTTCTCGATCCAGACCTGATCCTGCCGCTGGCCGGAACCGACCTGCCCGCCGTTGCGGCCCGAGGCGCCGAAACCCATGCGGTGCGCTTCGAGCAGCACCACGTCATAGCCTTTCTGCGCCAGATGCAGCGCCGCGGAAAGGCCGGTATAGCCGCCGCCCACCACGCAGACATCGGCGCGGGTCGCGCCCTTCAGGACCGGGAAACGGTCGAGGGGTGCCGCCGTCGCAGCATAATAGCTGGCGGGATATTCGCCCCGCCGGTCGTTCGCATGCAGGAGATTCATCAGACGTTCAGGAGCAGATGCTCCCTCTCCCATGGGCTGATGACTTGCAGGAACTCCTTGTATTCGTTGCGCTTCACCGAATCGTAGACCTTGACGAACTCGGTCCCCATGACCTCCTTCAGCGCCGCGTCCTCGTCCAGCATGTCCAGCGCGTCGCCCAGGTTCACCGGGATGTCCTCGCTGTCGATATAGGCCGAGCCGGTGAACTCCGGCCGGGCCTGGACCTTGTTCATCAGCCCGAGATAGCCGCAGGCCAGGGTAGAGGCGATGCCGAGATAGGGGTTGCAGTCCATGCCGGGCAGGCGGTTCTCCACCCGCCGCCCGTTCGGGCTGGAGATCGGAATCCGCAGGCCGGTGGTGCGGTTGTCCCGGCCCCATTCCAGGTTGATCGGGGCGGCGAAGTCGGGGACGTAGCGGCGGTAGCTGTTGACGTAGGGCGCGAACAGGGCGACGGCGGCGCCGAGATGTTTCTGCAACCCGCCGATGAAGTGCATGAAGGCTTCGGTTTCGATGCCCTTCGGACCGGCGAAGATGTTCTTGCCGGTTTTCGTATCGACGACCGAGGTGTGGATGTGCATCGCGGACCCCGGTTCTCCGGCGATGGGCTTGGCCATGAAGGTGGCGAAGCAGTCGTGGCGCAGCGCCGCCTCGCGGATCAGGCGCTTGAAGAAGAACACGTCGTCGGCCAGGCGCACCGGATCGCCATGGGCGAGGTTCAACTCGACCTGGCCCGCGCCGCCTTCCTGGAGGATGCCGTCTATCTCCAGCCCCTGCGCCTCGGCGAAGTCGTAGATGTCGTCGATGACCTTGCCGTATTCATCGACGGCGGACAGCGAATAGGCCTGCTTGCCCGCCGCCCGCCGGCCCGTGCGGCCCATCGGCGGGATCACCGGCAGGTTGGGGTCGATGTTGCGGGCGGTCAGGAAGAATTCCATTTCGGGCGCGACGACCGGCCGCCAACCCTGCGCGGCGTAGAGATCCACGATCCGGCGCAGTACGTTGCGCGGCGAGAAGGGAACGAGGTTGCCCTGCTGGTCCTTGGCGTCATGGATCACCTGCAGCGTGATGTCGGCGGTCCAGGGCGCGGCGGTGGCGGTGGACCAGTCCGGCTCCAGGATCATGTCAGGTTCGGTGAAGGCGTCGAACGGGTTGTCGGCCCATTCGCCGGTGATCGTCTGCAGGAAGATCGAGTTCGGCAGGAAATAGTTGGTCTGCTTGGCGAATTTCGCGGCAGGCATCGCCTTGCCGCGCGCCACGCCGGCGATGTCGCCGATGATGCATTCCACTTCGTCTACCCGGCGGTTGCCGATGTAGTCGCGCGCTGCCTCGGGCAGCTGGTCGGTCCATTTGGACATGGGTCACACTTGGGTTGGGGGGTGGCCCCCGCGACTGACGATCAGGCGCGGAGCTTCTCGGCCCCAGTTTTCTTGGCTTGGTGAGACAGGAAGAAATCCGCGATCCGGTCAGCCATCCGGGGGCTGTCGAGCGGCCCCTGGAAACGGTCGCGGGCGGCGGCCATCAGCTCGTCCGGGACGAGGCCGGGGCCGCGGGTGCGCATCAGCCCGTCCACGAAGGAGTTGGGAAATTCGGGATGGGCCTGCACGGTGAAGATGCGGTCGTCGTAAAGCAGCGCCGCATTCTCGCAAAAGTCGCTGGAGCCGACGATCTCTGCCATCGCGGGCTTCAGGGTCACCTGGTCGCGGTGCCAGGCGTTCAGGGTGAACCTCTCGCCGCCGAAGTCATAGTCGGTGGGCCCGACCGACCAGCCGCCCGCATAGCGTTCGACCTTGCCGCCCATGGCCTGGGCGATGACCTGGTGGCCGAAGCAGATGCCGACCACCGGGACATGTTCGGCATAGGCCTCGCGGACGAAATCCTCGAGCGGCTTGATGAAGGGATGGTCCTCATAGGCCCCGTGGCGCGAGCCGGTGATCAGCCAGCCATCGCAATCGTGGACCGAGGCGGGGAATTCCATCGCCTCGACGTGGTACCGGCGGAAGGCCAGGCCCCGGCCCTGAAGCAGGCGCTCGAAGAAATCCGGGTAATCGCCATGCTCGCCGCGCAATGCGTCGGGCGAGGCTCCGGTCTGAAGAATGCCGATCTGCATCTGTTGGCCCTTTGCTTTTCCCTAAGGTGGGTGCGGAATGGCGCTTCGGTCAAGAGGGTGCTCGTCGTTCGACTGCGTCTCCTCCTCGCGGGCGAACCGGCGAGGCGGGGCCGAGGGCGAACGAAAAGCGGTCAGACGGTGTCGAGATAAAGCTCCACCCGCTCTTCGGGCGAAAGCTCGGCGATGTAGTGCAACTCCTGCCGCTTGGTCTGCACCAGGTTGCGGATCAGCTCCTTGGGCAGGAAGCGGTAGAGGATGTCCGAATGTTCGAAAGCGTCGATCGCCGCTTCCCAGCTGGCCGGGATCTGCGGCAGGTCCATCGCATAGGCGTTGCCGGTGACGGCGGGCGGCGGCTCGATCTCGTCCTCGATTCCGGTCAGCGCCGCCCCGAGGATCGCGGCGAGCATCAGGTAGGGGTTCACGTCGCCCCCGGCCACGCGATGCTCGATCCGGCGGGCGGCGGGGTTGCCTGCCGGAATGCGGATCGCCGCGGTGCGGTTCTCATATCCCCAGCTGATCGCGGTCGGCGCGTGCTTGTCGGGCACGAGGCGCTCGTAGCTGTTGAAATGCGGCGCGAAGAGCAGCGTGGAATCGTGCATCGCGTTCAGACAGCCCGCCACGGCATGACGCAGCTGCGCGGTGCCCTTCGGACCGCCCGAGTCGAAGATGTTGTCGCCCTTGGTGTCGAGCACCGAGAAATGCGTGTGCAGGCCCGAACCGGAATATTCCAGATAGGGCTTGGCCATGAAGCTGGCGGCAAAACCATGGCGGCGGGCCAGGCCCTTGACCAGCATCTTGAACAGCCAGGCGTCGTCGGCGGCGCGCAGGGCGTCGTCGCAATGCATCAG
Source organism: Tabrizicola soli (assembly GCF_015999335.1). GTDB lineage: Bacteria > Pseudomonadota > Alphaproteobacteria > Rhodobacterales > Rhodobacteraceae > Tabrizicola > Tabrizicola soli. Next base: position 110,689 of record NZ_JAEACP010000003.1, on the reverse strand, counting down.
GTTCACCTCGAACTGACCCAGCCCGGTCTCGGAGGTGGTGGTGTCGGCGGGAATGTCCATCGCCTCGCAGGCGTCGTAGAGGTCGGTGAAGAAAGTGTCGAAGGCGTCCAGTGCCCGGATCGACAGGGTTTCGGCCGCCTTGCGGCGTTTGCCGGAGCGCGGACTGGCGGGGACCTGCATGGTCTTGCCGCTGTCGTCGATCAGGAAGAATTCCAGCTCCATCGCGCAGACCGGCGTCAGGCCGCGCGCCTTGTAACGCTCCACCACCGCGCGCAGCGCGTGGCGGGGATCGCCCTCATAGGGCTGGCCGTTCTCACGGAACATCCAGATCGGCAGAAGCGCGGTCGGCGCCTCCAGCCAGGGCATCGGCATGAAGCCGCGCTCGGTCGGTTTCAGAACGCCATCGGCGTCGCCCTGCTCGAAGACCAGCGGGCTGTCGTCGATATCCTCGCCCCAGATGTCGAGGTTCAGGACCGAGAAGGGGAACCGCGTCCCGTCCTTCACGACCTTTTCCGCAAAGCGGGCGGGCACGCGCTTGCCGCGGGCTTGCCCGTTCAGATCCGCGGCGGCCACGCGAATGGTCCGCACGTCGGGGTGCTTTCTCAGCCAATCCTTCATCATCATGTCTCAGGAAGGGCACGATCCCCGCGCCCGGGGCCTGCGAAGGCCCGCCTGATGCGCAGGTTCGGACCATGCCCTTGGTCCTTCCCCTGGTTTCGATCGCCTCCCCCGCGGGCCTTCTTTTAGGCGTTTCCACGGGGTCCGGGCGGGTGCCCGGATAATTTGATCAAAAGTAGCCTACTACCGGATCAGCTGCGGACGCAAGCGAATTCTGCTTTTCAGGTTCGACGGCAGGTGCCGGTTGAGCCGCCGGTTGATCCGCCCGAACAGCCAGATCAGCGCCAGGGTGATCAGCACGAAATAGAAGCCGACGATCGGATAGGGGATGAAGGGGTTGAAGGTCTTGTCGGCGAAGTAGTTGGCGTAATACAGCGCGTCGCCGCGTTGCTGGAAGGCGGGGAAGCCGCTGAAGAACACCAGCGTCGTGGCGTGGAACAGGAAGATCGCCTCGTTGGTATAGGCCGGCCAGCCCAGGCGCAGCATGGTGGGCCATTCGATCCGGCGGAACTTCTGCCAGCCCGAGATGCCATAGGCATCCGCCGCCTCGAGGTCGCCCTTGGGGATGGATTTCAGCGCGCCGTGGAAGATCTCGGCCGAATAGGCGGCGGTGTTCAGGACCAGCACGAACAGCGCCCCGGCCCAGGCCCTGGTGGTCCAGGCGGTCTCGACCGTCAGGCCGAAGACCTCGATCCCGGCCTTGGGCAAGAGGACCAGCGCCTCGTAGGCCAGGAAGAACTGGATGAAGAGGGGCGAGCCGCGGAACAGGAAGATGAACCACTCGGCCGGCTTGCGCAGCCAGGGATTGCGGCCGGCCTTGGCCAGCGCCAGCGCATTGGCCAGGAAGAAGCCCGTGAAGAGCGCCAGCACGCCGAAATAGACGTTCCAGATCAGGCCCGAGCCGATCAGCGTGAACTGCTGGCAGAGGTCATAGCCCTCGCGCGGCAACAGCCGTTCGCCATAGCCCAGCGAACGCAGCGCATAGGCCTGGAAGGTTTCCCAGCAGCTCATGCCGCAGCCCCCTTGCGCATCTCCTCGCCCGCCCGCGTGGCTTGCCCGCGCGACAGCCGCCGCGTCAGCCTTGTCAGCCCGATTTCCGAGATGCGGGTGGCCAGCAGGTAGAACACCAGCAGCGCGAGGAAGTAGAACAGCCGCCAGTCGCCATGCGGGAAGGGGTTGTTGCCGCTGGTCTTGGCGCTGCCCAGCTCGCGCGCCCAGTAGACCGCATCCTTGATCCCCAGCAGGAACAGCAAGGGGGTCGCCTTGATCAGGATCAGCCACAGGTTCGACAGGCCGGGCAGGGCATAGATCCACATCTGCGGCACCAGGATCCGGCGGAACACCTGGCGGTGCGACATGCCGTAGGATTCGGCGGTCTCGAGCTGCGCGCGCGGCACGGCCTGCATCGCGCCGTAAAGGACGTTGGCCGCGAAGGCGCCGAAGACGATCGCGAAGGTGAAGACCGCCAGCCCGAAGGCATAGGCCTTCACCACCCAGGGCGCGGCATCCCCGGCCGGCACCTTGGCCGCCGCGCAGACGCGGAATTCGCCGTTGTTCCAGACCGGCTGCGACAGGTCCTCGCAGACCATGAGATGCTTGAACCACTCGATTCCCTGGTCAAGCGCGATGATGAAGAACAGGAAGAACACGATGTCCGGGACGCCCCGCACCGCCGCGATATAGCCCCGCCCCAGCAGCGAGACCGGCGCGACATGCGACCGTGCGGCCGAGGCCCCGAGAAAGCCGAAGGCCAGCGCGCAGGGCGCAGTGACGAGCAGCAGCAGGATCACGGTCCCGAAGGACCAGTAGAAGCTGAAATGCGTGGCGGTCGTGAGATAGCAGCCAAACCATCTCAGGCCGGTAAGCGAAGCGGGATCGGTGCAGAACTCGAACATCGGGATGCCGGGACGGGGCGGCCCGAAGGCCGCCCCTTTCCGTTCAGAACTTGTCGGACTCTTCGCCGAAGTACTTCACGATCAGCGCGTTGAGCGAGCCGTCGGCCTTCATCGCCTTGATCGCCTCGTCGAACTTCGCGCGCAGCTCGGTGTCGGACTTGCGCATCCCGATGCCGATGCCGCCGCCCAGCGCCACGTCGTTGTCAAGCATCACCAGCGCGCCGCCCGAATCGCCGGCGATCGGCACCAGATAGTCCTTGTCGGCGAAGACCGCATCGGCCTCGCCGTTCTTCACCGCGGCGACGGTCTCGTCCGGCGTGGCGAATTCCAGCAGCGTGTTGCCGGCCTGCTCGGCGATGTAGCCGGCCTGGATCGTGCCCGTCTGCGCCGCGATCACCGCGCCCTCGCCGATGTTGGCGTCGGCCGACAGGGCCAGGTAGGCCGATTTCGACGGCGGGGTGTAGTTTTCCGAGAAGTCGATCACCTGCTTGCGCTCGTCGGTGATCGACATGCCGGCCATGATCGCGTCGTAGTTGCCCGACTGCAGGTTCGGGATGATCGAATCCCAGTCGTTCTGCACGAATTCGCAGGTCAGCCCGGCGCGCTTGCACAGTTCCGCCCCGAGCTCGATCTCGAAGCCGACCAGCTCGCCGGTGGCCTGGTCGATATAGTTGTAGGGCTCATAGGCGCCTTCGGTGCCGATCTTGATCGCGTCCTGGGCGCCGACGGAACCGGCGACAAGGGCGAAGGCGGTGGCCAGCAGCAGTTTCTTCATTCAAGGTCTCCCTCTGGATTGCAGTATGTTGATCTTACGCCACTGTCCGGTCAGGTGCAGCGGGATTTCGCGGGGCGCGGGTCAGGCGGCCGTGGCCGACAGGAAGCCGCGCAGACGTTCGCTTTGCGGGTTGCCGAACAGGGTGGCGGGCGGGCCTTCCTCCTCGATCCGGCCCTTGTGCAGGAAGATCACCCGGTCCGAGCAATCGGCGGCCAGCTTCATGTCATGCGTCACCAGAAGCATCGTCCGGCCCTCGTCGGCCAGGGCCTTGATCACGCGGACCACTTCCTGCTCCAGCTCGGGGTCCAGCGCGCTGGTCGGCTCGTCGAAGAGAAGCGCGCGCGGCTCCATGCACAGGGCCCGCGCGATGGCCGCCCGCTGCTGCTGGCCGCCCGACAGCTGCGCGGGCCAGGCGTCGGCCTTGTCGGCGATGCCGACCTTGGCCAGATAGTGCCGCGCCTTCTCCTCGACCTCCTTCGGGTCGCGGCGCAGGACGGTGACCGGCGCCTCCATCACGTTCTGCAGGATGGTGAGGTGCGACCAGAGGTTGAACTGCTGGAACACCATCGACAGGTTGGTGCGGATCCGCGTCACCTGCGCCCGGTCGGCCGGGTGCCGGTTCAGCCCCTCGCCGCGCCAGCGCACCGCCTCGCCCTCGAAGCGGATCTCGCCCTGCTGGCTGTCCTCCAAGAGGTTGCAGCAGCGCAGGAGGGTGGACTTGCCCGAGCCGGATGAGCCGATCAGCGAGATCACATGGCCGCGCGGCGCGATCAGGTCGACGCCTTTCAGCACCTCGAGCGGGCCATAGCTCTTGTGCAGGTCATGGATTTCGATGACCGGGGGATCGGAAGGGGTTTCTGGCATCTGGCTTGCGGTCTGGGGGCGTCTGGTCCGGCAGTAGGGCAGGGAATCCGCGCCATTGCAACGAAGATTCGGGCGCTTTACCAAGCGGACGGTGGCAATCTGATCAGTTTCCCGGCAGAACTGCCGGCGGGGCCGGCGGATTTGGCACCGCGAGGTAGTCCGCCAGCGGGATGCGCACCAGGCCGCGCAGGCCCAGGCACTGCCGGTCCTCGGGCGACAGCGCGGCGATGGCCTCGGTCACGGCTGCGAAACCCGCCGCCACATCCGCCCCTCGCGCCGCGATCAGCGGCAGGCCGGGGGTCGGATCGGTCATCCCCACCACCTTGAGCCGCGTCACGGCCGTCTCCACCGCCTGCAAAAGCCGCCAGGTCACCGCATCCAGCGCGGCGATCTCGGCCCGGCCCTCCGCCACCGCCTGCGCGGAAAGGCGATGCCCCCCGCTGCGCAGGACCGGCACCAGCCGCAGGCCAAGCTTCGCCGCATGGTTCTGCGGCGCGGCCCAGCCCGACTGCGACAGGTCCTCGTTGAAGGCAAGGCGCGCGCCGTCGAACTCCTCCACCCGGTCGCGGCGATCATCCGCGCGCGCGACGAGGACCGAGCGGTAATGGCCGGGCGCGCAGCCCTCGATGCCGTAATCCGGCGTGCCGACATAGGCCACGCGGTCCTGCAACCGGGCGCGGAACGGATAGCCGCAGGTCTGCGACAGCACCAGCTCCGGCGATTGCCAGGCGGGCCAATAGGCCGCCTCGCCACGGGTCAGTTCCTCGGGGGCGGCAAGGCCCCTGGCGCGCAACCCGTCGCGGATGCCCGCCCAAAGCCGGTCGTTCGCGGCCATGGCGGGACCGAAATCATACATGCCCAGGCTGGCGATCATTCCTCGGCCTCGCGGCGTTCCGCCCGCTGCCGCGCCCGGGCGGATTCGACATCCGTCAGCCCCAGCAGGCTGGCGACCATCCGCATCAGCCGGTCCTCCTCGGCGTCGCGCAGCCCGTCGGCCAGCGCCACCGACCAGAGCGCCGCCATCAGGTCGGCCCGGTCCTCCAGCGCCACCGCCGCCTTCAGCGCGCGGGTGAAGCGCACGGTGTCGGGCGCCTGCCGCTCCAGGTCCTCGGCCTCGGTCCGCAGGCGCGCGGCCTCGAAGGGACCGAGCCCGTGGTACTGCGCCAGCGTGCGGTCGATCCGCTCCACCTCCTCGGCGGCGTAAAGCCCGTCGGTCCGGGCGATGCGCACCAGAAGCGCCGCCAGCGCAAGGCGGGCGTCGGGTTCGGGGAGGCGGGCGGGGTCGGGGGCGAGCAGCCGGCGGAGAATGTCGATCATTCGGGATATCTAGGTCCTGGGCGCAGGCTTGGAAAGGCTGGCGAAGCGGCGGGACAGGGCCGCAAGCTCCTCCTCCAGTCCGAAGGGCGGGTTGACGATGAAGAGGCCCGACCCCTCCATCCGGTGCCCCTCGCGCACCGGGGGAAAGCGGACCTCGTGGCGCAGGCCTTGGGGAAAGGCCGCCTCCAGCGCCTTCAGCATCGGTCCGTGCGGCCCGCCCTTCAGGATCGGATACCACAGGATCAGGATGCCCACGTTCCACTTGCGATGGATGTTCGCCATATGGCGCGGGATGGCGTCATAATCGGCCTTCACCTCCCAGGAGGGGTCGATCAGCATCAGCCCCCGGCGCGGGGTCGGGGGCGTCAGGGCCAGAGCCAGCTCGAATCCGTCGCGCTTGTGGACATGCGCGCCCCAGTCCCTTGCGGCGTCGCGCAGATGGCCGAACTCCTGCGGGTGCAGCTCGGCCAGGTGGATCGAATCCGTCTCGCGCAGTCCCAGCGCGGCGATCAGGGGCGAGCCGGGATAGGCCCGCGCCCCATGCGCGGCGCGCGCCTCGTCCAGGCGCTGGCGATAGGGATGGTCGGGGGGAAACAGGGCCTCGGCCAGCGCGATCCCCGCCGCCGCCTCGCCGGTCCTGACCGCCTCGTCGGCCCCGAGATCATAGACCCCGCGCCCGGCATGGGTCTCGATATAGGTCAGCGGCTTCGACTTGCAGGTCAGGTAGTCCAGCACCCAGGCCAGCACCGCGTGCTTCTGCACGTCCGCCAGGTTTCCGGCGTGATAGAGATGTTGATACGAGAGCATGGGCCTGCCTACCGCGCCCGCCCCGGCTTGAAAAGCCCGCAACCGGGTTGTGCCTGTGACGTTGTCCGCGTAACTACCAGTCGAACCGGAACGCGACAGGCGGAGACAGCATGGAAATCTTCACCTACGAGGGCTTCATCGCCCTTCTGCAGGTCATCGGCATCGACCTGGTGCTTGCGGGTGACAATGCCATCGTGATCGGCCTCGCCGCGGCCGGGCTGCCTGCCCATCAGCGCGGCCGGGCCATCCTTGTCGGGATCGCCGCCGCCACGATCATGCGGATCGGCTTCGCGCTGATCACGACGCAGCTTCTGGCGATCGTCGGCCTTCTCCTCGCGGGGGGAATCCTGCTCCTCTGGGTCTGCTGGAAGATGTGGCAGGAGCTGCGCGCCGGGGCGCACGAACATGACATCGAGGCGGTCGAGGCACTCGTGAACGAGGACCTGGACAAGGACGGCGCCGTGGCCGACGACGCGCCGCGCAAGACCTTCGCCCAGGCCGCCTGGCAGATCGTCATCGCGGACGTCTCGATGTCTCTGGACAACGTGCTGGCCGTGGCCGGGGCGGCCAAGGATCATCCGACGGTGCTGATCATCGGCCTGGCCCTGTCGATCGCGATGATGGGCTTCGCGGCAAGCTTCATCGCGAAGCTTCTGAACAAGCACCGCTGGATTGCCTTCGTCGGCCTGGCCATCATCGTCTATGTCGCGCTGAAGATGATGTGGGAAGGTTGGCACGAGGTGGAGCCGGTAATCCTGGGGATGCTGGGCTGACCACGCGGGCGGTCTGGCCGCGTCTTGGAAAATCAAGGGCTTGCGGGCGGACATTCAGGGGCTATTAACCAAAGGGCCGGGGCCGCAGGGCATCCGGCCCTCTGTTTGGGGCGGGCAGGGTCGATCCCGGTGAAGCGCCGCGCTCCATTTCCCGCGGCCCTTTCCCTGTCGCCTGCTTTACGCGCTGGCGAGCATCGGCCCGCCGAACGCCGATATCGGGGCCGGTCTCGCCGGTGACAGGCCCCGGGTGACGATGGGGCCGACGGGCCCCATATCTGACGCGGAAAGCCTGGCCTTGCCGGTCTGTCCCGGCGGTCAGGCTAGAACAGCTTGTAGGGACAGAGCGGGTCGAACCGCAGGTCGTCGATGGCCACGCCGCCAAGGTCGAGGTTCTGCAGCAGTACCCCCGCGATCATCGCCTCGGCCTGGCCCGACTGGATGTACCCCACCGCGATCGGCCCCTCCGGGTTGTACGAGCGCATGAAGTTCGCCAGCAGCCGCCCCTCGACGTCAAAGAAGCGCAGGTTCAACGAGCCCTCGGGCTTGCCGCGCAGGATCGTGTTGTTCACCTCGCCAAAGCGCGACATGCCGTCGATCGCGCTGCGGAAGGCCAGGTAGCAGACTGGCGGATCGAAGCTGAGCGCCAGCGTTCCCGTACCCGGCACGCCGCCGGGCCCGACGCCATGCAGGGCGACGGAATTCCAGTGGCCCTCGTGCCGGAAAACCAGGTCGCCCGGGGCGGGGGCCGGCAGTGCGGTCAGGGGCGCATCGGGCGAACTGTCCTCCAGCACCTCGTGCCAGACCAGCATGTCATCCTGCCGCGCCATCAGGCTCTGACCTGCAAATCGCTCGCCGATGGCGAGGCCGGGATAGACCAGAAGGCCGCCCAGAACCTGTGCGGGACGTTCGAAATCCAGCACCAGGGGAATGGTTTCCGCGACCTCGGCGTAGGAGATTTCCTTGACTGAAACGGTCTCGGCCCCGGCCGGGTGGCACAGGAAGAAGAAGATGCTTGCGCGCGCGATCATGCCCGGAGCCTGACACCGGGCACCTGCCTGGGCAAGGGGCGGCAAGGCGAAACGAAAACGGGCGGCGCGAGGGCACGCGCCGCCCGTGATCCTGCTTGCGTCTGATCAGAACGCGCCGGTCAGGGCGGCGTTCACCGCGCCGTGGCGCGGGTTGAAGATCGAATCGGCGACGCTGTTCAGCGGCGCTTCGGTGCCCTTGCCGCCCAGCGGCAGCGTCAGCCCGATGCGGACGGTGTCGAGGTCGGTCGAGCCGAGCCCCGAGACCTCAAGCTCGGTGCGCGCCAGTTCCAGCGACACGACCGAGGCCATGCCCGTCATCTGCGACAGGTCGTAGCCGACGCCGAGGCCCATGGTGGTCACGTCAAGGTCCAGATCGTCCTGCGACGTCCGGCTCACGCCGCCGAACAGCGAGAACTGCTCGTTGATGTCGTAGGCGGCGGCCAGGCCGAGCATGTCGACGTCGGCGTCGGTCCCGCCAACGTCAAGCGTTGCGCGCAGGAAGGCACCGCCGATGTCGAGGTTCGGCATCGCGGCATATTTCACCGTCAGGCCGAGATTGTCGATGTCGACGCCCAGGTCCGGGCTGGTCGAGGTGCGGCCGAGCGACAGGCCCAGGTCCCAGCCTCCGGTGGCATAGCCGATTTCCGCGCCGATGGACTTCAGGGAGATATCGAACGGAATCATGGCGACGTTGAGGGTCGTCTGCCCGGCGTATGCACCGAACGAGAGGCCGTTCGACAGTTTGTAGCCGACGTCCAACTCGACGTTGGTCCCGCTGACATCCATCGGCGTGCCATCGACTCCAAGGTCGATATACCCGGCCTCGACGCCGAAGGTCATGCCGTTGGCGAAGGCGAAATCGACGCGGCCGTCAAGGGTCGCGGTCGAAAGATCCTGGTCGATCTCGTCGACGGAGTGCTGGCCGAAGCCAAGGGTAACACCACCCGACATGTCCTGCGCAACGGCGAGGCTGGGTGCGGAAATCGTTACAAGCAACAGTGCAAGACTGCTCTTCATGGCACAGTTCCCTAGGGTAAAAGTCGGGAAGATCCCGACGGTTAATCTGTATTAACAAAGTATTAAGTCGTCGGCCCCATACACAAGTTGCGATGTTATCATATCCGAATGTATGTTCGCTGATGTGGCAGATAAGGCATTGTTTTCCAGCCCAAAGGCGAGCAGAAACACCACCTTTCTACCCTAGGTAGTCGACCCGCGAAGGGCCTAGACCAGACGCGAATTCTCGACCGCGGCGCGCACAAAATCGGCGAACAGCGGGTGCGGGGCAAAGGGCTTCGACTTCAACTCGGGATGGAACTGGACGCCGATGAACCAGGGATGGTCCTTGACCTCGACGATCTCGGGCAGGCGGCCGTCGGGGGACATGCCCGAGAACACCAGCCCGCATTTCTCCAGCTGGTCGCGGTACTGGATGTCGACCTCGTAGCGGTGGCGGTGGCGTTCCTCGATCACCGTGGTGCCGTAGATCCGGGCCACGGCGGAGCCGTCCTTGAGGTTCGCGGTATAGGCGCCAAGCCGCATGGTGCCGCCCTTGGCGTCGTCGGCCTTGCGCCGCACGGTGTGGTTGCCCTGGACCCATTCCTTCAGGTGGTAGACCACGGGGGTAAAGCGTTTCGCGCCCTTTTCATGGTCGAATTCCTCGGACCCGGCATCCTTGACGCCGGCGAGGTTGCGGGCGGCCTCGATCACCGCCATCTGCATGCCGAGGCAGATCCCGAGATAGGGGATCTTCTTTTCCCGCGCGAAGGTGGCGGCGCGGATCTTGCCCTCGGTCCCGCGTTCGCCAAAGCCGCCGGGGACGAGGATGGCGTGGAAGTTCTCCAGCCAGGGCGCCGGGTCCTCGCGTTCGAAGATCTCGGCGTCGATCCATTCGGCGCGGACCTTGGTGCGGTTCGCCATGCCGCCGTGGGTCAGGGCCTCGGCGATGGATTTGTAGGCGTCTTCCAACTGGGTGTACTTGCCGACGATGGCGACGCGGACCTCGCCCTCGGGATGGGAGAGGCGGTCCATCACGTCTTCCCAGCGGGCAAGGTTGGGCTTCGGGGCGGGGGTGATGCCGAAGGCGTCGAGGACCGCCTGGTCGAGGCCCGCCTGGTGGTAGGCGAGGGGGGCCTGGTAGATCGTCTTCAGGTCGTAGGCGGGGATGACGGCCTCTTTGCGCACGTTGCAGAAAAGGGCGATCTTCTCGCGCTCGCGGTCCGGGATCGGGTGTTCGCTGCGGCAGACGAGGACGTCGGGGGCGAGGCCGATGGACTGGAGTTCCTTGACGCTGTGCTGGGTGGGCTTGGTCTTCAGCTCGCCACTGGCCGCGAGGTAGGGCAGCAGCGTCAGGTGCATCAGGATCGACTGGCCGCGCGGGCGTTCGTGGATGAACTGGCGGATCGCCTCGAAGAACGGGAGCCCCTCGATGTCGCCGACGGTGCCGCCGATTTCGCAGAGCATGAAGTCGACCTCCTCATCGCCGATGCGGAGGAAGTCCTTGATCTCGTTGGTGACGTGGGGGATGACCTGGATCGTCTTGCCCAGATAGTCGCCCCGCCGCTCCTTCTCCAGCACGTTGGAATAGATCCGGCCCGAGGAGATGCTGTCGGTCATCCGGGCGTGCACGCCGGTGAAGCGTTCGTAATGGCCGAGGTCGAGGTCGGTCTCGGCCCCGTCGTCGGTGACGAAGACCTCGCCATGCTCGAAGGGCGACATCGTGCCGGGGTCGACGTTCAGGTAGGGGTCGAGCTTGCGCAGCCGGACGGTGTAGCCGCGGGCCTGCAGGAGCGCGCCGAGGGCGGCGGAGGCGAGGCCCTTGCCGAGGGAGGAGACGACGCCGCCGGTGATGAAGATGTATCGCGCCATGGCCCTGGCCCCCGTGTTTCATACGCGATTCGGAACGGTGGAATCGCTGCACCACGGGAGTCGTCCTATAGCGACTTCCCGCAAGATAGGCAACGCCCGCCGCTAGATCATGCGGGCGGTGCCAGGCTCAATCCAAGCAGTTGTGGCGGATATGCGCCCGCTCAGGGATTGGTCGCCGGAGCTGTCGCGGGGGCCGGCGCATCCGCGCGGGGCGGGGTGGCGGGCGCATCGCCGGTCGAGGGGGGCAGGAGGTCGCCGCCGAGGGCCGGAGTCGCGGGGGCTTCGGCCGGGGCCGCATCCGTCGCGACGCTGTCGACGACCGAGCCGCCCTGGCCGCCACGGGTGGCAAGCACGGTCAGCGCGATCGAGGTCACGATGAAGGCGGAGGCGAAGATCCAGGTCAGCTTGGTCAGCGCCGTGGCCGCGCCGCGCGCCGAGACGGTGCCGCCCCCGCCGCCGATGCCAAGCCCGCCGCCCTCGGAGCGTTGCAGGAGCACGACGCCGATCAGGAGGAGCGCGAGGATCAGGTGGATGGTGAGGACGACGTTTTCCATGGGGCTTCCCGCAAGGTGACGCGCCTATCTAGGCGGAAGGGCCGGGGGGCGCAAGGGTCTGTTCCCGGACGGGGGAGCCGCCACGGGGGGCATCGAGCCCCCCGCGGCGGCGCTGCCGCGGACCCGTGCCGAAGGGGGCGCGCCGGGAAGGGGCCGGCTGCCTCCGGCGGGAGTTTCGGCAAAGGAGCAAGATCAGGGCCGGTCCAGGTGGACGGCGGAAAGCTTGTTGCCGTCCGGGTCGCGGACATAGGCGGCGAAGAAGCCGGGGCCGTAGGGGCGCAGGCCCGGCGCGCCCTCGTCGCTGCCGCCATGGGCGAGGGCGGCGGCGTGGAAGTCCGCGACCGCCGCCCGGCTGGGGGCGAGGAGGGCGGGCATGGTGCCGTTGCCCGGGGTCGCGGGCCTGCCATCGAAGGGCAGCGTGATCCAGAGCCGCGTCGTGCCGTCGCCGGGCAGGCCGTAGCCGACTTCGGTCTCTTCCGTGGCGCGGCGGACCAGGCCCAGGGGCGCGAGGGCGGCGTCGTAGAAGCGGGCGGCGCGGGGCAGGTCGCCGGTGCCGAGCGTGAGGTAGAGGAAGGTCTCAGCCATCGACCTCGTCCGTGGTCTGCTGGCCGGAAAGCCGCTGGCGCAGGATCGACCAGGACATGCCGATGCCGAGGATCAGCGACAGGACCAGAATCGCAAGCCAGGTGTTCAGCGCCGAATTGTCCAGCCCCAGCAGGCCCCAGTCGGTCAGCACCCAGAGCCCGGCGGCGAAGATCGCGGCGATGACCAGCGCGCCGACCAGGCCGATGGAGCGCATCGTCGCCACGACATAGACCATGGCTGCCACCGCCAGGATCAGGCCGAGAAAGACGATCAGCGGCATCTGCCGGTCCCACTCTGCCCGCGCCCAGGTGACGTAGTTCCAGGAGGTCGGGTTGAAGATCGCCGAGATCAGGAGGAAAGCGCCCAGCCAGCGCAGCAGAATACCCATGGTCATGCCCTGAAGGAGTTTCGGTCCGGGCCATGCTAGCCAAGGCGAGGGCCGGGGACCAGTCGGCTGATGCGGACCAGGGGTCGCTTCGCGGGCATGGGGTCGGTGGCGCGGCGGAAAATAGGCGCAGGGGATGGGAAGATGCCGGGAAGGGTCGCCCGGCGGGACGGCGGGGATCCTGTGCGCTGTCGACAGGGCGTCGCGCATGGCGGGCTGCACGGGGGACCGCGCGGTCCGGGTCGCTTCCGCCGCAGTTGCCTTGTCCCGTCACGCGGGACGGGAAGCTTTGACATCCGCTTTGCGGGCACTCGCCAGGAAGCCGGGCCGTGTCGCGGGTCAGTGCATCGCCGCGGCAGGGGCGGTGCGGGCCATCACATACCGGCCGCAGGGCCGGAATGTGCCGGCGAAAGCGGCCGGGGTGCGGCTCCATGAATACCGCCCCGGTCGCCGGGGCGGAGACGCCAGCCCCGCCGGACCGCCCGGCGGGATCGCGGACCCAGACTTCCGGCCGGGAGGCGTCAGGCGCGGCCGGGCGGGTCCAGGTCTTCGCCGTCCTCCCCGCTGATGCGGCCGGACTGCGGCGGCAGGAGGGCCAGCACCGTCTCGGAGGGGCGGCAGAGGCGGGTGCCGAGGGGTGTCGCGACGATCGGACGGTTCAAGAGCACCGGATGCGCCGCGATCGCGTCGAGAATCTGCTCCTCGGACAGCGCGGGATCGCCGAGGCCGAGTTCGGTGAACAACGCGCCCTTCTCGCGCAGAAGCGCGCGCAGGGGCTGGCCCATCGCCCCGGCCAGTGCGCGGATCGCCTCGCGGTCGGGCGGGGTCTTCAGGTATTCGACGACAACGGGCTCGATCCCGGCCGCCCGGATCAGGGCGAGCGTGTTGCGCGAGGTGCCGCAGGCGGGGTTGTGGTAGATGATGGTGTCCATGATCCCTGTTACCGCAGATCCGCAACGGAGGCATGGCGCAATTGCAGGGTTTCCCCTGCGGGCGGCTGTCGCTATACCCCGCGTGGTTTGACAGACTCGGGGATTGAACATGGCCAACGTCGTCGTCGTGGGTGCCCAATGGGGCGATGAAGGCAAGGGCAAGCTGGTCGACTGGCTGTCCGAGCGCGCCGATGTCATCGCGCGCTTTCAGGGCGGGCACAACGCGGGCCATACGCTGGTCATCGGCAACACGGTCTACAAGCTCTCGCTGCTGCCATCCGGCATCGTGCGCGGCGGCAAGCTGTCGGTGATCGGCAATGGCGTGGTGGTCGATCCCTGGCACCTGGTGGCCGAGATCGAGAAGCTGCGCGACCAGGGGGTCGAGGTCTCGCCCGAGAACCTGATGCTGGCCGAGAATGCCAGCCTGATCCTGCCGATCCATGGCGAGCTGGACCGCGGCCGCGAGGCGCAGACGACGGTGGCCAAGATCGGCACCACCGGCCGCGGCATCGGCCCCGCCTATGAGGACAAGGTCGGCCGCCGGGCGATCCGGGTGGCGGACCTGTTCGATTCGGCGACGCTGGACACCCGGATCGGACGGCTCCTGACCCATCACAACGCGTTGCGGGCCGGCCTTGGGCTGGAGCCGGTCGATCCGGCGGCGCTGAAGGCGCAGCTCCTGGAGATCGCGCCGAAGCTGAAGCCCTATGCCGGGCCGGTCTGGAAGGTGCTGACCGAGGCGCGGCGCGCGGGCAAGCGGATCCTGTTCGAGGGCGCGCAGGGCTCGCTCCTGGACATCGATTATGGGACCTACCCTTACGTGACCTCGTCGAACACCATCGCGGGGCAGGCGGCGACGGGCACCGGCGTCGGACCGACCGCGATCGACTTCGTGCTGGGGATCGTGAAGGCCTATACCACCCGCGTCGGCGAAGGCCCGTTCCCGGCCGAACTGCAGGACGAGGACGGCCAGCGGCTGGGCGAGCGCGGGCATGAATTCGGCACCGTCACCGGGCGCAAGCGGCGCTGCGGCTGGTTCGATGCGGTGCTGGTGCGCCAGACCTGCGCCACCAGCGGCGTCTCGGGCATCGCGCTGACCAAGCTTGACGTGCTGGACGGGTTCAAGACGCTGAAGATCTGCGTCGGCTATGACCTCGACGGCATGCGGCTGGACTATCTGCCCACCGCCGCCGACGAACAGGCGCGCTGCAGGCCGATCTACGAGGAGCTGGAGGGCTGGTCCGAGACCACGGCCGGCGCGCGCTCCTGGGCCGAACTGCCGGGGGCGGCGATCAAGTACGTCCGCCGGATCGAGGAGCTGATCCAGTGCCCGGTCGCCCTTCTGTCGACCTCGCCGGAGCGGGACGACACGATCCTGGTGACCGACCCCTTCGCCGATTGATGGTGCGCATCACGCTGCTTCGCGGGCTCTCCGCGGCGGCTGGGAACGGGGGGCCGGAATGGCGTTGAGCTATAAGGCGCGCAGGCGCTGGGCGCTGGTGATCCTGCTGATCGGCCTGCCCGCCTATGTCGTGGCGGCGGTGACGCTGGTCGGGCTGATCGAGCGGCCCTCGGTGCTGGTGGAACTGGCGATCTATGTCGGGCTCGGCTTCCTCTGGGCCTTGCCCTTCCGCTTCATCTTCCGTGGCATCGGCCAGCCCGATCCCGACGCCCCGGCGCAGCGGGAGGATTGAGGCCGGCCGGATCTTGGCGAGACAGGGCGACCAGCTCGATCCCGGGATTCAAGGTGTGCGGGTGCTGGCCTGCCCAAGAGGGCCGGCGGTGATCCCGGTCGGCTGGATGAAGCGATCCATGTGCTGGCAGAACTGGCGACCCGATGTCGGGCCTCGGCTTCTTGTAGGCCCTTCCTTCCGTAGCATCGGCCAGCCCGATCCCTGGGACGGTGGGGCCCGGCCGGGCCTCAGGCCATGCGGCGGGCCTCGGCGAGATAGGGCGAGTGCTCGGCCAGGACATAATGGCCGCGGCCGACCTTCTCGATCCGCCCGGTGCGCAGGAGCGTGCCGAAGCTGCGCAAGCCTTCCTCGCGGCTGATCTTCGTGCCGCCCGCGCTGGCCAGCAGGCGGCGCATCAGCTGCGGCCGGGTGAACTGGCTGCGGTTCTCGACGCAGGTGGCATAGGCGGCGGCCGCTTCCAGCATGTCGACCATCGACTTGACGCCCACCTGCTCGGCAAAGCGCAACAGGCCGGCGGCGTCCGCATCGCTCAGGTCGTCGGCGAGATCGTCCTCCTCCTCCGCATCGGCCGGGCCCGAACGCTGTTCCAGCACCAGTTTCTTTGCCGGCAGCGTGGTCACCGCCGCAGCGCCCGCGCCGATCGCGCCGGTCAGGCGGCCGCTGCGCAGGCCGACCTTGGGTTGGGCGGCGGGGGCGGCAGCGGCGGGTGCCGCGGGGGTGGGGGCGGGCGGCTGGATACGGTCGATCCGCTGCTCGGACACCAGGACCAGCGGCGGCGGGCTGATCATGCCCGGCCGGATCGTGCCGGGGCGCGGGTCCTGCGCGCGGACCGAGACCGTCTTGCGGCGCGGCTTGACCTGCGGTTCGGGCTTCGGCGGGGCGTCCGGCTCGTTCTGGGCCAGATCGTCGCGATAGGGGTTCTGCCGGGCCTCGGCCGAGGGCTTCGGATCGGCCCCCGCGGCGCGGTCGGCCTCGGTCGCGGCGACGGCGGCCTTCAGATGGGCGATGGACTCCAGCCGGCGGCGATTCTCGGAATCCGACATGACGTCGTCGGCCTGGCGCAGGAGGCGGGCGAAATCCGCGTCGCCACGATCCCGGGGACGGATCGCGTTCGGGTCGCGGGCCGCGGCATCTTCGGCCGGATGAAGGCGGACGACACGCGAATTGACCCGCTTGCTCCGGCTTTTCGGCGCGGAGTCGGAGGCCTCTGCGGCTTCGGCCGATGCAGCGTCCACCGGGGCAGCGTCCTGCGGGGCAGCGTCCACCGGGGCGGGCGACAGGTCGGCGGAGGATCCCTCGGACGGGCCGGCCTCGGGCAGGGGGTCCTGAAGCAGCGCATCGGTCAGCGACAGCGGCGCGTCCGGCATGGCCTCGGGCAGGATGTCGGCGGCTTCGGCGGGAAGCGGCGTGGGTTCCTCGCTGCGCTCTGGCCGATCCTCGACAGGGCTCTCCACCGTCTCGACGGTCTCTTCGGCGACCGGGGCGGCGTCGATCACCGGCTCGGGCCCGGCCACCAGGTCGGCGGAAAGGGGTTCGGCCTGGAGGGCAACAGCCGGAGTCCCGGTCGCGCCCGGCGCAGGCTGGGGGAGGCCTTCGTCGAGGAGGGCGACAGCCGGGGCTTCCGCCACGGGGGGTTCCGGGGCCAGGGGGGGCGCAGGGGGTTCGACCACCGGCGCGAAGGCCTCGGGGGTCAGGGCCGAGGGGTTCGCCGACTGACGGATACGCGCGAGCTTGCTGGCGACGCCCGAGGGGATCAGATCCTGCAAGCCGGGAGCGATCTCCGGGTTGGCGTGCGCCCGCCCGGCCGCTTCGCCCGGATCGCCGGCCGGCCGCGGCCGGGTGGTGACGCGGCGGATCGGACCGGCCTCCTCCGTCGGGTGGAGGGCCACGGCATTCTCGCGTACGCGGCTGTCGGCGAGGCGGCCGACCTCACGCTCGGCGATGCGGTGCAGCATGGCCGCATCGGGCTGCGGCGGCTCGGCCCCGAAATAGCGGTCCTCGGCCGCCAGGTCGCGAAAATATTCAGCGATGGCTTTCATGGTGTTGAACGGGTCGTCGAACCCCTCCAGCGTGCAGCTGAAGGTGCCGTAGGACACCGTCAGGATCTTGCTCTCACTGGCCATGACCGGACCGCCTTTCACATTCTACCGCAGCCTATCTTGCAGATCGGCTGTCCTAATCCATGGACAGACATGGGTAATTTGATGGATTGATTGTGGCCGGGGCCAGAGAATCCTGCCTTATTTGGAGACAGTCCTACATGAAGCCGCCGATTGTCCAGACTTCAGCGGGGGTGACGCTCGCGGGGGGCGGGCCTTTCGGGGCGCGGGACCTGGCGCTGTGCCTGGCGCGCGCGCCGGTGGCGGTGGCGGCGGACAGCGGGGCCGACCGGCTCCTGCGCCTGGGCACCATGCCCGAGGCGGTGATCGGCGATTTCGATTCGCTCTCGGCGGCGGCGCGGGCGGCGATTCCCCCGGCGCGCCAGCATCATCTGGCCGAACAGGCGACCACCGATTTCGACAAGGCGCTGCGCTCGGTCGAGGCGCCCTTCGTGCTGGCGCTGGGCTTTGCCGGGGCGCGGCTGGACCACGGCCTTGCGGCGATGAACACGCTGGTCACGCGGGCCGAGCGGGCCTGCATCCTGATCGGGCCGAGGGACCTGGCCTTCGCCGCCCCGGCGCGGCTGGAGCTGGAGCTTGGGCCCGGAGAGCCCTTGTCGCTGTTTCCGATGGCGCGGGTGACGGGGCGCAGCCGGGGGCTGGAATGGCCGATCGAGGGGCTGGAGCTGGCGCCGCACGGGATGATCGGCACCTCGAACCGGGTGGTGGCGCGGCGGGTGGCGCTGGAGTTCGACGCGCCGGGGATGCTGGTGATCCTGCCCCGCCGACGGCTGGACGCGGCGATCAGGGCGCTTCGGTCAACGCCGCCGTAGC
Organism: Tabrizicola soli; assembly: GCF_015999335.1. GTDB lineage: Bacteria > Pseudomonadota > Alphaproteobacteria > Rhodobacterales > Rhodobacteraceae > Tabrizicola > Tabrizicola soli. The sequence goes on along the minus strand of NZ_JAEACP010000003.1, from coordinate 92,661 downwards.
CGCCGAGGCCGCCGTGGCCGCCTTGTCGCGCGCCGACAGCCGCTCGCGGTGGATGATGTAGAGGCCCGAGGCGACGATGATCGCGATTCCGGTCCAGGTCACCGCATCGGGGAAGTCGTCGAAGATCAGGTAGCCCAGGATCACCGCCACCACGATCTCCGAATAATGCAGCGGCGCCAGCGTGGCCGAGGGTGCGTATTTCAGCGCATAGGTCATGCTCATGTGGCTGACCGCCGCCCAGAAGCCGACCCCGAAGAGCCAGAGCCAGTTCCAGCCCTCGGGCCAGAGCGGATCCAGCGGGCCGATGCCCGAGCCGTCGAAGGCGACCATCACCGGCAGGCAGAGCAGGAGCCCGGTCCAGGAGGTGTGGAACTGCATCGCCACCGGATGCATCCAGGCCGAGACCGCCCGCGTGACCAGCATGTAGAAGGCAAAGCAGAAGGCGGTGCCAAGGGGCCAGAGCGCCACCAGGCCGAAGACCTGGATCGAGGGCTGGATCACCAGGAGCGCGCCGCCGAAGCCGACCGCGCAGGCCAGGATCCGGCGCGGGCCGACATGGTCGCCGAAGATCAGGCTGCCCAGGATCAAGAGGATGAAGGGCTCGACAAAGGCGATGGCGAGCGCATCGGCGATCGGCATGACCTGGATGCCGGAGACGAAGGAATAGGTCGAGACGATCAGGAAGAAGGCGCGCAAGAGGCTGTAGACGAAGGCGCGCGGCGTGAGCCGCAGGCTGAGGCCCATGGCCAGGACCACGGGCAGCATCAGCGCGCCCTGCACCAGAAAGCGCGCGGTGGTGATCTGGCCCACCGGCATGCCGTTCTCGGCCGCCAGTTTCGACGCCACGTCCAGAAGCGGCGCGATCATGCAGAAAAGGAGCATCAGGACGATGCCCTGGAGTGTGGTGTCCCTGGCCATGCCCTTGACTAGCCTGCGAAACCGGGGCCTGCCAGCCTGAAAGCGACATCGCGGGCGTGGCGGCGGTTTTCATGCGGAGCGCGTTCCGCGCAAGTCTTTGGTCTCGCCTTCGCGCGTGAAGAACGCGCGAAAGCTCGGTGTCGGGGGCGCTTCGCCCCCCGAACCCCCCGAGAGTATTTGACCAAGAGGAAGTCGGCTTCCTCTTGGCGGAAATACTCCCGCCGGAGGCAGGCTGCGTCCGGGGGCCGCGTCTCAGCAGTTCGGGACGTTGACGGCGAGCCCCCCGAGCGAGGTTTCCTTGTATTTCTCGTTCATGTCGAGGCCGGTCTGGCGCATGGTCTCGATGCAGACGTCGAGCGAGACGAGGTGCTGGCCGTCGCCGCGCAGCGAGAGGCTCGCGGCCGAGACCGCCTTGATCGAGCCGAGGCCGTTCCTTTCGATGCAGGGCACCTGCACCAGGCCCTTCACCGGGTCGCAGGTCATGCCGAGGTGATGCTCCAGCGCGATTTCGGCGGCGTTTTCCACCTGTTCCGGCGTGCCGCCCAGCACGGCGCAAAGACCGGCGGCGGCCATGGCGGCGGCGCTGCCGACCTCGGCCTGGCAGCCGCTTTCCGCGCCCGAGATCGAGGCGTTGTGCTTGCAGAGCCCGCCGATCGCCGAGGCGGTCAGGAGGAAGTCGCCGACCTTCGCCACACTCGCCCCCGGCACATGGTCGAGCCAGTAGCGGATCACCGAGGGCACCACGCCCGCAGCACCATTGGTGGGCGCGGTGACGACCTGGCCGCCGGCGGCGTTCTCCTCGTTCACCGCCATGGCGTAAAGCGACATCCAGTCGTTGATCGTATGCGGGGGCGTCAGGTTCAACCCGCGCTCGGCCATCAGCGCATCGTGGATGCCCTTGGCGCGGCGGCGCACCTTCAGGCCGCCGGGCAGGATGCCCTCGCCCTTCATGCCGCGGTCGATGCAGTCGTTCATCACCTGCCAGATGCGGGCGATCCCGGCGTCGAGCTCGGCGGCGGAGCGGAACTTCAACTCGTTCGCGCGCTTCATCTGGGCGATGGTCAGGCCGGATTTCCGCGCCATCTCCAGCATCTCGGCGGCGGTCTCGAACGGATAGGGCACGTCCGCCCGGGCCTTGGCCTTGGCGCCCCCGGCCTCGGCCTGTTCGGCCGCGGTCAGGACGAAGCCGCCGCCGATGGAGTAATAGGTCTCCTCCAGGATCACGTCGCCCTGGGCATCGGTGGCCTTCAGGATCATGCCGTTGGCATGGCCGGGCAGCGCGGGGCCGAAGTCGAAATGCAGGTCCTTCACCGGGTCGAAGGCCAGCGGCGGCAGCCCCGGCACCTCGATCATCCTGGTGTCGCGGATGCGGGCAAAGGCGGCGTCGGCCTTTTCGGCGTCGTAGGTATCGGGCAGAAAGCCGGCCAGCCCCAGGATCGTCGCCCGGTCCGTGGCATGGCCGACCCCGGTGAAGGCCAGCGAGCCGTGCAGCGAGGCGCGCAGCCCGTGGAAATGGAAGGGCGAGGCGCGCATCGTGTCGAGGAAGCGCGCGGCGGCGACCATCGGGCCCATGGTATGGCTGGAGGACGGGCCGATGCCGACCTTGAACATGTCGAAGACGGAGAGGAACATCAGGTACCTGGCTTGGTGAAGGGGTGGGGGCCGAGACGGTCCGAGACCGCGACACGCTGCGCGGCAGGGCGCGCCTCATGCGCGGCGAGTACCGCCTGCAGATGGGGGAAGTCGGCAAGGGCGATGCCATGCGGCGCGGGCGGCAGCAGGATCAGCCAGCGCACCAGCACGCCGATGTAATAGCCCAGCACGCCGGGGTGGTCTGGCGACAGCCAGCGCGGGGCCTGCGTGGCGATCATCGTCTCGATCAGGCCGAGGCGGGCGGTGATCTGCTCTTGCGCGACCTCCTGCGCGGCGGCGGAATTCGCCTCTCCGGCCGGGCGGTGCGGGTAGAACATCGCCAGCGCCGCCTGATGCAGCGCGTTCGAGGTGAAGAAGAGCCAGGACAGGAACGCCCCCCGGTCCGGCTCCTTCGGTCCGGGGCCAAGCCGGCCGGTCTGGTCCACCAGCCACAGAAGGATCGCGCCGGTCTCGAAGATCGGGCCGCTGTCGGTTTCCAGCGCGGGGATCAGGCCGACCGGGTTCACCTGGCGATATTCGGGCGTGGCCAGCGCGCCGCCGTCGATGTCGGCCAGCGCCAGCGTATGCGGCAGTTCCAGCTCCTCCAGCGCGAAGCGGATGATCGTCGAGGCGAAGTCGGGCGCGTGGTGCAGGGTCAGGGTCACAACACGCTTCCTTCCGGCGGATTCGGCTGTTCGGGCCGGGTGAAGGGATGCGGGCCCAGCCCCTCGGCCCGGGCGACGACGGGGGTCTCGACCCGCGCCTCCTGCGCGCGGGCCAGCGCCTGCAGGGCCGGGAAGGCGGAGGCGTCGAACCAGCGCGGCCCCTGCGGCGGGTAGAGCGCGGCCCAGCGGGCCAGCACGATCGTATAGACCCCCAGCGGCGTCGCGGCGGCAAAGAGCTGCGGATGCTGCAGCGCCGCCGTCTCGAGCAGCGCGAAATGGCGCAGCATCCGCGCCGCGATGATCTCGTGATGGCCGCGATGCGCCTCGGCCGGGGCGTATTGATGCGGGTAGAAGATCTGGCGCAGGTCGGCATGGGCCGTGTTCGACAGGAAGAACAGCCATTTCAGGAACAGGGGCCGGTCGGGATGGCCGGGGGGCGGGGCCAGCTGGTGGGTCTCGGCCAGCCACAAGAGGATCGCCCCGGTCTCGGAAATCGGGCCCTGCGGCGTCTCCAGCACCGGGATCAGGCCGGTGGGGTTCAGCGCGCGATAGCCGGCGCTGTCCTGCTGCCGCTTCGTGCGGTCCACCAGCGCCGTCGCATAGGGGATGCCGGCCCCGTCCAGCACGAGGCGGACGATCAGCGAGGCATTGTCCGGGGCGTAATGCAGCAGATACATCGGGGTCCTGGGCTTCGTCAGGCGGCAAGGATGCGGCAAGCTATGCCGGATCGTCGGGTCAAAAGCGACTCACTTTGGCGGATATGGTGCGATTGCGCGGATTAACCTTTTCGCAACCCTGATGCGCAAGTCTGCCCGGGACACGAGATCGGGAGGCAGGCATGGTTCGGATCATGGCGGCACTGGCGCTGGCGATGCTGTTCGCGGCGCAGGGGGCCTTTGCGGAAGACGGCGGGGATCCCCTGGCCGAGGCGATGGAGCGCAACCCGGAGCGTCTTGCCGCCCGGCTGGTGGATCTGGTGGCGGGCTTCGGCGGGCCTGCGGGCCTGACCGCCGCGGGGATCGAGGAGCATATCGCGCTGGAACGGGCTGCGGCCCGCGCCTCGGCGCTGCGGCGGCTTTGGGCGATGGACCTCGATGGCGACGGCACCGTCCTGCGGGCCGAGCTTTCCGTGTCGCAGCGCGCGGCCAGCGCAAGGGCGCGCGGGCGGATGGAGCGGCAGTTCGCGGCGGCCGACCTGAACCGCGACGGCACTCTCGACGGGGCCGAGATGGCGGCCGAGGGCCAGGCGGCCGCGCTGGCCGCACTGGACGAAGGCGAGGCGGCGCTCCTGCGCGCAAGCCTGCGGCTGGACGGCGACGGCGATGGCGCGCTTACGGCCGTGGAGGTGCGCGCCGCCCTCGCGCGGCTCGACCAGGAGGCGTGAGGGGCGGGGCAGAACCCTCTCGCCCTTGCCGGACCTTTGCGTTATGCCGGGGAAAACCAACGGAGTCCCGCCATGACCGCCGAGCTTTCGCCGATCGACCGTGCCAAATACGCCGCCGCGCGCCGGTCGGTGGATTTCGTCGAGGACGGGATGAAGCTCGGCCTCGGCACCGGATCGACCGCCGCCTTCATGGTGCGCGCCCTGGCCGAGCGGGTGAAGGCCGAGGGGCTGAAGCTGACCTGCGTCGCCACCTCGTCGCGGACGGCCGACCTTGCGCGCGAGCTTGGGCTGACCGTGGTGGGCCTCGACGAGGTGCGCTGGCTGGACCTGACCATCGACGGCGCGGACGAGTTCGACCCGAACCTGAACCTGATCAAGGGCGGCGGCGCGGCGCTTCTGCAGGAAAAGATCGTCGCCACCGCCTCGGACCGGATGATCGTCATCGCCGATGCCGCGAAGGCGGTCGCCCAGCTGGGCGCCTTCCCGCTGCCGGTCGAGGTGGTCCCCTTCGGCTGGCAGACGACGAAGGCGCTGATCGAGGAGACGCTCTACAGCCTCGACGTCCTCAACCGCGACGTCGCGCTGCGGCTGGACCAGGGCAAGCCGCTGCGCACCGACGAGGGGCACTACATCCTCGACCTCGACCTCAGGCGCATCGGCAACCCGCGCCAGCTGGCGCTGGTCCTGAACCAGATCCCCGGCGTGGTCGAGAACGGGCTGTTCGTCGACATCTGCGACATCGTGGTGGTCGGCAACGGCGACGGCAAGGTCACGGTGCGCGACATCAACTCGGGCCGGATCGAGGATGGCCAGGTCGACCTCGGCGAGGGGGCCAACATCTTCGCCGATCTCGGCGACTAGGGCCGGCCCCTGGCCATCGAAAGGCGGGAAAACATGGCTTTCGACTACGATCTCTTCGTCATCGGCGGCGGCTCGGGCGGGGTGCGCGCGGCGCGCGTCGCCTCGGGCGAACATGGCGCGAAGGTGGGCCTGGCCGAGGAGAGCCGCATGGGCGGCACCTGCGTGATCCGGGGCTGCGTGCCGAAGAAGCTGATGGTCTTCGCCAGCGCCTTCCCCGAGACCTTCGAGGAGGCGCGCAGCTACGGCTGGGACCTGGGCGACGCGCTTTTCGACTGGTCCGCCTTCCGCGCCCGGCTTGAGGCCGAGCTCGACCGCCTGGAAGGGGCCTACCGCAACACGCTGCAGAATGCCGGCGTCACCATCCACGACACCCGCGCCACGCTGGTCGATCCCCACCGTGTCCGCCTCGCCTCGGGCGAGGAGTTCTCCGCGCGCCACATCCTGGTCGCCACCGGCGGCTGGCCCTTCGTCCCCGAGATTCCGGGCCGCGAGCTTGCCATCACCTCGAACGAGATGTTCCACCTCGACGAGCTGCCCCAGCGCGCGCTGGTGGTGGGCGGCGGCTTCATCGCCAGCGAATTCGCCTGCATCCTGCACGGGCTGGGCGTCGAGGTCTGCCAGTACTACCGCGGCGCGCAGATCCTGCGCGGCTTCGACGACGAGGCGCGCGGCCATGTCGCCACCGCGATGCAGGCGCGCGGCATCCAGATCCATTGCGGCACCGACGTCATGCGGCTGGAAAAGACGCCCACCGGCATCCGCGCCGTCGCCACCGACGGCACCGAGCGCGAGTTCGACCTGGTGCTCTACGCCACCGGCCGCCGCCCGAACACCGGGGACCTCGGGCTCGAGGCGCTGGGCTTGACGCTCGGCCGCCATGGCGAGATCCCGGTCGACCGCTTCAGCCAGACCGCCGTGCCTTCGGTCCATGCCGTGGGCGACGTGACCGGCCGGATCAATCTGACCCCCGTCGCCATCCGCGAGGGCCACGCCTTCGCCGACACGATCTTCGGCGGCCGCGCCACCGCCTTCGACCACGAGCTCGTCGCCTCGGCCGTCTTCACCCAGCCCGAGCTCGGCTCGGTCGGCCTGACCGAGGAGGCGGCGCGCGAGCAGGAGCCGGTCGAGGTCTATGCCACCGCCTTCCGCCCGATGAAGACCGCTTTCGCCGGCAAGCCCGACCGGGTGCTGATGAAGCTGATCGTCTCCCAGGCCAGCCGCAAGGTGCTGGGTTGCCACATCGTCGCGCCCGAAGCGGGCGAGATGATCCAGCTTGCCGCCATCGCGATCCGCATGGGGGCGACCAAGGAAGACTTCGACCGTACCTGTGCCGTCCATCCGACCATGTCGGAAGAGCTGGTCACGATGCGAAAACCCACGAGAACCGCCTGATTGCGGCATCACGGCGGCTTGATTTCCGCTCCGCGATGCACAGCTAAGGCAGTGATGCGAAAAGAGAGGTTCTGATCCATGGCAGGAAGTGGCGGCCCCTGGGGCGGCGGTGGCGGTCCCGGCAATGACGACCGGGGCGGCAGGGGCAATGGCGACGGCGACGAGGACCGTCGCGGCGGACGCCCCGGACCCGGCCAGGGCGGGCCGCAGATTCCCGAGATCGACCAGCTGGTCAAGCGCGGGCAAGAGCATCTGCGCGTGCTGATGGGGGGCCGTCCCGGCCGACCCGGCAGCGGCGGTCCCGGCGGCGGCGGCCCGGTCGTCACCCGGCAGGGCCTCATGCTTGGCGGGCTTGCGGCCGTGGCGCTCTGGGCTTTCATGTCCTTCTACACCGTCCGGCCCGAGGAACGCTCGGTCGAGCTGTTCCTGGGCGAAAGCTCGGGCGTCGGCAATCCGGGCCTCAACTTCGCGCCCTGGCCGGTGGTGACCTATGAAAAGGTCCAGGTGACCGGCGAGCGGATCACCGACATCGGGACCGGGGACGCGGCGAACGACTCGGGCCTGATGCTCACGCGTGACCAGAACATCGTCGACATCGGCTTCCAGGTGGTCTGGAACATCGCCGATCCCGAGCAATACCTGTTCAACCTGGCCGACCCCGAGGATACGATCCGTGCGGTCAGCGAAAGCGCGATGCGCGACATCGTGGCCCGCTCCGAGCTGTCGCCGATCCTGAACCGCGACCGCGGCGTGATCGCCTCCGATGTGCAGGCCCAGGTGCAGGCGACGCTGGACAGCTACAACGCCGGGATCAGCGTGATCCGGGTGAACCTGCAGCGCGCCCAGCCCCCGCGCGAGGTGATCGACGCCTTCCGCGAAGTGCAGGCCGCGCAGCAGCAGCGCGACACGCTGGAGAAAGAGGCCGACGCCTATGCCAACCGCGTGACCGCCGGTGCGCGCGGTGCCGCGGCGCAGCTTCTGGAGGAATCCGAAGCCTATCGCGCCCAGGCCGTGAACTCGGCCCAGGGCGAGGCCGCGCGCTTCGTCTCGGTCTACGACGAATATGTCAACGCCCCCGAGGTGACCCGGCGGCGGCTTTACCTCGAAACGATGGAGCGGGTTCTGGGCGGCATGAACAAGGTGATCCTCGATGGCGTCTCGGGCGGCGAGGCGGGGCAGGGCGTGGTGCCCTTCCTGCCGCTGAACGAACTGGGCCGGATGACGCCGGCGCAAGGCGCGGGCGGCAATGCTGCGGGGGGGACCAACTGATGCGTGCGATGTATGTGATCCCCGCCCTCGTCGTCCTGGGCGCGCTGGCGCTGTCGTCGATCTTCATCGTCGACGAACGCAAGAAGGCGCTGGTCCTGCAGTTCGGCCAGGTCACCCAGGTCAAGGAGGAGCCGGGCCTCGGCTTCAAGATCCCCTTCGTGCAGGAGGTGGTCTATTACGAGGACCGGATCCTCGGCCTGCAGACCAACCCCTTGGAAGTCACCATGCTGGACGACCGCCGCCTGGTGGTGGACGCCTTCTCGCGCTGGCGCATCGTCAACCTGGTCGAGTTCCGCGAGGCCGTCGGCACCGGCGGCGAGACCCAGGCGCTGCGCCGTCTGGAAGGCATCGTGAACCCCGCGATCCAGGAGGTCCTGGGGTCGGTCCCGTCGAACCGCGTCACCTCCGAGGACCGCACCGGGCTGATGAACCAGATCCGCGACATCGCCCGCCGCCAGGCGGCCGCGCTGGGGATCGAGGTGATCGACGTGCGCCTGACCCGCACCGACCTGCCGGAACAGAACCTCGAGGCGACCTTCGCCCGGATGCGGGCCGAGCGCGAGCGCGAGGCCGCGGACGAGATCGCCCGCGGCGGCGAGGCGGCGCAGCGCGTGCGCGCGGCCGCCGACCGGACCGTGGTGGAACTCACCTCGGACGCCCGCCGCCAGGCCGAGGTCGTGCGTGGCGAAGCCGATGCCGAGCGCAACCGTATCCTGGCCGAAGCCTATGGCCGCGATACCGAGTTCTTCGCCTTCATCCGCTCGCTTTCGGCCTATGAGGCCTCGCTCAAGGGGGCGAATTCCTCGATCGTGATGCAGCCCGACAGCGAGTTCTTCGACTATCTGCGCAGCGATCAGGCCCCCGGCGCGGCCCCGGCGACGCCTGCTCCGGCCACCCCCAGCCCATGAGCTTCGCGCTTCTGGCGCTGGGCCTCGTGCTTGTGGTCGAGGGGCTGGTGCTTGCACTGGCCCCCGGCCGGATCGAGGATGCGCTGCGCCTGATGGCCAGCCTCGGCCTCGACCAGCGCCGGATGATCGGCCTCGCCGCGCTGGCGCTCGGGGTGGTGCTGGTCTGGCTGGTGCGGGCGGGATGACAAATGCCTTCACATGGCGTTGAAGCGGTGTGACGGGGTTTGCATTGCGCATTCCGTTCACTCACTGTTTCTCTGCCCCCAAGGCGTGAGGCACGCGACGACGCGGCGCTCCGCCATCGATGAACAGGAGTTTGCACCGTGCCTGACCTCACCCCTTCCATCCGCGCCGCGCTGCGGTCCAGCACGCTTCTGGCGCTGGTCCTCGGCCTGGGCCTCAGCCTGACGCCGGTCCAGCGCGCCGAAGCCTTCGGCGCCCCGGAAAGCTTTGCCGAACTGGCCGAGCAGATCAGCCCCTCGGTCGTCAACATCACCACCTCCGCCATGATCTCCGCCCCGGCCGACGGCATGCCGATGGTCCCCGAGGGCAGCCCCTTCCAGGACTTCTTCGACGATTTCGGCGGTCCCGGCCATGGCGGCCCGCAACGCTCCGAGGCGCTGGGCTCGGGCTTCGTGGTCACCGAGGACGGGTTCATCGTCACCAACAACCACGTCATCGAAGGTGCGGACGAGATCCTGATCGAGTTCTACTCGGGCGAGAAACTGCCCGCCAAGCTGATCGGCACCGACCCCAAGACCGACATCGCCGTCCTGAAGGTCGAGGCCGGCAAGCCCTTGCCCTTCGTCTCCTTCGGCGATTCCGACCTGATGCGCGTGGGCGACTGGGTCATGGCCATGGGCAACCCGCTGGGCCAGGGGTTCTCGGTCAGCGCGGGCATCGTCTCGGCCCGGGGGCGGCAGCTTTCGGGCTCCTATGACGACTTCATCCAGACCGACGCCGCGATCAACCGGGGCAACTCGGGCGGGCCCCTGTTCAACATGGACGGGCAGGTCGTCGGGGTGAACACCTCGATCCTGTCGCCGAACGGCGGCTCGATCGGGATCGGCTTCTCGATGTCGTCGAATGTCGTGTCCAAGGTCGTCGACCAGCTCAAGCAATATGGCGAGACCCGGCGCGGCTGGCTCGGCGTGCGCATCCAGGACATGACCCCCGAGATCGCCGAATCCATGGGCCTGGCCGAGGCTTCGGGCGCCCTGGTGACCGACGTGCCGGAGGGCCCCGCGAAGGAGGCCGGGATCGCCTCGGGCGATGTCATCACCAGTTTCGGCGGCCAGCCGGTCCGGGACGCGGGCGACCTGACCCGCCGCGTGGCCGATGCGCCGATCGGCGAGGCGGTGCCGGTGATCGTCCAGCGCGAAGGCCGGACCGAGACCCTGGCCGTGACCCTCGGCCGGCGCGAAGAGGCCGAAGCCACGACCATGCCCGCCTCCTCCGCCGCGCCGGACGAGCCGCGCCAGCTGGAATCGCTCGGCCTGACGCTGGCGCCGCTGGACGATGACATGCGCTCGCGGCTGGGGCTGGATGCCTCGACCGAGGGCCTGATGATCATGGCCGTCGATCCGGCCTCCGAGGCCTATACCAAGGGCCTGCGCGAGGGCGACCTGATCACCGAGGCCGGCCAGTCCCGCGTCGTGCGGCTGCAGGACCTGCAGGACCGGATCAAGGAGGCCAAGGACGGCGGGCGCAAGTCGCTTCTCCTCCTGGTGCGGCGCGGCGGCGATCCGCGTTTCGTGGCGCTGTCGATCGAATAGGCTCGGGCCCTTGAATGGCGGCGGGACCCTCTCGCCGCCAGATTTCTTGAAGGAAGAAATCTCTCGAAATCCTTCCGCAAGGATATTGGCGCGCTTCACGGCCGATCGCCCGCCCTTGCCCCTCGGCCCAGGCAGCCGGTCCAGAAGCCGCGACGGATCCTCGATCGCCCGCGGCCCAGGATCGGGTGGGCAGGGGCTTCGGGCATGAGAACACGAGCGGAACATCCGCCCACCCTCACCCTCTGGCAAAGCGACGGGCTTTGGCCTATGTCGTGACAGGAAATTCCCGGGAGAGGCGGAAATGGCGAAGATCACCTATGTGGAACATGGCGGCAAGGAGCATGTCGTCGACGTGGCCAATGGCCTGACGGTCATGGAAGGCGCGCGCGACAACGGCATTCCGGGCATCGAGGCCGATTGCGGCGGTGCCTGCGCCTGCTCGACCTGCCATGTCTATGTCGATGCCGCCTGGGTGGACCGCCTGCCGCCCCGCGACAGCATGGAGCAGGACATGCTCGACTTCGCCTGGAACCCCGACCCGGTCCGCTCGCGACTGACCTGCCAGATCAAGGTCACCGACAAGCTGGACGGGCTGCGGGTGCAGATGCCGGAAAAGCAGATCTGACCGACCGCTCGTCGATGACTTCGTCACTCCTCGCGCGCAACCCGCGACGAGGAGACGAAGTCGAACGAGGAGCAATCCTCACCCCAGCCGCTCGGCCTTGCGCCGCACCAGCACCGTGCGCAAATCGTGCATGGTCAGCAACAGCGCATCGGTCACCGCCTCGAGCTGGTCGTCCGTCGCGCGCGACTGCGCCCAGTGCGTCGTCAGGTTGAGATGGTCCAGCGTGCGCAGGATGTCGTCCACCTCGCGCGCGGCCAGCAGCGCCCGCCGTTCCTCCAGCCAGTCGCGGATCGCCCGCAGGTCCGCCTCGGTCAGCTCCACCTCGCCATGTGGCCGGATGTTGCCGTTGCGCAGGTTGACCACCGCCAACTCGTCCATCTCGATCCGGCGCTGGCGGTTCTCCGTGCTGACCCGGAACACCGCCGCGCCGTTCTCGCGCAGCCGGAAGTAATAGTCGGGAAGGTCGGCGGACATCGGGCACTCCGGACTGGCACTCACGCGCCATTCCTTGCCAAAGCCCGCCGCCCCGTCAACCCGTCAGACGAGGCTGGCGCAGAAGCGCTGGATCCGGGCGCAGGCCTCGCGCAGCACCTCGTCGCTGGTCGCGTAGCTGACCCGGAAATTGGGCGACAGGCCGAAGGCCGCGCCGAAGACCACGGCGACCCCGGTCTCCTCCAGGAGCGCGGTGGCAAAGACCTCGTCGTTGGTGATCACCATGCCCGCGGGCGTCGCCTTGCCGATGCAGCCCGAGATGTCGGGGTAGACGTAGAACGCCCCCTCGGGCTTCGGGCAGCGGATGCCTTTCGCCTGGTTCAGCATCGACACCACCAGGTCGCGCCGGCCCTGGAACACGCGGCGCCAGTCGGCGAGGAACTCCTGCGGGCCGGACAGCGCCTCCAGCGCGGCATATTGGCTGACCGAGCAGGGGTTCGAGGTCGATTGCGACTGGACCGTCCCCATCGCCTTGATCAGCGGGACCGGCCCGGCCGCATAGCCGATCCGCCAGCCGGTCATCGCATAGGCCTTCGACACGCCGTTGCAGGTCAGCGTGCGGTCGTAAAGGCCGGGCTCGACCTCGGCCGGGGTGCAGAATTCGAAATCGTCGAAGACCAGGTGCTCGTACATGTCGTCCGACATCACCCAGACATGGGGATGGCGCATCAGCACGTCGGTCAGCGCCTTCAGCTCGTCCCGGGTGTAGCCCGCGCCGGTCGGGTTCGACGGGCTGTTGAAGATGAACCATTTCGTCTTCGGCGTGATCGCGGCCTCCAGCTGCTCGGGCGTCAGCTTGAAGTCGGTCTCGATCCCGGCGACCACCGGCACCGGCGTGCCCCCGGCCAGCAGCACCATGTCGGGGTAGCTCACCCAATAGGGCGCCGGGATGATCACCTCGTCGCCGGGGTTCAGCGTCGCCATCAGCGCGTTGTACAGGATCTGCTTGCCCCCGGTCCCGACCGAGACCTGCTGCGGCGTATAGGTCAACCCGTTCTCGCGCAGGAACTTGGCGCAGATCGCGGCCTTCAGCTCGGGAATGCCGTCCACCGCCGTGTAACGGGTCTTGCCCGCGTCGATCGCCCGCTTCGCCGCCTCGCGGATGTTCTCGGGCGTGTCGAAATCCGGCTCGCCCGCGCCAAGGCCGATCACGTCCTTGCCTTCGGCCTTCAAGGCCTGCGCCTTGGTGGTGACGGCAATGGTGGGCGAGGGTTTGACGCGCGCCAGCGTGTCGGACAGGAAGGCCATCGGTAAACACTCCGTCAGGCGGTTTGCGATTGTCGGCTGCAGGTCTTAGGGTGGCCCCCCAACCGACACAAGCGATATCGCAAGAAGGAGAGGCGTGATGGCGGAAACAAGCCCCGAGACCCGGACCGACACCTGGTATGCGGCGGATGTGGCGACCTTCGGCGACCGGCTGGCCGGCGCACGCGAGGCGGCCGGGCTGAAGCAGGAGGAACTGGCACAGCGTCTGGGCGTGCGGCTGACCACCTTGCAGAACTGGGAGGACGACCTGGCCGAGCCGCGGGGCAACCGGCTGCAGATGCTGGCGGGGATGCTGAATGTCTCGCTCGCCTGGCTCCTGACGGCCGAGGGCGACGGGCTGGCCGACCCTGATGACTCCGCGCCGCCGCTGAGCGGCGAGGCCGAGGCCGCGCTGGCCGAGTTGCAGCGCCTGCGTGCCGGGGCGGTTGCCTTGGCCGACAAACTGGCGCAAGTGGAGCGCAGGATGCGGCAGGCGATGCGGTCGGCTGCCTGAGCGGGCGGGGGAAGCGATGGAAACGGCGGAAGCGCGGCTCAAGCGGATGCGGATGCGGTCCTGGCGGCGGGGAACCAAGGAGATGGACCTGGTTCTCGGCCCCTTCGCCGATGCCCATCTGGCCGGGCTGGCCGAGGCCGAGCTTCTGGCCTACGACGCGCTTCTGGCCGAGAACGACCAGGACCTGCTGGCCTGGATCCTCGGCCAGGCCAGCGCGCCCGCCGCCCTCGCCGCCCTCTTGTCCCGTATCGCCGCTTTCGCCGAAACCCGGCTGCTGCGCGAGAAATAGGGCGAAGTTCGCCGCAAGTTTACTGAATGTTTGCGGTTTGTGCCGATTCTGCCGGGAGTTGCCCCGCTGGAGATATCGGTAATGACGCATCATGCCCCCGTGCTGGACGGATCGCAAAAGGCCTTCCTGTCCTGCTATCTGGACAGCCTGGCTCTGGTCGAACGTCTGCACCGGCTGCTGCTCGACGTGATCAAGGATGAATTCGAACGGCTGAACCTTCTTGAGATCAACTCGGTCCAGGCGCTCCTCCTGTTCAACATCGGCGAGAACGAGGTGACGGCCGGGGAGCTCAAGTCGCGCGGCTACTACCAGGGCTCGAATGTCAGCTACAACCTCAAGAAGCTGGTCGAACTGGGCTACATGCACCACCAGCGGTCCGAGGTCGACCGCCGCTCCGTCCGGGTGCGGCTGACCGGGAAGGGGCGCGAGGTGCGGGGCATGATCGCGGAGCTTTTCGCCCGCCATGCCGAGGGGATCGAACGTCGCGGCCTCGTGGATGCCTCCGGCATGGACGAGATCAATACTGCGCTGAAACGGATGGAGCGGTTCTGGACCGAACAGATCAGGTATATCTATTGAACGGCATAGGCCCCCTCGACCAGCCCCATTGACCAGTGGGTCCCGACGGAAGGGTTCTCCCTCGATCCCTGCCGGGCTCCTGGGGCTTGGGCAGGGCGCGGCGGGCTGATTTCATCCGCCGGGCAAGACCACGTTGGCGTCGCGCAGCAGCAGGAAGGGCAGAGGGCGACTGGCAGGGCCTCCCCTCGTTCCGCCGGATGCGCCCTCAGTTGACCTTGCGCTGCGGCAGGAAGGGCAGGGGGGCGACGGGCAGGCCCTCCTCGATCAGCTGCCGGGCATCGTCCAGCTTGGCCTCGCCATGGATCGACCGTTCCGGAGCCTCGCCCGCATGGATGCGCCGGGCTTCGGCCGCGAAGTTCACGCCGACATATTCCGAATTCTCCTCGATCTGCTTGCGCAGGGCCGCAATCGCCGCCTCGACCTCCGAGGCCGGGTCGCGCAGCGAGGGGGCGGCCTCCTGCTTGCGGGCGGAGCGGACGGAGGGGGCCATCAGCTCCTTCTCGACCTTCGTGTCGCCGCAGACCGGGCAGGCCAGCTGCCCCGCGCCCTGCAGGCTGGCGAAGGCCTCGGCGCCCTGGAACCAGCTTTCGAAGCCATGGCCCGCCGCGCATTTCAGGCTGTAGCGGATCATCCCCCTGGTCCCCGCAATGGATCACCGGCCATAGCTATGGATTTGCCGCCCAAGGTCAATGGCCTGGCGGATCATTCCCCCGCGATCGGGGCGGGGCGGCCTTCCCGTGGCGGCACGAAGCGCAGGATGATCCGCGCAAGCTCGGGCTCATGCACCAGGTCTGCGGCCACCTCGGGCGGGAACCATTGCCGGCGCCGTTCCTTGACCTCGGGGAACTTCTCGGCCAGCCGCACCACCCGCAGCCCGTAGACCGCCACCGCGCAGGGCACCTGCGCCTCGGCCGACAGGACCTTGTGATAGCCGTAGCGGCCAAGGCTGACCGGGTTCATCACCCCCTCGACCCCGGCCTCCTCCCAGGCCTCCTGCGCCGCGGCCGCCTCGGGCGCGAGGCCCGGCATCGGCCAGCCCTTCGGGATGACCCAGCGCCCGGTGTCGCGGCTGGTGATCAGCAGCACCTCGACCCCGGCCGGACTCTGCCGCCAGCACAATGCGCCATATTGGATTTTCGCTGCCGCTCCCCCCTCGGAAAAAGGGGGCGCGATCTGGTCTTGCCTGCCCATCTCTGTCACCCTGGCTGCCCGCTTTTCGCGGGTCTCGCCGCTGCTCTGCCACCTCAAACTTCAGTATGGCATGAAGTTTCCCAAAATCACAGGACAATTCCCGAAAGATTGACCTGTCTCAGGTCCGGATTACCTGCTCTGGCGGTCAATCAGGTGCAAAGGGTCAGGCCATGCGACAGCTTCCGGTGCTCTTCCTGGCGGTTCTGGCCGCCACCCCCCTCGCGGCGGCCGAAGGCTTCCGCTTCGCCTCGATCGACGGGGGCGAGATCGCGCTGGACGACTGGCGCGGCAAGCCGGTCCTTGTGGTCAACACCGCCTCGCTTTGCGGCTTTGCCGGGCAGTTCGATGGCCTGCAGGACCTGCACGACCGCTTCGGCGACCGGGCGCTGATCCTGGCCGTCCCCTCCGACGACTTCAACCAGGAGCTTGCCGACGCGGCCGCGGTCAAGGAATACTGCGCCATGACCTTCGACATCACGCTGCCGATGACCGAGATCACCCATGTCAGGGGTGCGGCCGCGCATCCCTTCTACGCCTGGGCGCGCAAGGAGACCGGCTTCGTCCCCGGCTGGAACTTCAACAAGGTGCTGATCGCGCCCGACGGCAGCATCGCCGCCACCTTCGGCGCCCCGGTCCAGCCGGGCAGCGCGCAGATCGTCGGCCGGATCGAGGCGATGCTGCAATGATCCAGGGGCCGCCGCCCGAAGCCCCCCTCTTCATCGGGTCCGAGGTCTATCGCGGCTCCTCCTACGGCCCCGGCCATCCCCTGCGCGTTCCCCGCGTCTCGACCGTGATGGACCTCGCGCGCGCCCTGGGCTGGCTTCCGGCCGGCCGCTTCCGCACCTCGCCCCGCGCGAAACCGGCGGCGCTCGCGCTCTGGCATGACACGGCCTATGTCGCGGCGCTGCAGGAGGCCGAGGAACTGGGCGAGGCCACGCCCGGGATGCGCGCCCGCCACAACCTCGGCACCCTGTCGAACCCGGTCTTTCCCCAAGTCTACCGCCGTCCCGCGACCGGGGCAGGGGGCACGATGCTGGCGGCCGAGCTTCTGGCGGCGCGGCCGGGCGCGATCCATGTCCCCGGCGGCGGCACGCATCACGGCCTGCCGGACCGGGCGAACGGCTTTTGCTACCTCAACGATGTGGTGCTGGCGATCAAGGTCCTGCAACGGGCCGGCCTCCAGCGGATCGCCTATGTCGACCTCGACGCGCATCATCCGGACGGGGTGGAACTGGCGTTCGCCGGAGATCCGGGCGTGCGCATGATCTCGGTCCATGAGGAGGGGCGCTGGCCCTTTACCGGCCTTCTCGCCGACACCGCCGGGGGCAGCGCCTTCAACCTGCCGGTCCCCCGCGGCTACAACGACAGCGAGGCGCGGATGGTCGTGCACGAGTTGATCCTGCCCCGTGTCGCCGAATTCCGCCCCGAGGCCCTGGTCCTGCAATGCGGCGCCGACAGCCTGGAGGAGGACCCGCTCTCGCGCCTGGCGCTGTCGAACCGCGCCTATCTCGAGGCCACAGCAGCCCTCCTGCCCATGGCCCCCCGTGTCCTGGTCCTGGGCGGAGGCGGCTACAACCCCTGGTCGGTCGGCCGCCTCTGGACCGCGATCTGGGGGCATCTCGCCGGTCACGAGATCCCCGACCGCCTGCCCGCGCCCGCCGCCGCCGTGCTGGCCGCGCTCTCCTGGGGCGGTGGCGGCAGGCCCGCCCCCGCGCCCCCGCTCCTCACCACCCTTCTCGACGCGCCGCGCGAAGGCCCGATCCGGCCCGAAATCCGCGACCGTCTTGCCGGACTGTCCCGCCGATGATCCGCGCCTTCCTCGGCATCGCTTTGCCGCCCGACATCCGCGGCGCCTTGCAGGTGCAGCAGTTCCTCCTGCCCCTGCCGCGCAAGGTGGAACCCGAGACCCTGCACCTCACCCTCGTGTTTCTTGGCGACTGCCCCGAACCCGCGCTCGAGGCCGCGCACGAGGGGTTCCAGACCCTCCGCTCTCCCGGCCTGACGCTTTCGCTGCAGGGCCTCGGCCTCTTCGGCAAGGACAAGCCCCGCGTCGCCTGGGCCGGGGTCTCGCCCTCGCCCCCGCTCCTCGCGCTGCAAGCGAAAGCCGAGACCATCGCCCGCCGCGCCGGCTGCCCGCTGGACGCGCGCAAGTACCATCCCCACGTCACCCTCGGCCGCTTCCACCCGCCAGCGCCGCCCGACGCGATGCGCCTGGAACGCGCCATCGCCATGGGCGCGGGCTTCACTGCCGGACCGTGGCAGGTGCCGGACCTCACGCTCTGGCAAAGCCGCCCCGGCGGCAAGACCCTGCGCTACGACGTGCTGGCCACCTATCCGCTCGCTTGACAGGCCGCGGCCCCTCATGCAGCACGTCAGCCAAAGGAGACCGCCCATGAAGATCGCCCACCGCGAGATCGGCCCGAACCATCCGCCGCTCGTCATCGCCGAGATCGGCATCAACCACGGCGGCGACCTCGCGGTGGCCAAGGAAATGGTGCGCCTCGCCGCCGGGGCGGGCTGCGAGATGATCAAGCACCAGACGCACATCATCGAAGACGAGATGACCGACGAGGCGAAGTCGATCTTCCCCCCGAACGCCGATGTCTCGATCTGGCACGTCATGGAACGCTGCGCCCTCTCCCGCGACGCGGAGGCCGAGCTCAAGCGCTACACCGAATCCCTCGGGATGATCTGGATCTCCACCCCCTTCAGCCGCGCCGCCGCCGATTTCCTGGAAGAACTGGACGTCCCCGCCTACAAGATCGGCTCAGGCGAGGCCGACAACCTCCCCCTCATCCGCCACATCGCGCGCAAGGGCAGGCCGGTGATCCTGTCGACCGGCATGCAGACCATCGACACGATCCGCGCCAGCGTCGCGATCCTCGACCGGGCCGGCATCGACTATGCGCTCCTGGAATGCACCAACCTCTACCCCTCGCCGCCCGAGATCGTCTCGCTCAAGGGCGTGACCGAGCTGCGGAACGCCTTCCCCAGGGCCGTCGTCGGCTTCTCCGACCATTCCATCGGCCCCGAGATGGCGCTGGCCTCCGTCGCCCTCGGCGCCTCGATCCTCGAGCGGCACTACACCGACAGCCGCTACCGCAAGGGCCCCGACATCATCAACTCGATGGACCCGTCCGAGCTGCGCCACCTGATCGACCGCAGCCGCGAGATCTGGATCGCCGCCAACAACCCCAAACAGCGCACCGCGCCCGAGGAAGACGTCTACCGCTTCGCCCGCGGCTCGGTCGTGGCCGACCGCGACCTGCCCGAGGGCCATGTGATCGGGGAAGCCGACATCTGGGCCCGCCGCCCCGGCTCGGGAGAGATCGCGGCCTACGACTTCGACAAGGTGGTCGGCAAGCGGCTGAACCGGGCGGTGACCCGGAACACGCAGCTGAAGTGGGGGGATCTGGGGTAGATTCCCCTAGTCCGCACTCGTGACGCCCGTCATCACAGGCACCGCGACCGGATAGTCGAAGCGCCGGAAATCCGACGCATAGGCCTCGGCAATAAGCGAAAGGCTGTGACGCGAAACGCTGACCGGGCGCTGGATCGAGACATTCCTCGGCGCTGTCACCTGCGGCAGGTCGGTGTCCGTGACCTCGGCAAGGCGCCGCATAACCCGCTCCAACCCATCCTCATAGCGGAACACTTCGCAGCGGAAGCATTCATAATCGACCTGCGGCCGGAAATGGCCTACCCTCCAGTCCGGGTCGGACCGCAGCCGGTGCAGCGCATAGCGCAGCCAAGCGTTGAAGCCGAACATGCGCAGCCGGGAAAACTGGACCAGTCCGCTGCGGCGCTGATAGCGGTATTCCGACACCAGCCGCGCGACTGGGTGGCGCACTACCATGAAGGCATAGTCGATCATCTCGGGCAGGAAGACCCGATTCAGCACGGCGGCAGGCTGGTGGCGCGGGCCGAAGACGCCGCCCCGGACCGGGATGCGCTCTTCGAACACGGCAGGTCCGGCCTTTCCCAGATGCTCGCCAATGGCCATTCCAGCCGTCTTCGGGATGTGGATGAACAGGACCTTCGTCGTTCCGATGCGATAGACGGGCACCTCAGGCCTCCTTGCCGAAGCCAAAGCGGTCCATGATCGCGCGGCAGGCAGTAATGGTGTCCGGGCGCAATTCTTCGACATAGCCGCGCACCTTGCCCTTGCGCACTTTTGCCCCGGGGCTTGTCGCAGCCATACCGCCCTTCTGCTCGGCAGTCTTCATCTTGTCGAAGGTTGCGGCCTCTGCAAGGTCCGCGCCGGTCACGCCGCTTATGTCGAAAAAATCCAGCAGCCGCTGGAAACCGGCCGCAGGATCGGTACGCAACGCTTCGTAAGTCAGGGTCAGGCAGTCTGTCCGCCCCGCAAGATGGTCCAACCAGGCCCGGTTGAAGCGGCAGACCTTCTCGATGCCATGCGTTGGATGCAGGACAAAGCTGTCGATGTCGCATGGCGGCAGCGCGCCCCGCATCAGAAGCGGCAGGTACATTCGCCAGTAGCGCCCGCTGTCGCGCCGCAGGTCGCGATAGCGGACCTGGTAGAACATCGACACCGCCGTGTCGATCGGGTTTCGGTGCAGGAATACCAGCGGTAGCGTGGCCAGTTCGGGCCTGATGCCCGAAAAGGGGCGACCGATCTCTCGCCAGTTGGTGCTGCACCCGGCGTGCGTCAGCGTGGCGTCGATGCTATGGGCTTTCAGCGCAAAGTCGATCCAGGTTCGCCCGGACTTTGGGTAGGACACAATCAGGCGGCCATCGCTGCGGAAGGGCTCGCGTCCCAGGTCGTTCTTGCTCATGCCTCGACCTTTCCCGTAGTGTCATCCGGCCGAAGTCGGCTCCTGCGCGGTACGATCTCGCCGCGCTTTGCCAGCCACCACAACCGACGCAGATAGTTCCCTGCCTTCAGCCGGTAGTGCGGCAGGCGTCGATGCAGCGGAAATTTCCGGACTTCGGCAAAGCCCTTTCCTGTGATCAGGCTTTCGCCGCCGTCATCGGGATGGCTGGGAAAAGGCTCCAGCCCGCGCAGGCGAAAATCGTGGATGAAGAAACGGTTGATCTCGTGGTCGGTCGCCCGCGTCACCCGGCGCATGGCCGGAAGCAGTTTGAAGGCGGTCGCGCGGTTGATCAGATAGGCCCCGGTCCCGGTCGCTGGGCCAATATAGGCATTGAGCCGGTAAGGCCCGATCCGGCCCTGCTGGACTGGAAGCTTGGCCCGGATGCAGTTCAGCTTCAGGAAATCCCAGTGTTCCTGGGCTTGAAGCGCCAGTCGCACTGCCGGAAGGAAATCGTCGTGGAAAACCACGTCGTCCTCCAGCACCAGTGCAATCGGTTGCCCAGAGGTCAGGAATCGTTCCCAGACCGCCAGATGCGAGTGATAGCAGCCGATGCCTCCGATAAGAATCTCGCGCCCCATGTTTCGCCGGAAGGCGGCAACATCCGTGTTCGCCAGCAGGCGCTGTTCCTCGGCCTTGCCATCGACCCCGGGAAACAACTCGTAGGCCAGCCCGAGCTTCTCCAGGCGCTGTTCCATGCTGGTGCGGCGTGCGACGGCGCGCGGCAGGTTGATTAGGTAAACCGGCAGGCCGATCAGCGGGTCCGGGGTCAATTGGTTTCTCCCATCCATGCATCCCGCAGCCAGTCGCATGGCCGGGTCGAGGACAGGCCCGCCCGATAACCCGCTACCGCCTCGTCCATCTTCGGCCTACCGTGAAAGCAGACTACCCGCGCATTGGCGGGCAGATGCGGCTGCCTGAACAGGTTTAGCGGACGAGCCGGGCGGCAGTCGTATTTGTACGACACGATCCAGTCATCGGGGAAGGGCTGGAAGTCCCCCGCGCGTGCTGCGCTGGCCGAGGTATAGGTCTGTTCCGATCCCCCGCCAAGGCCTACCGCAGCCTCCGGATCGCGCGCCATGAACTCGTAAAGATAGCCATGTAGCCGTGGGTCGAACCGTTCCACCGATCCATGCCCAAGCGAAGGCGCGCGGCCGGAGTGCCGCCATTCCCGCCGCATGCAGACCTTGCCGGGCGCAAAGTCACGTAACTCGTCCACTGGTCCGACAACAGCCACATCAAGATCAAACACCATGAGCGGCCCATCAAGGTCGGTGATCAGGTCGGGACGAAACAGGCTGATCTTCTTCAGGCGCCCCTGTTTCGGTGCGTTTGCCATCGCCGCCTCCATCCGGGTGGCGAAAGGCTCGTCAGGGAGAGGCAGGATTTCCACCGTTCGGTCGATCCCGCTCCTGTCGTCAGTCATGCAGAAAAATCGCAGTTCCGACCGCGTGTTGCGCGCCAGCCCCGCCCGAAGCCGGTTTACATACTCCGATCCGTATGCTGTTCCGTACTTGATGCAGATGCAGTTGAGTTCGGCCATTGCCTGCGCACATTCTAGGGACGAGGCCCCTTAACCCATGACGCCACCGCTGGCAACGGCACGCCGTTGCCCGGTTGCTGCCCTGGCAGTTCTCGGCTATCCGCAAGGTACTCAGACGGTCCGACACGCATGACCCGCCACCTCCTCTTCCTCACCGGCACCCGCGCCGACTTCGGCAAGCTGGAGCCGCTTGCGGCCGCCGCGCGGGACGCGGGCCACCTTGTGACCTTCTTCGTCACCGGCATGCACATGATGGACCGCTACGGCCTCACCCGCAACGAGGTCCGCCGCATGCCCGGCATCGCGGTCGAGGAGTTCGTCAACCAGCAGGAGGGCGACCCCCAGGACCTGATCCTCGCCCGCACCGTCACCGGCTTCTCCGCCTTCGTCCACCGCGCCCGGCCCGACCTCATCGTCCTGCACGGCGACCGGATCGAGGCCATGGCCGGCGCGCTGGTCGCCGCGACCAACTACATCCGCTCGGCCCATGTCGAGGGCGGCGAGGTCTCGGGCACCATCGACGAGGTCTTCCGCCACTGCAACACCAAGCTCTGCACCCACCATTTCGTCTCCTCCGAGGCCGCCGCCCGCCGGGTCCGCGCGCTCGGCGAACCCGAGGAGACGATCCACGCCATCGGCTCGCCCGAGCTCGACTTCCACGCCCGCCCCTCCGGCGTGACGCTCGACGAGGTGCGCGCCCATTACGCCATCCCCTTCGCCGAATTCGGCATCGCCACCTTCCACCCCGTGACCTCGGAACAGGACACGATCGGCCGGCAGGCGGCCGACCTCTTCGGCGCGCTTGCCGACAGCGGCCGCAGCTTCGTGACCATCGCGCCCAACAACGACCCCGGCTCGCAGGCCATCTTCGAAGTCCTTGAAAAGCTGCCCAGGGACCGCTTCCGCCTCCTCCCCTCCATGCGCTTCGCCCATTTCTCCGAGCTGATGAAGAACGCCGCCTGCATGGTCGGCAACTCCTCCGCCGGTGTGCGCGAGGCCCCCTTCCTCGGCCTGCCCTCGCTCGACATCGGCACCCGCCAGTCCAACCGCTCCGACGCGCCCTCGGTCACCGCCTGCGAGGCCGAGGACCGCGCCGTGATCCTCGATTTCCTGCGCACCCACTGGGGCCGCCAGGCCGTCCCGCATGCGGGTTTCGGCCAGGGCACAGCCGCGCAGCATTTCGTGGAAACCCTCGCCCGGCCCGAGTTCTGGAGCATCAGCCTGCAAAAGGCCTTCCGTGACTAGGCCCGGCCTTGCACTGGCTGCATGGCTCGCCGCCTCTCGCGCGATCCCGCTCATCGCGCCCGCCCTCCTGCAACGCCGCCTCGCAAGGGGCAAGGAGCTTCCCGACCGCTGGCAGGAGAAACTCGGCCGGCCGACCGCGCCGCGCCCCGACGGCCTGCTGGTCTGGCTCCACGCCGTCGGCCTCGGCGAGACGCTGGCGCTCCGCGGCCTGATCGCCGCCATGGCCGGGAAGGCGCCCGCGGCGGAATTCCTCGTCACCTCCACCACCCGCGCCTCGGCCGAGGTGCTGGCCGCCAACCTGCCGCCGCGCACCCGCCACCAGTTCCTGCCGCTCGACGCGCCGCGCTATCTGGAAAGCTTCCTCGACCACTGGCGCCCGGCGCTTTCCGTCTGGGCCGAACAGGACCTCTGGCCCGGCGCGGTGGCCGCCACCGACGCGCGCGGCATCCCGCTGGCGCTGGTCAACGCGCGGATGAACGCCGAGGCCTTCGCCCGCCGCGCCCGCTGGAAATCGCTCTATTCCGACCTCTTCGCCCGCTTCCGCCTGATCACCGCGCAGGACGAGACCACCGCGCGCCACCTGCAGGCCCTCGGCGCCAGGGGCATCCGGGTCACCGGCTCGCTCAAGGCCGCCGCGCCGCCGCTCTCCGCCGATCCCGCGGCACTCGCCGCGGCCCGCGCGGCGCTGGCCGGCCGCCGCCCGGTCCTCCTCGCCTCCTCGCACCCCGAGGACGAGTTCGCCCTCTTCACCGCGCTCCGCGCCGCGCCGCGCCCTCCGGTCCTGATCGCCCCGCGCGACCCGCAGCGGGGGCCCGGGATCGCCGCCCGCGCCGCCGAACACGGCCTCACCGCCACGCTGCGCAGCGCGGGGCAGGGGCCTGACGCCGACCTCTGGATCGTCGACACCTTCGGCGAGATGGGCCTCTGGTTCCGCCTCTGCCCGACCACCCTCGTCGGCGGCAGCTTCGGCCCGACCGAGGGCCACAACCCGTGGGAGCCCGCCGCCCTCGGCTCGGCCATCCTGCACGGGCCGCGCATCGCCAATTTCGCCGCCGATTTCGCCGCCCTGCACCAGGCGGGCGCGGCCCGGCCGGTCCAGCCGGAAAGCCTCGCCGCCGCGCTGACCGAAGACCACGGCGCCATGGCCGCCCGCGCCAAGGCGCTCTCCGACGCGGCCCGGGATGCGCTGGCACCCTTGGCCGGCGACCTCCTCACGCTCGCGGACCTCGCATGAGGCTCTGGCTCTTCCTCCGCCTCTGGTCGCTCCTCTGGCACGCGGGCCTTCCCCTCGCGCTGCTCTACCTCTGGCGCCGTGGCCGCAAGGACCCGCTCTACGCGCAGCACCTCGCCGAACGCTTCGGCCGCTACCGCCAGCGCCTGCCCGGCGCGGTCTGGGTCCATGCGGTGAGCCTCGGCGAAATGCGTTCCGCCGTCCCCCTGATCCGCGCGCTGCTCGACCGGGGGGACCGGGTTGTCACCACCCATTTCACCCCCGCCGGCCGGCGCGAGGCGGAACGGGTGTTTGCCAGCGAGATCGCCGCCGGCCGCCTCGCCGCCGTCTGGGTCCCGTTCGAGACCGCCTGGGCCTATGCCGGATTCTTCCGCGCCTTCCGCCCCCGCGCCGGACTGGTGATGGAGATCGAGATCTGGCCCCGGATGATCTTCGCCGCCCGGAGCGCCGGAGTCTCGCTCTTCATGTGCAATGCGCAATATCCCACGAAATCAATGGCCCGCGACGCGAAGTTGAAGTTGCGTCACAAGTTGATGCAGGGCTATGCCGGGGCCTTCGTGAAATCCGATCTGCAAGCGCGGCGCTTCGCGTCGGTGGGCGTCCAGAACATCCATGTCACCGGAGAACTGCGCTTCGACCAGCCGATCCCGCCACATCTGGTAGAGGCCGCCGCCATCCGCCCGCTGCTCGCAGGCGACCGCCCGGTGATCACCTTCGCCTCGGCGGTCGAGGGCGAGGACGACCTTTATCTCGACGCCATCGCCTCCGCGCTCGCCCATCCCTCGCGTCCCTTCGTGGTCTATGTTCCAAGGAAACCCGAACGCTTCGACGCGGTGGCCGGGATGCTTGCTGCCCGAGGCTTCACCTTCCTGCGCCGCAGCCACACCCTCGACGCCACGCTGACCCCGAAGAGCCTCCCCTCCCCCTCGTGGGGAGGGGATGGGGGAGGGGGGCACCCCGCCGAAAACACACCCGACCTCCTCCTCGGCGACTCCTTGGGCGAGATGTATTTCTACATCGCCCTCTCCGACCGCGTCGTGACGGGCGGCGGCTTCACCCCGCATGGCGCGCATAACATCATCGAGCCGCTCGCACTCAAGCGCCCGGTCATCGTCGGCCCCGAGATCCACACCATCGAATACCCGGCGGCCGAGGCCATTGCCGCCGGCGTCTGCCTGCGCGTCGAGACGCCCGAGGCCCTGGCCGCCGCCCTGACCGACTGGCAAGGCCCGGGTCCGGAGGCCATTCAGACCTTCTTCACCGCCCATTCCGGCGCCACGAAGAAGACCCTCGCGGCGCTGGATTCGATGGTTAAGTCCGCGTAAACGCAGCCAGGCAAGTCGTTGTTTTTATTTGTTCCGGCAAAAGCGCCGCGCGCGACGCCGCGCCTCACCAGCCGCTGAACCCGCCGTCGACGTTGATCATCTGCCCGGTCATGTAGCCCGCCTGCGTGCTGGCCAGGAACAGCATCGCATCCGCGATCTCGTCCGGCTTCGCCATCCGGTCCAGCATGATCAACTCCCCCACCCGGCGCTGGAATTCCTCGGAGTGCCCGTTGAACACCGCCCCCGGCGCGATCGTGTTCACCGTCGCCCCCCTCGGCGCCCAATACCCGGCCAGCCACACCGTCAGCCCATGAATCCCCGCCTTCGTCACCCCATAGGCCGAGAAGTTCTTGAAGGGCATCCCCTCATAGATCCGGTGATGCGCCCCGTTCAGGGCGTACATCGAGGCCACGTTGATCAGCGTGCAGGGCCATTTCCCGACGATGTCCCGGTCCATCTGCCGGGCCACCATGAACGGCCCCGTCAGGTTCGTCCGCAGCGTCTTTTCCCAGTCGGAGACCTTGAGGTCGGCGAAGTCCGGGAACGGCTGCCCCGCCCCCATCAGCAGTTCCCCGGTGATGGCGGCGTTGTTCAGGACGACGTTCGGCTCCCACCCGTCCTTGAGGATGCGCTGGAATATCTCCGCCACCTGATCCTCATCCGCCACGTCCAGCGGGTAGAAGCGGAAACTTTCGTCCCCCCCATGCGCCGCGACCAGCGCCTCCGCCCGCTTGCCCGGCAGGTCGGAAGCGATCACCCGCGCGCCCTCGGCCAGCATCCGGCGGACATAGGTCGAGCCGAGCACGCCCCCCGACCCGGTGATGAAAACCGTGCGGCCCTTGAGTTGATCAGCCATTCCGGGCCTCCTGCATCAGAAATTCGACAAGGCGGAAGTCGAAGGGCGTGTCGATGTCGACGCAGCGTTCCGGCGGCATCAGGTAGGGGATCACGCGCCCCTCCCAGAGCCCCTTCGACCGTTTCAGATAGGCCGGATCGACCACATAGGTCGAGGCGGCGTGCTCATAGACCACCGGCGCCTGCTGCCGGGCGACCACCCCGCCGGGCAGCGGCTTCGAGACATGCAGCGCGCCCGTCGCATCCGGCTCCACCAGGTTGAAATAGGGGTTCTTCCGCGCCTCGCAGCAACTCATCACCATGTCGGGCCGCTCGGCCCGGAACAGCTCCAGCGCGGCGGTGATATCTGAAGGCAGACGCAGCGGCGAGGTGCAGTCGAGATCGAGGAAAGCCTCCACCGGCCCGACCAGCGCCTCGGAAGCCTCCAGCGCGTGTTGCCACACACCCCATTTTCCGGCCGTATCGGTCGCCAGATGCGCGGGGCGGAGGCCGATCTTCAGGCAGGCCTTGGCGACGGCATGGTCATAGATCTCCCCGTCGTCCGTGCTGACCACCACCGCATCCACCAACGGATGCTCCAGAAGCTGGTCCAGCGACCAGTCGATCAGAGGCTTGCCCTGGATCAGCCGGAAGTTCTTGCGCGGCACGCCCTTCGAGCCCTTCCGCGCGCCGATGTGACCCAGGATCATGGGATCTCCTTGATAATTTCGCCGACAAAACCGCGCATTGCCCAGGCCTGCGCCACCAGACGGGCCGAGGGCAGGCAGAGGTCCAGCCGCGGTATCAGCGGGTTGCCCGACAGCGCGCCCCCGAAGGCCAGCGCCAGGAAGTCGCGCATCGCGTCGAGGAACATCGTGTTCCTCTCCAGTTGCAGCGGCAGGTCCTGCGGACCGGAAGACTCGGTCACCCGGTAGCTTTGCGCTGCGAAGTCGAAGTCGTGCATCCGCTGCGTCCCCCGCAGCAGCGTGCGGCGGTGCAGCCTCGGCGTCAGGTAGTCCATCGAAACATCGCCGACAGCCGACTGACTCCGCAAGGAAATCCGGCTTGCCACGTCCACCCCCGGATAGGCGGGATGGCCAAGACTTTCCACCCGCGTCACCTCCAGCCCCGGGAAGAGGCAGGCCGCCAGGTCCAGCTCATGGCAGAGGTCCAGCAGCACCCCGCCGCCCTCGGCCCGCGCGGCGTAGCTTTGCGAGAAGCGCCAGTCCGCCCGCCATTGCGTGACGTCATGGCCGATGCTCATCGCGAACTGGAACACGTCGGACAGGTCCGCCGCCGCCAAGGCGCGCACCGCCGGGTGATAGCGCATCATGTAGCCCAGCATCGAGCGCTCCGCGACCGGCGCGGCGGCCTCGGCGATGGCCTCCACCTCCTCGGGCCGGAAGGCGAGCGGCTTCTCGACATACATCGGCAGGCTGCGGGCAGAGGCGGCCTCGACCAGCGGCAGGCGGATATCGGTCGCGGTGGCGATCACCACCGCCTCGGCCCCGTCCAGCGCGGCAAGCGCGCCGCCAAGCCCGGCCTCGCGCCAGGAGACCAGCCGCGCCGACGCGCCAAGCGCCTGGAGATTGCCGTGATGCCTGCGGCCGATGGAGCCGGAGCCGATGACCAGAACGCGCATGCTGCCCCCTTTGGGCAAGCCCTAGCGCGAAACCGGGGCCGGGACCAGAGGCGGCCGGCGCTGCGGCCATTCCGTCGCGCGGTGCCAGGCCTGGCCGATGGCCAGAACACCCATGTCGCCGCCCGACCGGCCGATGACCTGCATCCCCATCGGCAGGCCTTGCGGCCCGAAGCCCACGGGCACCGAGAGGGCAGGCAGGCCGATCAGGCTGGCGGGGATCACCACCTCCATCCAGCGGTGATAGGTGTCCATTTGCCGGCCCGCGATCTCTTCGGGCCAGCGCCATTCCGCGGGGAAAGGCCAGACCTGCGCGCTTGGCAGGACCACGGCGTCATAGCGTTCGAAAAGCCGCGCGGCATGGGCGTGCCAGCGGCTGCGGATCACGCTGGCCTCGTAGACCGCCTGCGCGGACAGTCCCATGCCCTGCTCGATCTCCCAGATCGTCTCCGGCTTGGTCAGCGCGCGCTTTGCCGGATCTTCGGCCAGCGCCCGCTTGCCGCCCGCGTTCAGCATGGCGCGCAGCGTGGCCCAGGAATGCCAGAGCTTCTCGGCCGGGAAGGGCGGGGCGAGATGTTCGACCACCGCACCCATGTCTTCAAGCTGGCGCAGCGCCGCCTCGCACAGGTCCAGGATGCCCGACTCCATCGGATAGGCCCCGCCCCAATCGGCCAGCCAGCCGATGCGAAGACCCCTGACGTCGCGGTCAAGCCGCAACTCGGGGGTGGCGCGGGGGAAGGGAACCTCCGGGTTCTCACCGGCCAGAACCATCAGCAGCCGCGCCAGATCCTCTACCGTGCGGGCCATCGGGCCTTCGGTGGACAGGGTGGACAGATAGGTATCGCCCTCGGCATCCTGCGGCACCAGACCCCAGGTCGGGCGGAAACCGTAGACGTTGCAGAAGGCGGCGGGATTGCGGAGGGACCCCATCATGTCCGACCCATCCGCGACCCAGGCCATCCGCGCCGCCAGCGCCGCCGAGGCGCCGCCGGAGGATCCGCCGGCGCTGCGCGCCAGGTCATAGGGGTTCCGCGTCACCCCGAAGACCGGGTTGAAGCTATGCGAGCCCTGGCCCCATTCCGGCACATTGGTCTTGGCCGCGATCACCGCGCCCGAGGCCCGCAGCCGTGCCGCCACCAGGTCGTCCTTCGCCGGCACATGGTCCTGCCAGACCGGCGAGCCCCAGGTCGTCCGCAGGCCCCGCGTCGCTACCAGGTCCTTGACCGGAAACGGAATCCCGTGCAGCCAGCCCTGCGGCGCGACATCGTCCAGCGCCCGCGCCTCGGCCATCAGATCGTCAGGGTCGCGCAGCGAGACGATGGCATTCACCGCCCCGTTCAGCGCCTGGACCTGGGCCAGCCAGGCCGCCATCACCTCGGAGGGAGCGACCTCGCGCGCATGGATCGCCTGCGACAGCCGGGTTGCAGACCATTCGAGCATGGCTTCCTCTTGGCAAAAATACTCAAAGGGCGTCCGGGGGCCACGAAGACCCCCGGGCATGTTCCGGGCTTACTTCTGCAGCTCGGTCCAGATCGCGGTGATGTATTCCTGCGCCTTGGGCGAGCAGGCGGGAAGGAAGTGGCCTGCCGACTTGAACTCTTCGGGCACCACGATTTCCGGGGCGGTCTTCATGTCCTCGGGCATGAATTCCGCCGAACCGGCAATACCGTTGGCATAGCGCGCAAAGGCCGAGATCATTGCGGCGTTCTCGGGGTCGGCGATGAAGTTCAGGAACTGGTAGGCCTCGTCGACGTTCTGTGCGTCCTTGAGCAAGGTCACCTGGTCCATCCAGACGATATAGCCTTCTTTGGGATAGCCATAGGCCACGTCGGGGTTCTTCAGGCGCGCGCGCATGATGGCGCCGTTCCAGTAGACCGAGGCGGCGACGTCGCCCGCGGCCATCTTCTCTTCCATGCCGTAGTCCATGCTCATCCAGTTTGGCTTGGCGGCAACCAGAAGGTCACGGACCTTCTTCAGCACCTCGGTATCCTCGGTGCAGGGTTCGCCGCCGGCATACATCGTGGCAAGCGCGATCACGTCGTTCATTTCGGGCGTGACATTGACCTTGCCCTGCAGTTCCGGCGGGGGTTCCAGCCAGATCGCGCTGGTGTTGATGTCGCCGCCGTAGACCTTCGTGTTCACGCCCAGGCCGGTCGTGCCCCACTGCCACGGGATCGAGAATTTCCGGCCGGGATCGTAATCGACGTTCATCCATTCGGGCGCGATATTGGCGTGGTTCGGGATCTTCGACAGGTCAAGCTCCTGGATCAGGCCCTTCTCGGCGAAGATGCGCACATAGTTGGCCGAGGGGACGACCAGGTCGAAGCCGTGGCCACCCGCTTCGATCTTGGCAAGAGCGGTGTCGTTGGAATCGTAGTCGGTCACGGTAACCTTGATCCCGGTTTCCTTCTCGAACTTCTCCAGCAGCTCGGGGCTGGTGTAGTTGCCCCAGTTGTACAGCTGCAGAACCCCCTCGGCGCTTGCCAGATGCGTCGTGGCGAGCAGCGCCGCCGTGATTGCTAGTGTCAGTCTCATTTTCAGTCTCCCTGGTGTGGTTTTGCAGGTCTTTCAGTCGCGGTTTCGCGTCAGCAAGAAAAAGACGGTCAGCAGGACGACAGTCAGGCCGAGCAGGATGGTCGAGATCGCATTCACCTCGGGCGTCACGCCGCGGCGAAGCTGGCCCAGCATGTAGGTGGGCAGGGTATCCTGGCCGCCGGACTTGACGAACTCGGTAATCACGACATCGTCGAGCGAGATGACGAAGGCCAGCATCGCGCCGGCGATGATCCCCGGCGCCATCAGCGGCAGGGTCACGCGCCGGAAGATCCGCCACGGGGTTGCGTAGAGGTCCGCGGCAGCGGTTTCCAGCGCCAGATCCATCCCTTCCAGGCGCGCACGGATCGGCAGGTAGGCAAAGGGTATGCAGAAGGCGGAATGCGCCAGGATCAGGTAGCCGAGGCCCTGATAGCCGGTGGCGACCTTGATCCCGGCGAAGAAGATCAGAAGCGCGACGGCAGTGACGATCTCGGGCACCATCAGCGGCTGGTTGATCATCGCGTAGATGAAGGTCTGCCCCCTGAACCGCCGACGCCGCGTGGTGCCAAGCGCGGCCATCGTCGCGACAAGGGTAGAGATCAGCGCGGCCATCACCGCGATGAGGAGCGAGCGCATGGTCGCATCCTGGACGGCCGTGTTCGACCAGGCGACCCCGTACCAATGCAGCGAGAACCCCTCCCACTGGTTCACGGCGCGGCCCGCGTTGAACGAAAACGCGACCAGGGTGAAGATGGGCAGGTAAAGCGCGACGAAGGCCAGCACGGCGACGGTTGCAAAGCCCGGGATGCGCGAGGGCGAGAAGCTGCGGTCAGCCATTGTCGGTGCCCCGGTCCTGACGGCTCATCGAGCGGACATAGAACAAGAGCGCTCCCATCACGATCACCAGCAGCGTCATCGACAATGCGGCACCCAGCGGCCAGTTCCGTCCCTGGCCGAATTGCAGTTCGATGAAGTTGCCGATCATCATGTTCTTTCCGCCACCCAGCACACGGGGCGTCACATAGGCCCCGAGTGCCGGCACGAAAACCAGGATCGAACCCGCGACGATACCGGGCTTCACGATGGGCAGGATCACCCGGCGCAGCACTTGCCACCGGCTTGCGTAAAGGTCGTAGCCCGCCTCGAGGAGGCGCATGTCGAAGCGGTCGATGGCGGCATAAAGCGGCAGCACCATCAGCGGCAGGTAGACATATGTCATCCCGATCAGCACCGCGGTGTCGGTATAAAGCAGTTGCAGCGGGGATCCGATCAGTCCGATCCCCAGAAGCAGCTGGTTCAGCAGACCCTCGGTCCGGATGATCTCGTTGATCGCGAAGGTTCGGATCAGCAGGTTGGTCCAGAACGGGATGGTGATCAGGAACAGCCACATCGGGCGACGGCCCGGCGGTTGGGTCGCGATGAACCAGGCCGTCGGAAAGCCCACGAGGAAGGTGATCGCGGTGGTCGTCAGCGACAGCCAGACCGATCGCCAGAAGATCGTGAGATGGGCGTCAGCCAGAAGATATTCTTCGCTGAAGATGTCTTTGGTGAACAGGATCCCCCGCCAACCGTCCAGCGAGAAGTCCCAGACGACGTTGCCGTACTGACCCGGCGACAGGAACGAATACACGGCGACGATCAGCAGCGGCCCCGAGGCCGCCAGCGCCAGCACGATCAGCGCCGGGACGGACAGGAGCCAGCCGTTGCGGGCCGAAGTCCTGACGGCGTTTTCCTCGGCCGAGCTCATCAGTCCTCCACCCGCTGCACGGCGCCGTCGGCGAAGCGGATGCCGACCGCCTGGCCCTCGCTCAGCCCCGCCTCGCCCGAGGCCGGGCTTTGCAGCCGCGCGACGATGTCCGTTCCGTCGGCAAGCGACAGGTGGCAATGCGTGTCGGTGCCGAAATAGACCAGCGTCCTGACCTTCGCCTGCAGCCCGCCGTCGGCCGGCGCGCCCAGCCGCAGCTGTTCCGGCCGCACGATCACCGTTGCGGTCCCGCCCGCGCGCAGGCCCGGCGCGTCGATCCGCTCGCCGGTCGGCAGGCGCAGCGCCGCATCCTCGGCGGTGCCGGTCAGGAAATTGGTCTCGCCGATGAAACTGGCGACGAAGCGGTTCCTCGGGTGGATGTAGATCTCTTTCGCGCTGCCGACCTGCTGGATCTTGCCCGCGCTCATCACCGCGATGCGGTCGGACATGGTCAGGGCTTCTTCCTGGTCGTGCGTGACGAAGATGAAGGTGATCCCGGTCTCGGTCTGCAGGCGCTTCAGCTCGATCTGCATCTCCTTGCGCAGCTTCAGGTCCAGCGCCGACAGGGGCTCGTCCAGCAGCAGGACCTTCGGCTGCGGCGCAAGCGCGCGGGCCAGCGCCACCCGCTGCTGCTGCCCGCCCGAAAGCTGGCTGGTCTTGCGCCCCGCCATCGCCTCCAGCTTGACCAGCGCCAGCATCTGCGCCGTCCGCGCCTTCACCTCGGATCCGGGCTTGCCCAGCATCTCCAGCCCGAAGGCGATGTTCTGCGCCACGGTCAGGTGCGGAAACAGCGCATAGGACTGGAACACCGTGTTCACCGGCCGCCGGTTCGGCGGCAGGGTGGTGATATCGGCCCCGTCCAGCAGGATCGTGCCCTCGGTCGGCATCTCGAACCCGGCGATCAGCCGCAGCAGCGTGGTCTTGCCGCAACCCGAGGGGCCGAGGAGCGTGAAGAACTCCCCCCGCCGGATATCCACCGAGACATCGTCCAGCGCCCGCACGGTGGCGGCGCCCTGCCCGAAAGCCTTCACGACATTGCGTGCCGAGATCGTCACGTCACCGGCCACGGCCGCACCCCTGTTTCGTCCCCATTTGATCATATTGGGACGGGCAATCGCAGGGTGACAAGCGATTCCTTCCCCTCATGCCGCCATCGGCGCCCGTTTTCCCGCCCAGGGTGCGGCGCGCTCAACCTCTGCGCACAAGGCGATCAGGGTTTCATCCTGGCCGAAGGCGGCGGCGAGATGGACGCCGATCGGCAGGCCCGAAGACGACCAGTCCAGCGGCAGGCTTGCGGCGGGCTGTCCGCTGGCATTGAACGCCGCGCAGAACGGCGAATAGGCGAAGATTCCCTGCGGCCCGGTGCGATAGGCGACATAGTCCTCGGTCGTCGGGGTGAAGCGGCCGACCCTTGCCGGGGGCTCCGCCAGCGTGGCGGTCAGAATAACATCGGGACCCTTGTCGAAGAAGCCCGCCATCTGCCGACCGAAAGCGTGGATTTCGCCCACCGCCTGAAGATAGCGCGTCGGATGCAGGGTCTGCGAATGTGCCCATGCGCCCCGGCTGACCCCCTCCACCTCATCGGCGCGCGGCGGGCGGTCGCCGAGCTTCGAGCGGATCGACAGGGCGGTGCCGACGCCGACGATATCGGTCCAGGCCCGCATCATCATCGGCACGTCCACAGCGGGCCGCGCCGGTTCGACGACATGGCCGAGCGATTCCAGAAGCCTCCCGGTCGCCCGCACCGCCTCGGCCACCTCGGGATGGATCGGCTCGCCCGTCAGCGTGGTGTCGCAGATCGCCACCCGCAGGCGGCGCGGCGGGCGGCTGATCGCGGCGGCATGGCCCCGCTCCAAGGGCGGCGCCACATAGGGCGCGCCCAGGTCCGGCCCCTCGCAGGCGTCCAGCATCACGGCCGTGTCGCGGACCGAGCGCGTGAGGAACCCGTCGATCGCCATCCCCGCCCAGCCCTCGCCGGCATAGGGCCCGTCCGGCAGCCGCGCACGGGTGGGCTTGAAGCCGAAGAGCCCGCAGGACGAGGCCGGAATCCTGACCGACCCGCCCCCGTCCGAGCCATGCGCCATGGCGACGATCCCCGCCGCCACTGCCGCGCCCGCCCCGCCGGAGGACCCGCCCGAGGTGTGGTCGAGGTTCCACGGGTTGCGCGTCGGCCCGCCATAGACCGCCGCTTCCGTCACCGTGCCCACGCCGCCCTCGGGGCTGGTGGTGCGGCCGAAGGTCACCAGGCCCGTCGCCTTCATCCGCTCGAAGATCGCCGAGTCCTGCCCGTAGGTCGTATTGGCGAACAGGCGCGAGCCGTTGTGCGAGGGGAAATCCTTCGCCTCGGCGCCAAGGTCCTTGATCAGGAACGGCACGCCCCGGAACGGCCCGACCGGCAGCCCTTCGGCGATCGAGCGGCGCGCGACCTCCTCCTGCACCAGGACGACGGCATTGATCGCCGGATTCCGCGCCTCGACCGCCGCCAGCGCCGCGTCCAGCAGTTCCGAGGGGCTCACCTCGCCCTTTGCCACCAGTCCCGCCAGTTCCGTCGCATCCGCCGCGCCCAGATCGCCGATCATCGCATCCCCCATATTGCTGTCCGAACCCTGCCGCCCCGCGCCGGCAAGGTCAAACCCTTACCGCCTCCGAAGGTCGTTCCGGCCGGTCCCCTTGCTCTTTTCGCAAATGCTCTCGGGCGGCGGCGTCAGGGTTCCAGCGCCACCTCCTGCCGCAGCCGCCCGTCGCGGCCGAAGACCAGAAGGCGGTCATCCGCCGTCACCACCGCGATCCAGCCCTCGCCGAAGGTCACCGCCTGCGCCCTGGCGCCATCGGGCAGGGCAAAGCCCTCGGGCAGGCTGGGGGCGGGTGTCCCCAGCGCCTGCGGCATCCGGGTGACAAGCAGGGCCACCACGGTTATGACACCGCCGATCATCGTCAGCGTCAGCACGATGACCAGCCATTTCAGAAGCCGCAGGCTGGGCGGCAGGGCCGGATCGGGGGCTTCAGGCGTGGCGGGATCGGACATGGAGATGCCTTTCGACGAGGACGGGGACCAGGATGGGCCGGGCGACGAGGCCACCGTCCTGACCGTGACCATCGGCCCGGATGCCCCTGGCCGCCTTGATAAGGCGCTTGCCGCCGCCGTGCCAGAGGGGGCGTCCCTTTCCCGCTCGCGCCTGGCCCGGATGATCGCCGAGGGCGCGGTCAGCCGCGACGGGGTGGCGGTGACCGACCAGAAGGCGAAGGTGGCCGGGGGCGAGATCTACAGCCTTCGCCTCGACCCGGCCGCCGGAATCGAGACCCTGCCCGAGGCGATCCCGCTGCGCGTGGTCTGGGAGGATGCCGAGCTGATCGTGATCGACAAGCCGGTGGGAATGGTCGTCCATCCCGCGCCGGGCACACCCTCGGGGACGCTGGTGAACGCGCTCTTGCATCATTGCGGCGACAGCCTCTCGGGCATCGGCGGGGCGCGGAGGCCGGGGATCGTGCACCGGATCGACAAGGACACCTCGGGCCTTCTGGTCGTGGCCAAGACCGACCGGGCGCATCATGGCCTTGCCCGGCAGTTCGAGGAACATTCCGTCACCCGCCGCTATCTTGCCCTGGTGCATGGCGTGCCGATGGCCTCGGATCCCCGGTTGCGCGGCCTGCGCGGGGTGACGGCCGAGGCGGGAGGGGTGCTGCGCATCGCGACCAACCTGGCCCGGCACCGCACCGACCGGCAGCGGCAGGCGGTGGTCTGGGAGGAGGGCCGCCACGCCGTCACCCGCTTCCGGGTGGCCGAGGCCTTCGGAACCCAGGCCGCGCTGGTCGAATGCTGGCTGGAAACCGGGCGGACGCATCAGATCCGGGTCCACCTCGCCTATGCCGGGCACGGGCTGGTGGGGGACCAGACCTATGGCGGCAAGAAACGGCTCGGGTCCGCGCTGGGGCAGGGGGCGGTCCTGGGCAATGCCTTCCCCCGGCAGGCGCTGCATGCGGCGACGCTGGGGTTCGACCATCCGGTGACGGGGGAGCGGCTGGAGTTCTCCTCTCCGCTGCCCTCCGACATGGCCGGCCTGATCGAGGCCCTGCGGGCGGGCCAGGGCGCGGGCTGACCACGCGTGGACAGGTTTTTCTCATGAATGCTTTCAATGGCTTGGCTGTTGGCGGTAAGGATTCTTAAAGATTTGCCACCGGGCGGCCGAAGCGGTTGCAAGGGAGGTCGCCTCACCTTACTCTGGCAATCGCGCCGGCCTGTTCCGGCCTATGGAGTGCGCCTTATGTCCGAGACTGTATCCGCCTGCTGACGTCATCCGCGCCCCCTGAGTCGGGGTGCCACCGGATGACATGAACGACCGCCGAAGCGCCCTGGCCTTCGTGCGGTTCGGCATGGCTACAGACGACGGACCATCCCGGATGAACATCTCACGGAGCGAGCAGCGGGTGCTGCACGTCCTCGCCCTCGGCGGGCGCATCGACCATTTCCGCAGCGGGAGCAAGACCCGTGACATCCTCTGCGTCACCCGCGACGGGCTGATCCTGTCCGACTGCACGCTGGGCATCTTCCAGCGCCTGCGCCGGAAGCGGCTCATCGCCTCGGAAGGCGGCGGGCCCTACCGCATCTCGCGGCTGGGGCGGCTGTCGGTCCGGGCGCAGCTGGACAATCAGGGTTAGGGGGGCGACGGACAGCCCGGCGGCGGACGGGCGGCTGCTTCCGGGCTTCCGGAGCGGATCGTCCGTGCCGCGGCGGGGCGCAACGGGACCAGCAGGGCATCAGGGCCGGCTTGTGGCTGAAAACCGAAGCGGCGCAGAGGTTTGGCAGCCGGAGTTGCCCCCGCCTGGGTCGGCGGGACGGTCCCGCCCCGGCTTGCCTGCAAGCCAGATTTCGCCATCGTGCAGGTGCAGCATCTTGTCACGCGGCCGTTATCGGGCTAGACCGATGCTCGACGCCGACGCACGAGTCGGTAACGGCATCGGAGCCAAGCGCACCCCTCCTGCCAGGGGGGACCCGGACCGAACCCGCAGGACCTGCGGCGCATCGTCAGCCGGATGAGCCGACCCAACCCCCCATCCGCATCAGGACCAGCACCCGAGGGTGAGCCATGATACACGACCCGATTCCGCGGGACGTCCAGCCTGCCTTGCCGCTGCTCGACGACGAGGCGCTGGACATCGCCGATTACCTGAAGTCCGAGCAGGAGGCTGCTTCGGACATCCACGACGATGCGACGCACCGGCAGGGCCTTGCCGCGCTCAGCCTTGGCGCGATCGGCGTGGTCTATGGCGACATCGGCACCTCGCCGATCTATGCCTTTCGCGAGGCCTTGCGCGCCACCGGCGCGGCGGTTCCGGGCCAGGCCGAGGTGCTGGGCATCCTGTCCCTGCTGATCTGGACGCTGATCCTGGTGGTCACGGTCAAATATGTCTTCTTCCTTCTGCGCGCCGACAACCGGGGCGAGGGCGGGATCCTGGCGCTTTACACGCTGGTGCGGCTGGCGACGGGGCGGCGCTCGGTTCCGGTCCTCTTGCTGGCGCTGGGCGGCGCGGCGCTTTTCGCCGGGGATGCGGCGATCACGCCGGCGATCTCGGTCCTGTCGGCGGTGGAGGGGATGGAACTCGTCCTGCCGGCGCTGGAGCCCTGGGTGCTGGGAGTGACCATGGGCATCCTGGTCGCGCTCTTTGCCGTCCAGCGCACCGGGACGGCGCGGGTGGCGCTGTTCTTCGGCCCGGCCTGTGTGCTGTGGTTCCTGACCCTGGCGGGGCTGGGCCTGTGGCATCTGGGCGAGACGCCCGAGGTGCTGCGCGCCTTCAGCCCCGTCTGGGGCGTGGATTTCCTGCTGGACCATCCCGGCGTCGCCTTCGTCGTCCTGGGCGCGATCTTCCTGGCCGTGACCGGGGGCGAGGCGCTTTACGCCGATCTGGGCCATTTCGGGCGGCGGCCGATCATGCTGGCCTGGTTCGCCCTGGTCCTGCCGGCGCTGGTGCTGAACTACCTTGGCCAGGGGGCGATGGTGCTGGCCCATCCGGAACAGGCCGAGGAAAGCTTCTTCGGCCTTGCCCCCGAGGCCGGGCTGCCGGTCCTGGTGATGCTTGCCACCGCCGCCACGGTGATCGCCAGCCAGGCGGTGATCTCGGGCGCCTTCTCGATGGCGCGGGGCGCGGTGCAGCTGGGCTTCCTGCCGCGCCTGCGGATCCGGCACACGGCCGAGGGGCAGAGCGGGCAGATCTACATTGGGGCGGTGAACTGGCTGCTGCTCTGGGGGGTGCTGTGGCTGGTTCTGGCCTTCGGCTCGTCCAGCGCGCTGGCCTCGGCCTACGGGATCGCGGTGACCGGGACCATGGTGCTGACGACGATCCTCGGCGCGCTCTACCTGGCGCGGACCGGGCGGCTGCGCGCGCCGATCGCCGCCCTGGCGGTCCTGCCGATCCTGTCGGTCGAGACGGTGTTCCTGGCCTCGAACCTGGCCAAGATCGGCGATGGCGGCTATGTGCCGGTGCTGATCGCGGTCGTCGTCGGGTTCCTGATGTGGTGCTGGTGGCGCGGCACCCAGGCCATGCGGGCGCGGGTGGCGAAGCTGGCGATCCCGGTCGATTCCTTCGTGCGGATGATGCGCAACTCCAGCGTCAACGTGATCCCCGGCACCGCCTTCTTCCTGACCGGCGATCCGCAGGTCGTGCCCTCGGCGCTTCTGCACAACCTCAAGCACAACCGCGTCCTGCACGAGCAGACCGTCTTCCTGACCGTCGAGACCCTGCGCGTGCCCTATGCCACCGCCGACGAGCGCGCCTCGGTCGAGATGCTGGGCGGCTGCTTCCTGCGCCTGACGCTGCGCTTCGGCTTCATGGAGACGCCGAATGTCAGCCGCGCCATGGCCCATGCCCGGCGGGCGGGGCTGAAGTTCGACGTCATGGCCTCGACCTTCTTCCTGGGCCGCAGGCGGGCGGTGGCGACGGGGAAGGGCCTGGAGCTGGCGCTGGACCGCGTCTTCGTCGCGCTGTCGCGCATGGCCGCGGACCCGACCGAGTTCTACCACCTTCCCCGCGGCCGCGTGGTCGAACTGGGCGAGAGGGTGGCGATCTGACAATCGCGTGACCCGGCCGTCACATGGCTGCAACCCGCTGGAAGGGAGCCTAAACTGGCCTTGCGCGTTGGGAAGAAGCCCCTTGCAAGGAATGGTTGGTTACTTTAGGTTATCT
This sequence comes from Tabrizicola soli, assembly GCF_015999335.1. Classification (GTDB taxonomy): domain Bacteria; phylum Pseudomonadota; class Alphaproteobacteria; order Rhodobacterales; family Rhodobacteraceae; genus Tabrizicola; species Tabrizicola soli. Next base: position 52,815 of record NZ_JAEACP010000003.1, on the reverse strand, counting down.
CCATTCCCGGGGGCGCTGACGCACCGGGCGAACAGGGGGCGAGATGAGCACCTATCAGAACCTACCCGCACCGAGCCCGGAACAGGGCTTGAACCGCTATCTCCAGGAGATTCGGAAGTTTCCGCTGCTGGAGCCGGAAGAGGAATACATGCTGGCCAAGCGCTGGGTCGACCACCAGGACGCGGGCGCTGCGCACCAGTTGGTCACCAGCCACCTGCGGCTGGCGGCCAAGATCGCCATGGGGTACCGCGGCTATGGCCTGCCGCAGGCCGAGGTGATCAGCGAGGCGAACGTCGGCCTGATGCAGGCGGTGAAGCGCTTCGATCCGGAAAAGGGCTTCCGGCTGGCCACCTATGCGATGTGGTGGATCCGCGCCTCGATCCAGGAATACATCCTGCGGTCCTGGAGCCTGGTGAAGCTGGGCACGACCAGCGCGCAGAAGAAGCTGTTCTTCAACCTGCGCAAGGCCAAGGCCAAGGTCGGCGCGCTGGAGGAGGGCGACCTGCGCCCCGAGAACGTGGCCCGGATCGCCAAGGACCTGTCCGTCAGCGAGGAGGAGGTCATCGCGATGAACCGCCGCCTCTCGGGCTCGGACGCGTCGCTGAACGCGACGGTGGGCTCGGATGGCGACAGTTCGGCGCAATGGCAGGACTGGCTGGAGGACGAGGACAGCGACCAGGCCGGGGCCTATGAGGAAAAGGACGAGCTGGACACCCGCCGCGCCCTGCTGGCCGAGGCGCTTTCGGTGCTGAACGACCGTGAGAAGGACGTGCTGACCCAGCGCCGCCTGTCCGAGGATCCGGTCACGCTGGAGGATCTGTCGACCAACTACGGCGTCAGCCGCGAGCGGATTCGCCAGATCGAGGTCCGCGCCTTCGAAAAGCTGCAGGCGAAGATGCGCGAGCTGGCGAAGGGCAAGGGGATGGTGATCCCGGCCTGAGCCGGTTTCCCGGAAGAAACCGGACCGGGCCCTCGACGGCTCCGGTCCGGAGTTTTTGCGGACTCCGTCTCGCGCCCGGCGGGTTTTCGTTGATCCCGGACCCTGCCGGGTTTAGGGAAGCGCCCATGCGCATGATCGACACCTTCCTCAAGCCGATGCACCCCGAGGGGTGGAAATTCGTTCCCGTCTTCGCGGCCGTCACGCTGGTCCTGTTCTGGATCTGGGACCCGCTGGGCTGGCTGGGCCTGGGCCTTACCGTCTGGTGCTATTATTTTTTCCGCGACCCGCGCCGCGCCGTGCCCGAGAACGCGGGGCTTCTGGTCAGCCCGGCCGACGGGGTGGTCAGCCTGATCGAGCGGGCGGTGCCCCCGGCCGAGCTTGGCCTTGGGCCGCAGGCGCTGGTCCGCGTCTCGGTCTTCATGTCGGTCTTTAACTGCCATGTGAACCGCGCGCCCATCGCGGGCCAGGTGACCGCCGTCGCCTACCGGCCGGGCAAGTTCTTCAACGCCTCGCTCGACAAGGCGTCCGAGGAGAACGAGCGCAATGCGCTGGCGATCGAGATGGCGGATGGCCGCAAGATAGCCGTGGTGCAGATCGCAGGCCTCGTCGCGCGGCGGATCATGTGCTGGAAGAAGCCCGGCGATGCGGTCCGCACCGGCGAGCGCTTCGGCCTGATCCGCTTCGGCAGCCGGCTTGACGTCTACCTGCCCGAGGGCGTGGCGCCGCAGGTCGCGCTGGGCCAGACCATGGTCGCGGGCGAGACGGTGATCGCGCTGATCGGCCAGGACGCTCCGGCCCGCGCCGCCCGGATCGAGTGACGATGCCGCGCACGCCCACCGACCCCCCGCGCGAGCTTCTGCTGCTGAAGCTGCTGCCGAACCTCGTCTCGATCCTGGCGCTGTGCTCGGGGCTGACCGCGATCCGCTTCGCGATTGCCGGGAATTTCGGCCTGGCGATCCTGCTGATCGGCACGGCGGCGGCGCTGGACGGGCTGGACGGACGGCTGGCGCGGATGCTGAGGTCGGAAAGCGCGATCGGGGCCGAGCTCGACTCGCTGTGCGACTTCGTGAACTTCGGGGTCACCCCGGCGCTGGTGCTGTATCTCTGGGGTCTTCGGGCCGAGACGAGTCTCGGCTGGATCGCGGTCCTGGTCTATGCCGTCTGCTGCATGTTGCGGCTGGCGCGGTTCAACGTCGGCTCGCGGGTCGAGGGCGAGCCGGCCGAGAAGACCGTCTTCATCGGCGTGCCCTCGCCGGCCGGGGCGATGCTGGCGCTGGTGCCGATGTATCTGGTGCTGGCGCTGGATCACGCGGTGGTCCTGCCGCCGCAGCTGGTGGCGCTCTGGATGGTGGCGATCGGGGCGCTGATGATCAGCCGGGTCCGCACGCCCTCGCTGAAGCGGATCAAGGTTTCGACCGACCATGCCCGCTATGTGCTGGTGGGCCTTGTGGTCGTGGTCGCGGCACTGCTGACCTACCCTTGGGTGACGCTGCTGACGCTTTCGCTGGCCTATCTCGGCGCGATCCTCTGGCTGTTCCTGCGCAACCTCCAGCGCCCGGCGGCATAAGGCCTGCCTCCCGGCCCTATCGCCTCTTTGCCTTGCATCCCCCGGTAGAATGCGCACTCTGTGGTGGAAATCCAAAGGGAATCATGCGCATGCAAGCAGAGGCCATCCGTCGCAGCTATCGCCGCTGGGCCCCGATCTATGACCTGACCTTCGGTCGGATCACCCAGGGCGGCCGCATCCTTGCCGCGCGGCATGTGAATGCGCTTGGCGGATCCGTGCTCGAGGTCGGGATCGGCACCGGGCTGGCGCTGGAATTCTACCAGCCGCATGTCAGCGTGACCGGCATCGACCTGTCCGACGACATGCTGCGCGAGGCGCGGGCCAAGGTGGCGAAGCGCGGCCTGCGCAATGTCGCGGGCCTGCACCAGATGGACGCGACGCAGGTGGCGCTGCCCGATGCCAGTTTCGACCATGTGGCGGCCATGCACATCATGTCGGTGGTCCCCGACCCCGAGGCCGTGCTGGCCGAGATGGTGCGCCTTTGCCGGCCGGGCGGCTCGGTCCTGATCGCCAATCATTTCGCCGACCATGCGGGGGGCTGGTCCCTGGCCGAACGGCTGGCCGCGCCGCTGGCGAACCTCTTGGGCTGGCACTCGGATTTTGCGATCGGGCGGGTGCTGGGCCATCCCAAGCTGCAACTGGTGGAACAGCTGCAGATCCGCCCGCTGGATCTGATGACCTATCTGCGCTTCCGGCGACTTGAATAACGTCCCGGCTCTGGTCAGACTGGCCAGGAACTTGGGGGAGAGCGATGAAACCTGTCAGATGGGGCGTCCTTGGCGCCGCCCGCTTCGCGCGCGAGCATATGGCGCCCGCGATCCATGCCGCCGAGGGGGCGGAATTCGCGGCGCTGGCGACCTCGGACCCGGCCAAGGCCGAGGGGTTCCGCGCCTTCTGTCCCGGCCTCGCGCTGCATGGCAGCTATGAGGCGCTGCTGGCCGATCCGACCATCGACGCGGTCTATATCCCGCTGCCGAACCATCTGCATGGGGACTGGACGCTGAAGGCGCTGGCGGCGGGCAAGCATGTGCTGTGCGAAAAGCCCATCGCCTTTGCCGCGCCCGAGATCGACCGGATCATCGCCGCCCGCGACCGCTCGGGCCTTCTGGCCGCCGAAGCCTACATGATCGTCCACCACCCGCAATGGCAGCGGGCGAGGGAATGGCTCCAGTCCGGCGAGATCGGCGAGCTGGTCCATGCCGACGTGGCCTTCAGCTTCAACCTGACCGACGGCGGCAACATCCGCAACCGGCCGGAAACCGGCGGCGGCGCGCTGCGCGACATCGGCGTCTACACCTTCGGCTGCGCCCGCTTCGTCACCGGGGCGGAACCCGCGGAGGTCTCGGCCCGGATCCGGCGCGAGAACGGGGTGGATGTCTTTGCCCAGGTGGCCGCGATCATGGAGGGGCCGGGCGGGCGCTTCACCTATGGCTCGATGACCTCGATGCGGATGTACAACCGGCAGGTGGCGACCTTCCAGGGCAGCAGGGGCATGATCCGGCTGGAGGGCGGCTGTTTCAATGCCAACGTCAATGACCTGGCCGAAGTGGAGCTGCACCGGAACGGCAACCGCGTCACCGTGGACCGCTTCCCCGCCGTGAACCAGTACCGGCTGCAGGTCGAGGCCTTCGGCCGCTCGGTCCGCGAAGGCGCGGCCTGGCCCTGTCCGCTGGAATTCGTGCGGGGAACGCAGGCGATGATGGACCGGGTCTACGAGGTGGCGGTCGAGATCTGAGGCTTGACCTGCATCGGCGCCGCAGGCGGCGTGTCTATGGCTAAATCATCGGGCTGGCGCCGGGCCAGCCGCAGCGGACAAGGAGACGGCGATGAAACCCACGCAAACCCTTTACCTTCTGGCCGCCGACCGCGACTTCCGCCTCTTGCGGGGCGCGCGGTCCGAACTGGCCGAGATCGCCCATCGCAAGGCCGACGACTATCCCGACGTGCATGGCCGCGACGCCCCGCCCCCCAGCCGAGGCCAGTCCGGCGGCATTTCCTTCAACACCACCGAGCCCGGCGCGCATGAGGCCGAGGAGCGCCGCCGCTTTGCCTGCTACGCGCTGGAGGCGCTGGAGAAGGAATGGGCCAAGGGCAAGGCCGACCGTATCGTCATCGCCGCCGGTCCCAGGATGCTGGGCGAGCTGCGCGACCAGCTCCCGAAGGCGCTGGCCGCGCATGTGGCGGCCGAGATGCCCAAGGACCTGATCCGGGTCGCGGTCCACGACCTGCCCACGCATTTCGCCGATCTGCCGGGAGAACTGTCGGGGGACTGAGAGGCGAGGGAAGAAAGTCGGGCCGGCGTCATCCGTGGCGCGGAGGCTTGCCCAGAAGCGCCCGCAGTTCCTCGATCTCGAGAAGCGCCTCGCCGCGATGCACCATGGCATGGCAGTTTGGGCAGAGCGGCACCAGATCGCGCGCCCCGTCCACTTCACGCACCCCTTCGGCGGCAGCAAGTGGATTGCGGTGATGGAAGTGCATGAAGCCCTCCCCGCGCAGCCCGTAGGTCCGGCCGAAATCGATCTCGCAGCCTTCGCAAATCAGCCCGCCGCGCAGGTTTCGCCAATACGCCTCGGCCTCCCGCCGCGCCTCGGGGCTGCGTTCGCGGCTGTTGGTGGTGATCTGATGCACGGCACCTTCGGTGAAGACAGTGCGCGCAACCAGTTCCTGGGGCGAGAGCGCCAGATCGGCCGCTGGATCGTCCGGTCCTGGAACATGGAAGTCCAAGGCGCGCAACTTGTCGCGGGCGTGATGGGCATTGAAATCGGACGCGCGCAGTCCGGTCGCTTGGCCCCAGACCGCCTTGGCGGGCAGGAACTCACCCGTATCCGGGTGCTGCACGAACCAGACCTTGGCGGCACCGAACCCTTCGGGCAGCCCATGCCGCGACACCTGGTCCATGGCCAGAAGGACCGCCTCGTGTCGGGGCTCCGCAGCGGTCGGCACGTAGAAGACCCGCACCGCCCGCGATGACGGCGTACCCTTCGACGGGTCGGAAACCCCCAAGGCAGCCAACGAGCCAAGGTAGGCTTGCCACGCTTCTTCAAAGCCCGAGGCGCCGTCGCGCAGCGCCACATAGCTTGCCTCGGTCAGGCGTGGATGGTGACGTGCCAGTTCCTGCCTCGGGAGGTTGTCGGCGAGCATGTCCTTCCGGTGCAGTCCCGTGATGACGCGGTGCAGGGGGACGAAGGGAAACGGCCCTTCCGCCGCGATGAAATCGGTGCTGTTCTTCAGATGTCTCGATGCGCGCGCGCGGTTGGTGCTGTAAAGCGCAGCGAGTTCCCGTGCCTTTGCAAGGACCTCCGCCCGCCTCACCCCTCCATCGCCTCCAGCTCGTCGATGAAGCCGGCGATCATGCTCAGGCCCTTGTCCCAGAACTTCGGATCGCTGGCGTCGAGGCCGAAGGGGGCCAGCAGTTCCTTGTGGTGCTTGGACCCGCCGGCCTTGAGCATGGCGAAATACTTCTCCTGGAAGTCCGGCAGCCCGCCTGCATAGGCGGCATAGAGCGCGTTCACCAGCCCGTCGCCGAAGGCATAGGCATAGACGTAGAAGGGCGAGTGGACGAAGTGGGGGATATAGGCCCAGAAGGTCTCGTACCCGTCCATGAACTCGAAGGCGTCGCCCAGCGACTGAGCCTGGACCGACATCCAGAGCGCGTCGATGTCCTCGGGGGTGAGTTCCCCCTCTGCGCGGGCGGCGTGCAGCTTGCATTCGAAGTCGTAGAAGGCGATCTGGCGGACGACGGTGTTGATCATGTCCTCGACCTTGCCGGCCAGCAGGGTCTTCCGCTCGGCGGGTGTCCTGGCGCCGTCGAGGAGCTTGCGGAAGGTCAGCATCTCGCCGAAGACCGAGGCCGTCTCGGCCAGCGTCAGGGGGGTCGAGGCCAGAAGCTCGCCCTGACCCGCCGCCAGCACCTGGTGGACGCCGTGGCCCAGCTCATGCGCCAGCGTCATCACGTCGCGCGGCTTGCCGAGGTAGTTCAGCATCACATAGGGATGGACGGTCGTCACCGTCGGATGGGCGAAGGCGCCGGGGGCCTTGCCGGGCTTCACGCCGGCGTCGATCCAGCCCTTCTCGAAGAAGGGTTTCGCCAGATCGGCCATCCGGGGATCGAAGGCGGCATAGGCCTCGGTCACCGTCCTGCGCGCCTCGGCCCAGTCCACGATCTTCGGCGTCTCGATCGGCAGGGGGGCGTTGCGGTCCCAGACCTGGAGCTTGTCCAGCCCCATCCATTTCGCCTTCAGCCGGTAGTAGCGGTGCGAAAGCTTGGGATAGGCCGCGACCACGGCATTGCGCAAGGCCTCGACCACCTCGGGCTCGACGTGGTTGGAGAGGTGCCGGCCATGCTGCGGCGTCGGCATCTTGCGCCAGCGGTCGTGGATCTCCTTTTCCTTGGCCAGCGTGTTGTGGATGCGGGCGAAGAGCTTGACGTTCCTGCGGAAGACCCCGGCCAGCGCATGGGCCGCCGCCTCGCGCCGCGAACGGACCGGATCGGTCAAGAGGTTCAGCGTGGCTTCCAGGTTCAGTTCTTCCGGCTCGCCCTCGACCTGGAACATCAGGCCCGCCATGGTCTCGTCGAAGAGCTTGTTCCAGGCGCTGGCGCCGACCACGCTTTCGTCGTGCAGGAACCTTTCCAGCTCGTCCGACAGCTGGTGCGGCCGCATCGCGCGCATCCGGTCGAAGACGGGTCTGTAGCGGGCGAGCCCGGCATCGGCGGCCAGGAGGCCCGCAAGATGGTCGTCGTCCAGCCGGTTGAACTCGAGGCTGAAGAAGACCAGCGGCGTGGTGGCGTCGGTCACCCGGTCCTGTGCGTTGCCCATGAACTGGGCGCGCTCGGGGTCGATGGTGTTCTGGTAGTAGCGCAGGCCCGCGTAGGACATGAGCCTGCCGGCGATCACGTCGATGCGTTCGTATTCCTGCACGCAGGCCAGAAGTGCGGCCGCGTCCAGGCTTGCGAGCTTGCCCTCGTAGCTTGCCGCAAAAGCCGCGCAGGCGCGGTCGAGCTCGGCCATGTCGCGGGCGAATTCCGGCGCGTCGGGCGCGGGATAGAGATCGGTCAGGTCCCAGTCGGGCAGGTCGCCGAACCCGCTGCCGGTGGCATTCGCGTCGAAAACGGGCTGGGGCAGGGGCAGGGTCATGGGCTTCTCCGAATGAGGTCAGGGTTCATCTAGGGGGCAGGGGGCGGGAAGCGCAAGGGCAGCGCGCGGCTTTCGCGGTCCCCTCCTCGTTCGACATCGTCTCCTCGTCGGAGGGCCCGCCGCGAGGAGTGACGAAGTCATCGACGAGCGGCAGCGGGGTCACCCCGCCGCCTTCAGGAGCGCCCGCAGGCTGTCCAGCGTGTCGATCTCATCCACGCCCTTGTCGCGGCGCCAGCGCAGCATCCGGGGAAAGCGCAGCGCGATGCCGCTCTTGTGGCGCGGGCTTTCCTGGATGCCCTCGAAGCCGATCTCGAACACCAGCTCGGCCGGCACCTTGCGCACCGGACCGAAGCGTTCCAGCGTATGGCGCTGCACCCAGCGGGTGATCTCGGCGAATTCGGCATCGGTCAGGCCGCTGTAGGCCTTGGTGAAGGGCACCAGTTCGTTGCCGTCGCGGACGGCGAAGGTGAAGTCGGTGAAGAGGTTCGCCCGCCGTCCATGCCCGGCCTGGGCGTAGAGCATCACCGCGTCCACGCTCCAGGGGTCGAGCTTCCATTTCCACCAGTCCCCCCGCTTGCGGCCGGTGAAATAGGCCGATGCGCCGCGCTTCAGCATCACCCCCTCCGCGCCGCCGGTCCGGGCGGTGGCGCGGATTTCGACCAGCGACGGCCAGTCGGGAAAAGCCAGCAGCGGCGAGGCGGCAAGCGGCAGTCCGGCGGGCAGCGCGGCCAGGATCTCCAGCAACCGCGCCCTTCGGTGCGACAGGGGGCGGTCGCGGATGTCCTCGCTTCCGTCCTCGAGCAGGTCATAGGCCAGGATCCGCGCCGGGGCCTCGGCCAGCAGGGTTTTCGGCACGGTCTTGCGCCCGATCCGCCGTTGCAGCGCGGCGAAGGGCAGGGGGCGGTTCGCGGCGCCGTCCCAGGCCAGCACCTCGCCGTCGACCACCGTTCCCGGCGGCAGGAAATCGGCCAGCGGGGCCAGGTCGGGGAAGCGGTCCGTGATCAGTTCTTCCCCCCGGCTCCAGAGCGCGAAGGCCCCCGGCCGCGCGATGAGCTGGCCGCGGATGCCGTCCCATTTCCATTCCGCCAGCCAGTCGCCGGGCGCACCCAGCGCCTCGGGCCCGTCCTCCAGCTGGCTGGCGAGCGCGAAGGGATAGGGCCGCGCATCGCTGCCCGCGTCGCCTGCGATCAGGGCCGCGAAGGTGATCCGCGCCGGGTCCCAGTCGCCCATCAGCCGGTGGGTGAGGGTCGCCTCCTCCACCCCCGTCGCCTGCGAGAGCGCCCGGGTCATCAGGCCCTGCGCGACGCCCATGCGGAAGCCGCCGGTCAGAAGCTTGTTGTAGAGGAAGCGTTCCGTCGCCGGCAGCTGCGCCCAGGCCGCCAGCACCGCCTGCTTGCGCTGGTCGGCAGGCTGGCCGGTCAGCCGGACCAGGCCGCGGATCGCCTGATCCAGGCCCAGCTCCCCGGTCGCCGCGGGCGGCGGCAGCAGAAGCGCGATGGTCTCGGCCAAGTCGCCCGCCACGCTGTAGCTTTCCTCGAACAGCCAGTCCGGCACCCCGGCCACCTCGGCCGCCCAGAGGCGGAGTTCGGTGGCGTTCACCGCCCGCCTCGGGCGGCGGCCGGTCAGGAGGGCGACGGTCCAGACCCGGTCGGCTTCGGGGGCCTGCCGGAAATAATCGGCCAGCGCGGCGGTCTTGGCCCCGGTCCTTGTGGTGCCGTCCAGCGCGGCGAAGAGGGCGGCAAAGCGTTTCATTCGGCGAGCGGCTCCTCGGCTTCTTCCTCGTCGCCGAAGCGGGTCTCGACGATGCCGGCATCCAGGCCCTGCGTCTCCAGCCAGCGGCGGAAGGGGGCGGTGTAGCCATGGGTGACGAAGACGCGGCCGGCCCCGGTGGCGCGGACCGCGTCGTTCAGACCCGGCCAGTCGGCGTGGTCGGAGAGGACGAAGCCGGTCCCCAGCGCGCGGCGGCGGCGGATGCCGCGCACGGCCATCCAGCCGGAGACGAAGGCCTCCTCCACCGGGCCGAGGCGGGCCGACCAGGCCGAGCCGAGGGCCGAGGGCGGCGCGATCACCAGAGCGCCGGGGTGGGTTTTGGGAGTCAGCTCTGCGGTTATCCGCACGGTCGGGGGCAGCGGATAGCCCTGCTCGCGGAGGGTCCGGGTCATCTCCTCGACCGCGCCGTGGGTGAGGATCGGGCCCCTGCCGCCAAGGCCGGCCAGCAGGCGCTGGGCCTTGCCGAAACTGTAGGCCCCGAGGACGGAGGTCTTGCCGGCGGCTGCGTTGGCGGCCCACCAGTCGGCGATCCGGTCCATGACCCGGGGCTGCGGTTCCCAGCGGAAGATCGGCAGGCCGAAGGTGCATTCGGTGATGAAGGCGTGGCAGGGGACGGGTTCGAAGGGCTCGGCCAGGCCGTCGGCCTCGGTCTTGTAGTCGCCGGAGACGGTCCAGACCTCGCCGCCCACCTCGACCCGGATCTGGGCCGAGCCGGGGACATGGCCGGCCGGGTGGAACGAGACGCTGGCCGCGCCGATCCGCCGCGCCTCGCCATAGGCGATCCCCTCGGCCGTGATCGGGCCCAGGCGGCGGCGGATCACCGGCAGGGCCTGATGGGTGGCGAGGTAGGCCGCCATGCCGGGGCGGGCATGGTCGGAATGCCCGTGGGTCACGAGGGCGCGCGGGACCGGGCGCCAGGGGTCGATGTGGAAATCCCCGGCGGGGCAATAGATGCCGCGGTCGGTGAAGGTGAGGACGGGGGTGGCCATGGAGGAAGGATAGCACGGGAGGGCCCGCGGGAAAGGGTCTGCCCGCGCGGGCTGGCGATATGGGGCCTCATGATTTCAATGGCTTGGGTGCGGGCGCCAGGAAATCGTCAGGGATGTTCCTCTCCGGTCCTCGCTGCGGCGGCGGAGGTGGCCGGCAGTCTGCCGGGCGCAAAAAACCGGCCCGCGCGAGGCGGGCCGGAGGAATGGGCTGCGTTCCAGGGAGGGAAGGCAGCCCGCAGTGCTAGAGGTCTTCGCGCCCGGATGCGCCCTGGACCGCCGAGCAGTCCACGCGGGCGAAGGCGCCGCCGCCGACATGCACCCAGTCCTTGCCCACCGAGGCCGCAAGGAAGGCATCGCCGTCGGAGGCGGCCAACTCGGCCTGGGGATGGCGCGGCAGGACGAGCGTCTTCATCAGGACGAGATAGGCGACGAAACCGGCGGGAAAGCCGATGACGAAGGCATATTCCGACCACCAGGCGGCCAGACCGCCGGCGATGATCCAGGCCAGGAGGCCGGCGATGTTGAAGCCTCCGGCATAGCGGTACTGGCCCTGGGGGTTGAACAGCTCGGGCACGTTCACCTTGCGGCCGCGAATGACGTAGTAATCGGCCACCATGATCCCGCCGATGGCCGACAGGAAGGCGCCGTAGTAGCCGAGGAAGACGAAGAGGTTGCCCAGGATCTCCCAGGGGAAGCAGAGCGTGCCGACGATGCCGGCCAGCGCCACGCCGGTCTTGTAGTTGATGCTGCGCGGCGCGAGGTTGATGAAGGTCAGCGCGGCGGGGATCAGGTTGGCCGAGTTGTTGGTCGACCATTGCGCCAGCACCACCAGCGCCAGCAGCACGACCAGCACCAGGCCCTGGGCATCGGCCTGGATCACCTCGACCGGGTTCCAGTTGCCGGTGGCGATGAAGGAGACCGCGCCGATGCCGGCGATCATCGCCTGCGTGGCCGGAAGGGCGACGAGCTGCGCGAGGAAGATGTTGCGGTTGCGGGCGAGAAAGCCGCGCTGGCGGGTCTCGGTCCTGACGAAGCGGGTCAGGTTCGGGATGTCGATCGCCATGGTGGACCAGAAGCCCATGTTGGCGATGAAGAGCACCAGGAGCGACATCTGCCCCTCGGCGCGGAAGGTCCAGATGTTCAGCCCCTTGGTCTGGGCCAGCCCCTCCAGCGAGAAATACATCCAGACCGAAATGGCGATGATCGCGGGCGCGGCCAGCGAGGCCAGCCGCTCGACCGACTTGATGCCAAGCATTGTATTGGCGACCTGGACCGCGCCGAAGGCGAGATACCAGAGGAACCAGTTGGAAAAGCCCAGGAAATATTCGCCGATGCCGTTCAGGGCCAGCGCGCCGAGATAGGTCTGGATGCCGAACCACATCGCCGCCACGACCCCGCGCGAGACAGCCGGGAGATGGGTGCCGTGGATGCCGAAGGGCGCGCGCAGGTAGACGGCGAAGGACAGGCCGTGCTCGGTGCCGATGTCGGCGGTCAGGATCATGAAGGCGCCGATGGCGAGGTTGGCGGCGAAGATGGTCAGGATCACCGTCCAGAGCGGGAAGCCGCCTTGGATTCCGGTCGCCCCCAGCGAATAGGTGGCGATGATCACCGCGATGCCGACCCAGATCCAGGCATAGCCCAGAACGCCGATCGGGCGCTGGCTGGCGCGGGTGGGCAGGATGCTTTCCTCGATGAGCGCGGTGCGATCCGATGGCCGGTCGCGGCTGCTGTCTATCACTGTCATGGTCTGTATTTCCCTGTTTCTGGCATGAACGTGCTTGTCGTGCGTGCGCCGCAGCGCCCGCCCGCTTCGTCCTTGGAAGAGGAAGGGGGCCGTGGTGGCGGCCCCCTTCGGTTTCAGTCGGGCTTGCGCAGTCTGGCGCGCTGCTTTTCGGTGGCGGCCATGTCGACCGTTTCGGCATCGAGGTCGATGACGACCCCATAGACATCCCTGGCCTGGGCGAGGGTGCAGAAGCCGTCCAGCACATCCTCCAGCACCTTCAGGGGCGGGCGGTCCAGCGGGTTGCCGTAGCCGCCGCCGTTCGGGCTGTAGTAGGTCATCACGTCGTTCGCCCCGACCGCGAGGCCGGAGAATTTCGACGGCATGTCGCGAATCTCGCCGGGACGGTTCGGGTTGGTGATGGTGCAGCGGCCCACGGTGCCGTCCTGGCCGCCGAAGATGCCCCAGGGCGCGTCGGTGTGGCGTTCGGATTCGTGGGTGATGAAGGCCGGGGTCAGCACGCGCTGCGCCTTGACCACGCCGATGCCGCCGCGGAATTCGCCCGCGCCGGGGGGTAGGTCGTCGCGCAGCTCGTAGCGGTCGCAGATCATCGGGATATGCATCGCCAGATCTTCCAGCGGGTTGTTCCGCGTGTTGGCCATCAGGTTGTCGATGCTGTCCGGCCCGTCCGAGCGCGGCCGCCCGCCATAGGCGCCCTCGTTCACCTCGAGGAACACCCAGTAATCGCCCGAGGGCCGCACCCCGGAATAGGCGGCGAAGCTGATCGAGGCGGAGGAGCCCGCGATCACCTTCTCGGGCATCACCGGGGCGAGGGCACGGATGATCAGGTCGATCATCCGGTTGCACTGGGTGAAGCGGGCCTCGGCGCTGGCCGGGGCGCGGGGATTGAAGATCGAGCCGAGCGGCGCCGTCACCTTGATCGGGCGGAACGAGCCTTCGTTCGACGGGACGCGGATGTCCGAGGTCGCCGCGTCCAGCAGCAGCTTGCGGAAGCCCGCATAGGCCGCCACCTTCGTGGACCCCTCGAAGGGCACGTTGTAGGCGGTGGGCGTCTGGTCGGCCGAGCCGGTCAGGTCGACCTCGACCTCGTCGCCGCGCACGCGGACCGTGACCTTGACCTTCAGCTGCCTGTCGCGGTTGCGACCGTCGTCGTCCAGCCAGCCCTCGGCGGTGTAATCGCCGTCGGGGATCTCGCTGATCCGTTGCCGCGTCATCCGCTCGGCATAGTCCATCAGCTGGTTGGCGGCGGCGAAGACCGTCGCCTCGCCGTATTTCTCCAGCAGTTCGACGAAGCGTTTCCCCCCCAGCCGGGCCGAGGCGACCTGGGCCTCGATGTCGGCGACCAGCTGCCCCGCCGCGCGGCTGTTGCGGCGGATGTAGTTCCACATCGCGTTGTTGGGCTCGCCCTTGCGGTAGAGCTTGGTGCCCGCGAAGAGCATCCCCTCGGCATAGACGTCGGGCACGTCGATGATCAGCCCCGGCGTCGCCGCGCCGATGTCGACGTGGTGCGCCGTGTTGCCGGCAAAGCCGACCAGCCGGCCCTGGTAGAACACCGGCACCACGATGGCGAGGTCGGGGGTGTGGCTGGAGCCGAAGTAGGGGTGGTTGTGGACGACCACGTCGCCCTCGTACCACTCCTCATCCTCCAGCGTCTCGGCGATGCCGCGCAGGTAGCCGGGGATCGAGCCGATGTGCATCGGCGTCGATTCCGACTCGCACAGCGTGTTGAAGTTCACGTCGAAGAGGCCCGCGCCAAGGTCCTGGCTTTCGCGGATGATCGAGGAGAAGGACATCCGGTACAGGACATGGCCCATCTCCTCGGCGATGGTCTCGAAGCTGCCGCGGATCACCTGGAGCGTGATCGGATCGACGGTCAGCACGTCAGGATTGGTCATGACATTCATGGTCTTGTCTCCTTCAGGCGCCGATCGGGCGGATGCGGGTGTTGCCATAATCCAGCGTCTCGGCGACGTAGCCGGGCGGGACGAGGGTGGTCGCGTTGTGCTGGTGCAGGACCGCGGGCCCCGGCACGCGGTCGCCGGCCAGAAGCTTCGTGCGGTCGTAGCGCGGGGTTTCCAGCGTGCGGCCGTCGTCGAAGGTGGTCGGGCGCACGAACATCAGCGCGCGGTCGATGCTGGATCCGTCGGTCGCCGCGATGGTCGGGATCTCGATCCGCCGCACGCTGGCCGAGCCGATGGCGCGCAGGGTGATCAGCTCGACCTCGGCCTTGCGGTAGCTGTAGCCGTAGTCCTGCTGGTGCTGGTCGTGGAAGCTGTCGGCGATCACCTGGACGTTGCCGGCATCGACCGGACCCTCCGGCATCGCGGCGCGCAGCTCGAAGCCCTGGCCGTGGTAGCGGCACTCGGCCACGACGGTGATGGTCTGCTGGTCGCGCGGGATGCCATCGCTGTCCAGCTCGGCCTGGACCCGCTCGTGCAGGGTGGCGACGGCGGCGTTGATCCGGGCGAACTCGGCCTCGCCCGCCTTCATCAGCTCGACGATGACGGCCTCGGTATGCTCGTATTGCAGGTCGGTCTTCAAAAGGCCCACGGCAGCCGTGATCCCCGGCGCGACCGGCACCAGCACGTCCTTGCAGGACATCGCCTCGGCCAGCGCCACGCCATGCAAGGGACCGGCACCGCCGAAGGGCATGATCGAGAATTCGCGCGGGTCGATGCCGCGCGCGACCGAGTTCGACCGGATCGCCAGCGCCATGTTGTTGTTGATGATCCTGATGATCCCCAGCGCGGCCTCGCGGACGGTCATTCCCATCGGCCGGGCGATCTTCTCCTCGATCGCCTTGTAGGAAAGGCTGGCGTCAAGCTTCAGGTCGCCCCCCAGCGCCATGTCCGGGTCCAGCCGGCCCAGCACGATCTGCGCATCGGTGACGGTGGGTTCGGTGCCGCCGCGGCCATAGCAGGCCGGGCCGGGTTCGGAGCCGGCCGAGCGCGGGCCGACGTGGAAGGCCCCGGCCTCGTCGATATAGGCGACCGAGCCGCCGCCCGCGCCGATGGTGACAAGGTCGATCATCGGGGTCAGCACCGGATGGCCCGAGACATAGGTGTCGCGCGGGTTCATGATCTTCACGCCACCCGCCGGGATCGTCGAGATGTCGGCCGAGGTGCCGCCGATGTCGACGGTGATGATGTTCGCCTCGCCCGCCATCGCCCCTTCCGAGGCGCCGCCGATCACCCCGCCGGCCGGGCCGGACATCAGGATGCGGATGGGCCGCTTGGCGCAGGCGTCCACGGTCGAGACGCCGCCGTTCGACTGCATGATCCGCAGTTTCGAGGTCACCCCGGCCTCGCGCAGGCGGGCATCGAGGTCGCGCAGGTAGAAGGCGGTCTTCGGCCCGACATAGGAGTTCATCGCCGCGGTCGAGAAGCGTTCGTATTCCCGCATCACCTTGGCCACTTCCGAGGAGAGCGTGACATAGGCGCCGGGCAGTTCCTCCAGCACGATTTCCTTGGCGCGGACCTCATGGGCGTCGTTCAGGAAGGCGAACATGAAGCCGATGACGACCGAATTGATGCCGCGCTTGCGGAACAGGGCGCAGGCCTCGCGGACCGCCTGTTCGTCCAGCGGCGTCACGATCTCGCCGGTCGGCGGCAGGATGCGCTCAGCCACGGCGATGCGGTTGCGGCGCTTGACGAGGGGCTGGCTTTGCCAGGGCACGTCGAAATGCAGCGAGAAGTTGTAGGGGCGCTTGTGCCGCCCGATGTGCAGGATGTCGCGGAAGCCCTCCGTCGTGATCATCCCGCATTCGGCGCCATTGTGCTCGATCGTGATATTGGTCGCGGTCGTCGTGCCGTGGACGATGGTTTCCACCTCGGCCGGGGCGATCCCGGCCATGCGGCAGATGCCCTGCACGCCCTCGACCACGCCGATGGACTGGTTCTTCAGGGTGGTCGGCACCTTGTGGTAGAAGACCCCCTTCGCGCATTCCAGGACGAGGTCCGTATTCGTCCCGCCGACATCGACACCAATTCTGGCCATTTCATCTCTCCTGTCGTTCGTCCGCCTCTCGAGGGGCGGATGGAAAATGCCGGGCCTCTCGGCCCGGCATCGTGATCACTCGGCCGCCATCTTCCGGGCGGCGAGGCCGTCGATATAGGCCACGCATTCATCGACGGTGTGGACGTCGCCGAACTTGGCGTCGATGTCGAAGAGGTTCCACGCCACCGCGCCCGGCACCCGGTCGCCGATCGCCTCCTTGACCGCGATGGTGCGGAAGCCGTCGGCGATGCCGTCGCAGATCGTCTGGCGGACGCAGGCGCAGGCGGTCACGCCGGTCACCAGGATCGTGTCCACGTTGTTGGCGCGCAGGATGCCGGCCAGTTCGGTGCCGTGGAAGGACGAGGCCCGCTTCTTCAGCAGGGTATATTCGCCCTCGACCGGAGCGATGCGGCTGTCGATGGCCCAGAGGTCCTTGTTCTTGATGTCCACCACATCGACCGGGATCTTGTTGTGCCACAGGCCCATGTCGGTGAAATCGGCGTTGCGGTCGGTGATCTCGTAGGCGGTGGTGACGTGCACGACCGGCAGATGCGCGGCGCGGAACGCCTTCAGCAGCTTCTGCATGCCGGGGATGATCTCATTGTCCATCTTCTCCTGGTCGCAGGTGAAGGGGTTGCCGGGCCGGGTCCAGGCGTTGGCGAGGTCCACGCTGATCAGCGCAGGGCGGGTGCCGAAGCCCACACGGCGCTGGAAGCCGCGCTCCTTGTACAGCTTGCTTGCCGTGTCGAAGGCCTGCTGCAAGAGCCGGTCGAGTTCCTTTGCGTCAACGTCGCTCATCTTCATCTCCTGATGTTCTTTGATGCGGCACACGCCTTGCGGCCTGCCAAGGGGGTGAGCTGCCGGAACCCTGTTATCCTTGGGTTCGGCGGCCCTGTAACAGAATGTGACAGGCGGATTGACCGCTGTGAAATGACGATGCATCGTTTATTGATGCATGTTGTGCATCAGTGCCGCCGCCGGTGGAGGATCGGAAGGAACCATGAAGAACCTGCCCGGACTGGAGAACGTCCAGACTTTTCTTGCACTTGCGCAGGACCTGAATTTCCGCCGCACGGCCGAGCGGCTGCATCTGGACCAGTCCGCCCTGAGCCGCCGGATCCAGAAGCTGGAGCAGGGCCTCGGCTTCCGGCTGCTCGACCGCACGACCCGCGAGGTGTCGCTGACCCAGGCGGGGCAGAGATTCTACCAGGACAATGCCGAGGTGATGCGCAGCTATGACGAGGCGATCCGCGCGGCGCGCAGCGTGGCCGAGGGCAAGTCCGGCCTTCTGCGCGTGGCCTACATGGCCTTTGCCGCGACCGAGCTGATGCCCTCGGCCATGCTGCGCTTCCGGCAGGCCCATCCGCATATCGAGGTCCGCCTGGAATATATCCGCACCCAGGGCCAGAAGATCGCGCTGGCCAATGGCGACGTGGACATCGGCTATATGATCGGACCCTTCGATCACCCGGATTTCCATGCGCTCCAGCTGTCGTCGGAGCCGCTTTATGTCGTCACGCCGCGCAGCCATCCGCTTCTCCTGCGTCCCAAGATAGTTCCGGCCGACCTGGCCGGCCAGCCGGTCATCCTGGGCAACATGCGCGAATGGGAGGAATACCGCTGGCGGTTGAACGATCTGTTCTCGGCCGAGGGGATCGCGCTGGATGTGGCGCTGGAGGCGTCGAACACGCTGGCGCTGAACGGTCTGGTCGCGGCGGGGCTGGGGATCACGATCTATCCGGAAAGCCTGATCGGCTTTCTCGGCCGCAATGTCGAGGTGCGCCAGGTGATGCACCCTTCCTTCCGCAGCCGGACCGTTCTGGTCTGGAAACGGTCGAACAGGTCGCCCCAGGTCCAGGCCTTCGTGCAGGTGGCCAAGCAGATCGGGCTGCAGGCGTCGTGAGGGCAGGGGCGGCCGCGGGGCCGCCCCTGTCATCGTCCGGGATCGCTCACTCGGCCGCGTCAGCGTAGCTTTCCAGCGGCGGGCAGGAGCAGATCAGATGCCGGTCGCCATAGACGTTGTCGACGCGGTTGACCGGCGACCAGTACTTGTCCACCCGGAAGGCGCCCGGCGGGAAGCAGGCGGCCTCGCGGCTGTAGGGTCGGTTCCAGTCGCCGACGAGGTCCTCCACCGTATGCGGCGCGCGCTTCAGCGGGTTGTCCCCGGCGTCGAGCTTGCCCTCGGCCACGGCTTCCACCTCGGCCGCGATGCCCAGCATGGCGGTGATGAAGCGGTCGAGCTCGGCCTTGGGCTCGCTTTCCGTCGGCTCGACCATCAGCGTGCCGGCGACCGGCCAGCTCATCGTGGGGGCGTGGAACCCGCAATCGACCAGGCGCTTGGCGATGTCGTCCACGGTGATCCCGGCGCGGTCCTTCATCCCGCGGGTGTCGAGGATGCATTCGTGCGCAACCCGGCCATCCGCGGAATAGAGGATCGGATAGGCCGCCTTCAGCCGGTTGGCGATGTAGTTGGCGTTCAGGATCGCCACCTTGGTCGCCTGGGTCAGCCCCTCGCCCCCCATCAGCAGGCAATAGGCCCAGGAGATGAGCAGGATCGAGGCCGAGCCATAGGGCGCCGAGGATACCGCCCCGCCGTCCGCGACCAGCGGATTGCCGGGCAGGTGCGGGGCGAGGTGGGCCTTCACGCCGATCGGGCCCATGCCGGGGCCGCCGCCGCCATGCGGGATGGCGAAGGTCTTGTGCAGGTTCAGGTGGCTGACGTCCGAGCCGATGTCGCCGGGGCGCGAGAGGCCCACCATGGCGTTCATGTTGGCGCCGTCCAGGTAGACCTGGCCGCCGTGCCGGTGGGTGATCTCGCAGATCTCGCGCGCGGTGGTCTCGAAGACGCCGTGGGTCGAGGGGTAGGTGATCATGCAGGCGGCGAGGTTCGCCGAATGCTGTTCCGCCTTGGCGCGGAAGTCGTCCATGTCGATGTCGCCGTTTTCGGCGACACGCACGACCACCACCTTCATGCCCACCATCTGCGCCGAGGCCGGGTTGGTGCCATGCGCCGAGGTCGGGATCAGGCAGACATCGCGATGGCCTTCGCCGCGGGCGCGGTGCCAGGCCTGGATGGTCAGAAGGCCGGCATATTCGCCCTGCGCGCCCGAGTTCGGCTGCATCGAGAAGGCGTCATAGCCGGTCACGAGGCAGAGCTTCGCTTCCAGATCGCGCAGCATCTCGGCATAGCCCCGGGTCTGCGTATCGGGGGCGAAGGGGTGGACGTCGGCGAATTCCGGCCAGCTCAGCGCCATCATCTCGGCGGTGGCGTTCAGCTTCATGGTGCAGGAGCCGAGCGGGATCATCGCCCGGTCCAGCGCCAGGTCGCGATCGGCCAGACGGCGCATGTAGCGGGTCATCTCGGCCTCGGCCCGGTTCATGTGGAAGACCGGATGGGTCAGGTAGTCCGATGTCCGCACCAGGCCCTCGGGCAGGCGGTAGTCGTGGGTCAGGTCATCGTCGCGACGCTCGATCCCGAAGGCGCGCCAGATCGCCTCGGTATGGGCGCGGGTGGCGCGTTCGTCGAAGCTGATGCCGATCCTGGTGGCGCCGACGCGGCGCAGGTTGATGCCCTCGGCCTCGGCCGATTTCAGGATCGCGCCCTGCACCGCGCCCACGTCGACGGTGATCGTGTCGAAGAAGGCCGCGGGTTCCACCTTGAAGCCCTGCGCTTCCAGCCCCTTGGCCAGGCGCACCGTCTTGCGGTGGATGCGTTCGGCGATGCCCCGCAGCCCGTCGGGGCCGTGGAAGACGGCATACATGCTGGCCATGACCGCCAGCAGCGCCTGCGCGGTGCAGACGTTGGAGGTGGCCCTCTCGCGGCGGATGTGCTGCTCGCGGGTCTGCAACGACAGCCGGTAGGCGCGGTTGCCGCGGGCGTCGATCGAGACGCCGACGATCCGGCCCGGCATGTTGCGCTTCAGCGCATCCTTGACGGCCATGTAGGCGGCGTGCGGGCCGCCATAGCCCATCGGCACGCCGAAGCGCTGGGTCGAGCCGATGGCGATATCCGCCCCCATCTCGCCCGGGGCCTTCAGCACGCAGAGCGCCAGCGGGTCGGCGGCGACGCAGGCCAGGGCGCCGGCGGCGTGCAGGCTGGCGATGACGGCGGTGAAGTCATGCACATGGCCACAGGTGCCGGGATACTGGAAGAGGGCGCCGAAGACGGCGGACGGGTCCAGGTCGGTGAAGGGGTTGCCCAGGATGACGGACCAGCCCAGCGCTTCGGCCCGGGTCCTGACCACGGCGATGGTCTGCGGGTGGCAGTCCTGGTCGACGAAGAAGGCGGTGGCCTTCGACCTGGCCGACCGCTGGCAGAGCGCCACCGCCTCGGCCGCCGCGGTGCCTTCGTCGAGGAGCGAGGCGTTGGCCACGTCCAGCGCGGTCAGGTCGGCGATCATGGTCTGGTAGTTCAGCAGCGCCTCGAGGCGGCCCTGGCTGATCTCGGGCTGGTAGGGGGTGTAGGCGCTATACCAGGCCGGGTTCTCGAAGATGTTGCGCTGGATCGGTGGCGGGGTGACCGTGCCGTGATAACCTTGGCCGATGAACGAGGTCATCACCCGGTTCTGGTCGGCAACGCTGCGCAGCCTGGCCAGCACCGCCTGTTCCGACAGCGCCTTGCCCCAGGCCAGCGGGGTCTTCAGGCGGATGTCGTCGGGGACGATCTCGTTGATCAGCGCATCCAGGCTGGACGCGCCGACCGCCTTCAGCATCTCGGCCATCTCGGCGGGCGAGGGGCCGATGTGACGCCGGTTGGCGAAGTCATAGGGCGCGTAGACGGTTTCCTTGTAGCTCATCGCTTCCCCCTCAGCCCACCAGCGCCAGATAGGCGGCTTCGTCCATCAGCGCCTCGGCCTCGGCCGGGTTCGCGAGCTTGAGCTTGTAGAACCAGCCCGCGCCCTGCGGATCGGCATTGACGATGGCGGGGTCGTTCACGATCGCCTCGTTGACCTCCAGCACCTCGCCGTCCAGCGGGCAGTAGACGTCCGAGGCGGCCTTCACGGATTCGACCGTGGCGGCGGAATCGTTCCTGGCCAGCGCCGCGCCGACCTGGGGCAGGTCGACGAAGACGAGATCGCCCAGCTGCTCGACGGCGTGGCTGGTGATGCCGACGGTGGCGACGCCGTCCGCAATGCTCAGCCATTCGTGGTCTTCGGTATATTTCAGCATGGATCAGGTCCTCAGCGCTTGTAACGGGGGGTGATGAAGGGAAGGTCGGCGACGGTGACGGGCAGCCGCTTGCCGCGGAGTTCGGCGAAAAGCCGGGTGCCGGACTGTGCGAGCGCGGTCGCGACATAGCCCATGGCGACCGGGGTCTCGGTGGTGGGGCCGAAGCCGCCCGAGGTGATCTGGCCGACCGGCGTGGTCGAGGTCTCGTCGGCGAAGAGCGCGGTGCCGCCACGGATCGGGGCGCGGCCCTCGGGCGCGATGCCGACGCGGCGGCGGGGGGCGCCCTGGTCGAACTCGGCCAGGATCACATCGGCGCCGGGGAAGCCGCCGGCGCGGGTGCCGCCGCTGCGGCGGACCTTCTGCACCGCCCATTCCAGCGCGGCGGCGACCGGGGTGGTTGTGGTGTCGATGTCGTTGCCGTAAAGGCAAAGCCCGGCTTCCAGCCGCAGGCTGTCGCGCGCGCCAAGGCCGATGGGCTGCACATCGGGGTTTTCCAGGAGCTTGCGGACAAGAGCCACGGCCGTATCCGCCGGGACCGAGACCTCATAGCCGTCCTCGCCGGAATAGCCCGAGCGCGAGACGATGCAGTCCACGCCCAGGATACGGACGCCGCGGACGTCCATGAAGGCCATGGCGGCGACCTCGGGGGCCAGCGCGGAAAGGGCGGCCTCGGCCTCGGGGCCCTGCAGGGCGACCAGCGCGCGATCGGTCAGCTCGACCACCTCGCAGAGGTCGGACAGATGCGTGCGCATATGCGCCACGTCCTGTTCCTTGCACGAGGCGTTGACCACGACGTAGAGGTGATCGCCCCGGTTGGCGACCATCAGGTCATCAAGGATCCCGCCCCGCGCATCGGTGAACAGGGCATACCGCTGGCGACCGGGCTTCACGCCAAGGATGTCGACCGGCACCAGACGCTCCAGCGCCAGGGCCGCGTCCTCGACCTTGCCGGATTTCGGGCGCAGGAGAACCTGGCCCATGTGGCTGACGTCGAAGAGTCCGGCCCTGGCGCGGGTGTGCAGGTGTTCCTTCATCACGCCGGGAGCGAACTGGACCGGCATCTCGTAGCCGGCGAAGCCCACCATCTTGCCGCCAAGCTCGATGTTCAGCGCGGTCAGCGGGGTGGTCTTGAGGCTTGTGGTGTCAAGCATTCGGGTTCTCCATGGCAGGGGTCTGGGCGCGGCGGGCGGCTTGCAGGCGGGCAAAGTCGGCGCCGGCGTGGAAGGAGGAGCGGGTCATCGGCGTGGCCGAGACGGCGAGGAAGCCCTTGGATCGCGCCATCTCGGCGATGCGGCGGAACTCCTCGGGCGGCACGAAGCGGTCGACCTTGTGGTGCTGCGGGGTCGGTTGCAGGTACTGGCCGACGGTGATGAAATCGACGCCCGCCGCGCGCATGTCGTCCATCACCTGCCGCAGTTCCTCGAAGCTCTCGCCGAGGCCGACCATCAGGCCGGATTTGGTGAAGCCTTGCGGATTGCGGCGCTTGGCGTCGTCCAGAAGGCGCAGCGACTGGTAATAGCGCGCGCCGGGCCGGACCGAGGGATAGAGCCGCGGCACACATTCGAGGTTGTGGTTGAAGACGTCCGGCGCGGCATCGACAACCACGGTCCAAGCGGTGCCCTTGTGCAGGAAGTCGGGGACCAGCACTTCGATCGTGGTTGTCGGGTTCTGGTGGCGCACGGCGCGGATGGTCCGGGCGAAATGCGCCGCCCCGCCATCGTCCAGATCGTCGCGGTCGACAGAGGTGATCACCACATGGTTGAGGCCGAGCTTCGCCACCGCCTGCGCCACGCGGCCGGGCTCGAACGCGTCCAGCGCGTCGGGCTTGCCGGTGGCGACGTTGCAGAACGAGCAGCCGCGGGTGCAGGTCTCGCCCATGATCATCATGGTGGCGTGGCGGTTCGACCAGCACTCGCCCCGGTTCGGGCAGGCGGCCTCCTCGCAGACGGTCGACAGCGCATTGGCCTTCAGGATGCGGCGGGTCTCGCCGTATTCCGGGCTTTCGGCGCGCGAGACGCGGATCCAGCTCGGCTTGCGCGCGGTCTCCTGCGCGGGGCGATGCGCCTTTTCGGGGTGGCGCAGGCGTTCGGGAAAGTCCTTCATCCGTGCCTCCTTCAGGCGTGCAGCGGCTTGCCGAGCGCGGCGAGGCAGGCTTCCTTGACCGCCTCGGCCATGCCGGGATGGGCGTGCGAGGAGCCGGCGACCTGCGCCAGCGTCGCGCCGGTGGACATGGCGAGGACCAGGGGCTGGATCAGCTCGCCCGCGTTGCGGCCGATGATATGCGCGCCGAGGATGCCGCCGGTGTCCGGGCAGCCCAGCACCTTGACCAGCCCGTCGGTCGCGGCCATCGCCCGGGCGCGGCCATTGGCGATGAACTGGAACTTGCCGCTGACATGGGCGCGGCCCGCGTCCTTCAGCGCCTCCTCGGTGGCGCCGAGGCTGGCGATCTCGGGCGCGGTGTAGACCACGCCCGGCACCTGCGAATAGTCCGGCGCGGGGTGGGCCTGGCCCGCCAGCGCCTCGACGGCGGCGATGCCGTCCTCTTCCGCCTTGTGGGCCAGCATCGGGCCGGGAACCACGTCGCCGATGGCAAGGATGCCGGGCACATCGGTGCGGAACTGCCCGTCCACGGCGATGAAGCCGCGCGGGTCCAGCGTCACGCCCAGGGCTTCAAGCCCCAGGCCCGAGGTGCGGGGGCGGCGGCCGATGGCGACCAGCACGGCATCGGCCTCAAGGGTTTCCGTTGCGCCAGTGTCGCGGCGTTCCAGCGTGACCACGGCCTTGGCCCCCTCGCGCGCCACCGAGGCCTTGCGGCCCAGCTGGAAGGCCAGCCCCTGGCGCTGCAGCAGGCGCTGCGCGGTCTTGGCGATCTCGCCATCGGCGCCGGGCAGGATGCGGTCGAGGTATTCGACGACCGTCACCCTGGCCCCCAGCCGCGACCAGACCTGGCCAAGCTCCAGCCCGATCACGCCCGCGCCGATCACCACCAGATGCCCCGGCACCTGCGGCAGCGACAGCGCGCCGGTCGAGGACAGGATCACCTCCTCGTCCACCGTCACGCCGGGCAGGCCGGCCGGGTCCGAGCCGGTGGCGATCAGGATGGTCTTCGCGCCGACGGTCTCGTCCCCGACCTGCACCCGGCCGGGGGCGGGGATCGTGCCACGGCCGTTCAGCCATTCGACGCCGTTCTTCTTGAACAGGTGCGCGATGCCCTTGGTCAGGTCGCCCACCACCTTGTCCTTGCGCGCCATCATCGCGCCAAGGTCGAAGCCGGCCTCGCCCAGCGAGATGCCGTGGCCGGCGAGGTGCTTCAGCTCGGCCCAGTGTTCGGACGAGGAGAGGAGCGCCTTCGAAGGGATGCAGCCTACGTTCAGGCAGGTCCCGCCCAGGGTGGCACGTTCCTCGACGCAGGCGACGGTCAGGCCCAGCTGCGCGGCGCGGATCGCGGCGACATAGCCGCCGGGGCCGGCGCCGATGACGACAAGATCGAATTCACGCATGATCGGCCCCGTAGATCGGGGAGCGGCGGCAGAGCTGCAGCACCTGCTCGCGGACGCGGGCCTCGACGGCGGCGTCGCCTTCGGGCGACTTGCGCAGCGCGTCGAGCACGTCGCCGATCAGCCCGCCGATCTGGCGGAACTCCTCGACGCCGAAGCCACGGCTGCACCCGGCGGCGGTGCCCAGGCGGATGCCCGAGGTGACGGCAGGCTTTTCCGGATCGTCCGGCACGCCGTTCTTGTTGCAGGTGATGCCCGCCCGCTCCAGCGCCTCGGCGGCGGCATTGCCCTTGACGCCGAGGGGGCGCAGGTCGACGAGCATCAGGTGGTTGTCGGTCCCGCCCGAGACGATCGCCGCCCCGCGCGCCACCAGCACCTCGGCCAAGGCGGCGGAACTGGCGACGACATTGCCGATATAATCCTTGAACGAGGGTTGCAGCGCCTCGAGGAAGGCCACGGCCTTGGCGGCGATGACATGCATCAGCGGGCCGCCCTGCAGGCCGGGGAAGACGGCCGCGTTGATCTTCTTGGCGAGATCCGCGTCATTGGTCAGGATGATCCCGCCCCGAGGCCCGCGCAGGGTCTTGTGGGTGGTCGAGGTCACGACATGGGCGTGCGGCATCGGGCTGGGGTGGTGCCCCGTCGCGACCAGCCCGGCGATATGGGCCATGTCGACCAGAAGCCAGGCGCCGGCCTTGTCGGCGATGGCGCGGAAGCGGGCGAAGTCGATCACGCGGGAATAGGCCGAAGCCCCGGCGATGATCAGCTTCGGCTTCTCGGCAAGGGCCAGTTCCTCGACCCGGTCATAGTCGATGCGGCCGTCCGCCCCGAGGCCATAGGCCAGGGCCCGGAACCACTTGCCCGACAAGGCGGGCCTTGCCCCATGGGTCAGGTGGCCGCCGGCATCGAGGCTCATGCCCAGGATGGTGTCGCCGGGTTGCAGGAGCGCGAGCTTCACCGCGCCGTTGGCCTGCGCGCCGGAATGGGGCTGCACATTGGCGTATTGCGCGCCGAACAGCTGCTTCAGCCGGTCGATGGCCAGCTGTTCGACCACGTCGACATGGGCGCAGCCGCCGTAATAGCGCTTTCCGGGATAGCCTTCGGCATATTTGTTGGTCAGGACCGAGCCCTGCGCCTGCATCACGCGCTGGCTGGCGTGATTCTCCGAGGCGATCAGCTCGATCTGGTCTTCCTGGCGGTGGCGTTCGGCCTCGAGCGCGGTCCAGAGCGCGGGGTCGAAGGCGGCGATATCCTGGGCGTTGAACATGCGCGGCTCCTGCTGGGAGGGGGAAGGGGACCGGCACCGCGGCGCGCGCGGTGCCGGATGGGGTCAGACGCTGGCCGCGTCGTCCTCGGCCAGATCGTGCTGGAAGGCCTCGTACTGCTTGAGGTGGCGCGGCTGGCGGCGCACGACCAGCCAGGCGAGTCCGAGGGCCACGAACCACAGCGGAGTCACCAGAAGCGCCTGCAGCGTGTCGGGCTGCTGGGTCAGCGCCCAGAGGATGAAGCCGAAGAAGGCAAGCACGGCCCAGCACATCGGCACGCCGCCGGGCATCTTGAACTTCGACACCTCATGCTGGTGCGGCCGCTTGCGGCGGTAGGCCATGTAGCTGAACAGGATCATCGTCCAGACGAACATGAACAGAAGCGCCGAGATCGTCGTCACCAGGGTGAAGGCGGCCAAAACCGTCTCGCCCGAGAACAGGAGGAACAGCGAGGCCAGGAGGAACATGCAGGAGAACAGCAGCGCGTTCACCGGCACATGGCGGCTGCTGAGATGGCCGAACATCGCCGGGGCGTCGCCTTCCTGCGCCAGGCCGAAGACCATGCGCGAGGTCGAGTAGATGCCGGAGTTGGCCGAGGAGGCCGCCGAGGTCAGCACGACGAAGTTCACCACCGAAGCCGCGATGCCGAGGCCCGCGAGGGCGAACATCGAGACGAAGGGGCTCTGGCCCGGCGAGATCTCGCGCCAGGGGGTCACGGCCATGATCGCGGTCAGGGCGCCGACGTAGAACAGCAGCACCCGGATCGGGATGGCGCGGATCGCGCGCGGCAGGGTCTTTTCCGGGTCGCGCGCCTCGGCGGCGGTGGTGCCGACAAGCTCGATGCCGACGAAGGCGAAGACCGCGATCTGGAAGCCCGCGACAAAGCCCATGAAGCCGGTCGGGAACATGCCGCCGTCATTCCACAGGTTGGAGAGTTTCGCCTCGGCCCCGTTCGGCGCGGCGAAGCCGCGCAGGACCATGGCCGCGCCGACGATCACCAGGGCGGCAATGGCGAGGATCTTGATGATGGCGAACCAGAATTCCATCTCGCCGAAGGCCTTGACCGAGGGCAGGTTCAGCAGGAGGAGAAGCACGATCGTCGCCAGCGCCGGGATCCAGAGCTGGAGATCGGGCCACCAGAACGAGATGTAGCCGGTGATCGCCACGATGTCGGCGATGCCGGTGACGATCCAGCAGAACCAGTAGGTCCAGCCGACGAAGAAGCCGGCCCAGGGACCGATCAGGTCGGCGGCGAAATCGGCGAAGGACTTGTAGTGCAGGTTGGAGAGCAGGATCTCGCCCATCGCCCGCATCACGAAATACAGGAAGAAGCCGATGATCATGTAGACGAAGATGACCGAAGGCCCGGCAAGCGAGATCGTCTTGCCCGAGCCCATGAACAGCCCGGTCCCGATCGCGCCGCCGATGGCGATGAGCTGGATGTGACGGTTGCTCAGGTTGCGCTCGAGATGGTCTTCCCTGGCGATATGCGGCGCGGCGGCGCCCTGCTGGCTGTGCGAAATGGTCATGCCTGGCTGCCATTCTCCAGGCCGGGGCGGGTAACAGTTTTCATGGGCATTCTCCTCTCACGTTCCGATAGCCTCCCAGACGGGCGGAACAGGCAAAGCCTTCCTGCCGCCCGCCGGCGGCGGGCGCAGGATTCCTGCTGGGGGTCGTCCTCCTCGACAGTCCGCGTCGGGCTACCGGGTGATCGGCTTGGCAACGGGCCTGCTGCTTTCGGCAGGTCCAAGGCCGGAAGGCCGCCTCACGTTCGATTTCGAAGCCAGGTTCGGACGGCCGCAGATAGACAGCAGAAAGTTTCATTTGGAAAATTCATTCTTCTTATCTTAGCATGAGCCATGCTTATGCTGAGGCAGCCATGCAGAACATTCCGACCGACCTGTTGCGGACCTTCGTGAAGGTCATGGACTGCGGCAGTTTCACCCTGGCGGCCGCGCTGGTGGGCCGCACGCAATCGGCGGTCAGCCTGCAGATCCGGCGGCTGGAGGAGATCGTGGATGTCCAGCTTTTCCAACGCTCTGCGCATAAGCTGAACCTGACCGAGGAAGGCCGGTCGCTGGCGAACTACGCCCGCCGGATCCTGGCGCTGAACGACGAGGCGCTGATGAACCTGCGCCAGTCGGAGGTCGCCGGGCGTGTCCGGCTGGGGGCGCCGCACGAATACACCGCCTCGCTTCTGCCCGAGTTCCTGGGCAAGTTCGCGCAGACCCACCCGAACGTCATGCTCGAGGTGACGAGCGACCTGAGCAAGACCCTGCTGCGCGCCCAGCAGGAGGGCGAGTTCGATCTGGTCATCGCGCTGCACGAGGATTCGGCCCCCGACGGCGGCCGTCCGATCCATACCGAGCCCCTGGTCTGGGTCGGCGGCGAGGATCATGCCAGCCATCTGCAGAGCCCCTTGCCCCTGGTGCTGGCCCCGCCGCCCTGCATCTATCGCAGCCGGATGCTGCAGGGGCTGAACCAGGCGGAGCGCCTGTCGCGGATCGTCTATATCAGTTCGAGCTACAACGGCATCTCGGCTGCCGTGCGCGCCGGAATCGGGGTTACCCTCATGGCGGAAAGCACCATCCCCTCGGGGATCCGCACCCTGACCGAACGGGACGGATTGCCGAACCTGGGCCAGCTGGAATTGCGCCTGCATCGCGCGGCCGGCAACCGTTCCGAGGCGCTGCTGCGGCTTGAGGACTACATCGCCGGCAGCTTCGCCAAATCCTATTCGCCGCCAAGCCTGGCGCGGGGCGACTGAGGAAAGAGCCGCCCGAAGGCGGCCCCGAAGGTCTCAGGCGGCGATCTTCCCGATCGCGGTGCGGGCCTGGGCGACCACGTCGCCGCCGAACAGCACCGCGTCGGCCGCGATGAATTCCACCTCGGTGATGCCGAAGAAGCCCAGCATGTGGCGGACATAGCCCGAGGCGAAGTCGATCGCCGAGCCGATCTTGGTGCCGTCCGAGGCCATGGCGATGATCGCGCGCTTGCCGGTCAGAAGGCCGACGGGCCCGGTTTCGGTGTAGTTGAAGGTCTCGCCCTTGCGGGCCAGATGGTCGAACCAGCTTTTCAGGGTTGCGGGCACGCCAAAGTTGTAGACCGGCAGCGCGATGACCAGCACGTCGGCCGCGCGGACCTCGGCCAGAAGCTCGTCCGAGAAGGCGGCGATCCGGGCCTGCTCGGCGTCGCGGGCCTCGGCCGGGGTGAAGACGGCGCCGATCCAGTCGGCGGTGATCAGCGGCACGCCGCCGGAGAGATCGCGAAGCGTGACGGTCGCGTCACCGGAAGCGGTCAGGCGGTCGACGATGCGGTCGGTCAGATCGCGGGAGACCGAGTTTTCGCCCTTGATCGAGCTTTCGATGCGCAGAATTTTGGTCATGGCGGATATCCTGGAGTTCGGGGTTGCAGAGGCGAGATGCCTCTCGCGATGCCCGCACGCAAGGCCGCGCCAAGCACCGATATTGTGCGAAAATACAGGGATGCTTTTGTCGGGCCGCCCCTGCATCCCCGCTTCGCCTCGAACAATGGCGAGATCGTCCGTACCGCCATCCGCATCGTCCATCCGTCGCACAAGGACGCCGTGGCCGCGCTGCGGGCCTTTCTCGAATTCGCGCCGCGGATGGAATACATCTGGACAGGTCGATCAAATCCGCGCCAGCGTCTTGCGCGGGTCCCCGGCTGCATTTAACGGAGAGCCGCCATGACCAGCCCCGTTTCGCCCCAGGGCCGGCAGTTCGTCTCGCGTGGCATCGCCCATGTCACGCTGTCCACGCCGGTCGAGCCGATAACCGTATCCTTCGTGCTGATGCGGCAATTCACCATGCTTGCCTTCACCTCGGCCATCGAGCCCCTGCGGGTGGCGAACCAGCTGGCGGGGCAGGTGCTGTTCCGCTGGCATGTCTTCTCCGAGGACGGCCAGCCCATCGCCTGTTCCAACGGGGTGCCGCTTCTGCCCGACGGCCCGCTGCCGCCGCTGGCCGCGCCGGGTTATGTGCTGGTCTGCGGCGGGGTCGAGCCGGATGCCGCCTGTTCGCCGGCGCTGACCGACTGGCTGCGCGCGCAATGGCGGCACGGGCGGATCGTGGGCGGGCTTTGCACCGGGGCCTATGCGCTGGCGCGGGCGGGCATCCTGGACCGCCGCCGCTTTACCCTGCACTGGGAGAACATCCGCAGCTTCTCGGAACTGTTCCCGAAGCTGACCCCCGAATGGCAGGTGTTCTGCGTCGACGACCGTATCGTCACCTGCGCCGGGGGGGTGGCGGCGGCCGATCTGGTGCTGAAGCTGATCGACGACCATTGCGGGCCGGAACTCAGCCAGACCGTGATGAACATGTGCCTGCTGACGCGCCGCCGCGACGAGGGGGACGAGCAGACCACCTCGCTCACCTCGCGCCTGGGCAGCCGCAACCGGCATCTGCTGAAGGCGGTCAACTACATCGAGCAATGCATCGAGGACACCTTCCGCATCGACGATTGCGCCGAGCATGTCGGCGTCTCGCGGCGCCAGATCGAGCGGCTGTTCCAGAAGAACCTTGGCATGACCCCGCTGCAATACCTGAACGGGGTGCGGCTGCAGCACGGGCGGGCGCTGCTGGCCGAGACCGACATGAGCGTGATCGACGTGGCGGTGGCCTGCGGCTACGGCTCCAGCGCGCATTTCTCGAAGAGCTTCCGCAAGAAATTCGGCATCTCGCCGCATAATTTCTCGCATTTCCGCAAGAAGCGCCCGGCCCAGGCCGGGGGGTGAGGGCACCGCCCGCGCGGTGCCCCCGGCGTCTTATTCCCCGCGCGAGGTGACGGCGCGCAGGATCGCCTCCATCGACAGCATGCCCACCGGGCGGCCCGAGGCCGGGTCGCGCACCGCAAGGCTGGTGGCGGCGTTCTCGACCATCAGGCGGCCGGCTTCCTCGAGCGTGGTGGTGCCGTCGACGCCGATCGCGGGGGCCGCGCCCTCGGGCAGGGCGGTCATCGCGGCATCGGCCCGGATCACCCGGCCACGGTTCACCTCGCGCACGAAGCTTTCGATATAGGGATCGGCCGGGCGCAGGACGATGTCCTGGCTGGTGCCCTGCTGGATGATCTCGCCATCGCGCAGGATCGCGATCGCGTCGCCCAGCCGCAGCGCCTCGTCCAGGTCGTGGGTGATGAAGACGATGGTCTTGCGGATCTCCTTCTGCAGATCCAGGAGCACGGTCTGCATGTCCACCCGGATCAGCGGGTCGAGGGCCGAGAAGGCCTCGTCCATCAGCAGGATCGGCGCGTCGTTGGTCAGGGCGCGGGCGAGGCCGACGCGCTGCTGCATCCCGCCCGAAAGCTGGTTGGGATATTTCGACTCGAAGCCCTTCAGGCCCACCCGCTCGATCCAGCGCATCGCCGCCTCGACCCGCCTGGCGCGCGGGACGTTCTGGATCTCCAGCCCGTAGCAGACGTTCTCCAGCACGGTGCGGTTCGGCAGGAGGGCGAACTTCTGGAACACCATCGCGGTCTTGTGGCGGCGGAATTCGCGCAGGGCGTCGGGCGACATGGTCACCACATTCTCGCCGCCGACCAGAACCTCGCCCGCGGTGGGGTCGATCAGCCGGTTGATGTGCCGGATCAGCGTCGATTTTCCCGAGCCGGAGAGGCCCATGATCACCTGGATCCGGCCCGCCGGCATCGAGATGTTGATGTTGTTCAGGCCCAGCACATGGTGGTGCTTGTCGTTCAGCTCGGTCTTCGTCATCCCGTCGCGGACTGCCGCCATCAGCGCGGCGGCATTCGGCCCGAAGATCTTGTAAAGGTTGCGGATCTCGATCCCGATCGGCTCAGCCATGGATGACCTCGTTGTGCTTCTGGAGGCGTTTGCCAAAGGCCTGGCTTACCCGGTCGAAGATGATTGCGATGCCGACGATGGCGAAACCGTTGAACACACCAAGGGTGAAATACTGGTTCGAGATCGCGCGCAGCACCGGCTGGCCCAGCCCCTGCACCCCGATCATCGAGGCGATGACCACCATGGCCAGCGCCATCATGATCGTCTGGTTGATCCCGGCCATGATCGTCGGCAGGGCAAGCGGCAGCTGCACGTTCTTCAGCTTCTGCCAGTTCGACGAGCCGAAGGCGTCGGCGGCTTCCAGCATCTCGCGGTCGACGAGGCGGATGCCCAGGTTGGTCAGGCGGATCACCGGCGGCATGGCATAGATCACCACGGCGATCAGCCCCGGCACCTTGCCGATGCCCAGAAGCATGACCACGGGGATCAGGTAGACGAAGCTGGGCATCGTCTGCATCACGTCGAGGATCGGGTTGATCACCGACTGCAGCCGGTTCCAGCGCGCCATGGCGATGCCGATCGGGATGCCGATCACGATCGAGATGAAGGTCGAGACGAAGATCATCGCGATGGTCTTCATCGTGTCTTCCCACATGCCGAAATAGCCGATCAGCAGCATGGTCACCACCGTCGCCAGCACGACCTTGCGGCTGCGGCTGCCCGCCCAGGCGATGCCCACGATCAGCGCGAAGATCACGATCCAGGGCGTGTTCACCAGGAACCGCTCGGCATGAACCATGAAGATGCGCAAGGGCTCGAACATGGATTCGAAGGCGTCGCCATAGCTGCGGGTGAAGCCGCGGAAGGCTTCGTCGATGACCTTCTTCAGGTCGCGCAGGCGGGTGTCATCCATCTGCGGAAATGTCGTCAACCAATCCATGGGAGGGGTCCGTGTCTCGTGCTATCTTCCCTGTGGGGAAGAACAAGGGGGCGATATGCGGACATATCGCCCCCGGCGTCAGTCGGGCGCTCAGAGCGCGGCCTTGACCTTCTCGGCCACTTCCGGCGAGACCCATTCCATCCAGAGCGACTCGTTCTCCTTCAGGAAGTGCTTGGCGCCATCCTCGCCGGTCGCCTGGTTGTCGGTCATCCAGGACATCACGCCGTTGACGGTCGCGTTGGTCCAGGAGCGCTTGTTCAGGTAGTCCATCACCTCGGCCGGGGCGCTGTCGGCGAAGGATTTGGCGACGATGGTCTGCACCGTGTCCTTGGGCCAGTCGTTCTTCTTCGGCTCGGCACATTCGGCGTTCGAGGTGCAGGACTTCCATTCGTCCATGTCCAGCGGCACGCCATGTTCCAGCTTGACCATCTCGTACTTGCCCAGAAGCGCGGTCGGGGCCCAGTAGTAGCCGACCCAGCCTTCCTGACGCTCGTAGGCGCGGGCGATCGAGCCGTCGAGGCCCGCGGCCGAGCCGGTGTCGACCAGGGTGAAGCCCGCGGCCTCGGCACCGAAGGCCTTGTAGAGCTGCGCCGTCACGACCGTGCCGCCCCAGCCCTGCGGGCCGTTGTGCACCGCGCCCTTGGTCGAATCCTCGGGATCGGGGAACAGTTCGGGATGGGCCAGCGCATCGTCGATGGTCTTGATCTCGGGGTTGGCGTCCACGATGTATTTCGGCACCCACCAGCCCTGGACCGCGCCGTCCGACAGGATGGTCGCCGCGCCGACGATCTTGCCTTCGGACAGGCCGGATTGCACCACTTCCGGGATCAGATCGATCCAGCCTTCGGGCGCAAGCTGCGGCTCGCCCTTCTCGACCATCGAGGTGATGGTGGGAACGGTGTCGCCCTGGATGATCTCGGCGTTGCAGCCGAAGCCGTTGTTCAGGATGAACTGGTCCACGGCAGCGGCCAGTTCGGCGCTTTGCCAGTTCATGCTGGCGATCGACAGGTCGCCGCATTCCTGCGCCGAAGCCAGGCCGGCAAGCCCGACAAGGGCGGTGGTGGCAAGCGAAAGTTTCTTGAGCGTGGTTTTCATCGAAGTCTCCCTGCGAGTGACCCGGCCCGTCGAAGGCCGGTCATTGCATGTCCGCCGTGCGGTCCGTGCATGACGAGCAATGAACGAACCTTACGCCACGATGCGAGGAAAAGCGACCTTTCGAAGCACAGGACGACATGGCCCGGTGGGGTAGGGGCGGGGCTTTGCCGGCAGGGCCTGGCCGCCGCAGGACCGTGGTGCCTGCGCGGTGAAAGAGGGGCAAACGGGCTGGAATCGGGCGGTCCCGCCCCCCGAAAGGGACGGGTCGCGGATCAGGCGCGACGTTCGGCCGTGGCGTGGGTGAGGCAGGATCCGGCCTCGTACCAGGCGGCAAGCAGGGCCGGGGCCGTCTCGTCGTGCCGGGGAACCGGGGCCAGCGGCAACGGGCTTTCCGAGCCGGCAAGAAGGGCGCGCGCGGTCAGGGTCCCGAACAGGGTGCCGGGACCGATTCCGCGCCCGGAGTAGCCGAAACAGGCATAGGCGTCGGGACCGAGGGCGAGGATCTTCGGAACATGGTCGCTGGTCATGGCGATCCTTCCGGTCCAGCCGTAGGGCAGGGCGGTTCCGCGCAGCTGCGGGTAGAGCGCGGCCAGCTTGCGCCGCGCCCAGGCGGCATGGACCCGCGCGCCGGGGCCCTCGCCGTTGCCGATGCCGCCGATGATCAGCCGCCCCGCCCGGTCCAGCCGGACCGAGGACATCACCATCGCCGTATCCCAGCAGCCCTCGCGCCCCGGCAGGATCCTCTCCAGCAGGGCGGGCGGCAGCGGATCGGTCGCATACTGGCAATAGTGGACCGGCACGAACCGGGGCCGGAACAGGGGGCCGAAGCCGAGATGATAGGCATTGGTCGCCACCAGAAGCCGCCTGGCCCGGACCAGATGGCCGCGACAGGACACGGCCCAGTGGTCGCCCGCACGCGCGACCGCCTGCACCGGGCTTTGCCCATGTAGCCCGGCCCCCGCCGCCGCGGCGGCCCGGGCGAGGCCGCGGGCATAGGCGAGCGGCTGGATCGTGCCCGCGCGCGGGTCGAGAAGCGCGCCGTGAAAGGCGTGCGAGCCGGTGCGCCGCGCCGTCTCGGCCGCGTCGAGGAGTTCCAGCGGCGCCCCGATGGCGCGGCCCTGGCGGTGGCGTTCGCTGAGGTCGGCGAGGCCCTTCGGCGAATGGGCGAGGTGCAGCGTGCCGTTGCGCGTGGCCTCGCAGTCGATGCTCTCCCGCGCGATCAGGTCGAAGACGCGGGCGGGGGCCTCGGAGAGGATTGCAAGCAGCCTGCCGCCCGCCGCCGCGCCCATCTGCGCCTTGACGGTCTCGGGCGGCAGCCAGAGGCCCGCGTTCACCAGCCCGACATTGCGCCCCGAGCCGCCATGCCCGATGGTCTCGGCCTCGAGCAGGCAGACGCTTGCGCCTTCGCGGGCGGCTTCCAGGGCGGCGGCGCAG
This sequence comes from Tabrizicola soli, assembly GCF_015999335.1. Taxonomy (GTDB): domain Bacteria; phylum Pseudomonadota; class Alphaproteobacteria; order Rhodobacterales; family Rhodobacteraceae; genus Tabrizicola; species Tabrizicola soli. The sequence continues at coordinate 17,519 of NZ_JAEACP010000003.1, read as the reverse complement.
CCGGTGAAGCCGCCGCCGATCACGACGAGATCGACCGTGACGTCGGCGTCCAGCGGCGGGGTCGTGACGCTTTCGGCGGCGCTGGCCCGCCAGAGGTTCGGATCAGAGATCAAAGCGCACCCCTTGCGCCAGCGGCAGCCTGGTCGAGTAGTTCACCGTCGAGGTCTGCCGCCGCATGTAGCCCTTCCACGCGTCCGAGCCGCTTTCGCGCCCGCCGCCGGTCTCCTTCTCGCCGCCGAAGGCCCCGCCGATCTCGGCCCCCGAGGGGCCGATGTTGACGTTGGCGATGCCGCAGTCCGATCCTGCGGCGGAGAGGAAGGTCTCGGCCTCGCGCAGGTTCAGGGTGAAGATGCAGGAGGACAGGCCCTGCGGCACCTCGTTCTGCAGGGCGATGGCCTCGTCGAACTGGTCGTAGGACAGGACGTAGAGGATCGGCGCGAAGGTTTCCTCGCGGACGGTTTCGGTCTGTGCGGGCATCTCGACCAGTGCGGGGGTGACATAGGCGCCGCCGGCGGGGACGCCTTCGGTGACCGCCGCGCCGCCATGCACCACGCCGCCCTCCGCCCTTGCGCGGTCGAGCTGCGCCAGCATCCGGTCGCGCGAGGCCATGTCGACCAGCGGGCCGATCAGCGTGCCTTCCGCGCGCGGGTCGCCGATGGGCAGGCTGGCATAGGCCTTGGTCAGCCGGGCCACGAGGTCCTCGCGGATGGAGCGGTGGACGATCAGGCGGCGCAGCGAGGTGCAGCGTTGCCCGGCGGTGCCGACCGCGCCGAAGACGATGGCGCGCACCGCCATGTCGAGGTCGGCCGAGGGCGCCACGATCATGGCGTTGTTGCCGCCGAGTTCAAGGATCGGGCGGCCCCAGCGTGCCGAAACCTTGGGGCCGACGATGCCGCCCATCCGGCTCGAGCCGGTGGCCGAGAGGATCGGAACGTCGCGGCTTTCGACCAGTGCGGCGCCGACCTCGGGCCCGCCGACGACCAGCTGGCACAGGCCCTCGGGCGCGTCGCCGAAGCGGGCCAGGGCGCGCTCCATGATCCGCATGGTGGCCATGGCGGTCAGCGGGGTCTTTTCGGACGGCTTCCAGATCACCGGATTGCCGCAGACCAGCGCCAGCGCCGCGTTCCAGGACCAGACGGCGACGGGGAAGTTGAAGGCCGAGATCACGCCGACCGGCCCCATCGGATGCCAGGTCTCGGCCATGCGGTGACCGGGGCGTTCCGAGGCGATGGTCAGGCCGTAAAGCTGCCGCGACAGGCCGACGGCGAAGTCGCAGATGTCGATCATCTCCTGCACCTCGCCCAGGCCCTCGGAGGTGATCTTGCCGACCTCCAGCGTCACCAGCGCGCCGAGTTCCGCCTTGGAGGCGCGCAACTCCTCGCCCAGCAGGCGGACCAGCTCGCCCCGGCGCGGGGCGGGGACGCTGCGCCATTCGGCGAAGGCGGCCCTGGCATGGGCGATCACGGCGGGCATGTCGGCGGCGGCGGTTTGTGCGACGCGGGCAAGTTCCGCCCCGTCGATGGGCGAGCGCACGGCCAGTGTGCCGCCGGTCAGGTCGGATTGCGTCAGGCCGGCGGCGGAAAGGATGGGGGAATGGGTCATCTGATGGCTCCTTGTTGGGTGACCTGGCCGCGCTGTTCGCTCATGCCCATCGCAACGAGGAGGGGCTGGTCGGCCTGGGTCTTCTGGAAATCGGTCTTGCTGGCCATGCCGCGCCAGCGCGCCAGGATCAGCGATTGCGCCACCGCGCCGCCCAAAGTGGTGCCTGGGCCGGTGACGATGAAGAGGTCGGGGGCGAATTCCTGCGCGGCGGTGCGGATGGCGGCGGTGAAGTCGTAGGTCTCGGTCACCTGATGGCCGAGGGTATAGTCACGCAGGCTGGCCCTGTCGGTGGCGCCGGGCCACCAGACGGCGCCCCGGCCGTCGATCAGCGGCAGGTCGGGCTGGGCGAACAGCTCCGCAGGCAGCGCGGCGCGGCCCTGTGCGGCGACGGGGGCCTGCAGGGCGGTGTGGAAGGCGGCGTGGTTGCCGAGACGCATCGGGAAGCGGCCCTGAACGGGATCGACCGAGGATTCGAACGCCTTCAGCCCGGCCTCGTTCCCGGCCAGGACCAGAAGGCCGCCCAGGTCGATGGAGAGGGCGAGCGCATGGTCGCGGCGGGCGGCGATGTCGGCGACCAGCGCCAGAAGCGCGGCCTTGCGCACCGGGCGGGGGATCCAGTCCTCGTCCATCCAGGGATAGACGGTCTGGCCGCCGATCAGCGCGGCCTGCATCAGGCTGCCCATCGTGTTGGCGATGGTGAATCCGGCCTCGGCCGTCACCGCCCCGGCGCAGGCCAGCGCGGAATACCAGCCCATCGAATTGCCGGTGACGGCGACCACGTCGACGCCCTCCCGGTCGAGGGACAGGAAATCGCCCAGGGTCGCGGCATAGATCAGCCCGCTGGCATTGTCGCCGCGCGAATGGCGCGCAAGATTGAAGCGGTCGGCGCCGTCGAGTGCGGCAAGGCTCTCCTGCCCGGCGGCAGTGCGCACCGCATCGAAGCGGGCGAGGAGGGCCGCGTCGGGGAAGTGGCGACCGAGATAGCCGAGTTCGGCCGCGTTGTAGGTGCCCCGGCCGGGGCAGATCACGACGGCGGTCCTGCGAGTCATTTCGCACCTCCGGTCAGGGCGATTGCGGCGGCGATGATCTGCTCTTTCGAGGGCATGGTCGCGGCATAGGCCGGGCCGGTGGCGATGAAGCTGTCCTCGGCCGTCAGGCGAGCGAGGGGGATGCCGGGCGCGGCTTCGTGGAAATGCGCCATGAGGCCTTCGGCCACGCCGCCGGTGTGGCGGGTCTCATCCACGACCAGGATGTGCCCGCAGCCCGCGACGGCGGCGGTCAGCGCCTCTTTCGGCAGCGGCGAGAGCCAGCGGGTGTCGATGATGCGGGTCCTGATCCCCGCCGCCTCCAGCGCGGGCCGGGCCTGATGCGACAGGTAGCAGCCATTGCCGAAGGTGACGATGGCAAGGTCGGCGCCCTGGCCGTCGATGCCGACTTCGCCCAGGCGGATCGTCTGCGACGGATCGGGATAGCGTCGCATCCAGCCGCCGTCCTTGTCGGCCAGAAGGTCGCGCATCGGATAGAGCGCGATCGGCTCGACGAAGACCACCACCCGCTGCTCCTCGCGCGCGAGGCGCACGCATTCGCGCAGCATCATCGCGGCATCGGCCCCGTTCGAGGGCACAGCCAGGATCACGCCGGGAATGTCGCGCAGGACGGCCAGCGAGTTGTCGTTGTGGAAATGCCCGCCGAATCCCTTCTGGTAGCCGAGGCCCGCGATGCGGATCACCATCGGGTTGGTGAACTGGCCGTTCGAGAAGAAGGAGAGCGTCGCGGCCTCGCCCCGGATCTGGTCCTCGGCATTGTGGACATAGGCGAGGAACTGGATCTCGGGCATCGGCACAAAGCCGTTCTGCGCCATGCCGATGGCGAGGCCGAGGATGGATTGCTCATCCAGGAGCGTGTCGATCATCCGGTCCGGGCCGAAGCGGGCCGTCAGCTTCTGCGTGACGCCATAGACCCCGCCCTTGCGGCCCACATCCTCGCCCATCATCACGATCTCGGGGTGGGCGAGCATCAGGTCGGTGAGCGCCCAGTTGATCAGGCGCGACATGATCTGCGGCTCGTCCATCGCCTTGAGGTCGCTGCCGAAGGCCTGCTCGCGCGCCTGTGCGCCGGGGCCGTTCGTCGGCCGGCAATCGCGGTGCGGCGGGATGATCGAGGCCATGACCTCGGGCGCGGTCCTCAGGCGGGGGCGCGTCACCGCCTCGGCCGCCACGCGGGCCACCCGCGCGCCGGTCTCGGTATAGATCGCCAGCGCCTGCTCGGGCGTCAGTGCCCCGGCCCGGTCCAGCAGGCGCACCGAGTGCAGGAGCGGATCGTTCGCCTCCTCGGCCTCCACCTCCTCACGCGGGAGGTAGGTGGTGGGCATGTCGGCCCCGGCATGGCCGTAAAGCCGGATGGTGCGGACATGCAGGAAAGCGGGTTTCTTCCGGCTGCGGACATACTCCGCCGCTTCAAGCGCGGTGGCATAGGTGTCGTAGATGTCCAGCCCGTCGCAGGCGAAATACTTGAGGCCGGGGCGGTTTGCGAAGGTGGCGGCGATCCAGCCGGTCGGGGTCTTGGTGGAAATGCCGATGCCGTTGTCCTCGCAACAGAACAGGAGTGGCAGGGGCACCGACTGGTAGCTGGTCCATTGCGCCGCGTTGAAGGCGCCCTGCGCGGTGGAGTGGTTGGCCGAGGCGTCGCCGAAGCTGCAATAGGCGATGGCGTCGTCGGGCAGGATCGCGTGTTCGGGGCGGTGACGGCGGGCGGCGCCGATGGAATAGGCGGCACCGACGGCCTTGGGCAGGTGGCTGGCGATGGTCGAGGTCTGCGGCGGGATCATCAGCGGCCGGCTGCCAAGCACCTTGTGCCGCCCGCCCGAAATCGGATCCTCCACCGACGAGGCGAAGGACAGCAGCATGTCGCGGGTCATGGTCTGGCCCGGCACCTGCCCGGCCCGCGCGATCTGGAAGGCCGCGTCGCGGTAGTGGAGGAAGGCGATGTCGGTGGGGCGCAGCGCGGCGGCGACGGCGGCCAGCCCCTCATGCCCTGACGATCCGATGGTATAGAACCCCTGTCCCGCCCGCTGCATCGCCCGGCTTTGCCGGTCGAGCGCGCGGCTGAGGCAGCCGGAGCGGTAGAGCGATACGGCAAGCGTGGGCGACAGGGGGCCCTCCGGCTCACGTCCCGGCGGCAGGTCGCGGGCGGCGACGCGGCGCAGGAAGTTCTCGTGGACGAGTTCGCAGCGGTCCATCAGCGGGCCCCCACGGCGGATGCGATGCGCGACAGGCCCTTGGCAAGGTCGGCGTCGGAATAGGCGAAGGACAGGCGCAGGTGGCCGGAGAGGCCGAAGGCACGGCCCGGAACCAGCGCGACGCCGTGGTCCAGCAGCAGCCAGCGGCAGAACTCGGCATCCGTGGCATGGCCCGTGGCCGCCATCGCGCCGGTGATGCGCGGAAAGCCGTAGAAGGCCCCGTCGGGCGAGGGGCAGTCGATTCCCGGCACCGCCTGCAGGGCCGCGACCACCCGGTCACGCCGTGCGCGAAGCTCCTCTCGGCGGGTTGCCAGCCCGGCCTGGTCGCCGGTCAGCGCCGCCAGCGCCGCCGCCTGGGCGATGGAACAGGCCCCCGAGGTGACCTGCCCCTGCACCGCCGCCATCGCCTTGACCAGGGCCGCCGGCCCGATGCCCCAGCCGATGCGCCAGCCGGTCATCGACCAGGCCTTCGAGACTCCGTTCACCGTCAACGTCCGGTCCCGGAGCCCCGGCGCGGCGTCGGTGAAGCGGGTGAAGGGCCGGAAGTTCAGCTCGGCATAGATCTCGTCGGTCAGGATCCAGACGCCGGGGTGGCGCTCCAGCACCTCGGCCAGCGCGCGCAATTCGGCGGCGGAATAGATCGCGCCGGTCGGATTCGAGGGCGAGTTCAGCATCAGCCAGCGCGTGCGCGGCGTGATTGCTTCCTCCAGCGCCGAAGGGGAGAGCCTGAACCCCGCCTCCATCCCGCAGGGCACCACCACCGGCCGGCCGCCCGCCATGCTGACGATATCGGCATAGCTGGTCCAGAACGGCGCGGGCATCACCACCTCGTCGCCCGGATCCAGCGTCGCCAGCATCGCATTGGCGATGACCTGCTTGGCGCCGGTCGAGACGATGACATCGGCCACCGCCACGCCGGCCCCGGCGGCGATCGCGGCGCGCAGGGCGGGGGTGCCGATGGTCGCGGTATAGCGGGTCTGGCCGGCAAGCGCCGCCCGGTGCGCGGCTTCGATCACATGCGGCGGCGTGGGGAAATCCGGCTCTCCGGTCGAGAGCGACACGACATCGCGCCCCTTGGCCTGCAGCGCGGCGGCCTGTTCCGAGATCTGGACGATTTCCGAAATCTCCAGCCTGCTGATCCGCTCTGCCCGGTGGAAACTGGCCGCCTGCGTCATGTCTTCCCGCATCCCTTCAAGGTTCGTCCGCCATTCTAGCTGGCCCCCGCCGCGAAAATGAGCGACTTGTGATCCAGCATGCTGGAGAAAAACTCACATGATCGCCCCGCGCCGCTTCCTGCCCTCGATCAGCTCGCTTCTTGCGCTGGAGGCGGTGGACCGGCTGGGCAGCGCCACGGCCGCCGCCGACGAGCTGGCGCTGACCCATTCCGCCGTCAGCCGTCAGCTGAAGGCGCTGCAGGACCAGATCGGCGTGACGCTGCTGCGACGCGAGGGCAAGGGGCTGGCGCTGACCCCGGCGGGGATCGACTATGCCGCCTCGATCCGCGACTATCTGCAGGACCTTGCAAGGGCGAGCCTGAAGATCCGCGCGGCCGGTGAGCGGACCAGCCTGAACATCGCGGTCCTGCCCGCCTTCGGGACGCATTGGCTCTTGCCCCGGCTGCGCGACTTTGCCGAGGAGAACCCGGACACGATCATCAACCTCGGCACCCGGCTCTCGCCCTTCGACTTCACGCGCGAGCCGTTCGACGCGGCGATCCATTTCGGCAATGCCGACTGGCCCGGCGCGCATCATCTGGAGCTGGCACGCGAAAGCGTGATCCCGGCCTGCGCGCCCGGTCTGGTGCCGCTGGGGGCGCTGGCGCCGCGAATGCTGCAGTCCCTGCCGCTGCTGCATCTGGAAAGCCGCCCGGGTGCCTGGGAGGACTGGTTCGCCCGCCATGGCTGCCCGGCCGACCATCTGCGCGGGATGCTGTTCGACCAGTTCGCCCAGATGGCCGAGGCCGCGGCGCTGGGCTTCGGCGTGGCGCTCCTGCCGCGCTTCCTGGCCGAGGCCGAGTTCCGCGCCGGGCGGCTGCGTCCGGCGGTCGAGGGGTTCACCGAGGTGGACGGGGCCTATCACATCGTCTGGCCAAGGCTCTGGAACCCGAGCCGCCCCTTGCAGAAACTGTTGAAATGGCTGCAAGGCGGCGCGGCGGCCTGAGCCCGTCCGCGCCGCCCGGCTGCAGGCTTTCGCCGAAGGCGGGCGGATCACCGGCTTCCGCCGGACCGCGCGGTGCCACATCCTGCCGCCGGGCGGGGCGGCGGGGTGACCCGCGCGGTCAGACGCCGACGTCGGGGCCGGGGCAGGCAAGCGGGCCTGCCGCCGGGGTGACCGATTGCGCCGGGGTGTCGCGGTCGGCGGTCAGGGGCCGGGCCCATACCGCCTCGCCCTCGCGCCAGAAGTGCCAGCAATGCTCGCCCGGCAGGTCGCGGTAGACGAAGCAGACCGCGCCCGCCTTCGGATACCAGCGGCCGCTGCGGCAGGGGCCGCCGGTATCGGCATCCATGACCTCGCGGCCGGGAAGATAGGCCTCGCTGCCCCGGATCATGCCGTCCAGGCTGTAATCCAGCGTCCGGCCGGTGGCCCAGGTCTCGAATTCCTCGGGGGACATCGGGGTCTGGGCGCCGGCGGCGCCGGCGATCAGGACCAGGGGCAGGACCCGCCGCATCTCATGCACCCACGTCGGGGCCGGGACAGGGCAGCGGGGTCCGGTCACGCCTGGTCTCGTGCAACTCGGCCCCCGGCGCATCGGCGATCGAGAGCGCGACCAGCCGTCCGTCGCGCAGCCAGAAGCTCCAGCACGAGGGGTCGGGGTCGTATTCGTAGACGAAGCAGATGTAATCGCCCTCGGGATACCAGCTGCCATACTGGCACTGGTTCGGCGCCACGCTCCAGCGGACCTTGCGGCCGGGCAGATATTCCTCGATCCCGAAGACGGTTCCGTACTGCCGGTAGGTCAGGGTATGGCCGGTGACATGCGCCTCGAACCCCTCGGGCGTCAGCGGGGGTTCGGCCAGGGCCGGGGTGGCAAGGACCAGCGCCAGCAGGAGGGCACGCATCAGACCCCCACGTCGGGACCGGCGCAGGGCAGGGGGCCCGCGTCGCGTGAGGACTCCAGGATCTCCCAGCCGCCGCCTTCGCCCATGTAGCGGCCGCGGATCTTGCCGTCTTCCAGGAAATACAGCCAGCAGGCCGGGGTCGGGTCGGTCTCGTAGTCGAAGCAGATCTCGTCGCCCTTCTGGTACCAGACGCCGTAGATGCACAGATCGCCCTCGAAGGCCCAGCGGACGCGGCGGCCTTCCAGATATTCCTCGGTGCCGAACAGGCCGTCGCCATAGTCGTAGGTGATCGTGCTGTCGCGCGTGGCCGCGTCGAATTCGGGCCCGGTCAGCGGCGTCTCGGCCAGCGCGGGTGTGGCGATCAGGATCAGGGCGGCGAAGAGGCGCGGCATCGGAGGCTCCGTCAGGTTCGCGGCCAGACTGCCAGAGCCGGGCGGCGATGGCCAGTCAAGCGCCCGTGTCTTGCGCCGGACTGGCGGCCTGCCACCGCGCGAGATGGGGGCGAATCAACCGCCGCCAGCGCCGGGGGGCCAGGGCCAGCGCGCAGGCCACGGGCAGGGGCCAGGGCAGGCGGGGGGCCTCGTCCTCGGGCGGCAGTCGCAGCGCGGGAAAGGGGCGGAGCGGATGGGCATGGTGGTCGGAATGGCGCGGGGCGTTCAGCATCATCGCCGAGGTGAACCAGTGCGCCGTGTTCCAGCTGTGCCGCAGGCCCACCGGCTCCAGCCGCCCGTCGGGCAGGCGGGCGCGGGTCAGCCCGTAATGCTGGACATAGTCGGACAGCAGGATCTGGGATTGCGCATGCAGGGCAAGGCCAAGCCAGACCAGAAGCCCCGGCAGGCCCGCGATCGCAAGGGCCAGCACCAGCGCGGCAAGGCTGCCCGTGACATACAGGAAATAGGGATGCAGGCCCAGGCGGCTGCCGCGACGGCGCAGCTCGCTCTCGGCGCGCAGGCCCTGGACGAAGCTGCCCGCCCAGGCGCGCGGGGCAAAGCGGTAGAACCCCTCGCCCGCGCGGGCGCTGTTCGGGTCCTCGTCGCTGGCGACATGGCGGTGGTGGACCAGCCGGTGCGCGCTGGCGTGCTGGCCGAACAGAAGCGCCACATAGACCGCAGCCCCCAGCCGGAAAAGCTCGCGCCGCGGGCGGTGGATCAGCTCATGCGCGGCGGGATGGGCGACCTGGCCCAGCCAGAAGCCCGCGGCGAGGAACAGGATCACCCGCTCCCAGGCGCCAAGCGGGCCGGGGCCGGCGATGGCCCAGGTCGCAAGCGGCAGCACGCCCAGGGCGCCGACGCCCACCGTCACCAGAAGGATGTCGGCGGCGGGAAACTCGGCCCCTTCGGCCGCGCCCGAGGTGAGCGGGACCAGCTGGTCGAGAAGGATGGTCAGGACCGCCATGTAGAGGAAGGCCGCCCAGAGCCAGACGCCGCCCAGCCCCGCGCCAAGGAGCAGGAGCGGCAGGGGCAGGAGGGTGGCAAGCGCGAAGCCGGCCAGGGGCAGGGGTTTGGGCGACGGGGTCATTGCCGGAGCGGCCTTCAAGGGATTGGGGCGGATGGTTGGAGGTTTTGCCGTCCCATGCAACTGCCATAGTGTCGCTGGCGGGGCGTATCGCCGATGCCTCCGATGCCTTGGCCTTCCCATGCGCGGCCAAAGCGACTAGGTGGGAACAGGAATAGCAGGGGCCGCCGATGTCGTTCTTCAAGAAGCTCAAGGACCGGATGTTCCGGTCGTCCGACAAGATCGGCGAGGGTCTCGAGGCGCTGGTGACCGAGGGCGAGGCGCCCGCTTCCCCCACTCCCGAGCCGGAGGCCGGAAAGCCCGGCATCCTCGGCCGTCTCCTCGGTCGCGCCGACGAGCCGCGCCGGGTGCTGGACGACGCGATGCTGGAAAGCCTGGAGGAACTGCTGATCCAGGCCGACATGGGCGTGGACACCGCCGTCAGGGTGACCGCGAACATCGCCGAGGGCCGCTTCGGCCGCCGCGTCTCGACCGGGGAGCTGCGCGAGGCGCTTGCGGCCGAGGTGGCGCGGATCATGGGCCCCGTGGCGCGGCCGATGCCGCTTTACCCGACGAAGCCGCAGGTCGTGCTGGTGGTGGGGGTGAACGGCTCGGGCAAGACCACGACGATCGGCAAGCTGGCCAGCCAGTTCAAGGCGGCGGGCAAGAAGGTGGTGATCGCCGCCGGCGACACCTTCCGCGCGGCCGCCGTGGACCAGCTGAAGATCTGGGGCGAGCGGGCCGGAGTGCCCGTCCTGACCGCGCCGGAAGGATCGGACCCGGCCAGCCTTGCCTTCGACGCGCTGACGCAGGCCCGGGCGGATGGCGCGGACCTCTTGATGATCGACACCGCCGGGCGGTTGCAGAACCGGGCCGACCTGATGGAGGAACTGGCCAAGATCGTCCGGGTGATCCGCAAGGTCGATCCCACCGCGCCGCACAACACGCTGCTGGTGCTGGATGCGACCACGGGGCAGAACGCGGTGACCCAGGTCGAGATCTTCCGCAGGATCGCCGATGTCTCGGGGCTGGTGATGACCAAGCTGGACGGCACCGCCAAGGGCGGCGTGCTGGTGGCGCTGGCCGACAGCTTCGGCCTGCCGATCCATGCCATCGGCGTGGGAGAGCAGATCGACGATCTCGCCCCCTTCGACCCCGAGGATTTCGCCCGCGCGCTGGTCGGGACGGCGGAATGATCCGCCCGGCGCCGCTGGCGAAAGCTTGAAGCCGCCAGGCTTGTGCCGCTGCTGCAACGGGGTGTATTGGGCGCGGTCACTGCCCATCTCTCCTTCGGCCGGCGCGGGATCTCGATCGGCTGTGCCGCCTTGATCCGCTGGCGGATTCCGGGCGAGAAGGTGACGGGCGGTCGCGGCGGGGGCCGTGGGGATGAAGGGGCTGAGGATGGCTGAACGGAAGATCAACCCGGTGCTGAAGCAGGTCCTGGAACTGGGGCCGACGCTGGTGTTCTTCGCGATCTACATGTGGATCAAGGATGAGTCGTATGCCATCGCGGGCACCGAATATTCGGGCTTCATTGTGGCAGCGGTGGTGCTGGTGCCGCTGCTTCTCGCCTCGATCGCGGCACTGTGGTGGCTGACCGGGACGCTGTCGCGGATGCAGATCTTCGTCGCCTTCATGGTCGTCTTCTTCGGCGGGCTGACCGCCTGGTTCAACGACGAGAGCTTCTTCAAGATGAAGACGACGATCGTCTACGGCACCTTCGCGCTGATCCTGGGCGCGGGGCTCATGCGCGGGACCAGCCTGCTGCAATGGGTGATGGCCGAGGCTTTGCCCATGAAACCAGAGGGTTGGATGATCCTCACCCGCCGCCTGGCGCTGATGTTCGCGGCCCTCGCCATCGCGAACGAGGCGATCTGGCGCACGCAGTCGACGGAACTCTGGGTCAAGCTCGAGACCTTCGGGATGCCGGTTGCGCTGTTCCTGTTCCTGATGGCGAACTTCGCCATGCTGCAAACGCACATGGACGAGCCGCCCGAGGACAAGCCCTGAGCGGTTGCACCTTAATGCCGCGCGGCGGTCCGGTTCCTGCCCCAGACCTGCCTTGATGCACCGATAGACAGGGGGCGAACTTCAGGGGGGTTCGCCATGCACCGTCATCCGTTCGACCTCGTCCGTCTGTTCCTGAGCTTGTTTCAGGATCTGCCGCCGCTGTCGCGCGCGCTTTTCCTTCCCGGCGCGGTGCTGCTTCTGGGATACCCGGCCCTCTCGGTGGTGCTTGGCCCCGAGCATGAGGGGCAGGCCTTCGTCACCGCCTTCATCGCGGCGCTGGCGGTGCGGGTCGGCCTGGGGTTCGAGGGCATGGTCCGCCGGATGCTGACGCGGTATTCCCCGATGCGGACGGTGCTTTTCGCGCTGGCCTTCGCCGGGCTGCCGATCCTGGTCCTTGCGGCGGTGGACGATCCGGTCTGGTGCCAGCGGATGCAGAGCGTCTTCTATGTGGCGATCGGGATCCTTTTCCTGGTGGATGTCGTGCAGGGTAAGACCGCGACCGCCGCCAGCTTCTGGCCGGATGCCGAGATGCGCGGCCACCTGCCGAACCTGACCCGCATGATGGTGGTCTACAACTTCGTCTTCCTGCTTCTGAACGAGACGATGATCCGCGCCGTCGAAGTCTCGCACTGGCTTCTGTTCTGGGCGGTGCTGCCCGTGATCGGCCAGATGGTCCTGCGCGCCATGGTGCTGACCGTGATCAACCTGGACGATGACGCCCGCCCGGTCTGAACCTCAGCCGGTCACCCGGCAGGCCGACTTCTTCACGTCAAGGCAGCGGCGCAGCGCCGTCAGCACCCCCGAGCGCGAGTTCGACAGCGGCAGGAAGCCCAGCCCCGACAGGCTGCGGGCATAGGCCCGCGACAGGGTCGGATCCAGGTCGAGCGCGGCGGAGTAGTTCGCCCAGGCATCCTCCAGCCGTCCCATGCCGACGTCGATCTGCGCCAGCGTGTCGTGATAGGACGCCTCCATCGGCCTGCCCCCGGCATTCTGGCGCAGGGCCTGGGTGACCTGGTCGGCCTCCTCCAGCCTGCCCTCGTCCAGAAGCGCGCGGCCCTTCACGTCCAGCGCCGCCAGGCTGTGCGGATAGCGCGCCAGAAGCGCGTCGGCCTCGGCCGTGACGGTGGCGGCAGGGGCATACCGCGCCAGCGACAGCAGCCGGCGCGACAGGATGTCCTCCTCGATTTCGGGCAGGGGATCGGGGACCACGCCGGGGCGCAGCGCCTCGTCGGCCACGGCGACGACCTCCTCATGCCGGCCGAGGGCGGCCAGCGCGGCCAGCTTGTTGCGCCAGGCGTTCTGGTAGCCGGGATAAAGCGCGATCGCCCGGTCGAAATACCCCAGCGCCTCCTCCGCCCGGCCGAGGTCGATCAGGCAGCGGCCCTTGATCTCGTTGGCATAGGCGAAATCGGCGTCGATCCGCAGCGCCTCGTCGGCATCCGCATCGCACCGCCCGCCGCGGCGAAACTGCCACCAGACCTCGGCCCGGTTGGCCCAGGCGTCGGCGCTGTCCTCGACCGCCAGCGCGGCGGAGTAATGCGCCAGCGCATCGGCCGGCTCGCCCCGGTCATAGGCCAGGTTGCCCAGCTCGATCCAGATCCAGCCATTCTCGGGCATGAAGCCGAGCGCATCCTTCAGCACCACCTCGGCCTCGTCGAAGCGGGTCAGCAGGCGCAGCGCCTCGCCCTTGAAGGCCAGCGCTATCGCGGCAGCCTCTGCATCCGAAGCCATGGCGAAGGCCTGGTCGCAAGCCAGGATCCGTGCCTCGTGATCCTGGCTGCGGTCCTCGCAGCCTTGCGCAAGGGCGGGCAGGGCGGGGACAAGCGTGGCAAGGAGGAAAAGCAAGGAACGCATGGAAACCTGCGGCTGGGGCAGGAGAAGCGTCCTTTACCCGCCGGGGAAAATCAAGGGCCGCAAGATCCGGGCGACGGGTTGACCCTTCGCGCCGGCAGGCGTATTCAGGCCCCCGTGGCGCTTTGTTACCGGATTGCGGGCCACGTTAAACAAGCCGCTAAAGAGGTGAAGGGGATCGCCCCGGCACCTTTGGGTTTGCCGGGGCTTTTTCTTGGCCGGGGGGCCTTGCGCGATGACGAAGGACTGGAAGACCCGCACGCAACTGGTGCACGAGGGCACGCGCCGCAGCCAGTACGGCGAGATGGCCGAGGCGATCTTCCTGACCCAGGGCTTCGTCTACCCCACCGCCGAAGCCGCCGAGGCGCGTTTCGTCAAGGCCGGCGAGGACGAGTTCATCTATGCCCGCTACGGCAACCCCACGACGCGGATGTTCGAGGAGCGCATCGCGGCGCTCGAGGGGACCGAGGACGCCTTTGCCACCGCCAGCGGCATGGCGGCGGTCTCGGGCGCGCTGACCTCCTGCCTCAGGGCGGGGGATCATGTGGTCGCGGCGCGGGCGCTGTTCGGCTCCTGCCTCTATGTGCTGGAAGAGGTGCTGCAGCGGTTCGGGGTCAGGGTCACCTTCGTGGACGGGGCGGATCTGGACCAGTGGCGCAAGGCGGTGGTGCCGGGCACCAAGGCGGTGTTCTTCGAGTCGATGTCTAACCCGACGCTGGAACTGGTGGACATCCGGTCGGTCAGCGAGATCGCCCATGCCGCGGGCGCCATCGTGATCTGCGACAACGTCTTCGCCACCCCGATCTTCTCCCGCGCGGTCGAGCAGGGGGCGGACGTGATCGTCTATTCCACCACCAAGCACGTCGATGGCCAGGGCCGGGCGCTTGGCGGCGTGGTCTGCGGCACGCGCGAGTTCATCCGCAAGGTGCTGGAGCCCTACATGAAGCACACCGGCGGCAGCATGAGCCCCTTCACCGCCTGGATGCATCTCAACGGCATGGCGACGCTGGATCTGCGCTGCCGGGCGATGGCCGATGCCGCGCTGCAGGTGGCCGGGGCGCTGGAGGCGCATCCCAAGGTGACGAAGGTGGTCTATCCGGGCCTGCCCGGCCATCCGCAGCACGCTTTGGCCATGGCGCAGATGGGGTCGGGCGGCACGCTCGTCACCTTCGAGGTCGCGGGCGGCAAGGATGCGGCCTTCCGCTTCATGGATGCGCTGGAGATCGTGAAGATCTCGAACAACCTTGGCGACGCCCGCACCATCGCCACCCATCCGGCGACGACGACGCACCAGCGCCTGCCGCAAGAGCAGAAGGACGCGCTGGGGATCACGCCGGGCCTGATCCGCCTGTCGCTGGGGCTGGAGGACGCGGGGGACCTGGTCGCTGACCTCACCCGGGCGCTTTCGGTGGCGTGAGCGTCGCAAAGAGCGCTTGTGTCCCGCCGCAAAATGCCTATCTGATGGACATCTGCCCCGGACCAGGGTGATCCGGCGGCGGGGCTCCTGCGTAAATCAATCCGGAAATTGACGGTGGGCCAGGTCCCGCCTGAACCGAAAGGACCACCCGATGAACATCCATACCCCCGAATTCGACCGCAAGCCCTCACGCGAGGAGGCCGAGGCCGCGCTGGCCCTGCTGCGGCAATGGGCGGGCAAGTCCTCGGATGACGAGATCGCGCGGCTGGATGCCTCGGTCGGCTGCCTCTTGCCGGGGCAGGGCTATCCGGCGCTGTCGCGCGCCTATCCCGACAGCTTCCGCCCCGATGACGACTACCGCGCCGCGATGCCCGACCTGCAGAACGGCCCGGCCAGCCTGATCCGGGGGGCCAAGGCGCGCATCCAGCATGTCGGAATCTCGAATTTCCGCCTGCCGATCCGTTTCGCCACCCGCGACGGCGGCGCGTTGGTGCTGGAAACCAGCGTGACCGGCACCGTGAGCCTCGAGGCCGAGAAGAAGGGCATCAACATGAGCCGCATCATGCGGTCCTTCTATGCCCATGCCGAAAAGGAATTCTCCTTCGGCGTGATCGAGGCGGCGCTGGACGACTACATGCGCGACCTCGGCTCGTTCGACGCGCGGATCCAGATGCGGGCCTCCTTTCCGATGCGGATGGAGTCGCTGCGCTCGGGCCTGTCGGGCTGGCAATATTACGACATCGCGCTGGAACTGGTCGAGGTGGCGGGGGTCCGCAAGCGGATCGTGCACCTGGACTATGTCTACAGTTCGACCTGCCCCTGCTCTCTGGAGCTGTCGGAACATGCGCGGTCGATGCGCGGGCAGCTGGCGACGCCACATTCCCAGCGCTCGGTCGCGCGGCTTTCGGTCGAGCTGAAAGGCGAGATCTGGATCGAGGATCTGGTGGAACTGGCGCGCAACGCCGTCGTCACCGAGACCCAGGTCATGGTCAAGCGCGAGGACGAGCAGGCCTTCGCCGAGCTGAACGCCGCCAACCCGATCTTCGTCGAGGATGCGGCGCGGCTGTTCTGCGAGGAGCTGCGGGCCGATCCGCGGATCGGCGACTTCCGGGTGGTCGCCAGCCACCAGGAGAGCCTGCACAGCCACGACGCCATCAGCCTTCTGACCGAGGGCGCGACCTTCGCGGCCGAAAGCCTTGACCCGCGCCTGTTCCAGGGGCTGATCCACGCCGGTTGACGGCAGGGGCGGGGCCGCGTAGCCATGCCGGACCATGGTTGACCTCCGCCCCGTCGCCTATGTCATCGGCCGCATCCTGATCGTGCTCGCGATCCTGATGCTCGCTCCGGCCATCATCGACTGGCGCGCGGGGCTGGAGAACGGCATCGCCTTCCTGCAATCGGCCGCGCTGACCGGCGTCGTCGGCGGCGCCCTGACGCTGGCCACCGGCAACGCCCTGGGCCGGGCCATGGATACGCGGCAGGCCTATCTTCTGACGGCGGCGATCTGGGCGCTGGTCCCGTTCTTCGCGGCCTTGCCCTTCTGGATCGGTGCGCCGGGGCTGTCGCTGAACAACGCCTATTTCGAAGCGGTCTCGGGAATCACCACCACCGGCTCGACCGTGATCTTCGGGTTGGACGAGCTGCCCGCCGGGATGAACCTGTGGCGGGGGATGCTGAACTGGCTGGGCGGCCTGGGAATCGCCTTCATCGCGATGATCTTCCTGCCGCTGATGCGCGTCGGGGGAATGCAGTTCTTCCGGACCGAGGGCTTCGACACCTTCGGCAAGGCCCTGCCGCGCGCCACCGACATCGCCCGGCAGCTTCTCTTTGTCTACACGCTCCTGACGATGGCCTGCATCGCGACCTATTCCGCAATCGGGATGGCGGCGCTTGACGCAGTGATCGCGGGCTTTGCGACGATCGCCACCGGAGGCTTCACGCCGACCGACACCTCCTTCAACAAGTTCGGCCCCGCGGCCGAATATTTCGGCGCGTTGTACATGATCCTCGGCAGCCTGCCCTACATCCGCTATGTCCAGCTGGTGAACGGCCAGGCCCTGCCACTTTGGCAGGACAGCCAGGCCAGGGCCTACCTGCGCTGGCTGGCCTATGCCGTGCTCTCGGTCACCGCCTGGCGCGTCTGGACCACGGGCGATGCGCTGGAGCCGACCTTCCGCCAGGCGCTGTTCAACCTGACCTCGATCGTGTCCTCGACCGGGTTCTTCTCGGGCAGCTTCCCGACCTGGGGCGGCTTCATGCTGGTCGTGGCCTTCGTGGTCGGCGTTGTCGGGGCCTGCTCCGGTTCGTCTGCGGCGGGGCTTTCAGTGTTCCGGGTGCAGCTGGTGATCGCTGTCCTTCGGCGCGAGATCCGGCGGATCGGCAATCCCTCCAGCGTGGACCCGATCCGCTACGCCGGCCGCCCGGTCGGGGAGGACGTGCTGGACGCGCTGATCCTGTTCGTCTCGGGCTATATCCTGATCCTGGGGCTGATGAGCGTGTTGATGTCACTGCTGGGCGTCGATACCATCTCGGCGATCTTCGCGGTCTGGACCTCGATCGGCAATATCGGCTACGGCTTCGGCCCCCTGGTGGAACGGACCGGCACCTTCATCGACTTCCCCCCGGCCGGGATCGCGATCATGTCGCTGTGTATGATCCTGGGCCGGCTGGGCCTGCTGGCGATCCTGGTGATGGTGCTGCCCAGCTTCTGGCGCCGCTAGCTGTGAGTTCTTACGAGGTCGTTCACCTTTGAGAGGGGAGGCGTTCGGTTGAGTGCGGAGTGTGGTCTTGATCGGTTGAACCAGTCAAGCCAGCGCGGCAGATCGGCGTTTCTCGCGTCGGATGTGGG
>NZ_JAEACP010000029.1 GCF_015999335.1 Tabrizicola soli | reverse complement strand
CGGAGCCTGCCACCTCGTCCATGCTGGTCGAGGTGGCCCAGGTCGCGGTCGTGGCGGCGGAATGCCGGATCACGATCCGCCCGCCGATCCGCACGTCGAGATCGGCCGAGGGCGACCATTTCAGGATCGCCAGCCCGCCCGCGGTCTGGATCGTCAGATTTTCGAGGGCAGCGGGTGGGGCGGTCAGCCCGAGGATCTCGATCTCGGCGTTGACATAACCCGAGGAGACCCCGATCACCGAGAGCGACTTCACCGCCACCTCCCAGCGGCCGGGCTTCACGTCGCGGATCTCCCAGGAGGGCTGGTCGGTGCGGCCAAGGGTGATCCAGTCTTCCCCGGTCGGCGCGCCGTTGACATCCTGCAGCCGCCGCGCCCGGACCTGATACTCGCGCACGAAGTCGGAGGGGGCTTCGACCCATGTGGCGCGGATCAGCGTCCGTACCCCGGTGCCGCCCCGGGTCTCATACATCTCCTCGGCAAGATGCGGCGTGCCGGGTGCCGGCACATCACCCGGTCCCGGCAGGCTGGTGCGTGGGGCCGCGGCATAGATCGCCTCTTCCGAGGCCGACCAGTCATAAACCAGGGGCGAAGTCTCGCGCAGGACCAGTTCCGGCAGGAGAAGCGCGCCATCGCCAGAGGCGCTGAGGTCAAGACTCACCCCCTGGACTTCGAAGGGCTTGGCGGCAAAGCCCCAGCGGGCATAGGAGAGCATCACGGTCTCGCCGACCCCGGCGCGCCAGGCGGCGAGCTTGCCCGAGAGCTTCACCGTCATCTGGCGCCGGGCCCGCTCGAGTTCGATCTTCGCCAGGCGCTGTGCCATGGCGGCCGAGATGGTGAAGGGAAGCGAGAGGTCGCGCCATTTCCGCTCGCCACCATCCTCGGCGAGATAGATGTCACTCATGTAGGCCGGGAAGTCGTCGGGCTGCCAGTCGTTCTCCGGGCTCACGAACTGGCCGCGCACGGCGTTGAAGTTCTCCGACTGGCTGACGCGGGTGGCGAGCACCAGTCCGCCCGCGCGGACATCATCGGCACCGAGCGTGATCTCGGGCAGCCGGTACGCCCCGGCATGGATGCGCCAGGTGCCGCCCTGCACCGCCGCCCGCCCGGCCATGGCGGAGAGGAGACCCTCGATGATCGCCTTCGGGGGCTCGGACAGCGAGACGACGCCATTGCAGCTGTAACGCCGCTCGGAACCCCCGGAGGCGAGCGGCACCGTCTCGTCGCAGATGTTCGCGGCCTCCATCAGGCTTGCAGCCTCGACCCCGTCGGCGGCACCGATCCCCGCCCCGATGCCGAAGGTGGCATGGGCGAGATAGTCGGCGAGGCAGAGCGCCGGGTTCTCCGAATAGCCGCGGGTTCCCGTCCGCGGATCGAGGATGTCATCCTTGCCCTCGATGTCGACGGTGATGTTCGGGATCCCGCCCGGGAAGGCATCCGGATCATAGGTGAGCCGCAGATAGAGTGCGGCGCAGCCCGCCAGCCGATGCGCCGCGGTCCATTTGTCCGGGACATTTTCCATGAGGCTGGCGAACGCTGCCTGATCCTCGGCCCCGAGGCGCTTCTCCACCGTGATCTTGCCCGCCCAGCGGCCTTGCACGAGGCCGCCCGCGCTGACGGCCATCTCGCCGTCGAACCAGATCGCCCCGATCGATCTGACCCGATGCGCGGCGAGCACGACCACCAGGTGCAGATACTGGTCCTTCGCCCCCGAGGCATGCAGGAAGGTGATGACGCCGCCCTTCCGCGCCCGGCCATAGACCAGATCCCGCGGCACCACCGGCTCGCGCACCGTCACGCTCCTGGCCTGCAGCGCCACCTTCGGCTTCGGCATCAGCGCCTGGGAGGCATAGGACAGGAGAAGCGTGCCGCCGAGCCGCACCAGCGCAGCACCAATGCCGCCCGCGGCCAGGACACCGGAGATCGCCCCGGCAATCGCCGTGACGGCAGAGACGATGAAGGGCATCGGGGTGGGTTTCCGGTGGGAAGAGGTGGTGGGTGCGTTGCGTTGGGTCAGACGCGCCAGGCCAGCGCGCAGGCCGATATCGGCAGACTGACAAGCCCCTCGGGCGCCATGCCGACGGCCCGGGCCCCGAGACAGACGCCGAAGCCGGTGCCACCTTTGGCGAGGACCAGATCGCCGCGCTGCACGAGGTGGACGGAGGCCAGTGGCGGACCGAGGAGGGCCCGGCCCATCTCCTCGAGTGTGTCCCAGCCAAGGCGGCGCATCACCCGCAGCCCGCCGCGCGCGGTGCGGTAGCGTCCGCGCCAGAGGGCCGCGACATCGGTGCCGCCGGTCAGAAGCTGCCGGGTTTCGAAGGCAAAGATCGGGCAGTCATTCTGGCTCCAGGCAAAGGGACGTGCCTGTGCAGCCGCGACCGCCTCAGCCAGATGGCGTTCCCAATGCTCGATCCGTGCCCCCCTCATCCCCGCCCCCAGGTCACTTCCCGATCCTGGATCGCAGCCACATATTCGAACCCGAGATCGCCGGGATGGAGCGCCTGCTGGCTCTCATGGGTGTAGCGCCAGCTTCTGGGCGTGTTGAGGTCGATCAGGCGGGACTCGTAGCTGATGGTGATCCGGCAGGTCTCCGCATCATCGGTGATTTCGGGCACATCGAGGCGCCCGGCGAAGGCGAGCACGGGATCGGCGAGGATCTGGCCCTCCAGCGTCAGGAGCCCGAGCCAGACCCGACCCGGCAGGCCCTGCCGCGCCTCGGCGATCGCCAGCTGCACCAGGTGCGGCGGGATGCCGGAGAGCGAGACCGAGGTGCCGCCCGCCACCACCTCGGAGGTTTCCTCGATGGAGCCGAGGCCCAGAAGCGCGCCCGCGCCCGACCAGCTTTCCCCGGCCCAGCCGATCTCGCCGAGGCCCGACCAGAGCCGCAGCGGCCCGGAGGCGAAGTGGCCCTCGAAGAGGATCACCGGGCGCAGATCGCGCGCGGCGAGGGCGGCGGCAAAGTCGGGGTTGAGATCACGGCTCATAAGGCCTCCCGGGCAGCAAGGGTGAAGAGGAACGTGTCCGCCCGGCCGATCCGGGTCGGGACCGGCGCGGTCAGGCGCAGGACCACGGCCGGGGCGGCGATCTCAAGGGGCGTGCCATCCTCGGGCGGGGTCCGGAGCCGCGGCACGAAGGCGAGCCTGGCCATGCCCGCCTCGTCGGTGACGACATCCGCCGTCAGCTGATGGAGCCGGGTCTCGGCGCCGGAGCCCAGAGAGAAGAAGTCCCCGGCAAAGAGGGGCGTGGCGAAGGGCGGCCATCCGGCGGTGATGAGCTGGTTGCCGCTCTGGAACCCGCCCGCGACCTGGGGCGCGAGCGTGCTTCCCGCCTGCCGGATCGTCGGATCGCGGAACAGGAACCGCCCGCGCGGGCCGCCGAGGGCGGTGAGGAAGGCCGAGAGGCGGCGGCCGTCGCGGCCGGTGGTGCGCGCCATCTCGATCGCATAATCCCACCATTCCCCGCCCCAGTCCTGGACCTCCTCGGTCCCGGTGAAGGGCGAGGCCGCCACGGCCGTGGCGGTGACGAGGCGACGCTCCAGCGTCTGCACCAGCGTCAGCGGCAGTTCGGGGATCACGTCAGGCATGAGAATTGGCCTTCATCAGAGGGCGTGGCCGCGCCGCCGCCCATCGGCAACGCTGGCGCGGGCCAGCCGCGCAATTTCCGGGATCGCGGCGCGCAGCTTCGCATCGATCTGTTCCGCGACACCCGCCTGCGCGCCGCGCGCATCGATGCTGATCGTGACGCCGCCCGCAGCAGCCCGCCCCATGCCGCTGGCAACTTCTGCCCGCGACAGCACCCGCTCGCCGCGCTGCAGGATGGCGGGCACCTCGTCGGGCCGAAGCCCGGCCCAACCGCCGGAATGCATCCGGGGCGCACCGGCGAAGGCGATCGCGGGCACCATCCGCCGAGGACCGGGGCCCCCGACCATGCCGCCCGCATGCTTCACCGGGGCGAAGATCCCGCCGAGGCCTGTCGAGAGCCAGTCCGCCAGGGGGCCGAGGACGGAAGTCCGGAAGGTCAGCGTCGCCAGATCGGCGAGGATCGAGGAGACGAGCCCCTTGAAGTCGAACTTGCCGGTGGTGACGAAGGTCCGGAAGGCGGTCTCGGCCGAGGTGAAGGCCGAGACCAGCGTCTCGCCGAGGCCTTGGCCCCAGTCCATCGCGCCCTTGGCATAGTCCGCCAGGGTCTTGGTGACGGCCTGCCAGCCGGTTGCCGCCTCTTCCGCTGCCTTCTTCGCCGCCGCACCCTCGCCCCCGGCCGCGCCGCCTGCCTCGTCGAATCCATCCGCAAGTGCGTCCGCCGCCTCCGCCGCGCCGTCGAGCGCCGCTTCGCCCTCGCTGCCCGCGCCGGTCATCGCGTCCTTCAGCGCCTGCCAGCTGGCCAGCGGCCGACCCGCGGCATCGGCGAGCATGGCCGCCGCCTCACGATAACCCGCCGCTGTGGCGCGGGCGTCGCCGGCCATCGCGCCGAGGCCGAGATCGGGCGGCTCCAGATAGGTCTGGGCCAGTGCCGTGGAGAAGGCCTCCGCCGCAGCGGTCCCCGCGGCCGTTGCCGCGCCCTCGAACGGGTTGCCGATCCGGCCGAGTTCCACCGGGTCGAGGATGCCGATCCGCACCCCACCTTCGCCTGTCGCCCACTCCGGCAGGAGGGCGAGGGCCGCGTTCAGCCCCTCGATGAAGCCGTTGATGCGGGTGACGACGCCGTTCAGCATCGCCTCGACGCCGGAGATCAGACCGTTCGCGGCCTGGAAGGCGAAGTCGCCGATCGCCCCGGGCAGGCTGCCCCAGATCGCCACCGCCGCGTCATAGGCGCCCTGGAAGATCGCCGCCGTCCGGTCGCCGAAGCTGACGACACCGGCGATGCTGCCCTCCATGGCCGTGATGCCTGCCGCCTTCAGCCCCTCCCAACCTGCCGCCATCCGCGCGAAGGCCGTATCCAGCGACAGGCCGATGCGCGACCAGACCTCCCGCGCCAGATCGCCGAGAAGCCGAAAGGCCTCGCCGACACCGCCGACCCGGGCGACCAGCTGCGAGAACTGGTAGACGAGCTCCCCCGCGCCGACGATCAGCGCCCCGATGCCGGTGCGGATGAGGGCCCCTCGCAGGAAGACGAGAGCCGTGGCAAGGCCGCGGACGGAAAGCGCCGCCGCCGCGACGCCGACAACCCAGCGTCCCGCTATCACCGCGGCGAAGGTCGCAGCATAGGTCGCCAGGCGGCCGAGATTGCCGACCAGTGCATCGATCGCGGTCCGCAGAATGCCGCTGTCCGAGGCGAGCGCGACGAAGGCCTTGGCCAGCGCCTCGACGGTCGGGGCAACGGCAACCGCAATGCGATTGCGGAGGCCCTCGAAGACCAGCGACACCGTGCCCAGTGCGGCTTGCGTGCGCCGCAGCGCCTCCAGCGCATCGCCGTCCAGAACCGCGCCGAGGCCCGCCGCCTGGTCGCCCAGCCGCGCCATCTCGGCCCCGCCACTCCGCAGAAGCGGCAGGAGGCGCGTTGCATCCGAGGCCATCGCCTCGAGATGGAAGGTCATCTCCTGCTGGCTCAGGCCCGCGCGTTCCAGCGTGTCGACGTAAAGCTGCAGCGCCTCGGGGCCGGAAAGCCGCGCGAACTGGTCGGCGGTGACGCCCACCCGCGGCGCGACGGTCTCGAAGAAGTCCTTCATCGGCCCGCCGCCGGTCTGCAGGAAATCCCCGACCCGGTCGTTCACGTCCTTCAGGATATCGGCAAGCTTCTCCTGCTCGATCCCGACCGTCCGCGCGCCAGCGGACCAGCGCTGCAGCGCCTCCGGCGTGGCATTGGCGACCTGCGCGAACTGCCGGATCTGCGCCGCGCTCTCGGCCGTGGAGCGGACGATCAGCCCCAGCGAGGCCGTGGCGGCGGCAGCGGCAGCGCCGAGAGCCAGACCCGCGCGACGGGCGAAGCCGGCCAACCGGGTGTTCGCCAGTTCCATCTCGCGGCTGAGGCGGCCGAAGCCCTTCGCCCCGGCCTCGCCGACACCTTCCAGTTCGGCCCGCACCTGGCGGCCGCCCACGGCGGCAAGCCGGACGGAGACACGCTTTTCTGCCATGGGATCGGGACTCCGGTTCAGGATGGGGTCAGTCGCGGTTCGCCGCGATCTGATCGTTCACGCGGCGCACCATCACCGCCTCGATCTCGGGCAGCAGTTCTGCGATGGCGGGCGGGGAGATGCCAAGGGCGGCGCCCATCGCGAGCGCCGCACCCATGTCCCAGCCGATCACCGCGCCGGGGATCTCGCGCAGCTGTCCGCCGAGGCGCTGGACCAGGTCCCAGACTTGCGCGCCGTCCAGCGTCTGCGGCTGGTTCAGCTTTGCGGGGCAGTCGGGGCAGTCTCCGGCGCAGGCCGCGCAGTAGCCTTCGCCCCCGCCGAAGACCCAGTCGGCAAGGGCGCAGAGCCGTTTTTTTCCGCGTCCAACAGGAGGGCCTTCGCGACATAGGACGACTGGAATGCCTCGAAGGCGGGCCAGAGGTCGAGGAGTGCGTCAATCGCCTCGGGACTGACCGGCAAGGGCTGGCCCCCGGCATCGCCGATCCCCTCCCAGTCGAGGATCGCGCGCCGCGCCAGCGCCTTGGCCATGGCGAGCGCCGCCTCCTCGGTGGCGACCCCCTCGGGCAGATCGGCAACTGCGGGATCGCCGCGCGCCGAGACCATCAGCGCGGTGGTCAGCGGGCGCAGCTTCACGCGCACGCCGGGGACGAGGTCGCACCAGGACGGTGCATTGGTGAGATCGAGGGTCAGCATGACGGGAGGCTTCTCAATAGGTTGCGACAGAGTTGACAAGGACGGCGGTGCACATGCGGCCGGTGGTCTCGGCCCGGGCCGCCTGCCAGTCGAAGCTGGCCTGGATGCCCTGCGGGCCCGGGATCTCGATCCGGGGCCGCGGCAGGTAGACGGCATGGGCGGTGAAGCTGAAGCTCTCGCCCGAAGGCAGGGTGTAGGCGAAGCCGATCTCGCAGGGATCGCCGGTCTGCGCCTGTGCCACCAGGGTCTGGTCGGCAAAGCGGACTTCGATCCGCCCCGTGAGGGCGGCAATGGAGGGATCGGCCCCGTCGATCTTGCCGTCACTGCGGATGGTTTCGATCCGGTCGAGGCTATTGGCATAGGTGATCTCGGCCGAGACCACGTTGCCGAGGGCCACGCCATCACGGCTGATCGTGCCGTTGAAGTGCCCGAAGCGCCGCAACTCCAGTTCGGCAGGCGTGCCAGCCCCGCTCGCGGCGGCGATCGTCTCGCCCTGCGCCACCAGCCGGGCGGTGGCGGTGAGGAGGCCCGAGCGTTGCACCTGCCAGCTGAGCTGGTCCAGGACGCAGCCGGAATACATCGCATAACGCGGCACCTCCGGCATCCCGGTCTCGATCGACATCGACGGCAGGGTCCAGCTCCCCGAGCGGAACTCGTGGTTATATGGCCCCGTGCCGGTGGTGACCGGATCGCCGAAGGCCGCCTTCAGCCAGAAGCCGAAGGCCTCGGCATCGATCGGCATCACCACATCGCCATCCGCCGTCACCGCATCCTTGACCGGGGCCAGGGGATCGCGGCCGTAGCCCAGAAGCTCGCTCGACAGGAGCGGCTGCTCCGAGCCGAGCGTGGTGCTGGCAAAGGGCATCCGGGTGAAGCCGCTCACGGGCGGGATGCCGTAGGTGGTCTCGAACGCAAGCGCCATCTGCGCCCGCGCGCCTTGCGCACGTGCCATGTTCTTCTCCTTGCAAGAGGGGTGCGTTCCGCACCAGGATTGGCTGAGACGCGCGCAGGCAGGACAGCCTGCGCGCCAGAAGCGAAGGAATGCCGCGTGAGTTACCGGGACCTTGTCCAGAAGCCGGTGCTGACAGCCCCCGCCGGAGTGTCAGCCAGGCCCTCGATCCTCGCCGCCGATCTCCAGATCGACGGTCATGTCACCAGCACGGGGCAGATCCAGGTGCATTGCCAGATCAACGGCAACCTGGCGGGACCGCATCTGACGGTCGAACCCGACGCCAGGGTGAAGGGCGACATCACCGCCGAGCAGCTTGACCTGGGGGGCTCGGTCACCGGCGATGTCACCGCGGCGACTGTAAGCATCCACCCGACCGGCAGGCTCACGGGTCGCATCACTTACGGGACGATCAGCGTCGCCGCGGGGGCCTTCGTCGAAGGCGACCTGCATCGCATGGCAGCAGCGGAACCGGCGCTTACGGATCCGGTCGCGCCTCAGACGAGCGGGTCCGCCAGCGCGTAATGCAGAACCACGGGGATCACGGCGGCCTTCAGACCCGCCGCCCCCTCCACCGGCAGATCGACCGGGCGCGGCGCCTCCGCCTCGACCCAGTCGCAGAGCCCGCCCAGCGTGCGGTCGGCGGCAATCGCCGCGCCAATACTGGCGCAGAGCGTGTCGAAGGCCGCGTCACGCGCGGCGCCTTGGACCACCGCCTCGATCTCCGCCCGGTGCTGGTAGTGGTAGGCCAGCGGCGACAGCGTGACCTCCGGCTCCCCCGGTTCGCCATCGCGCAGGATCAGGAGGCCCGCAGCTGGCACGCGTTCGGGCAGCACCTCGCCGCGCAGGACGGTCGCAGGCAGCGCCGATAGCCGCGCGTGCAGCGCGGCGAGGATGGTTTCGCGGGGGGTGGGCATCGGATAACCTGCTAGCCTGTCATCATGGGAACTGAATCGGCATGTCGAGACTCAGACTATCGGCACCACTTCCATCCAACCTGACCAGGTGGCTGAACGACGTGCATCCTGCCTGGCTGCAACTGGGCGCGGGACCGTTCTACGATCTGGTGCCCTTCCACTCGCCTCGATCACCTCTGCACCTCGACTATCACGGCAATGCCGCTGACATTGCTGGATCGGTCATCTTCCGCAATTTGCGCCTTTATCTGACCCTGATCGGCGAAGGACGGATTGCGTTGCTGCCGAGCGGCGCCATGACCTCCGAAAGCCTCGATCTTCTGCTGACGACAATGGATTGGCCAGATTTCGACACTGAGATGACCAGGCATCTCAGACGCCCGCTTGATCAGGAAACCATCTGTCCTCTCGACTTCCTGATGGCACTCGCGATTGCCGCCCGCCTCATCCAGATCGATGGCGGGCGGCTTGCTGTGACGGAAGCGGGTCGCCGCCTGCGCGAGAACCTGATCGATGCATCGACGGTGCGGGCGGTTTTCGAAGCGGCCTTCGCGAGGGTCAACCCGAGAACCCTGACCAAGTTGGCGCATCCTTGGGTCCATGAGCAGGCGGGGATCGTCTTCTGGTGCCTCTCGATCACGGCCGACTTGCCGCGATCTGTACCCCAGTTGACGCGTTACTGCTTCGTGCCTCCCGAGAAATTCCTCGACGAACCGCTCAATGTGCTCGAGGTCTACATGCGGGCCGTCTATCTGACACCTTTGTCGTGGTTCGGTCTCCTCAAGTCGATGCCGGCGGTCGAAGCGACGCGAGTCCAGGATCCACTATACCAGAAGACGCCGCTCTTCGATCGGTTCATGCAGTTTGACATCGAGCGCGCTCAGCCCGTGGAGCGTCCGAACTGATCGAAGAGAGCGGCGCCGAACGATATCCGCCGGAAGATCACGCGCGTCCCTCCAACCAATTCGCCACGATCAACCCAGGCACGGCGTCATGCGCCCGCTCGGCGTCCCGCGCGAGGTCCAGCCGCTTCGGCAGCTTGACCTGCGGCACAAGGAGGAAGATCGGCGCGGTGACGAGGCCCCGGCCAGTCCTTGAGCGGGATGCGACCGCCCTGCCCTTCGTGTTCAGCCGTCCTTCGGCGACCAGGAGGCTCGGGCCAGTACGGCGGTAGATGAACCGCAGGCGCAGGCCGGTGCGGCGCTCCCACTCCCCGGGACTGATCCGGCCGCCGCGCTGTGACTTGCCCGCCGCCGCGGTTGGGATCGCCAGCCAGAAGCCGTTCCTGGACCGGATCAGCGGGCCGGTGTCATGCGCGCCGACGATGACCGGGGCCTTGGACCAGACCACGGCCGCCGCGTTCAGGCTGGCCCTGCCTTTCGGGAACTGCTCCGACCGGATGGTGCGGGCGAGCCGAGGCCCGAGGCCCGCGCCGGTGATCTGCCCGCGCCAGGCGGTCTTGAGGCCGGTTCCAGCCTCACGGATCGCCGCCGAGACCGCGCGTTCCCCTGCTGCGACCTCGGCCGCCATCATCGCGACGATGTCCGGATCGATGTCGAGCTTCAGCTTCATCGCCGTCACGCCGGGCGCAAATCGACGGTCCAGACCAGCCGCTCGCGGTCGCGGACGGGCTCACCCTGAATGAGGAAGGCCTCGCCGTCGATCTCGATCCGGTCGCCCGGGCGCGGGGCTGGCACCTCGGCCACGCGCAGATCGATCCGGGTGGTTTCCGACCAGAGCCGGGCATCGCCGAAGTCGGTGATCGCATCCGCGCGGCGCATGACCGCGCGGATCAGTCTGGGCGCGCCGCCATCCGCAACATGGACGACATCCCGTGCAAGATTGGGATCGGCGAAGAGTTCCTCCAGCGCGGCGACGAAGGCACTCATCACGTCCGCCGCGCCGAACGCAGAACCTGCGGGCGGGTGCAGATCGGCAGAGGATTGCTCTCGATCTCGAGGCGCACCCATTCGTCGCGGTCGCGGTCCGGGATCATGCGCGCATAGAGCGGCAGTCCCAGCGTGTTCACCGTCTCGAAGGTGTCGGCGGGGGCGTAGTAGATCTCGAAGAGGCCCTCGACACCCTCGGGATAGAAACAGGCCTTGTCGGTCGGCACGCCAAAGCCGAGGCCGCCCCGGTAGCGGCGGAAGGTGATGCCGCCAAAGCTGACCTCCTCCCCTACCCTGCCCCGCAGGTCCGCGGCAGCGGCGGTGTTGAGATAGGTCTCGCGCACCTCCTTGTGGGCCACCAGATCGGCGAAGAAAGCCGATCCACATTCGGCGCGCAGCTGCACCTGACCGGCGGCCAGCCCGCCAAGGCTGTCCTCGACACTCTCGATCAGCGCCTGGCAGCGCTTTCGGAGCGCGCCCGAGGCCGGACTCGCGTTGTCGAGGTCGAAGTCGACCTCGGTGGCGGGCGTGATGCCGAATTCGGTGAAGTAGTTCACCACCACCGCCCCGTCCTTGGGATCCTTCACCACGCCCTGGATGCCGTTGAAGAGGTGGAACTCGAAGGTGGCCTCGGCGTCATTCCTGAGCCGCCCCAGCTTGCGGGCGACCTCGGTCTGCACCTGCTGGGTGGCGGTTTCCGAACCGTGGTCGCGGATGCCCTGGATCTCCGAGGCCCAGAGCACGTCCTGCTTCTTGAACTGGCGCACGACGAAGGCCCGCATTTCGCGGCGCTCCGGCACCTGTTGCTCATAGGCCGAACCGCGCTGGGAGAACGGGATCAGCTGCAGCGTGCCGTCCCGGCTCTCGATGACGACGCTGCGCGCACGCACGCCGCGCGGGCCAAAAAGGTTCGCGCCCGAGAGGATCGCGGGCTTGAAGGGGATGTTCTCCAGCGCGCGGGTCAGTTCGATGATCGAGAAGGCATCGCCTTCGAAGATGTCCATGGTCGCCATGGGAATGTCCTTTCGATGGGGGGATCAGCGCAGGAGGATGCCGGCGGCCAGGAGTGCTGCATGCGCCGCGGCGATCTCGCCCTCGGTCGGCGTGCCAGCGAAGACCAGATCGTGGCGATTGACGATGGCGGGACCGCGCACCACCGCGACGGCCACGACCTCGCCAGCGCTGGCATCGGCGCGCCCCCAGAGCAGGGCCACGGCGGTCTCGGTGCCATCGACCGCGGCCGGGTCGTGGGCGGCATATTTGCCCGAGGCGGTGATCCTGCCCAGCACCGTTCCGGGTTCGAGCAAGCCTGAGGCGATGGTGATGGTCTCGCGGGTGTAGTCGCGGAAGGCTTCCCAGACGAGGAAGCCGCCGGGGTGTTTGCCTTCAACCAGCGTGGTCATGGGATCATCCTTTCAGCTTGAAGGTGCGGGCGATCACGTCGCCCCAGGGGCGGGCACTGGGGCTGGGCCCGGGTTGCGGGTGATGCGGCGAGATCTCGGGCGTGGCCTCGGCGCGGGAGGAGAGAAGGCTCGCGCGCACCGCGTCGAGGCCGGCGTCCTCCTCCAGGAAGCGCCCCGCCATCTGCGGCTGGCCCGCGAGACGACAGAGGTCGATCACGGCCCGGGCATGGGCGATGGCTTCGGCCCGGACGGCGGCAGGGTCGATGTGGGGCGGTGCAGCGTCAGGGTTCGACGGCCGGGCCGGTTCCGGGCCGGGCTCCAGCACGGTCGCAGGATCGGCTTGATCGAGGACATCCTCGGCGCCCTCGTCGGCTTCAACACGATCCGGTTCCGCTTCCTGAGTAGGATCGGCGACAGCGGCCGCAACCGCGTCCACCAGCACAGGCGGCGCGTTGCGGAAACGGCCGATGTCGAAGCTGGCGGCGATCCGCACCGGCTCGATCCTGCGGGTGGCCAGCCCCGCCTCCAGGGCCGCTTCCGCGTCGAACCAGGTCTCGGCCGCCATCAGGGCCGCGATCTCTTCCTCGGCGCGTCCGGACCGGGCCGCATAGCCTCGGACCATGCCGGCCGCGATCTTGTCCATGGTGTCCGCCATCTCGCGCATGTCCGCGGCGGTGCCCATGACCAGCCCCGAGGGATCGTGGATCATCAGGAAGGCGTTCTCAGGCATGACGATCTCGTCGCCCGCCATGGCGACGTAGGACGCGGCCGAAGCGGCAATGCCGTCGATCCAGACGGTGATGGTGCCGTCATGCCGCTGCAGGGCGTTGTAGATGGCCACCGCATCGAAGACCGAGCCGCCGGGGCTGTTGAGCCGCAGGTCGATCGGCACTGCGTCAGGCAGCGCGCCGAGTTCGGCGAGGAACCCCCTGGCGCTGACGCCATAGGCGCCGATCTCGTCATAGATCAGCACTTCCGCCCCCGTGCCTCGGGCGCGGATCGTGTACCAGCTCTTCATCCTGTCACTCCTGTTCGGGTTCAGCGTCCGCGCCGGATCCATCGGTGTCCGGGTCGGGCAACCTTGCGGGCGTGGCGCGTGCACCTTGCGCCTCGCCGGGGCTGGTCCGGTATCGGAGGCCCAAATCGGCCGACCGCCGGGCATCCGCCGCGTTCTCGCGGTCGACCTCCTCGACATCGTAGCCGGTGGCCTCGACCACCTTGCGCCGCGAGGTGATCCCGGCCTCCAGCGCCAGGACCTGTGCCTGGATATCCTTCAAGGGATCGACCCAGTCCCAGCGCGGCGGGATCCATTGTGCCGCGCGGAACCGGCCGGGCGCGGCGGCAAACCCGGGCAGATCGAGCGCACCCGCGAGCGCCGCCGTCTCCATCCAGCGCGCCCAGATGGGCCTGCAGAACTGGTGCACAATCACGCCATGCTGCAGTTGCCCGATGCGGCGACGGAATTCGACCAGTTCGGCCCGAAGGCTGGAATAGTTCGCCTGCCGGACATCGCCGGTCACGAGGTGATAGGGCAGACCGAGCGAGGCCGAGACCGCCAGCAACGTACGGTACTGGAAAGCCTCGTAGCCCCCGCCCACATCGGCCGGAGACGAGAACTTCACATCCTCACCCGGCAGCAGCACCTGCATCGTGCCGGGCTCGAGGCTGGCGATCGCGGCACCCTCGGGGTCGGCGGCCCCTTCACCCATCATGGGCTCATCCGGCACGGTCTTGGTGATGAAGCCCGCGAACATCGCCGCGGTCTTCTTCCGGTCGAGTTCCGCGTCATCGTACTGGTCGAGAAGGAACAGGCGCACCATGGCGGGTGCGACATGCGGCAGCCCCCGGATCTGGCCTGCATCGATGGGCCGGTAGATGTGCAGCACCTCCTCGGCCGGCACGCGAATGGTGTCGGGGACCGCCACCGGCAGGTCCGTGCTGTCGCCCGGATGGCGGCGGCGGAAGTGATAGGCCACCCGCCGCCCTACGCGATCGAACTCGATCCCGCAGCGGATCCGGTTGCCGTTGGGTGCAGTTTCCGTCTTCTCGAAGGGCAGCATCTCGGACTGCAGAAGCTGCAACTGCATGGGCACCAGCAGACCATCTTCGGGCCGACGCGCGCGTAGCCGGACGAAGCACTCGCCGGCGACGAACATCTCGCGCGCGACCATGGCCTGCAGCCCGTAGAAGTCGGTCAGCGCATCCGCATCGGCCTCGTCGGTCCAGGCCAGCCAGAGCTTCTGGACCCGATCGCGAAGGTCCGCAGCCTCGATCAGCGACGAGGGCTTGATTCCGTCGCCGACGAGGTTCGCGGCAAAGGCCTCGCAGGCATTTGCCGCATAGCCGTTGGTGACCACCAGTTCGCGGGCACGGGCCAGAAGGCGCGGACCACCCGAGGCCACCAGCGCGTTGATGTTCTCCAGGGGCGGGTTCCAGCCCCGCAGTCGGCGTTTGGCCATGGCGCCTTCGAGCCGGGCGCGCATGGCTGCAGGGCCACCGGTCGCCCCGCCAGCAACGGCCCCGCGGCGGAACCTGTCGAACAGCCCCATGTTCAGAGCCCCTTGTCCGTCATGACGCGCACCTGCCGCACGATCCTTCGCCCTTCGGCCGAGGCGATCTCGCGATCCAGCACCTCGAGGGCCCGGTCGATCTCCGCCACGGAGCGATAATCCACGGTCTTGCCGTCATAGCTGACCCGTGCCACGCCCGAGGCGCGCTGCGCGGCCAGCGCCTCGCGGCGGGCGCGGAGTTCCGTGATTGTCGCCATGACGGCCCGCCTCTATCCTGCCCGTGACCCGTCCCGACCAGGCCCGCCATGACCGACCGGATTGCCCGCCTTCGCATCGAACTTCTGCATCTCGAGCCCTGCATCTGGCGTGAGCTCGAGGTCAGCCTGACCACCAACCTCCGCGCCCTGCACGAGGTCATCCAGGCGGTGATGCCCTGGGAGAACACCCACCTTTACCAGTTCAGCATCGACGACCGCGTCTATGGCGAGCCCGATCCCGAGGATGCGGTCTGGGGCCGCAAGATCTACCAGGCCAAGGGCATGCGCCTCGGCACGCTGATCGATCGTGGCATCACCGAGATCCACTACACCTACGATTTCGGGGACGACTGGCAGCATCGCGTCCTTGTCGAACATGTCGGTGCAGCCGATCCCGATATCGACTATCCCCTCTTCGTCGCGGGCGAACGCACCGCACCGCCCGAGGATGTCGGCGGCCCGCCCGGTTTCCTGGACTTCGTCGAAGCCATCGCAAACCGACGTCATCCGCAGCACAAGGAAATGGTCCGCTGGTATGGCGGCCCGTTCAACCCGGTCGACTTCGGGGAGGCCGAGATAGCGGCGCGCGTGCGGAAGCTCGCTGCGAAGAGGAAGATCGCCCTCGACGCATTCGCTCGCAGCCGCCAAATCCTGCAGCAATAACCTCCTGCCCTCACCCCATGTAGCTCGACCGCACCGTCCGCCGCCGTGCCGATGGCCGGGATGGCTGTGTCGGGGGCGCGTCACCCGTCTTCCCTTCCCCCGTCACGACCAGCTGTCGCTCCAACTCCTGCCACCGCGCCTCGGGCCAGCGGTCCGCGCCTGCGATCCAGGCGGCGGCGCGGGCATAGACCCGGCAGTCCAGCGCCTCGTTCCGCTCGCGCAGCTTCTGCCATTCGAGCTTCGCGAACCCGCGCCTGGTCTTCACCGTCACCAGCTGCTCGGCGGTCAGCTGCTTCAGCCATTCGCTGTCGACCCAGTCCGGCAGATGTACGGTTCCCGCCGGAACCAATGCACCGGCCGTGATCTCCTCCCTCGTCGGTCGATCCTGCCGCAGGAAGCGGTAGGTTTCCGCCTTGAAAGTCGAGGTCGCGACCGTCCAGAGCCGCGCGCCGCGGCGCAGACGCTTGCCGGCAACGGTGGCATCGACATAGGTCGGACCCGTCACCGGACTTGACCGGTTGAACCCCTCCAGCCCCTTGACAGGAGCCACCTGGCCAAAGCCCGTTTGACGTGCCCAGGCATAGACCGCCGCCGTCTCGTATCCGGTGTCGATCGCGAGCCGGGCGATGGTCATCGGCGTGCCGCAGGCATGAAGCCAGGTCCGGCCGAGGAGACTGCTGAGCCTCTGCCAGGATCCCGGATCGCCCGGTCCCCCTTCGATCACGACGTGATCGACGAGCCAGCTTTGAAGCCCCCTGCCCCAGGCCCAGATATCGACCTCGATCCGGTCCTTCTGGACATCCGCCCCGGCGGTCAGGAACAACCCGCCCGCAGGGACGGTGCCCGGTGTCCAGTCCTCCTTCAGCCCCTGCAGCCGCTGCCAGTCCGGTGCCTCCCCGGTCTCGACCCAGGTCTCGCCGAGGATGGTGTTGCGGAACGCCTTGATTGCATCAATCGACCCTTGGGCCGCGTCCCATGCCCGAACGATCCGCTCCCAGCTCAGCCAGCCGATCGGCGAATAGAGCGCCGAGAGGTGATACCCGACCGTGGTCGGATCGGCGGCGGTCGCGGTCGCCCGCCATTCGCCGCCCTCCAGCATCGCCGTCTTGTGGTGTTCCGCGATGGGCTGATCACAACCCTCGCAGATGTATTCCGCCGTCTCCGGGCGGCCCTTCTGCCAGCGCAGCCTGTCGAATTTCAGCCACTGCATCGCGCCGCAATGCGGGCACGGCACGAAGAACCGGCGCTGGTCGGACGCCTCATACTCGCGCTCGATGCGCGAAAGCCCCCGGATCGTCGGGGTCGAGACCAGGAACACCTTTCGCCGGTGCGCAAAGGTCAGCGACCGCGCCTCGGCCAGCGTGACCGGGTCACCTTCCTCGTCGGCCGAGGCGGGATAGGCGTCGACTTCGTCGAGGAAGATGTAGCGCGCCGGGGTGGACCGGAGTCCGACCGCCGAGTTGGCCCCGGTCATGATCAGGATGCCGCCCGCGAACTCCTTCGACAGCATGGTGTTGCCCGCATCGCGCGAGCGCGCGGGTTTGACCCGCTCCCGCAGTTCCGGGCTCTCGTCGATCAGCGGGTCGATCCGCTGGCGCGAGTTGCGCTTGGCCAGCTCGACCGTGGGCTGGACCGCCAGCATCGGCCCTGGCGCCTGGTGGATTGCGAAGCCGATCCAGTTGTTGCCCGCCTCGGTCGCGCCGACCTGCGCGGCCTTCATGAACACAATCCGCTGGGTCGGATCGCCGGGCGAGAGCCGGTCCATGATCTCGCGCATGTAGGGCGTGCGCCCCGTGCGATACCGCCCCGGTTCAGCCGAGGCGCGGCCCGAGAGCATCCGGTGCCGGTCCGCCCATTCCGAGACGGTCAGGTCCGGGTCGGGCCGTAGCCCGTTGCCCCAGGCGCGCAGGATGTCGCCCGCGCCGTCGAAGTCCTTCAGGCCATCGCCGCTCTCACCGGAAGTCGGGCCGGACCTCGGCGAGTTCGTCGAGGTGGGCGCGTACATGTTTCTCCAGCACCTTCTGCATCGCGGCTGGCTCCAGGGTGATCTGTTGGCCCGTCGCGTCGCGGCACGAGGCCGAGAGCTCGGCCGCCATCAGCGCCGCGGCGCGTGCAGGCCAGGTCACCCACGTGTCCCGTTCCTCCCGCGCGAGCCGGAACACCAGCGCCAGCGCGCGGGCCCGCTCGATCAGCTCCCCCTTCAGCTTCTGGAGCCGGATGCGCCGTTCCTGCGCCTTCAGTACCTCGTTGGCGGTCTTGGCCTGCAGGAACGTCGTGCCGCCGCCGATGGCCGGGACCGCCAACCCTTGTTCGCGCAGCGTGTCGCCGACGGCCGCCACCGCCGCCTCTGGGACCGGCTTCAGCTTCGGTTCGGGTGGCTTCCGGGTCTTGGACGGGTCCGTCGTCTCGGCACGCCTGGCGTCGCTGGCGGCCGCGTTGATGCTGCCATCGGGATAGAGAACCAGCCGTTCGGCGGTCTTCGCCTTCTGGATTGCGCCGCGCGACAGCCCGACATGGGCGGCGTACTGGCGCTCGCTCATGCCCTGCATCCGCGGCTCCGATTATCATTCAGATTCAGGTGCTTGATTTACGTTGATAAGCATCGCGGACAGAGCGAACACGGATGCAGGACAACGAAGAAACCCCACCACGGAGCCACCCCGATGACCCGCCTCAACCCGATCACAACCCCGCGCCATGAACTCCGCGCCGAGAAGGCCCGGCGCAACAAGGAAGCGGCCCTGAACGCCTTCATCGGCAAGAAGGCCGAGATCGACGAGATGCTCGCCCGCCTGCAGGCCCTCAGCGACGACCATTTCAACTGCCACCCCGACGAGGTGGGCTGGGCCATGGTCGGCACCCTCGAACACTACGCCAGCCTCCTGAAGCGCATCACCGACAGCGCCTTCGGCGAGGGCGAGCACGCCCGCTGATCTCCGGCGCCGCCGGAACTCCTGCCGCGCGCCCTGCGCGGCTTGGGGTCGTAGAAGGCTCCGCATCCCGCGGGCCCGAACACGGAGACGACCCCATGACCAAGCTTTCCGATACCAAGCAGGCCACCCTGATCGCCATGCTGCGCGCGCCGGAAGGCGCCACCATCGACGAGATCGCCACCGCCTTGCAGTGGAGGCCTCACACGGCGAGGGGCGCCCTTGCCGGGGCACTCAAGAAGAGGCTGGGGCTGACGATCACCTCCGAGAAGGTCGAAAACAGGGGGCGGGTGTACAAACTCCCTGCCGCCTGACGCAACTGGGCCCGACGAGTCGATGGCCGCCGTCCGGGAGACCGGGCGGCGGCTTTTCATCATCGGCCCCGGATCCGGATCGTCTCGAACAGCCGCCGCAGCAGGTAACCACGCGCCAGCGAGACGCCGACGAAGGCCAAGCCGATGGTCAGATGCTCCCCGAGCCCGGTCTCGATCCCGAACCACGGGAACACGACGATCTGCGTGGCGATGGCCAGCACATAGCCGACGACGACATTCGTCGCAGCCTCGACCATCGACATGGCGCGGGACTGTCTCATCGCAGACCCTCCGGCAGGCATTCCAGAAACGCCGTCACGAACTCCGCCGCGAGCGGCGGCACGATCGCATTGCCGTAGCCCCGCAAGAGCCCCATGCGGCCGGATATCCCATCAGCCAGCGGGAATGTTCCGGGCTCAACCGGTCGCCAGCGCCCATCGCGGCAGAGGAGCCAGTCCGGATCGCGCCAGACGCCGTCCGTCGCGCCGGTCCCGGCGGGATCGACGAGGGGTCCGTCCAGTTCAGTAGCGCCACGGTCCTGCGGCTGGCATCGGTATTGCCGGCTGCGTTGTAGCTCTCTGTGGCCGGCGATCCGGCCATCGGCGTCGGCCAGCCCGCCAACCAGACCTGTCGGCCCAGCAGCGCATTGATCGGGACATTCAGACATTCCGCACCGTCCTTGTGATCGCGCGCCGAGGCCGTGGCCCAGCCCGCCATCGCCGGGTTCCATGGCGACGGCGCCGAAGAACAGCCGCTGGCGGATATGCGGGGCGCCGATGCACGCAGCCGGCAGATCGGCCGCCGCGACGGCGTAAGATGCCGCCTCCAGCGCATCCGCCAGAGCGTCGAACCACGCCCAGCCAGCCGTGTCCGCAGCCGCTGTTCCAGCCATTCGGCCAGACGCTCCGAGCACCGCCGCGCTGGCAACCTGCTCGCCGAAGACGAGGTCCGGGCGGCAGGCGGCAACGAGGCGCAGGAATGCGGGGGCGAGGTGGCGGTCATCGTTCTGTCCCTTGCGCTGCCCGGCCTGGCTGAACGGCTGGCAGGGCGGCGAACCGGTCCAGACCGGCCGGTCCTCGGCCACGCCGGCGAGGCGCAGCGCATGGGGCCAGCCGCCGATCCCGGCGAAGAAATGGCATTGCGTGAAGCCCCGCAGGTCGGACGGCTCCACGTCGAGGATGGAGCGTTCATCCACCTCGCCTGCGGGCAACTGGCCGACCGCGATCAGTTCCCGCAGCCAGGCACAGGCCGCGGGGTCGGAATCGTTGTAATAGACGGCCATCAGGCGGCAGCGTCTGTATCTGTGTCGGGCCCCAGCCGCTCGGCCTTCACGGCTGCGAAGGTTCGGCCATCGCCATCGAGGATCGCATCCTTGCCGGTCTCGGCCTGCCAGCGCTCCACGGCGACATCGACATAGGCGGGGCTGATCTCCATCGCGAAGACGCGGCGATAGTTGGCCTCGCCTGCCATGATCTGCGACCCGGACCCGGAGAACGGCTCGTAGCAAAGCCCGCCGCGTGCCACATGCTGGCGCATCGGGATGCCGAAAGCATCGAGCGGCTTCGGCGTCGGATGGTCGGGGCGCTCGTCCTTGGCGAAGGATGGCATTTCCCAGGTCGAGGGCAGCGTCTGCTCGGCCACCTTCGGCGGGCGGTTGGGGCGGCGCCAGCCCATGAAGCAGGGCTCGTGCTTCCAGAGGTAATGGGAGCGGGTCAGAACCCCGCGGTCCTTCACCCAGATGATCTGCTGATGGACGAAGGCTCCGGCCTTTTCCCAGCAGGCCTCCAGCATCGCCTGGCGGCGCGAGGCATGCCAGCAATACCAGGCTGCATCCTCAGTGATTGCCTCGGCGACAGCGGCGGCGATGAAGCCGTCGTAGAGTTCCGCGCCCTGCGAACTGTCGTCCCAAGTGACGCCGTAGGACTGCGACCAGTCCTTGTTCCGCGTCGGGTGGTTCGAACCGTCGTAATCCACTAGGTATGGCGGATCGGTGGCGAACAGGATCGCCCGCTCGCCGTTCATCAGACGGCGCACATCGTCAGGGCTGGTGCTGTCGCCGCAAAGCAGCCGGTGATCGCCGAGGATCCACAGGTCGCCGGTGCGCGACGCCGGATTGCGCGGCGGCTCGGGGATGGTCACCGGCGGCACGGAGCCCCCGGCGCCAGCTTCCTCGCCATCGCCTTCCGGCACGAAGGCCAGAAGCTTGTCCAACTCGCCATCCGAGAAGCCGACCAGCGACAGGTCGAAATCTTCTGCGAGCAGGTCGTTGAGTTCCGCCGACAGCAGCGCCTCGTCCCACGTGCCGAGTTCCGTCAGCTTGTTGTCCGCAATGCGGTAGGCACGCCGCTGCGCCTCGGTCAGATGCCCCAGCACGATCACCGGCGCCTCGGTCAGACCGAGCTGCGTCGCCGCCAGGACGCGGCCGTGGCCCGCGATCAGCTCTCCGTCCTCGGCCACAAGGCAGGGCACGGTCCAGCCGAACTCGGCCATGCTGGCGGCGATCTTGGCGACCTGGTCGGCCCCATGCAGCTTGGCGTTCCTTGCGTAGGGCACGAGGCGTGCAAGCGGCCAAGTCTCGATCCGCTCGGGGGCGAAGGCGAGGGTCATGAGGGTTCCTTGCTGAACTTCGTCCCGTTCGGGCTCAAGTTCCCGGACGGGATGCGCTACCCTTCAGGGCGCGCGGGAGGGCATTGTCGATGTGCGGACGCATCACGCTCGCAGAAATGAGCTGGGCCGAGTTCCGATCCTGGCTGACGCTGGCGAGCGCGCCCCAAGGGGTGATCCCCAGCCGCTACAACGTGGCGCCGACGGCAATGGTGCCGATCGTTCGAACAGGGGAGGAAGGCCCCGAGGGTGCGCTGGCCCGCTGGTGGCTCATCCCTGGCTGGTATCGCAGCCCGCTCGCCACTTGGAAGGCCAGCACCTTCAACGCCCGCGTCGAAGAGGCGGCGCGCAAGCCCGCTTTCCGCGATGCATGGCGTCACCGGCGCTGCGCCGTGCTGGCGAGCGGCTACTACGAGTGGCAGCAGCTCCCTGACGGCAAGCACCCGCATTACATCCATCCGGCCGGCAACGCGCCGGCGCTGCTGATGGCCGGGCTCTGCTCCGAGGTGCGCCTGCCCGACTTCGAGGGGCTGACTTGCACCATCATCACCGAACCCGCACGCGGGCCGATGGCGGCGATCCACGACCGCATGCCGTTGCTGATTGCACCCGAGACGCTGCCCGATTGGCTGTCGGGGGTCGTCGGTGTAGAGGTGCCGCGGCTGCCGCTCGATGGCCTGACGTGGCACGAAGTCGGCCGCGCCGTCGGCTCGGTTCGCAACGACGATGCGAGCCTGATCGAGCCCATCGAGGTGTGAGAGCAGGTGGCTCCCGGTCGGTGGAGTCCAGCAGCGGTGGATTCCGGAGTCCAGGATTTCCACCCCGGAGTCCACCATGCAAGTCTCTGTTATTGCGTTGTTATCTCATCTTGTGCGGTGGCTTCCGGCCGGGGTGGCTTCCCAAAAATCCGGCCCTGTCGCTAGCGATGCGCCGCGCTTCGCCCGCCAGCATACGAAAACGCCCAGGAAGGAACCGGAAACTG
The DNA here is from genome assembly GCF_015999335.1 of Tabrizicola soli. GTDB lineage: Bacteria > Pseudomonadota > Alphaproteobacteria > Rhodobacterales > Rhodobacteraceae > Tabrizicola > Tabrizicola soli. The sequence continues at coordinate 26,818 of NZ_JAEACP010000029.1, read as the reverse complement.
CCGTGGGCTGGACCCCGGCCGGACCCTCGCTGGATGCCGGGGTCCAGAAGGCCCCCGTCAACGCAAAAGGGAGAGCGGGCTTTCCAGCGCACTCTCCCCATCTTGCCTTCGGAATAGCACGGATCTGTTGCAGATGTCGAAGGAAAAAGTGTTGCAACACATTGGAGTCACTGCGCATTCAGGCGCGCGGCGATCTTCGTCAGCGCCAGTTGCCAGCGCCGCCATGCGGTCGTGCGGTCGCAGCCGAGTTCCCCGCTGATCTGCTTCCACGGCACACGGGCCGCGCGGGACCAAACCAGCTTGCGCTCCGCCTCCTCGATCCAGAGCACCCAGTCGAAGGTCTGCTCGAGCCGGGTGATCGCGGCGGCCGAGGGCCAGACCCGCATCGGCTGCGGCTCCATCGCCGCGATCTCGCGGCTGGTGCGCACGATGTCGGGCCAAGTGTTGAAGTAGCCTTGCGCCTTTACGGGCGGCAGCTTTCGCAGGGTGCGGAACGCCTCCTCAAAATGATCGGCGACGCAGTCCGCGGTCCATTCACGATCAGCCATGGCGCGCCTCCCTGTCGGAAGGGCGCGGGCCGTAGAGCTTTTCGCCCAGCTGGCGGACCAGTTCACGCTCGGGCCAGGTGAGGCGGTCGTCATCGGCGGAGACCGCGAGGACGCCCTGTTCCTGCCAGCCCTCGCGCTTGACCTGTTCGGGATCCCGGCGCCGACCGCCGTAGCCATGGGGGTGCCACCTCATGCGATACCTCCCTTCGTCTCGATCGCCCAGAGCAGGATGGCGATGGCGTCGGCCTCGTTGTCGTCGGCGGGGCTGAAGCCGCGGGCGCGGACGGCGGCGACCATCGCGGCCTTGTCGGCGTTGCCCCTGCCAGCGGCATGACGCTTGATCGTGCCGACCGGGACGCCCTCGTAGGGCACGCCGCGCAGTTCCGCCCATGCGGTCAGCGTGGCCATGAGCCCGCCGTAGATATGGCTCGCGTCGGTGCCCGCGTGGCGGCGGACTTCCTCGAACCAGATCGCGGCGACTGGACCGGACAGCCGGTCGATCTCGGTCAGCCAGTTGGTGAAGCGCAGGTAGCGCATGCCGCCGCCGTCGAAGCGGCCGGGGCGCAGCGAGACGGTGCCGCTGGTGATCAGGCCGTCATGGCCGCGGATCGCCCAGCCGGTCGAGGTGCCGAGGTCGAGCGCGAGGATGCAGCGGTTGCGGGGCGTGTCGAGCGGCAGCGATTCAAGCCTTGCGCCGTCGCAATTGGGGATCAGAGTCGGCTGAGCCATGATGGGTCTCCCTTGCCGGTGGCCTGTGGTGGTGGAAGACGACGGCGGTCTGGTGCTTGGCGGTACGGGGCCGCCGTCGTCGGATCGTCCTCGGACCAAGGTTTCGGCCCGGGAACATCGCCCAGGGGTGGGTGGTGCATCCCCGCCCTTGCGGGGGGTGCACCCACCCCTTTAGGGGGGCTCTTTCCGAAATCTGGAATCTGGCGCAACCCACTGATATTTATTGCAGACTCCAGATTGCGGATCAGATTTCGGACGACCCCCTCCGCAATCTGGATCGCGGCCATCAAGCATTTGAAATCACGGCAGAAAAGCCAGATTCCAGATTGCGCCGGGATTCCAGATTGCGCGAAATCTGGCCAGATTTCGGGATCGACGCGCCAGATTGCGGATCGTATCGGGGCGCCCAAGCTCATCCCTCAAACCCCTCCGGATAGACCCAGACAGCGGGGTTTTCGACCGGCAGGAGCGCTCCGGTTTGGGGGCATTTGTAGTGACTCGGTAGCACCGGAATCCGCGCCAAGCGGACTTCACCGGTGTCGGGATCCACGACCTCGTCACCGATCGCCAGCTCCATGAACTCGGTGCAGAGATAGCCATACTTGCTGCGATCCGTCGGCAGGCCGAGGGCGCTGGCAGCGTCGCCCTTGACGAACTTGATGACCCCCTTGGTGGTCAGCACATTGAGGCGGTCGCGGATGCTGGTCTGGCCGCTGAGGCCGCTCGTGTTCTCGAAGGACTCGGCGAACAGGGTCATGGTGTACATCCGGCCCGTCAGGGCCTCGTTCATGAGGATGTGGACGATCGCCTCGCCCTTGCGGTCGCGCTCAGCATCGTGCTTTGCCCCCACCTCAGCGCGCACCAGCCGTTCGTTGATGGCGTTTATCTCGACCCATTCGCCCCTGACCTTGTCGATCAGCTTGGCGGTCAAAGCTGGACCGTTACGCAACTCGATCTCGAGCTTGCGCTGCGGGTTGTCCTCGTCGGGGCGGTGCAGGATCAGGCCGGTGGTGTAGAAACCCCTGAGCGCGCTGGCCCCCGAGAGGGCGAGGAAGGGATCATCCTTCACCTGCTGCTTGCTGAGCTTCTTGGTATGGTGGACCAGGATGACGCCGCAGTCGTGGCTGATGTGGTCGCGCAAAACCTCGACTCGGTCCTTCAGGAAGAACATCATCGCGGCGTTGTCGTTCTCGCCGCCGCCGTCCGGGCCGCCGTCGAAGAGATTGCGGATGGGGTCGATGCAGATGATGTCGACAGGATCGCCCGGGAAAGCATGCCGGATAGCTTGCGCCACGCGCACGCTGCCCTCGGTGTCCAGCAGCATCTTCAGCTTTGGCGTGGCAACCAGGTTGTCGCGGGCGGCGATCAGAAGCCTCGCGGGCAGCGTCACCTGCTGCATGCGCTCCCGCAGATAGTGATACTGGATCTCCGCCTGCAGGTAGAAGATTCTCAGGGGCCGTGGCGGAGTGAAGCCGAGGAATGGCTGGCCCGCCGCCATGTGCACGAGCCAGGAAATCAAGAGATCGCTCTTGCCGACCTTGGGCGCGCCGCCAAGAACCAGAAGCCCCCCAGGCGTCAGGACGCGCGGCGCGATGATGTCGGCGGGCATCGGGCTCTGGTCGTCGAGTAGCGCACCCAGCGTGAATGAGGGCAGTTCATTCGGCACAGGTGCTGCGCTGTCGAGCCGGATCAGCGGTGGTCCATGATTCTCGACATGGATCGCCCAGAGGCGCTCGGACTCGCGCTTGAGCCTCTCCACCGGCCACTGGGGCCGCAGCATGGCGGCGTTGTAGCCACAGATCGCCTGCCAGCCCTCGTCCTTCGACATCCGGCCCTCGTGGACCATGCGGATGAAATGGCCGATCGCGGCCGATGCCCCCTCGAAACGGGACCAGTCGTCCTGCCCACCCTCGCGCACCGGGGTTACCAGCACATCGTCGACGCGGGGCTTGTCCGGCGTGGCGAAATCCGGTGCCTGACTGATACCGGGTGCAGGAGGCATGTCGGCCACAGCCTCGATGAACTCTCCCACATCCCGCTCGAGGCCCGCGTTCAGTTCGACGATCCGGACCTGCGTCTTGAGGTTGTTCTTGTAATAGACAGACCCAGCCACCCGGATCGGCTGGTGGGCCGAGCGGAAATGCATGTCGCCCCCGACCTTGGCGGCAATGTCGCCGCGCAGGCGCGTCACGCGGGCGATGTCGCTGCCCTCGGCGGGTTCTGTGAGTTTCCACCAGACATGGGCCTTGCGCTGCCCCTCGGCCGTGACACCACCGCTTTCCACGACCATGGTGGGCGGCCCGAGATGGCGCTCCAGATGAGCGCGTTTGGCGGCGATGTCACCGCTGTCGATGTCCACGACCACGGCCTGCATCTGCAGGATTTCCGTCGCCTTGGCATGGCCGACTGCGGCGACCGTGCCGGGGATGACATAGACTGCGGCCCCCTCACGCGAGGCCCATGTGGCGAAGGTGGCCATCTTTCCAGCAACACCCGCCTCGGCCTCGATCCAGATGTTGTGCGGGCGGCCGTCGATGCCCTGCCCCTTGTCGATGAAACTGCGCACCGGGATCAGACCGTCGCAGTAGCCAAAGACCACCTCCATGAACTGGGTGATCTGCTCGGGGTCGGGCTCGTCGCCGAAGACATCGGCCGTCGGGGCGGCATCGTTGAAATCCCGCCAGGGGTTGAAGTGGACGAGATTGCCCGTCGATGCGTCGGGCGGGGCGGAGCGGTCTTCGTAATCGGCGGTCATGGGCGCATCCTCAAGTGTCTGGGGTGGATCGGGCGGCTCGACGGGCGCGTTGCTCATCCGGGCAGCCCCCAGCAGCGCGCGGCCCATGGGCAGAAGCGGCATTCGAAGAAGTCGCGGTTGGTGCCGATACGGGGCAACAGCTCGCCCGCATCGGTCGCCTGCAGGATCCGGACGCCCCGGTCGGACATGCGCTGCGCGAGATCAGCGTCGAAGGCGACCTGCTCGTGGTGCAGCTCGGCGGTGTCCTTGTTGATCGCGGTGAAGAGCGCGGGCGCGGCCGAGATGCCAGGGACCGTTCCTTCCATGTAGGCCTGATAGACCGCGATCTGGGCGGCGTAGACCGGCTTCGACTTCGTCACGCCGTCCTTGACGCAGGCGCGCCAATTCTTCGCGTTCATGGTCTTGCATTCCCAGAGCGCGGGAACGGCGAGACCGAAGCCTTCGGGCCCGGCGGCGACGATCCCGTCGACATGACCGCGGATGCGCCCGCCAGCGACCGAGAAACCGAACTGGCCGCCATCGGACCGGTTGCCCTTGCGGGTGTATAGGTCGAAGCCCGCGCCGCGCAGCCAGGCGACGGCCAGATCCTCGAGCGCGTGGCCGATGGCGAAGATGCGCAGCGCCTGCCCGGTGAACTCCTGATCCTCGTCCTTCGGCGTCGAAGTGAACTCGAACTGCAGGGCGCGCTCGCAGGCATGGCCGAGGCGCGAGCCGCCGAGATAGTCGCGGGGCGGCCGCGTGGCTTGATCGGCGGTGAGCGCCTGATCGACGGCGGCGTTGACCCGGTCGGCGAAGCTGGGACGGCGATTATAGTCCAGCATCAGAAGGGGACCTCCGACTGGCTGGCAATCTCGGCCATCTCGGCGCGGAAGGCCTCGACGGTGGCGACGATCAGCCGGTGCATGTCATTCTTGGTCAGCCCGGCCAGCGGTCGGTCCCAGCCGATCCGCTCCATCTCGGGGGCGAGCGCGCGCATCACGGCGGGCAACGCCTGGCTTTCCTCTTCGGTGAAATCGACCACGCTCATTCCTTTCCTCGCTTTGCGGGTGAAGGCCGTCTGGCAGCCCATGGAGCAGAACCAGCGGCGAGTGCGCTTGGGGCGCAGCCGGCTGGGATCGAACCAGCCAAAGCCGCGGGTGCGGGATGTGCAGACGGCGCAGAGGATCGGCCGCGGATGCCAGAGGCGATCATGGCCGGGCCGATCCGGACCCAGCGCGGGCGGCGCCGGGATTTGCGCGCCATCGTTCACGCGGCCCTCCGCTCGGGCTCGGCGGCCATCACCAGCCGGCGGATGTCGCGCTTGTTGAACTGGAACGAGATCAGCGCCGAGGCGCGGTATCGCGTCAGGCCGAAGTCGTGGCGGCATTCGGGGGGCAGGAATTGCAGCTGCTTCTCGGTCGGCGGCTGACGCAGCCAGGAACGGGTCTTGAAGGCGCTCTCGTCGCTTTCGTGCTCGTTCAGCCAGTCATCGGCCTGCGCAAGGCAGACTGTCCGCTCGCCGATGCCGAGCAGGCGTGTCGTGGCGCCGCGCCGGCCCCCGACCGCATACCATTGGCCCTCCAACCAGAAGATGCCGCCCCAGGCGGTGAAGCCGGTGGCCATCAGCGCATCGTCGGTGCCGAAGAGATCGACCCATGCGAAGCTGGACCGCTTCAGGAGGTCGATCTCGGTCATCATGAAACCCGACAGCGGGACAGTGTCGCCGCCTTCGCCGGCCCCTTCGTCCTCGCGCGGGAACGCCTCGCCGCAGAGCGGGCATTCGCTGGCGGCCAGGGGGATCTCTGCCTCGCAAGCCGGACAGGTCTTGGTGGGGGCCTCACCGGTCTCGGTCTTGCCGTCCAGATCGACATCCTGTTCCAGCGTGCCGTGGATCAGGCTCGATGTCCCGAAATCCAGCACGATGCAGTCGGTCTTGACGATGCCGGGGTGTTCTTCGGGATCCACCGTGCGCAGGCCCCGCCCGACCATCTGGATCATGGTCGACTTGTAGGAACTCGGCCGCAGCAGCACGACGCAGGAGGTGGGCGGATGGTCCCAGCCCTCGGTCAGCACCGCCACGTTGACCACGACGCGGATGTCCCCCGCCGCGTAGTCGGCGAGGATCGCCTTCCGCGTCTCGGCCGCCAGATCGCCGTGGATCAGCGCGGCGGAAACGCCAGCTGCCCTGAACGCCTCGGTGACATGCTCGGCGTGCGCGACGGTGGAGCAGAACACCACGGTCTGCCGGTAGTTTCTTCCATTCCCTGTCGCGGCTCCACCGCTCCCCGCCTCTTGCGCCTTCTCCTTCCAGTGCCGGATCACCTCGTCGGTGACGGGGGCGCGGTCCATGATGCCCGCCACCTCCGCCATGTCGAAATCCGACATGGTCTTCCGGACCGAGCGCAACTCGTCCTGCACGCCCACATCGATGACGAAGGTGCGCGGCGGCACGAGGTGGCCAGAGGCGATCAACTCGCCCAGCCGGACCTGGTCGGCGACGTTGTCGAAGACCTCGCGCAGGCCCTTCCTGTCGCCCCGGTTCGGCGTCGCCGTGACCCCGAAGATCCGCGCGTCGGGATTGGCCTCCCGCACCCGGTCGATGATGCGGCGGTAACTGTCGGCGACGGCATGGTGCGCCTCATCGACAACCAGCAGGTCGAGGCGCGGCATGTCGGCGAGGTTCGAGTCCCGCGCCAGCGTTGGCACCATCGCGAAGGCGACCTGGCCGCCCCAGGACTTCTCGGTGGCGTCGATCACCGATGTGGTGACGCCCGGCACCACGCGCTGGAACTTGGCGCGGTTCTGCGCGGTCAGCTCGTCGCGATGAGCCAGCACGCAGGCCTTGGCGCCGTCGCCGATCATCTCGCCGGTGACCGCCGAGAGCATGATGGTCTTGCCAGCACCCGTGGGCGCCACGCCCAGCGTGTTGCCGCGGGAAGCGAGCGCAACCACGCTGCGCTCGACGAAGGTCTTCTGGCGGGGGCGCAGGCGCATGGCCGGGATCCCCCTTACTGCGCCCAGCTCGGCCGACCGGCAGCGCCGGGGGCGGATTCGGGCTGGCTGGGCTGGGTGGCCGTGGCGGGCTGCTGCGGGGCGTGGCCCTGCGCCGGGGCGGCGGTGAACTGCGGCGCGACCGTGCCCATCAGCGCGGCGTAGTCGCGGTGATCGGGGGTGACGGCGGCGCGGATCTCGTTCTTGTCCTCGCCGTTGGTGTCGGTGCCGATGTCGATGCGGGCGACGAACTCGACGCCGTCGAGATCACCGAAGCCGTTGATGCGGCGGCGGGCCTGCGCCTCGGGCGAGTTGTCCTTGTCCGACACGCCGCGCGCCGAGTTGAGGATGCCGCGGATCAGGCCGCGCCCCATGTTCGCCCAGTCCGGGCCCTTCGGGCTGTAGAGACCGATCAGCGACCAGATCTTGCGCCGGGCATAGGGACCCTCGAGCACCGTATATTCGGCGTCGAGATAGACGGCGCCGGTGGCGGCGCGGCGCGCCCAGCCGCCGGTCCAGCCCTGCGAGGGGTCGTCGAAGCCGCCCGGGCGGAGCGTCAGGCGAACCTTGGCGAGCGTGCCCTTGGGGATGACGTTGGTGTTGGATTGGGCGGAGTTGAAGTCGTTCCAGGGTCCGGACATTGCGCGGCTCCTTTCAGTTGGAGGATGGGACGCGCAGCGGCGTCAGTGGGGAAAGGCCACCCCGGCGACCGGATCGGGACACCGGGCATGGCGAGTTGGGCTCAGCCATGGTCGGGCTCCTGCGCGGAGGCGGGATCGGTGGGCGTCACCGGCGGCCAGGTCAGGCGTTCGGAGGCAGGCGCCGCGGGACGCTGGATCTTCTCCATCAGCCGTCCGAGATGCGGGGCCTCGACCCTATCGAGGCGACCAGAGCGGTCCTTGGCCGGATAGCCCCATGGGTTCAGCGTCTGGCAGACGAATGCGCGCTGCGGCTGGCCGTTGACATCGGCGATGTCGGCCATGGTGATGACCTGATCGACGATCCCGGGCAGTTCGAGTCCGGTCTTCGAGCCGTCGATCTGCGGCTGGAAGACCTTGCGGTTGAAGTCGTCGAGCCGCTCGTCGAGGATGCCCACGAACCAGACATGCTTGCCGCGCGTGTGCTGCAGGTGGGTCAACCACCCAATCATCTCGCGGCCATGCAGACCGTAGGCGCCACGGATGTCGGGCTTGCCGGTCTTCTCGGAGAAGGCCTCGGGCTGCCCACGGCACCACTGGAAGCAGAGCCGCCCGGCCACGGTGATCGAGTCGATGAAGACGGTCTCGTACTTCCCGATCACCGCCGGATCGCCGTATCGGCCGCAGACCTCGTCGAAATGCGCCTGGCTGTAGGGCTGATCCTCGCGCAGCGCCGGGTTCGGCCCGCCGATGAACACCGCAAAATCGCGGCATTCCTTCCAGGTCCGGGGCCGGAGCGTGTCGATCTCCAGCCCCTCGACCGCCAGATCCCCGGCCTCGAGGTCGAGGAAGAGCGTGGCGGATGGATTCAGCGTCCAGAGCAGGCTGGTCTTGCCGATGCCGGACCGGCCGAAGATGACGCCTTTGATCCCCTTGCGCTGCGCGAGCCGTTCGTCGGCCCCGATGATCGGAAGGGCCATCACTGGCCCTCCTTCTTCATCACCGCAGCGGCGGCGCGGTCTGCGCCGATGCACCCGGCCTCGCGGGCGAGCTTGTAGAGCCGCTTCAGCGCGTCCGCGCGGCGGTAGGCGGCCGTGCTCTCGCGCTCCGCTTCCACGAGCGCGAAGGCGATCTCGTCCAAGGTCGCCTCGACGACCGGCAGCGGCTCGCGCGGCTCGTCACCGGGGCGCTGCGGGAAGGCGATGGTTTCGGGGAGGTCTTCGAGGGCGTAGCTCGCGGCGCGAAGACGGGTGATGTCGTCCGGCTGGTCCGGCATGGCTTTTCTCCGTGAGATGATGTGATTGAGGAGGCGCATCACGCGGCCTCGCGGACGTCGGGCGCGGGCTCGGCGACGTAGATCGCCAGCAGCGGAGTCCCGTCGGCATGGGCGCCGGCGTCCTCGATCTGATAGTTGCGGTTGGGCTCGCAGACCTCGGTCAGCTCCCAGCGGCGATAGAGCCCCGGAAGACGCCTGAAATCCTCGAGCGACAGATCGGCAGTGCGGTTCATGCGTGTCTGCTTTCGGTTGGAGGGAAGGCGCTCGGGGCGCTCGAATGGGAAAAGCCACCGGCGGGACCGGATCGGGACATCGGTTCAGGGGATTTCCTGGAGGGCGCCGCGCAGCCGGCGCATGGCGCGCTGGTACCGCTTGCGGGCGGCCGCCTCGGTCAGCCCCAGTTCGACGGCGACCTCGGCCTGCGAGAAGCCCTCGATCGACACGCGAATCACCAGGAGGGCGTCGTCGCCGAGCAGCTTCCGCATGGCGCCGTTCAGCTTTGCGTACCCGGCCGCGCCGATCCCGCTGTCGCCGCTGTCCGCCACCTCGTCGGGGTCGGCGCCGCTGGCGAGATGTTCCCGCGCCTGGTCGCGCTGGCGCACGCGGATCATGTCGCGCTCGACGTTGCGCAGGACCGTGGCCGCGATCCAGTTGACGCGCCCAAGGTCGAGGCTGCGGATCGCCTCGGTGGTGCGCGCCAGAACATCGGACGCAACCTCGTCGGCGGTGCCGAGCCTGCGCCAGATCGACCGACGCCGGATGGCGTCGAGGCCGGGCCAGAGCGCCAGCAACAGCAGCGTCAGAGCGCAGTCGGACGCGGGCCCGTCGCCCTGCGCCGCCTCGACGAGCGCGGAGAGGATCAGGTTCTTCCGGGCCGGATCGCCGGTCGTGCGATGCAGCCCGTCCAGCAGAGCCGCCGGATCCCGGAACGGTGCGATGGCGGCCTGCGCACGCCTGACGGCGTCGAAACGGCGCTGGAAGTGAAGGTTGGAGGAAGATTGCATGAGGTGATCACGGATCTCGTGCCACGCGAAGGACATCGGACGCCTGCCTTGCGGCCAGGCGTCCGGCGCCTTCTCGTGGCCAGGTCAGGACGTCGCGCGTCTCTGCGATTTCAGGGGGGGTGGGTGAATGCGCGCGTCAGCGCGCGGGCGCGGTCGCGTGGTTCAGCGTGCCGCACCCGCGGCAGGTGGCCTGAACCGGGAAGCCCACGAGATACTCGTGCCCCCGCGCGAAGCGCAGGTGCATGCGGCCGTCCCGGCAGACGCCGAGCAGCTTGTCACAGCGCGTGCAGCGCCATTCCGAATTGGAGGTGGTGGGCTTGGTGCTCAGCGGGCTGAGCGATGAACGCGCTCGAGCTTGAAGTGGGTAGGCCATCTGGAGGCTCCTTTGTTGAGAGGAGCCTTCTCAGATCACGGGGAATCAGAGTGGGTCAGGCAGCCAAACCTAGCTGAAACCTAGTCGGACGAGCGCTTAGCGTGCGATGCGCCACGACCCTCGTCCCCCACTCTCGATGAACTTGGGGTATAGGTCCTTCCATAAAGCGGTGCCGTATACCTGCCTTGGATGATCCATGCCTTCACCGCAGATGTCGCCTGTCGGCACGGCTAGGCCGCCCGCGTTCGCGGCGTCCACCATTAGGCGCGTCGCATCGACCCGCGTCTTGCCGTTCACGACAATCTCGCCTTTCCCGGGAACGACAAGTTTGGCAAGGGTAGCACCCACCTGCAAAAGCCGCGCGCGCTCGCCTGCTGCGGCGAGAGCCCGACCGGCAAGAAATTCGGTCTTCAAAAGCTCTGCATCAGCTTCTTTGCCTGGACCCAGGCAAGAAGTAATGGGAACAACAACATGACTGCCAAGACACTGGAAAGGCGACACACCTGTTGCCAAGACCACTCCCTGGGGCAAATCAGGCATCCGGCGCAACGCTGTATCGACTTCCGCACAAACCTCTCCATTGTCGAGGTTACGGGCGATCCACACCGGGATAGTTACACCTTCGATCTCAACGCTGCCGACCCGCCAGAGATTTTTTGTTTCGGAAACGCGCCGCCCTGTGCGCTTTACAAATGTCATCGCAGACAGGATTTCATGCAGTATTTCGTCGGTGCGAATTTCGTATTGCTCGACCACCTTACGCGGGAGAGTGGGACCTTCACGTTTCTCTGAGTCGACTGCAACGACGCTTCCATCTGCCTTCAGGACTGCATCATCACCCACATTCCAAAGTTCGTCCTCTAAAAGGACAATATCTGCGAGCCCGCGACGGACAGTAATGCTGGCCTTGTTCAATAGAGCGATGTCTCCCCCGAGACCTTCGATCATGTCCGCCTCGACGGGCCCCGGGGCGTGGTCCAGCAAACGAAGGATATTTGGTATGGCAGTGCTCATCTCTGCGCCCGAGAGTGACTGATATTTTTCAACAACTTTCCAATGCTCCAGAAGTGCATTTGCAATTGCGATGCGCTCCCTCTGCCTGAGGCCCGCGACCGTCGAGCGGTTTTTCCCTGACAAGGCAAAGGTAAAGCTTGACGCACGCTCCCTCCCGTGCGGCTGGTAAGTCACATGAATTACGACCCGTACTATCCTGCCAGCCCCTGGCAGTCCCCGAACCGCGGCCAAGAGCCTTTTCGCGAAGGGACGCATGTCGTCCTTCGGTCCGCATTTTGCAGAGAAAGTCTGTCCCTTGATCCCAGCAGTTATGGAAGCTTCGATGACAGTAGTTGCGAGAACGCGTCCTTTCAGATGTGCCGGAATGTCGAGCTCCACTGTCTCGCGAAACCGCCAAAGATTATAAACCTCCCAGCTCAGTGGTCGGGTCAACAGGTCTACATTCAAAACCTTCTTCGCAAAAGATTCACCCAGCACACGGCGAGCAACCGGATCTTGAGCGCATACCTCGATCATGCCGCGAGAGGGGGTGTAGCTAATCAGAAATTCGTCGACTGGTTGATAATCTAGTGGCCTTGGTTCTTGTCCCGTTTTCCATTCGCGAACACGCACATTTTGGCCGCCACTCATCACGAGTAATATGATTCTATCACTTCGGGGGTCTGCACTGAGGTCGTTCCAAGCATAGACTTTGCAGCCGTCGACCAGTCCAAGCTGCGACTCAATTTCCTGTTCAAGTTTGTCGCACTCTATGTCGTCAGTTGACAGTCGAATGGGAATATCGACAAAGCGCCCTTCATAAAAACGACCAGTTTCCCGGAACCTCTGGAAACGCCAGGTTCGATCAACTTCGACAAAAACGGATGGAGCTTCGATCCATCTTAATAGTGCTCTATTGAGGCCACCAACAGTATCTCGATACCGGGAAATAAATTCGTCGCTCAGCCGCTCCTCTACGATACGAAGAGCTAAGCGGTCTGGGACGTCCTCTGACTGATCCAGAATCTCGGAAGCTGCCTGTTCAATTTGAAAGGAAGCAGCCGCTGACTTGCGCCGAATCTCCGAAACTGCGGTTTCGACCGCCCCCTCCGCTTGGCCGACAACGCCCAATCCCAGACTAGTGAAGTCGGGATGTGAAAGAAATTTGCCAACCAGTGCGGGAGCCGCTTCCTTGATGAGCAGCTCAAGACTTGGATTATTTTCAGCGCTTCGTTTTGCCAAGACAGTTCCAACCTACGCGATACACAGCGGACGAGATCTTCGAACGCTAGTCTATTCGGCCAGAGCACACTGGCAACGGTCTTGTCCCGTTCCGCGCATCCGGGTGGCTTTTGATCGGTATCGACAGCACCGAACAGGTATCCCCTCGACATGAAGCGCCCCAATCCGCTCCCGCCCGACCAGATGACGCCCGCGGAACGCCGCGCCGAGCTGTGCGGCCTGATGGCGCTCGGGCTGGTTCGGCTGCGGATGCGGGAAATGGGCGAAGTATCTGACGATACTGGAGAACGTTGCCTACACTCTCCGCACGACAAATGCCGTCATGCAACTCCAACTCGCCGGAGAAATGCATGAACAAGCCCGATCCCATTCCCGCGCGCCTCGCCGCGCTCAAGACCACGCCGACGCTCGACCTGAAGAAACAGTGGCGCGACCTGTTCGACAGCGAGCCGCCGCCGTTCAACCGCCGTTACCTGGAGAGTCGGCTGTCCTACCGGATCCAGGAACTCGCCCATGGCGGGCTAAAACCGGAGACGATCCGGCGGCTGGAACGGCTGGGCGAGGAACTCGACGGCGGCGATCGAAATAAGCGCGGCATCCGCGCCGACCGCGACCGCCCCATTACCGGCACACGGCTTCTGCGCGAGTGGCAGGGCGTCGAACAGATCGTCACCGTCACCGCCGACGGCTTCGAATGGCAGGGCCGGCCCTACAAGTCGCTGTCGGCCATCGCCCGCGCGATCACTGGCACCCGCTGGAACGGCTGGGTGTTCTTCGGGCTGAAGAACCACCGGGGTCGGGCATGACGAAGCCGTCGGAAAAGCCGAAACCCGTCCGCAAGCTCCGCTGCGCCGTCTATACAAGGAAATCCTCCGAGGAGGGATTGGAGCAGGAGTTCAACAGCCTGCACGCCCAGCGGGAGGCCTGCGAATCCTACATCGCCAGCCAACGATCCGAAGGCTGGGTGCTGGTCCGCGATCAGTATGATGACGGCGGCATCTCCGGCGGCACGCTGGAACGGCCGGGCCTGCGGCGGCTGATAGACGACATCGAGGACGGGCTGGTCGATGTGGTGGTGGTCTACAAGATCGACCGCCTCAGCCGCTCGCTGGCGGATTTTGCCAAGCTGGTCGAGGTGTTCGACCGGAACGGTGTGACCTTCGTCTCGGTGACGCAGTCGTTCAATACCACCACCTCGATGGGGCGGCTGACACTGAACATCCTGCTCAGCTTCGCCCAGTTCGAGCGCGAGGTGACGGCCGAGCGCATCCGCGACAAGGTCGCCGCCAGCCGCAGGAAGGGGATGTGGATGGGCGGGGTCCCGCCCTATGGCTATCGGGTCGAGAATCGCAAGCTGCTGGTGGATGAGGAATCCGCCGCGCATGTGTGCTGGATCTTCGCCCGGTTTCTCGAGATCGGGTCCTGCACGGAACTGGCGCGGGAGGTGGGCAAGCGCGGCATCCGCACCCCGCACGGCAACCGGATCGACAAGAAGTACATCTACCGGATGCTGTCGAACCGTGCCTATATCGGCGAGGCGGTGCATAAGGGCGAGAGCTATCCCGGCGAGCACGACGCCATCATCGACCGCGAAACGTGGGACCGGGTTCACGCCATCCTGACCGAAAGCCCGCGCAAGCGCGCCGCCCGGACCCGCGCCGACACGCCCGCACTGCTGAAGGGGCTGCTGTTCGGGCCGGACGGCGCGGCGTTCTCGCCGACCCACACCCGCAAGGGCGGGCGGCTCTATCGCTATTACGTCAGCCAGACCGTGCTGAAGCATGGCGCGGGCGCATGTCCCATCGGTCGCGTGCCCGCAGGTGAGATCGAGGCTGCCATCATCGACCAGCTTCGCGCCGTGTTCCGCCAGCCGGAAATCGTCGCGGGCACGTGGAAGGCCGCGCGGGTGCAGCACGGCGAGATCACCGAGGCCGACGCGCGCGACGCGCTGATCCGGCTCGACCCGCTGTGGGATGAACTCTTCCCCGCCGAACAGGCCCGCATCGTTGGGCTTCTGGTCGAGCGGGTCGAGATCGGCACCGAAGGCCTGAAGGTCCGGCTGCGCATGGACGGGCTGGCCGGGCTGGCGCGCGAAATGGCCACCGACATCGGAGCAACAGTATGACCCGTGCCACACCGATCCCCGAGACCGTCACCATCCATGTCCCGTTTCGCATCATCAAGCGAGGCGGGCGGAAGGAGATGCTGCTGTCCGAGGGCGCATCCGCCCAGCGCCGTCCCGATGATGCCCTCGTCAAGGCGCTGGCCCGGGCCTTCCGCTGGAAGCGTATGCTGGAATCCGGGGATTTCGCCACGGTCGCCGAGCTGGCCGCGCGCGAGCGTATCGCGGTCTCCTACCTCACGCGGGTGCTTCGGCTGACGCAGCTTGCCCCCGATCTCGTCGAGGCGATCCTTGAAGGGCGGCAGCCGCCGGGCCTCACACTCCAGTCCCTGCGTGGGCAGATTCCGGATGAATGGTCGGGTCAGATCGAATCCCTGTTGCCCGGGACGCAATAGGGCTTGCGGCAGCAGTCGGCCAGACTGTAGCCTCTGGGAGCCGTTGTCAGGCGAAAGAGCCGCCAAACCAAAGAATTGCGCATTGATCTGAGCCGAGTTCTTTGACAAGCCGTGGGCCGCGCGACGGCATGTCGAAACCGGGCAAAGTAGATTGCGCATGAACGAGGCCGATACCTGCAGGAAGTTCGTCGTCCCCAAGCTGCAGGCAGCCGGCTGGGACGATCGCCCTCACGCCATCAACGAGCAGAGAACTTTCACTGACGGCCGGGTCGTGTTTGTCGGCGGCAAGGCGCGCCGGGGCAAGCAGAAGCGCTCTGACTATCTGCTTCGGTATAATCCAGACTTTCCGATCGCGGTTGTTGAAGCCAAGTCCCGCTACAGGCATGCCGCAGAGGGGCTTCAGCAAGCCAAGGAGTATGCCGAGATCCTTGGCCTTCGGTTCGCGTATTCCACCAATGGCATCGAAATCGTCGAATTCGACTATACGACCGGGATCGAGCGAACTATCGGGGATTTTCCGGCGCCTGATGACCTCTGGGCCCGGCTCCGCCGCGCCGAGGGCATCGTCGATGACCAAGTGGCCGAACGGCTGCTGACGCCCACATTTCCGGATCGGGCCAAGCCCCTTCGCTATTATCAGGAGATCGCCGTGAACCGCGCCGTTCAGGCGGCGCTTCAGGGCAGGAAGCGGGCACTGCTCACCCTTTGTACCGGATCGGGCAAGACCGCCGTTGCCTTCCAGATCAGTTGGAAGCTCTGGTCGGCACGCTGGAACTCGAAAGGGGTGAACAGAAACCCGAAGATCCTGTTTCTTGCTGATAGGAATGTCCTGGTCGACGATCCGATGGCCAAGGATTTCAGCCCGTTCGGCGATGCTCGGCACAAGATCGCTGGTGGCATGGCGGTCAAGAGCCGCGATATGTATTTCGCGATCTACCAGTCCATCGCGCGTGACGAGAACCGCCCCGGCCTCTATCGCGAATATGCTCGCGACTTCTTCGACCTCATCATCATCGACGAATGCCACCGGGGCAGCGCGCGGGACGACAGCAACTGGCGCGAGATTCTCGAGTGGTTCGAGCCCGCGACCCAGATCGGCATGACGGCGACGCCGCGGCGCGAGGACAACGTCGACACCTACAACTACTTCGGCGATCCGCTCTACGAATACAGCCTTGCGCAGGGCATCGCCGACGGCTTCCTTGCCCCGTACCGCGTTCACCGTGTCATCTCGGACTACGATGCTGCCGGTTGGCGCCCGACGCGGGGCGAGCTTGACCGCTACGGACGTGAGATCCCCGACGCCGAATACTCCACGCGAGACTTCGAGCGGGTCGTGGCGCTTCGTGCAAGAACGCAGGCCATCGCGAAACACCTCGCGGGCTTCATGGCCGAGACCGACCGCTTCGCCAAGACCATCGTCTTCTGCGTCGACCAGGAACACGCGCTCGAAATGCGGCAGGCGCTCGCCGCCCTGAACACCGATCTCGTGAAGGATCATCCCGACTACGTCTGTAGGGTGACGTCCGACGAGGGTGATGTCGGCAGCGCGCACCGGGCGAAGTTCCAGGATGTCGAGACCCAGACGCCGGTCATCCTCACCACTTCGCAACTTCTCACCACCGGCGTGGACGCCCCGACCTGCAAGAACGTCGTGCTCGCCCGCGTCGTGGGCTCCATGCCGGAGTTCAAGCAGATCATCGGGCGCGGCACGCGCCTCCGGCCAGACTACGGCAAGCTCGCCTTCAACATCATCGACTATACCGGCACGGCAACACGCATGTTTGCCGATCCCGCCTTTGACGGCGATCCCGTCCGAGAGGACGAGGCGGTGATCAATGCGGATGGCGAAGTCGTCGAGGAGCGCGAGATCGAGGAGACGGCGCCGGATCCCGACGATTTCCCCGATGGACCCGATGTTCCGGATGGCCCTGTCGATCTCGGCGACGAGACCGAGACCGGTCCCCGCAAGTTCTATGTCGACGGCGGCGAGGTCGCGATTGTCCGGCACCTCGTTTATGAGCTCGATGCCGAGGGGCGACAGCTCGCCTGCCGCCAGCTTACCGACTACACCGGCGACA
The DNA here is from genome assembly GCF_015999335.1 of Tabrizicola soli. Taxonomy (GTDB): domain Bacteria; phylum Pseudomonadota; class Alphaproteobacteria; order Rhodobacterales; family Rhodobacteraceae; genus Tabrizicola; species Tabrizicola soli. The sequence continues at coordinate 9,692 of NZ_JAEACP010000029.1, read as the reverse complement.
AGGTCCGCACGCTCTATCCCAATGCGTCCGAATTGCGCACGGACTGGCTCGATCCCGAGCGTCGGGCCGAAATCGTCGAGCGGCTGGAGGAGAAGGGCATCGACCTCGACTCCCTGGCCGATGCGGTCGGAAAGCCGGAGGCCGACCCGTTCGATCTCCTTTGCCATCTCGCCTACAACGCGCCGCTGCGCACCCGGCGAGAGCGGGCTGACCGTCTGCTGCGGGAACAGGACGAGTTTCTGGCCCGCTTCGGGCCGGATGCCCGCGAAGTTCTGGATGCCGTGCTCGAGAAATACGCCGAACACGGCAGTGCCCAGTTCAAGCTGCCCGACATCCTCGAAGTCCCGCCATTCAACGAATGGGGCAATGTGATCGAGATTGCCGCCCGCTTCGGCGGAAGCAAGGAGCTGCGCAGCGCCGTCACCGAGCTGCAGCGTCTGCTCTACACCGCCTGAATCGAAGGAGATCAACTTGGCCACAACCGCCCGCAAGAAGGCTGCGCCGAAGCAACTGACCACTGCCCAGCGTCTCGACAGCATCATCAAGTCGGCGCGCAAGATCATGCGCAAGGACAAGGGGCTGAACGGCGACCTTGACCGCCTGCCGATGCTCACCTGGATCATGTTCCTGAAGTTCCTCGACGACATGGAGCGGATCGAGGAAGGGCGCGCGGACCTGGCGGGCAAGGACTACCGCCCGATCATCGAAGCCCCGTATCGCTGGCGTGACTGGGCGGCAGACGCCGATGGGATCACCGGTCCCGACCTGCTGTCGTTCCTCGTCTCCGAAATGACCGAGCGGCCGGACGGCACCCGCGGCCCCGGTCTGTTCGCCTATCTGCGCGCCTTGCGGGGCGACAATGGCCGGCGCGAGCGGCGCGACGTGATCGCCACAGTCTTTCAGGGCTTCGCCAACCGCATGGAAAGTGGCTACCTGCTGCGCGACGTGGTGAACCTGATCGACGGCATCCATTTCGACTCCTCCGAAGAGGTCCACACCCTCGGCCGCCTCTACGAGACACTGCTGCGCGAGATGCGCGACGCCGCCGGGGACTCGGGCGAGTTCTACACCCCGCGCCCGGTGGTGCGCTTCATGGTCGAGGTGACGGACCCGAAGCTCGGTGAAACCATCCTGGATCCCGCCTGCGGCACCGCCGGATTCCTGACCGAATCCTTCCTGCATCTGGAAAAGCAGGCAGACACCGTCGAAAAACGCCGCGTCCTGCAGGAGGGCAGCATCATCGGGGGCGAGGCCAAGTCATTGCCCTACCTGCTGGCACAGCTGAATCTGCTGCTGCACGGGTTGCATGCGCCCCGGATCGACGCCGGCAACGCGCTGCGCTTTCGCCTGAACGAAATCGGCGAGGCCGAACGGGTGAACATCATCCTCACCAACCCGCCCTTCGGTGGCGAGGAGGAAGCGGGCATCCTCAACAACTTCCCCGAGGACCGCCGCACGGCCGAAACGGCGCTGCTGTTCCTGCAGCTGATCATGCGGCGGTTGAAACGCGCCGGGCGCGGGCGGGCCGCGGTCGTCGTCCCGCACGGCACGCTGTTCGGCGATGGCATCTCGGCGCGGATCAAGGCTGACCTGCTGGAAAGGTTCAACCTGCACACGGTGGTCCGCCTGCGCGAGGGCGTGTTCGCCCCCTACACCGACATCCCGGCAAACCTGATCTTCTTCGACACCAGCGGACCGACGAAAGACATCTGGTATTACGAGATGCCGCTGCCGGAGGGCCGCAAGAAATATTCGAAGACCGCGCCGATGGTCTATGAGGAGTTCGCGGGCTGCCTCGCTTGGTGGAACAAGCGCGAGGAAGATGAGCGCGCCTGGAAGGTCTCTGCGGCCGACCTGATCCAGCGTGATGCGCAGAAGCGCGTCATCGCCTGCAACCTCGACATCAAGAACCCGCATTCCGGCGAGGTCGCGGATCACCGCGCGCCGTCCGAGATCGTGGACGCGATCATCGCGCAGGAACAGCGCATCCTCGGCATCATGGACGAGATCAAGGCCGTGCTGGAGGAGTGCGTTTGATGTTGCGGACGATTACCATCGACAGGTTCCTGACCAAGTCAGAGGACTGGCTCCCCGTCAAACCGAATGAGCAATACAAGCAGATCACCGCGCGTCTGTGGGGAAAGGGCCTCACGCTTCGCGGCGAGGTCCCAGGGACGGCCATTGCCGCTGCTCGACAGTACTCCGCCAAGGCTGGCCAGTTTCTGATTTCACGGATTGATGCTCGCCATGGCGCCTTTGGCATCGTTCCCGAAGAACTGGACGGCGCGCTGGTCAGCAACGATTTCCCCTGCTTCAACATCGACGCTTCAACGGTGCTGCCGCATTTCTTTGAGTGGTATTCACGCACGCCCGAGTTCATTGAGCTGTGCCGTCGAGCGAGCGAGGGTTCGACAAACCGCGTACGCATGAAGGAAGCAAAATTCCTGAAGATGACGGTGCCGCTTCCGTCCCTCGACGAACAGCGCCGTATCGTCCAGCGGCTCGACAGGGTCGCGGCCCTGGTGGAGGAACGCCGTCGCGCCATCGACGCCGCCGAGCGCGAAACCCAGGCCCTGCTGCTGAAAGCCTTCCAGCGCGCCATCGACGGCGCCCCCCTGCGCTCCATGGCCGAAGTCGCCCCCTTGGTGCGCCGCCCGGTCGAGATCGACCTTGACGGCACCTATCCCGAACTCGGCGTCCGCTCGTTCGGCAAAGGCACGTTTCACAAACCTGATCTGCCCGGGGTAGAAGTCGGCAACAAGAAGCTGTTCCGCATCTGCGCTGGCGACCTCCTGTTCAACATCGTCTTCGCTTGGGAGGGCGCTGTCGCCGTCGCGCAGCCGGAAGATGAGGGCCGCGTTGGATCACACCGCTTCCTGTCATGCGTGCCCGCGCCCGAGACGGCGATAGTGGAGTTCCTGCGGTTCTACTTTTCAACGCCCGAAGGGTTGCAGAAGCTGGGTGAAGCATCCCCCGGCGGGGCAGGACGGAACCGAACGCTGGGATTGAAGAAGCTCGAAGCTCTGCAAGTGCCCGTCCCCTTGATCGACCGCCAGCACTGGTTCGACCGCATCCAGGCGAAGGCCCGCGCAGCCCGCGTCATCCGCGCCAGTACCGCGCAGGATGTCGAAGCCCTGATCCCCGCCATGCTGCACGAGATCTTCAACGGAAAGGCTGCCGCGGCATGATCCCTCGCGCCGTCCTGACCCGGATCGACAGGGTTGCCATTCAGGGCCGTACGGGCCCGATCCTGTCGGCCTGCGAAGCAGACGGCGAGGAGGAGATCGAGGTTTTCGTCAAGCTCTCGGCGGGTTGCGACCAGAATGTGGTGAACCTTGCGCGCGAGGCCATCGCCGCCTGCCTGGCCGCCGATCTGGGACTGCCGGTGCCCAGACCCTGGCTGGTCGAAATCCCGCCCGAGATCATCCCCGCCGTGACCGACGCGCAGGTCGCCGACAAGCTGCGCCGCAGTTGCCCCGTCGCTTTCGGCTCGACCCGCACGCCGGGGTTCTCGGCCTGGACCACCGGCCAGCGCCTGTCGGACGCGATGCGGCCTGTGGCATCCAGCGTCCTGCTGTTCGATGCGATCATCCAGAACCCGGACCGGCGGGCGGAGAACCCGAACTGTCTTGTCCGCGGCGACGATCTACGGATCATCGACCATGAGCTTGCCTTCGCCCACCGGCTGATCCTGTTGTGGCGGGCGCCATGGATTCTCGGTGGCATGAACGATCTGGCAGCACCCGGCAGGCATATTTTCGTGCATGAGCTGAAAGGCGCGCCGATCGACTTCGGGCCGATCAAATCTCGCTGGGCCGCCTTGTCGGACGCGCGCCTGAGGGAGTATGAAGGGGTGATCCCGCCGGAGTGGGCCGCCGCCCGCGACGACATAGATGCTGCGTTGAAGTTGATCGCTGGCGCCCGGGACAACATCGACGCATGCATCGCGGAACTTGGGAGGATACTGTCATGAGCACGAAGGAGCCATACAGCTACGTCGTTCTGCGCTACATCCACGATGTCCTGACCGGGGAATTCGTGAATGTTGGTTTGGTCATGGTCGTTCCCGGCCGACCGTTGATCCTGACGAAGGCCCGCAAGACCTTCGGGCGCATCAAGAATGTCTTCCCCGATCTCGACAGCGATTCCTACAAGCGGGCCATCGAGGCCATCGAGCGCGGAATGAGGGGGGTCGAGCGCGGCCTGAAGTCCGAAGGTCTGTTCAAGGGCGACAAGACCGCGGGAGATTATGCGCGCATCGCTCTCCCGCTCGACGACAGTTCGTTGCAGTGGTCGCCCATCGGCGCCGGTCTGACGGCCGACCCGCAGAAGACCTTCGACCAGCTCTATCAGCGCCTTGTCGCGCGCTATGACCGGCCTTCGCTGCGTCGCAGGTCCGACGAAGACGTGTGGCGCCCGGTGGAGGCGAAGCTGAAGGAGCAGGGCGTCACGATCGAGCTCGAACCCAAACGCGTTCAGGGCAGCACGGATGCCGTCGAGTTCCGGCATGCATGGAAGAACGGGCGCTGGCACGTCTATGAGCCACTGTCCTTCGATCTCGCTGACGCCGACAATATCAAGGACAAGGCGCGCCGCTGGCTGGGCCACCTGTCGGCAGTCAAGGTCGGCGCGACCGACGACGTGCAGGTGCATTTCATAGTAGGGCGTCCGCAGAGCGCGTCGTTGGTGCCGGCGTACCGGAATGCGGTCGAGATTCTCCGGCAAGTGCCATTCGACAATGACGTGTTTGATGAAGACCAGATCGATGACTTCGTGAACCGCATCGAGGACGAAGTGCGGCATCACGAAGGGCGCGCTCAATAGAATGCCCCCTTCGGGGGGTGCTGCGTTCGATGTCAGTGGCGTCCTCCAGCCGAACGCCATTTCGAACGGTGAAGGCTGCGCGTGACCGCTTTTTTGTTACTATATCAATGCATTGTGGGCTGTTCACCGAAACGGCCGCGGTTAAGAGGTCCGGAGAATATCGGCCCCGAGAGAACGCTTTCAGGCCTCCTGGCACCGAGGCCGGTTCTCAGCCCCGCCCGCATAACCCCCGAAAACAACGGAAAAATCCGGTCGCAGCCTGAGGGGGAGAACGCTTTTACAAGGGCAAATGGCGGAGCGGATGGGCCTGAGGTCCAACCTTCTCCGGTCATTAAAGCATTATTATTGCTAGGTTTAAACCAGCAGGCGCAAGCCAGTCCCACCGAAACGCCATTAGACAAGCGCGATGTCCGCCCCGCCTATTGGGGCCAGTAGCGAGTTGTCTTGTGCCGAAGCACTCTCTACTTTTACGAGTACCTCCATCGAGAGCAAATCGACGTTCGTTCCGACAAAGTTGCCTGCCACCGGGGTCACCTGTGCGATGTTTCTGGACACGGCGAGTGGTATCAGGTTCCGGGACCCGAAGCTTCGGTTCGTGGGATCGAAGGCAATCCATCCGGCACCGGGTACAAATATCTCGACCCAGGCATGGGTGGACCCGGGACCCGCAGACCCAAGGAGGCTTTCTTCCGCATCTGACAGATAGCCGGATACGATGCGGGAACCGAGTCCAAGCGTGCGCGCGGCTTCGGCAAGCAGGACCGCAAGATCACGGCACGAGCCCCATCGCCGGTCGAGCGTCTCGATCGGTGACTGGGTGCCTTCAGTGTCACGGCTCTGGTAGGAAATCTGGGTGAACACACCATTGCTGATGTCCTTCAGCAAGGACAGCGTGTCGGTCGGGCGCGCCATGATAAAGCCCTCGACCCATAGGGAAAGCCGGCCGTCCGGGTCGGGATATTGTGGAACAGTCAGCGCGCCCAGATCCGTCCATTCGTCGTCGGCGTAGACAAAGGGGTACTGCGCGGCCGAGGCGGCGATGGCAAAGATCGGCCATGCAGGCGCGGTGAGATCCACTGTGGCACGGCTCTCGATCACCAGATGATCCGTCACGCCGTCAAAGATGGCGGTGGCGACAGCGTTGCCGGCCACGTCATGCGCCCAGGTCACCGTCGCCGTCGGAGAAAGGGAGAGGGCATGTGCAAGTAGTCGCAGCTCCCTGCTTTCTCGGGGACGTAGCATCAACCGATGGGGCCCAAGAGGGACCTTTTGACGGTATCTGTAGGTCGTGGTGTGAACGATCTCGAGGCAGGCCAAAATGATGTTCCAGTTAGGATTGAGGAAGACGGCGCGCGGCTGCGGGGATCAGCGGCGGCGAGATGCGCCCGCGCTGACGGGCGCGGCGTTCCGCCAAGCATTCAACCCCTTGCAGCGTCGGCAAATCCGTTCTCCGAAGCCTTTGCTCCAGAACGAGGTTTCGCATCGCAGGCATCGGCGTTCTTGCGGAACATCACCCACGGCCCTTGGGGTCGCGATGTCCGGTACCTCACCCTTGGAGATGGCCTCGTCGGCCATCACGTTTTTCCCGCAGCCAGATGGGTGCGCAAGGGCGGCGGCGAGTCCGGTCGCGTAGGCATGCCTTCGTTTTCGGCGGCCCGGATCGACTCTTCGTCCCGCGCTCCTCGGGCGGTCGTCTTCGAAAGCGGCGCAGCCAGGTTCGGATCGGATGTCCCAGACCCGGAATAGAGATGTCGCAGGTGCGCCTCGGAGACGCCGTCGGCTATCATCACGAGCTGTACCATCGGGTCAGACAGCATTTCTTCAAGGAATAAGTTGGACAAGGCCCTGCCCGTGAGCTTGTCTCTGGCGCGTGCTTGGTCGAGGTCGGCAAGGGAAACGGTCAGAGTCCGCGCAAGTCCGGGATGCGATGCCCTGGGATGAAGCTTAACCTGGACCGCGGCCATCCATGCCGCGGGATCCCGTTGATCCGGGGGCGAAACCAACTCCGTTTCGATCTCGTATTCTCCGGCCGGAAGAGTCTCGGCAAAGCCAGGAACGGTGAACGGACGGGAAAAAATCGCAACGGTCTTGCTCGTCAGATCTTCCATTTGCATGATCCTTCCCAGTGTTTCTGCCGGCCATGCGCGCCCTTTTTGGGGATTGGGGCGCGTAACCCGTGCACGTCTCAAGATGTCTTGGGCTTCGCATGCACTTTCGTGGCGGCGGCATTGGACTTACTCACATTGGCAGGGGGCGCCGATGTATTCGTCGGCTTCCGCTTCAACACGGCCGCAGCGCTGCCGGCCAGATTCTTGGTGGACATTTCATCGATCCTTTGATTGGCCGACGCCAACTCCTCATCCAACACGGACCAGGATAACTGGCATCAGCAGTACATATATTGGGGCTAACAACCCGAATTCCGATGCCGCGCAGAAAAGAAACCCAAGGTCAGTCAGGCCAATTCATCCGTCCAGACCTTGAATTCCATCAAAGTGTTCTGGCCGAAGGTCTGAGTCAGAGGAACATCAGCAGCATCGCGACCGCGCGCGATCAGGATTCTCGCAAACCTCGGCTTGTTGTTCCGCGGGTCGAACATGTGCCATTCTCCAGCAAGGAATACCTCCATCCAGGCAGCAAAATCCCCTGGCGGATGAGGCAGAGGTTCACCGATGTCGCTCAGATATCCGGTGCAGTAGCGGGCCGGAATGTTCATGCAACGACACCGCGCGATGGCGAGATGGGCAAAGTCGCGGCAGACACCCTGTCGCTCGGCGAGGGTCTGCGATGCGGTGCGCGTCGCCTTCGCCTGCATATAGTCGAAGCGGACATGTCCATGCACGAAATCGCAGATCGCCTGGACGCGTGACCATCCGGCGTCCGTGGTCTCGAATAGGCGCCACGCCTCCTCCGACAGAAGGTCGGTGTCGCAATACCGGCTGCCCTGCAGAAACACGAGCGTCTCGAAAGGAAGATCCTGAACCTCGTGCTGCCGCGCGCCGGGCATGGAGGGATCAGGCAGGCCCGTGTCGCGGAAGACGCCATCCGTCGACAGGCAGAAGTCGCCCGCCGGAGCCAGGACGCGCGTGCACCAGTTGCCGAAGCCATCCCGGTAGCTTTCGAGGGGCACGCTCGGCGAGGTCACGAGATAATCGGCACGCTCCAGATCGCCGAACCGCGAGTAGTGCACGTTCAGAAGCGCAATCAGAGGCGTCGGTTGAGGGAAGCTGTATCGGAGACGACACCCTATGCTGACGCGCATGCCGGACACGCGGCTGCGCATCGTTCTGTCACCCTCATCTTCCAAGGACGCACGCCCCGTCCGAAAGCTGGAAACCTCGATTGCAGCTCCACCGGTTGCCGGATCGGTCGAGATAGGCGTTCTCTGGCAGATCGATGGCGACGCAGGCGCCATTCAGCACCTCGTATCCGCGCTCGCAGCTCCAGCCCGGTCCATAGGATGCCTCGTCCAGATAAGCATTCGATGGCACGACAACGGCGTCGCATCGGTCGTCGATTCTGACGAAGCCTCTCTCACAAGCCCAGGCGGCGCCGTAGTCTGCGTTGGTCAGATACGCGTTCTCTGGCACGGCAATCGGCAAACATGTCCCCGCGGCGGCCTCAAAGCCACGATCACAGGTCCATCCCCTCCCCGAGGCATCGTCCGTCAGGTAGGCACGCTCGGGCAGAACAATGGGCACGCATGCCTCGTCCTCCTGCCGGAACCCGCGTTCGCATTCCCAATCGTAACCGGAAGACCGGAGGAAGGCATTGGCGGGCACCGGGATGGGATTGCAGGACGTCCCGTCCACCTCCTCGTACCCTCGGTTGCACTCCCACCCCGTCCCGTAGGAGCGCCCGGTTGGATAGGCATGCTCGGGGATGTCGAGAGGCAGGCATTCGGCGCCCTCTACCCGGTAACCGAGATCGCAGACCCATCCGCCGCCATAGCTGCGCGGCTGGGCGTTCTCCGGCATTGGGCCGGTTCCATCCTGCGCAAGCACGGGAAAGGCGAAAGAGGCGATCACACCGGCTATGGCTGCCGTCCGCGCGATCAGCCTCGCCAAGGGATGTCTCATCGCAGCTTGTTCCTTGGCGGACCAGAGCCCGTTGGTTGCCGCGCGAGTCCTCGATAGCCCAAGCGTGAGCGTTCCGGTCAGCCGTCGAGTGGGCGCGGGCGCTAGCGGGGAGGCTCTGGAATTCGGTCTCGTTGGCATGCCTTCGTTCTCAGCCACCTGGATCGAGAAGTCCGTCGGGACTGTGGGGTGGGTGCTGCTGGTCATCGGGGCGACAACTTGTGCAAAGCCGCAGCCGCAAGGGCATGCTCCTTCTGGTGGTAGTCGCCACGAAACCCGCCATCGACCTGCACCTCCCAGATGCCGTTTCTTTCGCGAACCTGAACCCCACCGCGCTGTGCCGGCCGGTCCATCGAAGAATCCTGCGCTCCTCTGCTTTTCGGCGGCACGGGTTTCATGTCGGTCATTTCCGGCTCCTTCGCCTTTGGCACCCGCGCTTCTCCGAGGAGCATCACGGCGCGAATGAATTCTGCCGCGTAGTCGTCGGTTTCGCGGTGGTCGTGTTCGTGCCTGGCCATACTCATCGGCTCGACGAAGCGTTCTCGAAGGTGGTCCACGAAACGCGGCTCGGTACGGGCCATGTAGGCGATCAGAGCTTGCAGGATCCGTTCGTGAGCCAGCACACGCCGTTCGAGCTCGGTGGTCTCGGGTGAAGCTATCGGCATGGCGCGGTTCATCCTTCATCGACCGCGCTTTCCGGGCGCTCCGGCAATGCGTCAACATCAAGGGCTGCGAGGCAGGCCTGCGCGATATCGCGGTTCGGAGCATCTGTTCCGGGCACCGTCGCCCAGC
>NZ_JAEACP010000028.1 GCF_015999335.1 Tabrizicola soli | reverse complement strand
GGCCGGCTGAAGGACTGGAGACGCGTTGCCACCCGATACGACAGATGCCCGGAAACCTTCTTCTCCGCTATCGCCCTCGCAGCAACCGTCATGTTCTGGCTCTGAAACTCAATGAGTCTGGAGCCTAAGAAGTCCGACCAGCCGCCCCAGTTGCCCGACAAGAACGCGCCCTGAAAGACTACCTCAGCACCCTGCGCCAGCGCCGCCAGGGTTGCTTGCGCGTCGGCGACCAGATCACCGCGGGGAATTTCCAACACAGCTTTCCCGGCGGACTTCAGCTTCTCCAGATGCGCTGCCTCGTGCGCATCGCCCTGTTTCTGCAGCAGCGCCGCATCCTCGGAGTCTTCTCCCGGCTCCGGCCCCTCGCCGCGCATGCGCATCAGGTCGAGCGTCGTTGCATGGGCACAGCCCATGAACCGCATCAGGTCGGTCGCCGAGAAAAGGATGTTGCCGCCGAGGTTCCTCATGGTCGCCCTGAAATCGTAAGTGAGCGCAACCCGAACCGGAATCGTCTCGTCAGGTCACAGGTTCTTCAATAACCACCTTGGGTGTCAATTCTTGTCGGGCATGGCGCGCCAATAAATCGGCGCGCCCCAACTGAACCATTCGCAGGTTCAGGCGAACGACACATCACTATCGCGCACGATCCGGAGGCTTTTCGGCGCGATCAGGGATGGCGATTTGCCTTTTGCGCCCATGCGCAGCGAAAAGCCACGACTGACAAGCGAGGCCGCCTCGTCCAGCGTTCGGACATAGGTCGCGTGTTCGGCGTGGTGCTTGTGTTTGCCATGCGCCGGATCGGCAAGCTGATAGCCCTTAGACGTGAAGACAGGCTCCTCGACGATGCCGCCTCGCGATGAAACCCTTTCGATCCTGATGACACGACCAGCCATTGTTTTTCCTCTCAATTCGTTGGTGCGCCTGCTGGGCCAAGGAACTGGTGATGGAAATCACTCGGGAATCGGCTCGACAGGTCGCACCAACCTTCCTAGCCTGCAGGGGTGACAATCTCTGACAGGCTTGCGAGGCCGCATGTCGTTTTCCAAGGCCCAAGATCTGATCCGTCTTGCCCAGATTGCCGCTGCACGGCGCGGCGGCGTCAGTCTGGAGGATATCTGCGAGGAATTCGGCGTCTCGCACCGCACCGCGCAGCGAATGACCGATGCGCTTGAGGAGACCTTCGGCAATGTCGAAGCTGCGGATGGAGAGGACCGCAAGCGACGCTGGCGGCTGGTCAATCCCGGCCTGTCGCAGTTTCAGCTTCGGCACGAAACCGGCGTCGAGGCGCTCGACATTGCGGCCCGTACGGCCGAGGCCGAGGGACGGCTGCGCCACGCGAAGGCCTTGAACGACCTGCGCGATGGACTGCTTGCACGAGTGCCGGCCCGCGCACGGGTCGAGGCGGATGCCGAAGCCGTACTGATGGCGATGGGCCAGGTCACCAGGCCAGGGCCGAAGGTCAGCCTTCAACCGGACATCCTCGACGCCATCATCGAATCCCTGCGTGGCCCTTTCCGTCTGCGGGCGCGCTACAATCAGGACGCGGCACCCCGTATCCTGGAACCGCACGGGGTCCTCTTGGGCCATCGGACCTATCTTGCTGCTCGCGATCCGGCCAAGGCCGATGAAGTGCGCAACTTCCGCATCGACCTCATCCACGAGGCCGAAACGCTGAACGAAAGCTTCGCACTGCAGGAGGGATTCACCATCGCCGAATACGCCGCGCAGGCCTTTGGCGTCTGGCAGGATCCGGCGCAATACGGCGAGGTTGTCTGGCGCTTTGCCCCGGAGGCCGCCGACCGGGCCGCAGGCTTCCGCTTCCATCCACGGCAGGTGCTGGAACCGCAGGCCGATGGCAGCTTGATTGTGCGTTTCCACGCGGCGGGCTGGCTCGAGATGGCCTGGCATCTCTACCAATGGGGCGACAAGGTCGAGGTACTTTCTCCGGAGGCACTGCGCGACATGATAGAGGGGCATCGCCGCTCAGACTTTGCCGCCATGCCGTGACCCGAATTTGAGAGGATGAGTTTGGTGCCTGACACCTTGACCTTCGCCACCCTCGAGGAAAAACAGCAGGCTATTCGGGGGGGTCTCGGATCACCCTTCGGTTAAGCATAGCGCTTCTATTACAATCTTGCGGCCGGGCTGGTTTGGCACGCTTGCCTTCCCTTTCTATGCCGGGCCGACCAACCGCTTCGACCGCGGCAACGAGCTTTGGGTCGACATGATCGCGGGCCAGTTCGCCAGCGTCAGCGATCCGGCGGTGTTTTCGGGCACAAACTGGCTCGCGATCGAGACCGCGCCTGATTCTTGGGAGATCGTCGGCTTCGCCGCAGCCAGCCCGCAATCGCCCGGGCGCTGGCGGCTGACCCGGCTCCTGCGTGGCCTTCTCGGCACCGAGGATGCGATCGCCAATCCGGCCACCGCCGGGGCGCGGGTCGTCGTGCTCGATGGCGGGGTCAAACCCCTGCCGATCGGCAGCGCGGACTATGGCGCACCCTGGAACTGGCGGATCGGCGCCTCAAGCAAACCGGCGGGCGATCCGGCGAATCTTGCGGTCAGTTTCGCGCCTTCAGCCCGCGGTCTGCGGCCCTGGCGGCCCTGTCATGCCCGACGGGTGAACCTCCCCGGCGGCGATATCGCCCTCAGCTGGACGCGCCGCACCCGCGCCTTCGCGGGCGACAACTGGGCCTTGACCGAAGTGGTGCGGACGGTTTCCGGCCTTGCCACGCCTGCCTTCACCTACACGACGGCGATGCAAACAGCCGACTTCGGCGCCCCAGTCTCTGGCCCCCTCGCGGCGCGCATCGCGCAGACCGGTGCTTGGCCGCGGCGCCATTCTCGACATCACCCTTTGAAGTTCACCGAGACGTAAGGCGCCCCCATGGCCGACACCCCGAACATCCGTCTCTCTTTCCTCGAGGCAAACCAGGCGCAGAAGCACATCACCGTCAACGAGGCCTTCCGCGCTCTCGATGCCCTTGTGCAGCCTGCCGTGGAAAGCACCGGACTGAACGCTCCGCCGGGATCGCCGGTCGATGGTGCACGCTTTGTCGTAGGCGCGGCACCCACGGCCGCTTGGGCAGGCCAAGCCTTTTCGATCGCAGCCTGGCAGGACGGTGCCTGGGCCTTCTATCCCCCGGCCGAGGGCTGGTCCGTCTGGGATCGTGCCACCGATGCTGCCCTGACCTTTCTCGGTGGCGCATGGGTACGGCAGGCAGCGCTGCCCATCCCTGACAACCTTTTTCGCCTCGCCGATGATGCCGACCCGACCAAGCTTGCCGCCTTCGATCTCTCTGGCCTCTCGGCGGGCACGACCCGCACCTTTACCCTACCGAACCTCTCCGCAACGCTCGCCCATCTCGGCAATGCCGCCCAGACCTTTGCGGGGGCCACGACCTTTTCGAATTCGGCGGTGACGATCGGCACCGCGACGACGACTGCCACTTATGGCATCGGCACCGGCGGCACGACCACGGGCGTCACCAAGACCGTGAACCTCGGCACTGGTGGCGCAGCCGGATCGACGACCGTCATCAACCTCGGATCGAACACCGCAGGGGCGCTGGGCAGCACCATCATCAACACGCCCACTGTCACCTTCGCGGCTAGCGTGACCGCGATCGGCGCCGCCGCGGCGAACGTGACCGTGCTGGGCTTGGGCCTCGGCGGTGCCTCGCCCGATGCCACAAATCGGCTCAGTGTCAACGCCGCCGCCACGCTTCTGAACAACGCAGGCGGATCGCATGAGGCGACAATCAACAAGGCTGCGGCCGGGAATGATGCCAGCCTTGCCCTGAAGACCGGCTTCTCGGCTCGGGCGCTGTTCGGGCTTCTCGGGTCCGATGATGTGTCGCTGAAGGTCTCGCCGAACGGCTCTGCCTTCTTCGATGCCTTCGTGATCGATCGCGCCACGGGGCGGGCGGAGTTCCCGGCGCCGATCGTGATCCCCGGCCTTTCGGCCGTGCCTGCCTCGCCCCCGGCAGGCAAGCTGGCCCTCTACGGACGGCAGCGCGCGGGCGCGCCCTGGCTGGAGGTAGTCCGGCCCTCCGGGCGCGACTTCCCCTTGCAGCCGCATATGGGCCTGAACCGGATCGGGGCCTGGGCGCCAGTCTCGGCCGCGACGATCGCCGCGCAAGGCATCGCATTGACCAGTGTCGGCACCGTCAGCCACCCCGCCCTGGCGGCGGGATCACTTCTGTCCAGCTCCCGGCGCTGGCGCGTGACCTCGGCCGCAGTGGTGGATTCCGTCTGCGATCAACGCTCGGCCGTCACGACTTGCTGGCGAGGCAATGCCGCGGGCCTCGGTGGCTTCACCCTTGTCGCCCGGATCAGCCTGACCACCCTGCAAGCGACCGGGATGGACTTCTTTGGCCTGCTGTCCTCGGTGGCCGCCCTCGCCGTGACCACAACCCTTTCCGCTCTCATCGAAGCCATCGGCCTCGGCTTCCAGCGCGGCACGCACACGAACTGGCAGCTGGTCAGCAATGACGCAACCGGCGCGCCAGCCCTCGTGGATCTCGGTGCCGGGTTTCCGGTCGCGACGGCGGGGCTTATCACCCTGACAATCTGGTGCCCTGCGGCGGGCACCTCGGTCTGGTTGCGCGCGGTCAATGAACTGACCAGCGCGGTATTCGAACAGGAAGTAACGACCGACCTGCCACAGGCGGCGACCTTCCTTGCCCCACGCCTTTTCCTGAACAACGGCGCCACCGCCGCGACTGTCGCGTTCGAATGCACGGGCCTCCACCTCGAAACTGACTTCTGACACTGAAAGGAGCCTCCATGTCGCCATCCGCTTCCGCCGCCTATGTCGCCGAACTGCGCCAGCAGATCGCGATCCTCTCCGAACGCTGCGCGCTTCTCGCCGCTGAACTGGCCGCCGCCCGGGAGGCGCAAAGCCCCCCGCCGGACCCGCCCGCCGCCGGTTGAACCCCGCCCAGACCGCCCCACGCCCCACCCTTCCGGCGGGGTTTTTCTTTGCCCGAAAGATGGCCTCTTTGGCCCGCGCACCGATGCTTCCCTGAAGGCCGTGGCGGCTGAACGAGGCGCGATCCGAAACCCGGAGCCACCGGCGATCGCGGCGGCCGCCGGGCCGATGATCTTCCAGGGCAGCGCCCGCTACCCCGTGGACGAGATCGTCATCCACTGCGCCGCCACCCACCCCGACTGGATGCGCGGCCAGCCCCTCACCGCCAAGCGCAAGGAGATCGACCGCTGGCACCGCGAGGAACGCGGCTGGCGCAAGATCGGCTACCACCATCTGATCGATCGCGACGGTGCGATCCTGCCCGGCCGCGCGGAGACCGAGATCGGGGCCGGGGTCGAAGGCCACAATCGCGGTGTCATCCACATTTGCCTAATCGGCGGAGCGGGTTCATCCGCGACCGATCCCTTCGAGCGGAACTTCACAGCCGCCCAGGAACGGGCCCTGCGCGGCCTGATCGAGGCCATCCGCGCCGAGACCGCCATCACACGCATCACCGGTCACAACGACCACGCCGCCAAAGCCTGCCCGGGCTTCGTCGTGCACACTTGGATCAACCGGGCCTGAAGCACCCCAAAGGAGAGACCACATGAAACTGATCAACCAGGCCACCCTACGCCCCACCCGCAAGATGGCCGCCGTCGGCTGGACGAGCCTTCTCGGCCCGATCGTGGCCGCGACCATCGCGCCCTGGCTGCCGGGGCTGTCGGAGGCCTGCGGTGGAGAGGTCGGCGCTTCGCTCGCCGCCGGAGGGCTCGCGCTGGCCCAGGGGGCGGTGAACTTCGTGGCAGGGTATGTCGTGAAAGAAAGGGAGTGAGGCCCGAACCGCACCGCGATTTCTTAGATGGGTGTGCGGCGCGCGATACAGCCAATCCTCCTGAATGGCACACGCAGCCAGGAGATGAGCCTTGCCCCGTTTAGGTCCCCCGTCCATGGGCAGCAAACAAAGCTCTCGTGGACGGTATGCCGTACACCAGCATCTAAATTTCAGCGCTTTTGCCTTTCAGGCTGCGCCGCACGAATTCCTGATAGTCGAGGATATGGGTGGCGACATGATCGTCCAGCTGCTGGAACGGCTGTAAATCGGTGCAGAACGCAAACGCCTTTTGCCCTCCATAGAGTCGCCTACCAATAGCGTCCAGAATAGCGCTCTGGGATAACTTTATATCGAGGCCTCCGCCCTTACGAATTGCTTCCCGAATGGCTGCCTTCGAGTTGGAAAGGGCCTCTGTCACGCTGTTTCGCATGTTCTGCACCGATTGCTTACTAGGCACGCAGCGGTTTGGCTGGATCGTGCAACCAAGAAAGGTAATCGAGTTGGCGCACTCCCCACGATCGGCTTTTCCCGAACCATCCGAGGCGTTGTACAGTCCAAAACCAAAGCTGATCAGCGTTTTTTCAGCACAACTGATTGCGGCTTCTAGGTCCGCTTCGTTTGGGGATACCATTAGTATGTCGTCAATGTAGCGGATCGCGGTCACACCCTTATCGTTCAGAGCATGATCCATGTCGTAGAGCAGCACGTTTCCTGCGAATGCTGAAAGTGACGACCCTTGAGCAACACCGATCCCGCCCTTCGGGAACAGTTGGGTGTAGCCCTCGAGCTCTTCAGGATTGGCAAGGTGAACTTCCAGTGCCGCCGCAAACAGGTCAGACAGAGCGTCATCCTGTGTCTCACGGCGAACAAAATCCACCACGGTGCCAGTGGGAATCTTCGTGAAGAACGATCGGATATCCGACTGGTAGAAATACTTCGCACCACCATCGATCGCCTCTCTGATCGACCTGATTGCCGGGCGAACACCGCCGTAGGGGTTCATAAGGCCCCCGACGCCGTACTTGGAATGGTTCACGTCGTTGATCTTGCCGAGGCGGTCATCAATCTTCGTATCCGATCGGGAATCAGGGTCTTTGGGCTCGAGTAGAGCCCGAGGCTGCAACACCTGAAGGATTGCCCTTTGAACTACCCGGTTCTGTAAGGTGGCAATGGCGATAGGTCGCGGGTCTTTGCCTTGCGAAAGCCTCTTCTTCTTGTCCTTCAGTACACCCTTGACCGGGTCGAACTTAAAACGGCCTTCCCTGAGTTGGGTAATCAGTCTTCTGAGGTGCTTCTGATGTTCATGTTCGAACTCAGCAGCCTGGCCCTTGATTTCAGTATTCCCGGAGGTCAAAGCGCTTCGCTTAACGTGCCTCCAGGCGGCAAAGACATTCTGCTCGCTTCGAACCTCTTCAAATAGACTTCTCATATGTTCTCCGTTCGGGTCCCCCATTCGTACAGCCCCGACCGTTGACGGGCACCCATCCACTGCGCACGGCTGGGCCGCGACGACAGACACCTCGGCAGCAAACGCCACTTCGGCGAGGTCACCGTGGCGGGCGATCCGCATGGACAGGTCCAGCTTCACGTCCCCCGCCATGGCAACCATGGATATACCGCCTATTCTGGGGTGGGGGCCGTTTGGTTTCAAGATGTCGTGTGGAGGATTCTTGTCCGGTTGCTTCGGTCACCGGAGCCGCCATTGAGTTCTTTGGCGACGTGATGATCTGGCAGTGACGGAGAACCTGTGGGTTACTACCCGTAAACCGGTCGAGCGCGCTCTACTGCAGTTTTCGCGCGGTCTGCGTCCTGCGGACCCACTATCGCGCTGATCTTGCACGCGGAATCCGTCCGTTTGTTGACCTATTGTTGACCTGCGTGGTGGAACGCAAAAAGCCGCCCTGTGGGGCGGCTCGTAACGTCTTGAGAACGTTGTATAAAACTGGTTGCGGAGGCAAGCTACCGCCGTAACCTACCCGAGCTGACCTGCCCCGTCTGAAGATGCCCAACCTTCCCCACATCGAACGGGCGCGGGAACAGGATGTCGTAGGTCTTGCTCGGAAAGCGCAACATCAGTACGCTACATGGGCAGAGTATAAGATGCACCGGCCAGTAACTGCTTCGTCGTCGCCGAACTCTTCTTGGCATTGCTCCTAGAGTAGAATAGCCGTGCAACGTTTGACTCGCAGCGTATTCGAAATGAGACAGAATAAAGTTTATCCATACCCTATTTCGGCATAGATTTCGTAATATGCGAAGATCGCGATCTTGGCTTCAGCCTTTTGACGCCAATCTGAGCCTTTCCCGCGGCGAAAGCGGTTGACTGTGACCGGCGCAGCAGTTGTCGACCTGTCTCGCAGCGTCTAACGTAACGTATCGGAAATCTCCAGCGCGCGCCTGAACTTCTGCGGGTCCACGGGTTTGCGGTGGGCAAGGTCGTTGCGCATCGACGCCAACGCCTCGATATGTTCAAGCTCGTTGCGGGGAAGATACGGGCGCAATTGAAATCTCAGAGCACCCAGCTCGATATTTTCCACGTCGTTCACCTGCAGTTTGCGTAGGTGGTCGTCGATGCGCAGGAACTTGCGATAACGGTCGATGATCCGCAACCGATGCTCCTCGATCCAGGGAAACAACGCCGACAGCTGCGCCCGCCATATCCGCAGTTCGATTTCTTTCATCTGGCCCGAAAATAGCAGATGCACCGGGCAGTAAAAACCACGGGTGCCATAGTTTACCTCGAAATCCTGGCGCCGATCGGCATTCCGGCGGAGCCAGCCGAGGGGCGACAGGATGTCCTCCTCGCGCTGGGTGACCAGATCGGCGATGAGGTCCAGCCGCCAGCCACACAACTCGGCGGCCAGATTCACTGCAAGATCTTGGAACAGGCCCGAGCGACCAGACGGCACATGGAACTCGGCCCAGATCATCGCATCCAGTCGCCTCATCCGTCCCGTCCATTCGATCCGCCCGAGGCCTTCGGCGCCGAAGCCCGCCGGGCCGAGGAACAGGATCGCCAGACCATTTCCCACCTGCGCCCGTTCCCGGCCGAAGCGGTGCAGGAAGATCTTCCACGCCTCGAGATCGGCGAAGGGCAGATCGTCACCCTCGACGATCACCACTTGGTCGGCAGCCGCCACAAGGACCCCGAGCCCGCCCTCGCAACCGACCAGATCCGCCAGCGCAGGCAACGGCGGAATCCCGGACTGCGGCTGAAGCCGGTGGGCGCTGTGGCTGCTCTGGAACCGGCGTGAGAGTTCCGCCGCAAGGCCACGCGGGGTAGAGGCATCCAGCGCAAGGACCGCCCCGCCCCTGAGGGCCGCCGCCTCGGCCTCAGCCAGAAACTGACCCGGCGCAGGCAACGCCCAGATTTCCGGCACCGAAACGGACATCAGCGCCCGCCACCCCTGACCGGCCGCTCGCAGGCCTTGAACACCAACGCGCCCAAGGCAGAACAGGCTATCCACTCCGGGCGCTGCGGGTCGGGCCGGTGGAACAAACCCAGCCGCTCCATGAGCCTCAGGTCCTGGTCTGCGTCGGCGTTTCCTTCCCCGACCAGCAACTCAACCAGAACGCTCCGCTCCTCGCCCAGCTGCAGCAGCTCCACTGCGGTGCAGAATTCCGGCACCAAGCTTGCGGGCAGGCCGGCTTCGGCGGGTTTAAGGTCGAAGTCCCCGCCCATCTGGCGAATGGTATCCCCGATACCTTCACTGCGCCGCCCCGACACCAGTGCTTCCAATTGAGGGCGCAACTCGCCCAGCAGGAAGGGCGAGCCACCTGAAATCTCAAGCAGCGCATCACGGCATTCGGCGGTGTCCAGCGCCTGAAGCCCCGCTTCCACCAGCCATGCCCGCAACATGTTCCGCTCCCACGGTCGAGCGTGGAACACCTGGGCAGGGATACCCGACCCGACCGTGGGCCGGACCTGGGCAATCTGCTCATGCGACCCGACGAATACGGGAAGCACATTACCCTGTCGAACCTGGTCGCGCTCAGCCAGCCAGGCAGCCCATTTGGATGCGCCCTTGCTACCTGCCGGGATCACCAGCACCCGCCGCCCGTTTCCACGCTCAACCTGCCGACGGAGTTCATCCTCGGCTCCTGTCAGCATAGTGCCGGCCAGAAGCCCCTTCTTGTCCTGCCAGCCCTCGGCCAGTTCGGCCACGGCCCGTGCCACATCGGTTCCCCAGATGCCCGGAGGCGCCGCGAGGAAGCGGAGCCCAGGCAAATCGGTATCGAACAGCTTCTGCAGGGCATTGTCCGAGAGCGGCGACCGGCGATCCGACTGATCGGGGCGTGAGCGGCGATGGTAGAAGCTGGCGTCATAGTCGACCCTCGGTTCCTTTTCGGCAATCTGGAGGATCTCATGCTCCAGTTGCTCGCGTTGGCCCAGCATCTGGGCCACCTGCGCTCCACGCAATCCATAGGTGCCCATACCCGGCCCCAGCCGTATCAGAACACCAAGGTCGACCATCTCGTCCAGGAAGGCACGGAAATCCTCTGGCGGCAGCCTCTCGAAACCGCGCGGCCAGAAGCCCTCCACCTCCCTGGTGATGGCCTGGGGCGCCATGGCACCACCGTCGCGCTCGGCACTGTCAAGCCGATACAGCGCCAGCACCTTGGCGATCAGCTCGTAGCGGGGGTCCAGATTCAGCGTCCACTGGAAGCGCTCGCGGATCTGGTCGTTGATGTCCTCGTTGCTCCCGAAGAGGTTGTCCTTCTCCAGCACCCAACGCGGCCCCTGCCCCCGCGGCCTCGGCTGGTTCGAGATGCCTTCCAGCAGGGCCTTGCAGAACACCTGCACCAGCGAGGGATAATAGTTCACTCGCGTCAGCACTGCCTGGACCAAATCGGGCGAGGCATAAGCGAAGCCGGCCGCCCGCATCGGCTCGGTCACCAGGCGGCGGGCCTGGAGGCTGCTTTTGCTGGTGGTGTTCATCGGCCCGATGCAGATCGGCTTCCCCAGATGGACAAGCGGGGAGTTCGGCGCCTTTGCCATCCGCTGGACGTTATGCAACCCGGCGAAGACCACCTTGAAGCGCCGCGCCGAGCTTTCCATCATGTCCTTGAGGCGGTTGAGGTTCGGAAATCCACTGCGAACCTCGGAGGCCAGGAACATGTCGGCCTCGTCGATCAAGAGCAGGATGCGGCGCTCGCCGCTCCGGTCAAGCCAGTCGCGGATGCCGTCACGGATATCGTCGGCATTCTCGGCCGTGCGGGACAGGATCTGGTCCGAGGCGAGTTCGCGCCGGATGAGCGACCAGATCTGATCGGCCGCCTGCACCTGACCGCCGTATTCATCGATCTTCAGGTAATAGGCGTGGCGCCCGGTCAGGGGCTGGTGGAACCTCTTGCGCACATGATGCAGCAGCGCGGATTTCCCGAGTTGCCGTCCGCCGTATACAAGACAGCCATCCGTCGTGGCAGATTCGATATTGGCGATCTCTTCCTCGCGTCCAAAGAACATCTCGGCCGGAATCCTGCCCGCGCTGGTCGTATAAGGTTGCAGATAGCCGAAAGGTGCCCCGCAGGAGAACAGCCGCTCCATCCACGAGGTGCCCATTGCCAGAAAAAGCACCTGGGCCTCGTCGATCAGCAGCACGGTCTGTTTCGCGCGGCGCATGGCCAAGGCGAAATTCTCGCGCCGCGCCTTTGTGAGGGTGCCGAACACCAGGAGGATACAGGGGGCGTCACGTCCCACCTTCGCCAGTTCGCGCGTCACCTGCTCGTCATCGATATTGCCGCTGGCCAGGAACACGGGATAACTGCCGCGGGCTTCGCTGCCGAAAGCGGGCGGCAGGAACCAGCGCTGCGCCGTCAGCTCGTCGCAGCGCATCCGCATGGTGCGCAACTGCGCCGAAAGAACGGTTTCCCGTTCGATGCCCACCGAGGTGAAACCCAGCCGTTCCATGAACTGCCGCAGCGACTGGCCCAGATCGGTCCGATTGGGGTTCATGGCATTCTTCAGTGCGCGCCAGTTCTCAAACAGCTGCCCCGAGCGTTTCCGTTCACCTTCGTCCAGCACCGAGAAATCCAGCGGCCCCAGTATGCCGCCGCTGTCGATGGCGGGCGGGATCTTTCCGCCACCCACATCGGCCGAGTTCAGTGCCAAAACGAAACCGGGATAGAAGCGGGAAAAGTGATCCTCCTCGTCCTCATCGCTTAGCGCCGGGTTCTGACCATTCTGCAACCGGATCAGGAGGTCTTCGACGGTCAGAAGATCCCTGTCACCCAACGTTGCAATGATCTGGTCCGCCTGGTCGGCCAGTTCGGTCCGCCCCTCGGCCTGATAGCGGTCGACCAGGCTGCGCAGCCGCCCCTCCTGCTCCTGCATGATCTGCGCGCGCACCGAATCGCGCAACTGGCGCCCGTCGTCCAGCACTCCGGCAAGCTGCGGGAAATCGGCGGGAATGTCGGGTACACGCTGGCCGTCGCGCATGGGCAGGACCGGACCGGCTTCGGGCCTGCGGGACAGCGCGGCGAGAATCAGCGACAGCCGGTCCAGCCAGCGCTGGATTTCCTGCGAGGTGCTGAGGTCGATGCTTTGCAGAGGTTCCATCTCGTGGCGCAGCGACCTGATCCTGCTTTCCGCCTGGGCAACGGCGGCGTGGTGCGCCTCTTCCAGCTCTTGCCGCATACCGGCAAGCTCCGCCTCGGACAGCGTGCCGTCGCGCTGAAGCCGGTCGAGGATCTGCCGGGCGGGCCGAAGCGCATGATCCGCAAGGTGTTGGCGCAGCGCCGTGACCTCATCCGCCGCCACCGTCTCGGGCGCCGACAGCGCCGCCAGAAGCCGCGAGCGCTGAAGCATCCGTTCGGTGGCATAGGCGTCGTCGTCGGGGGCGCAAGGCTGGCAGTCGCCGGGCAGGCGCAGCAGAGCAAGGTCCAGTGCGTCCGAGATGCGGATCGCCACCGTGTTTCCGGCCTGACCATCGAGTATGGTGATCAGGTCCCGGACCGCGCGATTCACGCAACGCTGCACAGCGGCATCGAGCCCGCTGTCGGCATCCGCGCCGCCCGCCACCCGCTCCAGTTCCTTGCGCAGGCCGCTGACATGGCGCCGCAGGTCCTCCTTGCGGCGGTCGTCGACAATGCCGTCCTCGTGCCGGGCGGTGCGCCAGCGGAGAACCAGTTCAGCGCCATCGTGCAACCTGCGGCAGATCCAGTCCAGAGCGGTGCCGCGGATCGCATCGCTGCGAGGCCGGTTGAGGGCCTTTTCCTCGGCAGAGATGAGTTGTTCCGCGAAGGCCCGACCGCCAGCCAGCCGTTGCAGAAAATCCAGACCGTGCTCGACGGCGTGCAGATCGTCGCGAAGCACGGCCTCGAACAGGCCGCCGAGATCACGCCCTGCCGAAAGCAGGATGTGCAGGATCGTGTTGGAGGGCGCATGGGGACCCTGAGCCGCTCGCGCGCGGGGGAGCCAATCCTGGATATCGGCAAGCGCCTGTGGCACACGGCGCTGCTTCTCGACCCCGGCCAAAGCCGCCAGTTCCGCGATCCCGGGCTGAAGATCGTGCCGCAGCCCCGTCAGGCTGGCGACAACACCTGCATAGCCCGACAGGGTGCCGGGAAGCCTCAGGTTCGCCAGGAGGTCGCGCGCATTGGTGTCGCGGGCCATCAAGGCCGGGCGGATGAGCGCGGCCAGCGCAATGCCACGCGCCCGCTGGCTGGCGACGGGTCCGGCCTCTTCCGCCCGTTCCAGCGCCGACATGGCGGCGGCAAGAAGTTCGCCCATCGCCTGGGTCGACTGATCGTAGGGACCGGCGATCGCCGGACCTGCGGCCAGCGCCCGGATCAGCAGCGGCGGGATCGGCGGAATGTGCCCCGCCTCCTCGGCCAGATCGGCCAGGTGCCAGGCCAGAGCGGCTTCGCCCCTGTCAAGGTAATCCGCCAGAAGATCGTCCAGCGATTTACGGCCCGTCCAGACTGCCACGGACTCATCCTTCAGATCGACCTCCGCCTCCGAAGGGTCGGGTTCGACCGGACTTTCCGGCGGGTCTTCGAAGATCGCCGCGAGCCGGGCAAGCTCCTCGGCCTCCGCTTCCGGCGTGCCTCCCGCCAGTGCCTCGGGCAGCAGAGGTTCGGCTGCGGGCTCCTGCTCCGGCCGGGGCAGGATTTCAGCTATCGGTTCTTCTGGCCTTTCCGGCACGGTGTCTTCCGGCAATCGGACCTGAACGTCCTGCTTAGCGACGAGTTCCTCCGCTTCGACCGCGGGGATTTCGGCGGGCGGTGTCCTTGAGAAATCCAATACCCGCAACGTATCTTGCAGGGTTGCCTCCAGCCTGCTCCGGGCCGTCTGTTCGGCCGCTTCGGTCCGGTCAAGCCTGTCCATCGCGGCCCGAACTTCGGGACGGCTGAGGCCCTGATCCGCCCGCGCATCGCGCTCGGCCCCGGCCGCGTCGGCAAGGGCCACGGCAGCCACGTCCAAGTCGGCAACTGCCGCCAGCAGGGGTGCGACGGCCTCCTCGGCCCTGTCAAGGATGTCAGGGTCGTCGACCGCGCCGACCTTCGCCAGAAGGTCGGCCCCGCCCGGAAGATCGGCGAGACTGTCAAGGGCGGCCAGCAGAGTCGCGCGCCGTCCTTGTAGCAGCAGCCTGTCGCGGGCGGCGGCCTCGCGCTGATGCTCCGCACAGGCGACCTGAAGGTCTTTGGCCAAGTTCAAGATGTCCGAGGCTGCATCAGTGTCAGCCTCGGTCAGCCCGTCCAGCGCCGATCGAAGCCTGTCGCGAAGCGTCATCCACGTCGGCTCTCCCCCGCCGCATTTTTCCGCTGCCACGGGCATCGGCTCCCTTTTCATACCAACGCCTTCATTGTCCATAACGGCATCCGCCAACACAGGCTCCTGGTGCTTGCCTTTGCCGCCGCCAAACCGGCCCGCCAGATCGAAGACCTGGCGTTGAAGCGGCGTCATCGTGGCCAGAATTTCTTCTATCTTCCCGTCCGCAACGCTTTCACCTTCCGGCAGCGCTGAGCCGAAGCTGGGAACATTGTTCCGCAGCCATTTCCCGATCTTCATCGAAGGCGCGCGCTGCCGCTCCTTCTCACGCGCGGACTTCTGGAAGGCGGCCTCCAGAGACCGGCACCAGTCGTCGCTGGTCTGGATACGGTCGAGCAAGGCAGAGTAGAAAAGATCGTCATTCATCCTTTCAGATTTGTCGATAAAATCGAAATACTCGGCAAAAGTGCGCCGGTCGCTGGGAACGATCTGGAGGATTTCCTTGAGAAGCCCAGGGGTCAAACCGGCATCAACATCATCACGCCAATTCAAGCAAACCTCCCAATCCCTCTGTCCGGCCACAGATTGCACACCATGCCGGGCGACAACCACCCGTATCCCCTTCGCGCCTGATCATGACTCGATCTTGGCGATGGCAGGCCATTGTCATGGCAGCGCCTCCCAGACCATGGGCTCTTCCCCACCAGCGACGTGTAGTTTGGACCGGGACAGGGCTGCCGCCTGGCTCTCCGCCGCAGCCTGAAAATCGTGCCGCATATCCTGCCCGCCGCCGCTGATTTCCGCCCGCCATGCTCCCAGACCCTGATCCAGAAGCAGGCGGAACCTGCGGCCATCCGCCAAGGTGAACCGCATCTCGCGCCGATGTGGAAGCGCCGTTCGGCGCGCGGCCAACTCCAACTGCGCGGCCGGCAACAGTGCCCGCAGCACCGCGACGCGCATCCGGTCATCCTCGTAGCTGTCGAAAACCTTCGGATGGTCCTTCGGCCCGCGCCGGTCTTCATTCGGCGCAAGGTCGATCCGCAGCCGCGCTGTCTTGGCACCCGGCACCGCAGCAAGAACACGCGCCACCAGCATCAGCGCCACCGGCGTCAGGAGATAGCGGTCGGTATAGTGGATTTCCTGAAGCCCGTGCCGCTGGAACGCTGCCAGATCGAGCGGAACCATCTGGGCCAGCCACGCCCAGAAGCGCTGCCCGAATCCCTGGATCGGTCCATCCAGAACCGGACCCGGAGTCATGACCCGGCCCGACCCCGTGGCAAGCTGCATCAGCCGGTCGAGCGACAGTTCAGCTCCTACCTCCTGCATATTCCATTCTCCGGCCATCAGCGGACCACCCGAGCCCGAAGCCCACTCCCGCCCGGGCAGGGCTTCCGCTCCCTCCGAGACGGCAAAGGCTTCCTGCCCGGTGGCGGTTTCAAGAACCGCCACCACCGGCAGGCCGCCCGCATGGGGCAGTGCCTCCAGCCGGAACAAACGTGCCGCGCCGACAAGGCGATAAAGCGACAGCCGGACCGCCAGATCGAAACCAGCACTGGTCAGCGCCGCAGTGTCGAGGCAAAGCTCGACCACGGCGCCTGACGCGCGCCAGCGTGCAAGGTCATCGGCGAGCGACCAGCGCGAAAGGTCCCAGTCGGCCGGGTTTCCGTGGAGATAGACGCGGAGCCGGCGCAGCCCCCCGGCCATCGCCAACTGGCCAATTCGCCCGGTCATCGGCTGGCCCAGGAACCTTGTCTCCGGGCCGAAGACGCAAAGCGCATCCGGAAGGGCGATGCCCTCCGCCATGGTCTGCGCAAGCACGGCTGCGGCTGGACGGTCGAGCCGGATGCCGGACTGGCTGAGATCCGGTTGCAGGATGCAGGACGGACAGCCGCGCAGGCAGCCCTCGGGGCAGACAAGCAGCTCTGCCGCGCGCCGCATCATGGCCCGCAACATTCCGGCCTCGCCCAGCCATGCCGTCAGCCCGGCCCCACCGGCGGCCCGGTCATGCAGCCATATGGAAACCCGCGGCTCGCCACTGGCGCCCTGCCGCGGCCCGGCGCTCACACCGATCTCGCCGCTTTCCACCCCCAGCCGTTCCGCAAGGGCCTCGCGCAGCGCCGCCGCCAGCGCCAGTCCCGACGGCACCTGCACTGACAGCGGCAACTGCATCTCGAACACGTCGGTGCGGGTATTATGGGCCAGGTGGAGATGCCGTTGCAGCCGATGCGGCTCAGTATAGCCGCCAGGGCAATAGCCATCATGGGTCAGCCGGGTGGTCTTGCTTCGGGCCAGCGGAAAATGCCGACGGATCGCCTTCGGCAACTCGGCCAGCAAACCCTGCTCCGGCGCCTGCATGGGCTCGGCCCGGCCGCAACACAGACACAATGCATAGCCCCCGCCCAGTCGGCCGGACGAGCGGGACAGGACCTGCCCTTCCGGATCGTGCCGATAGCGCCCTGCAGAAGGGTTCGGCAGCACAGTCCAGCCCGCCCCCCGGGCCGAGACCTTGGCGGGTTCGAAAGGCGTATGGGCAAGGGCTTCATAGCCGGTATGCGGCGCCTTGCGGGTCAGGAAGCCCGCCGGGCGGAGAATCTGGGTGCCGTGCAGCCCGACCGCACCGCAATCCGGGCACGACTCGGGGCGCGCCGAGCGCGACAGACCGAAAGCCTGACACGAGCGGCACTCCCACAGGGTTTGCAGATCCTCCAGCCCGGTGGCGTCGGCATCCGCGCCCCAAGCGGGCCTGACGCCCTCGCTCTGGTAGACAAGCCCGTCGATCACGACTTCGCTGCCGGGTGCATATTCGCGAATCGCCTGGTGCAATTCGCGCGAAGCACCTGCCCGTTTGTTATAGGTGATGTCGAGATCGTCGTCCGCCTTGCCCGACACCAGCGGGTCGAAGGTCACCACATCGGTGGCGAATCCGTGGGCCGGCGCAAAGCCCCGACGTGCCAGGTCACCCAACAGGAACTCTCCGGCCATGCGCCTGGCGCGCAGGAGGAAAGCAGCGGCCACCTCCTGCTCGGCGGCCCCGTCGCGGCGATCCAGCAACTCGTGGTATTCGCGCCGCCAAGCCGTAATGAACCCTTCCACCGCCTCGGCAGTCCGCTGGATCAGGCGCGGCGGATCTTCTCCCTCCAGGATCGTCCCGCGCACAAGCGGCGGCACGAGGGCCTGCTGTCGCGGCTGCGCGGCCCAGTCGCCGCGCAGATCGGCAAGAAAACGGTCCGCCGCTGCATCCACCGCAGGCGCATCCGCATCGAGGCCGGCCCCCAGGAACGATCCGGTGCTGGCCTTGATGTTGCCCCCGCCCATGGCCGCGAGCCAGGCGCCCAGCAGCGCCGCGTTCACATGCCGCTGCACCAGCGGACCGCTGCCAAACCAAACCCTGGGCGCGGTGATCGGCCGCCGCAGGAACGCGCCGGGTGCCAGGAACGTCTGCCGGTCCAGCGGCAGGTCGCGACAGAAGGTCAAGCCGAAGGCCCAGGGTTCGCGCTGGCGTCCCGCGCGGCCGACCCTTTGGCGGTAGTTGGACAGCGCGGGCGGCACGTTGGCGTTGACCACCAACTGAACCGCCTTCAGGTCGACCCCCATCTCCATCGTGGTCGAGCAGTTCAGCAGGTTGATCCGCCCCTGATCGAACGCCTCTTCATAGGTTTTCAGCACTCGCCGCTCGATCTGCGCTGAATGCTCCTGCGCGCGCAGGAAGGACGGGTAGCCGGCGATGCGGTCGTGCAGGTCGCTCCACAGGCCAGCGGCGCGCAGAGCGGCGACCTCGGTATCGGTTTCGGCCCAGGCTGCCAGATCGCGCCGGTCGGCCGAGGTCAGGCCGCCGGCATTGGCGATGGGAAGCGCGGGGAAGCGCAGCTCCGTCATGGGGCTCGCCACATTGTATGGGC
This sequence comes from Tabrizicola soli, assembly GCF_015999335.1. GTDB lineage: Bacteria > Pseudomonadota > Alphaproteobacteria > Rhodobacterales > Rhodobacteraceae > Tabrizicola > Tabrizicola soli. The sequence goes on along the minus strand of NZ_JAEACP010000028.1, from coordinate 33,062 downwards.
TGCGACCCGCTACCGACCATCCATAGGGCCGGCGGGTGACGGGGCAAAGCCAAGCGCGGTTCAGACGGGTCACCGCGCTGCGGTCGAAGTCCAGCCGCCATCTGCCGGATCCCGCCTGCTGGCTACAGGCGTTGCGGGTGATCAGCCCCCACATCCTGTCCAGGACTTCGGCGGCCTGGTCCTGATGCCTCGGATTGGCCGGGTCGCCTTGCAACAGACCGTAGACCAGCCCTTGCAACCGGGTCTGCCGCTGGGTTGGCACCGGGCCGGGCCAATAGCTGGTGGTGCGGTCATCGCCACGGTCCTCCCGTGGCGTCGAAGAAGACAGGATGACGTTCAGCCGCCCGAACCGGGGCGAGACCACGGGCACCATCCAGTCCGGGATCTGGCTCGCCAGCCGGTCGCGGAACACCGAATCCACCGCGGCGAGCACCAGCCCGCGCCAACCTTCGGCATCAACGCCCCGCTGGGCCAGCGGATCGGGCACCCCCGCTTCGACCAGCGCCTTCTCCAACTCGGGGAAGGCCAGCCGCACCAGACCCATGGTCTCGGGGTTGTTCTGCACCTTGGGGCGACGGAACATCTCGCGGAACAGGAACATCCGCGCCAGCTCCACGGGATCGTCACCAAGCCAGCCCGAGATTTTTCGACCGCGCCACACCTCCCCGGCAAAGGACCGCAAATCCGCTTGCTGCGCGAACCGCTGGACGAGATCGGACCAGCGCACCACCGGCACGGATTGCCCGCGCAGCGTGGCAAGCCTGCCCTCGGCCTCCGCGATCTGCTCGGCAAGGGCATCAGCATCCAGGTCGCGGAACTTTGCGATGCTCTGTTCGAGCCTGGCGATTTCCCCGGCATCGCCGCCCTGCGGCCTCTCCTGCACGGTGTGCCACAGGAAGGCGCGCGTCAGCGTGCGCTCGGCATCCTGCTGCAACTTCGCCGCCAGGCGCGCAACGCCCTGGCGGCTGTCGGTGAAGCTGATCGCCCTGCGCCCTGCCGAGGGCAGGCCAGCCTCACCCTGTGGTGCGGCGAGTTCTTCAAGCGCCTGCGGCATGGCGTTACCCAGGAAGAACGCCGGCCCGAAGCGCAGGGCCTGAAGCCGCGAATGCCTGGCTTCGAGGCAACAGGTCCGTGGGTCGGGGTTTTCGATCACCGAAAGAGGAACGACCGCCTGCCCCTCCGGCGGACTATTCTGATGGACGATCCCACTTTCCCTGCCGATCCAGCCCGGATAACCACCGCCACCCAATGGCGCCAGCAGCGCGACAGTCGCCACGGGCTCCTCATTGTCGTCAGGTTCGGCGTCCAAGGCGAAATCGTCGCCCTCCACGGCCTCCGGAGGCACCAGGCGGGGCTGGGCGCCGGGGATCAGCGAGGCTTGCAGATGGGGCGCGCCGCAGGAAGTGCAGGCCACCACCTCGAAAACCAGCGCACCGCAGCCGCAGAGCGGGCGCGGGACCAGATGGATCGCCCCGAAGGGCCAGGCGGCCCCGGCTTCGCGCAACTCGGCATCCCTGTGCGGGCAATCCGGGTCAATACAGGCGAAGACGCCGCCTTGCGCCCGATGGAACACATGAGCCCGCCACGGTAGCAGCCGCTGCCCGTCTCGCTGCGCCAGCGCCATAGCGTCCAGCACTGCCTGGGCATCCCCCTGCCGACCACGATCCCCGAACAGCACATCGGCGGCATCTCCAAGCCGCACCCCACCCTCGGCCATCCGGCGCCGAAGCGTCTGAATACGAGGGTGCGGCGCCAGACGGGACCACAGCACATCGTCCGACTGGCAGCTCATGTCATCAGGCAGCAGTGGCACGTCCGCGCCAAGGTCCGGCAAGGGCAGCGGCGCCTCGCGCCCCTCGATCACACAAACCTTCGCCAGATCCTGTCCTGCCATTGCAGCCACGAAATCCGCCAGCCGCCCGGCGGCATCCGCCTCACCGCCGATCGTCGCCGAAGTGGCCATGAGCCGGACCTGATCGGGTCGCACGCCGAAGGCCGCGCGCACCCGCCGCAGCAGAAGCGCCATCTCAGCCGCTTGCGAGCCCACATAGGAGTGCGCCTCGTCCAGGACGATCCAGCGCAACGCCCCCTGCGAGGCATCGAGCAGGCGGCGGTCCCGTTCGCGCAGCAGCAGGTATTCCAGCATGGTGATGTTGGTCACCAGGATATCCGGCGGCCTGTCGCGGATGTCGCGGCGGTTCTTCAACTCGGCGGTGGTCGATTTCTCGCCGGCCTTGCGGGCGGTCTCGGGCGTATCGCCGTTGTAGAGTGCAAACCGCACCCGCCCGCCCAGCCCCTCGGCCCAGGCGACCAGGCGGTCTCGCTGGCTTTCGATCAGCGCGTTCAGCGGATAGAGCATGATCGCCTGCACTCCCCCACCCGGCCGGGTTCGCGCCAACAGATCGTTCAGCAGCGGGATCAGGAAGCATTCGGTCTTGCCCGAGCCGGTGCCCGAGGTGACGAGCACCGACTTGCCGTCCTGGAGGCTGGCCTTCCACGCCGCGAGCTGGTGGGAATAGGGCCTGAGCGACCGCTCCATGCGATAGGAGGGCGCGCGGTCCAGCGCATCGACCAGCAGCGGGTCCAGCAGGGTGCCCGACAGCTGGTCCAGGCTGGCCTCCGCCGGCTGCCAGGCTTTTGCCGCCTCGAACATGGGTTCCGCCAGCAGGGAATCGGGATGCCCTGGGTCGGCCGCCAGCCGCCGCAGCAGCACCCGGTTCAACACCGGATCGGCGACCCTGGCCCGCGCGACGGCGGCCGAGGCCGAACGATGCGCCATGCGCGCCAGCGCCCTGGTGAGGTTCGAGGAGCGGGGAGCAGCAGTCATGCGGACATCTTCATGGCAAGAAGTTGCAGGGCAAGGGGCAAGGCATCGTCGAACCATTGCGGATCGGCATGGCGGAGTGCGAGAAGCCGCAGCACATCCTCGGCGGCGGGCCGTGTGTCCCTTGCGGCCATGGCTGCGGCGGCCACCGGCGCGTCGAGGATCGGACGCAGATCAGGCGAGAAGTCCTCAAGGGCCGCAATCCGGGGAGCGGAGATTCCGGTCACGCCCTGGGGAATCGCAGGCGCGCGGGCAGCAAGCGAGCGGGCGGCTTCCAGCAGGCGCGCCTCCGGGTCACGGGCCAGCAGGAGCATGTCGCCCGACCCCGCCACTGGTGAGAAACCGGCCTGGAACAGGGCAACGCCGAAATGCGCCTTCAACTCGGGCCGATGCCGCAGGACCGAGGCGATGCGGCGTTGAACAGCCTCCGCCACAGAGGCCTCGGTCTCGCGCCCAACGAGGCCTGCCTGCACCAGCAGTTGCAGCTGATGGCGTCTGGCATGGGCCAGGCCCTTCGACCAGGCATTGCACGGCAGCAGTGGCCACCAGAACGGTGCCTCGGTCTCTATATCCAGGGTCTGCACGATCTCGCCCGGCCGCATCCGGAACAGCAGCGCCACCGCGATGGCCGGGACGCCGGGCAGCGCCTGAAGCTGATCCAGCGCGCCAGCGTCCCCCGCCTCGCGCGCCAGGCGGATCAGGGCAATCAACTGAGCCCAGCCGGGATGCGACACATCCTCCAGCATAGCGCGGAATTCGGCGTGATAGGCTGCGATGCGATGCGGGCGGCTGGACCGCGGCCGGGGCCGTGCCGACCAGGCTTCCGCCCTCATCACGCCCCGCTCGGAACGTCCCTGAATGAACCAGAGTTGCGGTAGGTCGCCCAGCCAGTCAGACAGGCGGATTTCGCCGTTGGCTTCGGTTTCCCGCAGCAGATGCGGTGGTTCAAGGGTGATGGCGCGAAGCCGAACCGGATCGATCCCCAACTCCAGCCGGTCCCCGCGCAGCGTGGAGGGCCAGTCATAACGCCGAAGGTCCAGGCGCGGCGTCTGCACCCCGCAGGCCAGACAGAGCTCGACCGTTCCATCCGCCCCCGCCAGAGCCATGGCTTGCGCCAAGAGACCGGACCAGGCCGAAAGGCGCTGCATTCCGCCGATGCCGAAGCCGACCGCACGACCCGCCATCCGCAGCTCGAGCGCGCCACCGGCGGCGGGCACCACCCCGCGCCATCCCGTGAGCGAGGAGAGGGAAGCCGCACGGCTCTGCGCCAGCCGCTGGCCGGTCGGATCGATCAACACCGGATCGCGCGACGGCCAGGGCGCCGAAAGGTGCAGGGTGCGGCCCGTGGCAGGATCGGACAAGACTGCAGTGACCATGGCGGGCAGGCCGTCGCCTGCCCTCAGCAGCAAGGACCCTACCGCCGGATCGAGATCGACGGCCAGGCCACCCGCGTTCGCGCGGACATGCCATCCCGCCGGCAGCCCCTCGACCCTTATCGCAGCGCAGCCAGTCCCGGCCTCACGCATCTCGAACGAGAACCCCGTGGGCAGCGCGACAAGCGCCACCCTTGCCTGGGAGGCGCCGTCCTCATCCGGCCATTCGACGATCCGGCCGGCCAGCGTCCCGCGCATGTCGCGCAGCCGGACCCGCTGCGTCAAATCCCGGGCCGGATGCTCTCCCCGCAGCCCGAGAAAGCGCAGAGTGCCGCAGAACACCGGCAGCCCGTTTTCGGCGGTCCAGCCCCGCAGGGTCGCGGCCAGCGGCAGCAGTGTCGCAGGGTCCTGATCCCTGCCGCAGCCGGTTTCGACCTTCAGGGTGATCTCGCCGCAGCGGATCGTGCCTTGGCCGGAGACCGGCCACAGCCGCCCGTTGGGCGCAGGCTCGGGTTCACCGGCCTGAACTCCCTCGGAAAAGACCGGAGCGGCCTCCGCGGGCGCCAGCAGCCACAGCCGCCCAGCCGCGGTTCCGCGCGAAGATGCCGGGACCAGCTCCACCGCCTGATCGCCGGGGGCGGAGGCACGCCAGAGCGTCGGTGCCTCCTCGGGCGATGGCAGGCCGGCAGCCAGGACGCACTCTCCCAGCAGCCGGCCATCCGCATAGGCGGCAAGGATGCAGGCACGGTCGGGAGCCAAGGCCAGCAGCGCAGCCTGCCTGCCGCCAGAGATGCTCCAGCCCTCGGCTTCGGCCACGGCCCGGAACACCGGCCCCTGCTCGGCGACCAGCCGCAGCACCCTGTGGCCGGCGGCTACGGGCAGCATCGCGTGGGGAAGCAGCACCCCGTTCGGGATACGGATCGCCCCGGCCCAGCCAACTCCGTCCGCCCGGCGATGCAGCAGGCGCTGCGACACCTGCCGTCGATGGCGAAGCAGGGCGTCGTCTTCGGATAAGGCCGGCCGCAGCAGCGCGACGCGCGCCGGCTCAGACAGCCGAAGCGGAAGCCCTGCCTCCCAGCCGGGGCGGTGAAGGTTCAGCCAGTTTTCGGCAAGTGCGCCGGCGACGCCTTCGGGCAACTCGGCCCGCAGGCCGATGATGGCCTGCGCCAACTCGGCCAAGAGCTCTGCCGCCTGGTCCTCCTGATAAACCTGCGGCAAGGCGCCCAGCCATCTGCGCGCGATCGTCAGAGCCGCGGCGGCCCCCATGGCGCCGATGTCGGCGATGGTCCCCAGCAGCGCCGCGCTGTAGCCACTCTCGCGTGCCAGAAGCGCATCCGGCAGTCCGCCCTCGGCCATCAGGGAATAGAGGAAATGCCGGCCGCCGCCCATGGCGCTGCGGCGTAGCGGGCGGCGCCAGAAGAGCAATCCTCTTTCCGCAAGCGTCGCGGCCTGCCTCTGATCGGGCTCAACGCTCACCCCGGCGAACACGAAGGCCCAGGTCAGCCCTCCACCGGCGTAGAAACGCCTGATCCTCTCCACCGCCCAGAGCGCAAACCATCCCGCCACGCCGGACGAGACCGCGCGGGACTGAAGCCTGGGTTTCAGCCACTGTCCCAGAGCCGCATATTCGTCGTCGTCGCAGAGATAGAGGTGCATCGGCCGCGCATCCGGCCCCGGGCAGTTGCGCTTGCGCCAGAACTCCCGCAGCTCCTTTGCCCGATATACCTCATCCGGCATCGCACGACCCTCTTGCCAAGATCATGACCCGCCGCCTGTCTGCCCCGCCTCGTCGAACTCAAAATTCGCCCGACGGAGGGCTGCGGCGACCGCCGCATCGCTCTCTGCTACGATATGCTGCGTACGAGGATCGCGGCTCCGCGCATCCTCCAAAAGACCGAGACGTTTGAGAACGTAAAACAGCATGGCGTAGCGTGTGGTAAGCGCGGCGCGCCCATCCACCATACCATAGTCCCGAGCAACCACCGCCTGCTGGCCCGCGGATAGCTTTGGGTGTGGCGTGATGACGATATCGAAGTGGTCATGCCAGAGCCGATCCTGCTCCCCGCTGGCGCCTGCGGCACCGCGCCCTCCGATATCGAGAACACGCGGCAGCAGAAAATCCTTGAATTTTCCCGTCTCGTGGCACCAGGCCCTCACATGCCAACGGAAACCATCATAGCCGAAGGCATGCGGAGAAATGCGCCGCCACACCGGATCGGGCCGCGCGGGACTCATCGACTGGTAGAGGATCTCCAGCGACGCGCCTTCGCGCAGCGCCGCCAGAATACCGCGCAGCGCCGCAGTATCGACCTTGCGGCGCGGTGTCAGTGCTATGTCGGCTTCGGGCGGGGCGGCGAGCCAGTTGGCACCCGCATCCGCAAACCCCTCCGCCGCCGAGCGCAGCCGCAAAAGCCAGGCGTCCGGGTCGGGGTCGAGGAACACTGGCCGGAACCCCGCCCCTGCGACATAGCGCCGGGCACTCTTGTCATAGAAGGCGTTGCCGGGAGCCTTTTCCTGATAAAGCGTCAGATCCTTGGACGCCTGCGGGACCGAGACGCCGAACATCTCGATCAGGTCGGCGCGATTTACACCGCCCTCCCAGAACAGGCGGAACTCGAGGAATTCCAGCCGTCGCTCGACGCTCCACTTCACATCAGTCGTCCGAATAAGAGTAAAAACTATATGGGATGCCTTGTAGGTCCCATATAGTTTTTATACATACGGACTGCAGGCTGTCAAGCCACCCGGATTCGACCGGCGGAGCTCCGACGCGCATCCTTGCCAACGGGCACATCGGCCAAACCGCGCCGTTGGTTCGCACAATGGCGACCGTTTCGCGCGAGTCGCGCAGTCGATTGCGCTGGATATGCCGGTAGATCACGCCAATCGCCAGCTGGCCGACCTGAACCAGCGTTGCCGCTTGCGCCGCGCCGCCAATCTGGCGCTTCAAGTCGAGGGCCACGACATGGCCCGCACACCCGCGGCCTGTCGGGCGGCGAACGCTTCCTCGTCTCGCTGACACTTGCACTGGCGCTGTCAAGGATGGGCGGCCAGGGAGAGCTGGCCACCACCCTGTTCATCGACGAGGGCTCCGGCTCCTTGGACACGGGCAGCCTCGATCTGGCCCTCGACGCACTGGAAAGCCTGCAATCGCGAGGTCGCCAGGTCGGCGTTATCAGCCATGTCGAGGCGATAAAAGATCGCATTCCTACCCATATCGCGGTGTGCAAGCAGGGCGGCGGCAAAAGCGTAGTCGAGACCGGCAGGACCAGTTTGGGGTGAATTTGCGCTCACGCGACTTAACTCCGGCTGCCGCATCTTATATGCTTGAAAGCCGGTCATCCCCTATTCCGCCTCCCAAGGATTCACGATCCGGATCCCGCAGTCCGCGAAGTCCCGGACGTTCCGGGTGGCTAGAGATGCCCCCGCGGCGTGGGCTATGGCGGCGATCTGGCAATCCGCCTGTGCAATGGGGCGGCCTGCCGAGCGGCGGGCGGCGGCGATTGCCGCGAATGCCTCGGCCGCAGGGCTGTCGAACGGCAGGATACGGCCAGCGAAATCCTCGCGCAGGATGCTGTCCAGCATCATCGCTATACCCGCGCGGCGTCGACCATCAGGCATCACCGCGATTCCATAGCGCAGTTCGGCCTCGGTTATGGCAGTCAGGAAAACCATGATGCCATTCTGGGCGGCAAGCCAGCGTTCGACCCGCACTTCCGGGGCGGGGCGCAACAGCTCCGAGATGACATTGGTATCGAGAATGATCACCGATCACACCTGCCCGAAAGCCGGAGGTTCGCGCAGCGGCTCGCGCGGCGGAAGGTCGAGTTCGACCCCGCCGAACTTTTCGACCCGCGCCCTGATGCGCGCCGCGAGATCGACGGGCCGGGCAGGCCGATCCACCGCATCCCGCAGAATATGGCGCACCTCGTCTTCCATCGAACGGCCATGCCTTGCGGCCCGCAGACGCAAGCCGTGCTTTACGGAGTCATCCAGATTTCGAATCGTGATGTTCGCCATGAGACCCTCCTGACCTGTCCCTTCCAGATAGGCGATGCTAGCATTGCTATCAAGGCAAACCTCCCTGATCTTCGGATTTCAGGTCCACAGAAACAACGGAAAGAACGGCCATGAATGATCAAGACCGCTCCCCCGTCACCGACGATGAGCCGATGCCGGGCAACTCATGGCGGTCTTCGCCGTCGATCCCCGCTACAACACCATGGCCGCCGCCGAACTGTGGTTGAAGATCATCCTGTCAAATCGGCGCGCAAAACTGACCCCGTATCGGCGTCCAAAATTGACCCCCTTTGCGACGTTGAGATCAGGGCCTGAGCCGACGGAACTGATCACAGAGTGGAGGCGGGTCAGGCCCTGATCGGGCTCAGGCGCGGTTTTTGAATCGCCAGGACTCGTTGCCGGTCTCGATGATCTCGCAGTGGTGGGTCAGGCGGTCGAGGAGTGCCGTGGTCATCTTGGCGTCGCCGAAGACAGTCGGCCACTCTCCGAAGGCAAGATTGGTGGTGACTATGATCGAGGTTCGTTCGTAGAGGCGGCTGATCAGGTGGAACAGGAGCTGGCCGCCGGACTGCGCGAAGGGCAGATAGCCGAGTTCGTCGAGGATGACGAAGTCGAGGCGGGTCATGTAGTCGGCCAACCGCCCCTGTTTGCCACCGCGGGTCTCGGTCTCCAGCCGGTTCACCAGATCGACGACGTTGAAGAAGCGGCCACGGGTGCCGTTACGGATCAGCGCACGGGCGATGGCAATGGCGAGGTGGGTCTTGCCGGTCCCGGTGCCGCCGATGAGAACCACGTTGCGCTGGTCGGTGACGAAGCTGCCATTGGCTAGTTCCCGGACCAAGCCCTCGTTGATCGGCGTGCCGGTGAAGTCGAACTCTTCGATGTCCTTGGCCAGCGGCAGCTTTGCCACGGTCATCTGGTAGCGGATGGATCTGGCCTGCTTCTCCGCAATCTCGGACTGCAGCAGGTCGCCGACGATGCGAGGCGGTTCGTGCTGGCGCTTGATACCTGCGGCCATCACCTCGTCATAGGCGCTGCGCATCCCGTAGAGCTTGAGGCTGCCCATCAGGTCGAGGATTTGGGTGCGTTCCATGTCGGCTGGTTCTCCTGAGGCTGTCGTAGCGGGCGCAATCGGCCACGGGCTCGTGGGTCAGGCGCAGCGCGGTGGGGGTCAGTAGAGGTGGCGGCGGGGTTGGGTCGCGTCGTCGGGCAAGGATGTTGATGACGACCGGCGCAGAATGGACACCTTGATCGACGGCCTCGCGGCAGGCGGCCTCGACGGCCTGCAGCCCGTCATCCGGCACGCAGCTCAGGATCTGCACCATCTGCCGGTCACCATCGTCGCTGCCCTTCAGCTTGCGCCGGATCGCGGTCATCGCAGGCGGGAGAACCCAGTCCCTGAACGGAGCACCATTGCGCAGCGCTCCAGGTTTGCGCGCCAGAACAGGCACATAGTGCCATGGATCATAGACAGTCTGGCCGCGGCCGAAGGCGCGGGCATGTTCACCGACGATGACGCCGTCCTGGCGAATGACGATCCGGTCGGCATAGGCATGCACCTCGACGGGCCGCCCGACCGCCGTGGCCAGCACCGAGTATTTGTTGTTGTCGAACCGCACCGTGCAGGTCTTCGATACGGAAGCCGGCACGCTGTGGAAGCCGTCGAAGGGGCCGACATAGGGCACGAGATGGGGGCGCATTCGCCATTGTGCTCGGACCAATGGCGCACAATGGCTCATCCTCGAACCTCTCCCAGATCGTCTTGTCGGCCTCTTCGGGATGGCGGTGCGCCTTGGCATAGGCCACGCATTTGTCCATCAGCCAGGCGTTCAGCTCGTCCAGGCTCTTCACTCGCAGGCGTGGCGTGAAGAACCGCTCCCGCACCAGCCCGACCTGGTTCTCGACCTGACCCTTCTCCCAGCCCGATGCCGGGGTGCAGGCGACTGGCTGGACCAAGTAGTGGCTGCACATCTGCAGGAAGCGGCGGTTGTAATGGCGTTCCTTGCCGGTGAAGACCGCCTCCACCGCCGTCTTCCCTCGCCATGGCCTTGAACCAGTGGCGGCTCATGGCTCGATGTCGTAGATCCCGCGCGTGCAGGTGCCCTTGAAGAAGGCAAAGGCCCGGTCGTGCGCGTCGAAGACCATCTCCTGGCTCTCGCGCATGTAGGCCCGGGCGAACATCATCCGGCTGTTGCAAAGCCGGACATGTGCCACCTTCACCGTCACCGTGACGCCCGAGATCAGCACGACCTCATGGCTCCAGTCGAACTGGTAAGCCTCGCCAGGTGCATAATAGAGTGGCACATAGGCTTCCGCCGTCACCGCGCCACGGCTCTGTGACCAGCTCTTCGCGAACCGGCGCACCGCATCGTAGCCGCCCTCGTATCCGAACCCGCGCAGCTCTTCGAAGATGCGGATCAGGGTCACCGTTCCCGTGAAGGCTTGCTCGCATTGGACGACAGGAATTGCTCGAGCTGTCCCTGCCATGGCCCGATCCGCGGCATCGGCTGCCGCTCCCGCCCGTAGCTGAAGTCCGTCTCGTCAGACCGCAGGATCTTCCGGACGGTATTCCGCGACACGTGCAGTTCCCGCACGATCTTCTTCACTGACCAGCCCTGGACATAGAAGGCCCGCCGGACCCGCGCGATCGTATCCACCCGCTTCAACTCCCCCTCCGTCCGCTGCCTCGCAACGGACGGTCCGACAGAACATCAGGGGGGTCAAAATTGGACGCCGATACCCCGCCTTAGGGGGTCAAAATTGCACGCCGAAACACAGGCATAGCCGATCATCTCCCGCAGAAGATCGGCGTCGGGGGCCGTCTCGACGAGGTCACGCAGGTTCATCATGTCGGTGGTCATCGGTGGAATCTCCGGTCCAGGTTGGTGTCAGCAACCAGACCCTACCGGAACATCGCCGGTGCCCACCTCTGCCAGAACCTACATCACACCCAGGGACAGCATCCACATCACACACATCCCGGAACTACTGTGTAAACAGGGTGAGCCGCATAGACAGTGGAGTCTGCGTCCGCATCGTCCGCGCGAGAGAGTATTCGCCGTTGTCCACAGGGTTGGACGACATGGAACCCGGTTGTCCACATTCTGAAGGGGTGCCCCCGTCGTCGGACAGGGTTGGCTCCTCTATCCTTCATGCATCTCCCGCAACCCCTCGATCTGCACGGGCGCCGCTGTCTCGGCGCCGGGCGATCGGGCATCATGAAGGACGCCGCATGAACCACGCAAACGCCATGCCAGATATCGCCGAGGATGAAGCGCCATCTGACCAACTGGCAGAAATTGCCATGCCTTTTCGCACGCCGGCAGGTGTCCTCTTCGCAGAAGTCATGCAGGACGGTCATAGCGAAATCTGGCCGATCAACGGCGATAAGTTTGCCGAACTGATCCAACGGCTCCAGCGCAAGGAGACCGGACAGATCTTCCCGAAGAAGGACCTCACCAGATTCATCGATACGCTGAAGGCGGAAGCCCAATTCGGTGATGTCGTGGAAGACGTCCATCTTCGCGTCGCCAGGGCTGCAGATCGCATCTATATCGACCTGTGCGACCCGGACTGGCGCGTCATCGAAATCGATGCGACCGGCTGGCGCATCCTGGAACACTCGCCGATCCGTTTTCGCCGGACCGCGGGCATGCTGCCCCTCCCCGATCCGGTTCCGAGTGGTAGCCTGGACGCCTTGTGGGACTTTTTGCGGATCGACGACCCTGGCGAGCGCCTCCTGGTTATCGCACATCTGCTCGGGACGCTGGCCGGCGTGCAGCCATTCCCCTTGCTGTACCTGTTCGGGAGCCAAGGCACCGCAAAAACGACAGCCACCGAGATTCTTGGAAGCCTGGTGGACCCGCGCGTGAGCGGCGTGCGGTCCATGCCCAAGTCGGAGCGCGACCTTTTCCTGGCGGCCCAACATGGGCACCTGCTGACTTTCGACAATGTGTCGACCATCACCCACTCCATGTCCGATGCCCTCTGCCGCCTGGCGACGGGAGCAACATTCGCGACACGAAAGAATTACTCGGATGCGGACGAGGTCTACCTCTCTGCGTGCAATCCGATCATCTGCAACGGCATTGGTCATTCCTTCGTCCGACCTGACCTGGCAGACCGGACCATCACCGTGACCCTCAGCAAGGTCCCGGACGACGAACGGCAACCACATGCGGCGGTCATGCGCGCCTTCGAAGCGGCTCGCCCTTCTCTGCTTGGGGCTCTGTGCGCGGCGCTGTCGACCGGACTCGGCCGGCAAAACAGCATCGCGCAGTCGACCCCGCTGCCGCGCATGGCCGATTTTGCGCTCTGGGGAATTGCCTGCGAGCCTGCCTATGCCAAAGAGGAGGGCGCCTTCCTCTCTGCCTACCAGCGAAACATTCGCCAGATCAACGAGGCGACCATCGATGAAGATCCGCTTGCCCCGCGGATCTGCGAGATTCTTGCCCGCCGCGACATCTGGGAGGGCACCGCGACGCGCTTGGACGAAACCCTGCGGGGAACGTCCAGCCTGCCGGTGCCGCAAGACTGGCCGCGGTCTGCCAGGCTCCTGTCGGATCACCTCCGGCGGATCGCACCGGCTCTGAGCAGGATCGGGATCAGCCTGAGGTTCGACCGCCGCGGCCATGGCCGGGAGCGCATCATTCGGCTCTGCCGGGAAGAACTGTGACCTTGGTCAGTGCGGACGATGCGGACGCAGAATGCGGAGCAGCCACAAACCAGGAGGGAGGGTCTAACAGACTATCATGCTGAAGATATCTGTTCCTCATTCGAGGAAATCGGCGAGTCATCGGGGCTGCGCAAGCTGGCGGGTTTTCTTGCTCGGCTATCGACCGCCATCTCCTGAAGGCATCATGTGGCCCGCGTCGCCATCCGACGCCACTTCTTCGGCCACCGAAACCATAGCGCAAGCCTTTATCCAGATGCGCATATTGGAGCCGACAGTCCCGGTTTCGATACGCCACGGCACCCACTCACACACTCTCTACCCGGACCTCGGCCCGTTCGCCCCCCAGCGCCGCGAAGGCGCGTTGGCGGCAGGTGAGCACCAGGATCTGCTGGTCGCGGGCCGTCCTGTGCAGGGCGTCGCACATGGCCTCGATCCGGTCGTCGTCGGAATGGACGAGGGCATCGTCGAGGATGACGGGAACGGGGCGGCCCGAGGCGGCGAAGAGGCGCGCGAAGGCGAGGCGGGTCAGGATCGCCACCTGTTCGCGGGTGCCGCCCGAGAGGATCTCCAGCGCCTCGGCCTGGCCGTCGCGGGTCAAGGTCGCGGGCAAGAGCGTGCTGTCGTCGATGCCGAGGCTCGCCCCGGGGTGGAGGATGGCAAGCAGCGGCTGCAGTTCGCGCAGCACCGGTCCGAAATAGGCGTCGCGGGCCCTGGTCCGCGCCTCGTCCAGCGCGCGGCGCAGGCGGGTCAGCGCCCGAACCTCGGCTTCATAGCGCGCGCCTCGGCCTCGGCGCGCTGGCCGGCGATTGCGGACAGGCGTTCCTCGATCCCTTCCTCGGCCAAAGCCGCGATATGGGCATTCAGGCCGGCCAGCTCCTCGCGCGCCTTCTGTTCGGTGCCGCGGGCCTGGTCGACGGCGCCTTTCGCGCGGGTCAGGCGCGCCTCGGCGGTGGCAAGGTCGGAGGCAGCGGTGCGCAAGGCGTCGAGGGCAGCTTCGGCAGCGGCCAGACTGGCGCCAAGCGCAGGTTCGCGCGCCACCGTATCCCTTGTGTTCGACGGCCTGCGCAACCGCATCGCCGTGGCGGTCGCCCCGACCATCGAGGCGCTGGCCAATGCCTTCGTGGCGCTGGCGTCCGATGGCGGGATCCTGCGGTCTGCCATCGACACGCTGATCGGCAACCTCGGGCGTCTCGCCTCCTATGCCGCAACCTTCGCCGCGGTCATGGCGGGTCGCTGGGTGGCGGGGCTCGCGGCCGCGGCGCTATCGGTGCGCGGCCTCGCCACCGCGCTCGTGTTCCTACGCGGGGCGCTGATCCGCACCGGCATCGGTGCACTGATCGTCGGCGCTGGCGAGTTGATCTACCAGTTCTCGCAGCTCGTCGCCCGGGTCGGCGGCGTGGGCGAAGCCTTCCGCCTGCTCGGCGATCTCGCTCGCGAAGTCTGGTCGCGGATCGGCCTGTCGCTCGATGCGGCACTCGCCCGCATGGCGGCCGGATGGGAAGGGCTGAAGGCGGCGGGGCTCTCGGCCCTTGAGGGCACTATCGCGGGCGTCGTCAGCTTCGGCGACCGGACGGCGGCGATGTTCCAGGGAGCCTATGACGCCGCGGTGGCGATCTGGGGCAGCCTGCCGGGGGCCATCGGTGACTTCGCGTTCCAGGCCGCAAACGGGCTGATCTCCGGCGTCGAGGCGATGCTGAACGGCGTGGTCACGCGCATCAACAACTTCATCGAGACCCTGAACGTGGCGCTGGCATTGCTGCCAGAATGGGCCACCGGCGAAGGTGGGGTGCGGATCGGCATCCTCGACCCGGTGGAACTCGGCCGCATCGGCAATCCCTTCGAGGGGGCCGCGACCGCTGCCGGTGCTGCAGCGGCGGATGCCTTTTCGGCCGCGCTGTCGCGGACCTATCTCGAGCCGCCCGATCTCGGGCTCGGAGCCATCGCCGACGATGCCCGCGCCCGGGCCGACGGCTATCGCGAGGCGGCAGGCATGCTGGCTGACGCCGCAGGTCGGCCGCTGGCCAGCTGGCAAGCGCTGAAGGATGCGGTGACCGGCACGGGGACCGAAGCCGAAACCGCGCTGGCGGATGCCGCCGCCTCGGCCGATGCCCTGACGGCCGGGCTGAACGATACTGCCACCGCCGCAGATGGCGCAGGCGGCGCTGCACGAGACGCGGGCGCCGCTGCGGCCGAGGGCGCGGACACGGCGCTTACCGGCTGGCAGGCCGTCACGGCCGCACTTGCAGACTACGCTGCAAAAGCGCGCGACATCGGCGGGGATATCGGCCAGGCGCTGGTCGGGGCCTTCACCTCGGCCGAGAACGCCATCGGCGACTTCGTGAAGTCCGGCAAGCTCGACTTCCGCGACCTGGTCACCTCCATGATCGCCGATCTGGCCAAGCTCGCGGCTCGACGTTTCATCCTCGGCCCGATTGCCAATGCGCTCTCCGGCGCGCTGAGCGGCGCGGGCGGGATTTTCGCGAACATCCTGCACGCGGGCGGCGTGGTCGGCGCCTCTGGCCCCGGACGCATGGTCCCCGCCTTGGCCTTCGCGGGCGCGCCGCGCATGCACAACGGTGGCTGGGCTGGTCTGCGTCCGGATGAGGTGCCCGCGATCCTGCAACGCGGTGAGCGCGTTCTCTCCCGGCGCGAGGCGGCAGGTTACGGCCAGGCCAGCGTCTGGACCGTCAATGTCACGATCAATGCGCGCGACGCCGAGAGCTTCCGCCAGTCGCGCACGCAGGTCGCCAGCGACATCGCCCGCGCCGTGTCGCTCGGCCGCCGCGGCATGTGAGGAACCGCCATGGCATTTCACGAGGTCCGGTTTCCAGACAACATCAGCCGCGGGGCGCGCGGTGGTCCCGAACGGCGCACCCAGATCGTCGAACTGGCAAGCGGGGCCGAGGAGCGCAATGCCAGCTGGGCCAACAGCCGCCGCCGCTATGACGTCGCCTATGGCATCCGCCGCGCCGATGATCTGGCAGCGGTCGTGGCCTTCTTCGAGGCCCGCAACGGCCGACTGCATGGCTTTCGCTTCAAGGACTGGGCCGACTTCAAGTCTTGCCTGCCGTCGCAGTCGTCAGGTCCGACCGATCAGCCCATTGGCACCGGGAACGGGGCGGCCACCCTGTTTCAGCTGACCAAGCGCTACATTTCCGGCGCGCAGACGTGGACGCGCGCGATCACCAAGCCCGTCGTCGGGACCGTCACCATCGCCCTGAACGGCACCCCGCAAGCCTCCGGCTGGTCGGTTTCCACGGCCACCGGCCTCATCACCTTCACCACTGCGCCAGCCGGGGGCGTGGCCATCACCGCGGGCTTCGAGTTCGACGTGCCCGTCCGCTTCGACACCGACGCCCTCGACGTCACCCTCGATCTCGAACGCCTCGGGTCGATCACCTCGATCCCGCTTCTGGAAATCCGCACATGAAGTCCCTGAACCCTGCGCTGCAGGCCCATCTCGACGACGGCACCACCACCCTGTCCTGGTGCTGGCGCATCACCCGCGCCGATGGTGTGACCTTCGGCTTCACCGACCACGACCGGACGCTGTCGTTCGACGGGACCGAGTTCGAACCGGAAAGCGGGCTGACGGCTTCCGAGGTGCGGTCGGGGTCGGACCTGTCGGTGGACGCGCAGGATGCCCAAGGGGTACTATCGTCGGACAGGATCACGGAGACCGACATCCTCGACGGCCGGTGGGACAATGCAGCGGTCGAGGTCTGGCGGGTGAACTGGTCGGCCCCGGCGCAGCGCGTTCTCCTGCGCCGAGGCGCCATCGGCCAGATCCGGCGCGGGCGGCTCGCGTTCGTGGCGGAGGTGCGGTCACTGGCCCATGTTCTCGGCCAGACGGTCGGGCGGACGTTTCAGGCCAGCTGCGATGCGGCGCTGGGCGATGCGCGCTGCGGCGTGAACCTCGAGGCCCCGGCCTTCGAGGGCACCGGCGCGGTGATCGATGTGCTGCGCGACCGGGCGTTCACGGCCTCCGGCCTCGGCACCTTCGCGGCGGTCTGGTTCGCCTTCGGTCTGGTCGAGTGGTCGACCGGCGCGAATGTCGGGCGGCGCGTCGAGGTGCTGTCGCATGATCTCGTTGACGGCATTGCCATCCTGACACTGCTGGAAGCCCCGGTGCGCCCGATCACGGCGACGGATACCTTCGTGGTCCGGGCAGGCTGCGACAAGCGGACCGCCACCTGCGGCGCGAAGTTCGCCAATGTCGCCAACTTCCGGGGTTTCCCGCACATTCCGGGGCAGGACGCGGTTCTGCGCTATGCCACCAAGGATGGCGGGCATGAAGGGGCGGTGCTGTGAGGGCCGCCGATTTCACCCTTGTCATCGCCGTCGCGCGATCCTGGCTCGGCACGCCGTACCACGACCAGGCCAGTTTGCGCGGGGTCGGCTGCGATTGCCTCGGCCTCGCGCGCGGCGTCTGGCGCGAGGTCGTCGGGCCGGAACCATTCCCGATCCCGCCCTACAGCCGGGACTGGGGCGAGACCGGCCCGCGCGAGGTGCTGGCTGACGGGGCGCGACGGATGATGCCCGAGGTTTCCGTGCCGTCGGGACCAGGTTCGTTGATCCTCTTCCGGTTGATCCCGCGCGCCATCGCCAAGCATGTGGGCATCCTCACCGGCCCCGACACCTTCCTCCACGCCTATGAACGGCTGGGCGTCATCGAGGAACCGCTGACGCCTGCTTGGCGGCGGCGTATAGCCTTCGCCTTCCTCTTCCCCGCACGCTGAGATTCCCCCATGGCCACGCTCGTCCTCGGCGCTGTCGGTTCCGCCATCGGCGGGGCTTTTGGCGGCGCGATCCTCGGCTTCTCTGGCGCCGCCATCGGCGGTTTCATCGGCTCGACCATCGGGTCGGTGGTCGACAGCTGGATCGTGTCCTCGCTGGCGCCCGCACAGAAGATCGAAGGCCAGCGACTGGACTCCCTGCGCATCACCTCGGCCACTGAAGGCGCCATCATCCCCCGCCTCTACGGGCGCATGCGGATCGGCGGCAACATCATCTGGGCCACGGATTTCCGCGAGGAGACCAAGACTACCACGCAAGGCGGCGGCAAGGGCGGGGGCGGCGGGAGGGTCCAGACGACGGAATACCTCTACTATGCGTCCTTCGCGGTCGCCCTGTGCGAAGGCCCGATCACCGGCATCGGCCGCATCTGGGCCGACGGCAAGCCGCTCGACATGACCGGCATCACCTGGCGCTGGTATCCAGGCAACGAGACTCAGACCGCCGACCCGTTCATCGCGGCCAAGATGGGGGCGGCCAATACCCCGGCCTATCGCGGGACAGCCTATGTCGTCTTCGAGGAACTGCCGCTGTCCACCTACGGCAATCGCCTGCCGCAGCTGTCGTTCGAGGTGTTCCGGCCCTTGGCCGACCCGGATACTGCCGAGGGGCTGGTCAAGGCCGTCACCATGATCCCGGCTTCGGGCGAGTTCACCTATGCGACCGAAGCCGTGCGCAAGACGGTCGGGGCGACAACCACCATCTTCGGCCAGACGACGGGCGGCACGACCTCGGCTGAGAACCTGAACGCGCTGCCCGATGAGGCCGACATCGTCGTGGCGCTGGACCGGCTGCAGGCCGTGGCCCCGGCCGTGGAAAGCGTCAGCCTGGTCGTCGCCTGGTTCGGCAATGATCTGCGCGCGGGCAACTGCGCGATCAAGCCGGGTGTGGAAGTGGCGACCAAGGTCACCAGCCCGAAGGTCTGGACGGTCAATGGGGTCTCCCGCACTGCGGCCCATCTCGTCAGCCGTGATGCCGAGGATCGGCCGGTCTATGGCGGAACGCCTGCCGATTTCGCGGTGGTGCAGGCGATCCGCGAGATGAAGGCGCGCGGGCTGCGCGTCACCTTCTATCCCTTCCTGCTGATGGACGTGCCGCCCGGCAACACCCTGCCGAACCCTTACAGCGCGAATGCCGCGACACCGGGCCAGCCGAGTTTCCCATGGCGCGGGCGGATCACCTGTTCCCCAGCGGCAGGCTACACTGGCACGGTGGAAAAGACGGCTGCGGCGGCTACGCAGGCCTCAGCATTCTTCGGCGCGGCCGCCCCGGCGCAGTTTGCGATTTCCGGCGACACGGTGAGCTGGAGCGGCCCCTCGGGCGACTGGGGCCTGCGCCGGATGATCCTGCACTATGCCCACCTTTGCGCGGTGGCGGGCGGCGTCGACGCTTTCCTGATCGGCACCGAGATGCGGGGGCTGACGACGATCCGGTCCAGCACCAGCGCCTATCCCGCCGTCACTGCGTTCAAGGCGCTGGCGGCGGATGTGAAGTCGGTCCTCGGGCTGGGCACCAAGGTGGGCTACGCATCAGACTGGTCGTAATACTTCGGTCACCAACCCGGGGACGGCACGGGCGATGTGTTCTTCCATCTCGACCCGCTCTGGTCGGACGCGAACATCGATTTCATCGGCATCGACAACTACATGCCGCTCTCCGACTGGCGTGACGGCTTCGACCATGCCGATGCGCTCGAAGGCTGGTCCGCGATCCATGACCGGGGCTACCTGCAGGTCAACATCGCAGGCGGCGAGGGGTTTGACTGGTTCTATGCCTCGGCCGCAGATCGGTCGGCCCAGATCCGCACGCCCATTTCTGACGGTGCCGCAGGCAAGCATTGGGTGTTCCGCTACAAGGATCTGCGCGCCTGGTGGTCGAACGCGCATTTCAACCGGCCCGGTGGGGTGGAAAGCGGCACGCCCACGTCCTGGGTGCCGCAGTCCAAGCCCGTTTGGTTCACGGAACTCGGGTGCCCCGCCATCGACCGCGGCACGAACCAGCCGAACGTCTTCTTCGATCCGAAGTCGTCCGAGAGCTTCACCCCGTACTTCTCGCGCGGCTGGCGCGACGACGCGATCCAGCGCGCCCATCTCGAGGCCAGCTATCTCTGGTGGGGCCAGAGCGCGAACAACCCGACGTCGTCGGTCTATGGCGGCCGCATGGTGCATGTTCCGGAATGCGCCGCCTGGACCTGGGACGCGCGGCCCTATCCGTTCTTCCCCGAACTGACCGGTGTCTGGACCGATGGCCCCAACTGGCGCCTTGGCCATTGGCTGACCGGACGCCTCGGCGCTGTGTCTCTGGCCGCCATCGTGCGCCATCTTTGCTTGCGCGCTGGGCTGGCGGAAAGCCTGATCGACGTCTCCGGCCTTTGGGGCGCGGTCGAAGGCTATGTGATCGGCGCGCTGGAAAGCCCACGCGCATCGATTTCCACGCTGGCCCGGCATTTCGGGTTCGACGCCATCGAAACCGAGGGCATGATCCGCTTCGTGATGCGCGGCCGTGCCTCGGTCGCGACGCTCGCCATCGACGATCTCGTCGCCAGCCGCGATGGCGAGGCTTTTGAGCTGACCCGCGGCCAGGAGACCGAACTGCCCCAGGCCCTGAAGTGGCAGGTCGCACGGGCGGATGAGGACTACGACGCGGCGCTGGTTGAAGCGCGGCGCATCACTGTCGACACGACGCGCATTGCCTCGGAAAGCTTCCCGATGGCGATCCCGCCCGAGGAGGCCGAGCGCCGCTGCCGCCGCGCACTGATGGAAGCCTGGATCGGCCGGGAAAGCGCAACCTTCCGCCTGCCGCCCTCGCGACTGGCGCTGGACCCGGCCGACGTCGTCCAGCTCGCCCATGACGGCCGGGAGGTCGAGTTCCGCCTCGTCTCTGTGGCAGATGCTGAGGCGCGGGGCATCGAGGCGGTGCGGCAGGACCGCGCCGCCTATGACCTCCCGCCCGGCGATCCTCGGCCCGCTTCGCTGGCCAGCCCCGTTGTCTTTGGCACACCGGAAGTGGTGATGCTGGACCTGCCGCAGATCTCAGAAGACCAGCCCGCCCATCGCCCCCTGATCACCGCCCATGCCAGCCCCTGGCCAGGCCAGATCGCGGTGTTCCGCAGCGCCTCGACGGACGGGTTCAGCCTCCTGACGACCTTCGGGAGCCGTGCTCGGATCGGCACACTGGCCTTCGACTTCTTTCCCGGGCCGACCTCGCGATTCGACTTGGGCAATGCGCTGGTGGTCGATCTGCAGTCAGGGACGCTGGAAAGCGTGACGGATATCGCGCTCTTCGGCGGGGCGAATGCACTGGCCGTTGAGACGGCGGCCGGGGTCTGGGAGATCGTCCAGGCTGGCCAAGCCGAACTGATTGCCCCCGGCCGCTATCGCCTCACCCGCCTCCTGCGCGGCCAGCGCGGGTCGGAAACTGCCATGGGTAATCCCGCCCCGGCCGGTGCCCGTGTGGTGGTGTTGGACGCGACGCTGACCTCGCTGCCCATCGCAGAAGCCGACCTCGAACTGCCGTGGAACTGGCGCGTGGGCCCGGCCGCGCGTGCGGTCAGTGATGCGAGCTATGCCGCGCTGGGCTTCACGCCGACCGGCCGGGGGCTTGTTCCCTTCGCGCCGGTCCATGTCGAACAGCCATGGCGGACGGTCCGCAGCCCGGGCGATCTGACGATCCGCTGGACGCGCCGGTCCCGCGCGCTGGTGGCCGATGCCTGGGAGCAGGTCGATGTACCGCTGGCCGAGGAACTAGAAAGCTACGACGTCCAGATCCTCGACGGGACGACCGTCAAGCGCACGCTGACCAGCCCCACGACCTCCGTCCTTTATGCCGCCGCCCAGCAGACTGCCGATTGGGGTGCGCCGCTCGGGCCCGGCCAAACGATTGTGATCCGCATCTACCAGCTCTCGAACCGCCTCGGTCGCGGCACGCCCGCCGTCGTCACGCTGCAATTCTGATCCCAACCCGCGGGAACCCCCATGTCCGATACCACGACCCATCTGGGCCTGCCCTACCTCTTGGCGGCGCAGGCGCAGAAGCATGTCACCCACAACGAGGCGCTGCGCCTGCTCGACGCCATGGTGCAGTTGTCGGTTCTCGACCGCACGCGCATCGCGCCGCCAGCCAGCTCTGCCGATGGCAACCGGCATCTGGTGGCTTCGGGCGCGACCGGCCTCTGGGCTGGATGGGACCTGAACATCGCCTTCTGGGTCGACGGCGCTTGGATCCGCCTCGTCCCGCGCACCGGCTGGCTGCTCTGGGTGGCGGCTGAGGGCCTGCTCCTCGTCTGGACCGGCAGCGCCTGGGAGGTAGTGGGCGAGCCCCGCGACGTCTCGGACGCCGTGTTCAGTCTGGCGAACGACGCCGATCCGACGAAGAAGGCCACCTTTTCTCTGGCGGGGATCAGCGCCGGGACGACGCGCAGTTACACGCTGCCGAACACCTCGTCGGAACTGGCGATCCTCGCGGGCACGCAAACCTTTACCGGGAACAAGACCTTCTCGGGTACGCTAACCGCCTCGGGGACCGTGACGGTCTCGGCGGCCAGTGCCACCATCGGCACCGCAACGACGACCGCGACCTATGGAATTGGCACCGGCGCCACGACGACCGGCGTCACCAAGACTGTGAACCTCGGGACGGGTGGCGCGTCCGGGTCCACGACGGTCGTCAACATTGGCTCCGCCACGGCAGGGGCCGGTGGCACGACCGTCATCAACACGCCGACCGTCACCTTCGCCAATGCCGTGACGCAGGTTGGAATGCCCCAGGCCAACCTGACGGCGCAGCTTCTGGGCCTAGGCGGGGCGACGGCCGACAGTTACAACCGGCTGTCGGTGAACACACCGGCCGTCCTTCTGAACAACGTGGGCGCGGGCATCGAGGCGACCGTCAACAAGTCAGCACCGGCGAACGATGCCGCCTTCGCCTTCAAGACCGGGTTTTCGGCGCGGGCGCTGATCGGCCTCTTGGGCAACGATGACTTCAGCTTCAAGGTCAGCCCGGACGGATCGGCCTTCTTCGATGCGATCCGGATCGACCGCACGAGCGGCCAGGTGGAACTGCCGCAGCCGACGGTCCTGCCTGGCCTCGGCGCAGCGCCGACCCCGCCGCCCGCGGGGAAGGCGACTGTCTATGCCCGCAGCCGCGCCGGGGCGCCGTGGATCGATGTGATGCGCCCTTCCGGCAGGGACTTTCCGCTCCAGCCGCATTTCGGGGTGAACCGCATCGCGACTTGGTCGCCTTCGGTCACCACGACCATCACCACAGAAGGCATGCCGATCACCTCGGTCGGCACTGTCTCGCACCCGACGCTGGCCGCCACGAACCTTGCCGCCTCGATGCGGCGCTGGCGTCTGACCTCGGCGGCCGTCGTGGACTCGGTTGCCGACCAGCGATCCGCAGGCTGGGCCTGCTGGCGCGGCAACGCGGCGGGCCTCGGTGGCTGGACCTTCGTGACACGGATTTCTCTGACGACCCTGCAGGCCACCGGCATGGGGTTCTTCGGTCTCTATGGATCGACAGCCGCGCTCGCCACCACGCTGACGCTCGCGGCCGCCATCAACTGCATCGGCATCGGCTTCCAGCGCGGAACGCACACTAGGTGGCAGCTGGTTGCAAACGACGGCACCGGGGCGCCTGCGCTGACGGACATGGGGGCGAGCTTCGCCATCGCCACCGGCGGCGTGCTGACCCTGTTCATCGCCGCGCCGCCGAACGGGTCATCCGTCTGGGTGCGCGTCGTCGACGAGGTTACGGGCGCGGTCTTCGAGCAGGAAATCACCGCCGACCTTCCCGCCGCGACGCAGTTCCTGTCTCCGCGGTTGTTCCTGAACACCGGCGCGACGGCCGCCGCCGTCGCCTACGACTGCGCCGGGGTCTACCTCGAAACCGATTTCTGAACTGCAGGACCACGAAAGGATCATCATGAACGACCAGACCACTCTCGCCGGGGAGGTCGCGCGGGCCTTTCGGGACCACGGGATCACCGCCGCCCTGACCGCCCTGATCGGCGGCACCATGGCCCTGATCGTGGCGATTACGCGCAAGGCGTTTACGAACGAGGCCCTGCTGGACCGGCTTGACCGGGAGCTTATCGCCGACCGAGACCGGATCGACCGCCAGCGCAGCGAGGACCGCAAGGCCGACGGCGACCGCCTCGACCGGATCGAGACCGACATCCGCTCGATGCGCGACATGCTCTTCGACGCCTTCCAGCGCGGCCGATCCGACTGACGTGAACCACCACTGCAACGGCTACATCCCCCGCCCAAGAGGCGGGTTTTTCATTTGGAGGATCCTATGCCGACCCTGACCTACCCGCACTGGCGCGACGTGCCCGCGAGCGCCTGGCGCTGGCCGAATTTCTCAGCCGCCGAGATCGCCTGCCGCGGCACCGGCGCGATCAAGATCAACACTGAGGCCATGGACAAGCTGCAGGCCCTGCGCGACCGCCTCGGCAAGCCGCTGATCATCCGCTCCGCCTATCGCAGTCCGGAACACAACCGCGCCGTCGGTGGCGCCCCGGCTTCGAAACACATGCAGGGCACGGCCTTCGACATCGCGATGGCGAACCATGATCCCGCGGCCTTCGAGGCGGCAGCGCGGGCGGTCGGGTTCCTCGGCTTCGGCTATTACCCCCGCTCCGGTTTCATGCACATCGACCTCGGGCCTGCCCGCTCCTGGGGCGATCCCTTCCCGGTGCGGCCCGTGCCCTTCGCGCCGGAACTGCCGCCTGCGCGCGAAGTCCTGGCCGAAAGCCGCACGCTCCGCGGTGGGGGCGCCGCCGGTGCCGCGACCGTCGGCGCGGCCGGGGTGGAAATACTTCAGGACGTTCTTGCCGAAACCCAGTCCACGATCCAACCGCTGGTGCCCTACCTCGACACGCTGCGCTGGGTGCTGATCGCCATCGCGCTGATCGGGATCGCCGCGACCATCCACGCCCGGCTCGATGACTGGAAGCGGGGCCAGCGGTGATCGGCTGGCGCCTCTCCCATGGCCCGGCGCGAAAAGCGTTGGGCCTGATCCTCGCCGCCGCAGCGATCCTGCTGTTCCTTCTGAACCTGCGCCGCGCCGGTGAACGCGCTGGGCGCGCCGCCGAACGGCTTGATGCCCGAGAGAGAAACGATGCCATCCAACGCCAGATGCTCGACGCCGCCGCCCGCCGCCCTCCTGATCGCGATGCTGTGGCTGACCGGCTGCGTGATGGGCGGTTCTGACGCCCGCGCGCCCTGCCCGCCCGTGGTCGACTACACGACGGCCGATCAGGCGCGGGCTGCGGACGAGGTTGAGGCTTTGCCGGAGGGGGCCGTCATCGTCCGGATGCTAAGCGACTACGCTGTCTTGCGTGATCAAGCGCGAGCGTGCCAATGATGCCAAGGCGTGGACCTCGGCACCAATTTCTTAGCCGAGGCGCGCTGTTCTCGATCAGTGGTATTGTCTCATGATTGAATGGCCATTTGAGTTCCAGCGTGTTCAAGACGCCCTCGACAGGCGGACCATTACGGGCCAGGAAGCTGCGCGCGAAATCTTCGTCGCCAGGCGGAAGCACGGCCCGCCCTGGCACTGGAAGAACTGGAAGCGCACCAGGGTTCAATTCCTTGGTTCGGAATGAGCAACATGCGGCGCCGACCATGAAGCAGTGCTCGTCCTTCAGCACACGGTGAGAATACCCCGCGTTCAGCCCTATTTGGACAAGGCAAAAGCCGAATATGAGGCACGGGAACCTGCCCACGACTATCGCGCTGAGTTACGGGAGGAATGCTATGCGATCCGTGACGCCGTCGTCGCGGAAATGCGCGACTGCTGCCCTCTGTGCTCGAGCCTGTCGATTCAGTTTCGCAAGAAGGCGGGAACGTGGATCTGCAACAGTCCAGTCGGGCGGGGCTATTGCGGTCACGTTTTCGAGGTTCCAGCGAAAAAGGAAGCCCTGACCGCGGCCCAGAAGCGCGGGATCCGCGCGCGAAAATATATGGCCTGGCGCGAGAAGGCGACGAATTGGGACGGCGATTGGAAGCGCGTTGCGATCCTCGCTTGGCTTGCTGATTTCAGGGAGTATCTGTCGCTGAAGCACACAAAGACGCTGTGCAAGCGTTGCGCTTTCCTGGAGGACATGACGGATCTGAAGCCATGCCTCGAGTGCGGGTTTGCGTTTGCAAGGACAGATTCTGCGTGTCCCGACTGCGGCCATGCGGTTACCGAGGCGCAAGCTGACAGCCAGTAGGGAGAGACGGATGACGGGCCGACCCAGAACTATGACGCTGGAGATCGATGAGGAACTGCTCGAGTTCCTGGCGTTGAGGGTGAGCGACGGTGGGCCTTATCGATCTGTCAGCGCCTATGTTGAGGAGCTGATCCGGTGCGACATGGCAAGCCGGGAGGCGGCCGCGTTCAAACAGCTGCGGGCAGAACTTGCCGCTGGGTTCAGCGCGCCGGAATCCAGCTACCGTCCGTCCTCCGCGGCGGAGGTGATCGCGCGGAACCAACAGTGAAAGTTCAGCCGCTTCTCGCGCTCCAGGAGCTATCCGTTCCAAGCTTCATCGAACGGCAAGGATTGGCAGCGGGGCGGCCGTGCGGAGAATAGCAGGCCTAATCTCCGCACAATCTGCGGTGATTGATCAGGATGACGCTGTGGGGGGCGGGTCAGCGCAGGTTGCTTGAAGCTGAGCTGTATGTTACAAAACCTAGGACAAGATGCGATCTCGTCTGAGGTTTTGTAACGATGCTCGCTATGGATCAGGGCCAGCGCGCCCGCATGATCGACTACATGGAAGACCATGCGCCAGCCCGTTCAAGGGATCTGGCATCCATCGGCGTGAGCGGAACCACCATCGCGCGAGCGGTGGCAGATGGCGTGGTGGTAAGAATTGGACGGGGACTGTACCAGCTTCCCGATAGCGAACCAGACCTGCATGCGGGCCTGATCGACATCGCCAAACTCGCTCCCAAGGCCGTCATCTGCCTGACTTCGGCGCTGTCCTTTCATCAGCTGACCGACCAACTTCCACGCCGGGTGTGGATCGCCATCGGTGCCAAGGACTGGGCACCGAAGATCGAGTACCCGCGCGTCCGCATCGTGCGCTTCCGCGAACCCTACCTGACCAATGGCGTCGAGACCCACCGCATCCGGGAGGTGGAAGTGCGGGTCTATTCCATCGCCAAGACGATTGCAGACGCATTTCGGAACCCGAAGCTCGTGGACCGATCGGTTGCCATTGAAGCGATGAAGGCCGCGCTGCGCGCCAGGAAGGCAACGGCAGGCCAGCTTGCTGCAGCCGCTCGCGAGAACGGCGCGTGGAACCAGATGCGCCCCTATCTGGAGGCCCTGACATCCAATGGCTAAGCAGCCGAAAGATATCGCGGCTTCTGTGCGTCAGCGTCTGCTGAACCTCGCCCGTGCGGAAGGTCAGCTGTTCGACGTCGTCCTGGTGGCTTTCGGTCTCGAACGACTGGTGTACCGGCTGTCGGTCTCCGAGTATCGCAACCGCTTCGTCCTGAAGGGTGGCATGCTCGTCACCTTGTGGACAGCCGACACAGGGCGTTTCACCCGGGACATCGACTTCCTGGCGTTCGGTTCGGATGAGGAGGCCGAACTCAAAACCGCGTTCTCTCAGATCCTCGCCATCGATGGAGGCGATGGGCTGGTCTACGACGTTGCCAGCCTTACAGCCGTCGCTATTCGGGAAGACCAGATCTATGGCGGGATGCGGCTCCGGACTGATGCATATCTCGGGAGCACGCGCATTCCGATCACCGTGGACCTCGGCTTCGGCGATGCCTTGGCCGATCCGAAGTTCGAGATCGAATATGGCTCCCTGCTGGACTTTCCTGCCGCATCGATCTGCGCCTATTCACCGGCCACCGTCATCGCCGAGAAGTTCCAGGCCGTGGTGGCGCTGGGCTTGGCGAACAGCCGGATGAAGGATCTCTACGATCTGTGGACGCTGCCGAAGTCCGTCGACATCGACATGGGCGACCTCGCTGTTGCGATTCGAGGAACCTTCGCGCGACGCGACACGATTGTTCCAGCCGCCTGCCCTGTCGGGCTGTCCGCGGAGTTCTCGACCGATCCGGCGAAGATGACGCAGTGGCGGGCCTACTCAGAGGGCACGGCTCTCGAAGGACGGCCACTTGCGCAGGTCACTGCGGAAATCTGGTCATGGCTTGAACCGGCATGCAGAGCGGCCGCGTGATGGTCGTCTTCTGCACGATTATTCGCCCCGTCGCAGGGGGCCTCGTCAAACGTTGACCAGGTGTTGACAAGAATTCGCAACGCAAAAGCCCGACGGTTTATGTCGGGTTCTAACTATCTGAAAAGGTTAGGATTTTTGGTTGCGGGGGCGCGGTTCCAGAAATTCTTGCCTTTGCATCAGGGAAGCTGGCTGGCCCCGGAAAGGCTGGCGGCGTAGGCTCAGGGCTCGAAGATGCTATGATATCCCGCGGATGCGCCGCCTTGGCGGACTTGCGGCCGAAGCTGGCGAAGCCCTCGCAGCCGGCCGACCGCCCCAGATGCAGGGCATCGGCGAAATCCACGCCGCTCTCTGAGCGATCCAGCGCCTCGGCAACTAGGGCAGTGTCTTCAACCGCAAACCTGATCGGTCGGTCAGCTCGAACGTCATATACCCTGTATGCGGGACGCGGGCGGCAAGTGGCTGGACTAGTTCAGGTCTGCCGTGTGGGATTCAGGAGATGCCAGCCCAGTCCTGGCCGTGCGTCACTTTTCCAGCCGAAGCACCGGAAGCAGGGCATCCTCGATCAGCTCCACCTGCGCAGCGATAATGTCGTTCATCTCGTTGGGTATCTTGGTCCCGCTGGCGCTGCTCAGGTCGGAACGGAGCTTGCGGGCAAAGTCGCGGTCGTCACCCACATCATCATTCATGTCCGCAGCGACATTGACTATGTGATACTGTCGGTTGAGCGTTTCTAGCGCCTTCTCGACCTGTTCCCCGAACAAGGCACGTGCCATCGGAAGGCATTCCTCGACAGCCCTCCGTTCCTCCGCAACAGCATTCAGGCGATTGAAGTAAGCCTGCTTGGTGATGAGGCTCTGCTTCCGATCTGTCGTTGCCCACCAATCCAGCATCTCAAGGTGCTTCTCGGCTGCATTTAGTTCGTGCGCGGTTATCAGCGGGCTTCTGACATACTCAAGGCCGCGCCTTGCTTTGTAGGTGGCGGTCAGAATACGCTCGGCCTGTTCGATCTTCCGCTCGGACAGCTTCTGCTCGCGCCAACTTTTGAACGTGCTGGACCCCAAATTGGCGGCGACGATCACCGCTACCGCGCCGATTACGGTTCCGACACCCGACAGGACACCGCCAAAGGCAGACCATTCCGTTGCCGTCCATGCAGTCATCGTATTCCCTCCAAGCCGAACCCCATCAATATGGGCCGACCAGCGCCCCGACACTAGATGTTCCTATCGAAGCACAATTCGCCGTTGTTATGGCGCTGTCGCGGCGAGCGTAAAGGTCAGTCGCCGCTATCGCACGCAAGGCGGGCATTGAGCCCATGCCGAGGCCGTTTGCCGTGTTTGGATGACCGCGAGTGAAGGTATGGGCGCTGAGGATCGCTCCCTCTCGGGCGCAAGATCACGACAATTTTTCCTTCCCTTCGGAACCTTTATGCACTATATTTCCTCAAGAAAGGACTCGTCATGCTGAATGCCCACCGACACTCCACCGCACCGGATCGCGGGGCCGTCCTGACCAAGGCCGCCATCCGGGCGGCAGAACGGCTCGACATCTCCGGCCGTCTCCTGGCCGAGGTGCTGGGCGTCTCCGAGGCGCAGGTGTCCCGCTTCAAGAGCGGGGAGGCCGCCTTGGCGGATCATGGCAAACCTTTCGAGCTTGCAGCCCTTCTGGTGCGCGCTTTCCGCTCGCTGGATGCGATCACCGGCGGAGATGAGGGCGTTGCCCGTGCCTGGCTGGCCGCCCCCAACACCGCCCTCGGCGCCCGGCCCGCCGAACGGATCGCCTCTGCCCAGGGACTCGTGGATGTCGTCACCTATCTGGACGCCCGCCGCGCTCCGCTCTGAAGCCCGGCCGCTCAAAAGCCCGGCATGGCGGCTGGTCGAGGCGCAGCACCGCGTCTCGACGCTCAAGCTGGTCGACAGCCTTGGCGAGCAGGACATGCTCGAAGCCATTCTGGACCAGAGCAAGCCGCCGGTGCCGCCCGAATGCCGCCATCTGGACTATCTGCTTTCGACGCCGTTCCGCTATCGCCCCTATCCGCAGGGGTCGCGTTTCCGGCGGGCCGGGATCACGCCGGGCGTCTGGTATGGCGCGGAGCGGCCGGAGACAGCCGTGGCCGAAATGGCGTTCTACCGCTTCCTCTTCTACGCCGAGAGCCCGGAGACGCCATTCCCCGATGACGCGGCCGAATACACCGCCTTCTCGGTCGAACTGGCGAGCCCCGTGGCCCTCGATCTCACCACCGGCGCGCTGGCGGGCGATGCTGCCCGGTGGCTGCACCCGACCGATTACGACCCCTGCCAGAGCCTTGCGGAAACGGCCCGCGAGATCGGGGCAGAGGTGATCCGCTACGCCTCGGTGCGCGATCCGGCCCATGGGGCGAATTTCGCGGTGCTGAGCTGCCGGGCGTTCCGCAGCGCCGCGCCGGTCGAGCGGCAGACATGGCGCATCCGCATCAACCGGAGCGGAGCGCAGGCCGTCCGCGAGCACCCCCGCCTCGGGATGGAGTTTCCGCCGGACTCGTTCGCCGACGATCCCCGACTGGCAGGCATGGTCTGGGAGCGGCCACGGGCCCGGTGACCACGGTTGCGGGCGCGGGGAACGGCGGTCTTGTCCTACCGGCTCGAAGGGGAGGAACGGAGCACGATCCGACGCAAAGGGCGGAAAGCGGGGGGCCGACCGCGCCGTGGTCCCGCTCATCCCCTGATCTTCTCCCCCTTCGGATCATACCACGGGCCGAACTGGACGGAGGCGGGGTAGCGTTTCATGGCGACCTCGACCTCCCATGTGCCGGTTTCCAGCCAGTCCTTCGCCACCCCCTCGGGATGCGAGACATAGCCGAGGCCGAGCGAGGCGCCGACACGGTGGCCGTAAGCGCCCGACATCACCGAGCCCACCAGCCTGCCATCGCGCAGGATGGGCTCGTGGTGGTAAAGCATCGGCGCCTCTGCCCCGCCCTCCAGCCGAACCTGCACCAGCCGGCGGCGGACCGGCCCTTCGGCCTGCTGCGCCAGCAGCGCCTCGCGGCCTATGAAATCCGCCTTGCCCATCGCCACCGCAAAGCCCAAGCCGCCCTCAAACGGCGTATCCTCCTCGCCGATGTCGTGGCCCCAGTGGCGGTAGCCCTTCTCCATCCGCAGCGAGTTCAGCGCGAAATAGCCCGCCGGCTTCAGGCCCAGGTCCCGGCCCGCCTCGGCCAGCACCTCCCAGACATGGGCGGCGAATTCGGTCTCGATCATCAGCTCGAAGCCCAGTTCGCCCACGAAGGTCAGCCGGCTCGCGCGGACGCGCGCATAGCCGAGGTCGATCTCGCGCGAGGTGCCGAAGGGAAAGCCATCGTTCGAGACATCGTCGGGCGAGACCCGCGCCATCAGCTCGCGCGCCTTCGGGCCCATGACGGCCAGCATCGCCGTGCCCGAGGTGATGTCGCTGACATGGACGCGCGCGCCTTCGGGGATGTTGCGGCGCAGCCAGGCCATGTCGCGGCGCTGCGACAGCGCCACCGTCACCACGAGGAAGGCATCTTCCGCGACGCGGATCACCGTCACATCGGCCTCGATCCCGCCGCGCGGGTTCAGCCATTGGGTATAGACGATCTTGCCCACCGGCACGTCGCACTCGCCCGCGCAGACATGGTTCAGCGCGGCCAGCGCATCCGGCCCCTCGACCCGGTATTTGACGAAGCAGCTGTAGTCGAAGACCGAGACGTTCTCGGCCGTGTTCCGGCATTCCGCGGCGACGTTCTTGAACCAGCTGGGCCGATGGTAGGAATATTCGACATTCGCCACCTCTTCCGGCGTGCCGAAGAAGCCCGGCCGTTCCCACCCCGCCAGCTCGGTCATGAAGGCGCCCGCCTCCAGCCAGCGGTCGTGGAAGGGCGAACGGCGCACCCCGCGCGCGGTTTCGAACTGCAGCCCCGGCCAGTGCATGCCGAACAGCGTGCCGATGGTCTCGACCGAGCGGTCCTGCAGGTATTTGCGGTTGCGCTGGAAGGCCTGCGTCCGGCGCACGTCCACGTCGCTCAGCTCGACCGGCGGATGGCCCTCGGCGATCCACGAGGCCATCGCCTTGCCGACCCCGCCCGAGGACAGGATGCCGATGGAGTTGAAGCCGGTGGCCGAGAAGAGCCCGCGCACCTCGGCCGTCTCGCCCAGATGATAGCGGTTGTCGGGGGTGAAGCTTTCCGGGCCGTTGAAGAACAGCTGGATCCCGGTGCGTTCCAAGACCGGCACCCGCTTCATCGCCATTTCCAGATAGGGACCGATGTGGTCGATATCCTCGGGCAGGGCATCGAAGCAGAAGCTTTCGGAAATGCCCTTTTGCCCCCAGGGCTTGGCGCCCGGCTCGAAGAAGCCGACCAGCAGCTTGCCGGCGTCTTCCTTGTAGTAGGACCATTCGTCGGCCATGAACATCACCGGCAGGTCGCGCGGCAGGTCGGGGATCGCCTCGGTCACCACGTAGAAATGCTCGGCCGCGTGCAGCGGAAGCGTGACGCCGATCCCGGCGGCCAGGTCGCGCGACCACATGCCGCCGCAGATCACCACCTTCTTCGCGGCGATGGGGCCGTGTTCCGTCATCACCCCGGTGACGCGGCCGTTCGCGGTCAGGATCTTCGTGACGGCGACGCCCTCCAGCACCTTCGCCCCGCCCATCCTTGCCCCCTTGGCATAGGCCATGGTCACGTCGGCCGGGTTGACCTGCCCGTCGTCGGGGAACCAGAAGCCGCCCACCAGCCCCTCGGTGCTGATCGGCGACCAGCGCTCCTTGATCTGGCCGGGCGTCAGCGCCTCGACCGGCAGGCCGAAGTTGCGCCCCATCGAGGCGCCGCGCGCCAGTTCCTCATAGCGCGCGGGGGTCTTCGCCAGCCGCAGCGAGCCGTTCCTCTTGAACCCCGTCGCCTGCCCGGTCTCTTCCTCCAGCCTGCCGAACAGCTCGCCCGTGTATTGCGCAAGCTCGGTCATCCGCTGCGTCGCGCGCAACTGCGTCACCAGCCCCGCCGCATGCCATGTGGTGCCGCAGGTCAGCTGCTTGCGCTCCAAAAGGACCACATCCGTGATGCCGATCCTAGGCTCCAGACTCATTGAGTTTCAGAGCCAGAACATGACGGTTGCTGCGAGGGCGATAGCGGAGAAGAAGGTTTCCGGGCATCTGTCGTATCGGGTGGCAACGCGTCTCCAGTCCTTCAGCCGGCC
>NZ_JAEACP010000027.1 GCF_015999335.1 Tabrizicola soli | reverse complement strand
AAGCCCGAGAAGGCCGGTGCCGGCAGCGAAATGCCCGACATGGGCGGAATGATGTGAACGGCGGCGTCCCGCGGGCAGGAGCCCCCGGACACCAATCCACGGTGTTAATGAAAACAAACACCGAGCAGTGCTTCAGAAAAAATCGGAACCAGGAGGAATCGGATTGTCCAAAGGTGACAAGCAACGCGGCAACCGTGAAGCGAAGAAGCCCAAGAAGGTGAAGGAAAAGGTCGTTGCAACAGCCGACTTCACGAAGGGCAAAGCCCTGACCAATCTTGGCGAGCAAAGGAAGAAATAGGTGGTGGTAGAATCCTATTCTGTGAACTGAAAGGACGTGACGCAGAGTTGCCCTTTGTCAGCTTTTCTTCACCGCAGCCGCTATCGCATCTCGGGCCGAGCAAGGTAGAATGTCGCTCGGCTGCGGATGAACCATCCTGTCGTGGCAAGCGCGACCTAGCACGAAACAACGCGATCGAAACATGAACATGTGCTGCACACGGGACCATTTAAGCTTCTGAAATTTCAGAGAAATCTCCACCTTCCATCACGGGAGCGTCAATCGCTTCCGGCTTTACCCACCCAACCGCTTCGCCCTCTCCGCTATCCTGATCACTTGCGCGCTAGCGGCCGTTGCTGCGCTCCGCACAGCTGCGGTTGCCTGCACCGCCCCCCGCCCAATAGCTTCTCCTGTTGTCATCGCCCCGATCCTCGCCCTTCCCTGCACGCCGGACGTGTTCACCAAGCCCCGCAGCACCCCTGCTGACCCGCTGACAATCGCAGGTGCCGCAGCCACCATCAGATTCCCCGATATCCCCCGCACGATCAGGGGCGTTGCCGCCACGAAGCCCTTGGCCAGAAACACCATGACGAAGAACGGCACCAGCGAGCCGATGTTGGTCGCGGAGTTCGGGTCGCCGAGCTGCGCCAGAAGCGAATTCGCCATGCCGACGACGGTCGAGAACATGGCGGCGATGACGATGGGGTAGAAGGCGTAGCTGATCGTCGTCGAGACCCATCTGTGGAAGAAATCCTTGGTCGCATCGAAGAGCGACAGCGCAATCATGATCGGCGCAAGGCCAAGCATCAGGGTCAGCATCATCTTGGCGAAGATGAGGACGATGCCGGTCATGAAGCCAAGGAGGCTTAGGAGCACGAGGCCGATGCCGCCGAGGATCGCGCCGGTCATCCAGTTCAGGTTGCTTCCGATGGCATTCAGGTACTGGCTGAACTTTTCGATCAGAATGTCGAATTCTCCCGCGAAATGCGTGGCTCCCGCACCGCCTCCACCGACCGATGACACCAGAGAGCCAGCAATATAGTCGAGGCCGCCGACAATGGCGCTCGCAACGGTGTTGAAGTTCGCCCAGTTAAAGGCAAACAACCCAATCAGGACGAGCTTTATGAGGTACCAGAAGAAGCTGGCCCCATCCATGCTGCGGAACTGGAAGGCCATGTTGATGCAGACGCCGATCAGCGAAAGCGTGACCATCAGCAGGACGATCGTGCCGGTATTGCTCGCCACAGCCCCGAACTGCGACTCGGCGGCATCGGCCAGGAAGCCGTCCGCTGTCCCGACCATCCAGCTGACAACACCCATTACCAGTTGCCTTGTGCTTCGCAGATTTCCCGGACCGGGCTCTCAAGCTGCTTGCGCGTTTCAATCAACTCGCGACGAAGCGCGGAGTGTTCGGCTTGGCTGAGCCCCGCATAGCTTTGTTGGTACTCGGTATTGCTGGCGTCCCAAGACGGGAATCTCACATCGCAGCCACAGTCGCCACTCTCCGTAATCGCTTCCCAAGCGCGGATCTCATAGAGCTCCATCACTGTGTTTGCCTTGTAGGCCTCACGCGGATGGACCTCATCCATCCAGGTCGGCCGTGCGGGCCGGTCGTTGCAGATCCGGTATTGCTGGGGCGACATGGTTACGGTGAGATCATTCGTGACCGGAGGCGAGGTCTGGGCCGCGAGCGGCGCGGCCAGCAGGGCGACAGCTGTGGCGAGGATGGTCTTGCGCATGGAGGTTTCCTTTTGGTTCATTCGGCGGCAACCGCGGGGCGCTTCTTGCCCCCAGTTCCGGCATTGTTCTGATCTGGATGCCTTACCTGTCCCGGCAGGAAGAACTCGGTGATGCCGCGGGCGCCGTCATGGCGGCCTGCCTGGATGATCACGTCGATGGAGCCCTCGATGTAGTCGACCATGTCGGCATAGGTCATCGGCACATCGGTCTTGAGCGCGGCTATGGCGAGACGGCGGACGGCCAGTTGCGGGGTTTCGGCATGCAGCGTTGTGAGCGAGCCGCCGTGGCCGGTGTTGATCGCCTCGAGGAAGGTCATGGCCTCGCGGCCGCGAACTTCGCCCAGCACGATCCGGTCCGGCCGCATCCGCAGGGTCGAGGCCAGAAGCACATCGGCGCTGCGGGCCTCCGTGTCGCGATCAGCAATCAGCGTCACGGCATTCGGCTGCTCGGGCCGCAATTCTGCAGCCTCCTCGATGGTGATGATCCGCTCCTCGGGCGGGATCAGCGAGAGGATCTTGCGCGCCGCGACTGTCTTGCCGGTGGATGTGCCGCCCGAGACGATCATGTTGAGCTTGTTCTCGACGCAGAACCGCAGGGCGGCATCGATGTCGCCGGAGGCCACCACATCGCGCAGCGCGGCGTTCCGTTCGCGCCGCAGCCCTTCGAGACTGCGCTCCTTGCCATAGAGGAACCCGAGCTTGATCGCCTCCAGCGGCAGGGAGGAGAAGAACCGCAGCGAGATCGAGAACCCGCCTTCGACGGCTGGGGGCTGGATGACCTGCGCCCGGATCGGACGATCCCGGTAGAGGATCGAGACCGAGACGATGGGCTTCTTGGTGCTGAGCGTGGTCGAGGCGGCCGAGGCGATCTGATTGCCGAGGTCCTTGATCTCGGTCTGGGTGAGCGGCGTGCCGAGGCCCCGCATGAAATGATCGCCCTGGAACTCGCCCCAGACCTGCCCGTCGGGGTTGATGCAAATCTCGATCGTGTCGTCGCGTTGTGCAGGCGCGCCCAGCCGGTCGAGCGAGGCTTCGAGATAGCTCGCCGCCATGTCAGAAAATCTCCAGGTCGCGGTCGACCATGACCGTGATCCGCGCGCCCTGATCCACATGGATCACCGGGCGGATCGCGAGATAGTCCTGCATGACGCTTTGGGTGCTGTCGCGCAGGTCCGTGCCCACGTCACTCGCGATGTCGGCCGCAGCCTCATCCTCGATTTGTCCGGCGGCGGCCGCAGGCAAGGCCCCGATCAGTGAGATCAGCGCCGCGGAGCCGAAGCGCTGCGCGAAGCGGGTGTCGACAAAGCCGGTGGTGCCGGTGCGACCCAGCTCGTCTCCGCCGAAGGCGCTGATCTCCACAGTCTGATTGTCGGGCAGGATGATGCGATCCCAGGCCACCATGACCCGCGATTGCGCGAGCGCCACATCGGAGCGGTAGCGCCCCACGAGACGCGCGCCGCGCGGGATGAGGACGCGCGTACCGTCGAAGGAATGGACATCCTCCGAGACAATGGCGCGGATTGCCCCCGGCAGCGTGCTGTCGAGGGCCGTCTCGGTCACGGCCTGGATCATCGTGCCCTGCACGACGGTGTTGCCGGGGTTCACGATCATTTCGGCCCGCGTCACGGGTGCGGGCCGCGCACCTGCGCGCACGAAAGCTTCGTCTTCATTCAGGCGCGCAGCCTCGAGGCTGTTCTCTCGGTCGGTCCCTGCCCCCATCCCGGAAAACGCGATCATGGGCGAAGCGATGCGTTCGGCCCGCGCTTCCGCCTCGGCGATCCTGCGGCGTTCAAGTTCGGCGAGTCGCAGCTCTTCCTCGTTCGGTCCGAGGTCCGTGGGAGCCGGTGGGGTCAGCCGCGCAACTTCAAGATCCATGCGCAGCTGGTCAAGCTCGCGGTCGCGTTCGGTCAACTGTCGCTCGAGCGCGCGCTGCGCCTCGGTCGAGGCGGTCTGCAGTGCCGCGATTTGCGCTGTCAGGTCAGCGATGGCCTGGTCTGCCCCGCTATCCGATGCCTCGACGGGCCGCGCGCGCAGGTCTTCGAGTTCCGCGCGCAGCGTGGCGAGGCTCTCCATCAGCGCCAGTTCCGACGCGGTGGGGCTGGTCTCGGCCGGCGGCGGCGGTGCAGGCTCGACCACGGGCATGGGTGCGAGGTCGCCGAAGCCTGATCCTGTGGCCTGGAACTCTTCCGGAGCTGCGGTTGGCAGTGGCGCTTCCGGCGATGGCTGCAGCGCGGCCCAGGCCAGGCCGCCCACGGTCACGATCCCGGCAACGCCAAGGATGGCGGTAAGCGGGGAGGGACGTGCTGCGCCGCGCTTCTTGTCGCCCGTTGCTTCAAGCGCCGCGAGGCGCGCGGCGAGGTCTTCGGTATCCTGGCTCATGATGTGGGCCCACCCATATCCTGAACGCAGACCTCGTCTTCGCCGAGGCGCAGGACCCATTGCCGGTTCACGCCCGAGACCCGAATGATACCATCCTCGAGTGCCGTGCCGTTCACCGCCCGCTCGCCGCCGTTCGCATAGCGGAAGATCGCCGGGACTGGCGCGTTCCGTGCGAAGCGGAAGTAGGTGAATGTGCCATCATCCCAGACGGCAGTCGGTGTGAACTCCTCGCTTGCGCTGACCGCGTAGTTCGCATTCGGCGCATCAGCGGCGACCGCCCGGGTTGGTTGTACGCGGCTTTCGGGATAGCGGAACTGTATGACGTAATGCGGGGTCTCCCGCGCCTCGACCACGTGGAAATAGTAGGAGCGCCGGTTCGTGTAGACCGTGATGTTGGTGGCGACACCAGAGGCGGCAGGCTTGATCGCGAAGGCGCGTCCGCCCGGCACACCGTCGAACTGGAAGCCCACCGTGTCGCCCGCGATGATCGAGCGGATGGTCTCGCCCTCGCCGAATTCGACGGTGGTGACCCGGGTCAGGGTGGTGACGATCCGGTAGACCTGCCCCTCGGTCCAGGTCGCGATCCGGACGCGGTTGTCATGAGCGCCGGGGCGCGGCGTGGTCTCGGCCGAGGCTGCGAGTGAAGTGAGCGCCAGGGCACTGGCGACCAGCAGGGCGTGCACGGAGGTACGGGCGGAAACAGAGGTCATTCGGAACGGTCCGATCGGATGGCATATTGGGTGACGGTGAAGCCGAAGGGGTTTTGCCAAACGTCATCGATCGTGCGGGTCCGTTCGGGTTGGAAGGCGAACATCAGCGTGGCGGTGAAGGATCCGTCCTGCGCCCCTTGCGGGCTGGTCAGGCGCTTTCTGAGGCGGACCTGCGCGCGGTTGTCCCCGATGAGCGTGATCGAGGCGATCTCGACAGCCATCTCTGCCGCGGGGCCATATCGCGTCGGCGGATAGCTGTCCTGCCCGGAGGTCCACATGGCGCGCATGCTGGCCTCGGCAGCACCGCTGGATTGCGCCAATACACGGCGCACGCGAAGATCGTTGTCGAGCTGGTTGTACGCCTCGCGATCCAGAATGTAGCGATAGATCTGCGCTTCGATGATGGCCGGGCGCTCGGCAAGCGAGACCGTTTCCACCGTGGCGTTCGGCAGAGCGAGACCGGTCGCGGGGTCATAGGGCACAACGACTGGCGGGGGCGTCTCGACCATCAGGGCGACGGCCGCGGCTGCAAGGCAGCCCAGAACGCCGAAACCTGCCCCGCCGAGGCCGATCATCCGCCAGAGCTGCTCCCGGCGCAAAGCGCCATGGATCAGTTCCTCCTCGACCAGTTCCCGCGCACTCATGCCTGCAGTCATGTCCGGTGCCTTGCTCATGGCGCGAGGCTCGGCAGGGTGAAGTCCATGTAGCGGCGCTCTTTGGCGACGGTGGCGGCATCCACCACGCCCGCGTTGCCTGCGCCGAGGGTCTGGATCGCCTCAAGCTCCCACATCCGCGTCATCGCGATGGCCAGTTCCGC
Organism: Tabrizicola soli; assembly: GCF_015999335.1. Taxonomy (GTDB): domain Bacteria; phylum Pseudomonadota; class Alphaproteobacteria; order Rhodobacterales; family Rhodobacteraceae; genus Tabrizicola; species Tabrizicola soli. The sequence continues at coordinate 46,780 of NZ_JAEACP010000027.1, read as the reverse complement.
CGTAACACGGGTGTTGTGGTCCATCGATGCCTTCAGGTCTTCCATCTCCGGGATCATCGCGACGAGCTGTTCGACCCGTTCGAGGGATTGCGCTGCCTCTGCATGACTGTTCTGGGCCGCCGCCGACATCACGGCACCGGTCGTGGCCCGCGTCGCGACACCTTCCGCGCCGGGATTGCCGCTGGTGGCGATCTCGCGCAGCGAGTCCTCGTCGAATCCGGCACTGGCCAGAGCCTGCTCCATCTGCGTGCGCAGGGGCCCCGCGTTGGGGCCGATCAGGCTCGACCAGTCGCCCGCCTGGATGCCGCGGATCAGACCGGGAATGTCTTCGAAGTTGGCCTGCAGGACGCCATCGAGGTCGCCGCCCATGGCGAGACCGAGGATGCTGCGCGGCCCGGTCAGCGAGGCATACATCTCCTCGAGCTGATCGAACTGCTGCTGCAGGAGGTCAAGCTGCGCCAGCGCATTGTCCAGAAGATCGGTCTGGATCCCGAAATCCTGCAGCATCTGTTGAAGCTGGCGGATTTCCTGAGCAATGTTCTGAGTGTCCACCGTGGGCACACCCTGTGCCGCGACAGGTCCGGTGACATTGAGGGCAAGCGCTAGAGCGATGCTACCGACGAAATGGGAACGGGGCAGGCGCAGGTTCAACGCAAATCCTCCTGACTAAAATCCATGTATTGCCGCTCGGCAGCTTGCGCTGCCGCCAAGGCGATCTGCTCGGCGCTGAGTGGCTCGGTTCGGGCGGCCTTGATCCGTGTGCGGATCGCGACCAGCCGGGCCAGTTCGGCGCGCGCATAGGTGTTGAGCGCGATGGCCTCGTGCAGATCTTCGGTCTCGCCGATGCGGGTGATGATATCCTGCACGCGCAAGGCGGCGGCACGGACCGAGACGAGCGAATAGTCGCCATAGACGCCTGCCCCATGGGCCGAGAGGCTGAAGCTCGCATTCGCCAGAAGGACAGGGTCGATCGTGCCGAGCGCATCGATGCCGCCAACGGCGGCGAGGTAGCTGTTGTACTGCTGCGGGATCACCACGACGTAGTGCTGGGTTTCCGCGAAGGGCGGGACGCCGCCGTAGTCCTGCACGTTGCCCGGGCCTGCGTTGTAAGCGGCGAGCGCGTGGATGATGTTGCCATCGAACATGTTCAGCATCATCGCGAGGTATCGCGCGCCGCCGGTGACCTGCAGGTACGGGTCGTCGTAATAGGCCGGGTTGATGCCAAGATCGCTCGCGGTAGCGGGCATGATCTGCGTCAGCCCGAATGCCCCAACGGGGGAGCGTGCCCCGATCTGGAAACGGCTTTCCTGCCAGATCAGCGCCTGCAGCAGGCAGCGCCACTGCACAAGCGACAGCCCCGCGCGGCTGACGCCCGGCAGACTGTGCGTGTCGCGCGCGGCGCGGATGATCAGTTCCTCGATCCCTTCCCGGGCGTCGCCGAACATCCGGGCTGCGGCCGGGTTGTTGTCTTCGGGTGCATATAGGCTGGCTGCAGCACTCTCGACGTCGCCAACAGCCCCCTGCCCCGCCTCCAGCCCGGCTACTGTGCCTGCGACATCGCCGGAGCCGAGGGACATCGCATCCATCAGCCCCTCGAGCGAGGCGAGTTGCTGTCGTTCGATCTCGGCCAGCTCCTCTTCCCGGGTCAGCCGGTCCTGCTGTAGCGCCAGATCCTGATCGGTCTGATCGAGGATTGCCTGCCGCTCTGCGAAGAGGCGCAGGTCGAAAGTCGGCACGCCTTGGGCGTTGGCTGACCCGGCAGCGGGGCCAGCCAGCGCCAGGCTGACCATCGAGAGGGGGAGCCAGCTCCGCATCGGCTTAGTCGCCCGCCCCCAGCATCACGAAATCGCAGGCCGTATCGCGCCGCGTGACTGTGGCGCCCATGGTCGAAATCGTCGTCGTCGCGGTCGCCGACTGCGCGGGTGCGTCGCGAAAGTTGAAGCAGTTGGCCGCTGCGGGGTTATGCTGCGCACAGGCCGTCAGGGTCAGGCCGAGGCCAAGCAGCACGGCGCTGCGCATGATGGTACGGGTCATGTCACTCTCCAGAAATCAGGGCGGTCACGGTAGTTGGGGCCGACAAGGGCCTCTCCCTTCTCCATGCCGCCAAGGATGGTCACGAGGGGGCCGAGCGCGCCCAGATCGGCATCGATCACCACCGCACCGCGGTCATCGCGCACGAGCGCGAGCCGCGAGGTGGAGCCGACGCCCAGAAGCACGTCGAGTTCTTTCTCGCTGAGGCCCAGCATGGCGTAATCTGTAGCAGAGGCGCGGATGTTGGGCAGGAGCACCTGCGTTGGCACGGCTTCCACGATGGTCTTGCCTGTGCGTGTGCGCTCGAGCTGGCTGGCATATTGGGTCATCATCACGACGACGGCGTTCTGTTTGCGCGCGGTCACCAGCCAGTTCGAGAGCCGCTCCGCGAAATACGCGTTGTCCAGCGCCTTCCAGGCCTCGTCGATGACGATGATCGTGGGCTTGCGGTCCTCGATCACGCGCTCGACCCGGCGGAAGAGGTAGGACAGGACCGCCATGCGCTCCCGCTCGCTCTCGGAATCGAGGATCCCGGTCAGGTCGAAGCCTGCGACGTCAGCGTCGGTGTTGCCCCCGATCTGGAACGTGTCGTCCGCGTTCGCCCCGAAGATCCAGCCATAGCGGCCCTCTGCAGTCCATTCCTGCATCCGCTCGAAGAGATCGCCTTCGTCATCGGTCGAGACGAGGAGCGAGGCGAAGTCCGACCAGTTCCTGAGGCCAGCGTTTCCAGCGCTGGCGTTCTGGCGCACGACTTCCTGCAGGCGGTTGGTCTGCACGGGGGTCAGCGGTCGATCGCGCCGTTCGAGGAGGCTTGCCAGCCAATCGGCCAACCATGCCTGCCCGCGGGCATCGATCTCGGTCTGGAGGGGATTGAGCCCCGTGGGCCGTCCGGCTCGCACGGTCGAATAGCTGCCCCCAAGCGCGCGGACGGCCATTTCCATGCCGGCGCGGTAGTCGAAGACGAATAGCCGTGCGCCTGCGCGCCGCGCCATGGTCATGAGGAAAGCCGCCAGCACGGATTTGCCCGACCCGGGGCGGCCGAGGATCAGCGTGTGCCCGCCTGTGGGCTCACGGTCCGGCGCGCCCTGTTCGTGGAAGTTGAAGAGAAAGCCGCTGCGCTCTGGCGTCGGGAAGAGCGTGATCGGCACGCCCCAGGGCACTTCCCAGCCAGTCTTGCCAAGCGGGGTGCGGTGAAAGGTGGCGAGATCCGCGAAGTTGTGGTTCGTGATCGCGGCCTTGCGGCTACGCGCCCCGGTGTTCCCCGGATGCTGCGCCATGAAATGCGCCCGCGCGCCGAAGGCTTCCGAGATCAGGTTGATGCCGGAGGTGGCGGAGATGTTGCGGACTTCGGCCGCGATGTCGTCGAGGGCAGCTTGGCTGCGCGCATAGACCGCCACTGTCATATGGTGCTCGCCAAAGATCAGGCGTTTGGATTCCAGATCGTCCTGTGCGAATTCCAACTCCTGCGCGAGGCTGACAGCCCCGTCATTGGCGGCTTGCATGAGGCGCAGCTGCCGCTTGATCCGGCCCGCCATCATGTTGGCGTTGATCGGGACGAAAGAATGCGTGACCACCATGTCGACGGGCAGGTTCAACTCGTCGAGCATCAGGCTGTCGGTCTTCGCAGGGTAGTTCTTCACCGCGAAGATTGCGCCGAGTTTGTTGCCGACGGCGCCATCGGACAGCGCGATGGTCGTGCCGCGGAAGGTGACGCGGGTATTCGCCACGTCCTCGGCGATCACGCCCAAGCGCGACCGCGGGTAGAGAGGGTGCTCCTCGCCGGTATTGAGCGAGCCGAGGAAGCCCAATAGCTCGCCAGTGCTGGCCGCAATGAGGCGGGGCTTCAGCTCATCGAAGGACGAGAGAAGAAACCCCACGACTTCATCAAGCTTGCGCAGACGCCTGGTCGTGTCCGCCGCGTGCCTTGTGCGCGACGCCCCCAATCCAAACGGCAGGCGGCTGCCGGTCTCGGGGCGTTTCAGAACCGTCAGGGTCAGCGTCTTGTCGCGCAGGCCCGCTCGACCCAGATGGGCCTGCCAGCGTTGGTCAACGGCGGCGGCGAACCCTGCGCCCGGGATGGGCGGCAGGTTCACATCGACCGCTTTCGATACCTTGTGCAGGTAGAAGGAGAACCCCGTCCCGACCTGCGCAACGATGCCCGCCAAGAGCCCGCCGATCCGGTCGAGATGGGTATCCTCGCTCGTGGTGCTGTTGGCCCCTTCGAGCCTGATGCATTGCATCAGCTCGTTGCCGCGCGTCCGGATCGTCCGGTCGGTCACGAGGCTAACATAGGGCAGCATGGACGAAAGCCGCTTCTCGCCCTTGACCCAGGCGGGCAACGCGGTGAGTGGATTGAGCGCCTCCGCCACGTGATCGGCTACTCCATCACGGGGCATAGCTGTCGCCCCCGTGAAGCTTGCGGTTCGTCGTGGGCGGAGTTTCCTGCAAGGTGATCACCAGGACATCGAGGAAGTTCGGATCCCAGTCCGCAGCTTTCCAGAGCGCAGGCCAGGCCAGCCCCGCGAACACAGCCACCACCCAGCTCTGCACCCAGAGGAACAGCAGCGTCGAGCCGAAGAGCCAGACCATGGCGTACATGATCGGCAAGCCCATCAGCTTGGGCGGCCTCAGAAGGCCGATGAATACGCGGGACTGGTCAGACATCGGTTTTTCTCAGGTCGTCCAGATGGCGGCGACGATGGTGGGCGCCGCAGCGATGCCCGCGATCGCGACCACGACCCAAAGCGCCTGACGGAAATCGAGGATTCCGAAGAGCCAGGACAGGAACACACCGATCAGCGCGAGCGTGCCGATCACGATGCCCAAGGGGCCGGTGATCGCGTCGACGATGCCTTGCAGCAGCGTCTGCACGGGTGACAGGTCAATGCTTTGGGCCAGCGCAGGGCCTGCCATCACGATAAGGGCCATCGCACCGAGCGCGACAAAGGAAGATTTGGACGTCACGAAAGGTCTCCTCTCAGCCGCTGGAACACGGCTGTCACACGGGCCACATGGCCTTGGGTTTCTCGAAAGGGGGGAATGCCGCCATGGCGGGTGACCGCATGGGGACCGGCATTGTACGCCGCAAGCGCCAGCTCGGGATCGCCGAACTGCTCAAGCATCATCAGAAGGTAACGCGCCGAGCCGTCGAGGTTCTGGGCGATGTCATGGGGATCAACGCCGAGATCGCGCGCGGTATCGGGCATCAGCTGGCCGAGTCCGATGGCGCCGACGGGGCTGCGCGCGCCGGGATTGTACGCGCTCTCGACCTCGATATTGGCGCGGTAGAACAGCGCCCAATCAGTGACCGACAGGCCCGCCTGACGCAGGGCGTCATGGCTGCCATAGCGCAGCGCCGTGGTCTCAATGGCGTGGAGGATTTCGGGGGAGGCGCGGACGGCGCGCGGGGCGATCGCTGCGGCAGCTGTCACATCGCTCAGGGGAGCATCATTCCCACGGGACTGCGGTGCTGCAAAGAGAAAGAGACGATCTGGAAGGGGCCCATTCTGGGCATCTTCTTCGCCAGTGAACGAGCGCAAGGTGCTCGCAGTCTCGGCGGTGTCGATCAGTCGGCCATCAGGGCTGACCTGGAAGATGAAACCGTCGGCAAGGGCCAAGGGTGCGGAACAAACACCTGTACCCAGTGCAACGACGAGCGCAAACGCGCGGTCAGTTGTCCTTGACCAGAACCGGGCCGGTCCGCGGCTCGGACGTGCGCCCGGGTGCTGCGTGACGTTCGCGGGCGCCTTCAATGAGCGGGATGCTGGCGGTCGTGCAACCCATGTCGGCAAGGAAGCTGACAAGGCCGACGATGGTCTTGAAATCGCGCAGCTTGAGGACGCTTCGGCTGGTGACCAGCATCTTGTCGTCGCGCCCATCCGGTGCAACGGCCCGGATGACCCACGCGCCGTACCAACTGTTGTGGCGCTTCTCGGCCCCTTCCTTGCAGACCACCTCGATGAGGTAGCCTTCGGCAAGCAGGCCGCGCAGTCCGTCTTCTGTAACCACATTCGGGGCTTCTTCTATCATGGCCATCCGCTTCAGGTCCCTTTTCTGCCTGGATGCAGTCTCGGGCCCACGGAGTCGCAACACCGTGGGCGATACAAGACAACATGAACGATAGCAAGACAATTAAAACGACTTGACGAAGATCGCCTTGCTCCGATAACAGTGATACCTGACAAAATCGTGATCTTAAAGGCGGCAAAGGAGTTTTGCCCTGCACATGACCTGTGCGTGCAACATCCCTCTAGCGCTGCTGATCACCGTGCTCGTGGCGGGTGGTCAGGCTCACGCCTGCACCCCGCCGGAGCGCCCGTTCCTGCCTGCGTCACGCGAAGACATGCGCGCCTACGCGGATCTGATCCGGGGGGATTTTGAGGCCTATATCGCCGACGTGCAGGATTATTTCCGCTGCCTCGATGATGAACGCGCCCGCACATTCATGGAGGCTCGCGAGGTCAGCGATGACTATGCCACGTTCCTGAATGCTGTCGAGTAAATGCGCTCCGCTTCTTTCTGAAAGGCATCCAGATCGACGAGCTTTGGCTACGAGCTCCAACCAAGTTTTGGATTTTGTGGGACATACCAAAGGTCTCGAACCTGTGCATCGTCGCTGTTAGGCGTAGGATTAGCGTCCCGAACTCGGAAGGTCGTTGGGATTTTCACTGCGCTCCCAAAAATCAAAGCATGTTGCTTCGGCAGAGATGGAAGCCGCCTCAGAACAGTCTCAGAAATAAATGGCGTCATCTGCTTGATCTGCGAGAGGTCGTCAGGATTTTGAATTCGATGAATGATGAAGTTGTTGCACTGGGAGAGGACCGTCTTTGAGAGCTCGCTCGGTCGTTGCGAAGCCACAATCAAGAAAGCCCCGTATTTCCGGCCCTCTTTGGCAATCCGCTGAAAGGTTATGCCCGCGTCAATGGCAAAGCGGCTCGGGCGCTCAGAGATGTAGCGGTGCGCTTCTTCAAGGATTAGATGGACAGGCATCTTGTTTCGGGGCGTCGAGCGGCGCATCCGGTCGAAGATCAGCCGTGCAACAACGGCAGAGGCTAGTTCGACGATCTCGTCCGAAGCATCGTTCAGGTCGATGATGCAAAGCTGCCGTTCCTTCCGGTAGTTTTCCCCTTGCCTGGCAATTCCCAAAAGCCGATCCACGAAGTGGGTTGGCTCTATATCGTGATCTTCAAGATTCTCGACTGCCGCCCGCAAAAATTCGAAATCAGGGTTATCGGAAACCGACTTCAAGCGCGTCACCATTTGCGAGCAGTAGTCGCGTATCTGCTTGTTTCCGTTTGCCTCCTCGTAGTGAAGCGCAAGATCGAGCGCCGCAAGTAGCCTGTCAAAGGTGAACGGCTTGTTCGCATAGGTTGGTAGGACAGGCTCTTCCTGGACAAAGTTCGACAGAAACTCTGCCAGCCCTTCAGCGTCGGCGAGCTGTCCATAATTCACGCCGACTCGCTGCCTGATAGCTGCGATGCTGATGTCCTGCGTATTGAACGATGCAAGAATCGACAAAATACGGTCTGACTTGCTGGCGCTGCTTGCATCACTTTGTAGGATCGCGAGGACAATTTTGGCAAGGACGTGGTTTCGGATGGCCGCGATCCCGCCGTTGCCCTCAACGACACCATCCTCCTTCCCTGCGAAGAGGGTAGTTAGGCCGAGTGCAGTTCGAAGCGCGGGCTGCTGTGATCGGTCGCTGGCGCGCAAAAGAAGCGCCCACTCATCAACTGTCATGAACCAGTGCGGCAGCCGGAAGCGGCTTATTCCTTCGCTTCCCAAGATGCTCCTCGTTGAATCCTCTATCTCTGCGCCGGGATCCGTGGCTTTGAGATAGCTCGAATGGATCGACAACGGCAGGTTGTCGAGCGCCTGTCGATACTCGCCATTGACATCAAAGATCACAAAAGCCGCGCCAAGTGCTCCGAAGTCGTCTGGCTTCATGAAAACAGACTGAAAAATCGAGGCAACCGTGCAAGATTTTCCGCTTCCAGTATTGCCAAGAATGGCGACGTGCCCCCCGAACAGGGCATCAAGCTGCGCCTTAACAGGGTAGTCTTTGAACACGGCCGAGGTGCCTATTTCGATCGTATGGGGAACCGTTCCCTCCTTTGCAGCGCCATTAGCATCGATCTTTGTCTGTCTATCTGCCGGCTGCTCCACGTTGAAGATGCGGTCTAGGTCTTCATCACGCGCATAGAGGGCGTCTGCATAGAGCGGGGGAAACGTCGAGACACCGAACTTGAAGGAGCCTCCCTGGACAGGCATAGAACCAACGGGGACCACATCGAGGAATTTTGCCGCTGTGGCTTTGTCCATTTCTGGGCCGCTGCCATAGGCTCGCGAAAAATCCTTTTCGTTGAGGCCGATAACCTCCAAGACGACATACTCGGATTGGGTCGGCACCATGAGATATGATCCCAAGGTCGCGACATAGTGGACGTCGTCAAAGCCAACGACCGTGAAGTTATCGCTGCCACGATGTAGCTCGACGACCAAGCGATCCGCTGAAACGCTTACTATCTTGCCTATGGCACGGCTTGCATCATCCCTCGCCATTTTCGCCACCCTGCTGCTTGGATAGCAGCTTCTTGAAGACCTTTTCGATAGCCTGCTCTTCTTTCTGGTCAGCGCTCGTTGGCAACAAGTCCTTCACGATACTGTCGAAGTAGTGCGCCTTCTTGCCAGTCTCTTCGTCGCTACCCCAGATGAAGGAAATCCTTGGGTCGCCTAGGGCTGCGAGCTCTTTAGTCACGGGATTGTTGGCATCGTCAGGGTTGAGGAAAGCGATGAGGCGGAAGCCTGGTAGGGTCAGTCCTTGAAAAATAATGTTATTGATGTGCTCGTCGCCGAAGCTAAACCCCATCACGAAGAGAACGCTTTGGTCCTGGACAATCTGGCGCTGAAACTCCCGAAACATATCCGAGTAGGGCGAGCCAAAACTCGCCGTCTGCTTCGAGGGCGTCGGATAGATCATGACGCGATCCTGCGCAGGGTCGAGCTTTTCGGCAGACTCCCGGATTGGGAAAAGACCCGTCTCCTCTTCCGTCCAGTTTACAGACCCATGGAGCTTGCAGAAGTGGACATATCCATCGACCGCGGCCCACCTCTTGGACGAAATATCTAGCTGCTCGGCCAGTGCGCGGCGGTATGTGGAAGGGTTAAAACGACGCTCGACCGTGCCCGAAAACCCGTTGGAATAGGGGATGGCGGATCGGTCCATCGCCCGCTCGTTGAACAGGTCGTAGTTCGTGGTGAAAACCCAAGGCGGCACTAACCCACGGGATCGAGTCGCCAGCGACTGATAGAAGCGCCGGTATAGCGTCACGACGGTCTCATCGCCGTAGGCAAAACGTCCCTCGGTGCATTTCTGAAGGATGAATTTTTTTACGCCCGCGATGACAGCTTCGACGGTCTCAAGAGCTTCCCGAAACTCAATCTTGGCGCTCGTCTTACAGAATTGCTGCGCTGTCATAAGCACTTCCATCATGCGCTCAAGGTTTTTTTGGAAGTCTTCGTGCGCTAGGTCGATACCAAGCCGGTCCTTGATCGCATCTCGTTGTTCAGCCGTGACAAAGACACCGACGCCGGGGAGACCAGGCATACCCTGAAGCGTTGTCTGGAATTCCGCCGCAAGCGGTCCCATCGTCGGAATGCCAAGCTCATTGCCATCATGCATGTAAGACGAGCAACCGGAGCCAATGAGAAAAGAGAGGTTCTTGGAGCCAAATACCTCTGCCAGATGCCGCCGGATAATATCAGCGCGCTCGAGAAACCCTGCTTCTGGGGGAAGCTTGGCAAACTCGTCTTTGCTTCCTTTTCTGAAATTAATCAATTCTCTACCTCAAATTGCTCTTTGATCGCTATTGGGCCGCACGTCATTCTCTCACCCATCCCGTTCTGGGAACAGCCCCGGCATCCACCGCCCGGCATACTTGGCAGGGAAGGCCAGTCTCAGCGGCGCACGAATCGATGCTGACGAAAGCGCGCCCGCTTCGAGGAGCGCAGATGTCACCCGCCGCGCAGTGCGGTCGCTGGTGCCAAGGATGGTCTCGACCTCCCCACGCTCGATCTGCCCCTGATAGAGCACAGCCTTCAGCACAGTATCCGCTTTTGGTGGCAGCGCTCCAGCACGCATCTCTTCTTCTGCCCAAATCAGTATGCGGTCGCGCAGCCGGTCCGGTCGCATCAGGCTTTCCATGAACTCTATCTGGTCAACGCAGATGCGCAGGAAGAACTGCGCGAAGGAGGCAAGGGCGGCCTCGCTGAGCGTGCCCCGTCCGTCACGATCGCCACGGCGGGGGCCGTCACACGCCGCGAGGTGCTCCTTGTAGGCTGCCTCCTGCCGCGCAAGCCCGCGCGCAACGGACCACAGTCCCCGCGTATCGAGGGTTTTGCGCAGCATTGCGTAGGACATCAGGCGGGCAACGCGACCATTCCCATCAAGGAATGGGTGCACCCAGAGAAGCCTGTGATGAGCACAAGCCGCGGCAAGGATCGGTTCGATCCTGCCGGGAAGGCTGTAGGCTTTGTGCATCCGCTCCAGAAAGCGGGGAACAGCACCAGGGCTGATGGCGACATGGCGCCCGACTTCAACGTATCGGGTGCGCAGTTCGCCGGGTACTACCGGGATCTTTTCACCTGTCTTTGGGCTTTCGACGAAGAGAAGCTCGGGCGGCAAAAGCTCACAAAACCGGCTATGTAGTTCGATAACCGACGCGGGCGCTGTTGGTGGTTCGGCCATGCCATCTTCGTCGATCCATTTCTGAACAGCGATGTGCGCCTTGGCTTCTAGCTGAAGGTTTCGCTTTTTCGGATCGGCGCTGTAGTCGTTCCGCATCGCACGTTCGATGTCGACGGGATGGGTGTCATGCCCTTCGATGAGGTTGCTATAGTAACAGTTCATCGACCGCACGAGATTGGCAAGCGCCTCGGCCATTGAAACAGGCAAGCTGCTGCGGAAGCCGGCGGACTTCTCCGCCAACTCAAGCACGAGATCATTCAAGCCTGCGCGGGCGGGAGAGCCCTCCGAGACCATGAGTGGCTCGAACAGGCCTACCGTCTCTCCATCGTCGCGAACCATCGAATGACCTTCTCCTTGGCCGCTTCACTGGCCGTGCGAACTTCCATCGAGAATGATGTTTATCATAGTATTGCGTGACAAGATACGGAGAACACGCCCGGTAACTTGGCCGGATTACTGGCCGCTTGCGCATGGGCCGTGGGTGCAACTGCCCAATCGGTACGTCGAAGCGAAATCAGGCTTTGGGCGGGCATCTGCGCCACCTTCTGCGGATAACATCGCAGCCGACGCGCTGAAATTACCTTGCTATCGTTCATGTTGTTTTGTATCGCCGCACCATTATAGTGGGAGTCAGCGTCATGAAGCACAGCGTCCGGACCGCGGCGGCGACCGCGGCCATCACCGTATCTAGCCTTGTCGGGTCGGTCGAGCCGGCGCAGGCCTATCAGGTCGACTGCGCCATCTTGCTTTGCCTGGCAGGTGGCTGGCCGGCATCCGCACCCTGTGCCCATGCACGCGCAGTCTTCATCCGTCGGATCACGCCTTGGCCGATCGAACCTCCCTTGCAGATCTGGCGTTGCCCGATGGGGGCGTCGTTCAACGCCCCTGCCCCGCTCTCGCCGATGGAACGGCTTTACGACATCGCCTTCCAGGAGGCGCCTCAGGCCAGCGTACCGCAAGCTCCCCTACCCCTGATCCAAGTCCAGTCAGACGAGCAAGCTGACATCGACATCTCGGGTGATGCCTTCGATTTCGTCCGAAGCATCCGCGTGTTTCACATCCAGTTCAGCCAGCGCCGGAACCGAGACGGCGACTGCATCACCTCGGACTCCACGCGCCTCGGCTCCTACGGGGTCCAGGGCGACTATCACTGGACCCGGTCCAGCGTCGCCCAGGTGCCGCCCGCCTCCGATCTGCCCAACACCGGACACTGCAACTGGGTGAGTTACCGCTCGGTCTTCGTCGACTGGCGCGATCATGAAGGCAACTACGGCTTCGAAGAGGTCCGCTACTGAACCCGGCCGGGCCTACATCGGGCAGGCCCGCCACTAACACACCTTGCACCGGAGACCGTGCACCGAACCCGAAAAGGGAAACGACGCCAGACCGTAAAGCCTGACGCCGCGCTAGAAGAACCCGTGAACAAGGATCTTCTAGCGCACCGTCCGAACCTCTGCAACCAGCAAAGTTGTTTTGCTGGCAAGAATGTTGTTTGCTTTCGGCATGGGGTCGTCTCTCATAGGAGACATCGACCATGGAACCCACGACCGGCCTGATCCTGCGACGGATCACCCAGACAGACTTATCCGTTTCCGCCCACAAGCTAGCAACCATCATCCTCGATGCCATCGCGTGGAAGGAGGGCTACAACGGGCTGCCGCGAGGCACGGCCGCCTTCACCCTCGCTGATCTCGCGTCCAAGATGGGCATCTCACGCCAATACCTGACCGAGCTGCTGGCTGAACTCGAGGCGTCCGAGCTGGAGTTGAGACGAGAGAAGCCAAACGGCAAGTTTGCCCCCTGGCTTTTCCGCTTCACGGCCTTTGATGCCGTGGATGAAAATCAGGATGTTGAGTCAGGCACAGGCGACACATCACTATCTAGAGGAGAAGATAACAAAACTGTATTCTCAGGGCAGATCACCATTAGCGGTGGATCGAACGTCTTCCAGACCTGCTGGGCCGAGCTAATCAAGGCGGCAAAGAAGGCCCTGCCCTGCTGGAACATCGACACGCAGGTGATCTGGGACCGCTTCCTAGCCTTCAACCGGGCGCGCGGGAACGACAGTGTTCCGGCCGGCTTCCTCCTCGGCTTCATGCGCCGTTGGCGCACCTCAGCCGGTACGGTGAGCCGACCGGAGGCAGCGTCTACGCCGGCGAAGCGAGCGCCTGATCCGCGTGAGCGGGAGTTGCACGACCAAATCAAGGCTGCACCCAGTGGCAACCGGCAGTTTCACGCTTCAGACCTGTGTCGGCTCATCGGGCAGGCCGCCTACGACGCGCGCGTCCTCGATGTCATCCGGCAGTTCGGGTGCCCGAGGTTTACGGCGACGCTCGCCGTTCATGGCCGTGCTGTGATGGCAGGCGAGATCGCGCGATGATGACGGGACGACTATGGTTGGCCATCCGCGAGAACATCAAGTCGGCGACGCAAGAAAACCCTGTCTCCGGCTTCAAATGGCGATTGAGAGACCGGAGTTAATGATCACCACACAATGGAACAATCTAGTTCAGGAGGTGTCGCGTTACCCTTGAATTCAAGTTGCCAATTGAACCTGGCCAAGAGCTCAAAAAAACTTAGAAGTTCTCCCAATAGTCGGGATCGTCCCTGTCAGCAAAGCTGAGCGCCTTCATAAGCCGCAACATGGCTGATACATAGCCTGGAATGGTGGGCTCGCCCTCAGCATTCATGAAATGTGCTTCTACCATTTCCATTGCCTCGGGTCCAAGTTCTGGGTGAATATCGAGAAAGATGCAGCCTGGCCCGCCTTCAATCCAGACGGTATTCTCGTCAAATCCCGCACAAAGGCTCCAACCGATCTGCCTCGCATCCAGCCAGTCCGTGATTTCAGAAACATCCGTGTAGATGTCCCTGAAGCCACCGGCCTCGTCGACGAGCGCAAGATAATACACGTCCCGACCGAGGCGCCGGGCAATCCCGTCGATGGTTTCAAGTGCTTCGGCCATTTGGCTCTCCCTCAATGTCGCGTTACATATTGCTGGCGAGGGTAGCGTTGCGACCGCTCACACTTCTCCTGCATTCAGTAGGTATTGAACAGGTCTGGTCGGCTTTCGATAAGTTCTGCCATATGGTCGAAGCGGTGGGATCCACCCTCAAAGGCGACAAAGGGCAGCCGTCCCTTGATAAAATCAAGCGTTGCCTGCGCGTCCAGAATTTCATCACCCATATCGAGAACTACGGTGCCCCGTCCGTCCAAGGGAAAGGTGAGCGCGTCATAAGCCATGACGCAATCTTCCATCAGTTCATATGGGTCTCCGATGTGGTTGACCCCACGACCAACGTAAGCTTGCAGAGTGGTGCTCGGTGCGATTGCGGGGTTGATCGCAATGAACGGACGGTCAAACTCAGCGCCCAGCCAAGCGGCAAAGAAGCCGCCAAGGCTTGTTCCGACGACAAGCGATTCAGGATGACGCTTCAACAGTGCTGCAAACGTCTCGAAGACCAGCTGTGGATGGAGGGTGTAGTCGACGGTAACGCCGTCAACCGGGCCCATCCTGGAAAGGGCACGGATCTTGGCCTTGCCGGGGTCGAAGTGCGAACCCCAACCGTGGCAATAGAAAATGTTGACGCCCTCACTTTTACCCATAGACCTTGACTGACCGAACATTCCTGCGCTCCTGTTTGCTGGACCTATCGTCTCAGAGGTATGCGTCAGATTCGGACAGATTGGCGATCGCTTGCCGGCACAATGGCTTGCGTGGAATCCCGACCTCGGGGTATCGGCCGTGAACTCCTCTTGCGTGAGAATGATGTGATGCAACCAGAATACTTCGAACTGCCAGAGGCCACGGATCCCACCTGCAGTTTCAGGGTCTCCGTGACGCTGCAAGGCGGCGCCATGATAAGCAAGCGGGACATTTGCCTGCCAAGCTTTCTCAAGCTGATGAGCGGTCAGCAGTATGAGATGACCTTTGACGAGCATCCCTATGAAATTACACGATTCGACGTCGATATCTCTAAACGCTCGGTCAAAATCTATGCCAGGCCAATTCATTAATTTTTGAGCCCCACATATCAGCAATTCACCGAGTTATCTTGCCGTTTATCATTCGGCTTCCGCATAGACCTTCATGTCGCTGACACCCCTGCGTGGTGTGCGATTCTTTCCAGCTTGCACACAGGTTAAGTATGATCCGCCACTTGGTATTACGAGCTCCGAGGGGTCATTGCAGTCGGCGTATCGAGTGCCTTGGCTCAGAGCAGCAAACCTCTGTCCATTTCTGACGTGCGATTGAGGCATCTTTGTCTAAACGATGGAGATGGACAATGACCCACGAACAACACCTCGCCCTTGACCTGATCGCCCGGCTGGCCGACCGTTTCGGCCCGGCAAGCCGCATCGCCAAGGAATTGCCCAGCTGGCTGGAATACCTGACCGAAGTGAACTGCCCCGAGCGGCCCCGTACCCGGCCAGGCATCCAGTGGTGGAACAAGGTACGCACCATCGCTCGCGACCTCGTGCCGAGCGCAGGGGGCGGCGAGGGCGAGATCGTGCAGCGCAACGCCTCCCTCTTTGGCGATCACTTCGGGTTGTCCCCGGTCGAGACATCCATGCTGACCTTCGTTGCCCTCTACAAGCTGTTCGACGGCTTCGAACATGTCGTCGATGGGGCGTTGGAAACCAGGGAAGTCACCGTCCCGCTGCTTTTGTCGTGGTTCTGCGCGGCTCCTGAGTCTGAAATCCGGGCCGCGATGCGCGCCTCGGGCCGACTGACGGGATCGGGGCTGGTACAGCGCAGCCGCGGCGGGCGCCACAACCGGATGCAGTTCGATTTGTCGGACCGCTTGATCCTCGCGCTGCTTGCCGACGTGCACAGCATCTCTGACCTGATCGCGCTGATGTTTCCGCCTGCGGCAGCGCCTCAGGCGGAATGGCAGGATTTCGAAGGACTGGGACGAGATGCGGACCTGATGCGTGACCTGCTGTCCCGCGCACTCGCCGAGCGCGAACCGGGCGTGCACATTCTGCTCTACGGCCCTCCCGGCACAGGCAAGACCGAATTCGCCAAGGTGCTGGCGCGCGAGGTTGGCGCGGACCTGCGCGCGGTGGGGGAAACCGATGATGACGGCGGGGAACCGTCACGTCGGGAACGGCTGGCTGAACTGTCGATGGCGTCCCGCATGCTGGGTCAACGATCGGACACCGTGCTTCTGTTCGACGAGATGGAAGACCTATTTGGGGCGGGGGGCTTCCCCTTCATCCGCGAGGCGCCGTCGAAGGTTCATTTCAACCGAGTCCTTGAGACAAACCCGATCCCGGTGATCTGGACCACGAATTCAGTCACTGCCTGTGATCCCGCCTTCCTGCGGCGGATCAGCTATTCGGCGCTGATGCGCCCACCCTCGGGCCGGGTCCGGACGCGGATCTGGCAGCGACTCGAGGACCGGCATGGCGTCGGCATCCCCGATACCGCCCTTCCGCAGATGGCGGAACGACATGATCAGGCGCCAGCCCTGGTGTCTGACGCGATGCGGGTGGCCCGGCTATGCAATGGAGGGGATGCGGTAGTCTCGCAGGTGCTGGATGCGGCCGCTCGTTTGGCAAAGGGCGGGGCGGACAGTGCGCCGCGTCACCATGCCGAGGTGCCCTGGCAACCGGACCTGGCGCGCGCCGATGCGGATCTGGGCCGGATCGAGGCGCGGCTGGCGGCCCCGGGCGCGCCTCGGCGGATCAGTTTCTGTCTGGAAGGTCCGGCAGGGACAGGCAAAAGCGCGTGGGCGCGGCATCTGGCCCGCGTGATAGGGATGCCCGTGATCGAAAAGCGCACGTCGGACCTGATCTCGAAGTGGCTTGGCGAGAGCGAGCAGAACATCGCGCGGGCCTTTTCCGAGGCGCGCGCCGAGGGTGCCATGCTCATCTTCGACGAGGCGGACAGCTTGCTGGCCGACCGCCGCGGCGCTGAGCGCAGCTGGGAAGTGAGCCAGGTCAACGAAATGCTGACCTGGATGGAAAGCCACCCGCTGCCCTTCGTCTGCACAACCAACTTCGTCGAAAAGCTGGACCCCGCGACACATCGCCGGTTCACCTTCCGCATCCGGTTCGACTTTCTTTCAGTCGATCAACTTCCACTGGCCTGGGCTGCACATTTTCCGTGTTCGCCTCCGGCCGAGTTGCGGGCGCTCGATCGACTCGCTCCCGGGGATTTCGCAAACGTCGCCCGCAGGATGCGAGCACTGGGCAATTCGGACCCACAGGCTATCCTGTGCGAGCTGACCCGTGAAGATGCGGCTAAGATGGGGGCGGCGCGGCCGATCGGCTTTGGCCGTTGACGCCATAGTCTCACACCGCAAAGGTGGCTCTGCCTTGCCAGGAGGACCGATGCGCTACGCCCGCCAAGAAGATCTGCAAAAGCTGGCACTTACCATGCAAGGTTCAGCTGAAGGGGTTTCCCTCAGCGATATCGAACGGGAATTCAGCGTATCGCGCCGCACGGCAGAACGTATGCGTGATGCCGTGCGCAACGCATACCCCCAGATAGAGGAGATATCAGGAGAGAGCGGACGAAAATACTGGCGTTTTCCGCCCGGCTCATTGGGCCGCATGGTCGAGCCGACGCTCGATGAGCTGACCGCGGGGCACCGCGCAGCCGCGATCGCACGGCGCGAGGGGGATGAGGTGACGGCAGACACGCTGGAGCGCCTGCTGACAAAGGTACAGGCCATGTTCCGCGAGGATCGCCGCCGGAAGATCGCCGCTGACCTTGAAGCGCAACTGATGGCCGATGGAGTTGCCTTTCGACCTGGACCGCGTGAAAGAATCCCCTCTGAGATTCTCTCTGCACTTCGGGAGGCAATTCTTGCAGGGGTCATGATCTCGGCCGACCACCGCGCTCGTGGCAGCGCAAAACTCTCCCGAAATACCCGGCTCGGCCCGGTTGCGGTGCTATTTGGTCAGGGGCGCCAATATCTATTGGCCTGGAGTGAATACCAGGACGATCTGCGTCTGTTTGCACTGGCTGGTTTCGAACGGATTTCTTTGGAGCCTGATGTCTATGAGCGCCCCAAAGAGTTCGATCTGCAGGAGTGGTTGTCAGAAAGCTTCGGCGTCTGGCGCGAAGAACCGCAGGACGTGGTCTGGCGCTTTCTGCCTGAGGTCGCCGATGAAGCTACTGGATATGTGTTCCATCCGAAACAGAAGACCGAGCGTCTGGAAGACGGATCGCTGATGGTCCGTTTCCGCGCTGGAGGCCGTCAGGAAATGGAATGGTATTTGGTGAGGTGGGGCGATCATGTTGAGGCGCAGTTCTTGGCAGCTTCTGATGACCCAGTTTCTGATACGACCGAAAGTGACGCACCCCAAGAGTAACTTCAGCTCGAATCGACAAAGAAAGTACAGCGCTTGCTTCGTGACAGCACATCCCACCCCCTTCGCATCGACAGCCTGCCTATTGGGAACGGTCATCTCGGTCTGACCCTTTGCCCAGGCAAGAAAGGAGACAGTGTCTTTGGCGCCGGATGGGACCGCGATCTGGATGTTGATCTGGACGTGATCAAGGCCTGGGGGGCGAAAGCTGTCCTGACCTTGATCGAGGATCCCGAGTTCGATCTGCTGTCTGTCACGGGTCTTGGCGATGCGGCAAGGGCACGCGGCATGGACTGGCATCACGTCCCGATTCCCGATCTGGGTGTGCCAGCGCCAAAGGCCATGGCGCGCTGGCGCGAGTTGTCGCCCTGTCTTCATCGCATCCTGGAAAATGGCGGCCGGGTGCTGGTCCATTGCCGGGGCGGGCTGGGACGTGCGGGAACGATTGCCGCCCTTCTGCTGGTTGAGCGCGGGCGTTCAGCGAGCGAGGCCATGACCCGCGTCCGCGCGGCACGGCCCGGGGCCATCGAGACGCAGGTTCAGGAACGCCTTGTGACCGATTACGCCCGACATGACGGGCTGCCGCTGATCCGACTCCATGCGAGTCTTCTGGCTGGGGCCATCGGGGACAGTCTGGGAGCCGAGATCGAGTTCCTCTCGCTCGCTGAAATCCGCCGTCGTTTCCCGGACGGCATTTCGGAGCTGCCCCGGCACATGGGGCTGCACGGCGCCATCACAGACGACACCCAGATGACGCTGTTCACGGTCGAGGGGATCCTGCGCGCGTGGGTTCGCGGCGCTCTGAAGGGTATCTGCCACCCGCCGTCCGTGATCCATCACGCGCTGTTGCGCTGGTACAGAACTCAAGGTGGCAATCCGAAGGTTCAGACCGACGATGTGGGGCTTATCAACGACCCCCGCCTTCGGGTCTGCCGCGCGCCTGGCAATACCTGCCTATCTTCCCTCGCGGCGAGCGCCAATCTTGGGGACCTCGCCCGCAACAACAGCAAAGGTTGCGGGACCATCATGCGGGTGGCCCCCATCGGCTTGATGTTCCCGCGCGACCAGGTGCGCGCGATGGCCATCGAGACATCCGCCCTGACGCATGGCCACCAGACTGGCCAGTTTGCGGCGGCAGCTTGGGCGGAAATGCTTGCCGACGTCGCAGGTGGTGCTGATCTGGAGAAGGCTGCAGCCCAGACGGCAGAGACCTATGCGCGACTGACGGGGGGCGAAGAGACTGCACAGGCAATTCAAGCTGCGCTGCGCGCGCCTCGGGACGGTGCTGGGGAAACAGTCGAATCCTTGGGTGGTGGCTGGACCGCCGAAGAGGCCCTGTCGATCGCGCTCTATGCCTGCCTTGCGGGAAACTCCTTCGAAGAGGCCCTCCTGATTGCAGCCACCCATGGTGGGGACAGCGATTCAACGGCGGCGATTGCCGGCAATATGCTGGGTCTGCTTGATCCTGCGGCTGTGCTTCGACACCGGTGGGCGGAAATCGTCGAAGGTTCGGACATCATCTCGCAACTGGTTCGGGATTACAGGCAGCTTTCATCCGATATCAATGCCGCAGAGGAACTCTTCGAAGTCTATCCGGGAGGGTAATCATAAGGTCAAACATCCGGAAGCGAGCTTGTTGAACGCGCAGAAGAGAGCGGGAATAGTCGTATAAACCATTGAGTCACAATGGCATCCCGTTACAATATACAACTTATGCAGCGAGATCGAAACTCATGTTCTACCCTTTTCTCGTCGTCGATCCTCGCTCGGGCCTGCAGTACCGGCTGACCGATACCGGCCTTGCTGAGCTTTCCCTTGCACCCAAAGCACCGGAATGGGCGCCGGGGCGGGCGATTCTGGAGAACCCTGATCCGGTCTGGCGGGATAGCCTTGCCAATGCGCCGATCGAGACGATCTCGGCCGTCAGTGCGGCGCTGGAGGGTCTGGTGTTGGCCACGGCCGATCTGCGCGCCCCGGCGACCGGGCCGATGGAGGACAGTCGCGCTCGGCGGCATCTGGACGCGCTTGTCGAACTCTGGCGAAAACTGGGTGACGCCTTACCCGAAGGGCTGGCCCCGGTGCGCCATGTGCTGGAGCTGCCGCATGGGCGGTTTCTTGACCCGCTGCCGGTGGTTCAGGGATCGCTCGATCCGCATGCGCCAGCCGCAATGAAGGCCCTTTACGCACGGCTTCAGCAGGAATTCGGGGCTGTAGAGGCCCCCGCCAAGGGGCGCGCGGCGCGTGAAGGGTCGAGGCTGCACGCCCTGCAGGGCGGGGTGGCCGAGGCAGCAATCGAGGCCGGGCCAAAGGATGACAGCCTCGCCTTCTATGGTCTGCGCGATTTGGCGGCCTGCGCTGATTTTGCCGCCGCCCGTGCGCGGGCCCTGATCGAAAGCGGTATTTCGGCGCGCGAGATTGCTGTGCTGGCCTCGGGTGACCCACGCCAGATTGCCCGCGCCTTCGCCGAGCAGGGCGTGCCGATTTCCGGGCTTCCCTCCAGCCTGCCCGAGCGCGACATCATTGGTGAGACAGCCCTTCAGCTGGCACTGGCCAAGCGAACACCCACACCTGCGATGGTCCTGGCCAGCCTCGCCTTGTCACCGTTGATGCCCTGGTCCGCACAGACCGGGCGCGACCTCGCGGAAAACCTGATCGGCGGTGACTTTCGCGGCGATGTCCTGTCGCCCACCCCTGCGCACAAGGACCTCTGGACGGACATTCGCGCCTCGGCTGGCAGCCTTGCGCAACTGCGTTTCCTGATCGACCGTATCTGCGAGCGCATTGCGAACGGGAACGAGGTCCGCGCCCGTCTTTCGATCCCGCCCGGCGAGGGTAGCCCGGACTGGGAAGCGATCCTGCGCGGTATCCAGATTGCTCCCCCGTTAGTTGCCGATCCAGAGCGCAACCTTGAAGGTGTCAGCCTGTGGTCTGCACAGGAAAGCCCGTGGCGGCCCTGCCGGCACCTGATCGTGACGGATTTCACCGATGGTCTGTATCCGACGCGTCCGCGCGCCAATCCGATGTTTCTGGACAGCGAAATCATCACGGTCCGAGCCACGACAGGGCTGCACCTTCGCGGCCGGGCTGAGGGTTTGGCGCAAGGCCTGTCTCTTTTCGATCAACAGCTTCAGGCGGTTACCGACACCGGGACCTTTCTGATCCCGTGGCGCGATCTGGCCGGGGCACGGCAGCAACCCTCCGCCGGGCTTTCCCTGGTCGCGCGGGCGATATCGGGTGTCGAGGATGCGCAGGATCTGATCCTGGACCTGTCGCGATTGCCGCCCGGCGATTGGCCTGTGGCGCACCACCGCCTTCCGCCCCTACCGGAACCGGACGATCTGCCCGAGGCCCTGTCTTTCCCCGGCATCGACCTGCTGGCCCTGCGGCGCAAGGATGATGGAACCACCAAACCTCAGTCGCCCTCTCGGTTGGAAACGCTCCTCGTCAGCCCGCTGGCCTGGCTTCTGGAGGAGGTTGGCGCAGGCGACATGTCCTGGTCCGCAGAGGAACTTGATGTCATGGCCAAGGGCAACATTGCCCATGACGTGTTTGAACATGTATTCCTCAAGGACCAGCCTGTGCCAGAACCTCCGGCACTGACCGCGGCGGTTGCCGAAGCCTATGATCGCGCGCTCACCCGCCACGCGGGGTTTCTGCGCAGCGCATCGTGGGAAATGGAGCGCAGCGGCCTCGAACGCGAGATTCTTCAGGCAGCGCTGCGCTGGCGCGAACATCTGCTGGCGCTTGGCGCAAAGATCATCGGCAACGAGATCTGGCTGGCCGGTGAGGCGCATGGCATCAATCTTCACGGCAAGGCCGATGCGATCCTTGAATTGCCTGACGGTGTGCTGCTTGTCGTCGATCACAAGAAAAGTGGCACATCGGGCCGCCGCAGGCGCATGGAGGCTGGGTGGGATCTGCAGGCAGGGCTTTATCGTGACATGCTCGCCCGTCCCATTCGGCGCGAGGGCGATGGGATGGACCCTCTGATCGGCCGCAAGGTGGGGATTGCCTATCACCTGATGAATGACGGCGGGCTCTTGACGTCCGGCCTTGTGCCTGCAGACGGATCGCCCGCCCGCGACATGGGCGATGCCGTCAATGATGCGGCTGTTGCCATGCTTGCTGAACGGCTGGCCCAGCTTGGCGCCGGACGGGTGGTGCTGAACACCTCTGCCGACGAGGGGTTTTTCAAGAAGGAGGCGGGGTTCACACCTTATGCGCTGACGGATGGCTCGACCCTGGTTACCGCGTTCATTCGCCAGATCGAGGAGGCATGACCATGAACGCAGCAGACTTGGACCGAGGATTGGTCATCGTGCCCGCCGGCGCGGGCGCAGGGAAAACCCATCGAATCAAGACCCAGCTTTCCGACTGGGTGAAGCGCAAGATCGTAAGGCCCGAACGGATCCTTGCCGTGACCTTTACCGAAGCCGCCGCGGGCGAATTGCGCGAACGTATCCGGGCGGGTCTTCTGGCGGACGGGCTGGTGGCCGAGGCCATGGCCGTTGAGCGCGCCTATGTCTCCACCATACATGGTTTGGGACTGCGGCTGTTGACGGAACATGCGCTGGCGGCGGGTGCCTCGCTGCAACCGCGCCATCTTGGCGATGCCGAGCGGGACCTGCTGATCCGGCAGGCGCTGGCGCATGCCAAGGCGCTTGACCCGATCAAGGCCGAACCTGAGCGGTTCGGGTATCAACCGAACTGGCAAAAGGGCGAAACCGTCGAGGATTCCCTGCGCGGCCGCGTTCTGTCGGTGATCGACCTGTTGCGGGGGCTGGGTGACAAAGGCCGTGATCCAGGCCTGATCGCACCCGCGTTGACGCGGCTCGATACGATCTATGGCGAGGTGCTCGCGGACCCCGCCGCCGCCCGGGATGCCTTGGGAAAAGCGGTCTCAACCATGCTTGCCGCCTTTCCCGAAGGCGGCATGGCGGGCATCACCGCCAAGGGCCCGCGCGAGACGCTGGAAAAGAACCTTGCCCTCTTTCGTCGCGTTGACCGCGATCCAACCCTGCTGGACCGGGATTGGAGCCTCTGGCAGTCCCTGCGCAGCCTCTTCACCTCGAACCGGAGTTCAAAAACACCCGACGGCTATGATGACCTTGCCCTTGAGATCATGCAGGCTGCGGAAGCGCTGCCGTCTCACCCCGGTCCATTGGTCGATGCCAAGCTGCACTTTCGCTGCCTAATCGCCTGTGCCCAGGAAGTGATGGAAGCTTACGAGACGCGCAAGAAAGCCCTGGGGCTGATTGACTATGCCGACATGATTGCGGGCGCAGAACGGCTGTTGCGCACCGATCCAACCGTGCGCCAAGCTGTGCTGAATGAGATCGACTGCGTCATCATCGACGAATTCCAGGACACCAATCCGGTGCAGTTCGCCCTGCTGTGGCAGTTGGGTGCTCGCGCGCCTCGGACGCTTCTCGTGGGCGATGTAAAGCAGTCGATCATGGGGTTTCAGGGTGCTGATCCCCGCCTGTCGCAAGCGCTGGCAGCGGCCAACCCCAAGGCGACGCAACCCCTGGATCGCAATTGGCGGTCAACGCCGGCGGTGATGGACTTCGTCAATGCCATGGGCGCCGGGCTGTTTGGCGCGGACTATAATCCGCTGGCCCCGACCCGCGATCCGGTGCCTGGTCCGGCGCTGGAAGTGCTGAACATCGTCAAGGGGCGCGGGGTGAAGAACTCCTCGAAGCCTCAGGAGCACATCGCCGAGCGCATCGCCTGCATCCTAAACGCAGGCGAACCAATCACCGACCGGCACACCAAGGCCACAAGGGCCGTCCGCCCCTCTGATATCGCGCTGCTGGTTTGCCGGCACACGACAGCCGCCCGCTATGCCGAGGAATTGCGCGCGCGCGGCGTTCCTGTCCGCATCGCCGAAGATGGCTGGGCGACGAGTCCGGTTGTTCAAGCGGCGCGTGCGGCGCTCAGTTATGCCGCGAACCCTGCCGATTCCAATTCCGCGTTGGTCTTGCGCACCCTCGGCCCGGATCCGATCAGCCTCCAAGCCGCGATGAGCGCGCAGATTCAGGGGAGTCTGGCGGATGACTCGGTCCTCATGCGGCTGGCGGCCCTGTCTGACCGCCTTGCGCGCGTGCCGATTTCCAAGGCAGTGGACCTTGTGATCGATGCCTCCGGACTGCGGCTTTGGGCTGACCGTCAGCCAGATGCGGCTCAGGCCCGCGCAGACCTTCTGCGGTTTGAAGCGGAAGCGATCGACTTCGAATCCGCGCATCGCGACCTCAAGGCCGCCGCTGGGTTCCATGGCGAGAGCGCCAAGGTTTTCCTGGGCTGGCTCGATGCCCGCGCGGCTGAGCGCGAGTTCGACCGCCGCCCCGACCCTGCTGCCAACAGTGCCGAAGCGGTAGAGATCGTTACCTGGCACGCCTGCAAGGGTCGTGAGTGGCCGATCACGGTGGTGGCGGAGTTTGATCACGGGATCGAAGAATGGCCCGGCAGCACCGCGACCCAGTTCACTGCACTGGACAAGATCGACAATATGGAAGCCGTTCTGGCCTCGGCCGCGCTGATCCATACCCCAGGGTTTGCTGCGCCCGAACCCGAGCGGCGGTTCATCGAGGATCGGCGCGCAGATTTCGAGGCCAATGCGAAGAACCTGCTGTATGTCGCCCTGACACGGGCGCGCGACCGGCTGGTGCTGGAGTGGCCGGGTCTCCTCAAGGAGCGGGACGAGGAAGCCCCGCAAGCCAAGTGCCTGTTCCATGTTTTCGCAGATGCCTGCGCGCCGCAGATCGGTGGTACTACGTTGCGCATCGGCGGGATCGAGTGCCCGGCCATCATCAGGCAATTGCCCGAACACGCAGGCTTCACCGAGTATTCGGCGACTGAGATCACCGATCTCCCACGGCTCGGCGGCGCGACGCCCTTAGCGGCTGTGACCTTGACACCCTGGCGGTTGCAACCATCGCAATCGACAACCGCGCTGCCCGATCCCAAAAGCCAAGGCATCGCCTTGGGCGCACCATGGCCCCACACGGTCAGCGACGCGGCGCGTGGGACCGCGATCCACCTTGCCCTGCGGACCTGCCTGACAAAGCCGGATCTGACATCGGCTCTGACGTCAGCAACCGGCTTGGACGATGCAACCATATCCCTCGTCGCCGCTCGCGCGTCGGCCTTGAAAGCCTGGCTTTTGGCCGATGGCTACACCGATCTGCTTTGCGAAATCCCTTTGCTTGGACACACGATCGAGGGCGCAGAAATCCCCGGCATGATCGACCTGCTGGCCGTCGGGCCGAAAGGATGCCTGCTGATCGACCACAAGACCGGCGGTGCAGGAGAGGGTTTCGGCATCTACTGGCCACAGCTTTCCGCCTATGCCGGCCTTGCGGCAAAACTGTTCCCGCAGCATGCCCTTCAAGGGGTGGCCGTGTTCTGGATAGACCATGGGCGTCTGGAACTGGCGCAGCTATCCATCGCCGAACAGAAAGTTATTCTTGAATGACAATATATTGGGGCATGCTGGCGCCTGAAAACGTCAAGACGTCTCGCAGAAGACTGACACTCGGGCTTGGCAAGACAGTCATGCTCTACAATGAAGCTGCGGTCCCAAGGCTTGGCGGGCTGTGGTTCATACGTCAAGCGGCGCTTGCGCTTCTCGGCATTAGTATCGCGGAAGAGTCCCCACATGCAGGAAGCAAGATAGAAGTCGCCAACGCCATAGAGGCTCTGGCCTGCTGGATCGGCTATCAGGAGAGAGACTGGAGCCGCGGAGACTGGAGACTGCGGGGGTCACGCAAGCTCAAGACACTGCAAGATCGAGGGATGGATTATACCTTTCGCCGGCTGAAGTCACAGGCGTCCTATGTAACACAACCCATGCGCATGGGTTGTGTCGAAGCGCTCCCCGGCCTCGGACTTGTTGATGCGAGCGGATCCAGATTCAACAGCTTTTCAGTCAACGTTCGCGGACAGCAGCTCATCGACGCCGTCTTTGGCGAAAGAGGCCAAGGGCGGCGGTACCTTCCCGATTACCTCCGCGACTGGGTGCTCGATAAGCCGGTAAACTTTACCGCCTCTCTTCGCCAAAAACTCAATCCAACGGCCGATGCGGGAGATGATGCCCGCAGGGCAATGCGTGAGGCGCTGGCGTTCCCCGGAGCAGGCGCCGAGCGTCGTCGGAACGCTCTGGTCTGGATGCGGAGAATCGATGAAGGGGACGATTTTGGCACGATCCCGCACACCGACTGGCGGAATCAACCCGCCGAGATCGACGACAACCACTGGAGGGATCTGCGAGCAGGAGCAGCGCTTCTTCAAACCCGCGACGCCGCTATCGGTGTGCTGGCAAATATCGAACAGGAACTTGTCGCCCATTCACGTCTTGACCTGACCCGAGCGCTTCCTGAAGGCGTGTCAGCCTCGGTGGAAGCGTGGCGCAAGGAAGCGCAGCGCTTTCTGGAACTTGATGGTCACGGGCCGAATGACGCGGCTGCAGCGGCACGCGAGTTTTGTACAGAAGCACTTCAATCCGACGTTCATGCGATCACTATGCTCGTGAACCGCGAGAACCACATGTTGCGGGTGACGGGCAGCGTTGTCGTCCCGACTGCTGCGTGGCGGACAGACGCCGCTCTTCGTGTAGACGACGCTACGCACGAGGGGTCCGATATCGAAACAGACCCCGAGGGCAGAGAGGACGGTGCGCCCATGCGCGCCGAGCGTGATGTCCTGCCCACTTCGATCTCTCCGCGCATAATTTACCTGCGACGCCTGTCACTAGACCTTGATGGACGGCTCGCCACGTTCATCGAAGCGCAGGGGCAGAACTGATGGCCGCTCCACATCTGCCCCTTTCCCTCGTGGAGCATGCTGCACCCCCAACTGACATGACCGGCCATGCAGGATGGATTTGCGGATTTTCTGCCGACGCAGATTTCATGGAGGCGTTCGTCGAGCGTTTCACCGGTCAGGGTCGATCGGCACGCGCTGAACTTGGTCGCACGTTCATCGGGCTCTGCCTGGATCGTTCGCAGGAACAGATCCCTCCAGGCGACGTGCCGGGTGTCTTGCATCTACCCGCCCGCAACGACGCCCCGCCCTATCGCCTCATGCATGCGAAAGTGGCGCTTTTGGCATTTCGCAACCCGACCGATGAAAGCAAATGGGCTCTGCGCTTGCTCGTTACCACGGGCAACTGGACCCGGCAGACCACGGAAGACAGCATCGACCTCGTCTGGCGGCTCGATCTGGCCGCGGGAGATGTTCTTGCGCGGGAATCCGATGACGCGCTTGAGCAACACCGGGCCGACATGGCCGCGGCGCGCGATTTCTGGCGTTGGTTGCGGCAGCAATACCAGTGCCGACTTTTGGAAGGGGGCGCTGGGGCGGGAAAGGCCCAGGAAATTCAAGGTGCGGCATTTGCAGAGTTGGAGCGCTGGACGAACCGGCTAAAACCCCGGCCAAATGCTACGCCACGCTTCATCGATACGAGGCAGCAAGCACTAATCGCCCAACTGGCGAGTCGAGTCAAAACACATGCCGGGTCGCAGCGCCGCAACAACCTCGTCCTTGGGTCTGGATTCTGGGAAGGCGGGCAGACGGCGGGCTTGCCACTTGTTCCCAGCACGATCTCCAAGGCACTGATTGATGCCTCTCTCCTGACACGATCCGCGAAGATCACGCTTGTTGTTGAGAGCGACAAATGCGCAGCACTGGCCGAGGAGCTTGTTTTCAATAGCATGCGCGAGGCGAAATGGTCGCTCCTACGTCCGCTGAAGGCTGATGGCGACATGAGGCGCCTGCACGCCAAATTCCTGTTCTCGGCAAACCGGCAAGCAGGTGGCAAAGGTTGTGCCTCCGCCTGGGTCTATCTGGGTTCGGGCAATCTCACGCCTGCCGGTTTTCTCACTGCGCCAAGCCGTGGCGGCAACCTAGAGGCCGGGGTCATAATGGTGGCAGACGGTTTGAGCTGGGAACCCGCCGGGACCAAGTCTCGCCTGACTCCTGTCGCGCACGTTCTACCGGTCGACTGGGACGCTCACATCACCGACCTTTCAGCCCTGACGGCAGGAGACGGCCCACCCGTCCGAGACACGCGCTTTATCGCCCCGCCTGTCTCCCATCTTGTCTGGAAGCCTGGCGAGATGGCTAATTTCCTTGCAGTGCCTCAAGACGAGGATGCGACAGGAATAGTGATACTGGGGCCGAGCAATCAAGCGCTTACACCGAACGGGTCCGGACATTTCCTATGGGATGGCGAGCAGCCGGCGCATGTAGGCGTGCGTCGCCTCGATCAGAACGACGGTGCATCGACCGTCCTGGTTCCCGTATTGGACCACTACGGACGGCTTGCTGCGCGGCCACTGGAGCCGATAGATCTGGAGCATGCAATCGAGCTTCTAGACAGCTTTCCTGCAGTGCCAGATGAAGGGAACACCGGAGACGACGAGGATCCGTCTGCGCTGCCAGACACCAGAAATCCGCCGGGCGCGGCTGGGCGAGCGTCACCGGACGAGCCTTATGCCATTCGCCGAACCATGAAACTGATCGAGGCCATTGCCGAACGCCAGACAATGGTGCCCAAGGCTGATTGGACGAGTTGGACACAGCGGCTGCAATGTGTGCTGATGCAATTAGGCACCCTGCCCGAACGTGGGAAGCTTGGCCAGAGGCGACACGACGTCAAAGGGCCGACGAAAGGCGCATTGGTCGAGGCTCTGCTTCCGCTAAAGATCAATCCGCTTTCCTGCCTACGGGAACCGCCGTTCCTACCGGACTACGTCAAGCGGGGCAGCACGGAGTTCTTGGCCCTTGACGAAGCGTTGAGTGCCGCTGAGGCCAACTGGGACGTGATCGAATTCTATCGGCTGGAAAGCAGGGTCTCTGATGTCGGCTAAGATGGGCAAGTTCGCGGGATGGGAATCTGTTTCCGCCAACATCAGCGGACCACAGGAATCGCCATTGTTTCCGCAAGGCTATCTCGATGCAGGTCAAATCGACGCGTTGAAAGCCTTGGCGGCATCCTTGAGAAATCACGGTGCCGTGCTCGCCGATGAGGTAGGGATGGGCAAGACGCGGATCGCCGTTGCTCTGGCGCTCGCTGTCAAGCGTAGCGGCGGCCGGGTTGCTTTGGTTGTTCCGCCGGTCGTCGCTCCGCAATGGCGCGACGAGATCACCAAGGCAGGCGAAAGTTCGAAAGATGTTTTGCGCAGTTTCGACGGCTTGATGCGTGAATATGAAACCGATGGCGCGGCAAGAATGGATGATGCCCTCGTGATCCTTTCCCACCGTTTTGGCGATATGCGTGCGCAAACTTCCGGAATACGGTGGCGTGCCGATCTCCTGAAGCTGATCGTTCGAAGGCTAGACAAGAAGATCAGAAACGGGTGCCAGCTCGCACATTGGCGAATGCCAGGCGTCGAACTAGCGGCAAAAGAGATTTTGAAGCGGGCAGAGAGATGTCAACATACGGAGACTTCTGTTGAAACGATCGTCCATGAATTCCGAGACATCGATAAACGCTCTGAGCTTGACGATTTTCAGTCTGACCGCTTTAAGAACCATTCGACCGAGCTCAAGTTGCTCGAGCGCACTCTCGGGCTTGCTCTTGGCCCTTTCGACCTTGTCATCATCGATGAGGCCCATAAGTCTCGTAGCGAACGGGGAAAGCTATCGGCGCTTCTCGATAGCATCCTTTTTCCGCGTGGCAAAACATGCCGCCGTCTGGGTCTAACGGCGACCCCGGTCGAGCTTGACGTGTTGCAGTGGGAAAGCACGCTAAAGCGCGTTTCCATGTCTGACAGCAAATGGATGTCGATCAAACCTGCCGTTTTGGAGTTTCGCGAAGCTGCCGAAGCAGTGCGCAGGAGGTGGCGCACAGACGAAGCAGCGCATCATCGTTACAAGGCCGCCGCGACAAATTTTCAAGAGAGTCTCGAGGCTTGGGTCGTACGCCGGGACAAGCGGCGTGATGAAACCATCATGCTGTTCGACAAGCATGCGCCCAACGGAATGAACTACCGACAAGAGCAGCCGATCGAAGTTCAGCCCGAGGATTTGTCGCCAGGTTGGCGGCGGATCGTCTTTGCCGCCGAGGCACTGTCCGTCATCGGCCAGGCGGCGGCTGATACAAAAGCGGCACGTGCACGGCTGACAATCAGCAATGGGCATGGGGTGGCTGGGATCATCGACAAACTGGCCAGTCAGCGGGCGGACAACAGGCACCCCGAAGATCATGAAGCCGAGCGCCTGCAAGCGAGAGAAGACTGTACCGAAGATGGTGTCGAAGCCAGTGCAGAACTTACCGCGGAGCAATATGGCGCACAAAAGCGAAAGCAACGCGCAGATTGGTGGAAGAACACGCTGACTGCGTCATTCACGGATGGCACTGAAAGTCTTTATGAGCATCCGGTCCTGTTGGCAGTTGTTAAAGAGATTGAAAACTACACGCTCACCGGCGAAAAAGTACTGGTATTCGGACGCTTCACACGGCCCATGCGCGTGCTGACCGATCTTCTCAATGCGCGAGCCCTGTTGCGGGCGGTGCGGGACGGAATGCCATGGCCACAGGAAAAGACGTCAGACTACGATCAAGGTGTATTGCGTGCAGCAGCTAAGCAACTCGAAGTCGAATACGACCGCAAGCGCGTCGATGACATCCTGACCGCTTCCTACAAAACCTTTGAAACGCAACGTCAGACGCTGCGAAACCACATCCTAGCCCTTATTGAGAGCGGGTCGACTGGCCAGCCAACACTGTTGCAGGCCATTGCGAGTGACAAGAATTCGTCTGAAATCGTCACACCACTGGCGCGGGCAGCCGAGCCCTTGCTACGGGAGGAGGCTTCGGGAACCAGAATATCACGCGAAGCGGTAGTGGAAGCGCTCACTCAGGTATTCGATGCCCTCCGCGAACGCGGCGACGGAAACGCGCAGGACGACGAACTAGACGGCATATCTGCAAAGGCGTTGTGGGCACAGCTTCGTGAGAGACTGATAGAAGAGTACAGTTCCCCTCGAGCCTCATTTGCCCGGATGCTTTACGGCCAGACACTGTCTTCCACGCGACGTCTGGTTCAGCTTGCATTCAATCGCTCTGAGAGCGAACCACATGTGCTTATCGCCCAATCCATGGTCGGACGCGAAGGACTCAATCTTCACGAAAGCTGCCGAGTTGTCATTCTACTCCATCTCGAATGGAACCCGGGAGTGGTAGAGCAGCAAATCGGCCGTGTCGACCGCAAGAACAGCTATTGGTCGCATCTCCTGAAGGAGGCGATAGATGCAGGTAGCCAGGACTTACCGCGAATAGAAATTCGGCCCGTGATCTTTCGGGGTACGTATGATGAGCATCATTGGTCAGTGCTGTCACGGCGCTGGGACGAACAACGGTCGCAGCTTCACGGACTTATTGCGTCCGGGGCAGATCGTGAAAATCTTAGCGAAGAGGAGAGCAGGCTTCTACAGTCGCTCGAAGAAAAAAGCCCTGACTTCTGGCCAAAGCCAACGGTGCAGAGCTAAGCTCTCGGTCACCGCTTATCACCGCCGAAGCCGCGCCGAAACGAAGATGCCTCTGGCGGAAACTCCTTCAGGGAGTTCCCCTCTGCCGCCAACCACATCGGCAAAGTCTGCCGCGGCCTTCAGTTCGCGACGCGCCACATCCGATACCGTCCCTGCCCAGTCATCTCTCGAACGAGACCCCGCGCTTCCATCCAAGCTAGGTTGCGCTGGACGGCCGCTCGGCTGGCACCAGTCAGGGCCTCGGCCATCGGAGCAGAGACAAGGGGCCATTCGGTCAGCACAGCACACAAGGCCGGAGGCGTGCGGCCCGATAGCGGGCTCATTGCGGCTTCCGCCCGCGCCGACCACGCCTCAATATCGTCTAGGTGCCGCATCGCGGTCAGACCTGCCGTCTCCATCCCGTCGAGCCACCGCGCGAAACGGTCATCGGGTGAGCCACCGGCGCGCAGCCCCCCTGCCCCGCCCATAGCCAGAGGGGAAAATACAGCACCCTTGCCCTCACTAGCCGCGATACGCGCTGCCGTGACCGCCGCCTCCATCCGGTCGCCGCGCTGACCAAGCCCGGCGAGGCTCCACAGATGAAAGCCCATGCAGGCGCGAGTGATCGGGTGAAGAACGGCGGCTTGCGCCATTAGGTCGAGCCAGCCTCCCGCGCGGTCCGCGAAGGGCTCGGCTTCATCTGCCATGGTCTCAGGATCGCGGCGGTCAAGGAAGGCAGACAGGTCCACCTCTGGGCCTGGCCCCCCTGTCAGACGACGTACCGCCCAACCGACACGCGCGAGTGCGGCGGCGTCGTCTTGCAAGCCGGAACTGCGCATGGAGATCCAGAGCGCCAGCCGATCCGGGCCGATGCGGTCACCCGCGAACCAGCTGAGGTCGGCGGCCTCGATGTCGCGTTGCCTTTAAATCCGGCACACTGCGCGTTGAGCGACGTTTGTTGCCCTTAAACGTGGCATTCAGTCGCCGCTCGTCGGGGTCTTTCCCTGTTTCGCAGTGCGATCCGGTCAACTGCGGCAAGAAGGCGGGGCTCTTTTTCGAACGCACGAAGCAAGGCAACTCTTGCGTACCCATCGAGGCCAGTGCTGAACATTGCCGCTTTGGCCAGTGGACGTGACTGAGCCGCGGCGATGGCGGCAAGGCAAAAGAGTCTCACGTCGGGTCTGGGACTTTGAAGGGCAAAGGCCGTATCGGCGCGAACGGACTTGAGCGCCTTGGCATAGGTGGCCGCCCGCATGGCGCGTCTAAGTTTGTTGGCGCAGTTGGACGTTACCGCACTTTCGAGCAGCCCTGCCCCGCTTCGAGCACGACGAACCAGCTGTTCGGATATTCGGCTGCGATCAGGCTTGATGAGGATCGAAAGGAGTCGGGTGCCGCAGATCTGGCAGTCGAATGCCCATAATTTCCGCCACTGTTTGAGCGCAATGCCACGCCGAGAGCAGTCGGGACATGACTGGAACGCAACCTGCGCCGTCATCAGGGCTTCGGTCTGGGTCATTGTCCCAAAGGTAAGGGATTGCACAGTTTCAGCGGCAACACGGGCCGCAATCGATATCTTTTCTGCTGTGGTCGCGGCCACCTCAACCTCAAAATCCAGCATGGCGACCTGTCGAGTATCGACTCCAATATGCGCCAGGAGCTCGTCGACCTCGCAGTGGTTGGCGACCGCCAGTCGCGTCAGCCATCCAGAAAGCAGTTCATCTGCGAGAGGCGTGACAGTTTTCGGCAACGGGCGCTGTTTCAAGCTCCGGCCTTCTCGAGCCGTCGCTGGGTTTTCGCATGGCGCGACCAAACGG
Source organism: Tabrizicola soli (assembly GCF_015999335.1). Classification (GTDB taxonomy): domain Bacteria; phylum Pseudomonadota; class Alphaproteobacteria; order Rhodobacterales; family Rhodobacteraceae; genus Tabrizicola; species Tabrizicola soli. Next base: position 13,395 of record NZ_JAEACP010000027.1, on the reverse strand, counting down.
GCGTCCATTTTGCGACTGCATCGTCGGTGATGCATTCTTGGCCCGTGACGATTGCGTCGATGGATAGGTCCTTGACCAAGGAAAATATCCGCGAGGTCACCCCGCCGGTCAGCGCCAATATCTGCTTGAGCGATTTAACCTTCAGATTGGACTTCTTCGCAAGCGGCATGGCCGCGATCAGGGTCTGGATCATGTCCGAGAACTCGGCATCGTCGCGCCAGTTTGGCAGGTGGTGTTCGTCCAGGCGTCGCGCGAGTTGGACATCGCCGCGAATAGCATCGACCGCTTCGCTGACGCCGAAGCAAACCAGCGACGCCTCCAATTCGTTGCTGAGATACCTCAGAACATTGAGGAACCGGCGTTGTTCGCGATGGGTTCCCGCGAGGAGGTTGTGAACTTCGTCGATCATGATCATCCGAAGCCCGAGGTCGCGAAGAAGGCCAACAACGCGGACCTCAAGCGAGGCGACACTTTGCGCCCGCAAGCTTAGCGCCGATGACGGAGCGCCGACGGCAGCGAGGATGTGCATATAGAACCGCCGCTCGTCTGGGGCTGGTGGTGCCTGCAAAAGAAGCAGCGGAGTGCGCGTGATACCTGATTCCGGATCGTATTCCGGCGCGTACCTGCGCGACAGGTTGCGGGCGATCATCGTCTTGCCGATGCCAGATGCCCCATGCACGAGAAGGCCCGGCATTCGAGTCTGCCGTGGCATCTCGATGAGGCCTTGCAGCCGGTCCAGCACTTGTTCGGCCCGCGGAAAGCCGATCCAGATGTCCGATTGAATGAGAGCGATACGACCGTCTTCTATTATTTCTGCCCTCAATTCACCAACGCTCCACTTTAAACATGGGGCGCGATTTATCACCCGTGTCGACCGGTCGCAGCCCCTCCGACGCCCGATCATCGGCGGCCGGACCCTTCATCGAAGAATTCCTTTCACGAAATCGGCGCTCTGCCTTGGTTAGCGCGCGGCTTTCACCCTCGATTTGGCGTTGCTGCCGGATCAATTCGGCGAGGATCAATTCATTCGCCCCCACCTTCCCCATGGCCCGTGCCTTTTGCATGGCCTCGCGGTATTCCCAGAGCGACACCGGCGGGATTTCCAGGTTGCGGTACCGGGCCTCGACACATCTGCCGCCGTCCAGTTCGACCCAGACGGCCGAGAGGTCGCGGGGATCGTAGCGGACGACCACCTTTCCGTCCCGACGACCGACATAGCCCGCGAGGGCGTCGGACCAGTAGCGCAGGTCGAAAAGATGGATGCCGTCACGACGCACCTGCCGCTGCTCACTTGGCAGGAAACTCACCCGAAACGCCTCCATGTCGAAGGGGATGTCGCCGGCCATTTCACCGGCGAGCGCTTCCCACTTGGCGGCAGGTGTGCAGCCAAGGCTCGAATGGATGCTGTTGTTGTAGCGACAGATTTCCAAGGCAAACCATCGATCGAATTCGCCCAAGGTCATCGCAGCCATGCCTTCGGCATCATAGCCGCCCTTGGCCGCGACCGACGACTGCGTTGTTCCCGGCAGGAGATGCACCGCGCCCATCATGGTCCCGATCAGCCGCTCGACATGCCCACCAAAGTGAGGGCTTCCCGGCGGTCGATAGACCAGATTGATCCCCCATTCGGCACAGGCCGATTGAAAGGCGCGTGACCGAAAATCGCGGCCATTATCGACGTGAATGCTGACCGGCTTGCCCTGCGCGGGCCACGAGACATTACACTCGAGGTCAGCCAGAAACTCTGCTTTGGGGGCGACGGCCCGCGTGAGGCACAAGGCCACCGAAAGGCGAGACGGCGCTTCAAAGCTGACGTGGTATCCCGTCACCATGCGCGTGGCGATGTCGATCGCCAAGGTCACCCAAGGTCGACCGATGGGTTTGCGCTCGAAACTGTCGACAAGGATGATGTCCGCTGGTGTGTGATCGATCTGCACAACGTCCAGCGGTCGTTCTGATCTGTTCCTTCCCGTCACCGGCGCAAACCTTTGGCGCGCTGCTTTTGCGCCCTCGCGCGCTTTCATGACTTCGCGGGTATCCATCGCATCAAGCCGCCGCTGAACGGTACGGCGCGTCGGCGGCTGAAGCCCCCGCTCACGGCAGGCGCTGCGGATTTCTGACACAACTCGCGCCAGGCTGGGGCGTTCTCGCCGAAGGTAGTATCGAGTAAGATGCTCTTCGATGATGCCTTCGACATCACCGGGCACCATGACCGACCCGTTGCGTCGCCCGCGTTTGCGGGGAACGAGAGCGCTTGTCCGGCCACCCTCTGCTGCAAGCCGTCGGATCCAGCGCCAGACTGTGGTCCTGCTGACGCCAAGCTCCCAGACTGCATCACGTATACCGCTTTCCAAGCTCCCGGTGCCATTGAGATACGCCTGTACAAGCGGTCGAAGGACCGATGCCCGGCGCAGCGCCTCAGCACCAGCATCGCCACAGTCTTCGTCATTACCTTCCATCGCTACCAACCGCCCAACCCCGTGAACCTTGTGTCAGATTTAACGGCAAGAATGTCGGATTTAAAGGCAAGATACCATGTTTAATGGCAAAGCCGCCGCATTGATTTTGTTGACTTTCGTATACCGCATTTAAGGGCTACGCGACACGTCTCGACCGAGGATCAGACCCCCCTGCCCCAGTCGCAGGCCCTGAAATCCGCGGGCTGCGTCGAGATCCACGAGGAGCAGGCCTCGGGCGGCAACCGCGCACGGCCCGTGTTGGCCCGCGTGCTCGAGCGGATCGGGAAGGGCGATACGCTGGTCGTGGTGCGCATCGACCGTCTGGCGCGGTCACTGTCGCACCTCCTCGAGGTGATTGAACGGCTAGAAGCCAGGGGCGCCTTCTTCCGCTCCCTCATGGACCCGATCGACACGTCCTCCCCGCAGGGCAAGTTCACCCTCCAGGTCCTGGGCGCCGCGGCCGAGTTCGAGCGGGCCCTGATCCGCGAACGGACCAAGGCCGGGCTGGCCAGCGCACGAACCAAAGGCCGGGTTGGCGGGAATCCGGGCCTGCGCGCCCGGGATCCGGCGGCACTGCGAAAGGTGCGGCTTGCGCGACAGGACGGCTATATGGAGCGGCTCAATGAAACCGCGCAGGACTGGGTTCCGCATGTGCGCCGCCTGCGGCCCGACATGGCTTGGGAGGACGTGCTGCGCATCGTCAACGGCCCCCTGCCCCGCGAGCGCCAATGGACGCAAAGCCGCCTTTTGCGCGCGGTCAACGCCTATGTGCGGGACGGCTTCCTACCGCCCACGGTACTGGACCGCGCCGGCCGCCGCGAAACCGACGACCGCCTGCCCGCCATCGTCGCCGCCATCAAGGGCGCGGATCCAACCATCACGCTTCAGGCGATCTGCAACCGACTGGAAGCGATGCGGGAGCGCACACCTCGCGGCCGGACAAGCTGGCAACCCTCCTCAGTGAAGATGCTCCTGGAGCGGGCTGAGAGGCTGGGGCTGCTTGAATGAAGTCGTGGGAATCGGTCGCGCGATTCTGAATATCCGCGTCACGTAGACGCCGACAATACATGTTGTGGCCACGACATCGCGGGCTACGAACTGTTGAAGTGCTCTGCGAACAAGGTTGCCCAAGACGCTGATACTTCACGGTTTTCTCTCGTCAGGAATCAGCCATCTCAACACCTCCAGTCCGCTCAACGGATTGGGCTGGATTTACGCGCCAAAACTGTTAAGGTCTACAAAACAATAAAGACTTGAGGGCAGTGATGAGCGGGATACGGGCCTCTCAAAGATTCGATGTCATGTCCAAGCGGCTCGGGAGCCGGTTGCGTGAACATGCGCAGGAGACGTTCCCACCGGATGCCCAGAAGGGTCTCCGTCGCTTCGCGATGCGGGAAGCCGCCGATCTGCTTCGGATCAACCAGAACACCTTCCGCCATCATGTGTCAAATCTCGAAGGCTTTCCGGAAGGCATCCTCGAGGGTGGCAACCGCCGCAGCTTCTCTGCCGAGGACATGGTCGAAGCCCAACGCGTCCTTCTTGAGACGGGTAGGATCAAGCCCGATGAACACCCTCACAGAAGAGCCGGCGAACCGTGCCAGGTCGTGACGATCTTCAACCTGAAGGGCGGGTCCGCAAAAACGTCGACCGTTGCTCATGTTGGCCAGCTTCTGGGCCTTCGCGGCTATCGGGTCCTGCTTATCGACCTCGACAGCCAGGCAAGTTTGACAAACCTGTTCGGGGTTACCCCCGAGCTCGATCCGGACATGCCGACCTCCTACGATCTGATCCGATCCGAGGGGCCCCTGCCCGCCTCAGATATCATTCGCAAAACGAACTTCCCGACAGTGGATCTGATCCCGGCCTCCATGGACATCATGGAGTACGAGTTCGAGGTCGCTTTGAGCTTCAGACACGGCGCCACCACCTTCCACAGTCGGATCCGTGAAGCGCTTGAGCCCGTCCTGAGCCGATATGATGTGGTGATCTTCGACACCCCGCCGCAGCTGAACTTCTCGGTGATCTCCGCCCTCTTTGCTTCCACTGGGGTCCTGATCCCGCTCAACGCGTCCATGCTTGATGTGATGTCTCTGGCAAGCTTTCTCGGCATGGCGAGCAACCTGATGGGCGTCGTCGAGGCGCATGCTCCCGAGCACGGCCTGAACTTCGTTCGGGTGCTGATCACCCGGTACGAGAACACCGACGGTCCACAGGTCCAGATCTCTTCTCTGCTTCGGACAGTCCTTGGCGATGCGGTCCTCCCGGCCGAGTTCCTGAAGTCGACGGCGGTAGGTGATGCCGCAAACACCCAGCAGAGCATCTTTGAGGTCGAACCTCGCGACGTGAACCGCAGAACATACGAGCGTGCGATCGAGTCCGTTTCACGCGTGACCGACGAAGTTGAGCGCGAAATCCTCAAGGCATGGGGGCGTAGTCATGGCGCGTAAGGTCTTTGGGGACTCACTCAAGAACGCGATGGGTAAAGCGTCAACGTCGGATGAGGATGCGGAGTTCGATCTGAAGCGCACGAGCCCAACTGTTGCTCGAGCGCAAGCATCGGTGTTGGAAGAAGACAAACACGCCACGCGCTTGATCGACCCGAGCACTGTGCGAATGTCCGCGGTCATGGATCGCATCGATCCGAGCGATGGCCTCGAGGAGCTCGTCGCGTCGATCCGTGAGCACGGGCAAAAGGTTCCGGTTCTTGTCCGCCGAACCCAAGACGGGGCACTTGAAATCGTCTATGGACGCCGCAGGCTTCTCGCCTGTCGTGAACTTGGTCAGAAAGTGCGCGCCACGGTCATGGAGATGACCGAAGAGGAAGCACTGATCGCCCAGGGCGTAGAGAACAATGCCCGCCAAGACCCCTCGTTTATCGAGAGGGCCCTGTTCGTCGCTGGGATCATTCGGGAACTTGGTAAAACTGACGAGACACGCAAGAACGCCCAGACCATCGCCTATCGGGCACTTCAGATCGACGAGTCGCTCGTCTCGCGGATGAACCGTATCGCCACCGGCATTCCGATGGAGCTGATCCATGCAATCGGACCTGCACATGGCGTTGGTCGGCGAGTCTGGGAGAAGCTTTTCAGGCTGTGCGAGAAGGACATCGCGAGAGCCAGAGAAGTTGCCCGTGAAATCCCCCGCAACTTGCCAGGCCCAGACCGACTTGACGCAGCGGTTACGCTGCTCACGGCCACCAAGGCAACTACACCCAAGGTTGAGCAAGGTGGGCGCGTGAAGATCGGCCGCAAAGGCAACCGCATCACCATCGATGTGGACGCTGACCTTGCCCCGCGCGTTGAAGACGCCATCCGGCAGCTGATCAGCGAACTTCTTGACCGCGGTCAAGATGGCCCAGAGTGACGACCCCGTGTCTTGACCGCGGTCAAGACATCAAGAGCAACGAGCAGAAAACGAAAGGAGGACCGGCTAGAAAAGGAAAGACCCCCCGAAAGCGGTGCTTCCGAAGGGCCTCAATCAGTCTCGACACCTGATTGATACCCCCAAAACGAATCGAGTTCAACACCGCTCGCGGTGACCGGGGAAGCTTTTTCTTCCGAAACACCATGAGACATGTAATCCAAACACGAACCGCCTTGGCGGAACCGAGAGCTATTGCCTGCCCTACTATCTACGAACTTCTGGGACCGGTACGCGCCCTGCGGAAAGAACTTGGCCTGACGAGCAACGACATCACGGTCTTGACGGCCCTGATCAGCTTTCTTCCACGCGATCGACAAACCACAAATGGTGAGACCCCACCCAAACTTACCGTTGTGTTCCCCTCCAACGCCTCCTTGTCTAAGCGCGCAAACGGCGTCGATGAGAGGACCTTACGTCGCTGCTTGGGCCGTCTTGACGCAGCCGGCCTCATCGACCGGAAGAACTCGGCAAACGGCAAACGCTTCCCCCTGCGGTATGGCGGCATTATCCGCGACGCGTTCGGGATCGACCTGAACCCACTGATACAGAACCACGACACGCTGGCGGCTGAAGCGTTAAAGGTTGCGGAGAAGCGTGAACGCCTTCGCTCCCTCAGGGCAGAAGCACTAGCACTGCGCGCATCCCTCCTTCAGGACCAGCACCTCGACGAAGCGCGGTTGTCCTCACTCGGAGCGATCAGGAACATCCTTCGACGAGCAACCCTCACGGTTGATGCAGTCTTGCAGATCATCGCTGATCTCCGAGAACTCGGAGCCAACGCCGCGCAGAGCTACGGAGAGTGCGAGAGTTCAAGCGCGGCCCTGGACGAAATCCAATCACGCGACCAAGCCCTCACCCATGATTGCGCGCGCGAAATGTCCGCCAGAAACGGACAAAATGACCGGCAGATAGAGTCCATAAAAAAAGAACTTCTTAAGAAAGACGCGCAGGCAAAGCAGACCAGCGCTGACCAAAACATTGGAGGGCCTTCCATGAACCGAGACCCTACAAAAATGTCATGGACAGATTTCACACATGTCTCTGACTTCTTTCCAGACCCACCTCGAACAGGAGAAGCCCTCAACCGCGTTCTCTTCGATATCGGGCGATTGCTTAGAATACGCCAAGAAAAGCTGATGCGTGGCCTCCAGAAAACCGGCGCTGGACGGCTTCTAGTGATCTTAGATTACCTGTTGGGAAAAGGAGAAACGATCAGGCAGCCCGAGGCATACTTTGAAACGATCCTGAGCGCATAGAACATGCAGCTTTGACTTCTTGACCGCGGTCAAGAACGCCGAAGAGAGAGAAAGGCTCGGGGTTTGAGGGGTGACGGGAAGTGAGATCGGGAGAGTGGCTTCCGGCGCCCGTCGTGGAGAAGATCTGATGGCGAAAGCAGCCCAGAAAGTCAGCCTGTCCCCATCGCGGGACATCCCCTTCGACAAGCTCGTGCTGAGCCAGTCCAACGTACGGCGCATCAAGGCTGGCGTCTCGGTCGAGGAACTTGCAGAAGACATCGCCCGGCGCGGCCTGCTGCAGGGCTTGAACGTTCGGCCCGTGCTCGATACCGAAGGGGTCCAGACCGGCATGTTCGAGATCCCGGCCGGTGGTCGGCGCTTCCAGGCGCTGTCGCTGCTGGTGAAGCAGAAGCGGCTGGCGAAGGCCGCGCCGATCCCCTGCATCGTGCGGGATGCCGCGTCTCATATCCTGGCAGAGGACGACTCGCTGGCGGAGAACATGCAGCGCGTGGCACTGCATCCGCTCGACCAGTTCAGGGCGTTTCAAGCCCTGCGCGAGAAAGGTCAGGGCGAGGAGGCGATCGCCGCCGCCTTCTTCGTCACCCCGCAGATCGTGAAACAGCGCCTGAAGCTCGCCTCCGTGGCCCCTGCCCTGCTCGAGGTCTATGCCGAGGATGGGATGACGCTGGAACAGCTGATGGCCTTCACGGTGAACCCGGACCACGCGCGTCAGGTTCAGGTCTGGGAGGCTGTGAAGAACTCCTGGAACAAGGAGCCCTACGCCATCCGGCGCATGCTGACGGAAACTTCGGTCCGGGCGTCGGATCGCCGCACTGTCTTCGTGGGTGTCGATGCCTATGAGGCGGCGGGCGGTGTGGTACTGCGTGATCTCTTCCAGGGCGATGACGGAGGCTGGCTCGAGGACCCCGCCCTGCTCGACCGGCTGGTCTCCGAGAAGCTCCAGGCGGAAGCCGGGGCGCTGACCTCAGAGGGCTGGAAGTGGATCGAGGTGGCGACCGACCTGCCCTACGGCTACAGCCACGGTCTCCGGCGTCTGGCCGGTGATCCTGCACCGATGACCGACGAGGACAGCGCTTCTCACGCGGCGCTGCTCGCCGAGTATCGTGCGCTGGAAGAGGAATATTCCGGCAAGGACGAATACCCCGAGGAGATCGACGCTCGGCTCGGGCAGCTCGAGATGGCAATGGAGGCGCTTGAGCAGCGGCCATTGGTCTACGACCCGGTCGAGGTCGGGCGCGCTGGCGTCTTCGTGACGCTGGATCGGGACGGCAGCCTCGCGGTCTACCGTGGCTATGTCCGGCCCGAGGATGAGCCGCGCGAAGCGACCGCGGTCCAGGCTGACGATACCGCGGGCGTTATGGGGCAGGGGGGTGAAGTCGATGTTTCCAGCTGGAACCCGCCCGCGACCTCCCCCGGAGGCACCGTCATCACCTCGGGCGGCCAGCCGATCGGCGTTGAACCCTCCGACGAGGAAGATGACGGCGCGCTGAAGCCGTTGCCCGAGCGGCTGGTCATGGAACTGACTGCCCACCGGACCCTCGCGCTGCGCGAGGCCATCGGGCGCTCGGCGGACGTCGCACTGACGCTCCTGCTCCTGAAACTGGTGACGGATACGTTCCGCACTTCGTCTGCCTCAGGCAGCTGCCTCGAGGCCTCGGTGCGTCATGTCTACATGTCCGCGCAGGCGCCCGATCTGAAGGACAGCGTCGTCGCCAAGCTGGTCGATGAGCGTCACGCCGCCTGGGAGGCTGATCTACCCCTCGGAGACGATGCGGCGCTCTGGGAGTATCTGACGGTCCTCGACCAGGGCAGCCGTCTGGCTCTGCTGGCGCATTGCCTCAGCTTCGGGATCAACGCGCTCCATGAAAAGGTGAACCCCTATGGCGCGGGCATCTCCGCTAGCGGTCTGACCCGCCGCATGGCCCATGCCGATCTGGTAGCCCGTGCGGTCGATCTTGACATGGTCGAAGCGGGCTGGGAGCCGACGGTCGATGGCTATCTCAACCGTGTGCCGAAGGCCCGGATCCTCGAGGCCGTGCGCGAGGCGAAGGGGCAGGGGACCGCGCAACTCCTCGACCATCTGAAGAAGGGCGAGATGGCCACCGAAGCCGAGCGGCTCCTCAAGGGCAGCGGCTGGCTGCCCGAGGTCCTTCGTCGGGCCGATCTGGCGGCAGGCGACGGCGAGCCGATCACCGAAGGGCAGGGGGAGGACGTGGGCGAACCCGAAGATGTCTATCTCCCGGCTTTCCTGACGGCCGATCTGCCGGAGACCGCTGCGTCGATGATGGCTGCGGAGTGATCTGAGCCATCCGGGGCGGGGAAGCCCGCCCTTTACTTCCATAAAATACAGCAATATCAATATGATGAATGCGAAATCTCGCATTCAGGATGAGGAATCATGTCTGCAACGACCATCATCGACTCAGCCCCCCTCGGGGCGCTTATCCGCTACACCGACGGCAGTCCCAAGCCGCCGGCACGTTTCACCAAGAAGCTCGCCGCTTGGGAGCGTTCGAACGGTGTCGGTCGTCTCGTGAAGAAAGAACCCCCTCGGGTCTATCCGACCTGGACCGCTCCGGCCTCCTTCACGCTGCATGAGGGCAACTTCTCCTCGGACGGGGTGATCCTCGTCACCATCATGCGTAGTCATTCAGCAGACAGCCGTCTGATCTTCGAGGTGGCCGAGGGACCGAAGCCGGGGCAGGTCCGCGTGCTTCTCGACTTCGGTGGCAACACCGAGCTGCTGCATCTTGCAGAGTCCGTCACAGCGGCGGAGCTCTGGATCGTACGGGAGGGCTATCGCAACGCACGGTTTGAGATCGTCGGCGCCGAGGACGGCGATAGGGCAGGGGGCGCGGACCTGGCCGCCTGAGCCCTGCAAAGACGTGAGGGGACTGCTCATTGGCGGGCCTCTCACCGACCACATGAACCTCGCCCCGCGATGCCGCGGGGCACCAAAGGATCCATCCTCCAAGACGGAGGCCTTCAACCAAGAGCCTACCCGGGAGGCTGGTGGCGTTCCGAGCATCAGCGGGACAACCGGCTCCTGACGTTGGGGCACCATCCCCCGCTCGCCATTCCCTTCCTTGCCCCGAATCCCGTCCTCGAGATCAACCCGCGCGGGGTCGGACTACGGGCAAGCCCGTGCCGCCGGGTGGATTCGGACGAGCCGAACGCACCCGGTGATGTCAGCCAGTCTTCGGGCCTGCGGGGTCCTGTCGCGCGGGGGATGGTCCCCCGCCTCCCAGACAGGAGCCAAACAGATGTCCCGCAAAGATGCACACGCCTTCGCAGCCTCCCTCGCCGCCACGCTCATGGTTTCGATCGTCGTCTTCCAGGCAGGGGATGGAACCTTTGGCGCTGTCCCCGCCGATGAAATCGACGGCGACGAGGTTCAAGTGATCGCCGAGGTCGACCCGTGGGCATGATGCCCACGGTTTCTCCCGAGGCTCGGCATCGGGGCAGGGTCCCCGATCCGGGCCTTGCGCCGGTCAACCGTCCCAGTCGAGCGCTCGGAAGTGCCGCCAAGTGGCCGGCGGCGTTTCTCTGGAAGTCGCTTGATCATCGAAAGCGTTCGTCGGAAGCTGAACAAGACGGCGCGGGGTCCGATGAATGCTCTATAAATCTTTGATTTCATTATACGGATCGTCGCTCGCTGGGAAGTCGGCTCCCAAAGACGACTTGATCTGGCACTTCGCACCGTCCGACGACCTGCGGCAGTTCCGAGTTTACGCGCTTGATGCGCTGCAGCAGGCCAAGGTGTTTCTGCTCGATCACCTGGCAGCCGCCTACACTGACACGCTTCACGATGCTGTCTCCAAGCAGGCAGAGGAAGTTGGCGTGCCTGCCATGGCGATCCTCGGTGAGGTGAAGCTTCCCGCTCCCATCGTTTGGGTAGAGTTCGACGATCGCGAGCTGGGCGTTGCACGATTTGAGCGTGCTTCACCTGTGACCAGGCACGATGACAAGCCTTCGGGAACGGGACTGCGCGGCTACCTCCTTGATGACCGCCACGAGGGCCATTTGCGCATTACAATGTTCCACCACCGCGAGAATTCGCGCGTCGTCGATCCGATCTGTGCACTGCTTGTCAACCGGACACCGACAGGACAATTGAACTATGACGACGTTGAAGTTGAACTCAGTCGGTCCGTTGTCGATTTCCGCTTGCGGAGCGGCGATACGATGGAAATGATCCAAGGTCGCCGCACGGTGCACCAGGTTGAAACAGGGTATGACCTGTTCATTCCCTACGCTCTGTTTGCAATGTTGGTCTCACCTGATCTTGGTGGGATTATCCCGACGGAAACTGAAACCTTCACCGCCAAGGACACGAAGACTGCCCGCAAGTTTGGCAAGTCGTGGATCCTTGGCGCCCAGAAATCTCATCTGACGATCCGGATCGGCCCGCAGGCTGCTGCGCATTTGGCGGAGAGAACCGCTCGCCTTGAATTCGAGCGGCAGACAGTTGAGGAGCGGAACGGCCCTGTCCGTCATTGGGTGTCCGAGCATGAGCGGCACTACCGAAGCGGCAAAGTCGTTCTGGTTAAGGGGCATCATCGGGGCCAAGCACCTGACCCCAATCTGCCGACACGGGTGATGGGGCCGAAGCCGGATGCGGCCAGTTTTGAGTTTCCCGCCACCGAGGCGCCAAACTAAGATTGACCCGGCATTTTCTGGCTTCGAACTAAGACCGCGAGCTCGCTCGGGTCTCTGCCCGCATCGATATGATCCGCGAACCATTGCGGTTTCCGGCCACGGCCAGACCAGGTGAGAGCCGCATTCTCAGGGTGACGGTACTTCGCCCCGGCTGGCGCACGGGTTGTTTTCACCTCAACACCGATCAGGTCGGCGAGGGAGTAGCCCATCTCCTTGGCGATGGCTTCCAGCTTGGTGCGGGCTTCGGCCTTGTGACGGTCCTCGTACGAGGAAATCGCCTTGGCGAGGTCCTTCTGCAGTTGCTGCAGTTCCTTGAGCGACATCGCCTCGAGATTGAAATCAGCCATCGGGCCCTCGTGTCCTGTATGAGGCGTCCGGGATAGCCGTCAGGTCGAAACATCGCAACTCCCACGGAAGTCTGCGTGATAGGGCAGGGGGATGAGGTTGGCTTGAGCCGCCGGGTCGATGCTCTCGAAGATGCTTCAAGCCCGTTGCCTTGGCCAGGAAGGCCGAGTTCTGCGAGAGCCCCGGGTCGCCCCTATCCTTGGTGCCATCCCTTCGACTGACAATCCCCTAAGCCTGTTCGGCCTCTGGCGCGCAACCCCGCGTCAGTCCGGGCCGTGTTGCCCCTTCAGGGCTGCCCGCGCCACCCCGGCCCTCTGGAGGTTTCCGGTCGTCGTTCCGTCTCCCGTGCACGCCTCAGCCGACAGGCTTTTTCCGGGTCTTGTCGAAGGGACGGTCCCAGGGACAGGAAACACAGGAGCTTACCATGCAGAACATCGTCATCCTCGCCGGCAACATCGGTCAGAAGCCTGAAGTGCGCTCGACCCAAAGCGGCACGAAGATCACCAACTTCAGCCTCGCCACCTCGCGCCCCCGCCTCTCGGAAGGTCGCGTGCTGCGCGACGAGAGCGGATACCGGGTCATGGACACCGAATGGCACCGCATCACCTGCTTCAACGGTCTCGGCAAGACCGTCGCAGAGCACTGCGAAAAGGGCATGAAGGTCCTCGTCCACGGGCGTATCCACTACACGAAGTGGACCGACGCAACCGGCACCGACCGCTACGGCTGCGAGATCATCGCCGAGAAGGTCGACTTCCTGAGCCGCCCGAAGTCGGCCGAGGGTGAAAGCCCCGATCTGGTCGACCGCGACGACGAGATCCCGTTCTGAGGAACGGGGTCTCCCCCTCGGGCCCGGCGGGGAAGCCCGTCGGGTTCGGGCGATTTCCGCCCAAAGAGGACGATCTGTTTTGCAGAATACTGCTTCGCGGCATTCTCGAAAGCCGCCCTTCAACGGTTGCCGGAGCAGAACAAGGCTAGCCAACCTTGATCCCGAAACGCTTCGCGGGCATTAGTCGGACGGCGGCAAGGCTGCTGGGCGATGTCCGTGATTACTTCGTTTGAGCTTGGATCGCGCCGACTGACGACAAGTCATTTAGAGGTGGAGAATGGGAGGCGACCTTACTAGGCTCCAGACCCATTGATTTCGGGCGGTTCGCGTGATTCAGGCCTCGCAAGGAGACCTGACCGATGAGCAACCTCTACTGGCTGTCCGAGGCGCAAATGGAGCGCCTGAAGCCATTCTTTCCGAA
>NZ_JAEACP010000026.1 GCF_015999335.1 Tabrizicola soli | reverse complement strand
GGCCTGGGCGGCATCGGGCTGAACGTGATCCAGGGGCTGAAGCTGGCGGGCGCGGACAAGATCATCGGCGTCGACATCAACGACGACAAGGAGGAGTGGGGCCGCAGGTTCGGCATGACCCATTTCGTCAACCCGACGAAGATCGAGGGCGACGTGGTGGCTCACATCGTCAACCTGACGAAGACGCCCTTCGACAGGATCGGCGGGGTGGACTACTCGTTCGACTGCACCGGCAACGTCAAGGTGATGCGGCAGGCGCTGGAATGCACCCACCGCGGCTGGGGCCAGTCGATCGTGATCGGGGTGGCCCCGGCGGGGGCGACGATCGAGACGCGGCCGTTCCAGCTGGTCACGGGCCGGGTCTGGAAGGGCACGGCCTTCGGCGGTGCCAGGGGCCGGACCGACGTGCCGAAGATCGTCGACTGGTACATGGACGGCAAGATCGAGATCGACAGCATGATCACCCACATCCTCAAGCTCGAGGACATCAACAAGGGCTTCGACCTCATGCACGAGGGCAAAAGCATCCGGGCGGTGGTGGTTTACTGAACCGGACCCGCCGCAAATCCCGAGGCGCAGCCATACTTTAGGTTGAGAAGCCAGGGGGGAAGGTTGACCGGCGGGAGAACCGGCAACCTAATGAAACAGGGATTACGAAGGCGGCGACCCGATGCCGCCCGTCTTGAAGACACCGGGCCGGGATCCATCGGCCCGACCGTTCCTGGTTTCTGACAATCGGCCGCCAAGCTGGCCAACGGAGGAGGTACCATGAAGACCATCGGCATCCTGTCTCTCACTTTGTTGCTGGGGATGACCCTATCGGCATCCGCCAACGACAGCGTGACCGAGGCGATCGGAAATTCCAAGCAATGGGCGATCCAGACCGGAGACTATGCCAACACCCGGTATTCCGAGCTGGACCAGATCAACAAGAGCAATGTCAAGGATCTGAAGGTCGCCTGGACCTTCTCGACCGGAGTGCTGCGCGGGCACGAGGGCTCGCCCCTGGTGATCGGCGACATCATGTATGTGCATTCGCCCTTCCCGAACACGGTTTTCGCGCTGGACCTGGCCAATGACGGCAAGATCCTGTGGCGCTACGAGCCGAAGCAGAACCCGGACGTGATCGCGGTGATGTGCTGCGACACGGTGAACCGGGGCCTTGCCTATGCCGACGGCAAGGTCTTCCTGCATCAGGCCGACACCACGCTGGTGGCGCTGGACGCCAAGACCGGCGAGGTGAAATGGTCGGTGGTGAACGGCGACCCGACCAAGGGCGAGACCAACACCGCCACCGTGCTGCCGGTCAAGGACAAGCTGATCGTCGGCATCTCGGGCGGCGAATACGGCGTCCAGGGCCATGTCACCGCCTACAGCATCGAGACGGGCGAGCTGCTGTGGCGGGCCTATTCCGTCGGCCCGGACGACCAGCTGCTGGTCGACCCCGAGAAGACCACGCAACTGGGCAAGCCGATCGGCAAGGACAGTTCGATCAGCACCTGGGAGGGCGACCAGTGGAAGATCGGCGGCGGGACCACCTGGGGCTGGTATTCCTATGACCCCGAGCTGAACCTGATCTATTACGGCACCGGCAACCCCTCGACCTGGAACCCGAAGCAGCGCCCGGGCGACAACAAGTGGTCGATGACCATCTTCGCCCGCGACGCCGACACCGGCATGGCGAAATGGGTCTACCAGATGACCCCGCATGACGAATGGGACTTCGACGGGGTCAACGAGATGATCCTGACCGACCAGGAGGTCGACGGCCAGATGCGCAAGCTTCTGACCCATTTCGACCGCAACGGCCTGGCCTATACGCTGGACCGCGAGACGGGCGAGCTTCTGGTGGCCGAGAAATACGACCCGGCGGTGAACTGGACCACCGGCGTCGACATGGACCCGGCCTCGGAGACTTACGGCCGGCCGGCGGTGGTCGCGCAATACTCGACCGAGCAGAACGGCGAGGACACCAACACCACCGGCGTCTGCCCGGCGGCGCTTGGCACCAAGGACCAGCAGCCCGCGGCCTACAGCCCGAAGACCAACCTGTTCTATGTGCCCACGAACCACGTCTGCATGGACTATGAGCCGTTCAAGGTCAGCTATGCCGCCGGGCAACCTTATGTCGGCGCGACGCTGTCGATGTATCCCGCACCCGACAGCCATGGCGGCATGGGCAACTTCATCGCCTGGGACAACATCAAGGGCGAGATCAAGTGGTCGCTGCCCGAGCAGTTCTCGGTCTGGTCGGGGGCCCTGGCCACGGCGGGCGACATCGTCTTCTACGGCACGCTGGAAGGCTACCTGAAGGCGATCGACAGCGAGACGGGCGAGGAGTTGTTCAAGTTCAAGACCCCCTCGGGGATCATCGGGAACGTGATGACCTATGAGCGCGAGGGCAAGCAGTATGTCGCCGTCCTGTCGGGGGTCGGCGGCTGGGCCGGGATCGGCCTTGCGGCGGGCCTGACCAACCCGACCGAAGGTCTGGGCGCGGTCGGCGGTTATGCGGCGCTGTCGGAATACACCGCGCTGGGCGGCCAGCTGACGGTGTTCGAACTGCCGGACTGACAGGATCCGGCTCATGTCGGCCGCCATGCCCTGACCGGGTGTGGCGGCCTTCGCAGGAGATCATGAAGCAGGAGCAGCACGACATGCCGAAGTCCCTTCCGATCCATGCCCTCGGCCTGGTCGCCCTGGCCACCTTGCCGCTTCAGGCACAGGAAACCGATCCGAACCTGGTGGCGGACCACCAGGAAAACGGGCGCTGGGTGACGGCCGAGGGCGTGCCGACCTTCAAGGTCGAGGAAGACGGCACGGTGGACTGGGCCACCTTCTCGGGCTTCCGGCGCTATCATGCGGAATGCCATGTCTGCCACGGGCCGGACGGCGAGGGCTCGACCTATGCGCCCGCGCTGAAGAAATCGGCGCTGGCGATGGATTATTACGACTTCATCGGCGTGGTGGCCGAGGGGCGGCAGAAGGTGGGCGCGGCGCAGAATTCGGTCATGCCGTCCTTCGGGACCAACCCGAACGTGATGTGCTATCTGGACGACATCTACACCTACCTCAAGGCGCGCGGGGCGGGGGCCGTGGATCGCGGTCGGCCGGCCAAGCGGGCGGACAAGCCCCCAGAGGTGGCGGCGGACGAAGACTCCTGCATGGGGGGATGAGATGCGGCTTCCCGTCCTTGCGCTGGCGCTGATCCTGCCCCTGGCCGCCGGGGCGCAGACGGCGGACCTGGTGTCGCCCACGGCGTTCCGGGTTTGCGCGGATCCGGCCAACCTGCCGATGTCGGGCAAGGACAAGCCGGGCTTCGAGAACGAGATCGCCGCGCTTTTCGCCAAGGAACTGGGCCTGCCGCTGGAGGTGACCTGGTTCCCGATGGGGCCGGGCTTCATCCGCAAGACGCTGCGGGCGGGGCTTTGCGACGTGGTGATCGGCTATGCCCAGGGCGACGAGCTGGTGCAGAACACCAACCATTACTACACCTCGGTCTATGTGCTGGTGACGCGCAGCGACGACCCGTTGGCCAAGGTCGAGACCTTGGCCGACCCCGCCTTGCAGGGTCACCGGATCGGCATCGTCGCGGGAACGCCTCCGGCCACGCATCTGGCGCAGAACGGGCTGATGGCCTTGGCGAAACCCTATCCGCTGATCGTCGACCGCCGGGTGCAGGACCCGGCCGGGGACATGCTGGCCGACCTGCAATCGGGCGAGATCGACGCGGCGGTACTCTGGGGTCCGATCGGGGGGCCCTTGACCAAGGGAAATGCGGCGCTGACGGTCACCCCGCTCCTGCGTGAGACGGCGAGCCCGAAGCTGTTCTACCGCATCACCATGGGCGTGCGGCCCAGCGATCAGGACTGGAAGCGCGAACTGAACTCGCTGATCCGGCGCAATCAGGACCGGATCGACGCGATCCTGGCGAAGGCCGGGGTGCCCCTGGTCGATGACCAGGGGACCGCGCTGAAGGAGGTCGCGCCGTGAGACTGGCCCTGGTCCTGGCGCTGCTGGCGGCCCCCGCCCTGGCCCAGGCCCCGCCCGAGCCCGAGGGTTATCGTGGCCCGCCCTATTCCGCGCCGGTGCCCGAGACCCTGGCCGGGGCGACAGTGGCGGACACGGCCACCGCTGCCAGGCTGCACCGTGAGGGGAAGGCGGTGTTCGTCGACGTGATGCCCCGCGACGTGAAGCCCGCCGACCTGCCCGAAGGCACGATCTGGCGCGACAAGCCGCGCGACAGCATTCCCGGCGCGATCTGGCTGCCGAATACCGGGTTCGAGGCCCTGTCGGCAGAAGAGGAAGCCTATCTGCGCCGCGGGCTGGACCGCGCGACCGGCGGCAACAGGGACCAGCTCGTCGTCATCTTCTGCCGGGCGGAATGCTGGATGTCCTGGAACGTCGCCAAGCGCGCGCTGGAGATGGGCTATACCCATGTCATCTGGTATCCCGACGGCCCCGAGGGCTGGGTCACGCGGCCCGAAAACCCGCCGCTGGCGCGGGTGGAGCCGTTCGAGTGAGGCCGTCATTTTCGGAAGATGAGGTTGCGCAGAAGGTAGCGGAAGCCGCGCTGCCAGCTTTCGTCGGTGTTGCCGCGAATGTCCACGGTCCCCGCCCGCAGGGTCTTGCCGGTCTCGGCTTCGCGCAGGTTCAGTTGCAGGCTGAGGATCAGGTTCGACACCTTGCTCACCTCGCCGGTCAGCGCGTAATCCGCGCCCAACTCCTGCGCCATGGCGGTATCGCAGCCGTTGCAGCGCGCGGGATTGGAGACGGTCTCCAGCCGCTTCGCCACCGGATCGAGCGGGACGAGGACGAAGCCCCGCGCAACCATATCCTCGGCGACCAGCGCGGCGGCCATCCCGGTCCGGGCGGTCTCGTCGGCCCGGACGCCGTTGATCGCGCCCTCGGTGGAGAGGTCGATGAAATGGATCCCGAAGAAGGCCACTCGCCCGGCGGCCGGCGGCCCCTCGGCGAGCACCGGGCTGGCCAGAAGGCAAAAGACAAGGGCGACTTTCATCGGGACAGGATGCTCCGGGCGCCCACGCGCGGCAATCGGACGGAAGGATGAATTGCGCCGGCAGAACCTCAACCTTTTGGTTGAGTTGACGCCTTGCGCGGCGCTGTGGCCCAATCAACCGGGAGGTGACCAATGCGGATCATCGCGGCACTTGCCCTGTGGGGGCTTCTGGCAGCGGCCCCGGCCCCGGCAGAGACGCTGATCCGCGCCGCCGTCCTGCGGGTGGACGTGGCCGGCCTGCCGCCGATCTCGCGCCTCGACCTGCCGCCAGCCGACCTTGGCCTTGCCGGGGCGCGGCTGGGGACCGAGGACAACGCCACCACCGGCAGCTTCCTTGGCCAGACCTTCGAGACCGCCGAATATGTCGCCACGCCGGAAACCGCCGCCGCCACGCTGGAGGAGGCGCTGGCCGGGGGTGCGGGGTTCATCGTGGTGCTGGCCGACGATGCGGCGACGCTGGCGCTGGCCGATGCGGCAGGCGGCCGGGCGCTGGTCCTGAACGCCGGGGCGCGGGGCGATGGCTTGCGCGGCAAGGACTGCCGGGCGAACCTGGTGCATGTCGCGCCCAGCCATGCGATGCTCGCCGATGCGCTGGCGCAGTTCCTGGCCTGGAAGAAGTGGGACGAGTGGTTCCTGATCCTCGGCAGCCACCCGGCCGATGCCGACCTCGCCCAGGCCTTCCGCACCTCGGCCGCCAAGTTCGGCGCCGAGATCGTCGAGGAACGCGTCTACGAGGACACCGGCGGCGCGCGGCGCACGGATACCGGCCATGTCCAGGTGCAGAAGCAGATGCCGGTCTTCACCCAGGGGGCCGAGGACCACGACATCCTGATCGCCGCCGACGAGGCCGGGATCTTCGCCGAATACCTGCCCTACCAGACCTGGGAGGCGCGCCCCGTCGCGGGCTCGGCCGGCCTTGTGCCCCGTACCTGGCACCCGGCGCTGGAGGCCTGGGGCGCGACCCAGTTCCAGAACCGCTTCGAGGCCATGGCCCACCGCCCGATGCGCGAGGAGGATTACCAGGCCTGGCTTGCCGTCCGCATCATCGGCGAGGCCGCGACGCGGACCGGCTCGGGCGACCCGGCCAGGCTGCGCGAGCATATCCTGTCGCCCGAGTTCGAGGTGGCGGGCTTCAAGGGCCAGAAGCTGACCATCCGCGACTGGGACCACCAGTTGCGCCAGCCGATCCTGCTGACGACAGGGGCGCTGACCGTTTCGGTCTCGCCGCAGGATGCGTTCCTCCATCAGGTCTCGCAGCTTGACACGCTGGGCAAGGACCGCCCCGAAACCGAATGTTCCTTCCCATGAGGTCCGCCATGCGCCTTGCAGCCCTGTCGCTTGTCCTGCTCGCCCAGCCCGCGCTGGCCAACAAGGTCTACGTCAGCAACGAGAAGGGCAATGACATCACCGTCCTCGACAGCGAGACGCTGGAGGTGATCGCCACCTTTCCCGCCGGGAACAGGCCGCGCGGCATCACCATCTCGCCCGACGGGAAGGAGCTTTACGTCTGCGCCTCGGACGATGACACGGTGCGGGTCTTCGAGACCGAGACCTACCGGGAGACGCATACCCTTCCGTCCGGCCCCGATCCGGAGCTGTTCGTGCTGCACCCCTCGGGCAACCCGCTTTATATCGCGAACGAGGACGACAACCTGGTGACCATCGTCGACGTGCAGTCGCACAGGATGCTGGCCGAGGTCCCGGTGGGGGTGGAGCCGGAGGGGATGGCGATCTCGCCCGACGGGGCCTTCGTGGTGAACACCTCCGAGACGACCAACATGGCGCATTTCATCGACACCGCGAGTTCGCAGATCGTGGCGAACGTGCTGGTCGACCAGCGCCCGCGCTATGCGCAGTTCACGGCGGACGGGAAGCTTCTGTTCGTGACGGCCGAGATCGGCGGGACGGTCGCGGTGATCGACGTGGCGACCAAGGAGGTCATCCACAAGATCGGGTTCGAGATCCCCGGCGTCCTGCCCGAGGCGATCCAGCCGGTGGGCTTGAAGATCACCCAGGACGGGTCCAGGATCTTCGTGGCGCTGGGGCCGGCGAACCGGGTGGCGGTGATCGACGGGGCGACGTTCGAGGTGACGGATTACCTGCTGGTCGGCCAGCGCGTCTGGCAACTCGCCTTCACCCCGGACGAGCGCCTGCTTTTCACCACCAACGGCAATTCGAACGATGTCTCGGTGATCGACGTGGCGGCGATGGAGGTCGTGCGCTCGGTCCCGGTGGGCCAGCAACCCTGGGGCATCGTGGTGGCGCCGGACTGAGGGGGCGGCATGGACAACCCGGCGCTGGAGGTTCTTGGGGTCAGCCATGCCTTCGGCCGGGTCGTGGCGCTCCGCGACGTCGAGCTTGTGGTGCCGCGCGGGCGCTTCGTGGCGCTGTTGGGGATCAACGGGGCAGGGAAGACGACGCTGTTCTCGCTGGTCACCCGGCTTTACGACAACACGAGCGGGGTGATCCGGGTCGCGGGGCACGACCTGCGGCGTGCGCCCGGCAAGGCGCTGGCGCGGCTGGGGGTGGTGTTCCAGACCCGCGCGCTGGACAGCGACCTGACGGTTGCGCAGAACCTTTCCTACCACGCCGCGCTGCACGGGATCGACCGCGCGACCGCCCGCGCCCGGATGGCCGAGGTGCTGGCGCAGGTCGATCTGGCCGACAAGGCCGGGATGAAGGTCGCCGCGCTGTCGGGCGGCCAGCAACGCCGGGCCGAGATCGCGCGGGCGCTCTTGAACCGGCCGGACCTCCTGCTGCTGGACGAGGCGACCACCGGCCTCGACGTCCGCTCACGCCGCGAGGTGCTGGCGCTGGTGCGGGGGCTGACGATGGGCGGGGTCTCGGTCCTCTGGGCGACGCATATCCTCGACGAGATCGCACCCGAGGATCTGGTCTATGTCTTGCACCAGGGCGCGGTCCTGGCGCATGGCGAGGCCCGCGACCTGGCCGGGGCCGAGGGGCTGACACGGGCCTTCCTGACCCTGACGGAGGCCGAGGCATGACCGGCTGGCGGGCATGGGCAATCGTCTTCCGCGGCATCGTCTGGCGCGAGGCGCTGCGCTTCGTCAACCAGCGGGGCCGCTTCGTCGCCGCACTGGTGCGGCCGCTGGTCTGGCTGTTCATCTTCGCCGCCGGCTTCCGTGCCGTCCTTGGCCTGTCGATCACCCCACCCTACCAGACCTATGTCCTCTACGAGGTCTACGTCACCCCCGGCCTCTGCGCGATGATCCAGCTGTTCAACGGGATGCAGTCGTCGCTCTCGATGGTCTATGACCGGGAAACCGGGGCGATGCGGACTTTGCTGGTCAGCCCCGCGCCGCGCTGGTTCCTTCTGCTGTCGAAGCTGATGGCGGGGGTCTTCGTGTCGATCCTGCAGGTCTATGCCTTCCTGCTGATCGCCTGGGCCTGGGACGTGAGGCCGCCGGCCCCCGGTTACCTCGCCATCCTGCCCGCGCTGGTCCTGTCGGGGCTGATGCTGGGCGCGCTGGGGCTGTTCGTGTCCTCGGCCATCCGGCAGCTGGAGAATTTCGCGGGGGTGATGAACTTCCTGATCTTCCCGATGTTCTTCGCCTCCTCCGCGCTCTACCCGCTGTGGCGGATGAAGGAATCCAGCGAGCTTCTGTACTGGATCTGCGCGCTGAACCCCTTCACCCATGCGGTCGAGCTGATCCGCTTCGCGCTCTACCTCCGGTTCGACCCGACCTCGTTTCTGGTCACGGCCGGAGGCTTCGCCGGCTTCTTCGCTGCGGCGGTCTACATGTACGATCCAGCAAAGGGCCTCTGGGTCCGACGGAAAGGACAAGCAGGATGAAAAGCGTTCTCGTTCTCGCCCTGATGCTGCTGAGCCCCGCCGCGATGGCCGGAGGTTCGGGCGATCCGACCTGGCCCTGCATCCAGCCGAAACAGCCGCATCTCTCCATCGGCCAGCTCTGGCCCGGCCCGCCGCCGGACGACGCAGTTATTGGACTGGCGCGGCGTCCGGACATCGCCGCCCTGGCGCAGGTGCTCGAGCAGCGCCGCCTTCCGGTGGAGGAGGCCGAGGCGCAGATCGCGGCCTTTGCCCGGGGCGCGAGTGCGGAGGAGCTGACGGCGCTGTTCGTCGCGGTGTTCGACCGGATCGACGCCTACCGCAGCCGGATCATGTCCGGGGTCGCCCGCTATGCCGAGAAGCAGATGGTCCTGAGCGACCAGATCGAGGCGCGGCGGGCCGAGATGACGCGGCTGTCCGCTGCCGCCGAACCCGACTTCGACAGGATCGACGCCGAGGAAGCGCGGCTCGACTGGGACACCCGCATCTTCACCGACCGGCAGGCGCAGCTGACCTATGTCTGCGAAACCCCGGTGATCCTGGAGCAGCGCGCCTTCGCGCTGGGGCGGGCGATCGCGGCGCATTTGCCGGCTACTCCCACTCCAGCTCCTTGAAGGCGGCGATGGCGTTGCGGGCGTTGATCTCATCAAAGCCTTGCCAGCCGTCGCGCTGGTCGGTGCCGACATGGGCGGCGGCTTCGCTCATCGCTTCGCCCGCGCGGATGGCGGCGCGGGTCTGGTCGGCGAGTGCGGTGAGATAGGCGCGAAGGGGCGCGGTGCCCTGGTCCCATGGCATCCGCACCGGGCCGTGGCCGGGAATGATGACGGACGGCATCGGCTCGGGCGGATGGCCAAGCCAGTCCAGCCAGCCGGTGAGCGAGCCATCGAGCGATGGAGTCAGCCCGGCAAAGACCAGATCGCCGGTAAAGAGCACGCCGCTTTCCAGGTGCAGGATGGTCAGGTCGTTGTCGGTATGCGCCGTCGCCACGGGCTGAAGCCGAAGGGTCGCACTGCCAAGATCCATGTCCTCGGGCGCGGCGAGGGTGCGGTCGGGCAGCACGGCCCGCGTCCCCAGCATCGCCAGCGCCCCGGCCTGGCGCGGGATGCTCTCGGCCCAGACCCCCGCCCGCCGCTCGACGCCCGAGGGCAGGTTGCGGTGGGCGACGATCTCTGCCCCGGCCTCGGCAAAGACCTCGGCGCCGTAGATGTGGTCGGGGTGCATGTGGGTCAGGATCACATGGCTGACCGGCTTGTCGGTGATGCGGCGGATCGCGGCGTAAAGTCCCTCGCCGATGGCACGGCTGCCGCCGGGGTCGATGACGGCCACCGTGTCTCCGATCACGACGCCCAGGTTGGCGATGTCGCCGCCGTTCGCGGGCGAGACCGGCTCTGGGTGCCCGGCGTGAACAAGGACGCCGGGCGCGATCTCGGCGAGGGCGAGGTGGGGAAGGTCGGCCGTGGCGCGGCAGTGCCAGTCGCCGGTGACAAGGTCGGCGTGACGCGCGGCCCAGTCGGCGATGCGGCGCTCGGCCCCGGCGATGCAGGCGGCTTCGCTCAGGGGGCCGGGCGTGGGCAGCAGGCGGTCGGCGCAGAGGGCGGGATCGGCCAGAAGGCAGGCCGTGACGATCAGGTGGAACATGGGCGGTCTCCTGCCGGTCAGTCTAGCGCATCGGCGGGGGACGGGGGATCAGCCTTAAGTAGGACTCGCGCCGGGGTCGGATTCGTGCGGTAGTAGAGGGGGAGGAAGCGCCATGCCGCATCCCTTTCGCGCTGCCCTTGTCGCCGCTCTGCTGTGCCCCGCGCCCCTTGCGGCGCAGGACAATCCGCTGGTGGAAAGCTCGGCCTGGGAGGAATTGAAGGCCCTGGTCCCCAGGGGCGATACGGCCGTGGAGAACGCGGAGGTCCTGCTTCTCGACGCCCCGCCCCGCGCGGTGGATCCGGCTTTCGTCCCGGTGCATCTGACCCAGCCGCTCGGCGCCCCGCCGATCCGGGCGCTGACGGTGGTGATCGACGAGAACCCCGCCCCCGTCGCCGCCGAGATCACGCTGGGCCCGGCGATGCTGCCGCTGGACATGGAACTGCGGCTGCGGGTGAACGCCTATTCCAACGTCCGCGCCATCGCGACGACCGACAAGGCCAGCGTGCTGGCGGGGCGTTTCGTCAAGGCGAGCGGGGGCTGCGCCGCCCCGGCCTCGAAGGACCTGCAGGCGCTGATGGCCGAGATGGGCAGGATGCGGTTCCAGATCCTGTCCTCGGAGCCCGAGGGGACAGGGATGCGCCACACCGCCAAGCTGATGCTGCGGCATCCGAATACCACCGGCTTCCAGCGCGACCAGGTGACATTGCTGAACATCCCGGCGCATTTCGTCGATCTGCTGGAGGTGCGGCAGGGTGACGAGCTTCTGTTCCGGATGACGGCGGGCATCTCGATTTCCGAGGACCCGGTGTTCCAGTTCCGCTTCCTCGACAACGGCGCCGACCGGATCACCGTCCATGCCGAGGATACCGACGGCAATGTCTTCGACGAAAGCTTCCCGCTGACCGGGCTTTAGGACAGCGTCGCCGGGCTGCCCCGCAGCGTCATTGGCTGCGCCTTCAGATGCGCGGCCTCGGCCGGGTCGTGGGTGACGAAGATCAGCGAGGCCCCGGCCCGGTCCAGAAGCGCGGCGGTCAGGTCCAGCATCCGCCCGGCGGTCTCGGCGTCCAGCGAGGCGAAGGGTTCGTCCATCAGAAGCGTGGAGGGCGCGGGCGCGAAGGCGCGGGCCAGGGCCAGCCGCCGCTGCTGGCCCAGCGACAGCTGGCGGGGATAGAGCGCGTCCTTGCCGGCAAGCCCGACCTCGGCCATCAGGGCGCGGGCGACCTCCGCCGTCACTCCGGCGGGCAGGGTGATGTTCTCCAACGCGGTGCGCCAGGGCAGGAGCGTGGGCTCCTGGAAGACGACCGTGGTCCGGCCGATCTCGGTGACCGTGCCCTCGAAATCCTCGTCCAGCCCGGCGACGATGCGCAGGAAGGTGGTCTTGCCGATCCCCGAGGGGCCCAGGATCGCGACCCGCTGCCCCTGGCCCAGCGTCAGGCGGATCGGGCCAAGCACGGGGCGGCCGGCGAAGGACTTGGCGTGGATGTCAATCTCCATCCTGCCTCCACCGGCTTGCGTGCCGTTCCAGCGGGCGCAGGAGGAGATATTCGATCACCAGCATGACCAGGATGAAGGCGAAGGCATAGGCCAGGATATGCGCGACGCGGAACATCGAGAAATTGAGGTGGATCTGGAAGCCGACCCCGCTGGAGCGACCGAGGAACTCGACCACCAGCACGATCTTCCAGATCAGCGACAGGCCCGCGCGGGCGGCCCCGGCGATGTAGGGGGCCATCTGCGGCAGGACCACATGGCGCAGCCGCGCGCCGGGCGGCATGCGGAAGATGCGGGCCATGTCGTCGAGGTCGGGGCGCAGGGCGCGGGCGCCTTCGCGCACCATGACGGTGACGAGGGGGACCTTGTTGATGACCACGGCGGCGACGGCGGCGACCTCGTTCAGCCCGATCCAGATGTAGCACAGCACCGTGACCACCAGCGCGGGCATGTTGACCAGGATCACCAGCCAGGGGTTCAGCCAGCGGTCCGTCCTGCCGCTGCGGCCCAGGATCAGGCCAAGCGCCACGCCGATGCCCATGGCCACGACGAAAGCGGCGATCACCCGCAGGAGCGTGACGCCGGTGTTCGCCAGCAGCCGACCCGAGGCGGTCTCGTCGACAAGCACGGTCCAGACCCGCAGCGGGCCGGGCATGGTGACGGGCTCGGCCACAAGGGCCGCCACGATGGCCCACAGGCCCAGGAAGGCCGCCAGCGAAAGGATCACCGGCAGGATTCCCGAGGGGCGCCTGGTTGGTCCGAGGTCAGTCACCTTTGTAGAATACACCCTCGGGCAAGGCCGTGACCTTGCCCAGAAGCTCCTCGCCGCCAAGCTCGACCATCAGGGCGAAGACCTTGGCGGCGTTCGCCTCGTCCACCGGCGCGTCGGCGGGGACGCCCTGGCGCCAGCCGTCGCGCAGGGCGGCATATTCGGCGTCGTCGTCGGCGTTCATGATCGGGCGCAGCCGCTCCCATGCCGCCTCGTCGGTCAGGAGGAGATCCTTCGCCGCCCGCGAGGCCCGCTTCAGCGCGGCCGCCAGTTCCGGTTTTTCCTGCACCAGCTTTTCATCCATGACATAGCCGAGGAGCGGCGTCGCGGGGTCAAGGCCCAGGGCCGTGGCGGCGTCGGCGACGGTGATCAGCTCGCGCATGCCGTGGACCTTCATCTTGGCCAGGAAGTTCCAGAAGTTGATCGCCCCGTCGACCTCGCCCGAAAGCCCGGCCTCATAGATCATCGGCGGCGCGCCGAAGACCTGCTCGGTGACGGCGGCCAGATCCTCGCCGGTTTCCTGCCGGGCATAGGCGCGCAGGATCAGCCAGCTCTTGTCCACCGGGCCGCCGGCGATGCCGATCCTCTTGCCCTTCAGGTCCGCCAGGCTCTGCGCCGGGCTGCCCTCGGGCACCAGAAGCGCCCCGACGGCGGTGGAGAAGGGGATGAAGACATAGGCCTTGCCCTCGGCCCGCTGCTGCGCGACCCAAAGCCAGTCCGACACGATCGCATCGACCTCGCCTCCGGCAAGCGCGACCTGGGTGGCCGGATTGCCGGCCAGTTCGACGATCTTCAGCTCGAACCCCTCGGCCTTGTCGAGGCCGTAGTGCTGGATCGTGTCCAGTTCCCAGCGCACCGTGCCCGAGGCGAGGCTGCCGATCGTCAGGTCCTCGGCAAGGACGGCGGGCGTTGCGGACAGCGCGGCGACAAGCGCGAAAGCGCCCAGACAGAAGCGGTCTAGCATCTTCCCCCTCCCCGGATTCCACCAACCATGCCACGCTGCGCAGGACGAGTAAATCAACCCAAAGTAGGAGATACCTGCGGGAAAAACTCTGTCATTCTCGAAAGCGGAAATATCAGGGGGACAACCGGGGCGCGAGGAACCCGGGGAGCTGCCAGGGCGTTCGTTCTGGAACCGCGGGGCATGACCAGGGCGCGGACGGGAGGAGAACATGCGGCACCAGACTGTGACCGGACCTCCGGGTCCGGCGGCGACCGGCGTCATGATGAGGGTCGACGACCTTCTGATCGTCGACGACCATCCCCTGATGTGCGAGGCCTTGACGGTGACGCTGCGCGTCGCCTTCGGCCTGCGCCAGACGGCCTGCGAGCGCAACCTTGCGGCGGCGATCCAGCGCCTGAAATATGGCAAGCCGCCGGATGCGATCCTGCTGGACCTGAACCTGCCCGACGCCAAGGGGTCCGAGGGGATGGTGGCGCTGGGGCGCGTGGCTGCGGGTATCCCCATCGCGGTGATCTCGGCTAACGAGGATCCGGCGATGATCAGCGCGGTCATGGCGGCCGGGGCGCAGGGCTATATCAGCAAGTCGCTGGGGCGCGAGGCGATGTGCGCGGCGTTGCGCCGGGTCTGGTCGGGCGAGAGGGTGACGCCCGATGGCTATGACCCGGACGACCACCCGCCGCAGGGCGCGCGCCCGGACATGGAGGAGATCGCGCACCGCTTCGCCTCGCTGACGCATCAGCAGGTCCGGACCCTGCGCCAGATCTGCCTTGGCAAGGCGAACAAGGAAATCTCCTACGAGCTGAACATCTCGGAGGCGACGGTGAAGACGCATATCGCCGCGATCATGAGCAAGATCGGGGCACGGCGGCGGACGCAGATCGTGCTGCTGGCCAAGTCGATCAAGCTGTTCGACTGCGACTGACCGGAAAGGGGGCCGGGAGGTGAGCAAGTCCGCCGCTGCGCATGTCGCCACCCCGGTCAAGGCTACCATCCACATGGGCGACGTGGCCTCGGCCGCCGCCGGCCTTCTGGCCAGCCTTGCGCCGGCCGAGCCCGAGCTGGTGCTGATCTTCGCCTCGCCCAGCGCCACGCTGCCGGTGCTGGCGGCCGAACTGCGCAAGGGCCTGCCTGTTGCCTGCCGGATCGTCGGCTGCTCCTCGGCGGGGGAATTGTCGGGCGAGGGCTATTCGAACGGCACCGCTGTCGCCATCGGCTTTCCGGCGCGCAGCTTCCGCTCCGAGGTGCTGGTGCTGGACGAGTTGTCCCGGCTGCCGGTCTCGCGCTGGATGACCGGGTTGCGCGACCTGGTGCAGCGGTTCCGGCCCGATCCCGGCCGCAGGCTGTTCGGGATCCTGCTGGTGGATGGGTCCGCGCAGCAGGAGGAGGTGCTGGTCGCCACGCTGGATGCGGCCCTGCCGCATGTCATGGTGATGGGCGGCTCGGCCGGGGACGATCTGGATTTCTCGCAGACCTTCGTGATCGCCGATCAGGCCGTGCTGCGCGATGTCGCGATCTTCTGCCTGATCGAGACCGATCTGGAAGTGCGCGACCTGATCTTCGACCACTTCCGCGCCACCGAGACCCGGATGATCGTCACCCGCGCCAATCCGGCGGAACGCTCGCTTCTGGAAATCAACGCCGAACCCGCAGCCGAGGAATATGCCCGCATCGTCGGCGTCCCGGTCGGCGAGCTTTCGCCCCTGGTCTTTGCCCGCCACCCGCTGCTGGTGAACATGGGCGGCCGCTATTTCGTCCGCGCGATCCGCCAGCAGACCGAGGACGGCCGCCTTCTCCTGATGTCCTCGATCGACACCGGCGCGGTGATGTCGCTGGGGCTGGCCGAGGATCTGACCGAAGGTTTCGAGGCGATGCTGCGGAACCTTCCGGCCACCCCGTCGCTTATCCTGTCGTTCGACTGCATCCTGCGCCGGCTGGCGATGGAACATGCCGGGCTGGGGGGCGTGATCAAGGACATCTTCAATCGCTACAACATGGCTGGCTTCAACACCTATGGCGAGCAGCATGGCGGCATGCACATGAACCAGACCTTTGTCGGCCTCGCCTTCCTCGATCCCGAGGGCCACTAGATGCTGCGAGACGGCGACGACCTGGAACGCCGGATCGAGAAGCTGGGCCGGATCAACGCCGCGCTGATCGAGAGGCTGGACCATTACGACAAGACCCGCGGCTCGGCCTGGTCGCTGTTCCAGGCGGCGCTGGCTCTGGAGAAGGAGGTCGCCGCCCGCAACCGCGATCTTGAACGCGCGCTGGCGGACCTCAGCCAGAAGAACCACGAGCTTGCGGCGGCACGGATGGCGGCCGAGGAGGCGAACCGCTCGAAGACCCGCTTCCTGCGCGCGGCCAGCCATGACCTCCTGCAGCCGCTCAGCGCCGCCCGGCTGTTCCTGTCCACGCTGTCCACGCTGCAGCTTGGCGGCGCGGAGGCCGACCTTGTCAAGCGGCTGGGCAATGCCTTCGAATCCGTCGAGGAGCTGATCCGCGCCGTCCTCGACATCTCGCGGCTCGACTCGCAGCGGATCGAGTTCAACCGCAAGCCCGTCAACCTGAACGCGCTGTTCGACCGCCTGCGCGGCGAGTTCGAGGCCCCGGCCGCGGCCCGCGGGCTGCGGCTGCGCTTCGTCCGCAGTTCGCTGGCGGTGGACAGCGACCCGGTCTTCCTGCGCCGGATCGCACAGAACCTGGTGTCGAACGCGATCAAATATACCGAAACCGGCAGCGTCCTGGTCGGCGCGCGCCGCTGCGGGGCGCGGGCCTGGCTGGAGGTGCATGACACCGGCATCGGCATCCCGGCCGAGGACCGCGAACAGATCTTTGCCGAATTCCACCGGCTGGAACACGACCGGCGCGGCGAGCCCGGCATGGGTCTGGGCCTCTCCATCGTCAAGCGCGCCTGCGTCAAGCTGGATCATCCCATCGCGCTGGACAGCGAGCCCGGACGCGGGTCGGTGTTCCGCATCGGGCTGGAGATCGTGGCCCGCAACGCTTTGCCCCGCCGCTCCTCCGCCCCGCCGCCGGCGGACCGCGACCGGCTGCGCGGCAAGCACGCGCTGATCGTCGAGGACAACGCCGCCATGCGCCATGGCTATGCCGTGATCCTGCGCGACAGCTGGGGGATGCGGACGCAGGTGGTCGAGGGTACGGCCGCGGCGCGCGATGCCGCGACGCGGCCGGGTCAGCCGCCCGACCTGATCCTGGCGGACTACCACCTGCGCGGCAGCGATACCGGCCTGCGGACCATCACCCTTTTGCGCAAGCTGAGCGGCACGGAGATTCCGGCCATCGTGGTGACGGCGCATCGCACGGCCTCGGTCGTGCGCAGTTGTGCGCGGCACGGCGTCCGGGTGCTGGAAAAGCCCATCCGGCCCGAGGACTTGCGCGACGCGCTCCTGCGTCTGGTGGGAGAGCAGAGATGAGACCGGGGGACTTCCCATGACCAGACTGCTTGCGGCGCTGCTGCTTGTGCTTGCAGGGCCAGCCAGAGCCGATCCCGTGACCGACAGTCTCTTTGCCGAAGGGATCTTCTCCGCCCTGCCGGCCGGGCAGGAGATTCACTACGCCCATGTCCGCAACGGGCCCGCCGCCCCGGAGTTCCTGCCGGTGGCGGAAGGGAGCATGGTGCTGGCGAGGGACGGTACGGAGGGCCTTGTGCTGACCCTGGTCGCGGATGGCCGCAGCCGCAAACTGCCGGAGTTTCCGGCCGGGGGCGGCAATCCGGTGTTGCTGGTCTTTCTGGAATCCGTCGCGCGCAGCATGGCCACGCTGACCGGCGGCAGCCCGTTCTACATCCGCAACCGCATCAAGGACGCCCTGCGCGAGGGCGGCGATCTGGACGAGGTCAGCCAGCCGCTCGGCGCGGGCAGGGTCGCGGCCAAGGTCGTGACCCTGCACCCGTTCGAGGCCGACCCGAACCGCGGGCGGATGGGCGAGTTCGCCGGGCTGAGCCTGCGCTTCGTGATCTCGGACTCGGTTCCCGGACATTTCCTGAGCCTGAGCGCCGATATACCCGGTTCTGGCGCAGGCTATCACGAGACCATCACGCTGATGGATACCGGAAAGGATGGCAAATGACACGCATTCTGCACGCCTTGCCCCTGCTCTTCCTTCTGCCGGCCGAGGCCCAGACCCTGCCGGTGAACGATTATCCGACCGAGGCGCGGGCGGATTATGTCTTCGGCTGCATGGCGGCGAACGGCCAGACGCCGGACGCGCTTCGCCGCTGCTCCTGCGCGATCGACGTGATCGCCACGATCCTGCCCTATGACGCCTATGTATCCGCCGAGACTGTTCTGGCCATGCGGCAGACCTCGGGCGAGCGATCGACGCTTTTCCGCGACACCGCCCCGGCAAACGGCTTTGTCGCCGATCTGCGCCGCGCCGAGGCCGAGGCCGAGATCCTCTGCTTCTGACGGCCCCGCAGGCATCTTGACTGGCTGGCGGTCCCCTGTAGACTGCGGGAAATCTGGTGAAAAACCGTGCGGCAATCGGGCCCTGGAAGCTGACCTAACGTCGGCGCCGGGGCTTTTTGGCATTCTGGGGACAACTTGACCGGGAAACGACCGATCGAACTGGGTTTGCTGTACTCGCGCTCGGGGGGCTATTCGCTGTTAGCCGAAGCCTGCAGGTCCGGTGCTGCGGCGGCGATTGCCCAGGTCAATGCCGACCCCTCGATCGACCTGGCCTTCCTGCCGGTCGAACGGGATCCCGGCGGCGATCTCGACCGATATGCCCCGCTCTGCGAGGATCTCCTGCGCAACACCGGGACGCGGCACATCCTGGGATGCGTCACCTCCTCCAGCCGCAAGGAGGTGATCCCGGTGCTGGAGAAGCTCGGTGGAACCCTGTGGTATGCCCTGCCCTACGAGGGGTTCGAGGCCTCGGACCATGTGGTCTATACCCATGCCTGCCCAAACCAGCACCTCTTGCCGCTGCTGGACTGGGCGCTGCCCGCCCATGGTGCGCGGGCCTATCTGACCGGATCCAACTACATCTGGGGCTGGGAGATGAACCGTCTTGCCCGCGAGCGGATCACGGCCACCGGGGGCGAGGTGGTGGGCGAGCGTTGCCTGCCGCTGGGATCGACCGAGGTGGGACGGATCCTGGAGGAGATCAAGGCTACGCGCCCGGCCTTCATCCTGAACAACCTTGTCGGGCCGTCATCCTATGAATTCCTTGCCCGGATGCACCGGCTGGCGGCCACCGATCCCGACTTCGCGCCGTCGCGGCGGCCCATCCTGTCGTGCAACCTGACCGAGGCCGAACTGCCCGCCATCGGCCCGGCGGCCGAGGGTCTGGTCTCGGCCGGGCCCTATTTCCGTGGCGCGGCGGCGGGAGGCTTCGGCTCCTCGCCCGAGGCGGCGGCCCATGCGGCGGTGATGGAGCTGGCGCGTCTGCTGAACGGGCGGCCGGGGGCCGAGGCCTTGGCCCTTCCCGCGCTTCTGGACCGGGTGCCCGGTCCCGGCATGATCGACCGCACGACGCATCACACCGCCCTGCCGGTGATGATCGCCCGGGTCGAGGGCGGGATCTTCCGGCCGGTCAAGACGCTGCCCGCGCTGCCCGGCGACCCCTATCTTGCCCGCGACCGCACGCCTGTTGCCGCGCCGCAGCTGCGGGTGGTGTCATGAGGCGCGCGATCCGCATCCAGAACCTTGGCGGCGCGACGGCGGTGATCCTGCACCGCCCCCATCCCACGGTTCAGGCGCTGGAGCGCCAGCTGCGCGCCATCGGCCTGCAGGTCTCCGAGGCCTGGCCCGAGCTTGGCCCCGTGGCGCTGGCGGCGGATTTCGTCTTCTTCGACGCGGACACGGGCCATGACGAGCAGTTTCCCTGGGCGCCGGGGCAAAGCCCGATGCCGATGGTGGCGCTGATCGGGTCCGAGGCTCCGGGGCGGATCGAATGGGCGCTGCGGGCCGGGGCCCATGCGCAACTGCTGAAGCCGGTGGGCGACAACGGCGCCTATTCGGCGCTGCTGATCGCGCGGGATGCCTTCGACGCGCAGCGGGCGCTGACCGTGGAAATCTCGGACCTGCGTCGGCGGCTGGACGAGCGGCAGACGGTCGTGCGGGCCGTTACCCTGCTGGCCGCAAGAGGCGCGCGCGACGATGCGGCGGCCTATGCCCAGCTGCGCCAGATGGCGATGGCCTGGCGCGTCAGCTTCGAGGACGCCGCCGCCCGCGTGGTGGCCATGCTGACCGCCGCCCCCGAGGAGGCCCGCGATGACCGTGGCTGACGCGTCCTTCACGCCGCCCTCGCCGCTGCGGCGGCTGATGCGGCGCAAGCTGGCGCTGCTGGGCCTGGCGCTGATCGCGCTGGTGGTGGCGGGTGCGGTGCTTGCGCCCTGGATTGCGCCCTATGCCCCGGACGAACAGCTGTTCGACGGGCTGACGCTGGAAGGCGCGCCGCTGCCGCCCGACGCACGCTTCATCTTCGGTACCGACCTTCTGGGCCGCGACCTGTTCACCCGCATCCTCTACGGTGCGCAGACCTCGCTGGTGATCGGCGTGGTGGCGAACGGGCTGGCGCTGATCATCGGCACGCTGGTCGGCATCACCGCGGGCTATTTCCGCGGCTGGATCGGGGCGGTGCTGATGCGCTTCACCGACCTGATGATGGCCTTCCCCGCGCTCTTGCTGGCGATCTGCCTGGCCGCGATCTTCCAGCCCTCGCTCTGGATCGTCGCCATGGTCATCGCGCTGGTGAACTGGGTCCAGGCCGCGCGGGTGATCTATACCGAGACCTCCTCGCTGGCGACGCGCGACTTCATCGCAGCCGAGCGCACTTTGGGGGCGGGCACGGGGCGGATCCTCTTCCGCCACATCCTGCCGCATCTGGTGCCGACGATCATCGTCTGGGGCACGCTGGGCATCTCGACCACCGTGCTGCTGGAGGCGACGCTGTCCTTCCTTGGCGTGGGCGTGCAGCCGCCGACGCCGAGCTGGGGCAACATCATCTTCGAGAACCAGACCTGGTTCCAGACCGCACCCTGGCTGGTCTTCATCCCCGGCGCGGCGATCATCCTCCTGGCGCTGGCCTTCAACCTGGTGGGCGACGCCCTGCGCGACGTGCTGGATCCGACGCAGCGGGGACGTGACTGATGGCCGCCTATCTGATCCGCCGCCTGCTGGTGTCCGCGCTGATCCTTCTGGGGGTCAGCTTCATCACCTTCGTCCTGCTCTACGTCCTGCCCGCCGATCCGGTGCGCCAGATCGCCGGCCGCTCGGCCACCGCCGAGACGGTCGAGAACATCCGCCGCGAGTTGGGCCTCGACCGGCCATTCCTGATCCAGTACGGCCGCTACCTCGCCGGGCTGGTGCAGGGCGACCTGGGCCGGAGCTACCTGCAGAAGACCGAGGTGGCCGAGCTGATCGCCTCGCGCCTGCCGGCGACGCTGCTGCTGATGCTGGGGGCCATCGCGGCCGAGCTGGCGCTGGGCCTGACGCTGGGCATCGTCGCGGCGCTGAAACGCGGCACGATGCTGGACCAGACGCTGATGATGACCAGCTTCGTCACCGTCTCGGCCCCGCAATTCGTGGTGGGCCTGCTGCTGCTC
Organism: Tabrizicola soli; assembly: GCF_015999335.1. GTDB lineage: Bacteria > Pseudomonadota > Alphaproteobacteria > Rhodobacterales > Rhodobacteraceae > Tabrizicola > Tabrizicola soli. The sequence continues at coordinate 44,099 of NZ_JAEACP010000026.1, read as the reverse complement.
TACGTCTTTGCGGTCAAGCTCGGCTGGTTCCCGATCGGCGGCTACGGCAGCTTCGCCCATCTGGTGCTGCCGGCGCTGACGCTGGGGATCCTGGGATCGGGTTGGTATTCCCGGATGATGCGCTCCTCGATGATCGAGGTCCTGCGCGCCGATTATGTCCGCACCGCCCGCGCCAAGGGACTGGGCCGCGCCCGCGTGGTGCTGGGCCATGCGCTGCCCAACGCGATCCTGCCGATCATCGCCATGATCGGCATCGACATCGGCATCTTCATGGGCGGCATCGTCGTGGTGGAAAGCGTGTTCGGCTGGCCCGGCATCGGCCAGCTGGCCTGGCAGGCGATCCAGCGCGTCGACATCCCGATCATCATGGGCGTCACGCTGGTCTCGGCCTTTGCCATCGTGCTGGGCAACCTGCTGGCCGATCTGGTCGCCCCGCTGATCGATCCCCGCATCAAGCTGAAATGACAACAGAGGAGAAACGGAATGAAACACCTTCTTGCTTCCACGGCCCTGATCCTGTCACTGGCGCTTCCCGCCGCGGCGCAGGACTACGCGCCGGACCCGAACGCCAAGGCGGGCGGCTCGATCGTCCTGACCTACAAGGACGACGTGGCCACGCTGGACCCGGCCATCGGCTATGACTGGCAGAACTGGTCGATGATCAAGTCGCTGTTCGACGGGCTGATGGACTATGTCCCCGGCACGACCACGCTGCGGCCGGGCCTGGCGGAAAGCTACGAGATCTCGCCCGACGGTCTGGTCTACACCTTCAAGCTGCGCCCCGGCGTCAAGTTCCACAACGGCCGCGAAATGACGGCCGAGGACGTGAAATATTCGCTCGACCGCGTGACGAACCCCGCCACCCAGTCGCCGGGCGCGGGCTTCTTCGCCTCGATCGCCGGCTTCGACGCGGCGGGCGAGGGCGGGCTGTCGGGGGTCGAGGTCGTCGATCCGCAGACCGTGAAGATCACGCTGACCCGTCCCGACGCGACCTTCCTGCATGTCATGGCGCTGAACTTTTCCTTCGTCGTGCCGAAAGAGGTGGTCGAGGCTGAGGGTGCGGACTTCGGCAAGAAGCCGGTGGGCACCGGGGCCTTCAAGCTGACGGAATGGACGCTGGGCCAGCGGCTGGTGTTCGAGAAGAACCCCGACTACTGGATCGCGGGCGTGCCCTATCTGGACAGCTTCACCGTCGAAGTCGGGCAAGAGCCGGTCGTGGCGCTGCTGCGGTTGCAGAACGGCGAGGTGGACATTCCCGGCGACGGCATTCCTCCGGCCAAGTTCCAGGAGGTGATGGCCGATCCCGTACAGGCCGAGCGCGTGGTCAAGGGTGGGCAGCTGCACACCGGCTATGTCACGATGAACGTCACGCAGCCGCCTTTCGACAAGGTCGAGGTGCGCAAGGCCGTCAACATGGCGATCAACAAGGACCGCGTGGTCCAGATCATCAACGGCCGCGCCGTCCCGGCGAACCAGCCGCTGCCGCCCTCGATGCCGGGCTATACCAGGGATTACGGCGGGTATCCCTATGACGTGGAAGGCGCAAAGAAGCTTCTGGCCGACGCGGGCTATCCCGACGGCTTCGAGACCGAGCTTTTCGTGATGAACACCGACCCGAACCCGCGCATCGCCCAGGCCATCCAGCAGGACCTTGCCGCCATCGGCATCAAGGCCACGATCCAGAGCCTTGCCCAGGCCAACGTGATCGAGGCCGGCGGCGCAGGCACAGCGCCGATGATCTGGTCTGGCGGCATGGCCTGGATCGCCGACTTCCCCGATCCGTCGAACTTCTTCGGCCCGATCCTCAGCTGCGCCGGCGCGGGCGAGGGCGGCTGGAACTGGTCGAAATACTGCAACGAGGCGCTGGACGCCAAGGCGGTCGAGGCCGACAGCATGTTCGATCCGGCCAAGTCCGAAGAGCGGCTGAAGCTCTGGTCCGACGTTTACATGGGCGTGATGGATGACGCGCCCTGGGCGCCGGTCTTCAACGAGGAACGCTACACGATGAAGTCCGAGCGGCTGGGCGGCGCCGATGAGCTGTTCGTCGATCCGGTCTCGATCCCGGTGAACTACGACTACGTCTGGGTCAAAGAGTAATGTGCAAGGCCTGCGACTACACCATCCACGGCGCGCAGCACCATTTCGGCTGGGACAATTCCCTGCCTCCGGCGCTGCGGGCCGAACCGGGATCGACGATCCTGTTCCATTGTCAGGATTCCTCGGCGGGCCAGCTTGGCCCGTCGTCCACGCTCGCCGATGTGCAGGCGCTGGATTTCGGCCGGATCAACCCAGTCTCCGGCCCGATCTTCGTCGAGGGCGCCAGGCCCGGCGATGCGCTGAAGGTGACGATCGAGAGCTTCACTCCGCAGGCCTTCGACGGGCGCGGCTTTGGCTGGACGGCCAACATCCCGGGCTTCGGCCTCCTGGCCGACCAGTTCCCCGACCCGGCGCTGAACGTCTGGTCCTATGATCCGGCCAGCCTTGCCCCCGCGCTGTGGGGCAAGGAGGCCCGCGTGCCGCTGAAGCCCTTCGCGGGCACCATCGGCAACGCCCCTGCCGAGGCCGGCCACCATTCGGTGGTCCCGCCCCGGCGCGTGGGCGGCAACCTCGACATCCGCGACCTCGCGGCGGGCACGACGCTTTACCTGCCGGTCGAGGTCGAGGGCGCGCTGTTCAGCGTGGGCGATACCCATGCCGCGCAGGGCGATGGCGAGGTCTGCGGCACCGCCATCGAAAGCCCGATGGACGTGGTCCTGACGCTGGACGTGGTGAAGGGCGCGAACCTGAAGACCCCGCGCTTCACCACGCCGGGTCCGGTCACGCGCCATCTGGACGCCAAGGGCTACGAGGTGACGACCGGCATCGGGCCCGACCTCATGTCTGGGGCGCGGGACGCGGTGTCGAACATGGTCGATCTCCTCTGTGCGCAGCGGGGGATTTCGGCGGTGGACGCCTACATGCTCTGCTCGGTCTGCGGCGACCTGCGGATCTCCGAGATCGTCGACATGCCGAACTGGGTGGTCAGCTTCTACTTCCCCCGCTGCGTCTTCGAATGACGCCGGCGGCAGGGATCATGCAAAGCCGCTCCGGGGCGGCGCCCGCCCCGGAGGATGCGGCCGTGCTGTCGGTGCGAGGCCTCTGCGTCTCGGTCCGCACCGAGGCGGGCCTGCGCCCGCTGGTGCGGGACCTTTCCTTCTCGCTGCGCCGGGGCGAGACCCTGTGCATCGCCGGGGAAAGCGGCTCGGGCAAGTCCATCACCTCGCTGGCGATCATGGGGCTGCTGCCGCCCCCGGCCGTGCGGGTGACGGGCGGCAGCATCCGCCTGCATGACACCGAGCTGACCGCGCTGCCCGAGGCCCGGATGCGCGGGATCCGGGGCGAGCGGGTGGCGATGATCTTCCAGGAGCCGATGACCAGCCTGAACCCGGTCATGACCATCGGCACCCAGCTGGCCGAGGCGATCCGCGCCCATGCGCAGGTCGGCCGCGCCGAGGCGCGCTCCCGTGCGCTGGCGGCGCTGCGCGCCGTCCGGCTTTCGCAGCCGGAACGGCGGATGGGTCAATACCCGCATGAATTGTCCGGCGGGATGCGCCAGCGCGTGATGATCGCCATGGCCCTGGCCCTGCGCCCCGAGGTGCTGATCGCCGATGAACCGACCACCGCGCTGGACGTGACCGTGCAGCGCGAGGTGCTGGACCTTCTGCGCGATCTTCAGCGCGATACCGGCATGGCCATCATTCTGATCACGCATGACATGGGCGTCGTGGCCGAAATGGCCGACCGCGTGATCGTGATGCGCAACGGCTCCATGGTCGAGGAAGCCCCGGTCGAGCGTCTGTTTTCCGACCCGCAGGCCGATTACACCCGCGACCTGCTGGCCGCCGTGCCGCGCATGGGGCAGGGCGCGGGCCGGCCGGCCGTGGCGGATGCCCCGGTGGCGCGGCTGTCCGACGTGGTGGTGCGCTTTCCCCTGAAGGGCGGACTTCTGGGCCGCACCACGCATCATGTCCACGCGGTCGAGCAGGTCAGCTTCGACATCCGCCGGGGCGAGACCTTCGCCCTGGTGGGCGAATCCGGCTGCGGCAAATCCACCATCGCCAAGGCCATGGTGGGCCTCGTGCCGCATCAGGGCCGGATCGAGGTGGCGGGCGAGACGCTTTCCGCCGTGGATCCCGGCGGGATGAAACAACTGCGCCGCCGGATCCAGATGGTGTTCCAGGATCCGATGGCCGCGCTTGATCCGCGCATGACCGTGGGCGACCAGATCGCCGAGCCGCTTGTGATCCACGGCATCGGCGACGCCGCCGGCCGACGTGCCCGGGCAGCCGACCTGATGCAGCGCGTCGGGCTTACGGCCGACCAGCTGGCGCGCTATCCGCACGAATTCTCGGGCGGGCAGCGCCAGCGCATCTGCATTGCCCGCGCCCTTGCGCTGCAACCGGACCTGATCATCGCCGACGAAAGCGTCAGCGCGCTGGACGTCAGCGTCCAGGCCCGCGTGCTGGAGCTCTTGCGCACGCTGCAAAAGGAATTCGGCATCGCCTTCCTGTTCATCAGTCACGACATGGCCGTGGTCGAGAACATCTCGGACCGGGTGGCGGTGATGTATCTGGGCCAGATCGTCGAAATGGGCACCCGCGCCCAGATCTTCGGCAATCCGCAACATTCCTACACCCGCCGCCTGATCCAGGCGGTCCCGGTTCCCGACCCCGGCCACCGCCGTCCGCCGGGCGTGCGACCGACGGGCGACGTGCCAAGTCCGGTCCATCCCGCGGGCTCCGGCCCGGCCCGGGTCCGGCTGGTCGACCGGGGTGCGGGGCATATGGTGGCGGTCGAGGACTAGCCCGCCCGGCCGATCCGCAAATCCGGCGGCCGCTACGGGATCGGGCTTGCACAGCGATTCGCATCGGTCTGGCGGCGTCGCCCGACAGGAAATGCGGCCCCGGCGGTGCGAAAAGCTTGCTCTGTGGCGGGCTTCGCAGTCTAGTGGCCTTCCACCACATAACAAGAATCCCCCGGGGAAACTCCGGGTCTGCAAGCAGGGAGACACCAGATGAACGATGCAAGCCAGCGGCTGGACCATATGATCGAGGACGTGCGGCGCGGTCGGATGACGCGGCGCGAATTCGTCGGCCGCTCGACGGCGCTCGGCCTTTCGGCGGGGCTTGCCGGCGCGCTTTTCACCAAGGCCGCCCATGCGGAGCCGAAGAAGGGCGGGACGCTCCGCGCGGGCCTTGCCGGCGGCGAAAGCACCAACACGCTGGACCCGGCGCTGGCCGCTTCGGTCGTGCCGCAGGTCGGCAACGCGCAATGGGGCGAGCAACTGGTCGACATGACCCCCGAGGGCCAGGTCGAGATGCGGATCGCCGAGGAAGTTACCTCCTCGCCCGATTCCAAGGTCTGGACCTTCAAGATCCGCCAGGGCGTGGAATTCTCGAACGGCAAGACCGTGACGGCCGAGGACGTGATGGCGACCTACAAGCGGCACACCGACGAGAATGCGCAATCCGGCGCGCTGGGCATCGTCAAGGGCATCTCCGAGATGAAGGCCGAGGGCGACAAGCTTGAGGTCACGCTGGAATTCCCCTCGGCAGACCTTCCCTACCTGCTGACCGACTATCACCTGATCATCCAGCCCGGTGGCGGCTATGACGATCCGACCGCCGGCATCGGCGCCGGTCCCTATCTGCTGGAATCTTTCGAGCCGGGCGTCCGCTACGCCTACAAGAAGAACCCCAACTACTTCGACCCGAACACCGGCCACGCCGATGAGATCGAGATCCTGTCGATCAACGACAACACCGCCCGCACCGCAGCCCTGCAGGCAGGGCAGGTCCACATGATCAACCGGGTCGATCCGAAGATCGTGGAGCTTCTGAAGGGCGTGTCGGGGGTGCAGGTGCGCCGGGCCGTGGGCCGGGGTCACTATGTCTTCATCATGCATGTCGACAAGGCGCCCTTTGACAACAACGACCTGCGCATGGCGCTGAAATACGGCATCAACCGGCAGGAGATGGTGGACAAGGTCCTGGGCGGCCTCGGCTCGCGCGGGAACGACTTTCCGATCAACGCCGCCTATCCCTTGTTCGACGACAGCATCGAGCAGCGCGAATACGATGCCGCCAAGGCCAAGGAATATTACGACAAGTCCGGCCATGACGGCAGCCCGATCATCCTGCGCAGCGCCCCCGGCGCCTTCCCCGGCGCGGTGGATGCGGCCAACCTGTTTGCCGCCTCGGCCAATGCGGCGGGCATCCCGCTGCAGATCCAGCTTGAGCCCGATGACGGCTACTGGACCAACGTCTGGAACGTCGAACCCTTCTGCGCCAGCTATTGGGGCGGTCGCCCGACCCAGGACCAGATGTATTCCACCGCCTATCTGTCGACGGCGGAATGGAACGACACCAAGTTCAAGAACGCCAAGTTCGACGAGCTTCTGATGGCGGCCCGGGCCGAGCTGGACCAGGACAAGCGCAAGGGCATGTACTCCGAGATGGCCCATATCGTCCGCGACGAGGGCGGCCTGATCCTGCCGATGTTCAACGAGTTCGTCGCAGGCGTCAGCGATGCGGTCGGCGGCTGGATCGATGATCCCAACGCCGAGATGATGAACTACCGCGCCCCATCGAAGTGCTGGCTCGCCTGAGGCTCCGCCGGTGCATCTGATCGTCAGACTTCTGGTCCAGCGCGTCGCGCTGGGCCTGCTTCTGCTTCTGGCCGTCTCGGCTGTGATCTTCCTGGGCGTCGAGGCCCTGCCGGGAGATACCGCGCAGGCGATCCTTGGCCAGTCGGCCACGCCGCAGGCGCTTGCCAACCTGCGCGAGAAACTGGGCCTGAACGAGCCGCCGCTGACCCGCTATTTCGCCTGGCTGGGCGGCATCCTGACCGGCGACCTGGGCAAGGCGCTGACCAATGGCGCCGACATCGCGCAATCCATCGGCCAGAGGCTGGGCAACACGCTGTTCCTTGCCGGCTGCGCCGCCGCAATCGCGGTGCCGCTGGCGATCATCCTGGGCCTGATCGCGGCGCGCTATGCCGGCAGATGGCCGGACAAGGTGATCTCGGGCATCACGCTCTCCACCGTCTCGCTGCCGGAATTCGTTGCGGCCTATTTCGTGATCTACCTGCTGACGCAACTGATCCCGGTGTTCCAGCCCGTCGCCATGGTCTTCCCCGGCATGGGCTTCTGGGCCAAGCTGCACGCTGTGGCGCTGCCGGTCATCGTGCTGGTGCTGGTGGTGCTGGCGCACATGATGCGGATGACCCGGGCGGCGATCCTGAACGTCATGCAATCCGCCTATATCGAGACGGCCGAGCTCAAGGGCCTTTCGCCCATGGCTGTCGTCTGGCGCCACGCCTTCCCCAATGCCATCGCGCCGGTGGTCTCGGTGGTGATGCTGAACCTGGCCTATCTGGTGGTCGGCGTCGTCGTGGTCGAGGTGGTCTTCGGCTACAACGCCCTCGGCCAGTATCTGGTCGACCATGTGACCAAGCGCGACCTGCCGGTGGTGCAGGCGGTCGGGTTGATCTTCGCCGCGGTCTACATCTTCCTGAACATGGCGGCCGACATCATCGGCATCCTTGCCAACCCCCGCCTGAGGCACCCGAAATGAGGATACCGATCTCCGCCCTCATCGGGCTGGTGCTGACCGGCGGCTTCCTGTTCATCGCGGTCTTCGCCCATCTCATCGCGCCCTATCCGATCGACGCCCCGGTGGGCGGCGTCTGGGAGGGCCCCTCGGCGCAGTTCTGGCTGGGCACCGACACCATCGGCCGCGACATCCTTTCGCGGCTGATCTACGGCGCGCAGATCACCATCTTCGTGGCGCTGGCCTCCTCGGTGCTGGCCTTCTCGCTTGGGGCCTTCCTCGGCTTTCTCGCGGCGGTGAAGGGCGGCTGGATCGATCAGCTCCTGTCGCGGGCGGTCGATCTGGTCATGGCGATCCCGGCGCTGATCGTGGCGCTGGTGCTGCTCTCGGTCCTGCCGCTGAACCTGACCGTGCTGATCCTCGTCATCGGCGTCCTCGATTCAACCCGCGTTTTCCGCCTCTCGCGCGCCGTCGCCGCCGATATCGCGGTGATGGAATATGTCGAGGCCGCCAGGCTGCGCGGCGAAAAGGGCGGCTGGGTGATCTTCCGCGAGATCCTGCCCAACGCCCTGTCGCCCCTGGTGGCCGAGTTCGGCCTGCGCTTCATCTTCGCCGTCCTCTTCATCTCGACCCTGTCCTTCCTCGGCCTTGGTGTGCAGCCGCCGCTGGCCGACTGGGGCGGCATGGTGAAGGAGAACAAGGACGGGCTGATCTACGGCAAATCGGCTGCGCTTCTGCCGGCCGGGGCCATCGCCGCGCTGGCGATCAGCGTCAACCTGGTCGCGGACTGGATCCTGACCCGCACCTCCAGCCTGAAAGGGGGCCGCGGTGGCTGACGATCTCCTGCTCGACATCAAGGGCCTCGTGATCGAGGCCACCGCCTACCCGCCCGGCGAGCCGCCGAAGGAGGTGACGCTGGTCCATGGCGTCGACCTGCAGCTTCAGCGCGGTCGCGTGCTGGGGCTGATCGGCGAATCCGGGGCTGGCAAGTCCACCATCGGCCTTTCCGCCATGTCCTATGGACGGGGCGGGGTACGGCTGACCGGGGGCACGATCCGGCTGAACGGTCGCGACATCCGCACCGCCCCGCCTGCCGCCCTGCGCGCCCTGCGGGGGAGGGAAGTCACCTATGTCTCGCAATCCGCCGCCGCGTCGTTCAACCCGGCGAAGCGGCTGATGGAGCAGGTGATCGAAACCTCGCTCTCGCATGGCCTGATGGGCCGGGCCGAGGCCGAGGCGCGGGCGGTCGCGCTGTTCCGCAAGCTGGGCCTGCCCTCGCCCGAAACCATCGGCCGCCGCTATCCGCACCAGGTCTCGGGCGGGCAGTTGCAGCGGGTGATGACGGCGATGGCGCTGTGCCCCAAGCCCGATCTGGTGATCTTCGACGAGCCCACCACGGCGCTGGACGTGACCACGCAGATCGACGTGCTGGCCGCGATCAAGGAGGCGATCCGCGACACGCAGGTGGCCGCGCTCTACATCACCCATGACCTAGCCGTGGTGGCGCAGGTTGCCGACGACATCATGGTCCTGCGCCACGGCCGGATGGTCGAGCTTGGCACCACCGACCAGGTGATCAACGCCCCACGTGAGGATTATACCCGCGCGCTGGTCTCGGTCCGGTCGCTGGAACATGCCGAAAAGCCGCCCGCCCCGCCGGTGCTGTCGATCCAGAACGTCACCGCCCGCTATCGCGGCACGAATTTCGACGTGCTGAAGAACGTCTCGCTCGACCTGCCGGCCGGGCAGACCCTGGCGGTGGTGGGCGAATCCGGCTCGGGCAAGTCCACCCTCGCGCGGGCGATCACCGGCCTCCTGCCGCCGAGGTCGGGCCGGATCACCTTTGCCGGGCGGACGCTGTCGAACGACATGGCGGGCCGGTCACGGGACGACCTGCGCGAGATCCAGATGATCTACCAGATGGCCGACACCGCGATGAACCCGCGCCAGACCGTGGGCACGATCATCGGCCGCCCGCTGGAGCTGTATTTCGGCCTGAAAGGGGCCGAGCGGGACCGGCGGGTGCAAGAGCTTCTGGATCAGATCGAGATGGGCAAGGGCTTTGCCGCCCGCTACCCGGCCGAACTTTCCGGTGGCCAGAAGCAGCGCGTCTGCATCGCCCGCGCGCTGGCCGCCAAGCCGAAGCTGATCATCTGCGACGAGGTGACCTCGGCGCTGGACCCTCTGGTGGCGGACGGGATCCTGAAGCTTCTCCTGAACCTTCAGGCCGAAAGTCAGGTGGCCTATCTCTTCATCACCCATGATCTTGCGACGGTGCGGGCGATCTCGGACAAGATCGCCGTGATGTTCAAGGGCGCGGTGGTGCGCTACGGCCAGAAGAGCGACGTGCTGGCCCCGCCCTTCGACGACTACACCGACCTGTTGCTCTCGTCCGTCCCCGAGATGGAACTGGGCTGGCTGGAGCGGGTCATCGCCCACCGCAGGATGGTCGGCGCGGGGAACTGACGTCACGGGGGCAGGCGGCACTCGGACCGCCCGCCTGCCCGGTCAGGCGCGCAGGCTGCCGCCGGTGGCCTTCGTCACCTTCTCGATGATCTTTGCGGAAACCGCCTCGATCTCGGCCTCGGTCAGGGTCTTGTCCTGCGGTTGCAGCCGGACGGTCAGGGCGATCGACTTCTTGCCCGATCCCATCTGCGCCTCGGCTTTCTCGCCGGCGAACTGGTCGAAGACGCGCACGCTTTCGATCAGCGCCTTGTCGGCGCCCTGCGCGGCGTTGACGGCGGTCAGCGCCTCGACCCGGGCGTCGACGACGAAGGCGAAGTCACGTTCCACCGCCTGCAGGTCGCTGATCGCCAGCGCCGGGCGGGTCGGCGTCTTGACCTTGGGCGCGGGGATATTGGCGACAAGTACGGTGAAGGCAACGGCGGGGCCCTTCACCTCCATCGCCTGCAACACGCGCGGATGAACCTCGCCGAAGGTCGCCATCGCGTTCGGCCCCAGGCCGATCACGCCGGAGCGGCCGGGGTGCCACCATTGCGCGACCTTGCGGCTGATCTGCACCCGTGCCGGCGCGCCGAGGGCGGCAAGGACGGCCTCGGCATCGGCCTTGGCGTCGAAGACGTCGATCATCCGGCGGCTGCCGTGGGGGTCGCGGCCCGCCGCCGCGCCGACCAGCAGGCCCGCAGCCTGCAGGTGCTGCTCGCCCGGCTCCCCGCCGTGGAAGGCGGGACCGATCTCGAAGAGCGCGAGGTCCATGAAGCCGCGCGCCTGGTTCCTTGCCGCCGCCGCGAGGAGGCCGGGCAGGAGGTCGGGGCGCAGATGCGTCATCTCGGAGGAGATCGGGTTTTCCACCCGCACCGCATCCGTGCCGCCGCCGAACAGCGCCGCCGCCCTGGCGTCGATGAAGCTGTAGGTTACGCATTCGTTGTAGCCGAGCGCCGCGATGGTGCGCCGCGCGGTCCGTTCACGCACCTGGAGCGGCGTCAGGATCGGACGTGGCACACCCGGCTGCGTCCGGGCCATCGGCGCGCCCTGCAGTTTCGTCAGGCTGGCGATGCGGGCGACTTCCTCGACCAGGTCGGCGTCGCCCAGGATATCGGGCCGCCAGCTTGGAGGCGTCACGTCATTGCCGTCCAGAACGAAGCCCAAAGCCTCCAGCGTGGCGCGCTGGCTGGCCTCGGGGATCTCCATGCCGACGAGGCTGACCACGCGGGCGGGGTCCAGCCGGTAGCTGCGGGTCGGGTCGATGGGGGCGCCGTCCTGCACCACGGTTCCGGCCTCGCCGCCGCAGAGGTCGAGGACCATCTGCGTCGCCAGCTCCAGTCCCGGCAGAGTGAAGGCGGGGTCCACGCCGCGCTCGAAGCGGTAGCGGGCGTCGGAGTTGATCTTCAGCGCGCGGCCGGTCGCGGCGATGGTGATCGGGTCCCACCAAGCCGATTCAAGGAATACGTCGGTCGTCTCCGGCGTGCAGCCCGAAGTCTCGCCGCCCATGATCCCGGCGAGCGATTCCGGGCCGTGGTCGTCGGCGATGACCATCTGGCCGGGGGTCAATGTGTAGGTCTTGCCGTCCAGCGCCAGCAGGGTTTCCCCTTCCCGCGCGGGACGGATATGGAGGTCGCCCCTGACCTTGGCCGCATCGAAGACATGCAGCGGGCGGTTCAGCCCGAAGGTGAAGTAGTTGGTGATGTCCACCAGTGCCGAGATCGGCCGCAGCCCGATGGCCTTCAGCCGCGCCTGCATCCAGTCGGGCGAGGGGCCGTTCGTCACGCCGCGGATCAGACGGCCGGCGAAATGCGGGCAGCCCTTGGCCTTCAAGCCTGCGTCGATATGGACGGCTATGGGGGTGGGGAATTTGCCCTCGACCGGCGTCACGGTGACGGGCTTCAGCTTGCCCAGGCCCCGCGCGGCCAGATCGCGCGCAATCCCGTGGATCCCCAGCGCATCGGGGCGGTTGGGGGTGACCTTGATCTCGACCACCGGGTCGTTGACGCCCTTCCAGTCGATGTAGCGCACGCCCAGGGGCGCGTCGGCGGGCAGCTCGATGATGCCGTCATGGTTGTCCGACAGCATCAGCTCACGTTCCGAGCAGAGCATCCCGTTGGAATCCACGCCGCGGATATTGCCGGGTTTCAGGTCGACGCCGGTGCCGGGGACATGGGTGCCGGGGGGCGCGAAGACGCCGACGAGGCCGGTCCTGGCATTGGGCGCGCCGCAGACGACCTGGACTTCCTCGGTCCGGCCGCCGGGGCCTTCCGGGTAGGTTTCCACCCGACAGACGCGGAGGCGGTCGGCGTTCGGGTGCTGGACGGCCTCGATCACCCGGCAGATGCGGAACGGTCCCAGTGCTGCGGCAGGGTCCTCGATGCCCTCGACCTCCAGCCCCAGGTCGGTCAGCGCCTCGGCCAGCGCCTCGGTGCCGGCTTCGGTTTCAAGGTGATCTTTCAGCCAGGACAGGGTGAACTTCATCGGATCGGCTCCCAAACTTCGGGTCGGGATTACCGGAAAGCGACGGGAAGGGAAAGCGTCAGGACGCGACCCGGGCGTAGAGGTTGAACAGGCCGAAAAGGATGGGCTGGTGGATCAGGTAGATCACCAGGCTGTGGCGGCCGGGGAAGGACAGGGCGCGGGTCAGCCGGGTGGGGGTGGCGCCGCGCCAGAGGTCAAGGCGGACGGCCTTGGCAAGGGCGACGCCAGCCAGTGCCGGTGCGGCCCAGGGGATCAGCGGGACATAATCGCCCATCATCGGACGGCTTTCGGCCAGGCCGGTCCAGACCAGCCACAGCGGGTCGAAGGCCGCAGAACGCGGCCCCCAGGCGGCGGCAAGGATCAGCGCGGAGAGGGCAAGCGTCACGGGCCAGGGCAGGCGCAGCGCGATCAGGCAAAGGAGGCTGGCGGCGGCGATGGCGTGGAGGATGCCGAACAGGATCGTTCCGCCGGGCACAAGCCAGATGCTGGCGATGCTCACCAGAAGCGCGCCCCCCGCGATCCTGGCGAAGCGGGTCCAGAAGGCGGGCCAGCGGATGCCGCGGCCATGCGCCAGCCAGAGGCTGACGCCCGAGAGGAACAGGAAGCTGCCGGCGATCATCCGGGCGAAATAGTACCAGAACGGCCGGCCCATCGTGTCGGGGGCGATATAGCCGAACAGGGCAAGGTCGAAGGTGAAGTGGAAGGCGACCATGCAGAGGATCGCCAGCGTCCGCGCAAGGTCAAGCGGGATCAGGCGTGGGCTGGGCGCGGCAAGGGTCATCGCCGGCCAGAGTGGCGCGGATCGCCTCGGGCCGCAAGCTCTCCGGCTGGCCGGGCGGGCCGGGATTCCGACGGCCGCGAAAATCGGGCGTCTGACGGGGGTGCTCGGCTCCCGGTTCTCCGCCGGCAAGGCCTACGATCGTCGCGATTTCCCGGTGTGCCGTCCGGCCATGCCGGCCAGGACTTCCCCGGCGCCATGCCGCGATTTGCCGGAACGAACTTCAGTTGCCTCGGCAACGCCGCTGGACTCAGGCATCGAGGCCGAGCCTTCCGTGCGTCGCTGCTTGATGCTGGTACAGACGCTCCGCCGTGAAAAGGTCGAGGTGGCCGCCGCCGCAGTTCTTGAAGACGGTGATCTCCTCGCGCGAGCTTCTTCCGGGGTGGCGGCCGGTGCAAAGATCGAAGAGGTCGGCCTCGGGTCCGGTGACCAGCCCTTCGGCCACAGGCGCGGCCCCGTCTCCCGAGGCGGCGAAGCCCGCGCGGTGGTCGCAGAACATCCTGCCGGCGCGGCGCACCGTTTCGGCGTCCGCCTCGCGCATGGTCGGAAGATAGGCGCCGATCAGGTCGACATGTGCCCCGGGCTTCAGGTATCGGCCGCGGATCACCGGAGCGGTGGCCATCGTCACGGCGCTGATGATGTCGGCCTCGGGCAGGGCCGCATCGAGGTCGTCGATCACCGTGACCTCGCGACCGGGACCGCGCAAGGTTCGGGCCATGGCCTCGGCGCGGGGTCGCGTGCGGTTCCAGATCAGGATCCGGCGGACCGGCCGGACGGCCGCGATCGCTTCGGCCACGAAAGGCGCGAGGCCACCGGCCCCGGCGATGGCCAGGACTTCGGCGTCCGGTCGCGACAGCAGGGCGGCGCCCAGGGCCGAATCCGCGGCGGTCTTGCGGTAGGTCAACGCCGCGCCGTCGCAAGTCATCAGCGGTCGCCCGGTCGCTCCGTCGAACAGCGCGACGAGGCCCTGGATCGAAGGCTCCGGCAGCGCGCGGGAGGGATTGTCCGGAAAGACGCCCACCAGCTTCACCGCGATCGACCGGCCGCCCGACCAGGCGGTCAGGTTGACGAACTGGTCGCCGCTGCCATCCGGCGCGTCGAAGATCGCAGTGGTGGCATCCGGCTTGGACCTTGCCGCATGGGCCAGGCGCAGCGCCTCTACCAGGTCCGGCCACGGCAGGCCCGCGTGAACCGCCTCGGCGTCGAGATGAAGCATGCCTCGTCCTCAGGTTGGGCGCGCGTAGTGCAGCGCGGTCTGTCTCTGGAACCGTTCCACCTCGTCGCGTGTCCGGGACGAGGTCCACCCGAGCAGGGGAGCGGCGATGCGCGCGGCTTCTTCGGCATGGGGCAGGCCGAGGTCCGGTTCCCACCCGACGCTCAGGCGGCGTCGCAGGATTCCGGCGAGGCTCCTCGCCTGTTCCTGTTCGATCGCATGGGCGACGGACAGCTCGCTGACCCGGTCGCCGTCCGGCACCGCTTTCGCGGAGTAATCGATCGGCAGGGACGGACCCGAGGGGCGGAGCCGCCGTGCCACGGCCGCCGTGAGGCGGCGCCCGGCGTCGCGGTGCGTCATCAACAGGCCGCCGGTGAACACGAAGAAATTCGGCATGCCCCTTTCGGTCAGGTCGTGCTCCATCACCTCCATCGTACCGAGCGGATGTCCGTCCTGTGCCGTGCGCGGCCGTGCCCCCGCCCAGGAAAAGACCACGTCCTTTCGCGACAGGCCGAGGTCGGGGAACAGCAGCGCAAGCTCGTTCAGGATCGCGTCGATCTCCTGGCCGGTGGCGCGGAAATCCTCGCGCCGGCCGTCCGAAGGGCTGTCCCATGGGCCGACATAATGCAGATCGCCCCAGGGAATGAGGTAGAAGGCCATCCCGGTCGAGGTCACGGTGTCCAGGCCGATCCCGCGGAACCGCTCGGGCAGGCGCAGCACGATGTTGGTGCCCTTGGCGCCGGAGTTCAGGCGCGCGCCGTTCGCCCCGGTAAGCGCCGTCACCTCGTCGACCCAGACCCCGGCGCAGTTGACCACTGCGCGGGTCCGCACCTCGCGGGGGCCATCGGCGGTCGCCAATGTCACGCGCCACCCCTCGCCGTCGCGGGCGATGCTCACGACCGGAGTGTAGTTCAACGCCTGGCACCCGGCGTCGCGGGCCTTCATGATCGTGTCGATGACGATGCGCTCGGGCCAGAGATACTGATATTCGGTGAAACTGATCGCGCCGCTGATCGCGTCCAGCCCGGCCAGACCCTGAAGGACCGGCGTCCGTCGTGCCTCGTCCGGCGACAGCACCCGAAGATCGAGCGGGGTGGAGCCGCGGTCGAACAGCTGCATCATCCTGAAGGCCAGCTTCGCCTTCCAGACCGGGATCGCATTTTCCCGCGTGAGCGGCACGAAGAAGGTGATCGGCCTTACCCGTTCCGGCGAGGTCTTCACGAACTCCGCGCGTCCTTGCATCGCCCGCCGTGTCAGTTCCATGCTCTTCAGTGCGAAGCGCGGATTCAGCAGGAATGCGGCCATCGAGTTGCCCGCGGGCGAGAAATAGGACAGGCCGCAATGCTGAAGCCGCGACGTGCGGCTGGAGGCGCCCGAGGCATAGTCGCCGCGTTCCGCCAGCAGGGTGCGATACCCGGCGGCCGTCAGGTGCTGCGCGGCCGCCGCGGCGATGATTCCGCCGCCGACCACCACGGCGTCGTAGATCCCGGTCATCCTGGTTCCCCCGATGTCGTGGCGGCGCCCGGACAGGGCGCCGCCGGTCCTCGCGTCACTCGATCAGGCGCGGCTCGCCGGTTTCGGCGGCCGAGGCGTCAAGCCCGTGGGCGGCAAGGATTTCGGCGATCTTGCCGGTTTCGTGCAGCTGCTTGATGGCCGCGTCCATGCCGGCAAGCATCTCGGCGTTGTCCTTGTTGATCGGGAAGGTGCCCTGGCCGGCTTCCTGCGATGCGCCGATCCGCTCGTCGGGCTCGATCACCTTGATCTGGATGCCCTCCAGCCCGCCCTGCGCCTGGGCGACCACGCCGATCGAATTGCCGTCCACCGCGGCATCGAGGCGGCCCGCCACCAGGTCCTGCTGCATGGCGACCGAGTCGGGATAGAGCTTCAGGTTTTCGCCAAGGATCTCGCGCAGGTCGTTGACCCAGAGGTTGCCCTGGACCGAACCGACCGTGCCGGATTCGATATCGGCGAATTTGGTGTGCCCGGCCTTGGAGTAGATCGCCATCTGATCGACATAGAGAGGCGCGGACAGCAGGACGACACGGGCGCGCTCGGCCGTGCGGTACCAGTCCCCGGTCGAGATATCGGCCTTTCCGGCGATCACCGACTGGATGCCCGACGCTGCATCGGAGGGGACCGCCTTCACCTCGAGGCAGGCGAGCTTGGCGATCTCGGCCGCGATCGCCCCGTCGACACCCTGCATCTGGCCATTGGTGTCGATGTAGGAATAGGGCGCATAGGTCACCGCGGCGATGGTCAGATAGCCCTCCTCGACGGTGGGGAAGCTGACGGTGGGCGTGCAGTCCTGCGCTGCCAGCGGGCTGGCGCAGATCAGAAGGGCGGCGGCCAGGGTCATTCTCGGGATCATCGTTGCATTCCTCCTGTTGGGACTCTTGTTGATCTATCGGCGCGCATAGGCGCCGGCCCGGTGCTCGATCCATCCCACAAGGAACGAGGCCGGTATGCAGACCGCCGCGAAGAACAGGCCGGCGACGGCGAGTGCGGGAAAGTAGTAGAAATACATCGAGCCGATGTCGTAGGCGCGGCTGACGATTTCCGGCAGGGCGATGGCGAAGCAGAGCGAGGTGCCCTGGAAGACGAGGATGGCAAAGCCCATCAGCGCCGGCACGGCGATCCTCAGGCCCTGGGGCAGGATGACGAAGCGCAATTCGTCCAGCGCCGACAGGCCGAGGGCGTGGGACGCCTCGCGCTGGCCCGCGGGAACCGCGTCAAGCCCGGCGCGGATGATTTCGGATGTGTAGGCGCCGGTGTTCCAGCTGATCGCGACCACGGCCGCAAGGAAGGCCGACAGGGACAATCCGGCGGACGGCAGGCCGAAGTAGACCAGCTGCAGCAGCACCAGCGCCGGCGCGCCCCGCCCGATCTCGACCAGGGCAAGGCTTGCAAGCCGAAGCACCTTTCGCCGCGACTGCACCCCGAGCGCCAGCAGGAAACCCATCGGGATGCCAAGCGCCAGCGAGGCGGCCGTCACTTCGAGCGATATGATGAAACCGTTCCAGAACCCCGGCAGCCAGGACTGCACATCCGCCCAGGTAACGCCCATCAGAAGGGAATCGAGGATGTCCATCAGCGTGCTACCTTCGCCCTCAGCTTGCGTTCCGCGGTGCGCGACAGCCAGGCCACCGGCAGGCTCAGCGCGATGTAGCAGGCCCCCACCACGGTAAAGGGCAGGAGGCCCTCGAAGCTCATCTGCGAGACCTGCTTGCCCCGGTAGGCTAGTTCCGCGACGCCGATGGTCGAGGCGATGGCGCTGTCCTTCATCAGGCCGATCACGTAGGTGGCCGAGGGTGGCAGGGCCACGCGCACCATCTGCGGCGCCATCACGTCACGCCAGATGCTGAGGCGGGACAGGTTCAGCGCATGCGCGGCTTCCCATTGGCCGGCGCTGATCGAGACCATCCCCCCGCGGTAGATCTCGGCCATGTTGACCGCGGCGATGATCCCGAAGGCGGCGACCGCGGCGACGAAGGGGGACAGGTTGATCAGCCCGGTCCCGATGCCGAAATAAAGCAGGAAGACCCACAGGATCGGCGGCAGCGCCCGGATGAAGGCGATGATGGCGATCATCGCCACCTTGAGCGGCATGAAGGAACTTTCCCGCAGCAGCATGATCGGAAAGCCCAGGACAGCGCCGACGAAGAACGCGCCGCCGGTCAGCGCCAGGGTCAGCGGGATGCCATAGGCGATGTGGACCAGGTGCCCCCAGGTCATCTGTCGTTCACCGCGCGCAGGAACCGGCGCGCGCGCTCGGTCTGCGGATTGCGGATCACTTCGCGGCTCGGGCCGTATTCCAGGATCTGGCCGTCGGCCATGATCATCGTGTGTTCCGACACGTTTTCGGCAAAGCCCATCTCGTGGGTGACGACGATCATCGTCATGCCGCTGGACGCCAGCTCGCGCATCACGGCCAGCACCTCGAGCCCCAGTTCGGGATCCAGCGCCGACGTCGGCTCGTCGAAGAGCATCACCTTGGGGTCCAGCGCCAGGGCGCGGGCGATGGCGATGCGCTGCTGCTGGCCGCCGGAACAGCGCACCGGATACTGGTGCGCCTTGTCCGCCAGCCCGACCCGCTCGAGCAGGCCCATCGAGACCTCGTCGGCCTCGCGACGGCTGCGGCCGAGGGTGCGTTCCTGCGCAAGGCTGACATTGCGTAGCACTGTCATATGCGGAAACAGGTTGAACGACTGGAAGACCATGCCCAACTGCCGCCGGAGCGTGGTGATCTGCTCCTTGCCCACGGGCTTGCTGCAATCCAGCGACAGGTCGCCCACGGTGATCCTGCCGCTGTTCGCCGGCTCAAGCCAGTTGATGCAGCGCAAAAGCGTCGACTTGCCCGACCCCGAGGGCCCGATGATGGCCAGCACATCCCCCTGCAGGACCGAAAGGTTGATGTCCTGCAGTGCCTGGAAGGTCCCGAAGCTCTTCGACAGGTGATCCAGCTTGATCACCGGCCGCGATGGTTCGGGGGCCGGGGACCCGGAGGCGGAAGGCGCGCCGAGCGGCGAGGGGGAAAGCGCCTTCATCCGGGCAACGTCCAGGTCGTAAGCCATTGCATCGCCTCAAAGATCCTTGCACAGCCGGAGGGAGTCGTAGATTGCGGCGTGGATGTTGCGACTGGTGACGGCATCGCCGACACGGAACAGCCGGAACGATCCTTCCGGGTTCAGCTGGAGGGACTGGGGACGGCCGGCCAGAAGCGCATCGACATCGGTCACCCCGTCGTTCGAGGACAGCGCGCGACAGTCGTGATAGATGTCGTCCGCTGGCACGGTCCCATGCTCGACCACGACATGGTCGACGATCCTCTCGATGTCCGGGCCGCCATATTCGTTGCTGAAGGTCGCCCTCAGCTTGTTTCCCACCCGCTCGATCCCGGCAAGGCGCGAGTCCGGGGTGATCGTCACCCCCTTGCGGTAGAAGTTCCGCAGGAAGATCGAGAAATTCTGCGTCCCCATGTCGATCGCCGCCGCCCGGTCCGCGGTCACATATTCGACCCTGGCATCGGCGTGTCCGGCCAGATGGTCGGCGCAGGAAGGGGCCGCAGGCTGGCCGTTGTCATCGTAGACAAGGATGTCTCCGGTCAGCTGGGCCCCGGCCAGCGCGTCCCAGACGCTGGTCGCCAGCTCTCCACCCGGCACGAAATCGGTATCGGGCAGGCCGCCGGTGGCGACGATCACCACGTCGGGCCTTTCGGCCTCGACCTCGTCCCGGCCGGCCATCACGTTCCACCGGATCGTCACGCCCAGCCGCTCGAGCTGCGCGGCGTACCAGTCGACGATTCCGATCAGATCCTTGCGCCAGGCGGCCAGCGCCGCGATGCGGATCTGGCCGCCCAACTGGGTGCCGGCTTCGAACAGCGTGACATCGTGCCCGCGTTCGGCGCTGACGCGCGCGGCCTCCAGCCCCGCCGGGCCGCCGCCCACGACGACCACGCGTTTCGGCAGTCCATCAGCCTTGCGGATCACATGGGGCACCGATGCCTCACGCCCGGTGGCCGCATTGTGGAGACAAAGCGCATCCGCCCCCTGCGAGACGCGGTCGAGGCAGTAACTGGCGCCGACACAGGGCCGGATCTCCTGTTCCCGCCCTTCGGCGATCTTCCGCACGATATGCGGGTCGGCGATATGGGCGCGGGTCATGCCGACGAGGTCGAGGATCCCCTCCGAGACCGCATGGCGTGCGGTGGCGATGTCGGCGATGCGGCAGGCGTGGATCAGCGGCAGTTTCACGTGTCTGCGGAACTCGGCCACCCGGGAGAGCCAGGGCGCCAGGGGCGACCACATGCCGGGAATGTGCTGCGCCAGCGCGTAATGGGTTTCGATATGGCCGAAATTGACGGTCATGTAGTCGACGAGGCCGCTTTCGGCCACCATCTGCGCCGCCTCGATGCCTTCGGACAGGCCGTAGCCGCCCTTCATGTCCTCGCTCGCCCCGAAACGTATGCCAAGGATGTAGTCGTCGCCCACGGCGGCCCGCACCTCCTGGAGCATCTCCATGGTGAAGCGCAGCCGGTTCTCCAGCGACCCGCCGTATTCGTCGTCGCGGAGGTTGGTGGCAGGAGAGAGGAACTGGTCCGGCAGGTGGCCGTGCGCCAGGATTTCGGTCCCGTCCAACCCGCCCTTGCGGCAACGCCGCGCCGCCGCCGCATAGGCCGCGATGATGCGCCGGATGTCATGGCGATCCATCGCGCGCGGAAAGGCGCGGTGGGCCGGTTCCCGAACGGGCGAAGGCGCGACGACCGGCAGCCAGTTGCCCGAGTTCCAGGTCGTCCTCCGGCCAAGGTGCGAGATCTGGCAGATCAGCCCGCAGTCATGGCGGTGGATGCGGTCGGCGAATTCCTGGAACCACGGGATGATCTCGTCATTGCTGACGTCGATCTGGCCGAAGACCGAAGGCGTGTCCGGCGCCACGAAGGACGACCCGCCGAACATGGTGAGACCGATTCCGCCCTTGGCCTTCTCCTCGTGGTACAGTTGATAGCGAAGCTTCGGCTTGCCGTCCTCGGCATAGGCGGGGGCGTGGGGCGTGCTGACGATGCGGTTCTTCACCGTCAGATGCCCGAGCCGCAATGGTTGGAGGAGCGGATCGCGGACGGGCTGGGCATCGTTCATCGGAGTACCGGCGCTTGGAGGAGAGTTTCATGGATGTTTCCTCATGAAAAACTTCATGTCAACAAAAACCTGGAATCCCCGGAAACCTGCATGTAATGTCGGTGCAGGGGGCTGTCGGCCCCCGTTTGGCCACCGCAGTGAGGGAAAGCGCCGTGACGCAAGCTGACGACAGGACAGGAGGCATCGGCGTCGCCGTGCGCCGCGCCCGCTTGGCGCGCGGCCTTACGCTTGAAGCTTCGGCACGTCAGGTCGAAGTGACAAAGGGCTATCTGTCCA
Organism: Tabrizicola soli; assembly: GCF_015999335.1. GTDB lineage: Bacteria > Pseudomonadota > Alphaproteobacteria > Rhodobacterales > Rhodobacteraceae > Tabrizicola > Tabrizicola soli. The sequence continues at coordinate 22,685 of NZ_JAEACP010000026.1, read as the reverse complement.
AGGTGGAGAACAACCAGGCCACGCCCTCGGTGGGGGTCATGGTCCGTCTCGCCGACGCCTTCGGCATCCCGCTGAGCGATCTTCTGATGCCGGAGGGGCAACGCCAGCCCATTTCGGTGGTGCGGGCCAACGAACGCATCCCCACGAAACGGGGAAATGATTCAGGCTACCTGTTCGAACTGGCCTCCACGGGCAAGCTCGACCCCCGCGCCGAGGTGTTCTTCCTGACCGTGCCGGTACCCAATGGAGAGGAGCCCAGCCATTTCAAGCATTCGGGCGAGGAAGTGTTCCTCGTGCTCGAGGGTCGGGTGCGGTTCTCCTATGCCGGAGCCGATTTCATCCTGAAGAAGGGTGACTGCGTCCAATTCGACTCCAAGGTGGAGCATTACGCTGTCTCGGACAGCGATGAGCCGGCGCAACTTTTCGTCGTCACAATTCCCGATCGGGCAGGGGCATGAATCACCGATTGCATTGAATCGGCCGGTTCTCACGCCACCGGTCCGACGAGGCGATGATGTGCAGTCATTTCAGTGGCGGCCGAGTAAAAGGCTCGCCTGCGGGCTCGCCAAACTGCGAAAACGAGTCCGCATGGACTATGCCGCGATGGCAGCAATCGGAGGATCGAAAGAGGACTAACAACCGTCAAACCCGCCTCCGCGGTTTGACAAAATGTCTGTCATCTCCTTGAGAAATCAGGGAATTTTCTAAGGGTGGCGGAGAGGGTGGGATTCGAACCCACGGTAGGCGCAAACCTACAACGGTTTTCGAGACCGCCACGATCGACCACTCCGTCACCTCTCCGCGCTTCAGGGGTCGTCTATGTGGCGGCTGGATAGCGGTGCGCGGGGCGATGCGCAAGGGGCAATTCGCACTCCTCCGCCGATCACGGCTCTTTGCGGGCGCGGCGCTTGGCAAGGGGGGCGGCAGGCTCTACCTCTGCTCCGGGCGCCTGTCGCCGCAATCGTCAAGGATCCGCCATGCCGCTGCCCATTCTCGTCCTCGCCGCGCTGCTGGCCCTGACCCCGCCCCTGGTCCTGCCCGCGCTGGCCGAGGAGGCCCCGGCGGCCGAAACCTCGGTCCCGGCGCTGGCCGAGGCGCTGCGGCTCGACGATCTCTTCGCCGTCCTGCACGACGAGGGGCTGGCCTATGGCGAGGATCTCGAAACCCGGATGTTCCCCGATGGCGGCGGCCCGCGCTGGCGCGAGCGGGTGGGCCGGATCTACGACGTGCCGCGCCTGCGAGCCGATTTCGAAGCCGTGCTGCAGCGCGAACTCGGGGCCGAGGCCGCGGTTCTGGCCGAGATCGACGCCTTTTTCGCCAGCGAGCTTGGCCGCAAGGTCGTGGGGCTCGAGATCGACGCCCGCCGCGCCTTCCTGGACGAGGCGCAGGAGGAAGCCGCCCGCGTCGCCGCCGAAACCCGCGCCGCCGACCGCGACCCCAAGGTCAAGCTCCTGCAGCGGTTCATCGCTGCGGGCGACCTGATCGAGATGAACGTGGCCGGCGGCCTCTCGGGCAACCTCGCCTTCCTCACCGGCCTGGCCGAGACCTCGGGCGATGGCGGTTCGCTGCCCCGGGACGAGCTGATGGCCCAGGTCTGGGCGCAGGAGGAGATGATCCGCGCCGACACGACCTCCTGGCTGCAGGCCTATCTCGGGCTCGCCTATGCGCCCCTGACCGAGGCGGAACTGGCCAGCTACGCCGACTTCATGGAAAGCCCCGCCGGCCAGCGGCTGAACGCGGCGCTGTTCCTGGCCTTCGACGAGGTGTTCAGCCGGGTCTCCTACGAGTTGGGCCGGGCGGCCGGGACGGCGATGCAGGGCCACGACATCTGACGGGCGCGCTTGACAGCCACCGGGGTTCGACGCATAAGCGCGCATCCCGGCGAGTGGCGACTCTCGCCGGGCCTATTCATTCATGACGCCCGAACGGGCGCGCTGTCCGAGGCGGGGAAACCCGGCAACACCCGTGAAGGGGGCCACAGGGCGCGGAGCAAGAAAAGGAAAGACCCATGTTTGCGGTCCTCAAGACCGGCGGAAAGCAGTACAAGGTGCAGGCGGGCGACGTTCTGCGCGTGGAAAAGCTTGATGCCGTCGCTGGTGAAAAGATCCAGTTCAACGACATCCTGATGGTCGACACCACCGTCGGTGCGCCGCTGGTTGCCGGCGCGGCCGTCCAGGCCGAGGTCATCGACCAGATCAAGGGCGAAAAGACCATCCACTATGTCAAGCGCCGCCGGAAGCATTCGTCGCAGCGCACCAAGGGCCACCGCCAGCACCTGACGCTGGTCCGTGTGACCGAGGTCCTCGCCACCGGCGCCGACAAGACCGGCGTCAAGGCCGCCACCGGCACCGCCGCAGCCCGCGTCGCCGCGCATGAAGCGCCGGGCACCGCCAAGGCCGAGAAACCGAAGCGCGCCGCCAAGGCCGCTGCAGCGCAGGAGTAAGCCCCCATGGCACAGAAGAAAGCAGGCGGTTCTACCCGCAACGGCCGCGACTCGGCCGGTCGTCGCCTTGGCGTGAAACTGTTCGGCGGCCAGCTCGCCATTCCGGGCAACATCATCTGCCGTCAGCGCGGAACCCAGTGGTTCCCGGGCGAGGGTGTTGGCATGGGCACCGACCATACCATCTTCGCGACGGTCGAAGGCCGCGTGACCTTCAAGAAGGGCCTCAAGGGCCGCACCTTCATTTCGGTTCTCCCGGTCGCGGAGGCAGCCGAGTAAGCCGAACCTTTACAATCGGATTGTAGAAGGGGGGATCGGCCGAAGGGCCGGTCCCCCTGCCTGTTTCCGGGGGCTTGCCGGGGTCTGGCGCAAACTGCCGTCAATCCGGCGCGAAACGGTCAAAGAATCGGGCGATTGCGGGGCCAGTCTGCAATCCCCACATGTGCTTCAAAGGAGGGGAGCCATGATCCTGGAGAAGTTCGCCGCTCCGGTCGAGATTCCGACCGAACATTTCACGCTGCGCCCGGTGCGCAAGTCCGACGCGGGGTTGTTCGCGCTTTACGCAGGCGACAGGCGCGTGGCCGAGGCGACCCAGGGCATCCCGCATCCGCTTCCCCCCGGCGCGGCCGAGGCTTTCTGTGCCCGGGCGATGGCTCCCGGCGCGGATGAGGACATCTGGGTGATGGATGGCACGGTTTCGGACCTGCCCGAGGTCCTTGGCGTGATCAGCCTGAAGAAGATGGACCGCAACCAGTCCGAGGTCGCCTTCTGGGTCGCGCCCGCCTTCTGGAACCACGGCATCGCCTCGGCTGCGGTGCAGGCGCTGGTGGCGGCGAATCCGCAGAAGAACTCCACCATGTTCGCCGAGGCCTTCCAGGACAATCCGGGTTCGGCCCGGGTCCTCACCAATGCGGGCTTCCAGTATCTGGGCGATGCCGAAAGCTTCTCGGTCGCGCGCGGGGAAACGGTGCCGACCTGGACCTACATCCGCAAGCTGGGACAGGACCGCCCGGTCTGAAGCCTGCGGTCGCGCCGGATCCGAAGCATAAGGGCAGGGGGGTGAACCATCCACCCTCCGCCCGCGCCCTGCCCCGACCGCCCGCTTGAGCATCCGCGCCGCTTCCTGTATCCCCTGACCCTTGACCCCTTCCCGAAAGCCAAGGCAATGAAGTTCCTCGACCTCGCACGCGTCTACATCCGCTCGGGCGGCGGCGGGGCCGGCTGCGTCTCGTTCCGGCGCGAGAAGTTCATCGAATTCGGCGGCCCCGACGGCGGCGATGGAGGCCATGGCGGCAGCGTCTGGGCCGAAGCGGTCGAGGGGCTGAACACCCTGATCGACTACCGCTACCAGCAGCATTTCTTCGCCAGGTCCGGCCAGCCCGGCATGGGCAACCAGAAGACCGGCAAGTCGGGCGACGACATCGTCCTGAAAGTCCCCCTCGGCACCGAGATCCTGGACGAGGACGAGGAGACCGTACTCGCCGACCTGACCGAACCGGGGCAACGCGTCTGCCTGGCCGAGGGCGGCAACGGCGGCTGGGGCAACCTGCGCTTCAAATCCTCGACCAACCGCGCACCCGCCCGGGCGAACCCCGGCCAGGAAGGCATCGAGCGCACCATCTGGCTGCGGCTGAAGCTGATCGCCGACGCGGGGCTGGTGGGCCTGCCCAATGCCGGCAAGTCCACCTTCCTCGCCGCCGTCTCGAACGCGCGGCCGAAGATCGCCGACTACCCGTTCACGACGCTGGTCCCGAACCTCGGCGTCGTCGGGATCGACGGGCATGAATTCGTCATGGCCGATATCCCTGGCCTGATCGAGGGCGCCTCGGAAGGTCGTGGCCTTGGCACCCAGTTCCTGGCGCATGTCGAGCGTTGCAAGGTCCTTCTGCATCTCGTCGACGGCACCTCCTCCACGATCACCAGGGACTACCGCACCATCGTGACCGAGCTTGAGGCCTATTCCGACCTCCTTGGCGACAAGCCCCGGATCCTGGCGCTGAACAAGACCGACGCCATGGATGCGAAACAGGTCAGCGACCGGCGCCGCGCGCTGGAAAAGGCCTCGGGCGGGCCGGTGCATGTGATCTCGGGCGTTTCCGGCAAGGGCCTGCCCGAGGTGTTGCGCGCGCTTTACGCCACGATCAAGGCCGAGGAGCCCGAGGAGGAACGCGGCGCATGGCAGCCCTGACCCTTTCTGCGCCCGATGTCCGGACGGCGAAGCGGCTGGTGGTCAAGATCGGCTCGGCGCTGCTGGTCGATCGCCGCACCGGGCTGAAGCAGAACTGGCTTTCGGCGCTGGCGCTGGACGTCGCCGAGGCGAAGACGCGCGGCACGGATGTGGTGCTGGTCTCCTCCGGTTCGATCGCGCTGGGCCGCAAGGTGCTGGACCTGCCGCCCGGCGTGCTGACCCTGGAACAATCGCAGGCCGCCGCCGCTGTCGGTCAGATCCGCCTCGCCCGCGCCTATGAGGAGGTCCTTGCTCCGCACGGCATCACCACCGCGCAGGTGCTGGTGACGCTGGAGGATACCGAGGACCGCCGCCGCTACCTGAACTCCCGCGCGACGATGGAAACCCTCCTCGGCCTCGGCGTCGTGCCGATCGTGAACGAGAACGACACGGTGGCGACGGATGAGATCCGCTTCGGCGACAACGACCGGCTGGCCGCGCAGATCGCGGTGACGGTGGGTGCCGACCAGCTGGTGCTCCTCTCCGACGTCGACGGTTTCTACACCGCCAACCCGAAGGAAGACCCCGCCGCCACCCGCTTCGACGTGGTGGACACGATAACCCCCGAGATCGAGGCGATGGCAGGCGATCCGATCAGCGGATTGTCCAAGGGCGGGATGAAGACCAAGCTTCTGGCTGCCAAGACCGCCGTGGCGGGCGGCTGCGCCATGGCGATCATGGAGGGCTCGACGCTGCGGCCGCTGAAGGCCCTGGCCGAGGGCGCGACGCGCACCTGGTTCGTTCCCGCCGCCGACCCGCATGTCGCGCGGAAGCGCTGGATCAACGCGATGAAGCCGAAGGGCGAGTTGATGCTGGACGCGGGCGCGGTGACGGCGCTGCGTGCGGGCAAGAGCCTGCTTCCCGCTGGCGTGACCAAGGTCACCGGCAGCTTCGGCCGGGGCGAGCCGGTGGCGATCCTGTCGCCCGAGGGCGTGGTTCTCGGCAAGGGGCTGGTGCGCTATACTTCGGCGGAGGCCCGCAAGATCGCGGGGCATCGGTCCAGCGAGATCGAGGCGATCCTCGGCTACCAGGGCCGCGCGGCGCTGGTGCATCGGGACGACATGGTGGTGTGAGGGGCCAAATTCCTTCGAAGGAATTTGCAAAAGTTTTCGAAAACTTTTGGCCCCGGATGAGACGGAGCGAGACAATGGACGGCCAGTTCACCGACCTGATGACCGAAATCGGCCGCAAGGCCCGCGCGGCAGCCGCCGAACTCGCCTGCGCCTCCTCGGAACGCAAGGCGGCCGCCCTCATCTCCGCCGCCGATGCGGTCTGGCGGCGGCGGCAGGAAATCCTCGACGCGAACACCCTCGACCTCGACGCCGGCGCGCAGAAGGGCCTGACCCCGGCCATGCTCGACCGCCTGCGCCTCGACGACAACCGCCTGCGCGGGATCGTCGATGCCCTGCGCCAGATCGCCGAGCAGAAGGATCCCGTGGGCCGTATCCTGGCGGAATGGGGCCGTCCGAACGGCCTCCACATCCAGCGCGTCGCCACCCCCCTGGGCGTCGTCGGCGTGATCTATGAGTCCCGCCCGAACGTCACCGCCGACGCTGGCGCGCTCTGCCTGAAATCCGGCAATGCCGTGATCCTGCGCGGCGGCAGCGAAAGCTTCGAGACCTCGGAGGCGATCCATTCCTGCATGGTCGAGGGCCTCAAATCCGCCAACCTCCCCGAGACTTCGATCCAGTTCATCCCGACCCGCGACCGCGAGATGGTCACCGCCATGCTTCAGGCCACCGACCATATCGACGTGATCGTCCCCCGCGGCGGCAAGGGCCTCGTCGGCCTCGTGCAGCGCGAGGCGCGGGTGCCGGTCTTCGCTCATCTGGAAGGCATCTGCCACATCTACGCCGACCGCGACGCCGACCTTGAGAAGGCCCGCAAGGTGGTGCTGAACGCCAAGACCCGCCGCACCGGCATCTGCGGCGCGGCCGAGTGTCTGCTGATCGACTGGCAGTTCTATACGAAGCACGGAGCCGTGCTGATCGAGGACCTGCTGAAGGCCGGCGTCGAGGTCCGCACCGAGGGCGAGTTGCTGAAGATCCCCGGTACGAAGAAGGCGCAACCCGATGATTTCGGGCGCGAATTCCTTGACATGATCATTGCCGCGAAACTGGTGGACGGGGTGGACGAGGCCATCGCCCATATCCGCAAATACGGCAGCCAGCATACCGAAAGCGTCCTGACCGAGAACGACGCCACCGCGCAGCGTTTCTTCGACCGGCTCGACTCCGCGATCCTGATGCGCAACGCCTCGACCCAGTTCGCCGACGGCGGCGAGTTCGGCATGGGCGCGGAAATCGGCATCGCCACCGGCAAGATGCACGCCCGCGGCCCCGTGGGCGCCGAGCAGCTGTGCAGCTTCAAATACCTGGTGACGGGCGACGGGACGATCCGGCCCTGAGCCCGTCCAGCGTGTCGTCGACCATGCGCGCGATCTCGTCGGGCGCCGGCAGCCGGTCCGTCATCAGCAGGTAGAACGGCCAGGACATCACGAAGTCCTTGGCCCGCGCCAGGTCGGTCCCGGGCGGCAATTCCCCCCGCCCGACCGCCGCCTCGATGATGGCGTTCAGCATCGTCCAGCGCTCGCGCCGTTCCGCCTGCAAGGCCGCCGCCAGTTCCGGGTCGGACCAGGCCTCGGCATAGCAGTGCCGGACCAGCAGGCCGACCGGCAGGCCCGCGTCGCCCCGCCACAGCCCGACGACGCGCGTCATGTAGTCGATCAGGTCCTCCCGCAGCGAAAGGCCTCGCGGCGCGGGAATCTCGATCTTCGCCTTCGAGATCAGCGACAGGGCGATATGCGCCTTGGTCGGCCACCAGCGGTAGACCGTGGCCTTGCCGGCCCGGGCGCGCCGCGCCACCGCCTCCATCGTGATCGCCGGATAGCCGACTTCGGCCAGCAAGGCGGCGAAGGCCTCCAGCACGGCGGCTTCCGTCGCCTCGGACCGGCGCGCGCCGACCGAGCTGCGCGCTTCCGATAGCTGGGGTCGGGTTTCAGACATTTTCCCCTTGCGAAACGAAACGTCTCGTTTCATATAAACGGAACACTCCGTTTCATTAAGGACTCACATGCCGGAAAATCAAGCCCGAACCCGCGCGCCGTCGCGGCTGCGCTTCGCGTTCCTCGTCTTTCTCGGGGTCTATCCCCTCGTCAGCCTGCTTCAGGCGGTTATCCTGCCCCTGACCGACGGCTGGCCGATGCTGCTGCGCAACCTGGTCTTCGTGCCGATGATGGTGATCTGCATGGTCTGGGGGCTGATCCCCTTCATCCAGACCCGCCTGCGTCACCTGCTCTAGAACGTCAGCCGGATCGTCGTCTCGCCGATCTCGGTGATCAGCCCCCGCCCCTGCCGGGCCAGTTCGTCCGGCACCAGCGCGAAATGCACCTGGTTCGCCCCGATCCCGGCAGGCGCGCGTGGCTCGGTCAGCACTTCCCATAGCGCCGGATCCGCCTTCAGCCTCGGCGCCTCGGCCAGCACCTGCCAGCCCGTCTCACCCCACGTCACGCTCACCTTGCCGCCATAGGGCAGCGCGCTCTCCAGGCATTGCAAGAGCAGGAACACTAGCCGCACCTCGCGCCGCGACAGGTCCGAGGCCGAGGTCCAGGCATAGCTCACCCGGCCGCCCCGGGTGAGGTCGGTCAGCACCGAAAGGACCTCGGACCGGGCGATCCGCTGGTCGCCGGAGGCCGCGCCAAAGCTGATGCGGAAGAAGCGGATGCGCGCATTGGCATTGGTCACGCTTTCCGAGATCAGCGCGATCTCGGGCCGCTGGCCGCCGGGCTCCATCGTCAGAAGCTCGACCCCGTTGCCTATGGCGCCGATCGGGCTGATAAGGTCATGGCAGATGCGCGAGGCGATCAGGGCGGCAAGATCGGGTCGGTCGGTCATCGGATGTCCAGTGAGGAATAAGGGATGCAGTCGTTCCTGGAGCCAGGGATGCTGGTGCGCCACCCGGAGCAGGCGGATTGGGGCCTGGGTCAGGTCCAGTCGGTGGTGGGCGCGCGGATCACCGTGAACTTCGAGCATGCCGGCAAGGTGGTGATCGACCTGAGACACATCGCACTGGTTCCTGTAACGGGTTGATCCGCCTATAGGCGAACCGACCGGGACATCTCAACCGTGAATTGTTCCGCCTTTCCGCCCGGACCGCAAGTGGTTGCATTGCGGCGGGGGGCTGGCTAAGTCAGACGGGCCCGAGCCTGAAGCGACCAGAGATGACAGCCGAAGACTCTCCCTACCTCGTGCGGATCGCGACCACGCCACAGGATCTGACGGCGGCGCAGCGCCTGCGCTATGAGGTTTTCGTGGCGGAACTGGGCGGGGACGGGCCGCTGGTCGATCACGCCGCCCGGCTGGAGCGGGACGAGCTTGACCCCTGGTTCGACCATTTGGTGCTGGTGGATCGCCGCGTCGATCCGGCAAGCCTCGCGCATGTGATCGGCGCCTATCGCGTGCTGCCGGGCGACCGGCGGGCCGAGACGGGGCGGTTCTACTCGGAATCGGAATATGACCTGGGGCCGCTCCTGGCCTCGGGCCGGCGGCTGCTGGAACTCGGCCGCTCCTGCGTCCATGCCGACCACCGGGGCGGGACGGCGATGTTCCATCTGTGGAACGGGCTGGCGGATTATGTGCTCGAGCGCGGGATCGAGGTCCTGTTCGGAGTGGCAAGCTTCCACGGCACCGATCCGGTGGCCCTCGCCGGCCCCTTGTCCTGGCTCTACCACCACCACCTCGCGCCGCCCGGAATGCGGGTCCGCGCCCTGCCGCCCGAGCGGCTGGAAATGGACCTGATCCCGGCGGCAGAGCTGGACCGCAAGACGGCGATGGCGGCGATCCCGGCGCTGATCAAGGCCTATCTGCGGCTGGGCGGCTTTGTCGGCGACGGGGCCTGGGTCGACCGGCCCTTCAACACCACCGATGTCTGCCTGGTGATGGATACTGGCCAGATGTCGGCCCGGCACCGCGATTTCTACATCCGCAAGAAGGGCCAGGCGTGAGCGGCTGGCAGGACGTCCCGCCGCCACGCCAGCGAATCGGACCCCTGGGCTGGTTCCGCGTGGCCTGGCGTGGCGGGCTGATCGGCCTTGCCACCTATGGCGGGCTTCTGGTCCTGTTGCTGGTGCGGCTGGTGGAATGGCCGCTCTACGGTCAGGCGCGTCCGGTCACGCCCCGGATAACGCAGGGCGTCTGCCGCTTCGTGCTCCGGGCGCTTGGCCTGCCGCTGGTGGTGCAGGGGCGGCCGATGGCGGCGCCGGGCGCCATCGTGGCGAACCATGCCGGCTGGCTGGACATCTTCGTGCTGAACGCGGTGCAGCAGGTCTATTTCGTCGCCAAGGCCGAGGTCGCCGCCTGGCCTGGAATCGGCTGGCTCGCCCGGGCAACGGGGACGGTGTTCATAGCGCGCAAGGGGGTAGAGGCGAAGCGGCAGCAGCAGGTCTTCGAGGTGCGGCTTCATGCCGGGCACCGGCTTTTGTTCTTTCCCGAGGGCACCAGCACCGATGCGATCCGGGTGCTGCCGTTCAAGAGCACGCTCTTCCAGGCTTTCTTCGAGCCCGCCCTGGTGCGCTCGATGCATATCCAGCCGGTGACCGTGATCCTCCATGCGCCCGAGGGCGCGGACCGGCGGCACTACGGCTGGTGGGGGGACATGGATTTCGCCAGCCACCTTCTGCAGGTGCTGGCCACCCCCCGCCAGGGCAAGGTGGAGGTGATCTTCCATCCCGAGGTGCCGGTGGATGCCTTCGAGAACCGCAAGGTCCTGGCCCAGCACTGCGAGCGCGTGATCCGCACCGCGCATGTCCGGGCGGTCGAGTAGGGTGGGTGATTCACCCACCCTGCGCCTCCGCTTCAGCGCAACCGGCGCAACAACTCCAGCGAGGGCTCGCCGGTGACCGGCAGGCCCACGCTCGCCTCATATGCCCCGATCGCCGCCGCCGTCTTCGCCCCGATCACCCCGTCCGTGCCGCCGGTATCGAATCCCCGCGCCGTCAGCAGGCGCTGCAACTCCTGCCGGTCCGCCTTGGTCATGCCGCTGGCGTCCGGCCCGAACGCGGCCCGCACCCCGCCCCGGCCCAGAAGCCGGTCCGACAGATGCCCGACCCCGATCGCGTAATTCTGCGCGTTGTTGTAGCGCAGGATCGTCGCGAAGTTCTGCGTCAGCAGGAAATACGGCCCGCCCCCGGCGATGATCGACCCGCCCGCCAGCGCCCGCCCATCCGCCGAGCGCACGCCCCGCGCCTCCCAGTCCGCGGCCGGGCGGCCCTTGCCCCGGCCCAGCAGCCCTGGAGCGAAGCCCGCGGGCAGCGTGACCTCCATCCCCCAGGGCAGTCCCCGCGTCCAGCCCGAACGCGCCAGATAGGCCGCCGTCGAGGCCAGCGCATCCGAAGGATCCTCGCTCCAGATATCGCGCCGCCCGTCGCCGGTGAAATCCACCGCATAGGCAAGGTAGGAGGTCGGGATGAACTGGGTATGTCCCATCGCCCCCGCCCAGCTTCCCGTCATGCCTGCCGCCGAGACATCCCCCGCCTGCAGGATCTTCAGCGCCGCGACCAGCTGGTCCTCGAAGAACGCGCCCCGCCGCCCCTCGTAGGCCAACGTCGAGAGCGCGCTGATCACCGGGACATTTCCGCGCCTTGTGCCGAAAAAGCTCTCCAGCCCCCAGACCGCCGCAACGACATGGCCCTCGACGCCGTAGCGGTTCTCGATGGCCGATAGCACGCCGCCATATTGCGCAAACTTCTGGCGGCCCAGGCTCACCCGCTCGTCTGAGGCGGCGATGTTCAGGTAATCCTCCAGGCTGCGCTTGAACTCGGTCTGGTTGCGGTCCTTCTCGATCACCTCCGGCAGGAACCCCGCCCCCCGGAAGGCCGTATCGACGACGCCCGGAGAGATCCCCCGCGCGGCAGCCCGCCCCTTGAATCCCCTCACCCAGGCATCCCACCCGGCATCCGGCACCGCCCTGGGGGCCGGGTCCGCCGCCCGGTAGCCTCCGCCGCTGCGCGCCACGCCGACGCAGGCCGAGAGCACCGCCCCCACCCCCGCCAGCATTGCCCCGCGCCGCGTGAAAGCCACGCCGCTCGCCTCTTGTCTCATGATCCTGCCCGCCATCTGCGTTTTTTATCGGGCCATGATAGCCCAGGTGGACCAAAGCGGCCAAGGCCCGCACGCCACCGTCGGCAAGATCCCTGCATCATGCGGGACTGCGGCTGTTGCGACGGGCCCGGAGCAGTCTTTGCGTCAATGCGCGCCTGGCGGGGCTTTCAAGATACCGGAAACTGAGATCCGCCAGTGCAAGAAGCAGCACCCAGCCCACCAGCATCAGCGGAACGGTCAAGGATGGCGGAACCGCTTCGCCGGAAAAGACCAGGACGTTGATCGCCATGTAAAGCGGGGAGTGGATGAGATAGATCGAATAGCTGCGATCCCCCAGCCAGACAAGCGCGGGGGATCGCAGCAAGGCGACCCGGCGCGCCAGATTTACCGCTGCAGGCCAGGAGGTCACAGCCAGCACGGCGCCGAACGCAAGGCCGGGGACCAGATCCGCGACCAGGAATCCGGTCGGGAGCAAGGCCAGCCAGATGCCGACCGTCATGGACCGAAGCCGATAGGCAAGGGTTCCCGCAAAGAAGCCACACACTCCGCGCGCGATATGGTCGAGCTGCGCATCGCCCGACATTGTGCCAAGGAGGCCGGCCGCACATAGGACGAAGGCAAGATGCCAGAACCGGGTCGTCGCCAGGGCGGCGACAAGATAGAAAAGGACATAGCACAACACCTCGACCGAGATCGACCAGGAGGGCGTGTTGAAACTCATGCCCTCGTTAAGTCCCGTCTCCTGCAACATCACCAGGTTGAGAGCGAAGTGATAAGCGTCGTTGCAGCAGCCTTCTGCCGTTGCCGATGGTCCCGCCGCAAGGACGGCCGCCGCAGCCAGAAGCGTGACGAGATGCAGAGGATAAAGCCGCGCAAAACGCGCCGCGGCGAAAGTGCGGGCGTCGGTCTTAAGCCGTCCGTCGGGAAGATAGACATGGGCGAAGATGAAACCGGAGATCACGAAGAAAAGGTCGACGAGCACGAACCCATAGTCGTGAAGCCACGAAAAGAGTGGCAGGCCGTCCAGCGGACCTGTCCGATAATACCCCAGCAGATGATGGATATGGAAGACAAACGCCACCGCCAGAGCGGCTATCCCGCGCAAGGCATCGATTTCCAAAAGACGTCCGGCCATCTGGTTCCCGCTGGGGTTGGGGCAATCGCCGATGCGCCGATTGCTGCTCTATCGGACTATTCCCGGAGGTATACTGCATGGCAATTCGGCCAAACCTGTGAACGTGCTGCACGCACGGTGTAATCGGCAAAGTTGCCACAATCCCGATTACACCGGGTTGGGGTGCCGCTTGCCGGGACTGCCCAGTGGGACAGCGTTTGAAACACCGTGACATTATTGACCTTGAAACTTGGCCGCGCCTGGACAATCCGCCTCAGTCGCCCTGCTGCTTCAACTTGTACGCGATCTGCCGCAGCATGCCGTGGAAGGTCTGCACCTCGGCCCGCGTCAGCCCCAGCCGGCCCCACATGTTCCGCAGGTTGGCCTTCATCCCCTCCACCTTGGTCTCGGGAAAGAAGAACCCCGCTGCTGCCAGCCGCTCCTCGAAGTGGTCTCCCAACCGCTCCACCTCCTCGCGGCTCGCAAAGTCGGTCCGGGCCAGTTCCATCACCGAAGGGGGAACTCCCGCCCCCTGCCGCTGCCATTCGTAGCCCAGAAGGAGGACGCACTGGGCAAGGTTCAGCGAGGGAAACTCCGGGTTGACCGGCACGGTCACGATCGCATTGGCCCGCACGATGTCCTCGTTCTCCAGCCCCGCCCGTTCGGGCCCGAACAGGACGCCGACCCGCTTCCCCTCCGCCCCCAGAGCCCGGGTCATCTCCATCGCCCGCTCCGGCGTGACGACCTCCTTCACCAGCTCCCGCCCCCGGGCGGTGGTGGCGAAGACGAAGTCGCAGTCCGCGACCGCCCCGGCCAGGTCGGCGAAATGCCCGGCATGGTCCAGCACCCGCCCTGCCCCGCTCGCCATCGCGACGGCTTTCGGGTTGGGCCAGCCATCCCTGGGTCCCACGACCCGCATGCGCTCCAGCCCGAAGTTCAGCATCGCCCGCGCCGCCGCGCCGATGTTCTCGCCCATCTGGGGCCGGACCAGGATGAAGACCGGGGGAACGGTATGAGGGGGGAGCATGCGCCACCTTTCGCGGAAACCTTGCCGCCAGATAGGCCAGCCCCGGCCCCCTGGCAAGCAAGGCCCCGCCCTCGCCAAGCCGGCGAAAGGCTGCTAGACCGGCCGCGAGAGCAAGACCGGAGCCCCAGGAATGGCCGCTGACGACCGCCCGCAGATCACGCTGATCACGCCCCCCGCCTTCGACCCCGACACTTTCGCCGACCGGATCGGCCGGGTCCTCGACGGGGCCGAAATCGCCTGCCTGCGCCTCTCGCTCGGCACAAGGGACGAGGACATCCTGATGCGCGCCGCCGATGCCGCGCGCGAGGCGGCCCATGCCCGCGACGTGGCGGTGGTGATCGACAACCACCTGATCCTGGCCGAGCGGCTGGGTCTTGACGGCGTCCACCTGACCGACGGCTCGCGCCATGTCCGCAGCGCCCGCAAGGATCTCGGGGCCGATGCCATCGTCGGCGCCTTCTGCGGCAGCAGCAAGCATGACGGGATGACGGCGGGAGAGGCCGGGGCGGATTACGTCGCCTTCGGGCCGATCGGGGCCACGGCGCTCGGCGACGGCAGCCAGGCGCCCTTCGACCTTTTCGAATGGTGGTCCGAGGTGATCGAGGTCCCGGTCATCGCCGAGGGCGCGCTGACCTCCGAACTCGTCGCCCGCTTCGGCCCGGTGACCGACTTCTTCGCGGTGGGCGAGGAGATCTGGTCGGCCGAGGACCCGCTCTCCGCGCTGAAATCCCTGCTCGCCCCGCTGGGCTGAGGCGCAGGCGTAAGGTGGGCAATATTGCCCACCCTACCTTGCGTTGCGCGGAGGGGGATGGCGCGCGCCCGGCGGCAGGGGGCGGCGCCTCCGCCGGGGATATTCGGGCCGATGTGAAATGGCGGGGCCTTGAAGGCCATCCGGGGCAGGCATACTGTCCGGGCGCAATGAACAGGTGAGCCATGACCGGAAAGCGCAGCATTTTCGAAGAGGTGGGCGAGGGGCATGCGGTCCCGGCGCCTCCGGTCGGGGGGGGAATCGACGCGCGATCCAAGGGGGCGCGGCGCGGGATCCGGATCTGGCTGGTCGCGCTGTTCCTTCTGGTCGTGGCGATGATCGCGGTCGGCGGCCTCACGCGCCTGACGGATTCGGGCCTGTCGATCACGGAATGGAAGCCGGTGACGGGCGCGCTGCCGCCGATGGATGAGGCAAGCTGGCAGGCGGAGTTCGAGAAATACCAGGCGATCCCGGAATACCAGCTGCAGAACAAGGGGATGGGCCTTGAGGATTTCAAGACCATCTACTGGTGGGAATGGGGGCATCGCCAGCTTGGCCGGTTGATCGGCCTGGTCTGGTTGGCGGGCTTCCTGGGATTTGCGCTGGCGCGGCAGATCCCGCCGGGCTGGACCGGGCGCTTGCTGCTGCTGGGTGCCCTTGGTGGGGCGCAGGGGGCGATCGGCTGGTGGATGGTCTCCTCGGGCCTGACGGGTGCGATGCTGGACGTGGCGAGCTACCGTCTGGCGACGCATCTGGGGCTGGCCTTCGTGATCCTTGGCTTCATCGCCTGGTATGTCTTCCTGCTGGGGCGGTCCGAGGCGGCGCTGATGACCGCGCGGCGCGGGCGGGAGGCGCGCCTTTTCGGCCTCGCCACCGGGTTGATGCATTTCGCCTTCCTGCAGATCCTGCTGGGCGCATTGGTGGCCGGGATCGATGCGGGCCGTGCCTTCCCGACCTGGCCGCTGATGAACGGCGAGTTCTTCCCGGCGGATGCCTTCTATGTGCCGGACGGGCAGGGGGGGACGCTGCCGATGTGGCATGCCTTCTTCGAGAACCCGGGTCTGGTGCAGTTCATCCACCGGATGTCGGGCTATCTCTTGCTGGCCTTCGGCATCGTGGTCTGGCTGCGCGGGCGCAAGTCCAGCCATCAGGCGACGCGGGCGGCGTTCCATCAGATGCTGGCGATGCTGCTGGTGCAGATGGGCTTCGGCATCGCGACGGTGCTTACCGTGGCGCAGGCGCATGTCGCGATCACGCATCAGATCGGGGCGGTGATCCTTTGGGTGCTGATCCTGCGGGCACGGCATCTGGCACAATATCCCGTGGCGGGGTCGATCCGGGAGGGCACGGCATGAGCGCGTATGATGATCTGATGGCCTTCCAGCGCCAGACCGAGGCGCTGGCTCAGGTCGCGGGGCGGCTTGGGTGGGACCAGGAGACGGTGATGCCCGAGGGCGCCGCCGGGCAGCGGGCCGAGGAGATCGGGGCGCTGGAAGCGGTGCTGCATGCGCGGCGGACCGACCCGCGGATTGCCGGCTGGCTGGCCGAGGCGGTTGCGCCGGATGCGGTGGGCGCGGCGCAGCTGCGGCAGATCCGGCGATCCTATGACCGGACGATGAAGGTGCCGGCGCGGCTGGCCGAGGAGATCGCCCGCGTCACCTCGCTGGCGCAGGGGATCTGGGCCGAGTGCCGGGGACGCGAGGATGTGGCGGGGTTCCTGCCGACCTTACGCAAGGTCGTGGAACTGAAGCGCGAGGAAGGCGGGGCGCTGGCGGCGGGCGGCGATCCCTATGACGCGCTGGTCGACGATTACGAGCCGGGCATGACCGGGACAGCGATCGCGGCGATGTTCGACGCGATGCGGCCGCGTCTGGTGGCCTTGCGGGAGAAGATTCTGGGGGCCGAGGCTCCACACGGGGTGGTGGGCCGGTTCGGGCAGGAGGACCAGCTTGCGCTGAGCCGCGAGCTGGCGACGGCCTTCGGCTATGACTGGAGCCGGGGGCGGGTCGATCTGGCGGTGCATCCGTTCAGCTCGGGCTCCGGGCATGACGTGCGGATCACCACGCGGGTCTCGGAGACCGACCCGTTCAACTGCTTCTATTCGACGATCCATGAGGTCGGCCATGCCGCCTACGAGCAGGGGATCGACCCCGCTTTCGCGCTGACCCCCATCGGGCAGGGCGTGTCGATGGGGGTGCATGAGAGCCAGAGCCGGTCCTACGAGAACCAGCTGGGCCGCAGCCGGGCCTTCACCGGCTGGCTCTACGGCCGGATGCGGGAGGTGTTCGGCGAGTTCGGGATCGGCGATGCGGAAGGCTTCTACAGGGCGGTGAACCGGGTGCATCCGGGCTATATCCGCACCGAGGCGGATGAGGTGCACTACAACCTGCATGTGATGATGCGGTTCGACCTGGAGCGGGCGCTGATCAGGGGCGAGCTGGACGTGGCCGATCTGGAAGCGGCGTGGAACGAGCGGTTCCGGGCCGATTTCGGCGTGGCGGTGGACCGGCCGTCGAACGGGATGCTGCAGGACGTGCACTGGTCCTGCGGGCTGTTCGGCTACTTCCCGACCTACTCGCTGGGGAACGTCTATGCGGGCTGTCTGGTGAAGGCCCTCCGGGCCGAGGTGCCGGGGCTGGACGGGATGATGGCGGCGGGGGACGTCAGCGCGGCGACGGGGTGGCTGCGGGAGCGGCTGCAGCGGCATGGGGGGCTCTACGAGCCGCGGGATGTCGTGCGGCGGGCCTGCGGGTTCGAGCCGGACGAGGGGCCGCTGCTGGACTATCTGGAGGCCAAGTTCGGCGAGATCTACGGGTTGTGACGCCCGGCCTGTGGAATTTCAAGGGCTTGCCTGCGGGCGTTAGGGAACTGGTAAGCTTTGGCCAGAGCGGGATCAGGCACGCAGGCGTCGGGCGCCGGCGAGGGGGGCGGGGCGGCGGTCTGGCTTCTGGCGGTGGGCCAGACGGTGGTCTATGCCGGGTCCTACTATGCCTTCCCGGCGCTTCTGCCCGAGCTCGAGGCGGCGACGGGCTGGTCCAAGGCCACCCTCGCGCTGGGGCCGTCGCTGGCCTTCCTGATCATGGCGAGCCTCACCGTGGTCACCGGGCGGCTGGTGGACCGGGGATTGGGCGGCGAGATGCTGGTCTGGGGGCCGGTGCTGGCGGCCCTCGGCGTCGCGGGGATGGCGCTGGCGCCGACGCCCGCCGTCTGGCTGGCGGCCTGGGCACTGGTGGGCGTGGCGCAGGCGGGCTGCCTGTACGAGACCTGTTTCGCCTTCCTGACCCGCAGGCTGGGCGGAGGCGCGCGGGCGGCGATCACCAGGGTCACTCTGGTCGCGGGCTTTGCCGGAACGCTGGCCTTTCCGCTGGGCCACTGGGTCGGCGAGCGGCTGGGCGGCCAGGGCGGGCTTGCGGTCTTTGTCGGCGTCACGCTGCTGGCGATGCCTTGCAATCTTTGGGCGGTGCGGAGCCTGCGGCGGCGCGAGCGGGCGGGGGCTGCTCCCGTCCCCGCTCCGTCCGGCGTGCTGGCGGCGGCGCTGCGGCGGCCGGCCTTCTGGGCGCTGGTGGCCTGTTTCGGGCTGATCTGGCTGAACCATGGCGTGCTGATCACCTATGTGCTGGAACTGTTCGCCGACCGGGGTGCGGGTCCGGCGATGGCGGCGACGGCGGCGGCCTGCATCGGGCCGTCGCAGGTGGCGGGGCGGCTTCTGTTCATGCTGGGCGAGGCGCGGGCCGGCAATGCCCGCGCCACGCTGATCGCGTTGGGCGGGGTGGTCGCGGCGAGTGCGGTGCTGTGGCTGGCGGGGCTGGCGCCGGTGCTGGTCTTCGGCTTCGCGCTGGCACAGGGCGCGGGGGCGGGGCTGATGTCGATCCTGCGGCCGGTGCTTATCGCCGAGATCCTGGGGCGCGAGGGGTTCGGCACGATCTCGGGCGCGGTGGCGATGTCGCCGATCCTGGCGAGCGCGGTCGCCCCGGCGCTGGGAGCCTGGATGCTGGTGGCGGGCGGGCCGGTGGCCGTCTATGCCGCCTGTCTGGCGATGGCTTTGACCGGCTGGACAATCGCGGCGCTCCTGCTGCGTTTCCGGGCCGGAGAGGAGAGGGGATGATGGAGCTTCGACTGGACACCGCAGGGCTGAGCGGCTTTCTGGAGCGGGAATTCGGCCAGGTGGCGCAGGATTTCGCGGTGGAGCGCGTGGGGCCGGAGGGTCTGCTCCTGCGGCTGAAGGTGGCCGAGCGGCACCTGCGGCCGGGCGGGACGGTCAGCGGCCCGTCGATCTTTGCGCTGGCCGATGTGGCGATGTATCTGGCGATCCTTAGCCGGATCGGGCCGGTGGCGCTGGCGGTGACGACGAATTCTTCCATCGACTTCATGCGCAAGCCGGTGGCCGGGCGCGACCTTCTGGGCGAGGCGCGGCTTCTGAAGCTGGGGCGCAGTCTGGCGGTCGGCGATGTGCTGGTGCGCAGCGAGGGCCAGGCCGAGCCGGTTGCCAGGGCGAGCCTGACCTATTCGATCCCGCCGGTCCGCTAGCCCTTGGCCTTGAGGAAGCGGCCCTCGATCCGGGCGCCGCTTTCGATGATGATGCCGCCGGTGGTGATGTCGGCCTTGACCTCGGCCGAGGCGCGGAGGGTGAAGTTCTCGCAGGTGACCTTGCCGTCAAGCTTGCCGCGCACCTCGACCGTCTGGGCGGTGACCGAGCCGGTCACCCGCCCCTCATGCCCGACGATCAGGCCGTTGGCGGTGATGTTGCCGTCGATCTCGCCCAGGACCTCGACCGAGCCGGTGGTGGTGATCTCGCCGGTGATGCGCAGATCGGCACCGAGGACCGAGCGTCCGGTATTGCCCCCCGGACCCTGGTTGCGGGGTTGGGCGGGGGCGGAGGTCGGGTCGGCGGTCTTGGAGAACATTTCGTATTCCTTGGACGGTTGTCCCCGATAAGGGGGAATCGCGGCAGGCCGGTCAAGGGTCGCCTTGGCCGGGCGGCGGGTTTCCCCCGACCCGGTGTC
Organism: Tabrizicola soli; assembly: GCF_015999335.1. Taxonomy (GTDB): domain Bacteria; phylum Pseudomonadota; class Alphaproteobacteria; order Rhodobacterales; family Rhodobacteraceae; genus Tabrizicola; species Tabrizicola soli. Next base: position 3,029 of record NZ_JAEACP010000026.1, on the reverse strand, counting down.
GCTTTGCGGCCTGACAGGCGCGGTCAGGGATGATCAGATGCCAGCGTGACTCAGGGAGCTTGCGGTGATGGATGCGTTCTTTCGGCCCGTTTCGGGCTTTGACCTGCCCCGCTTTGCCGGAGTGCCGACCTTCATGCGCCTGCCGCATGTCGGTTTCGGGCATCCGCGCTTTGCGGAGGTCGAGATCGGTCTGATCGGCGCGCCCTGGGACGGCGGGACGACGAACCGCCCCGGCGCGCGCCACGGACCGCGCCAGTTGCGCGACCTGTCGACGATGATCCGGGCGGTGAACGGGGCGACCTGGGTGGCGCCCTTCGAGCTGGCGCGCTGCGCCGACCTTGGGGATGTGGCGCCCAATCCGGGCGACCTGATGGATTCGATGGCGCGGATGGAGGCCTTCTATACCCACGTCGTCGCGGCGGGGATCCGACCCTTGACCGGGGGCGGCGATCACCTGTGCTCCTTGCCGATCCTGCGGGCGGTGGCGAAGGCGCGGCCGGTGGGGATGATCCAGTTCGACAGCCATACCGACCTGAACGACGTCTATTTCGGCACTTCGCGATATAACCACGGCACTCCGTTCCGCCGCGCGGTGGAAGAGGGGCTGATCGAGCCTTCGCGCTATGTGCTGATCGGCATCCGGGGCACCGCCTATGGCCGTGAGGACTGGGATTTCGCCGAGGCGAACGGCATCCGCATCATCCCGATCGCCGAGTTCCACGCCCGCGGGGCCGAGGATGTGATGGCCGAGGCGCGGGAGATCGTGGGCTCCGCGCCGGTCTATGTGACCTATGATATAGACTTCGTGGACCCGACCTTCGCGCCCGGCACCGGGACCCCCGAGGTGGGCGGGCCGAACTCGTGGCAGGCCCTGCAGGTCGCGCGGGGGCTCAGGGGGCTGGATGTGGTGGGCGCGGACCTGGTCGAGGTCTCGCCGCCGTTCGATGCGAGCGGCGGGACGGCCTGGCTGGGGATCAGCCTGATGTTCGAGATGCTGTGTGTCATGGCAGAGCGGGTCGCCCGGGGCTGACCCCAGGGGCGTCCCGGACTCCGGAATATTTGCACCAAGAGGAAGCTGGAAGATGCAGCCAGAGACGATCATCACCAATGCGAAGGTCCTGACGATGGACGAGGCCGGGCCGCGCGCCGAGGCGGTGGCGCTGGGGGCGGGCCGCATCCTTGCGGTCGGAAGCCGGGCCGAGGTGGAGGCGCTGGCCGGGCCCTCGACGCGCGTGGTCGATGCCGGGGGACGGACGCTGCTGCCGGGCTTCGTCGAAAGCCACCTGCACCTGGTGCTGGGCGGCAACGAGCTGACGCAGTTGCAGCTGGGCGGGGTGCAGGGCTTCGACGAACTGGCGCGCCTCTTCCGGGCCTATGCGGCGAAGAATCCGGACCTGCCGCTCCTGATGGCGCAGGGGGCCGCCTACGAGATCCTGGAGCATCCGGTGACGCGGCACGATCTGGACCGGGTGATCGCGGACCGGCCCATCGCGATGATGTCGCCGGATCACCATACGGTCTGGGCCAACACCGCGGCGCTGCAGGCGGCGGGGATCCTGCACGGGGCCGAAATGCCCCAGGGCCATGTGGTGGTGATGGGCGCGGACGGCACCGCGACCGGCGAGCTGCTGGAGTTCGAGGCGTTCAGCCCGGTGCTGGCGCTGACCGGCGACCTGCACCTGCAGCTGGGCATCGCCACCGGGGGCGAGCCGGAGCCCTGGCCCGATGCGGCGCAGCGCGCGAAGGACAAGGAGAAGATCGTCGCCGGCCTGGCGCATTGCGCGATGCACGGGATCACCAGCATGGTGAACATGGACGGCAACCGCTACACCTGTGTCCTGTTGCAGGAGCTGGCGGCGGAGGGACGGCTGACGGCAAGGGTCAAGGTGCCCTTCCACTTCAAGCCGCATATGGAGCTGTCCGAGCTGGAGCGCGCCAGCGCCATGGCAGCGGAGTTCCGGGGCGACTGGGTGACGAGCGGTTTCGTCAAGATGTTCATGGACGGCGTGGTCGACAGCCGCACCGCCTATATGCTGCAGGACTATCCGGGCACGACCGAACGGGGCGCGCCGTTGTTCCCGCCGGAGCGGTTCGACGAGATCTGTGTCGAAATCGACCGTCGCGGGTTGCAGATCGCCGTCCATGCCATCGGCGACGGGGCGGTGCGGCAGACGATCGACGGCTATGAGGCGGCGCAGAAGGCGAACGGCAAGCGCGACAGCCGGCACCGGATCGAGCATATCGAGTTGATCGACCGGGCCGACGTGCCGCGACTCGGCGCGCTGGGGATCACCGCCAGCGTGCAGCCGCCGCATCCTCCGGGGGCGATGGATTTCCCGATGTCGACGATGGACCATGTCTTCCACCGCCACCGCTGGCAGGACGCCTATCTGTGGAAGACGCTCGTCGAGCATGGCGCGCCCCTGGCCTTCGCTTCCGACTGGCCGGTGACGGATGTCAGCGTGATGCGGGGAATCCAGGCCGCGCTGACCCGGGTGCCCTTCGAAGGTGCGGCGGATGAGCGGGTCGGACTGATGGAGGTGCTGCGCGCCTATACCGCCGGAGGCGCCCGCGCCGCGCATATGGAAGGCCTGACGGGAAGGCTCGCGCCCGGATTCGCGGCCGACCTGGTGCTGATCGACGGCGATATCGAGTCGATTCCCCCGGATTCGCTGGGCCGGACCGGAATCGCCCTGACGATCGCGGGGGGAAATGTGACCCACGACCCGGCAGGCATGACCGGAGGTTCTGTTTAAGTATATGAAATCGCAGGGGAAGATGGCGGCTTCCAAAGAATCGTCATCTTCCTGTCATTTTCCCTCTTGCGGGTTTTGGTTGGTATTCGTAAATACCGCCTCACCGAAGCGGAGACGCGGCGGCGACGGGCGGAAGCGGCGGGATGCGGCGCTGAGGTTCGGAAAATCTGGAGGCAAGGCGCGAGGGATACGCCAGGTAGCTGGTGTATCGCAAGTTTTTTGTCTGCGGGTAGCTCTTTGAAAATTGGATGAATGAAGGGATATGCGGGCGGT
>NZ_JAEACP010000025.1 GCF_015999335.1 Tabrizicola soli | reverse complement strand
ACGGTGAAGACCTCGGACGCGAAGAAGGTGCTGACGATCCGCACCGCGACCTTCGACGCCGCCGGCAAGGGCGGCTCGGCCCCGGTCGAGACGGTCTCGGCCTCCGTCGACGGCAGCCTGTCCTCCTGGGTCGAGGACAGGGTCGCCTCCTCCGACCGGCCCGAGCTGACCTCGGCCGGGATCGTGGTCTCGGGCGGCCGTGGGGTCGGCTCGCAGGCCGACTTCGCGCTGATCGAGAAGCTGGCCGACAAGCTGAACGCCGCCGTGGGTGCGTCCCGCGCGGCGGTGGACTCGGGCTACGCGCCGAACGACTGGCAGGTCGGCCAGACCGGCAAGGTCGTGGCGCCCGAGCTTTACGTCGCCGTCGGCATCTCGGGCGCGATCCAGCATCTCGCCGGGATGAAGGACTCCAAGGTCATCGTCGCCATCAACAAGGACGAAGAGGCCCCGATCTTCCAGGTCGCAGACTACGGCCTCGTCGCCGACCTCTTCACCGCAGTGCCGGAAATGATCGAAAAACTCTGACCCGTAGGTGGGTGAGTCACACACCCTACGCCCGAAACAAGGATACGGGGGTCGCGTCAGGCGGCCCCCGTTGCCATTTCCATCACACCCGGCATCCTCCCGTCACCCGGTTGCTGCCCTCTCATGGCAAGGGCAGGCAGAGGGTGGTTAGCCGAATGGCTGAATTCGGGCGATTGGCTAAAGCTCTGGCAGTTTCCCCGTCCTTGCGCGGGACGCATCGGCCGGGCATAACCGGGGCAGCAGCGGAGGTGAGGCGATGGAGATCAGGCTGGTGGGCGTTGTGGGCGCCGGGCAGATGGGGAACGGGATCGCCCATGTTTTCGCGCTGGCGGGCTATGAGGTGCTGCTGAACGACATCTCGGAGGAGGGCCTGGCGAAGGCCCTGGCCACGATCGACCGGAACATCGAGCGCCAGGTCGCGCGCGGCAAGGTCCTGCCCGCGGACAAGCGCGCGGCGCTGGAGCGGATCCGCACCACGCTGAAGCTCTCCGACCTGGGCCAGTGCGACCTGATCATCGAGGCCGCGACCGAGCGCGAAACGGTGAAGCAGGCGATCTTCGAGGATCTGCTGCCGCATCTGAAGCCGACGACGATCCTGACCTCGAACACCTCGTCGATCTCGATCACGCGGCTGGCCAGCCGCACCGACCGGCCGGAGAAGTTCATGGGCTTCCACTTCATGAACCCGGTCCCGGTGATGCAGCTCGTGGAGCTGATCCGGGGAATCGCGACGGACCAGGAGACCTGGGACACCCTGCACGAAGTGGTGAACCGCTTGGGCAAGACTGCCGCCAGCGCCGAGGATTTCCCGGCCTTCATCGTGAACCGCATCCTGATGCCGATGATCAACGAGGCGGTCTATACGCTGTATGAGGGCGTGGGCTCGGTGAAGTCGATCGACGAGTCGCTGAAGCTGGGCGCGAACCACCCGATGGGGCCCTTGGAACTGGCGGATTTCATCGGGCTGGACACCTGCCTCGCCATCATGAACGTGCTGCACGAGGGGCTGGCGGACACCAAGTACCGGCCCTGCCCCTTGCTGACCAAGTACGTCGAGGCCGGCTGGCTGGGCCGCAAGACCCAGCGCGGGTTCTACGATTACCGGGGCGAGGTGCCGGTGCCGACGCGGTAGGCCGGCACAGCGGGCCTGAAAATTTTCGGCGAAAATTTTCAGGCTTTCTCCGCCAAAGCCAGCGTATGCTCGCGCAGCCAGGCCAGGAAGCCCCTCGGGTTGCCCTCCCAGTTCTTCAGTTCCGATGCCGGGATCGGCGCGCCGATCACCGGGCGCGTCGGCTTGAAGAGGCAGCGCTTGATTTCATAAAGCAGCAGCCCCTGCCGCAGCGTGTCGCTCAGCTGGTTGGCGATCTGGAAGGCGCGGGAGTTCTGGCCGGGGAAATAGACCGGCAGGATCGTTGCCCCGGTGGACCGCACGATCTTGTGGGTGAAGACGTTCCACTCGCCCTCGACCGCCGGGCCCCACCAGCCGGGGCTCATCGCGACCTTGCCGGCCGGGAACAGGATGATCACCCCCCCGGCCTTCAGATGGGCCAGGGTTTCCTCCCGCATCTGCAGGCCAAGCTCGCGGGCGTTGTCCTCGTGCGGGAAGGGCACGGGGATCATGAACTCCTCGACTTCCGGGATCCCGGTCAGGAGCGAGCGGGTCAGGATCTTGAAATCCGACCGGACGCGCGTGACCATCTCGGCCAGCACCATGCCGTCCACCAGGCCCGAGGGGTGGTTCGAGACCACGACCAGCGGCCCGGTCGCCGGGATGCGGGCGATCTCCTCGGGCGGGGTCTCGATGCGGATGCCCATGTGGCGGATCGCCTTGGGCCAGAAGGGCGCGCCGAAGGGGGCGCCGGATTTCTCGAAGCTGCGGATCAGCCGCAGAAGCTGGACCTTGGCCGTCGCCCATTCGATCGCGCGGATCGTCCCGGCCTTGAACGGATTCTTGAACGTGCCGGCATAGCTGAGCCGCCGCATGTCATACGGGCGGTCGGCCCGATCCACCGCAGATCGCGGCGAGTCGGTGGCAATCTGGCTATGGTCGGTCACGAAACGGCTATCCCCGGAGGCGCCGCGACAGAGTCGCGGCATCATCGCTCAATAGTCCTCTCCGAACCGGGCCGCAACAAGGGCCTCCAGCGCATCGGCGAGTTTCACCGCCTCGGCGCCCGAGGTCGTGACGTCGATCGTCGTCCCGCGTGAGGCGCCCAGCATCAGCAGGCCCATGATCGAATCGCCCGAGACCTCCATCCCGTCGCGGGCGACCGAGGCCTGGGCATCGTGGGATTCGACCACTTCGACGAATTTCGCGCTGGCCCGGGCATGCAGGCCTTTTTCGTTCACGATACGGAAAGTGCGCATCATGTCAGGCCCCACCGCCAAGATCGAGTGCGTTGATGTATTTGCGGCCCGCGTCCAGAGCGGCCGCCACCGCTTCGGGAACGGGCATGTCGCGCGACTTGGCCAGCTTGATCAGCATCGGCAGGTTCGCGCCGTAAAGGATGCGGCGGCCCGTGGTGGCGCAGGCCGGCAGCGACAGGTTGGAAGGCGAGCCGCCGAACATGTCGGTGACCAGCACCACGCCCTGCCCGGTATCGACGGCATTGGCGGCGTCGCAGATCTCGGCCTGTTTGGCCACGCGGTCGTGGTCATCCTCGATCGCGATCGCGCGGACGCCGTCCTGCTTGCCGACCACATGCTCGACCGCCGAGAGATATTCCCGCGCCAGACCGCCATGTGCCACGATCACGATACCGATCACGCGCCTGCCACCCTCATTGCCTCGGACTGCGCGACTGCGCCCCTGCGTTCCAGTTCCCGGTGACGTTTTGACACCGCCCAGCCCTTTTCTGCAAGCGCATTGGCCATCATTTCGGTGACGGCGACCGAACGGTGTTGCCCTCCGGTACAGCCGAAACCGATGGTCAGATGCGCCTTGCCCTCATCGAGATGCGCCGGAAGCAGAAACAGCAGCAGGTCCCGCAACCGCTGGAAGAACTCGGCAAAGCGCGGGTCGCTGCGGACATAGGCGGCCACCTGCGGATCGCGCCCGTCCAGCGGGCTCAGCTCGGTCACCCAGTGCGGATTCGCCAGGAAGCGGCAGTCGAAGATCATGTCCACGCCGCGCGGGATCCCGCGCTTGTAGCTGAAGGACTGGACCGAGACCGACAGCCGCCCCGACGGCATGATGTCGAACAGGGCGGCAAGATCGGCCTTCAGGTCGTGCTGGGTCAGGTCGGTCGTGTCGATCAGGTGATCGGCACGGGCGCGGATCGGGGCAAGCAGGTCGAGCTCGCGCTCCACCCCCTGCGCCGGGGTGTCGGACGGGGCAAGCGGATGGCGGCGGCGGGTTTCCGAGAAGCGCTGGATCAGGACCCCCGGCGCACAGTCCAGATACAGGATCTCCAGCGCGACGCGGGGATTGCGGGTCAGGCGGTCGATCAGCTCGATCAGGGCGGTGGCGTTGAAGTCGCGGTTGCGCACGTCGAGGCCCAGCGAGATCGGCCGGCCCAGCGGCGAGCCTTCGATCAGCCGCGGGACCAGCGACAGCGGGATATTGTCGATCCCTTCATAGCCAAGATCCTCGAGCACGCGGATGGCCGTCGTCCGCCCGGCGCCAGAGGGTCCGGTGACGAGGATCAGACGGTGATCGGGTTCGGGCATCATCCTTCGGTCCGTTGCAGGGTCAGGCCTGCCGTCCCTGCTGAAGATAAAGCATCAGGGCAGCGGTGAAATGGTCATTCGGCACCTGCAGCACAAGCTCGGCCTCGCATCCCAGGATTGTGATGCTGCGCCGGGGCGGCAGGCGGTGCTCCTCGACCTGGCCCAGGTCCGCGACCAGCACGATCCCGGCCTCGTCCAGCGGCGGCGCACGCAGAAGGCCCACCCCCCGCGCCTCGATCAGGCCCTTGAGGGGAGCCGGGCAACGGGCGACCAGGCGGCCCGCCTCCACCGCGACCTCGGTCCGGTCATCGGCCACCAGCCTTGCGCCAAGCGCCATCAGCCGCAGCGCCAGCGCCGACTTGCCCGAGCCGGAAGGCCCCAGGATCAGCAGTCCGCGCCCGTCCAGCGCGACACAGCTGGCATGGAGGACCTCGCTCACACCGGCAGGCCGACGACAAACCGCGCGCCCAGCGGCTCCGAGGCCGGATCGGCGGCGGTGGGGCGGATGTTCTCGGCCCAGATCACCCCGCCATGCGCCTCGACGATCTGTTTCGAGATCGCAAGGCCAAGACCCGAATGTTTGCCGAACTCGGCCTGCGGGCGTTCCGAGTAGAACCGCTTGAACACTTTGGTCAGGGCCTGTTCCGGGATGCCGGGGCCGGTATCCTCGACCACGACCAGCACCCGGTTCTCGCGCCGTCGCGCCCAGACGCGGACAGCGTCGCCGTCGTCGCAGAAGGAAATGGCGTTGGTGACGAGATTCACGAAGACCTGCGCCAGCCGCGCCTCGAGCCCGTGGATCGCAATCGGGTCGGCGGGCAGGTCGATGATGAAATCCACCCCCTTCTCGCCCGCCTGCTGGCTTAGATACTGGCAAAGGTTCGAGAGGGTTTTCAGCAGGTTGAACTCCTCCTCCTCCTCCTTCACCAGCTCGCTGTCCAGCCGCGAGGCGTTGGAGATGTCGCTGACCAGCCGGTCCAGGCGGCGGACGTCATGCTCGATCACGTCCAGGAGCTTTTCCCGCTGCTCCTCTTTCCTGACAAAGCGCAGCGAACCCACGGCCGAGCGCAGGCTGGCCAGCGGGTTCTTGATCTCATGCGCCACGTCGGCCGCGAACTGCTCGTTGGCGTCGATCCGGTCATACAGCGCCGAGACCATGCCCCGCATGGCGACCGAAAGCCGCCCGATCTCGTCCGGCCGCGCCGCAAGGTCGGGGATCCGCACCCGGGACGGCGCCACCCGGCGGGTGTCGCGGTCGCGCCCCAGTTCGGCCGCCGCGGCAAGGTCGGAAAGCGGGTTCGAGATGGTCGAAGCCAGCATCAGGCTCAGCCCGATCGAGACCACGAGCGCGATCAGGAACACCTGCAGGATCTGCTCGCGCTCATAGCGCACCAGCCGGTCGATCTCGACCGAGTTCGAGGTCAGCGCCACCGCCCCCACCACATCGCCGCCCACCCGGATCGGCGTCGCGACCGAGAAGAACAGGCTGCCCTCGCTGTCGCGGGTGATGTGGCTGACGCTGTCGCCTTTCAGCGCGCCCCTGACCGCACCTTCGGCCTTGTGCACCGCATCGATGGTCTCGGTGCGGATGCTGCTGCCCTGACGCAGGACCAGGGTGACGGCGTTCCAGACGCCCTCCAGGAAATCGGTCAGGATCGTGGGCTTTGCCGGATCGACGACCAGCGTCTCGGTTCCCTGCCCCACCTTCGAGGCCAGAAGCCGCCCGGTCGGATCGAAGACAAAGATCTCGACCACCGGGTCGACCTTGATCTCCTCCAGAGCCATCCGGAAGTCGAAGCCGGTGCTGCCGGGGCGCAGCTGGCTCTCGTAGACCTTGGCGATCAGCTCGGCCTGGCGGGTCATGCCCTGCTGGCGCTGCAAGGCCAGGCTGTCGCGGAACGGGTTCATGAACAGGACGCCGATCACCAGCATGACCAGCGCCATCAGGTTGAAGACAACGATCTTGCGCGCCAGCGGCGAGCGGTTCAGCGCCACGATGCTGCGCCCGTTGCGCCCTTCCTTCAGCCTCTCGACCGTGGCGTCGGGCGAGACCCAGTCCTCGCCCAAGAGTACATCGCCCGAGCGTTTCGGTCGGTAAACCTCAGTACTGGCGATCCTTTGGGCCGAGGTCATGGGCGCTGTCCGCGTCACTCTTCGTTGTAGCGGTAGCCGATGCCGTAAAGCGTCTCGATCGCGGTGAAGGTGTCGTCCACCGAGCGCATCTTCTTGCGCAGGCGCTTGATATGGCTGTCGATGGTGCGGTCGTCGACATAGACCTGATCGTCATAGGCCACGTCCATCAGCTGGTCGCGGCTTTTCACGAAGCCCGGCCGCTGCGCCAGCGCCTGCAACAGCAGGAACTCGGTCACGGTCAGCGACACCTCGCGCCCCTTCCAGGTCACCGAATGGCGCAAGGGATCCATCCGCAGCGCCCCGCGCTCCATCATCCGGGTTTCCTCGGTGGCCGCCGCCTCGCCGGTGCTGATCGCCTCTTGCCGGCGCAGAAGCGCGCGGATCCGTTCCACCAGCAGGCGCTGGCTGAAGGGCTTCTTGACGTAGTCGTCCGCGCCCATCCGCAGGCCCAGGACCTCGTCGATCTCGTCGTCTTTCGACGTCAGGAAGATCACCGGGATCGAGGTCTTCTGCCGCATCCGCTGCAGCAGGTCCATGCCGTCCATCCGGGGCATCTTGATATCCAGAACCGCCATGTCCGGCATGCGGCGGTTGAATGCCTCCAGTGCCGACTGGCCGTCGTTATAGGTCTCGACCTCGAAGCCTTCGGCCTCAAGGGTCATGGCGACCGACGTGAGAATGTTCCTGTCGTCGTCCACGAGGGCGATGCGCGACATCTTCGAACCTCCCGGTAACTGCTGCTGCCTTATGTATTTTCGTCGGATTGTTGGGGCGGCGGGTCGGATAATCAACAGGAAAGCGAATCAGCCGCGCACAAGACCGCGCAAGGGTGACAAATTCGCCGCCATCCCCCGCGCCGCCGGAAAGCTTTCCGGGTTGGTGGCGCTAACCCCGGAATGATTGCGCTAACGCGTTGAAAACGTGCTGTTCTACAAAGGAACCATCATGGTATAGCGCCGTTACGGACAGGCCCCACCATGGCTTGTCCGAGGCATCCCCCAGGCCCGGATGCCGTTGAACGAACCGCCGCCGCAATTACGCCGCGGCCCCTCGGAGCTAGCAGGATGACCCAGGAAACCACCGTCGGACGCGTGAATCCCGACCAGACTCTCTCGCACCAAGGCATCAAGGGTGTGGCGGTCGCCCACTACAACTATGTCGAGGCGGCGCTGGTCGAGGCGGCGGTCGCACGGGGCGAAGGTCGCCTGGGCCTGGGCGGCGCCTTCCTCTGCTCGACGGGGCAGTTCACCGGACGCTCGCCCAAGGACAAGTTCGTGGTCCGCACCCCCAGCACCGAAAACACGATTTGGTGGGAAAACAACGCGCCGATGACGCCCGAGGCCTTCGCCACCCTGAAGGCCGACATGCTGGAGCATGTGAAGGGACGCGAGCTCTTCGTGCAGGACCTCTACGCCGGGGCCGATCCCGCGCACCGGCTGGACGTGCGCGTGGTGACGGAACTGGCCTGGCACGGCCTCTTCATCCGCCACCTGCTGCGCCGCCCCTCGCGCGAGGAACTGGACGGGTTCACCCCGGAATGGACGATCATCAACGTCCCCTCGTTCAAAGCCGACCCGGCCCGGCACGGCTGCCGCACCGACACGGTGATCGCGCTGAACTTCGACGAAAAGACCATTCTGATCGGCAACACCGCCTATGCCGGCGAGAACAAGAAATCGGTCTTCACCATCCTGAACTACATCCTGCCCGGCAAGAACGTGATGGCCATGCATTGCAGCGCCAACCACGCCATCGGCCAGCCCGAGGATTCGGCGGTGTTCTTCGGGCTCTCCGGCACCGGCAAGACCACGCTCTCTGCGTCGCCCGACCGCACGCTGATCGGCGATGACGAACACGGCTGGTCCGACGACGGCGTCTTCAACTTCGAGGGCGGCTGCTACGCCAAGACCATCGACCTGTCGGCCGAGGCCGAGCCCGAGATCTATGCCACCACGCACCGCTTCGGCACCGTGGTGGAGAACATGGTCTACGACCCCGAGACCCTGGTCCTCGACTTCTCCGACCGCAGCCTGACCGAGAACACCCGCTGCGCCTATCCTCTGGACGCCATCTCGAACGCCAGCGCCACCGGCCTCGGCGGCCATCCCCGCCACGTGGTGATGCTGACCTGCGATGCCTTCGGCGTCCTGCCTCCGATCGCCCGGCTGTCGCCGGCGCAGGCGATGTACCACTTCCTTTCCGGCTTCACCTCCAAGGCCGCCGGGACCGAGCGCGGGATCACCGAGCCGCAGCCCACCTTCTCCACCTGCTTCGGCGCCCCCTTCATGCCGCGCCGGCCCGAGGTCTATGGCAAGCTCCTGCAGGAGAAGATCCTGCAGCACGGCGCGACCTGCTGGCTGGTCAACACCGGCTGGACCGGCGGGGCCTATGGCACCGGCAAGCGGATGCCGATCAAGGCGACGCGGGCGCTCCTCTCGGCGGCGCTGGACGGCTCGCTGAACACGGTCACCTTCCGCAAGGACAAGAACTTCGGCTTCGAGGTCCCGGTCGCGGTGCCGGGCGTCGATTCCGCGCTTCTCGACCCGCGCTCGACCTGGGCCGATCCGGCGGCCTATGACGCGCAGGCGGCAAAGCTGATCGGCATGTTCCAGAAGAACTTCGCCCAGTATGTGCCCTTCATCGACGCCGATGTGAAAGCCGCCGCCATCGGCTGACCCCTCCTCGTTCGACTGCGTCTCCTCGTCGGCCTGACGCCGGCGAGGAGTGCACGAAGTGCATCGACGAGCATTCCCCTGCCCTGATCAGCGCATCCAGCGCCGATACGCCTGGCGCGACCGAGAGGCCGGCGACCGGGGATTCGCCCCCATGGGTCCGGGATCCGGCGAAAGGCCCGACTTCCATCGCGACACATTCATTCGCGTCACGCCGCATCCGCGAAATCTTGTTGCGCTGCCGCCGCAAAGGCCCTACCTCTTCGCAAGCGCAGAATCCGTGGAGCTTTCCGATGCCGCATGATGGACAGGCCATGACCCAGACCCCGATCCTCTCCGATCTCCGCGCCCTGGCAAGCGCCGCCCTGCCCGAGGTCGAGACCCTGTTCACCCAGGCCCGCGACGGGCTGAAGGCCGGGGTCACGGTCGGCGGCAAGGTCTCGGCCACGGCGCTGGAGGAACGGCAGTTCCAGGCCCATGCGCTGGCCTGGCTGGCGACCTATGTCGAATCGCTGCGGCAGTTGTCGGCCTGGGCCGGCCGGCTGGACGAGGCTGGCCGGTTCGGCGGGATGGAGGCGCTGATCCTGCAGATCGGCTTCGGCGAATACCTCAGTCAGATCGCCGGCGGCATCCCGATGAGCCAGGGCGAGCTTGCCCGCCTCTCCGACCTGGGCCTTGTCTGGACCCCCGGCGAGGCTGCGGCCCGGCTGATGGCTTCCGGCAGCACGCCCGCGGCGCGGGCCGCCCTCGTGACGCTCATGCGCGACAACCACGGCCGCGCGACCTTCGGCGGCACGGGCCTCGACGAAGAGCTGGAAATGATCCGCGACCAGTTCCGCCGCTATGCCGACGAGAAGGTCATCCCCCGCGCGCATGACTGGCACCTCAAGGACGAGCTGATCCCGATGGAGGTGATCACCGAACTGGCCGAGATGGGCGTGTTCGGCCTGACCATCCCCGAGTCCCACGGCGGCTTCGGTCTCTCCAAGGCCAGCATGGTCGTCGTCTCCGAGGAACTCAGCCGCGGCTATATCGGGGTCGGCTCCCTCGGCACCCGCAGCGAGATCGCGGCCGAGTTGATCCTCTGTGGCGGCACCGACGAGCAGAAGGCGAAATGGCTGCCCGGCCTCGCCTCGGGCGCGATCCTGCCCACCGCCGTCTTCACCGAGCCCAACACCGGCTCGGACCTGGGCTCTCTGCGCACCCGGGCGCGAAAGGACGGCGAGGACTGGGTGATCACCGGCAACAAGACCTGGATCACCCATGCCGCGCGGACGCATGTGATGACGGTGCTCGCCCGAAGCGTCGAGGGCACCTCCGACTATCGCGGCCTTTCGATGTTCCTGGCCGAGAAGACCCCCGGCACGGATGAGACGCCCTTCGTCGATCCCGGCCTCTCCGGCGGCGAGATCGAGGTCCTGGGCTACCGCGGGATGAAGGAATACACCGTCAACTTCGACGATTTCCGCGTGAAGGGCGAGAACATCCTGGGCGGCATCGAGGGCCAGGGCTTCAAGCAGCTGATGCAGACCTTCGAGAGCGCCCGCATCCAGACCGCCGCCCGCGCGATCGGCGTGGCGCAGTCGGCGCTGGAAACCGGCATGCAATATGCCGAGGACCGCAAGCAGTTCGGCAAGTCGCTGATCGAATTCCCGCGCGTCTCGGGCAAGCTGGCGATGATGGCGGTCGAGATCATGGTCGCCCGCCAGCTCACCTATTTCTCCGCCTGGCAGAAGGACCACGACAAGCGCTGCGACCTCGAGGCCGGGATGGCCAAGCTCCTCGGCGCCCGCGTCGCCTGGGCGGCGGCCGACAATGCGCTGCAGATCCACGGCGGCAACGGCTTCGCGCTGGAATACCGGATCAGCCGCATCCTCTGCGACGCCCGCATCCTGAACATCTTCGAGGGCGCGGCCGAGATCCAGGCCCAGGTCATCGCCCGGCGCCTGCTGGAGTGACGGCCCCCGGGGCGGAGACCTGCTCCCCGCCGCGCGATGGGCGCGCTACGCCCAGCCGGGGATGCAACCGCCCCGCAATTGCCCAGGAGGACAGCAGCCCCACCGCCGCCGCAACGAAGATCCCCGGCAGCGGCGCCACCCACAGCACCAGCCAGGCGGCCCCCGGCGTCAGGATGCCCGAGACATCGCGGAAGCTGGAATAGACCGCCGACATCTCGGTCCGCTCGGAGGGCTTGACCGACATCAGGAAGGGCAGCCCGCCCACCGCATCCAGCATCACCAGGAAGCCCGAGGCCAGCATGACCAGCGCCACCGTGGCCCAGGGCAATGCCGAGACCAGGCCGGCCGCCAGGAACAGCAGCCCGCAGAGCCCGAAGGCCAGCCGGACCGAGCGGCGGACCGAAAGCCTCCGCGCCAGCCGGTTCAGCGCGGGCGCGGCGAAGAGCAGCGCGTTGGACACCGACAGCGCGATGCCGCCCACCTTGTCGCCCAGACCGGCCTCGATGCAGAAGATCGGCAGGTAGACGACATAGACCCACCAGCCGCAGCTGCGCATCACCGCGAAGGTCCAGCCCGCGATCAGGCGCGGCTGGCTGAAGAAGCGCCCCAGATAGCCCAGCGGATTGACCGTCGGCCGCTTGGCGCGGGCGATCTGCTTGCCATTGCCCAGCCGCAGGATCCAGAAACAGGTCATCTGCAGCAGCGAGAAGCCCCCGGCCACGAGGAAGGGCAGCGCATGCCACTGGTGGTACAGCCAGACCCCCGCCATCGGCCCGATCGTCCAGGCCCCCGCCGCATAGGCCATCTGCACCGACTGGCTCCGGCCCAGGTTCGCGCGGTCGACATAATCCAGGACATAGGCGTTCAGGCAGACGAAGATCGTCACCGTCGCCATGGCGTTGCAGATCAGCGCCAGCGGCACCGACCAGACCGTCCCGATCGCGCCAAGCCCGTTGCCGACAAGATACAGCGCCACGCCCGCGCTATAGGCCCAGCGCCGCGGGATCCTGCGGGTGGCCCAGGGCACCATCAGCCCCCAGACCAGCGCCACGATCCCCGCGATGAAGAACGCGACCGAGGTCGATTGCGCATCTCCCAGCGCGTCGTAGACCACCAGCGGCATGGTCGAGACCAGCGTCCCGCGGATCGTCGCGTCCAGCCCGGCCAGAAGCGCGAAATGCTCGATCCGGGGGGTGGGGGAATGCTTCAGCGCCAGGGGCAGGTAACGGTTGGCCATGCGGCGAGTTCGACGGCGGAAGCCGGGTTCCGTCTGTCACGCCCGCGACATCCGGTGTCGCATCACGCCGGTCGCGCCAGAAGGTCCAGCAGCCTCGCCCGCGCCTCGGGCAAGAGCCGGTCGCCCAGCACGGGCCGCAACCCCCGGTCCAGGAAATGCCCGGTCAGCCGCAGCCCCTGCGCCACCGCCCCGGGCGGCAAGGCGGCCTCGCCCGCCAGCCCCTCGGGCAAGGGAAGGAGCCGGTCCGCCCAATCCCCCGCCCCGGCCCTCGTGACCGCGCGGCCGGTCCGCGGGCTGACATAGGCCAGGCCCTCCGTCGCCCCCGTCACCGCGCAAGCGCCCAGGTCCAGACCGAAGCCCAGTTCGTCCAGCAGCAGCAGCTCCCAGCGCAGATAGGCCGAGGTCCACCCCTCGCCCCCCAGAAGGTCCAGGAGCCCCCGCGTCGCGGTCCAGAGACGTGGATGCGGCTCGCGCTCCGGCAGGGCGGCATGCAAGAGCGCGCAGACGGACAAGAGCCCCGCCAGCGCCAGCCGGTCGCCCAGAAGATGCGCCCGGCTCTGCAACGGCTCGACGGTAAAGGCCCCCAGCTGGTCCTGCAGTCGCGCCCGCCAGTCCAGCATGAGCCCGGATCCCGGCTGCAACGCCGCCGCCATCCGGCGCGAAGCCCCGCCCCGCACCACGCCCATATGCCGCCCATGCGCCGCCGTCAGCACCTCGATGATGGCCGAAGTCTCGCCATGCGGCCGCATCGACAGAAGGATCCCTTGGTCGCGCCAGTCCATGCCGGGACTATCCCGCGCCGCCGCCGGGGGCGCAACTCAATCCGACAACCCGTCCTGATCCAGGAGCGTCCGCCCCTGCCGGTCCTCCAGCTCGATCACCCAGAGGTCGGGGTCCCGCGCCCGCGTCCGCGCCAGCAGCGCGTCCACCTCCCGCTCCTCGCCCTCGGCCAGCAGGATCCAGGCCCGTGCCCCGCTCAGGATGTCCGACCGGCGCTCGAAGGCCCGCGCCGTCCCGTCCAGCAGCGCCACCTTCACCACCACCGCCCCCGCTTCTGCATCGCCCTTCGCGGTGACATAGGCCGGGATATCCGCCAGCCGCAGCCGCGTGAGGTAGGCCGAGACCCAGAGCCCCGCCGCCAGCCGCGCCGTCATGCAGCTTCCTCTTGGCAAAAATACTCCCGCCGGAGGCCCCGCCATGACAATCCACGCCAAGGGTGCAGGACCGGACCAAATTCCTTCAAAGGAATTTTCCCGAATTCTTCAAGGAATTCGGCGCCCTCAGGCATCCCCGTCCTTGAAATCCAGCCCCATCTCGGAATAGCGCTCGGGCTCGTCCAGCCAGTTCGGCCGCACCTTCACCTGCAGGAACAGGTGCACCGTCCGCCCCAGGAACTCGGAAATCTCCGCCCGCGCCGCCTGGCCGATGGCCTTGATCGTCTCGCCCCGGTTGCCCAGCACGATCCCCTTGTGCCCGTCCCGCGCGACATAGACGATCTGGTCGATCCGGGTGGTGCCGTCAGGCTTGTCCTCCCATTTCTCGGTCTCGACCGTGAGTTGGTAGGGCAATTCCTCATGCAGGCGCAGCGTCAGCTTCTCGCGCGTCATCTCGGCCGCGATCATCCGCATCGGCAGGTCGGCGATCTGGTCCTCGGGATAGAACCAGGGCCCCTCCGGCAGCTCGGCGGCCAGCCATTCCCGCAGGTCCTGCACCCCGTGGCCGCGCTCGGCGCTGATCATGAAGGTCCTGGCGAAGGGAAACGCCTTGTTCGCCTCCTCGGCCAGCGCCAGCAGGGTCTCGGCCTTCACCCGGTCGATCTTGTTGATCGCCAGCGCCACCGGCTTGCCCCTGGGCATCTCGTCCTTCAGCCGCCCGATGATCGCCTGCGCGCCCTCGGTCAACCCGCGATGCGCCTCGATCAGAAGGACGATGATGTCGGCATCCGAGGCCCCGCCCCAGGCCGCCTTGACCATGCTGCGATCCAGCCGCCGCCGTGGCCGGAAGATGCCCGGCGTATCGACGAAGACGATCTGGCTCTCGCCCTCCATGCACACGCCCCGGATCCGCGTCCGCGTCGTCTGCACCTTGTGCGTGACGATGGAGACCTTCGCCCCCACCATCCGGTTCAGAAGCGTGGACTTGCCGGCATTCGGCTCTCCGATCAGGGCGACGAAGCCCGCGCGCGTGGTCATGGGGTGGCTACCTTTCCTTGTCCGACCCATAGGCGAAAGCGGCACGGAAGACCAGTTCACATTCCGTCCGGGAAAGAAGCAGACCTCCTCGAGCACTTCGTGCACTCGTCGGCGGCATCCTTGCGAGGAGTGCACGAAGTGCCCGACGAGCCGTCGCCTAAAGGCCCGCGCCTTCCATCCGCTCCAGCAGCATCCGCGCCGCGGCCTGTTCCGCCACCCGCTTCGACCCTGCCGCCGCCTCGGCCGAGGCGCCATTTGCCAGCGTGACCCGGACCGTGAACATCGGCGCATGATCCGGGCCCGAGCGGCCCGCCTCCTCATAGGCCGGCGGCGGCATCGCCCTTGCCTGGGCCCATTCCTGCAGCGCGGTCTTGGCGTCGCGGGCATCCGGCTCCACCCGGGCGATCCGGTCGCCCCACAGCCGCAGGACCAGCGCCCTCGCCGCCTCGAAGCCCGCATCCTGGTAGACCGAGGCGATCACCGCCTCCATCGCATCGCCCAGAAGCGCCTCTTTCCGCCGCCCGCCGGTCAGCATCTCGGAGCGGCCCAGCTTCAGCACATCGCCCAGCCCGATCTCGCGCGCGACGGCGGCGCAGGTCTCCTTGCGCACCAGCGCGTTGAAGCGCGGCGCGAGCTGCCCCTCGCGCGCGCCGGGATCGGCAGCCAGCAGGGCCTCGGCCATCACCAGACCCAGCACCCGGTCGCCCAGGAATTCCAGCCGTTGGTTGTCCGGCCGCGTCGCCGTCCCGATCGAGGCATGGGTGACCGCCCGCGTCAGAAGGTCCGGCTTGCGGAACTGGTGTCCGAGCCGGCCCTGGAAGGCCAGGAGTTCGGCCGAAAGCCTCACTCGATCGCCTTGAAGAAACGGTCGGACCGCCAGGTCCAGAAATACACCATCCGCGACCCGGCCGAGGAGAAGATCACCCGGTCCGCCCGGCCGATCAGGTATTCCGCCGGCAGCATCCCCACCCCACCGGCACGGGGGTCGTAGCGGCTGTCGGTCGAATTGTCGCGGTTGTCGCCCATGAAGAAGTAATGCCCCTCGGGCACGGTGAAGACCGGCGTGTCGTCGCCCGGACCATTGTCGCGGATGTTCAGGATGTTGTGCTTCTGGCCCTCGGGCAGGGTCTCGACGAAGCGGCTTTTCGTGCAGGTCCCGCCCGCCCCCACCGCGCCGTTCTCGCATTGCGGGATGTTGCGCATCGGGCCCTGCGGCTCATAGACCTCCTGGAAGGTCCCGGCCGGCTCCTGCGGCGCGGCGACGCCGTTGATATACAGCACCCCCGCCTTCATCTGGATCTTGTCGCCCGGCAGGCCGATCAGCCGCTTGATGTAATCGGTCCCCGCGACCGGATGGCGGAAGACCACCACATCGCCCCGCTCGGGCTCGGAGGCGAGGATGCGGCCCGAGAACGGGCACATCGCGAAGGGGCAGGAATATTTCGAATAGCCATAGGCCATCTTGTTGACGAAGAGGAAGTCGCCGATCAACAGCGTGTCCTTCATCGATTCCGACGGGATCCAGAACGGCTGGAAGAACAGGGTGCGGAACACGCCCGCGATCACCAGGGCCCAGAATACCGTCCTGATCGTCTCGAGGATCCCGCCGTCGGCCTTGCCGGATTTTGCCATGATGCCCTGCCTTGCGATAACCGCCGCTACATGCGCGGCGAGGGAGACGGTGTCAAGGACAGCGGCCGGGCCTCGATCACCACGAAGGCCTGCGCCCAGGGGTGGTCGTCGGTCAGCGTCACATGGATCACCGCCTCGTGTCCCGCAGGCGTCATCGCCCGCAGCCGGTCGGCCGCCCAGCCCGTGACATGCATCACCGGCTGGCCCGAGCGCAGGTTCGTCACCGCCATGTCCTTCCAGGAAATCCCCATCCGCAACCCGGTGCCCAGGGCCTTGGAACAGGCCTCCTTCGCGGCCCAGCGCTTGGCATAGGTCGCGGCGATGGCGCGCTTTCGGCCTTCGGCCTTGCGTTGCTCGGCTTCGGTGAACACCCTGTCGCGGAAACGGTCGCCGTGACGCGCCAGGACACCCTCGATCCGCTCGATGTTCGCGAGATCCGTGCCGATCCCCAGGATCACCACCAGCCTCCCCGCGCAACGCCGATTTCCGATCCGGAAATCGTCTCGGAATTCGTCACGAATTCCGGCGCCCCCGCCGTCACAGCACCGGCCCGCGCGCCAGGTCCATCCGCCGCCGCATCTCCTCGATCGCAGGACCGAGGCCGCGGAAGATCGCCTCGCCCACGAGGAAGTGACCGATGTTCAGCTCCGCCAGTTCCGGGATCGCCGCGATCGGCTCCACATTGTCATAGGTCAGCCCGTGGCCGGCATGGACCTCCAGCCCCGCTTCGGCCGCCAGTTCCGCCCCCTTGCGCAGGGCCTCCAGCTCGCGCTCGGCCAGTTCGGCATGGCCCTCGGCCAGAAGGTCGGAATAAAGCCCGGTGTGCAGCTCGACCACCGCCGCCCCGATCCGGGCGCTGGCCTCGATCTGGCGGGGATCATGGCCGATGAACATGCTGACCCTGGCCCCGGCCTCGCGCAGGGGCGCGATATAGTCGGTCAGGCGCGGAACATCGCCCGCGACGTCGAGGCCCCCCTCGGTCGTCCGCTCCTCGCGCTTTTCCGGCACCAGGCAGACGGCATGCGGCTTGTGCCGCAGCGCGATGGCCTGCATTTCAGCCGTGGCGGCACATTCGAAGTTCAGCGGAATCGAGATCGCCGCCATCAGCGCCTCTATATCGCCGTCGCGGATGTGGCGGCGGTCCTCGCGCAGATGCGCGGTGATCCCGTCGGCCCCCGCCGTCTCGGCCAGAAGGGCCGCGCGCAGCGGATCGGGCCAGGCCGAGCCGCGCGCATTGCGCACCGTCGCCACATGGTCGATGTTGACCCCCAGCCGAAGCCTGCCCATCGTCCTTGCCATCGCATGCTCTCCGTTCCTGTTCGGGTCAGGGGGTTCCCGGCCCGTCGTCATCCTCGGGCACGTCCTGCCCGTCCTCGCCCCGCCGCTTCAGCTTGGTCGCGGCCTCGGCCAGCTTGGCCCGGATCGCGCGCCGCCGCTCGCTGCGCTCATGCGCGGTGGCGGCGCGGGACTTCTGATAGGCCGCGACCAGCGGGATCGTGACGTAATAGGCCACGGCGCTGATCAGCAGGGCAGGTCCAAGCGCGCCGATGAAATAGGGCCAGTAGATCTCGTGCCAGAACTGGATCAGCCCGTCCCAGCGCGTGCGCTCCGGGCCGAAGATCGCAAGGAAGTTGTACCACAGGTCGGCGCCGGCATTGGCGAAGGCCTTGCCGATGTATTCCGCATTGAGCGGGGCCTCGATCCCCAGGATCCAGTGCCCCAGCGTCATCGCCAGGACCGCGAAGAACGGCGTCGTCACCGGATTGGTGTTGAAGGTGGCCAGGAGCGCGGCCAGCACATTGCCGCGCGCCAGCCGGGCCGCGCCCCAGGCGGCGACGAACTGCAGCCCCGGCAAGGGAAGGAATCCGATCACCGAACCGGCGAAGACCCCGCGCGCCACCCGGTGCGGCTGGTCGGGCAGGCGGCGCATCCGGTGGACGACATAGCGGATCGCCCGCTTGAAGCCGCCGCGCGGATAGACCTGCTCGCGCAGCCACGCGCCCCAGCCCAACGGTTCCCTGCGTTTGAAGACCACTTCCCTGCCTCTTCACCCGGGACCAGCCCGTCAATTCCCGTTACGGCCGCCGCGTCAGATCGCGGTGCCGCGAGATCTGCGCCACATCCGTGTCGGCTTCAAGCGCGGTCATGACCGTGTGCAGATGTTCGACGTCGCGCAGGTCGACGTCAATGATAAGCCGGTAAAAATCCGGTTTACGATCAGTGAACCTGAGGTCGGAGATATTGGCCTTCTGCTCGCCGATCAAGGTGCAGATCCGCCCCAGCACCCCGGCGTCGTTCGAGATCGTGATGTCGAGCGATACCGTATAGGCCGGCGCGTGCCGCCCGGAATGCCAGTGCAGGTCCACCCAGCGCGAGGTCTGGTCCTCGAACTCCTCCAGCGCGCGGCAGTCGATGGCATGGACCACGACGCCCTGGCCGCGATAGGTGATGCCGACGATCCGCTCGCCCGGCACCGGCTGGCAGCACTGGGCGCGGCGGAAGCTCTGGTCGGCGGTCAGGCCCACCACCGGGCGTTTCGCGTCCACCTCCTCGGCCACGGCCATGGCAAGCTCGGGATACAGGGTTTCCACCACCCGCCGCGCCGGCATCTCGGCCGAGCCGAGGCGCGCCAGAAGATCGTTCTCGTCCGCCAGCCCCAGCATCTTGGCCGCCGTGCGCAGCGCCTTCTCGCTGGCCTTCTTGCCGACATGCTCGAAAGCCGCCCGCGCCAGTTCCTGGCCCAGCTTGACGAAGCGGCCCCGGTCCTCCTCGCGCAGGCTGCGCCGGATCGCGGCCTTCGCCCGGCCGGTGGTGACGATGTCGATCCAGCTCGCCTGCGGGCGCTGGCCCTCGGCGGTGAGGATCTCGACCGACTGGCCGTTCTTCAGCCGGGTCCACAAGGGCACCCGGATCCCGTCGATCTTGGCGGAAACGCAGGAGTTCCCGATCCGCGTATGGATCGCATAGGCATAATCCAGCGGCGTCGCCCCGCGCGGCAGCTGGATCACGTCACCCTTCGGCGTGAAGCAGAACACCTGGTCGGAATACATCTCGAGCTTCACGTTCTCGAGAAACTCGTCGGTGTCGCCTTCGTCCAGCCGCTCGGTCAGCGTGGCGATCCACTTCGCCGGATCGACCGCGAACGGGTTCGGGGCGCGCACGCCCTCGCGGTAGGACCAGTGCGCCGCGACGCCCGCCTCGGCCACCTCGTGCATCTCGCGCGTGCGGATCTGCACCTCGACCCGCTTGCCGTCGCGCCCCGAGACCGTGGTGTGGATCGAGCGATAGCCGTTGTTCTTCGGCTGGCTGATGTAATCCTTGAACCGCCCCGGCACCGCGCGCCATCTCTGGTGGATCACGCCCAGGATACGGTAGCAGTCCGCCACGCTGCCGCAGATCACCCGGAAGCCGTAGATGTCCGACAGGCTGGAGAAGGCGAGGTCCTTCTCCTGCATCTTGCGCCAGATCGAATAGGGCTTCTTCGCGCGGCCATAGACATCGGCCTCGATCTGCGCCTTCTCCAGCTCGTGCCGGATGTCGCCGGTGATCTTGTGAACCACGTCGCCCGTTTCGCGCTGCAGCGTCAGGAAGCGCCGCATGATCGAGTTGCGCGCCTCGGGGTTCAGGACCTTGAAGGACAGGTCCTCCAGCTCCTCGCGCATCCACTGCATCCCCATCCGCCCGGCGAGCGGAGCGAAGATCTCCATCGTCTCGCGCGCCTTCTGGGCCTGCTTTTCCGGCTTCATCGACTTGATCGTCCGCATGTTGTGCAGACGGTCGGCCAGCTTGACCAGGATCACCCGCAGGTCGCGGCTCATCGCCATGAAGAGCTTGCGGAAGTTCTCGGCCTGCTGGCTGCCGGCGCTGGAGAGCTGCAGGTTGGTCAGC
The DNA here is from genome assembly GCF_015999335.1 of Tabrizicola soli. GTDB lineage: Bacteria > Pseudomonadota > Alphaproteobacteria > Rhodobacterales > Rhodobacteraceae > Tabrizicola > Tabrizicola soli. The sequence goes on along the minus strand of NZ_JAEACP010000025.1, from coordinate 46,654 downwards.
TTCGTGACCCCGTCGACCAGTTCCGCGACCTCGGCCCCGAAAAGCTCCGCCACCTCGGAATAGGTGGAGCGCGTGTCCTCGATCGTGTCGTGCAGGAGGGCGGTGACGATGGTCGCGTCATCCAGCCGCTGCTCGGTCAGGATGGCGGCGACGGCGACCGGATGGGTGAAATAGGGCTCGCCCGACTTGCGGACCTGGCCCTCGTGCATCTTCAGCCCATAGGCATAGGCCCGACGGATCAGATCGACATTGCAACGCGGGTTGTAGTTGCGAACCAGGGCGATGAGGTCATCGACGTCGATCATCACCGCCCCACCCGCGGGCCAAGACCCTTAGACTTCGCCCTGGGCTTCCATCAGCGCGCGCAGCAGCTTTTCTTCCGACATGTCGTCCACCATCGGACGATCCATCTCGCCACCCATCAGAAGCGCCATCTGGTCTTCCTCGGGCTCGTCCACCTCGATCTGGGTCTGGTGGCTTTCGATCATCCGCTCGCGCAGGACATCGGCCGACTGGGTCTCGTCGGCGATCTCGCGCAGGGCGACGACCGGGTTCTTGTCGTTGTCGCGGTCGATGGTCAGGGGCGAGCCCGACTGGATCTCGCGCGCCCGGTGGGCAGCAAGCATCACGAGCTCGAACCTGTTCGGCACCTTGTCAACGCAATCTTCGACCGTCACGCGGGCCATGAGCAACTCCAATCCCGAAGCTTCGCTGGAAGTGGCCTATTTAGGCGCAATGGCATGGCTTGACAAGCGCGGAATCGCCGCAAATCAAAGCGGTTTCACCGCATCGCGATCCGTCTGCGGCAGCACCGCCAGCATCTGCCGCACCGTCAGGCCCAGTCGCGGATGCACCCAGTCGGGGGCTACATCGGCCAATGGAACCAGCACGAAGGCCCGGTCCTGCAACCGCGGATGCGGCAGGATCAGCCGGTCCGGCGCGGCGCTGGCCTGCTCCGCCACCGGCAGATTACGCCAACCATCCTGCACCGCCGGGTCCGGCAGCACCGAATCACCCACCGCCAGCAGGTCCAGGTCCAGCGTCCGCATCCCCCAGCGTTGCAGCCGTTCGCGCCCGAAGCGGGCCTCGACCGCATGCAGCCGCGCCAGAATCCCGGCCGCCCCCCCGGCCGCACGGCAATCGACCACTGCCGCCGCATTCACATAGTCCGGCCCCGCCCCCACCGGAAAGCAGGGCGTGGCAAAGAACCGGCTGACCGACAGCACGGGAAGACCCTCATCGGCGAGGGCGCTCAACGCATGGCTGAGGGTCGCTTCCGGAGGTTCGCCCCCGAATGGCAGATTTGCGCCGAGTGCGACCAAAGCATGATCGGATTCACGCATGATTAACCCTAAAGTTCCCAGAGTTGACTTGTCGCGACAGGATGCAAACTGATAATCACCGGAAGTCGGCTGTTGGGAATTCACTACACGATGCGCTTCGGACACGGAAGTTCGTCCAGCCGGCGGGTTTGAGGGGACCACTAGATGTTTTACAAGGACGAACGGCTTGCGCTGTTCATTGATGGTTCGAACCTTTACGCTGCGGCGAAGGCGCTGGGTTTCGACATCGACTACAAGCTTCTGCGAATGGAATTCATGCGCCGCGGCAAGCTGCTTCGGGCGTTCTACTACACCGCGCTGCTCGAGAACGAGGAATATTCCCCGATCCGGCCGCTGGTGGACTGGCTGCACTACAACGGCTTCACCATGCGCACCAAGCCGGCGAAGGAATATACCGACAGCCAGGGGCGGCGGAAGGTCAAGGGCAACATGGACATCGAGCTTTGTGTCGATGCGATGGAACTCGCGCCCCGGATCGACCATGTGGTCCTGTTCTCGGGCGACGGGGATTTCCGTCCCCTGGTGGAAAGCCTGCAGCGGCAGGGCGTCCGCGTCTCGGTCGTCTCGACGATCCGCAGCCAGCCGCCGATGATCGCCGACGAACTGCGCCGTCAGGCCGACAACTTCATCGAGCTGGACGAGTTGCGCGAAGTCATCGGCCGCCCGCCGCGCGAGCCGCGCCCCGTTACCCCCGACGAGGTTCCGGTCGGGGCGAAGTGATCCCGGCGCGTCCGGCGTGATCGCGCTTTCCGGCCTGTTTCTGGCGGCCCTCCTGGCCGCCAGCCCGCTCCCCTTCCAGTCCGAGATCGTCTTTCTCGGCCTGCAGGCCGCAGGCTGGCCCGCGCTGGCTCTGGTCCTCGTGGCCTCGGTCGGGAATGTGCTCGGTTCCTGCGTGACCTATGCGCTCGGCCGCTGGCTGGGTGGGCGTCGCGACCACCGCTGGTTCCCGCTGAAACCTGCGCAGATGGCACGGGCCGAGGCCTGGCAGGCCCGCTGGGGCGTCTGGACTCTCCTGCTCAGCTGGCTGCCGGGCGGGGACCTGTTCGTCGCCCTCGCCGGCGTGCTGCGCGTGCCCGTGGCCCTGTTCCTGCTGCTTGTCACGCTGGCCAAGACCGGCCGCTATGCCGCATTGGCCTGGCTCGGAGCTGCGGCCTTCGGGGGGTAGGAAAGGATACGGCGGGCCACCCCGGAGGTCTTGCCATTGATCCACAGACAAGCCGAAGTCTGGCGGACCCGCTGGGGCATCCGGGCTCCCCTGCTCGACTGGCTGCCGGGAGGGGCCTGCGCGTCGCCCACGCCGGAGTGCCTGTGGCGCTGTTCCCGTCGCTCGCCGCCATGCCGCGCCGGCCCGGCTTGGTGCGGCGGCCTTCGGGGCGGGAATGGATCCGGGATTCGGCCGGAAAATCTTGCCAAACCGCTAATGCCAACAGGCAAGCCATTGAAGTCACTTGGCTGGAGTAGCTGTCCCGCGCGGACAGGCACCACCACGCTGGACGCCGCCCCCCGCAGCGCCTACATCTGCCCCGACCAGCCACGGACCTTCCCGATGCCCGACCTTCCCCCCCTGACCCTCTACCTCGCCGCCCCCCGCGGCTTCTGCGCCGGGGTGGATCGCGCCATCAAGATCGTCGAGATGGCCCTGCAGAAATGGGGCCCCCCGGTCTACGTCCGGCACGAGATCGTCCACAACCGCTTCGTCGTCGACGCCCTCCGCGCCCAGGGCGCCGTCTTCGTCGAGGAGCTGTCGGAATGCCCCGACGACCGCCCCGTCGTCTTCTCGGCCCACGGCGTCCCGAAATCCGTCCCGGCCGAGGCCGCCGACCGCCGGATGATCGCCGTGGACGCGACCTGCCCCCTCGTCACCAAGGTCCATAACGAGGCCGCCCGGCACCACGAGGCCGGCACCCAGATGATCTACATCGGCCACGCCGGCCACCCCGAGACGGTGGGCACCATGGGCCAGCTTCCCCCCGGCGAGGTCCTGCTGGTCGAGACGGTCGAGGATGTCGCCCGCCTGCAGGTCCGCGACCCCGCAAAGCTCGCGTTCATCACCCAGACCACGCTCTCGGTCGACGACACCGCCGGGATCGCCGCCGCGCTGAAGGCCCGCTTCCCCCTGATCCACGCCCCCGCCCACGACGACATCTGCTACGCCACCACCAACCGCCAGGCCGCCGTCAAGGCCGTCGCCCCGAAGATCGACGCGCTGCTGGTGATCGGGGCGCCGAACTCGTCGAACTCGCGCCGCCTGGTCGAGGTCGGCAGCGCGGCGGGCTGCGGCTACTCGATGCTGATCCAGCGCGCCGCCGACATCGACTGGCGCGCCCTCACGGGTGTCCGCGCCATCGGCCTGACCGCCGGGGCCAGCGCGCCCGAAGTGCTGGTCAACGAGGTCATCGACGCCTTCCGCACCCGTTTCGCCGTAACCGTGGAACAGGTCGAGACCGCAGTCGAGGACATCGAGTTCAAGGTCCCCCGCATCCTGCGCGAACCGGCGTGAATTCCTTACTGGGCCGCTATTCGACCGGGATGCTATGAGGGCTGGACAGCAACGATAGCCCGGACACCAGTGATGCCCCGCCTGACCGCCCTGGCCGCCCTTCTCATGCTGCTCGCCCCCGCCGCCTTGGCCGAGGACGCCCCGGTCCTGGCGGAATACCGCGCCGACTCGGGCAGCCTGCCGCCGGAATATGCCTGGGAGGCCAGCGTCATCATCCATGAAAACGGCACGTTGTTCCTGAAGCGATGCACGGGCTACGAGACCGAGGAGCCGGCCTGCAAGACGCGCCGCGCCAAGGTCGGCGAGGCTGCGCTGGAGGCGATCCGCGCCGCCGCCGTTGCCAGCAACCTGCGCGAGGAACCGGCCCACCCGCCCGAGGATCTCGCTGTCGGCGGCGGGGCCGTCTATGGGGCGGTCTGGCTGGACGGCACGAAGATCGACCTGCCTTCGCAGGTCCGCGAACAGGATGCCGGGCGCGTCGCCGGCGTGCTTGCCGCGATCCGGGCAGCCATTCCCGCGCGCCTGCACCGCTTCCTGACCGACTGATCCGGCTGGCCTTGCGCCGCCCGTCGGGCTAGATCAGGGCCATGGACAACGACCGCCGCATCCCCCGCCCTGCCCTGCTGCTTGGCCTTGCCGGGCTGATCCCCTTCCTCTGGTCGGCCGCCACCCACCTGTCGCCGGCACTGGCCGGATGGGCCGGGCAATGGCTGCCGCCGATGTTCCTGGGGGCCTATGTCGGGCTGACCTATGGCACGGTGATCCTGTCCTTCATGTCCGGCGTCCTCTGGGGTTTTGCCACGAAGGCCGAGGGGCGCGAGGCCGGGGCCGCCTATGCCCTTTCGGTGATCCCGGCGCTCTGGGTGTTCTTCACCGTCACCGATGCCAGCGCCAATTCCACGATCTTCCTGGCCGCCGGCTTCGTCGGCCTCCTCCTTCTCGATGCGATGTATTCCGCCTGGGGCCTGGCGCCGGTCTGGTGGCTGCGGCTGCGGGTGATGCTGACCGTCGTCGTGCTCGCCTGCCTCGCCATCCCGTTGCAGGCCTGAGCCATGCCGCAGCTTTTCGCCTATACCGATGGTGCCTGCTCGGGCAATCCCGGCCCCGGTGGCTGGGGCGTGCTGATGCTGGCGCGCGAGGACGGGGTGGTCATCAAGGAACGCGAGTTGATGGGCGGCGAGGCACAGACCACCAACAACCGGATGGAACTGATGGCCGCGATCTCGGCGCTGGAGGCGCTGGCGCGGCCGTCCGAGATCACCATCGTCACCGACAGCGCCTATGTGAAGAATGGCGTGACCGAGTGGATCCACAACTGGAAGCGCAAGGGCTGGCGCACGGCCGGGGGACCTCCTGTCAAGAATGTCGAGCTTTGGCAAAGGCTTGATGCGGCGCAGGCGCGGCACCGCGTCACCTGGCGCTGGATCAAGGGCCATGCCGGGCATGCCGAGAACGAGCGTGCGGACGCCTTGGCCCGGGCCGGGATGGCCCCATTCAAGCCTAATTTCAAGGCCCCGGCGTGATCGACGCCTTCACCCTTCAGGACGGGCTGGACTATGCCTCGGTGCTGGTCTTCGCGCTGACCGGGGCGCTGGCGGCCAGCCGGTCGCAACTGGATGTGGTCGGATTCATCTTCATCGCCTGCCTGACCGCCACCGGCGGCGGCACGCTGCGCGATGCGATCCTGAACCGCGAGGTGTTCTGGGTCGCCGATCCGGTGGTGCTGGCGGTTGCCGCTTTCGCCGCCGTCACGGTCTTCTTCACCGCGCATCTCCTGGAAAGCCGCTACCGCGCGCTTCTGTGGTTCGACGCCGCCGCGCTGTCGGTCGCAGTCCCGGCCGGGGTCGCGGTGGCGATGGCCGAGGGGCAGGGCTGGCCGATCCTCCTGGTCATGGGGATGATCACCGGCTGCATGGGCGGGCTGCTGCGCGACGTGGTCTGCAACGAGGTGCCGCTGGTCCTGAAACAGGGCGAGCTTTACGCGACCTGCGCGCTGGCCGGGTCGCTGGGCGCGGTGCTGGGCGGGCTGGCGGGGCTGGGCCATGGGCTCTCGCTCCTCCTTTGCGCCGGAATCGTCTTCACCCTGCGCGCGGGCAGCATTGCGCTGGGCTGGCGGCTGCCGGTCTACCGCTCGCATCCGCCAAGTCCGGGGGCGCCGAAACGCTAGGCTTGCAGGGTGAACGGGCGTTCGCCTATCCTCGCCCCATGCCGCGCAGCCGTACCATTCCCGACGAACAGGTCTTTGCCGCCGTCCAGCGCCTGCTGGACCGGGGCGGGGACAAGGCCGTGTCCTTCGGCAGCGTGGCCGGCGCGACCGGGCTGGCCGCGCCGACGCTGGCGCAAAGGTATGGCAGCCGCGACGGCATGGTCCGCGCCGCCCGGCTGGCCGCCTGGGACGCGCTCGAGGCGCGCACGGTGCTGGCGATCGCGGCCAGCGCCGGGAAGGGGCCGCCGGGGCTGCTGAAGGCGATCGGCCCGGTGGATCCGCAGGGGATGGCCGCCGATCTCCGCGATCCCGAACTGATCCAGCGTGCGGCCGCTTGGCGCGCGACGGTGGAATCGGCGCTGGCGCTGCGGCTGGGTACGGGAGAGAAGGCGCGGGAGAGCGCGGCGCTGCTGTTCGCGGCCTGGCAGGGTCAGACCTTGTGGTCGGCCCTTGGCGCGCCTGGCTTCCGGCTGAAGGACGCGGCCAAGCGGCTTACCTAGACCAGGATTTCCAGGCCCAGACCAGCACCAGCGCCCCGAGAAGCGCGCCGGCAAAGCCCGCCCCGGCCCCGGTCAGCAAGACCAGCCCGCGCAGGACCAGCCCGCCGATCAATGCGCCGAAGACGCCAAGCGCGATGGTGGTCGGGGTGTCGAGATCGACCTTGAGGATACGCGTCGCCAGAAAGCCCGCCGCCGCGCCCACGATCAGTAGCCAGATGAACGGCATGTCCGCTCTCCCCTTTGCTTGCCGAATATGGGGATGCCGGGGCGGTTGCGCTACAGTCTTTCCGGCAGGACCAGGCCGCGCAGCACCTCGGCGGCCGGCATGGGGCGCTTGCCCTCGCGCTGCGCCTCGGTGATCTCGACTGCGCCAGAGCCGCAGGCGATGGTGAAGCCGTGCAGCACCTGCCCCGGACCGCCCGCGCCCTCGGCCAGGCGCGAGCGCAGGAGCTTCACCCTCTCGCCCCCCACCATCACCCATGCCCCCGGAAAGGGCGAAAGGCCGCGGATCAGCCGGTCGACCTCGACCGCCGGGCGGGAGAAATCGACCCGCGCCTCGGCCTTGTCGATCTTGGCGGCATAGGTCGCACCCTCGGCCGGTTGCGGTTCGGGAACCAGCGTGGGCAGCCGGTCCAGAGCCTGCAGGATCAGGCGCGCGCCCAGGGTGCTCAGGCGGTCGTGGAGTTCGGCCGTGGTCTCCTCCGGCCCGATCGGCAGGGCCTCGCGCAGAAGGACCGGGCCGGTGTCCAGCCCCGCCTCCATCCGCATGATGCAGACCCCGGTCTCGCGGTCGCCGGCCATGATCGCCCGGTGGATCGGCGCGGCCCCGCGCCAGCGCGGCAGAAGCGAGGCGTGGATGTTCAGGCAGCCATGCCGCGGCGCGTCCAGTATCGGCCGGGGCAGGATCAGGCCATAGGCGACGACGACCGCCACATCCGCTGCCAGTGCAGCAAAGTCCCGCGCCGCATCTTCGCTGCGCAGCGAGACCGGATACCGCACCGGCAGGCCAAGCGCCTCGGCCCGTTGCTGCACCGGGCTGGGACGGTCGGCCTTGCCGCGTCCGGCGGGGCGGGGCGGCTGGCAATAGACCGCGACGACCTGGTGCTCGCGGTGCAAAGCCTCGAGCACCGGGACGCTGAACTCGGGCGTGCCCATGAAGACGACCCTCATCCGCGCCGCCCCAGTTTCTGCGCCCTGGCGATCAGCATCTTCCGCTTCAGCGGCGAGAGGTGGTCGAAATACATCTTGCCCGCCAGATGGTCGATCTGGTGCTGCACGGAGGTCGCCCAGAGGCCGACGAAATCCCGCTCCTCGACCGCACCGCCCTCGTTCAGGAAGCGCACCGTCACCGCGCGGGGACGCTGGATCACGGCCGAGACGCCGGGCAGGTTCGGGCTCGCCTCCTCATGCTCGCGCGGCTGGACGCTGGCGTGCAGGATCTCGGGATTGGCCATCCGCACCGCCTGACCCCGCGCCTCGGAGGCATCGACCACCGCCAGCCGCAAGGGCACGCCGATCTGCACGGCGGCGAGGCCGTAGCCCGGCATCGCCTCTATCGTGTCGATCATGTCGGCCCAGATCGCCCGGACCTCATCTGTGATCGCCGGGACATCGGCGGCAGGCCTGCGCAGGATCGGGTCGGGCCAGGGCAGGCAGCGGCGGACGGTCATGCCAGCACCTCCGCCTCGGCCTTGGCGCGGGCGTCCGGGGCAAGACGGTCCAGCGTCAGGATGCCGTCGAGATGGTCGTATTCATGCTGCACGCAGACGGCGGCGAACCCGTCCAGCAGCGCCTCGTGCCGCTGGCCCTGCAGGTCGGTCCAGCGCGCCCGGACCTGCGGCGCGCGCGCCACCTGCGTCACCGGGCCGGGGATCGACAGGCAGCCCTCAGGACTAGGAACCGGCGCGCCCAGAAGCTCGATCTCGGGGTTCACGAACACCATCGGCGCGGGCTCCCCGGTCTTCCAGGCCACATCCATCACGAACATGCGCACCAGCCGCCCGACCTGCGGCGCGGCAAGACCGCGACCGGGGGCGGCATACATCGTCTCCAGCATGTCGGCGGCCAGGGCGCGCAAATCGTCGTCCAGCACCGCCGGGGCGCAAAGCCGCGACAGGCGCGGATCGGGCCAGCGCAGGATCGGCAGCAGCATCGGCACCCTCCTTCCGGGCTAGACCGCCCGCGCGCGTTCCCGCTTCAGCTTTTCCATCTTGCGGGTGATCATCTGGCGCTTCAGCGGGCCGAGGTAGTCGATGAAGAGCTTGCCATCCAGATGGTCGATCTCATGCTGCACGCAGGTCGCCCAGAGCCCGGCGAACTGACGCTCCTGCTCTTGCCCGTCCAGGTCGGTCCAGCGCACCTGAACCTCGGCCGGGCGCTTGACCTCGGCATATTGGTCGGGGATCGAGAGGCAGCCTTCCTCATAGGTGGACAGGTCCTCGGAGGACCAGAGGACCTGCGGGTTGAACAGGGCAATCGGTTCCGGCGGGCCGTCCTTGATGCAGTCCATCACGATCAGCCGTTTCGTCACGCCGACCTGAGGCGCGGCAAGGCCGATGCCGGGCGCGTCATACATCGTTTCCAGCATGTCGCCGGCCAGCTGGCGCAACTCGGGCGTGATTTCGGCCACCGGGTCGCAGACCTTCTTGAGGCGCGGATCGGGATGGATCAGGATGGGGCGGATCATGCGTTGCGATCTACGAAAGCCGGGGCGACATGGCAAGGGGAAGGCGCGGAAAAGGATGCGGGAAAGGGAAGACGGCGATGCGGGACGAAGTTATTCATCTATCGCCAAGCAAGGAACATATTCCCAATCTGATCTGAATAATCAGAATGACTTCCCATTCATAAAAAGATAATCGGATGAAAATTCCGCAAGAAGGACCAGCCTGAATGAGCTTCGACACCCCGATCGACCGCACCGGCTCGCATTGCGCGAAATGGGACATGATGCCCTCCCTCTATGGCCTGCCGCCCGGCGAGGGGCTGGCGATGTGGGTCGCGGACATGGAGTTCCGCCCGCCGCAGGTCGTGCAGGCCGCGCTGGAGAAGATGCTGGCCCATGGCGTCTACGGCTATTTCGGCGACGAAAGCGCCTATCTGGCGGCGATCCGCTGGTGGATGGCCAACCGCCACGGCTGGGAGGTCGCGCCCGAGTGGATCTTCACCACCCATGGCCTGGTGAACGGCACCGCGCTTTGCGTGCACAGCTTCACCCAGCCCGGCGACGCGGTGATCCTGATGACGCCGGTCTACCACGCCTTCGCCCGGGTGATCAAAGCCGCGGGCCGCGAGGTGCTGGAATGTCCGCTGGCCCTGGAGGACGGCACCGCGCGGCTGGACCTTGCCGCCTGGGAGGGGCTGCTGACCGGCCGCGAGAAGATGCTGATCCTCTGCTCGCCGCACAATCCGGGCGGGCGGGTCTGGACGGCGGAAGAGCTGCGCCGGATCGCCGATTTCTGCGTGAAGCACGGGTTGATCCTGGTCTCGGACGAGATCCACCATGACCTGGTCTTCCCGGGACAGAAGCATCTGGTGATGGCGAAGGCCGCGCCCGACATCGCCGACCGGCTGGTGATGATGACCGCCAGCACCAAGACCTTCAACATCGCGGGCGCGCATATCGGCAACGTGATCATCGCCGATCCCGCGCTGCGCAAGACCTTTGCCAATACGATCAATGCGCTCGGCATCTCGCCCAATTCCTTCGGGATGCATATGGCGACGGCCGCCTACAGCCCCGAGGGCGCGGCCTGGGTCGATGACCTGATGCGCTATCTGGACGGCAACCGCCGGTTGTTCGACGAAGGCATCGCCGGGATCCCCGGCCTGCGCTCGACGCCGCTGGAGGCGACCTATCTGGCCTGGGTCGATTTCTCGGGCACCGGGATGACTCCGGCCGAGGTGATCGAGCGGGTGGAAAAGCAGGCGAAGATCGCGACCAACCACGGCGCGGCCTTCGGCAAGGGGGGCGAGGCCTACCTGCGCTTCAACCTCGCCTGTCCGCGCCCCCAGGTGGCGGAGGCCGTCGCACGCCTGCAGCACGCCTTCGCCGACCTGCAATGAAGCGCCTCGCGCGGCGGCTGGCCTGGTTGGCGCTGGCGGCCGCGCTTGGACTGCTCGCGGCGCCGCTGTTCCGTGCGCCGGCCCCCTTGCCGCCCCTGACCGGCACGGTGGAGCGGATCGTGATCGAGAAGGCCGCGCGGCGCATGTCGCTGATCCAGGACGGCAAGACGGTGCGGAGCTACCGGGTCGCACTGGGCTTCGCGCCCGAGGGGGACAAGCGGCGCCAGGGCGACGGCAAGACGCCCGAGGGCGAGTTCACCATCGACCGCCGCAACGACCGCAGCGCCTTTCACCTGTCGCTGGGGCTGGACTACCCGCGCGCCGGGGACAGGGCCGAGGCCGCAAAGGCCGGAGTCGATCCCGGCGGCGACATCTTCATCCACGGCCAGCCCAATGCCCTGTCCGAGGGGTTCAAGCTGGGCGGCGACTGGACGGCGGGCTGCGTCGCCCTGACCAATGCCGAGATGCGCGAGATCTGGCAGGTCGCGCCCGTCGGCACCAGGGTGGAAATCCGGCCCTGACGCTCGTCGATGACTTCGTCACTCCTCGCAAGCGCGCCGACGAGGAGACGAAGTCGAACGAGGAGGGATCCGCGACCCGTTCAGGTCCTTGGCAGATAACCCACCGGCGCGTTCTCGTCGCGCCAGAAGTCGAGCGGCGCGCGGTCCGACACCGCCGTCGCACGCTTGAAGTCGCAGACCAGTTCGCCATTCTCGATCGCCGAGGCGACGATCAGGCACTGGAACACATGCCGCGAGCCGTCGTAGACATCGACCAACCCGCGCAGCTTGCCCGGCGACAGGTCCGCGTCCAGCGCAAAGCCCTGGTCCCAGAAGCGCAGCACCGGAAAGACCGCATCGCCCACCTGGACCCGCAGCCGGGACTTGCGGCGAAGATCCTTCTTGCGCGCGGCCTCCAGCCCCTCGCGCACTTCCTTGGGCAGAAACTCAAGCATGGCAGCCCCCTGCATCTTGCTTCCAGTCTGGATCCGGGCCCGAAAAAATCAAGCTGCGCCAAGGATAGTGGCGAAATGTAAACGCCAGATGTCCTGAAAGCCGCAATTTCCTGCATCCTTCGGTTGAGCGGCCTTCCCCGCCTTGGGCAAAAGGCCGCAACACCCTGACGCCGCTTGCGAATCGGCAAGGTTTCGGGAACCACCGGCGCATGATCCTGATCCTGGCGATGGCGCTTGACGCCCTGTTCGGCGAACCGAAGGCGGTCTGGGACCGCCTGCCGCATCCGGCCGTGCTGATGGGCCGGCTGGTGGGCTGGTGCGACCGGCGTTTCAACCGGGGCGCCGCCTTGCGCGCCAAGGGCGTCATCGTGGCCGCCGGCCTGCTTTTCACCGGCCTGGTCCTCGGCTGGCTGATCCACGCGATCCCGGACCATGGCCTTCTGGAACTCCTGACCCTTGCCATCCTGATCGCGCAGAAAAGCCTGGTCGAGCATGTCCGCGCCGTGGCCGGTGCCCTGCGCCGCTCGGTCGTCGAGGGGCGGCAGGCCGTTGCCATGATCGTCGGCCGCGACACCACCGAGATGACCGGCCCCGACATCGCCCGCGCCGCCATCGAAAGCGCGGCCGAGAACCTCTCGGACGGCGTGGTCGCGCCGATCTTCTGGTATCTCCTCCTCGGCCTGCCCGGCATCCTGGCCTACAAGCTGGTCAACACCGCCGACAGCATGATCGGCCACCTGACCCCGAAATATCGCGAATTCGGCTGGGCGTCGGCGCGGCTGGACGACCTCCTGAACCTGATCCCCGCCCGCCTGACCGCGCTTCTGATCGCGCTGACGCATGGCTGGGTCGATCCCGCGCCGATCCTGCGCGATGCGCCCAAGCACCGCAGCCCCAATGCCGGCTGGCCCGAATCCGCGCTGGCCCCGGTGCTGAACGTCGCGCTTTCCGGCCCGCGCAGCTACAACGGCATCCGCAAGCATTATCCCTGGGTCTGGCCCGAAGGCCGCCGCGACCCCGGCCCCGAGGACATCGACGCCGCCGCCAATGCGCTCTGGCGGGTCTGGGCCGCGCTGCTGGCCGTTGCCGTCCTGGTGGCGCTGGCCTAGATTCTCCGCAAAGCCGGAGATCCCATGCGCGCCGCCCTCGTCGTCCTGACCCTCGCCACCCCGGCCGCGGCTGCCCCCTGTGGCGGCGATTTCGGCACCTTCCTCGCGGCGATGCAGGCCGAGGCCGTCGCCGCCGGCGTGCCCGCGGACAAGGCCGGGGAGTTCTTCACGGGCGCCCGGATCGACCAGAAGGTCCTGAAGGCCGACCGCAGCCAGGGCGTCTTTCGCAAGACCTTCCTCGACTTCTCGCAATCGCTGATCTCGAAGCAGCGACTTGCCACCGCAAAGTCCAGGTCGGAAAGCCTGAACACGATCTTTGATCAGGCCGAGGCGGAATATGGCGTCTCGCGCGGGATCCTGCTGGCCTTCTGGGCCTTCGAGACCGATTTCGGCCAGGTCCAGGGCAATTTCAACACCCGCAATGCGCTGCTGACCCTTGCGCACGACTGCCGGCGGCCCGAGCTGTTCCAGCCCCAGGTCCTTGCCGCCGCGCAGTTGCATGCGCTGGACGAGTTCGACCTGGACACCACCGGCGCCTGGGCGGGCGAGATCGGCATGGTCCAGATGCTGCCGAAGGACATCCTGGAGCGCGGGGTGGACGGGGACGGCGACGGGCTCATCCTGCTGAAATCCTCCGAGGCCGATGCGATCCTTTCCGGCGCGCGGATGCTGCAGCATCACGGCTGGCGCGCGGGACAGCCCTGGCTGGCCGAGGTCACCCTGCCCGGGGACTTCGACTGGTCGCTGTCCGGGCTGGAGACGGAACGTGTGACCGAGGACTGGGCGGCGCTTGGCGTCGCGCCGCGGAACGGGCCGCTGGCGCCGGGGCTTGCGGCCTCGATCCTGCTGCCGCAGGGGCGGAAAGGGCCGGCCTTCCTAGCCTATCCGAACTATCGCACCCTGTTCGAATGGAACAAGAGCTTCGTCTACGTCACCACAGCCGCCTATTTCGCCACAAGGATCGAAGGGGCGATCCCCTACGCGGCGGGCGGGCCCGACCCCGCACTTTCGCCCGAAGAGATGACCGCCCTGCAGGAGAAGCTTGCCGCGCTGGGCCATGAGGTCGGCCAGATCGACGGCATCCTCGGCGCCGGCACCCGCAAGGCGGTGCAGAAGGAACAGCTTCGCCTGGGCCTGCCCGCCGACGGCTGGCCGACACGAGACCTCCTGGACGCGCTCTGATGGTCAGCTGGGGCCTCGTCGCGACGGTCAAGGCGAGCGAGGAGAAAGTTCTCGCCTGGGTCGCACATCACCTGTCGATCGGCGCGGGGCATCTCTGGGTCTATTTCGACGACCCTTCCGACCCGGCCCATGCCGCGCTGCAGGGGCACCCGCGCATCACGGCGACCCTGTGCGACGCCGGCTACTGGGCCGACAAGACCCGGCACCACCAGCACCAGAACCGGCAGTCCCGCAACGCCCGCGACGCCTATCTGCAGGCCCGGACCAACTGGCTGGGCCATATCGACGTCGACGAGTTCATCCAGGCCGACCGGCCGCTGGGCGACATCCTGGGCGAGGCCCCGGCCGACCGGCCTGTGGTCAAGCTGGAACCCTTCGAGGCGATGCATGACCCGATGCTGCCCGATGACATCTACACGGCGTCCGAGTTCCGCGGCGCCCTGACGCACGACGTCTGGCGCTTCCGCATGCCCGCGCTGGGTCCCTACAAACGCGTGATCCGCAATGGCATCCTCAGCCATTCGGTCGGCAAGGTCCTGTTCCGCACCGGCATCAAGGGGCTTTCTCCCCGGCTGCACAGCGTGATGCTGCACCGCAAGCGCCTGCCCGCCCCCGACTGGTGCCGCGAGGCGCGGCTTCTGCACTTCCACGCCCAGGACCGCGCCGCCTGGGAGGCCGCGCTGAACTTCCGCGTGCTGCGCGGGGCCTATCAGTTCAACCCGGCGCTGGCAGAGTTCCTTGCCGGGGCCACGCCGGACGAGGTGGACGCCTTCTACCGCCGGACCCAGATCCTGCCGATGGATGTCTCGCGCGAATTGCAGGCGATCGGCCGGGTGGTCACGGCCAGGCTGGCCCTGCGCGAAAAGGTCGCCGGCCTCCGCGCGGGGGCCTTCGGCTAGACATTCACCAGCGTCAGCGCGGCCCGGCGGAAAGTGGCCATGATCTGCGTCCGCTCGGTTTCGGAAACCCCGGTCTCCACCATGGCGCGGTCCATCAGCGCCAGCCAGTCCTCGGCGTCCTGCAGGCGGATGTCCACATGGGCGTGGATCTCGCGCAGGTTCATGTGGCCGTGACGCTCGTGATAATAGCGCCGGCCGCCGAAGAAGCCGCAGAGGAATTCGAACTGTTCGGGGCGGACATGGGCGAGACCGTGGCCCTTGAGGTGCATCTCCATGATCGCCTTGCCCTGCGGCAGGGTCTCGATCAAGTCGTAGAAATGGTTCACCAGCAAGTGGACCTTGGACTCACCGCCAATGCGCTCGATCATCGGGTCCATGCGCGGCTTCCTCTCAGCTTTGCGGCCGGGTCTTCTTCGGGTCGTAATGCGACAGCGGCACGATCACCGCCGGCAGCCGCTTCTGCTGGCCGTCCAGCTTGCCCACTTCCAGCGCCGTTCCCACCTCGGCATGGGCCACGTCCACCCGCGCCAGCGCGATGTTCTTGCCCAGGATCGGCGAGCGGATCGAGGAGGTCACCTCGCCCACCTGCGCCCGGCCGACATGCAGGCAGTCGCCGTGGCCGACGTCGACGTTCGAATCGATGTCGAGGCCGACGAACTTGCGGCTGGGATGCTCTTTCCGGCGGATCAGCGCATCACGCCCGACGAAATCGTCGGTCTTGGACTTGAGCGGCACGGTAAAGCCGATCCCGGCCTCGAACGGGTCGGTCTGGTCGGAAAAATCGTAGCCGGCAAAGATCAGCCCGGCCTCGATCCGCACCATGTCCAGCGCGGCCAGGCCCATCGGCTTCAGCCCCAGGTCAGCGCCATTGGCCCAGACCGCATCGTAGACCGCCGAACCGTCCTTCGGATGGCAGAAGACCTCGAAGCCCAGCTCGCCCGTGTAGCCCGTCCGCGACACCACCACCGGCGCGCCCGACGGCCCGCCAATCCGGCCGACGGTGAAGCGGAACCAGCCCAGCTCCTCGATCGTCGGCTGGTGCGGCGCGGTCCAGATCATGCGCTTCATGATCTCGCGGCTGTTCGGACCCTGGACGGCAAGGTTGTGCAACTGGTCCGTGGACGACCGCACCATCGCCTGCAGGCCCAGCTTTTCGGCCTGCTCCCGGATCCAGTGCCCGCCATATTCGTCGCCGCCGATCCAGCGGAACTGGTCGCGGCCCAGGCGGAACACGGTGCCGTCGTCGATCATCCCGCCATGCTCATAGCACATGGCGGAATAGACCACCTGGCCCTGGCTCAGCTTCTTCATGTCGCGGGTCAGCACCCATTGCATCAGCGCCTCGGCGTCCGGGCCGGTCACCTCCCACTTGCGCAGGGGGGACAGGTCCAGCACCACGGCGGCCTGACGGCAGGCCCAGTATTCCTCCAGCGCACCGTTCTGCGAATAGACCTGCGGCAGCCAGTAGCCCTTGTATTCCACCACGTTGCGGGTCTTCTGGCTGATCCGGTCGTGGAAGGCGGTTTCCTTGGTCATCTTCGGCTCCGAGGCGGGCGTGGGGCGATAGGCGATGGAACGGGAGAATTTCTCCGCCCCGGAATAGGTGCGGACATGGATGTCCGAGAGATACCAGCCATTCGCCGGCGACGTGTCGTCCGGGCAGGCCGAGTTCACGCAGACGATGTCGGTCAGCGCCCGGAACAGCACATAGTCGCCGGGCCGCGACCAGGGTTCGTCGCTGATCAGGACGCCATGTGAATCGATGTTCGTATTGAAGAACAGGTTCACCGCCATCCAGCCGGGCCGCGGGTCCACCCCATGCTGCGCCAGCGCCTTGTTGAAATTGTCCGAGCAGTTGACATGGCCCGGATAGCCGATGTCGTCATAATATTTCGACGCGCAGGCCATGGCGAAGGCATCGTGCCGGCCGACGGTATCCTGCACCACCTCGACCAGCGGCACCCAGTCCTGGTCGAAATATTTCGAATGCAGGCCGGGCATCGAATAGGCATGCCCCATCAACGTGCGGCTGGTCGTCACGTCCAGCGCGTGCTGGATGCCCTTGTCCAGCTTGCGGGCGTCGAAGCACTGGAAGTCGGTGCATTGCCGCCCGTCGACGTCGAGGATTTGGATATAGTCGCCGGCCTTGACGAAATAGCTCTCGGCCGTGGCCGACTTCACCCGCAGGTCCAGGATCGGATCGGCCAGCGGGTCGGGCAGGTCATACTGGCCGACCATCCGGGGCCTGGCCCTTTGCACCAGCAGGGTGACCTGCGTCGCGGTATCCTGCGCTTCGGGCGCCATCGGCAGGCCGGGGGCGGCGGCGACCAGCCAGCCATCGTCCAGCGCGGTCAGTTCGGCCCTGGCCCCGGCCAGAGTTTCCGACCCGAACAGACGAAGGCCCCCGGCCTTGCCAAGGTCGATCTTCCGCGCCGCCAGTCCCTTGCGCAGCCGGGCCAGGCTCTCCTCGCCCGAGGCAAGCATCGCCTTCAGCCCTTCGGCCGGGGAATTCGCCGCCTGTCCCAGGATCGCCGCGTCGATCCGCCCATCCTTCGCCGCCGCGACCAGTTCGACGGGTTGGCCGCCCTCGTCGTTGACAAGCGTCAGCCGGTCGCCCGTCATCAGCTGGATGAGCAGCGCCCCGCCGCCGGGAACGACATGACGCTCCTGCCCGGCGTGGCGCGAATAGCCTTGCGGCGTCAGGATCCGGCTGGGGCGCGGCGGACCTTGCAGAATGGCGGGATAGTCGAGCATGGTTTCCCCCGTGGGCGGCACGCCGTCTTTAATGAGGATAAAACTTGTTCATCACCAAGAATAGCGACAGGGTCATTTTGACGCAAGCAATCGATGTGTGGAAAGCTGCAAAATGCTGGCATTGAGTTTCGGCCTGACCGCCGCCCTGGTCTGGGCGGGCCACGACCTCCTGGCGCGGAAGCTGACGCAAGGCGCGATGCTGTTGCCGATCATGCTGGTGGTCTTCGGTGCGGGAAGCCTTGCCCTGGCGCCGGTCGCGCTGGCGCTCGGGGACTGGACGGCGATGACCAATGGCGCCATCTCGGTGGCGCTGGCCTATGGGCTGGCCTATGCGTTGGCGGGCGGCGCGCTGTATCGGGCCTTCAGCCTTGCGCCGGTGCGGCTTGTCTCGCCGGTGATCGGGGCCTTCCCGATGCTCTCGCTGGTCATCGCCGCCGCGCAGGGCCAGCCGGTCACGGCGGGAGACTGGATTTCGGTGGTGGCGATCGTCCTGGGCATCGCCATCGTCGCCACCGCCTCGCGCGAGGATGGGCCCGAAGGCTATGCCGCTCCCGCTGCGGTGGCGATGGGCTGGGCCGGGCTCAGCGCGGCGGGCTTCGCCATGAGCTTCGCGCTCGGGCAGGAGGCGGCGCGCCAGGGGGCCGAACTGCCGGTCATGCTGATCGGGCGGGTCGCCGCCCTCGCCGCGATCCTCGGCATTGCGCTGCTGCGACGCGCCCGGCTTGCCCCGGCGCCGGGACAGGCCTGGCTTCTGGTGCTGATGGGGGCCTTCGACGCGCTGGCGCTGGGGCTGGTAACCGCCGCCGGGCAATTGCCACGCGCCGAATATGCCTCGGTCGCCGCGTCGCTGTTCGGCGTCCTGACCGTGGTGCTGGCCGCCTGGATCCTGCGGGAGCGGGTCCGGCCGCTGCAATGGCTGGGCGTGTTGACCGTCTTCAGCGGGATCGGCGGCCTGGGCCTGCAAAGCCTGGCGCAGGGTGGGTGAGTCACCGCCCTGCCCTTGCGCCCTTACTCCGCCGCCTCCACCCGAACCGGCGCGCGGCGCATCGACTGGGTCAGCCGTCGCTCGTCCCGTGGGGACACGCCGAAAAGCTCGGTATAGTGCCGGATCATCGGGCTTGACGTCATGTAGCCCACCGAAGCCGCGATCTCGCGCAGCGAGTCGTTGGAATACAGCACCCGCTGCCGGGCCTTCATCAGCCGCAGGTGGTGATAATACCGCAAGGGGCTCTGCCCGGTCTCGCGCTTGAAGGTCCGCTCGAAATGCCGGCCCGACAGGCCCACCGCCGCTGCCACGTCGGGGATGCGCAACGGGTCCTCGACATGGGTCTCGAACAGCCGGATCGCCTCGCGGATCGGAGCGGGCAGCGTGTCGGTGGTGCCGCCGGCGCGGGCCACCGGGACCTTCTGGCTGGCATTGGCATCGCGCACGAAGGGGTGCTGGAACCAGCAGGCCACCTCGGTCATGCAGTCGCGGCCGAGCCGGTCCTCGATCAGGCGCAGCATCAGGTCGAACACCGCCCCCGCGCCGCTGGCCGTGATCCGCCGCCCCTCGATCAGGATCGCCGCCTCGCGTGCCTCGATGCCGGGGAAGTCGGACTTGAACGCCGCTTCATAGCACCAGTGGACCGAGCACGGCCGCCCCTCCATCAGCCCCGCCCTTGCCAGCGGAAAGATCCCGCCGGAGAAGGCGCCCAGCGTTGCCCCGGTCCGGTCCAGCCAGCGCAGCCGGGCCGGCGAGCGGCGGGGATCGGCATATTCCGCCGTGGGTGGCGAGAGGAGGTAGAGGTGATCCAGCCCCTCGGCCTCCAGCAGCGTCGCGTCGGGATCAAACCCGATGTCGGCGCTCGACCGCACGGGCGCCGGGCTTTCGGCGACCAGCGACCAGACGAATTCCTTGCGGCCCCGGATCTCGTTCGCGGCGCGCAAGGGCTCGATGGCCGAGGTCAGGCAGGCCATCGGGAAACCGGGGAACAGCAGGAACCCCAGCCGCAGCGGGGGCGTGGCCGGGGCGCGATCAGTCATCGGGCCACCACCCGGGCGAGGTCGGCGCCCCGTCGTCATGTTTCGCCAGCCATTCCACCATGGCCGGACGGTTGCGCAGGAAGCCCTTGTAGGTCGCCAGTTCCTCGGGCAGGTCGCGGATCACCCGGTGCAGGCGGCGGGCCCATTTCGGCACGGTCACGATCTCGTCGAAGCTGGCCAGGTAGCAGCGGATGTCGAAGGCGATCGCGTTCGACCGGGGCAGGCGGTAAAGCGTCTGCAACTCCACCCGCAGATGCTGTTTCTGGCCCAGGTTCTCGGGCGTCAGGGTCGCCTTCATCGGCCCCCATTTCGGATAGGTCTCGGGCGCGGTGTCCAGCAGCGGGTTCACCGTCATCGTCCAGTTGAACCGCCGCACCGGCGCGCCATGCTGCAGCTTGAGCAGGAACTTCAGCGCCCGGTCGAAGACGCCCTTCTCATGCGCCAGCGGGACCGGCGCATGCCATTCGTGGAAGTTCATGCCGACGTCGAAATCCACCGACCAGTCCGCCTGGCTGGTCGCGATCCCCGCATCCATCCAGAGCGTCCCGTCGCGCTCGTCCTGCAGCGTCCAGTCGCCCTGGGTCTGGCGCATGATGTATTCGAACGGCCCGTAGGGCAGAGTCGATTCGTCCAGGAATGTGAACGACTGTTCGATACCCAGCGGCCGGTTGATCCAGTGCCAGCGGTTGCCGTCCTTGGTCAGGCTGAACCACTGCGGATAATCCCGGGCCTTGGCCTCCATGACCAGTTCCAGCGTGTCCCAGCCGGCCAGCGTCATGTGCGGCAGCGACTGGCAGCGCAGCGGATCGTCCGCCAGGACCTTGGCGCGGTCCTTCATCTCGGCGACATAATGTTCGTCCACGTCGAAGATGTGCTCGAACACCGAACCGGGGCGGCCGGGCACATGCGGCTCCATGTTGACCGAATACATGTAGTCGTCGCGGTCGAACGGGAACGGGAACCGGCGCGGGTTCGAGTTGCGATAGGTGAAATCGCCGCGGAAGGTCTCGTCGCGGAAGAAGTCGTTGAAGGCTCCGGTCTTGAAATCAAGGCTCATCGTCGTCTCCTATCGGTCGATGACGAGGGTCTTGCCCTCGAAGCGGCTGACGCAGGGCATGATCTTCTGGTTCGACGCCTGTTCTTCCGGCGTCAGCCAGTGGTCGCGGTGCAGGATCGTGCCGTCGCATTTGTGAACATTCGTTTCGCATTGCCCGCAGGCTCCGCCGCGGCAGAGGTAGGGCGCGTCGACGCCGCTGGCCTCCATCGCCTCGAGCAGGGACTGGGTGGGCCCGACGGTGATGGTCTTGCCGCTGGCCGCAAGCTCGACCTGGAACGGAAGACCCGTGCCGGGGGCCAGGAACTCCTCGGAATGCAGCGCCTGTTTCGGCCAGCCCAGGCTTTCGGCGGTCGACAGCACCCAGGCGATCATGCCCTTCGGCCCGCAGACGTAGAGATGCGTCCCGATCGGCTGATTGGCGAGGACCCGCTTCAGGTCGATCTGCTGGCCCAGCTCGTCGAAGTAGCAATGCACCCGGTCGGGATGCGCCGCCGTCAGCCGGTCCATGTAGGCGCCCAGCGGCTTGGACCGGGCCGAATAATGCAGTTCGAACTTGCCGCCGAAATGCGTCAGCTGCGCGATCTGCGCCAGGAAGGGCGTGATCCCGATCCCGCCCGCGATCATCAGGTGCTTCTTCGCCCGGTTGTCCAGCGCGAACAGGTTCACCGGGTTCGACAGCACCATCTCCATCCCCGGCGCCACATGCCGGTGCATGAACAGAGAGCCCCCGCGGCCCGCCTCATCGCGGCGCACGCTGATCTCATAGCCCGAACGGTCCTCGGGGTCGGACATCAGCGAATAGGGATTCAGCCGGCGCGTGCCCTGGTCGTCCATCTCGACCACCGTATGCGCCCCGCCGGAAAAGGCCGGCAGCTCGGACCCGTCGCGGGCGACGAAGCGGAACCGCTTGATCAGCTCGTTGACCTCGACGACCTCGGCCACCCGGACCTGGAGTTTCGCGCCCCCGCTCATTTGAACCTCACCACGCTTTCCGGCACCTGGCCGGGGTCTTCCGCGTCGATGTTGACGCCCTGAAAGGCCGCCATCCGGCGCGAGTAATGATCGCGGACGAAAAGGTTCAGCCCGCAATGGCTGCATTTGAACGGGTCGGTCGCCACGTTCTCGGTAATGCCCTTGCAATGCACGCATTGCACCCGGCGCACGGTCGATCCCCGGTGTTCCTTCTGGACCGACGCATGCGGGAAGCCGGTGTTCATGACCTCGCGCTCGGCCTGGCCAATCAGCCCCTCGGTGCCGGCAAGGTAGAACTGCGTGCCCATATGGGCGGCAGAGAGGACCCTTGCAAGGCGCGGCAAGAGCGCCGGGATCGTGGGCGCGCGGAAGAGTTGCGCCACGCCAAGCGCCTCGAGCGCCGCACTCTGGTCGGTGCCGTTCGGGCCGGGGGTATAGAGGACCTGCGCAGCGGCGAGCATTGCCGAACGGTCGTTCGCCTTTCCGAACAGCGCGACCACCGCCTCGGCCCCTTCGCCGTCGGCGATGATCAGGTGCTGGCTGGCGGGCCGCGGCTCGAGCGGCGCATAGACCGGGCGGCTGGTGATCGAAGGTGCGCCCACGGGGATGAGAGTTGTCGTCACGGGATCCGGTTCCTTGGAGGATGGGGTCCGCCGCAAGCGACGGACCCCGATGCAAAGATCAGCCCTTCGCGCTGCGCCGCTTCTTCTCGACGTCGTAGAACGGCAGCGAATGCGTCTCGGCCGCGATCTTGCCATGGGTGGCGCAGTTCACGACGACCTTCTTGCCATCGACGGCCAGATCGACCGGCAGCCGCGCGATCGCCACCGTCCAGTCGTTCAGCGGCGAGTACATCGCCTGGGTCACGACCCCGACCTGTCTGCCGTCCGAGAAGACCGGCGCGCCGTTGCCGGGGACGTTCTTGCCCTCGAGCTTCAGGCCCCAGATCTTGAAACGCTCCTTGCCCTTCAGCCGGTAATGCTCCTCGGCACCGCGGAAGCCGGTCTTGCCGGGCGAGACGGTGAAGTCGAGGCCCAGTTCCCACAGCGTGTCGCCGGGACCCTCGTTCTCGAACGGATACATTTCCGAGTTGTCGTAGGGGAAGAACAGCAGGTAGCTCTCGCTGCGCAGCATGTCCAGCGTGGTGAAGCGGCAGGGGATGATCCCCATCGACTTGCCCTCTTCCAGGATGCGGTCCCAGATTTCCACGGCATCCTGGCCACGGCAGAAGATCTCGTAGCCGCGCTCGCCGGTATAGCCGGTGCGCGACAGCGTGATCGGCTTGCCGAACAGGCTGGTCGGCATGTGGCTGAAATAGGCCAGGTCGCGCACGCCGGGGACGTGCTTTTCCAGGAAGTCGACTGCCATCGGCCCCTGCAGCGACAGATCGTGCAGGTTGTCGTCGAAGCGGATCGAGACATCGCGGCCGGTTGCCGCCATCGTCAGCTGCTCATGACCCTGGCCCGAGCCGTGCACGACCATGAAGCTGTTCGGCCCCATGCGGTAGATCACGCAGTCGTCGACGAACTTGCCGGCGTCGTTCAGCATGCAGGCATAGACCGCGCGGCCCGGCATCAGCTTTTCGACGTTCCGCGTCGTGGCGCGCTCGATCACATGGCTGGCGGCATGGCCGGTGATGTGGACCTTCTTCAGGCCCGAGACGTCCATCAGCCCGGCCTTGGTGCGGATCGCCATGTATTCGGCATCCGGGTCACCCTTTTCATAGGACCAGGCCGTACCCATCCCGCTCCAGTCTTCCAGGTTGGAGCCGAGGGCCCGGTGACGATCGCCCAGAGTCGAGAAGCGCCAGGAATTGGTCATGCGTTTACTCCCGTTTGCATGTTTGTTTTTTCGCCAGTTTCAGGCGATTCTCGCCAGAAATCAATAATGAAATGCAACAAAATTTCTTATGGGAAAACAAACGTGAAAGAAAAAGGCCGCCCGGTCCGGGCGGCCTTCCCACTTCTTGCGCAGCGTCACGGCAGGACGAAGAACCAGTTCGCCCAGAGAACGACGCAGGCGCCGGCGACCAGCGCCAGATAGGGCCGGATCCCCGCCTTGCGCTCACCCAGCTCGCCATAGGGCAGGCCGAGATCCTCATAGGCCTCTTTCGGGAACTTGCCGCCGTCGACGATGTAGTGGCGATACCAGAACACCGGGAAGATGAACGAGGCGAAGATCACCCCCGACAGCAGGGCGTTCTCATAGCCCCAGACCTTGGCGCCCGCGCCCAGGAACAGGGCGTTGACGAAGGCCAGGCAGGTGTTCAGCCCGATCAGCCAGGTCGGCGCCTTCCACGGCCGGTCCATATGGGCGCTGTCGAGGCGGTGGATCCAGCCGGCGTTCAGGTTCAGGAAGTTGAACAGGATATAGCCGACGTTCGAGATCGCGAGGACATAGAAATAGCCCCCCGCATCCGAGGCCAGCGCCAGCAGGAAGATGTTGAACGCCACATCCGTCCACATCGCCTTGCGCGGCGCGCCATGCTCGTTGACGGTGCCGAGGAACTTCGGCAGCCAGCCATCGCGCGATCCCTGGTAGAGCGTGCGCGACGAGCCCGCCATCGCGGTCATGATCGCCAGGAACAGCGCGATGATCATCAGGATCACGAAGATCTGGGTGATCACCGGCCCGCCGCCGATCATGTTGCCCAGGGCCTCGCCGACGCCGGTGCCCTCGACGATGCCCGGATCCTGCATCCCGGTCTCGCCCATGACGCCCTGGAACGAGAAGGGAATCAGGAAGAAGAACACGATGCAGAGAAGGCCCGAGTAGAAGATCGCCCGGAAGGTGTCGCGCCGGGGATCCTTCAGCTCGCGGGTATAGCAGACCGCGGTCTCGAAGCCGTAGGTCGACCAGGCCGCAATATACATGCCGCCCAGGAACAGGGTCCAGCCGCCGATGTTCCACTCGCCATTCTCGCCCGCGTTGGGCGGGGTCAGGTTGGTGACGTTCATCCAGTCGATCGACCCGGTCAGGATCGGGACCAGACCCACCAGCAGCAGCGGAATCAGCACGACCAGCGCCAGCCATTTCTGCGCCGAGGCGGTCGAGGCGATGCCGCGCTCCTGGATCGCCAGGATGATCAGCATCAGCGCGACGCCGATGATGAAGGTCGAGTTGAAGTGCAGCGTGCCAAGCGCCGGGATGGTGATCTGGAACGCCTCGTAGACCCGGAACCAGGGCGTCAGCGCCGAAACGCCGTCCGATGCCGCAACCGCCTGGATCGCCGCCTCGGCCGTCACGCCCGCATTCGCGGCCATGTAGTCGACGACCGACTGCGTTTCCGCGGTGTAGCTGGCGATGTTCGCCGCCACCCAGTCCAGCACCGGCTGGCTCTCGGCCAGGGGGATCGGGAAGAGCGCGTTCAGGATGTAGCCCGCCGCGATGGCGCAGCCGAGCGACAGCACCGGCGACCAGGCGAACCAGTTGCACCAGACCGACAGGGGCGCGATCAGCTTGCCGTAGCGCAGCCAGGCCGTCGCGCCATAGACCGAGGTGCCGCCCGACTTGTTGCCGAACATCCCCGCCATCTCGGCATAGGTGAAGCTTTGCGAAAACCCCATGAGCATGGACAGCATCCAGACCACGAAGGCATATTGCCCCACGGTCCCGGCGATCCCGCCAATCGAAAACAGCACCAGCGGCGGCACGCCCGCGGCGACCCAGAAGGCCCCCTGCCAGCTCAGCGCCCGGACCATCTGGCCCGATCCGGGTTCCGCCGCCCGGGCGATCTGGCCCGTTCCTATTTCAGTGGTCATTCCCTCTCTCCTGTTGGAAGAAGCGGAGGAATCCGGCCCCTGCCCTCCTGCATGGCCCCAATGGTCCGCTTCGCGTTTTCGGTTCCGCCTGGACGTGGTGCGTGATCAGCAGATCCGCGGTTTTTCCTTCGTCCCGGGGGCGGTCAGGTCGTTTCCCGTGACCCGATGGCGGAAGGAAAGCACGGTCCAGCCTTCAAGGCGAGAGATATTTTAATTCTACGAAAAATTGTTTCCCTGCGTTTGGCCGCTGCTCCGGGGCCTGCCTGCAGGGGGGCAAGGGGCGCGCCGCAGGGTCGCGGCGCGCCGGCTTCGTCAGTTGCGCAGATAGCTTTCCATCGAATCCTCCAGCGCGTCCTTCCAGGGCGTGTGGTGGATCGGGGCCATCGTCCCGGTGATGACCGAGCGGTAGGCATCGTTGCGGAAGGCCATGATGTCCTGCTTCTTGTGGTCCTTCCATTCGAAGAAGGCTTCGCAGGCGCCATCCACGTCGAAGGACGGATAGTCCGTCTCGGCGATCAGCTCCTTCACATAGTCGCCCTGGTAGTGGATCGCGTCATGCGCGTCCTCGCCCGCGTCCTCGCCCGCCACCCGGTCCTCGACATCCTTCAAGAGAACCGCCTTGTCGGTCGGGATCTCGATCTTGCCCATGATCGCATCGCGCACCCACCAGGCCTGGGCGTCGAACATGTTGAAGGTGAACCACTGGTCCTGCATGCCGACGTAGAACAGCTTCGGATTATGGACCCAGGCCACGCCCTTGTAGAGGTCCGCCGTCGCCAGCCGGTTCGCCGTCTTCAGCCGCAGGTCGTCCGGCAGGAACGGGAAATGGTGCTTGTAGCCGGTGCACAGGATGATCGCATCCACCTTCCTGGACGTTCCGTCCGCGAAATAGGCGGTGGTCTCGTCCACCCGCTCCAGCTTCGGCACTTCCTTCCAGTTGTCGGGCCATTTGAAGCCCATCGG
Source organism: Tabrizicola soli (assembly GCF_015999335.1). GTDB lineage: Bacteria > Pseudomonadota > Alphaproteobacteria > Rhodobacterales > Rhodobacteraceae > Tabrizicola > Tabrizicola soli. The sequence goes on along the minus strand of NZ_JAEACP010000025.1, from coordinate 20,363 downwards.
CGCGTTGCGGTAGGCCACGGTGATCGAGTTCGCGCCGTATTTCCAGCACTGCGACCCGATGTCCTCGGCCGAGTAGGACGAGCCGAGCAACAGCAGGTCCTTGCCCGCAAACTCGCGTGCGTCACGGAAGTCGTGCGCATGCAGGACACGGCCGTTGAACTTGTCGAAGCCGGGGTATTCGGGGACGTTCGGCACCGAGAAATGGCCGGAGGCCACGATCACGTTGTCGAACTCCTCGGAATACATCCGGTCGGCCTTCAGGTCATGCACCGTGACGGTGAAATTGCCCTTGTCCTCGTTGTAGTTGACCATGCGGACGGTGGTGCAGAAGCGGATCCAGTCGCGTACCTTGGCCTTGTTCACCCGGCCCTCGATATAATCGAACAGCACCGCCCGCGGCGGGTAGCTGGCGATCTGCTTGCCGAAATGTTCCTCGAAGGAGTAGTCGGCGAACTCAAGGCCCTCTTTCGGTCCGTTGGACCAGAGATAGCGGTACATGGAACAGTGCACCGGCTCGCCATGCTCATCCAGGCCGGTCCGCCAGGTGTAGTTCCACAAGCCGCCCCAGTTCGACTGCTTCTCGAAGCAGACGATCTCGGGGATGTCCTCGCCTTTCGCCTTTGCCGACTGGAACGCGCGCAGCTGCGCCAGCCCGGACGGGCCCGCTCCGATGACGGCGACTCTCTTCTTCATGTGATACCTCCGGGAAGTTGGATTGGCTGCGGCAATTCGTCGCCGTCTTGCCGGCAACGTAAAAGCAAAGTTGCGTGTGTGTCAAATCTTCTTCCCGAAGGTGAAAAGGCAAGACCCCGGAAGGCTCTCGCCTTCCGGGGTCCTACTCATACCTTCCGCCGGAAATTCTGGCAGGGCACTCGTTATCTCGCAACGGTAACGGTGCAACCCGCCTGGCCGGCCACTTCCGCCGCGACCGAGCCCAGCACCAGCCGCTTGACGCCGCGCTTGTCGCCGGTCCCCATCACGATCTGATCCGCGCCCAACTCCTCGGCATAGGCGATGATCGCCTGTCCGGCCGCGCGCGAGATCACCACCGCCGAGCCGATGTCGGTCGCCCCGGCCGCCCTCGCCTTCTCCTCGGCCTTGGCCAGAAGCGCCTCGGCCTCTTCGTCGGTCCATTGGTTGATGGTCGGGCCACGTGCGCCGCCCACGGCCAGATTAACCGCACAGATCGTCAGATGCGCCCCGGTCAGTTTGGCCAGTTCCGCAGCCTGCACCAGACCGACGTCCGAATGGTCGGAACCATCGACCGGGCAAAGGATCTTCTTCGTCATCGCCTGCACCCTTCCTTCCGCTTTTCCATGTGTGAATGATGTCATCAAACGGGCAGGTTTGCCTTGACCTGCATCAACACTCCTCTTGTTTACGGCAAAAGCCTTTTAAAAACAGGGACCCCGGATTTCTCCGGGGCCAGTCGGGGGTCAAGGTCCGTTGCCGGACAGGGGTAACATCGTCGGGTCGGCGTCGGTCGCGCCGATCCCTGGTCCGATCTGCGGACGCCGGGCTCAGCAGTCGAGCGTGTTCTCGACTTCCCAGGTCGACAGGTGCGAGCTGTAGGCGTCCCATTCGCGCTGCTTGACCTCGAGATAGGCGCGCGAGAAATCCTCGCCCATCATCGACTTCAGCGTGCTGTCCTTGTCATAGGCGCGCAGCGCGTCCAGCAGGTTCAGCGGCAGCTTCGGCGCGTTCTTCACCTTGTGGCCTTCCTGGTACATGTCGATGTCCAGTCGCTTGCCCGGATCCGCCTTGCTGCGGATCCCGTCCAGGCCCGCCGCCACGATCACCGCCTGCATCAGATAGGCGTTGGCCGACCCGTCGGGCAGCCGCAGCTCGATCCGTCCCTTGCCCGGCACCCGCACCAGATGGGTGCGGTTGTCGCCCGACCAGGTGACGGTGTTCGGCGCCCAGGTCGAGCCCGAGGAGGTGCGCGGCGCGTTGATCCGCTTGTAGCTGTTGACCGTCGGGTTGGTGATCGCCGCCAGCGCGCTGGCATGCTTCATGATCCCGCCCAGGAAGTGCTTGCCCTTCTGCGACAGGCCCAGCTCGCCGTTCGGATCGAAGAAGACGTTCTCCTTGCCGTCCATGCTCCAGGCCGAGATATGCGCATGCATCCCCGAGCCGGTCAGCTGCAGGAAGGGCTTCGGCATGAAGGTCACGCGCAGCCCGTGCTTTTCGGCGACCGAGCGCAACATGAACTTGAAGAACTGCAGCTTGTCGGCGGTCTGAAGCGCGTCGTCGTATTTCCAGTTCATCTCGAACTGGCCGTTCGCATCCTCGTGGTCGCTCTGGTAGGGCTCCCAGCCGAGGTCGAGCATGTAGTTGCTGACTTCCGCGATCATGTCATAGCGGCGCATGATCGCCTGCTGGTCGTAGCAGGGCTTCTTCGCGCAGTCCCAGGGGTCGGCGACCTTGTCGCCTTCCGGGGCCAGCAGGAAGAACTCGGGCTCGACGCCGGTCTTGACTCGGATGCCCTCCTTGGCGGCCTCGGCAACCAGGCGGCGCAGCACGTTGCGCGGCGCCTGGGCCAGTTCCTCGCCCTCCATGGTGCAGTTGGCGGGAACCCATGCCACCTCGGGCTTCCACGGCAACTGGATCGCACCCTCGGGGTCCGGCATCCCCAGCGTGTCGGGGTGGGCCGGCGTGACCACGAAGCCCGCCGCGAAGCCGGCGAAGCCGGCGCCGCCCTCCACCACGTTGTTGATCACTGCCGCGGGAACCAGCTTCGCGCGCTGGGCCCCCGCAAGGTCAGTGAAGGATACCATGAAATACTTGACGCCCTTTTCCTTGGCCCATTTGGCAAGGTCTCTCGACATTTCTGATCAACTCCCTGTCGTCTTTTCTAATTTTGGGAAAAGGAAACGGCGGCTTAAAAGCCGCCGTTCCGTCCCGGTATCCAGCTGGTGCCAGCCAGGGGAACCCCCGCCATCGCCGCCGCCTCGATGGTCAGCGAGCACAGGTCCTCGGGTTCCAGGTTGTGCAGGTGGTTCTTGCCGCAGGCCCGCGCGATGGTCTGCGCCTCCAGCGTCATCACCTTGAGGTAGTTCTTCAGCCGGCGACCGCCGAGGACCGGATCGAAGCGCTTGAACAGCTCCGGGTCCTGGGTGGTGATCCCGGCCGGGTCCTTGCCCTCGTGCCAGTCGTCATAGGCGTCGGCCGTGGTCTGGAGCTTCTGGTATTCGGCTTCCAGATTCGGATCGTTGTCGCCCAGCGCCACCAGCGCCGCGGTCCCGATCGCCACCGCGTCGGCGCCAAGCGCCATCGCCTTGGCCACGTCGGCGCCGGTACGGATGCCGCCCGAGACGATCAGCTGCACCTTGCGATGCATGCCCAGGTCCTGCAGCGCCTTCACCGCCTGCGGGATGCAGGCCAGGATCGGCATGCCGACATGCTCGATGAACACGTCCTGCGTCGCCGCGGTGCCGCCCTGCATGCCGTCCAGAACCACGACGTCGGCCCCGGCCTTCACCGCCAGCGCGGTGTCGTAGTAGGGACGCGCGCCGCCGACCTTGACGTAGATCGGCTTTTCCCAGTCGGTGATCTCGCGGATCTCGTGGATCTTGATCTCCAGGTCATCCGGGCCGGTCCAGTCCGGGTGACGGCAGGCCGAGCGCTGGTCGATGCCCTTGGGCAGGTTGCGCATCATCGCCACGCGGTCGCTGATCTTCTGGCCCAGAAGCATGCCGCCGCCGCCGGGCTTCGCGCCCTGGCCGACCACGACCTCGATCGCATCGGCGCGACGCAGGTCATCGGGGTTCATGCCGTAGCGGCTGGGCAGATACTGGTAGACCAGCGTCTTGGAATGGCCGCGCTCTTCCTCGGTCATCCCGCCGTCGCCGGTGGTGGTCGAGGTGCCGGCCTCGCTGGCGCCGCGGCCCAGGGCTTCCTTCGCCGGGCCCGAGAGGGCGCCGAAGCTCATGCCCGCGATGGTGACCGGGATGTCCAGGTGGATCGGCTTCTTGGCGAAGCGGGTGCCCAGCCAGACGTCGGTCGCGCATTTCTCGCGGTAGCCTTCCAGCGGATAGCGGCTGATCGAGGCGCCGAGGAACAGCAGGTCATCGAAATGCGGCAGGTGCCGCTTGGTGCCGCCGCCGCGGATGTCGTAGATGCCCGAGGCAGCCGCGCGGCGGATCTCGGCGTTGATCGCCGGAGTAAAGGTGGCCGAGTAGCGCGGCGGGGTATGGGGAAAATCGCTCATCGTTTGCCTCAGTATGCCGCAGCGTTGTCGATGTTGAAGTTGTACAGCTTCCGGGCCGAGCCGTAGCGGCGGAACTCCTCGGGCTTGGCCTTGTGGTCGGCCTCGCCGCGACGGAGCAGGTCCTCCAGGATCGCGTAGTGCTCGTCCCGCATCTCTTTCTCGATGCAGTCGGCGCCCAGCGACTTGACCGAACCGCGCACGAAGAGCCGCGCCTCGTAGAGGCTGTCGCCCAGCGCGTCACCGGCGTCGCCCAGGACGACGATGTTGCCCGACTGCGCCATGAAGCAGGACATGTGGCCGATGTTGCCATGCACCACGATGTCGATGCCCTTCATCGAGATGCCGCAGCGGCTCGCCGCGTTGCCCTTGATGACCAGCAGGCCGCCACGGCCGGTCGCGCCGGCATACTGGCTGGCGTCGCCGTCCACGATGACGGTGCCCGACATCATGTTCTCGGCCACGCCCGGACCGGCCGATCCCTTGATCCGGATCGTGGCCTGCTTGTTCATCCCGGCGCAGTAATAGCCGGTGGAGCCGCGCACCGTGATGTCGACCGGAGCGTCGACCCCGGCGGCGATGGCATGCGCGCCCTTGGGGTTGATGACCTCCCAGTCGGTCATGTTGGTCTGGCCCTTCAGGGCGTGCAGCGAGGAGTTGAGGGCGCGAAGGCCTTCCTTCCCCAGGTCGAAGCTCTGCATTCTCTCAACGCTCCCAGAAGTAGACGGTGGCGGGTTCCGGTTCCCAGACGCGGGCGTTCTCGATGCCCGGCAGGTTGACCAGCGCCCGGTATTCCGAACCGAAGGCGACATATTCGTCGGTCTCGGCCATGACGGCAGGCTTGCAGGCGATCGGGTCGCGCACCACGCCGAAGCCGTTCTTGGTGCCGACGACGAAGGTGTAGAAACCGTCCAGGTCCTCGAGCCCCGATTCCAGCGCCTTGCCCAGGTCCTCGCCTTCCTTCAGCTTCTGGCTGACATAGGCGGCGGCGACCTCGGTGTCGTTCTGGGTCTCGAACGTCATGCCCTTGCGGACCAGCTCGCGGCGCAGGCCGTTGTGGTTCGAGAGGCTGCCGTTGTGCACCAGGCACTGGTCCGGCCCGGTCGAGAACGGATGCGCGCCCATGGTGGTCACGGCCGATTCGGTCGCCATGCGGGTATGGCCGATGCCATGGGTGCCCTGCATCTTCGCGACTTCGAAGCGGGCCGCCACGTCCTTGGGCAGGCCGACTTCCTTGAAGATCTCGATCGAGTCGCCCGCGCTCATCACCTTGATGCCGGGGCGCAGATGCGCCAGCGCCGAGCGCGCCGCGTCAAGCTGGTCCAGCGGCACTTCCAGCACCGCATGGGTGGATTTCACCAGCATCGCCACCGGCTGGCCGATGGCGTCATGCAGGTCTCCGTCCAGGTTCTTGAAGTCCTGGTCGGGGGTTGCCGACTGGACGGTGATCTTTCCCAGCCCGTCTTTCGCCCCGCCATAGATCGCGATCCCGGCGCTGTCGGGTCCGCGGTCGGTCATAGTGATCAGCATGTCCGTCAGCAGTTCGCCAAGCTTGGGCTCCAGCTTCGGGTCCTTCAGGAACAGTCCTACGATGCCGCACATGGATTCGTCTCCTCTGCGTGATGACGATGACGCTAGCACCACGACTCTCACGCATCAACTGGTAAGAAACTTTTTTTCACGTCACGAGAAAACGATCTGGCTCTCCCATATTCCTGCGGTTTTTCTTGACAGATTGTCACAGGTGGCTTTCCCTTCGGAAAACAAATTTGCCGCACAGGGACGACGTCGGGCTGCGTCTGGGGGCGGCGAACCAACAGCCCAAAGGGAGGAAACTGTGAGTGACCTTAATCGACGGATTGAGGCGATGCACAAACGTGACGTGCTGGTGGCATGGGCGTTCGTGGTCGGCCTCTGGTTTGCCGTCATCTTCGTCGCGATCGCCACCTGGGACCTGGCGCCGAACAGCACGGCGCGCACGCTGCTGCTGATCGGCGGGGCGATCGTGCTGCTGTTCAACACCGCAGCCATCCTGGCCATGCTGCGCCATTACCGCGAGGACCGCGACTTCATGTACGGCATCGACATCAAGTTCCTTGACGAAGCCAAGGGCAGAAGGGGCTGACGGATGGCACATTACATCCCACCGAAACAGGGCAAGGCCAGCCAGCTGTTCGACGTCGTCGTCCTGGTCGTGCTGACGGTCGGCTCGCTCTTCGTGCCGCTCTGGCTGAACCTCGCCGGCGCGGCCAAGACCGTCGCCAGCCCGGTCGAGAACCCGACCTGGGAAGCCCTCGGCCAGAACGCCGCCCAGGCCGCCAAGTACGAGGCGCTCGGCTTCACGCCCGAGACCGCCCACGACCTGATCCTGGCGCGCTTCGACTACAGCTTCTCGGTCGGCGCGCTGCTCGTGATGATCCTGGTCATCGTGCTGTACTACTTCCTGATCCTGCGGTTCTCGGAATCCGAGTATCGCGAGGTCATCTCTGAAAAATTCGGCAAGTAAGGGGCGACCATGGACCTGTGGAGCTATCTCGAATACGCGGCCTGGGGGCTTTCCGCCCTGTTCGGCCTGCACATCCTGGTGGACTGGCTGAGAACCGACAGCACCTATTCCGAAGATGTCCTGACCTCCTCGCGCGAAGGCGAGCTTGAGGCCATGGCCGAAGAGCACAAGGTGCACTGATGACCGACATCGACATCACCTCGCAAACCATGGACGGCATGGGGCCGCACGGCACCAAGGTGGGCCTTTTGCGCGTCCTCGGCCCGGCGCATGTCTGGGCGCTCGGCGTGGGAATCGTCCTTGTGGGCGAATACATGGGCTGGAACTTCTCGGTGGGCAAGGGCGGCGCCTTTGCCGCGCTGATCGCCTGCTGGTTCGCAGGCATCCTCTATTCCTGCGTCGCAATGATCGACTCCGAGGTCACCTCGACCGTCGCCTCGGCCGGTGGCCAGTACACCCAGGCCAAGCACATCATCGGCCCGCTGATGGCCTTCAACGTCGGCCTCTACCTCGTCTTCGCCTATACCATGCTGGAAGCCGCCAACGCGATCACCGCGGGCTACCTGTTCTCGGTCGTGGCCTCGATGACCGGACACGAGGCCGAGCTTGACCAACGGCCCTTCATCATCCTGGTCATCACCTTCCTCGCCTGGCTGAACTATCGCGGCGTGCTGGCGACGCTGACCTTCAACCTGGTCATCACCGCCATCGCCTTCATCGCGATCATCACCCTGTTCCTCTCGACCTCCGGCGTGCTGGGCGGCGGGATCATGGAGCATGCGGCGCTCTTCGAGGGCCACGAACTCCCCTATGGCTGGATCGGCGTGCTGGCGGCGATGCACTTCGGCCTGTGGTACTACCTTGGCATCGAGGGCACGACCCAGGCGGCCGAGGAAGTGCGCTCGCCCGCCCGCTCGCTGCCCTTCGGCACGCTGGCCGGGATCATGACGCTGCTGATCGCCGCGACCCTGACCTGGTTCATGTGCTCGGGCGTGCTGCCCTGGGAATACCTTGGCGACGGCGTCTCGGGCTCGGTCGCCCCGCTGTTCGACACCGCGCGCCTCTCGGGCTCGACGGCGCTCGTCTGGCTTCTGGGCTTCGGCACCCTCTTCGCGACGCTGGCTTCGGCCAACGGCTGCATCAACGACGCCTCGCGGGCCTGGTTCGCCATGGGCCGCGACAAGTATCTTCCGGGCTGGTTCGGCGCCGTGCATCCGAAATACCGCACGCCCTACCGCTCGATCGTGTTCCTGGTTCCCATCGCGCTGATCTTCGCCCTTGGCGCGCCGCTGGACCAGGTGATCACCTTCTCGATCCTCTCGGGCCTCCTGGGCTATACCTTCATGCCGCTCAACATCATCCTGTTCCGCCGCAAGTGGCCGCTGGACACGATCAAGCGCGGTTATGAGCATCCGTTCCACCCGATCCCCGCCTTCACGCTGCTGGGCATCTGCGGCGTGACCTTCTTCGCGGTGTTCCTGGGCTACGGGACCCAGCTGGTGGCGATGATCGGCTTCTACATCATCGTCTCGCTCTGGTTCCACTTCTGGCGCTATCGCTTCGTGAACCGTGGGGCGCAGTTCACCATGCCCTGGCCGAAGCCCAAGGGCTATTGAGGCAGAAGGCCCGCGCCCCCAGGGGCGCGGGCCATTTCCAGACAGATGTCCCCACTCATTCCCCTCGGCCTTGCCTTCGCCCTGCTGGCCCTCTGGCTCGGCTACCGCCTCATCATCGAATCCCGTCTCCGCGCCGCCAGCCGCGCCGGCTATTTCGACGCGCTGAAACCCCTGTTCGAGGGCGGCGAGACACGGGTGCAGCCGACCGGCTTTCCCCGCATGACCGGCCGCCGGGAGGGTCTCGCCTTCGACCTCCAGGCCGTCCCCGACACGCTGACCTTCCGCAAGCTTCCCGCGCTCTGGGTCATGCTCACCCTGCCCGAGCCCCTGCCGCTCTCCGGCACGATCGACCTCATGGCCCGCCCCTCGGGGAACGAGCCCTTCACCCGGTTCGCCGCACTGCGCACTTCGCTTCCCGCCCTGCCCGGCCTGCCCGCCGAGGTGGCGATCCGGGCCGAGGGCGCCCCGCCCCCGGCCGAGCTGCTTGACCGGCACGCCACCCTTTTCGACGATCCCCAGGTCAAGGAGCTGGTGATTTCGCCCAGGGGCCTGCGCATCGTGCTTCTGGGGGAAGAGGCCGACCGCGGCCGCTTCCTCATCTTCCGTGAGGCCGAGATGGGCCGCACCCCGCTTTCCCCGCGCCGAATCGCCCCGCTGCTCGACAGGCTCGCCGCCTTGCGCGGGGATGTGATCGCCCTGACCAAGGACCAGGAATGAAACAGCCGCTGAACCCCCGCCTCGTCCTGGCCGTGGCGCTGATCCTGCCCGGCATGGGCCAGGTCCTGAACCGCCAGCCGGTGCGCGGGCTGGTCTTCGTCTGCTTCGCGGTCCTCTTGGGGGCCTTCACCCTGAAGACCGCCGCGCCGGATGTAAGCTTCGTGGGCAAGGTCTCGGGCGGGCTTTTCGTCTGGGCCATGGCAATGCTGGACGCCTACAAGACCGCCCGCATCCGCCGCGCGGTCTGGGATCACGGCAACGCTCCTCGATAACGTCGTCCCCCGGCGCGCGACGAGAAGACGAAGTCGCACGAGGAGCAGCCCTTACCCCTGCGGATACGAGATCACCGACAGATACCGCGCCGGCAGCTTGACCAGCACCTCCGGCCCATGCGGCGCATCCGCGTCGAAGAACAGGCTGTCGCCCGGCCTCAGCGGATAGACCTGTTCGCCATGGCGATAATCCACCTCGCCCTCCAGCATGAACAGCAGTTCAAGCCCGCCGTGCTGGAAGGTCGGGAAAGTGTCGCTCTCCTTGGTCAGGGTGATCATGTAGGGCTCGACCACCACGCCCGAGTTGTTCGAGCCGATATGGCCCAGCAGGTGATACTGGTGCCCCGCCCGGGTGCCCCGCCGCTCGATCTCCAGATGCTCGCCCGCCTTCACATGCTGCGCCTCGCGGCGCTCCTCATAGCTGCGGAAGAAGGCCGTCACGGGGACAGAAAAGGCATGGCTCAGCACCTGCAGCGTCGTCAGGCTGGGCGAGGTGTTGCCGTTCTCGATCTTCGACAGCATCCCGATCGACAGGCCGGTGACCGTGGCCAGGTCGGCCACCGTCATTCCCTGCTGGCGACGGAAGTTGCGCACCTCGCGGCCGATGGCGGCCTCGAGGTTGCGCTCGCTGATCTCGCGGATGCGGTGCGGGTCCTGCTCGAAGGCAGGCTTGCCGCGTGGCAGGGTGATGCTGGCGTCGATGTCGGACAATTGCGCCTCCCGGTGAAACCGATACTTATAATTTCACTACAAGGAAACACATTTCGCAACGGGAAAATCACCTAGGCCAATGCGACTGCGGCCGCCTCCACCGCATGCAGCAGGCTTTCGGCCGAGGATCGCGGCCCGTAGACCCGCGCCGCGCCCTTGCCCCGCTTGATCAGGTAGACCCCCAGATGCTCCATCACCGTGCGGGTGGCATGGCCATCGGGGGCCATGGCGAAGTCCACGTTGCACAGCCGCTGCATCAGCGCGGTGAGGTCATCGGCCGTCAGGTCGAAGCCGACCCAGGCATCCGTCTGCTCGGTGACCGATGCCCCGTCGCCCAGTGCCGCGCGCAGCATGTCGGCGATCAGCTCGTGGCTGGCGAAGGGGGCCTCGACCAGCCACATCTCGGGCGCCACCCAGAAGCTGCTGTAGGGATCGCCCGGCGCATGCGTCGAAGGCCCCGGCAGCGGCAAACCCGCCGCCGCCGCCGCCCGCGACAGATCCGCCATCCGGCCCTTGCGCGCCGCGACCGAGGCCAGCGCCACGTCGGTCAACTCCTTGATCGACAGGGCGCCGATCTTCACCTGCTTCGGCTCGCGCAGGCCGAAGGCGGTCATTGCTTTCAATGCGTCAGCCACGGAGACGTTCTCCTTCCGGGTCGAACATATGGGGCGAGATGATCTCGACCTCGGTATCCAGGCCGGCGAGCAGGTTCACGATCCGCATCCGCTGGCCGATCTTCTTGTCGCCGCCCTTCAGATAGCCCAGCGCGATGTCGCAGCCGAGATGCGGCGAATAGACCTTCGAAGTCAGCCAGCCGCCATCGTTCGCCGCCACCGCCGCCGCGCCCTTTTCCAGGAAATGGCTGCCGGCGGTCAGCGCGGCCTTGGGATCGACCGGCTTGACGCCGACCAGGCGATAGCCGTCCTCCTGCACCATCCCCTCGCGCTGGCTCAGCACCATGCCGATGGAGTCCTTCTTCTTCGACACCATCTTGCCCAGGCCCATGTTCAGCGCCGTGGACTGGCCGTTCAACTCGCCGCCCGCGACATGGCCCTTCTCGATCCGCATCACGCCCAGGGCCTCGGTGCCATAGACGATGGGATCGAACTCGGCCCCCCGCGCCAGCATCTCGCGCAGAAGCGCGTCGCCATAACGGGTCGGGACCGCGATCTCATAGGCAAGTTCGCCCGAGAAGCTGATCCGGAACAGCCGCGCCCGCAGGCCGCCGCAGACGGTGATGTTCGCCGCCCCCATGTAGGGGAAGGAAGCATCGCTGATGTCCTGGTCCACGACCTTTTCCAGGAGCTTCCGCGCATTCGGTCCCGCGACCGAGAACTGCGCCCAGGCCTCGGTGGTGGAGATCAGCTGCACATCCATCTCGGGCCAGAGCACCTGGCGGCAGAATTCCAGATGCCGGAACACCGTGACCGCGTTGGCGGTGGTGGTGGTCATGACATATTCGTTCTCGCCCATCCGCGCCGTGGTGCCGTCGTCGAAGACGATCCCGTCCTCGCGCAGCATCAGGCCGTAGCGGCACTTGCCGACCGCAAGCGTGCTGAACGTGTTGGCATAGACCCTGTTCAGGAATTCCCCGGCATCGGTGCCCTGGATGTCGATCTTGCCGAGGGTGGTCACGTCGCAGATGCCGACGGACTTCCGCGTCGCCAGCACCTCGCGGTCCACCGACTGCCGCCATTCGGTCTCGCCGGCCTTCGGCACCCATTGCGTGCGCAGCCAGTTGCCGACCTCGACGAAGACCGCGCCCTGCTCCTTGGCCCAGTGGTGGCTGGGGGTCAGGCGGAAGGGCTTGAACTCCTTGCCGCGCGACCGGCCCGCCAGCGTGCCCATCGCAACCGGAGTATAGGGCGGGCGGTAGATCGTGGTCCCGGTCTCGGGGATGGAGCGCCCCGTCAGCTCGGCCATCACCGCGAGGCCGAGCACGTTGCCGGTCTTGCCCTGGTCGGTCGCCATGCCCAGCGTGGTATAGCGTTTCAGATGCTCGACGCTGGTGAAGTTCTCCTTGTGCGCCAGCTTGACGTCCTTGACCGTGACGTCGTTCTGCTGGTCGATCCAGGCCCGGCCCTTGCCGTGATGGACGAACCACAGCGGCGAGACGCGCACCGGCGCATCCTCGGCCTCGGGCAGGTCCGGCGCCGCGCCGGTCAGGCCCAGCGCCGCCATCGCCGCATCGCGGCCCGTGCGCAGCGCGCCATGGGTCGAGAGAACACCCGCCGCCGCACCCGTCACCGACAGGCCCGGAGGCCCGTCCTCGCCCGGCACGAAGGCCGCGATCCCGGCGTCATAGACCGGGCGCGAGCGATGATGCGAATGCACGTTCACATTCGGGTTCCAGCCGCCCGAGACGCCCAGCGCATCGACGCGGATGTCCTCGGTCTTGCCGTTTGACTGGCGCACCGTGATCGTCTTCAGCCCCAGCTTGCCCGAGCTGTCGATCACCTCGGCCCCGCGCAGATGCCGGACGCCGGGGATCAGCTCGCCGCCCTCGCGGCTGTCGATCACCGCGACCACGTCAACGCCCCTGGCCATAAGGTCGGTCGCCGTGCGCAACCCGTCGTCGTTGTTGGTGAAGACGGCGACCCGCTCACCCGCCTTGACGCCCCAGCGGTTGGCATAGGCGCGCAGCGCGCCCGCCAGCATGACGCCGGGCCGGTCGTTGTTCTCGAAGGCGATCGGACGTTCCGTCGCGCCGCCCGCCAGGATCGCCTTCCCGGCGTAGATGCGCCACAGGACCTGCCGCGGCTTGCCCTTCGCGGGCACCGGCAGGTGATCGCTCACCCGCTCGACCGCGCCATAGATGCCGTGGTCGAAGGCGCCCATGACCGTGGTCCGCGTCATCAGCCGCACGTTCGGCATCGCGGCCAGTTCCGCCACCGCCGCCACGGCCCAGTCTGCGCCCGAAGCCTGGCCGACCGCATGGGTCTCGGCGTTCAGCCGGCCGCCCAGGCGGAAATCCTCATCCGCCAGGATCACCCGCTTGCCCGCGCGGCCTGCGGTCAGCGCCGCCATCAGGCCCGCAGGACCGGCCCCGATCACCAAGAGGTCACAATGCAGGAAGCCCTTGTCGTATTCGTCCGGATCCTCCTGCCGCGTGACCGAGCCGAGGCCCGCCGCGCGGCGGATGATCGGCTCGTAGATCTTCTCCCAGAAGGACTTCGGCCACATGAAGGTCTTGTAGTAGAAGCCGGCCGCGAAGAAGGTGCTGAAGCGGTCGTTGATCCCCATGGCGTCGAAGCGCAGGCTGGGCCAGCGGTTCTGGCTGCGGGCGTCCAGCCCCTCGAACAGTTCCACCACCGTGGCCCGGGTGTTCGGCTCCTGCCGCCCGCCGGTGCGCAGTTCGACCAGCGCGTTCGGCTCCTCCGAGCCGGAGGAGATCGGCCCGCGCGGCCGGTGGTACTTGAAGCTGCGGCCCATCAGCCGCACCCCGTTCGCCAGGAGAGCCGAGGCCAGCGTATCCCCCGGATGCCCCTGGTAGGGGATGCCGTCGAAGGTGAAGCGGACCGTCTTCGTGCGGTCGACCTGCCCGCCGCTGATCCGATGCGATTGCGTCATTTCGACCGCCCCTTGGCCCTTGCCACATCCCGCGCGAGTTCGACTTTCGTGATCTCGTGCGTCACGGTGTTCCGCGTCACCACCAGCCAGGACCTGTCGCCCTGCTCATGGTACCAAAGCTCGCGATGCTCCCCCGCCGGGTTCCCGCGCTGGTAGAGGTATTCGTGGAATTCCTCGATGCCCGCCGTCATGCCGTCGGGCCGGTCCATCAGGCTTGCATCGCCCAGATAGACGAATTCCTGCGCATCGCGCGGTCCGAGGATCGGATGGTGAATGATCATTCGCTTACGTCCTCAGTGCAGGTTCGGTTGGGCGCCTTGGCCCTTTTCGTCGATCATCCGGCCCTTCAGGAAACGATCGAAGCGATAGGCCGTGGCGGTCGGATGCGGCGCGTCCTTCGCCATCAGATGCGCGAAGCACCAGCCGCTCGCCGGCGTGGCCTTGAAGCCGCCGTAGCACCAGCCGCCGTTGAAATAGAGCCCCTCGACATGGGTCCTGTCGATGATCGGCGAGCCGTCCATCGACATGTCCATGATCCCGCCCCAGGTGCGCAACAGCCGCACCCGCCCGATGGCGGGCATCAGCGCCATGCCGCCCTCGGCCACGTCCTCGATCACCGGCAGATTGCCGCGTTGGGCGTAGGAGTTGTAGCCGTCGATGTCGCCGCCGAAGACCAGGCCGCCCTTGTCCGACTGGCTGACGTAGAAATGCCCGGCGCCGAAGGTGATGACGCCGTCGATCAGCGGCTTCAGCCCTTCGGAAACAAAGGCTTGCAACACATGGCTCTCGATCGGCAGCCGCATCCCGGCATGGGCCATGACCTTGGACGAAGAGCCCGCCACCGCCACGCCGACCTTCTTCGCGCCGATGAAGCCGCGGTTGGTCTCGACCCCCTTGATGCGGCCGTTCTCGATCCGCATGCCCGTCACTTCGCAGTTCTGGATCAGGTCCACCCCGCGCATGTCCGCGCCGCGGGCATAGCCCCAGGCCACCGCGTCATGCCGCACCGTGCCGCCGCGCGGCTGCGCCAGCGCGCCCTTGATCGGGAATCGCGCGTCGTCGAAGTTCAGCCAGGGGTACATCGCCCTGACCTCGTCGCGGTTCAGAAGCCGCGCGCCGGCCCCGTGCATGATCATCGCATTGCCGCGCCGGGTGAAGGCGTCGCGCTGCGCGTCGGTATGGATCAGGTTCATGATCCCGCGCTGGCTGACCATCGCGTTGTAGTTGAAATCCTGCTCCAGCCCTTCCCAGAGCTTCAGGCTGAACTCGTAGAACGGCTCGTTCCCGTCCAGCAGGTAGTTGGAGCGGATGATCGTGGTGTTGCGGCCCACGTTGCCGCCGCCGAGATAGCCCTTCTCCAGCACCGCGATGCGGGCCTGGCCGAATTCCTTGGCAAGGTAATAGGCGGTGGCCAGGCCATGCCCGCCGCCGCCCACGATGATATAGTCATATTCCGACTGCGGCTCGGGGTCGCGCCAGACCGGCTTCCACCCCTTGTGGCCTGTCAGTGCCTCGGCAATGACCCGAAATCCCGAATAGCGCACGCCCGACCTCCTGTTTGCCCTCTTCTAGGCTCAGGCCGGGCCGAAAACGCATCCGTTTTCGCCATCGGATCATCCGTTTCTGACTCAGTCCCCGGGCGCTCCGGCCGTCATCGCGGCGAAAGGGTCCCAACCGGCCAGCCGGTCGTTGACTTCGGCCTGGGCAATGCCGGCAAGGACAAGGATGGTAAGCGAGGTGAGCAGGGAGTGCATGGCGGGCCTCGGGTTTTGTTCACGCCCCGTTCTGCCCGATTCTGCTTGCCAACCGATTAACCACCCGCGCGGATTCCCCTTTACAGTTTGGCAAGGACTCCGCATTATTCTGGCATCGGTAGCAACGATCCTTCAGGGTCCTCACCTTGAAAACGGCCCGGCGGAGCTGTAACTCCGCCGGGCCTCCTTCATTTCAGGGTCAGCCCCCGATCAGAAGGCGGATGATCGCAACCAGCAGCGTTGCCGCCGCAATCGCCACCATCCACTTCCGGTAGCTTCTTTCCTCCAGCTTCCTCACCTCCGTTCACCGCAAGGGATTGCGGCGGGAACAGGGGTAGTGAGGAAGGGTTAACCGGGCCTTACGCGACCAGAGCCTCGGCCTTCTTCAGGTCCACCGAAACCAGCTGGCTCACCCCCTGCTCCTGCATCGTCACGCCGAACAGGCGGTCCATCCGGGCCATGGTCACGGCGTGGTGGGTGATGATCAGGAAACGGGTCTCGGTGCGCCGGGTCATCTCGTCCAGCAGGTCGCAGAACCGGGTGACGTTCGCATCGTCCAAGGGCGCGTCGACCTCGTCCAGCACGCAGATCGGCGCGGGGTTCGCCAGGAACACGCCGAAGATCAGCGCCAGCGCGGTCAGGGTCTGCTCGCCGCCCGACAGAAGCGACAGCGTCGCCAGCTTCTTGCCCGGCGGCTGGCACAGGATTTCCAGCCCCGCCTCCAGCGGATCGTCCGACTCCACCAGCACCAGCCGGGCCTCGCCACCGCCGAAGAGATGGGTGAACAGGGTCGAGAAGTTCGCGTTCACCTGCTCGAACGCCGTCAGCAGCCGCTCGCGCCCCTCCTTGTTCAGCCCGGCGATTCCGGCGCGCAGCTTCTTGATCGCCTCCTCGAGGTCGGTCTTTTCCCCGGCCAGAGTGTCGTATTCCGCCTCGACCGCGCGCGCATCCTCCTCGGCCCGCAGGTTCACCGCGCCCAGCGCCTCGCGCTGGCGCTTCAGCCGGCTCACGTCGTGGTCCAGGGTCTCGGCATCCGGCATCCGGTCGGGATCGGTGCGCAAGGAGGTCAGAAGCTCGTCCGGCGTCATCTCCCCGTCCTCGGCGATCCGCTCCGCCGCCAGCGCCACGCCTTCGCGCGCCGCATCCAGCCGCGCCTCGGCCCGCGCCCGCGCCTCCCGCGCCTCGCCCGCCAGCCGTTCCGCCTCGCGTTCGGCCATCGCCGCATCGCGCAGCGCGCCCTCGGCCGCGGCCAGCGCATCCGCCGCGCGGCGCCGCCGCTCCTCGGCCTCGGCAATCGCCTCCACCAGCTCGTCCCGGCGGGCCGCGATCTCCTCCGGCGCCAGCATCGCCTCGGCCAGTTCCTCCTCGGTCTCGGCCCGGCGTTCCGTCAGCTCCTCGGTCCGGCGCGCGGCCGTCTCCAGCCGGTGCTTCCAGCCCGACAGCTCCTTCATCGCCTCCTGCCGCCGCCGCACCCGCGCCTCGCCCTCGCGCCGGACCTCGTCCTGGGCCGAGCGGCGGGTCATCATCGTGATCCGCGCCGCCTCGACGGTGATCTTCGCGCCCTCCACCGCCCCCCGCGCCGCATCGAGGTCGCCAAGCTCCGCCACCGCCGCCTCGGCCTCCTTCAGCCGGGCCCGCGCCGCCATCGCCTCGTCCTCGAACCGCCCGACCGCCAGCTTCGCCGCCTCCAGCTTGCCGCCGGCGATCGAACGGTCCGCCTCGGCCCGTGCCAGTGCCCGGTTCGCCTCGGCCAGCCGCGCATCCGCCGCCCGCCGCGCCTCGCGCGCCCGCGCATCCGCCGTCGCCAGCTCCGCCAGCCGCGCCTGCAAGGCCTCATGCGCCTGCCGCGCGCCATCGGCCCGCGCCGCCACCTCCTCAAGGTCGCGCTTCAACTGCACCAGCCGGTTCAACTGCTGCAACCGCAGCGCCGCCGCACTGGGGGCATCCTCCGCCCCGGCCCGGAACCCGTCCCAGCGCCAGAGGTCGCCCTCGACGGAAACCAGCCGCTGCCCCGGCCGCAACCCGGCCTGCAAGGCAAAGCCCTGCGCGCGGGCAACCAGCCCGATCTGCGACAGCCGCCGCGCCAGCACCTCCGGCGCCTTCACCCGTGCCGCCAGCGGCTCCGCGCCCGGGGGCAGCCCCTGCACTTCCGCATAACCCGGCAGCACCGCCCAGCCCGACCGCGCCTCGGCTCCGACCTCGGGCGCGCGCAGGTCGTCGGCCAGCGCCGCGCCCAGCGCCTTCTCGTAGCCCGGCTCCACCTCCAGCCGGTCCAGGAGCTGGTGCCCGGCCTGCGCCTCGCGCTCCACCAGCCGCGCCAGCGCCGCGACTTCGGCCCGCAGCGCATTGGCCTCGCCCTCGGCCGAGGACCGCGCCGCCCGCGCCTCGGCCTCGCGCCCCTGCGTCTCCGCCCGCGCCGCCTCGGCCGCCTCCAGCGCCGCCTCGGTCGCCTCGCCCTCGGCGACAGCGGCCTCCTGCGCCTCCTCGGCCGCCTCGAAGGCCTCGCCCGCCGCCTCCAGCGCGCCCGCAGCCCCCGCCACCGCCTCGCGCGCCGCCGCTGCCTGCCCCTCGGCCCGCTCCAGCACCGCGCGCGCATCCGCCAGCATCCGCTGCGAGGACTGATGCCGCGCCGCCAGCCGCGCCGCGTCCTCGGTCAGCTCCGACAACATCGTCTCGCGCTCGGACAACACCGCCCCCGCCTCGCGCGCCGCTTCCACTGCCTCGGCCAGCTTCTCCTCGTGCCCGTCATGCGCCCGTGCGAGTTGTTCGATCTCCCAGTCCAGCCGCCCGATCACCTCGCCCGCATCGCGGTTCAGCCCCGCCTCGCGCTCCATGTCGCGGGAAAGCTGCTCGATCCGGCCGCGCAGGGCGTCGATCTGCGCCAGCGCCCGCGCCTCCTGGTCGCCCAGGGCATCGCGCTGCAACACCAGCCGCTGCAGGATCGCACTGGCGATCGCCTCCTCCTCCCGCTTCGGCGGCAGCGCATCCTCCGCCGCCTCGCGCGCCTTGCCCGCGCCGCGCGACGCCGCCTCGACCTGGCCCTGCGCGATCAGCCGCTCGCGCAACGCGCCCTCGGCCGCCGAGCGCGCCTCATCCGCCTCGCGCCAGCGCCGCCAGAGCAGCATCCCCTCGGCCTTCCGCAGCTCCTCCGAGATCTCGCGGTAGCGCGCCGCCTGCTTCGCCTGTCGGGTCAGCACCGAAAGCTGCTGCGCCAGTTGCTCCAGCACGTCATCCACGCGCAAGAGGTTCTGCTCGGCCCCCGCCAGCTTCAGCTCCGCCTCGTGCCGCCGCGCATAAAGGCCCGAGATCCCCGCCGCCTCCTCCAGCACCCTCCTGCGCGCCTTGGGCTTGGCGTTGATCAGCTCGGAAATCTGCCCCTGCCGCACCAGCGCCGGGGAATGGCTGCCGGTGGAGGCATCGGCGAACAGCATCTGCACATCGCGCGCCCGCACCTCCTTGGCATTGGCGCGATAGGCCGAGCCCGCGTCGCGCGTGATCCGCCGCACGATCTCGATCTGGTCGGCGTCGTTGAAGCCCGAGGGCGCCAGCCGGTCCTGGTTGTCGATCACCAGCGCCACTTCGGCGAAATGCCGCGCCCCCCGGGTGGCCGCGCCGTTGAAGATCACGTCCTCCATGCCCCCGCCCCGCATGGCCGAGGGGCGGTTCTCCCCCATCACCCAGCGCAGCGCCTCCAGCAGGTTCGACTTGCCGCAGCCATTGGGCCCGACCACGCCGGTCAACCCCTCGTGGATCAGCAGATCCGTGGGGTCGACAAAGCTCTTGAAGCCGTTCAGGCGCAGGCGGGTCAGGCGCAAGGCACACTCACGAGTCGCAAAGCCCGATGTTCCCGCCCCACCCGGCCAAAGTCAACCCGACCCCCCAGCATCTGGCCGATCCCCGCCCCTTGCCCCCAAGATGTTGCCCATAGGCTGCGCACCATCCCCACGCGTCGTTTCCCCGTAGGGTGCGCTACAGCGCACCATTGCCCCGGACCAGCCTAGGCCACGCACTCATAAATTGCTAGCTCTGGAACTGGTGTCGTGATTCACTTTCCTCGACATGAGGTGGTTACATGGCTCTGCGACGCTATGAGTTGACGGATTTCGAGTGGTCGATCATCGAACCGCTCTTGCCGAACAAGCCTCGCGGGGTGCCACGGGTGGATGACCGGCGGGTTCTGAACGGGATCTACTGGCGGCTGCGGACTGGGTCGCCCTGGGCCGAGATTCCCGAGCGCTACGGGCCGCACACAACCTGCTACAACCGGTTCGTCCGCTGGAGCCGTGCTGGCGTCTGGGAGAAGATATTCAAGGCTGTATCAGTGGCTTATGACGGGTCGGAGCAATCAATCGATAGCACCACGATCCGCGTTCATCCGCATGGTGGCAACGCAAAAAGGGGGGTGCGGACGGCCCCGGCCCCGCCCCGGTGGCTGACCTTCGAGCCCGCGCACTGGGGCGTTCGCGTGGCGGACTGACGACCAAGCTGCACGCCGTCACCGACGCGAAGGGGCGACCCGTCACGCTGCATCTGACCGCCGGGCAGGCCCATGACGGCAACACCGGTCTTGGCCTGATCGGCACCCTGCAAGCGGGACAAACCCTGCTCGCCGATGCCGGCTACGACCAGAACGCCCTGCGTGAAAAGCTCGCCGCCTGCGGGGCCATCGCCCAGATCAAGCCGCTGGCACGCCGCAACCCAACCCCCGCCTTCGACCCGAAGGCTTACCAAAGGCGCAACCACATTGAACGTTTCTTCAGCAAGGTCAAACAGTTCAGAGCCATCGCCACACGCTACGAAAAGCACGACGACAACTTCCTCAACCTCATCCGACTCGCCTCAATCCGTATCCTGGTTGCGAGATTATGAGTCGGTGACCTAGCTGTGAGTTCTTACGAGGTCGTTCACCTTTGAGAGGGGAGGCGTTCGGTTGAGTGCGGAGTGTGGTCTTGATCGGTTGAACCAGTCAAGCCAGCGCGGCAGATCGGCGTTTCTCGCGTCGGATGTGGG
>NZ_JAEACP010000024.1 GCF_015999335.1 Tabrizicola soli | reverse complement strand
TTCGGAAAGAATGGCTTCAGGCGCTCCATTTGCGCCTCGGACAGCCAGTAGAGGTTGCTCATCGGTCAGGTCTCCTTGCGAGGCCTGAATCACGCGAACCGCCCGAAATCAATGGGTCTGGAGCCTAGCTGCCAGGCCGGGTCATCCTTCAAGCGCAGCCAGACCGTCGGGCGCATCTCGGCCTCGGACAGGAAGGTGCGGGCGGAAAAGACCGGCAGCGGCCGGGTGCCGCACAGGCCCCAGTCCGGGTCCGGCGCCATCTCGTCATGCCCGTCGGCCCAGAGGCCGGGCGTTTCGGCAGGATAGTATTCGTCGCCCGCGTCGATGATCCGGGCGGCGCGGTCCCAGCCGCGGAAGATCGTCTGCGCTTCGGCATCGACCTGCGGCAGAAGCGGGGTGTGCAGGGGAACGTCGGACCGTTCCACCAACCACTCCAGCGCATGGGTGCAGAAGCTG
Source organism: Tabrizicola soli (assembly GCF_015999335.1). GTDB lineage: Bacteria > Pseudomonadota > Alphaproteobacteria > Rhodobacterales > Rhodobacteraceae > Tabrizicola > Tabrizicola soli. Next base: position 69,992 of record NZ_JAEACP010000024.1, on the reverse strand, counting down.
ACGGCGGACAGCTGGAAGCCGAGGCCCGGCCCCACCATCCCCACCCGGGCGCTCAGATAGATCAGGCCGGTTTCGTGGAAGACGGTGGCGCCCTCGACCCGCGCTTCGACCGCGCGCACGGCGCGGGTGATGAAGGTCAGCGCCTTGCCGCCCGGTGCCATCGCCACGCGCACCACACCGGGGCGGGCCCTCAACCTGGGCGCAAGGCGTTTCACCGCCTTGGCGTTCGGGCGCAGGCCTGCCGCGATGCGAATGAGGCCCGGCATGTCAGGCGCGTCGCGGTCTACGGTCGCGATGGCCTGCCGCGCAAGGCCCCTTTTGAGCGAGACGCGAAGGGCGGGCGAACGGGCGAAGGCGGCGTGGTTCATCTGCATCGGTCGGCTCCCTTTGGTGCGAATCGTGGTAAAGGAATCGTCGCCTCCCAAATCTGGAGCATGGGGGTGGCAAATCCTGTCATAGGATATTCGCGGCTCCGGGACAAACCGCAGCCCTCAGGATCTCTTTGGCGCGTGACCGTCATGTCTTCATGAGCATAGAAAGGCCTCAAGCCTGGCGGAGCACGATGCCGTGACCCACCAACATCGTCCCGCAGCTGGATTCTCTCACGATCACCCCTGCCGGCCTTTCGTCTTCAGGATGGCCGCGATGATCAGCCCGATGGGGCCCAGCACGACACCCCAGATCGCGCCCCGCGCGCCATCCACGAACAGACCGATCACGCCAAAGACGATCGCACCTGCGATGATGAATTCCATATCCCGATCCTTCTCCGGAAGTGGGTGGGCAAACCTCATGCCCGTTGGTTGTCGTTCCCGCGCGGCACCCGCGACGCGCTGGTCAAAGGCCGGGTTGGCGGGGTCCGCAAGCGCCGACGCGCCGACGGCGGTTGGCACGGTGCTGCACGCTCTCAAACGGGGCACCGTCCTATCTCAGCCACGCCCCGGATCATTCAGGACCACGTGGCCACGTTCGGTCATGCAGCGATCGACGATGCGCCGCGGCCCGAAAGTCACCAGATCATGCGTGTAATCGGTGGCTGCGGCCCCCGCAGCCATACCGCTGGCTGCGCCATAGGCGGCCAGTTCTCCCTGGTAGCCGCTGCCGCTGCCGACGACAGCCCCGGTGATCGCGCCCACGATCAGTCCGGCCATGATATTCGCAGCCATCTGTTCTTCCTGCCGCTGGCGGTAATCCGCCTCGACCTGCACGGCGATGGCGCGGCAGGCCTCCAGATCGCGTTCGAAGCGTGCCTGGTTGGTCCGCGACGGATCGACCACAGGGCGGTAATCAGTAAGGGGTTCGATTTCGGCGCAGCCGGTGAGCGCCAGCATGACCACGAAACCGCCGAAGCTTAACTTTGAAATGGGTTTCAATGGAGGGTCCTTCCAGGTGAAGCGGCGTGTCCTGCCGTGGGCCAGAACATCGCGTGCGGGGGGGGAGATCCGAACGGGTGAGTTACGGCGCAGGAGGAATGTGTGAGGTGGGCCGGCGCCGACGGAAATCAGCTGCGGTGATCTTCCAGCGAAGCGGGGACGCTTGATTGGTCTGCTCTGGGCCCGGGAAGGTCAGAAAACCGTGATTTCTCTGCATCCGTGGTCTCCTGTTGTCCCGGATCGGGGGGATCGGCGCCATTAGGGAATCGCCAACATCCCCAACATGGGGCATAAGGGTGGCAAAACCTGTCACATGGACTGCGAGGCGCCCATGTCCTTCCAGAAGGCCGCCGACCTCTTGCGCCTCGCGGAACTGGCCACCGCCCGCTATCAGGGCGTGTCGCTGGCGGAGATCGAGGCGGAATTCGGGGTCGACCGCCGCACCGCGCAGCAGGCGATGCGTAGCATTTCGAGCGATTATCTGACTAAGCCACTGATCCTCCTGTTTTTTGCAGAATACGCGCTGTGCGATTCGCCTGTACCTGCGCCTTTGGCTCGGCATGCTTACGACCACCGAAGAGCTGTAAAGGTCGTGACTGAGCTTGGCATCCGCTCTCCATCTGCCTTCTTCGCGAGAATCTTGGAAAACTCTTGGGTCAATACCGGGACGCGATCGTCCTTGCCGCCTTCGGCCCCGCTCGTCCTGAAGGGGGATAGGAGCAATTCCGCAAAGACATCCCGCGGCATCTCCTTCACTGCGACCCCCGTCATACGCACCGGGATCAGATCCTCTTCCAGAATGTCCCCGGAGAGAGACTGCCAGCGCACTTGATGGGTCGTCAGAATGTCGCCGTCCTCCCAGCCTTTGATCTTTGCCGCTTCGCCGTAAACACCGTCGAAGGCGTCGCGGTCTTGGGCCAGATCGACAAGGTGGCGCATGAAGGTGCTTTCCAAGTCGATCGGCACCACCTCTGCATTGCGCTCGGCCAACTTGTGATCGAAGCTCATGCGGATGTTGCGGCGACGGCGGAACTCCGGCCAGCGACCGACCTGATCTTCGTCTAATTCAATGTCGAAGGTTTGCTGGTCCTTCGTGACTTTCTCGACGCGGAACCCTGCAAAGGGCGCCATCCCCATAAGAAGGGCGGCCATATGCCGGGAGTCAAAGCCGCCGGACACCCGTGTGCCGGAGCTGGATGCGAACGCGAGGATGTCTTCCTCGTCCTTCAGGCTTTCCTGGGCCCTTTGGATGGCTACCTCGATCTCCGCTTCCGTTTGAGTCGGCGTCATATTCGCGGCGCGTTCGAGGATGGTTTCCATGTCGATGTTCGCCACCAGATCGCCAAGGATTTCCGAGGCCAGAACGTCCGGGGATTGACTGCGCACCGCGGCAAGTTGATGGGCAATGGTTGTCACGCGGTCGAGCATCAGAGCGAGTGCCGAATTGTCGAAGCCATCGTTGTTGTGCAGGTTTATCACCTGCACCCGCTTCTTCTGCCCGTAACGATAGAGGCGGCCTATCCTCTGGACGAGTCGCGAGGGGTTCCAGGGCAGGTCATAATTTACCATGACATGACAGGTTTCCTGAAGGTTGAGACCTTCGCCGCCTGCCTCTGTCGAGACCAGAACCCGTGTTTTGCCATCATTGAACCGCTTGACCGCCGCAACCTTCTCATCGAGCGATAAGCCGCCGTTGATCCTGTCGCAGCCGATTTCGGGGAAGCGGTCTTGCAAACGAGAGATCAGATAGTCCTGGGTGGCCCGATATTCCGTGAAGATCAGCAGGTTTTCCCCACGCTGGATCACATGATCGGCAATGGTGGTGAGGAAGGTCTGCATTTTGGTGTCATGCGGTTTGGCCTTGGTGATCAGGTTCAGAATCTTCTGAACCCGCTCCGCCTCGTCGGAGAAAAAGGCTCCGAGGTGGCGCGGCATATCGATCTCCGCAAGGTTTTCTGCGTCTTCTTCCAAGTCTTCTTCCAAGGGCATGACGACCCGCATCCGTGCGGCTTTCTCGCTCTCCATTTGTGCCAGACGGGCCAGACGGCGGTGGAGGGCAATTTCGATCGCCGCGAGCGAGGAGGAGGCCAGTTTGCGATAGGTCGCCATTACAAAGCCAATCGCCGCACCAAGGGAGCGATTTTCCATCTGTGACCCAGTGCGGTAGCCTTCCCGAAGATAGGCCTGCAACTCTGCGTCCATGGCCGCCATTTCTGGGGAGGGGGTGATCGTGTACCGCAGGGTGTCATGGCCCTTGAAAATCAGCTTCCCTTGGGCATCGGTCACCATGCTCTTGCGGTTCCGGATGATTACCTCCCGAACGATGGATGGGTCCGCCTCAAGATGCGCGAGTTCACCGACCAGATCCGGCCGTGTTAGCTCCAAAAGCGCCCGGAAACGCCGGGTTTTGCCCTGGTGCGGGGTTGCCGTCAGCATGAGAAAAGCGTGGCAGGTCGTGTTCAGGGCTTCCGCCAAATTGAACCGCTCGGTTCGCGTACCACCTTCGTCCACGCCAAGCCGATGCGCTTCGTCAAAGACGATCACGTCAAAGGGGCCGCCCCCCAAAAGCATCTCCTTGTGCTCGGGGCGCTTTGCGAGATCGAGGGAGATAATGATGTTCTCCCGCGCCCGGACCTCGGAGGCAAATTCTGGTTTGAAGTCACGATTATATATCTCGAAGCTACGGTTAAACTTCACCCGCATTTCGTCCTTCCATTGTTTGGTCAAGGACGAGGGGCAGACGATCAGGGTCCGCCGACAGCGGTTGCGCATCGTGAGGGCGTGCAGAATCAGGCCGACCTCGATCGTCTTACCCAGACCCACGTCATCGGCAATCAGCCACCGCGCTTGGGGCGAGGTCACAACCTTGCGTGCAACGTCGAGCTGGTGCGGCAGGGGGTCGATATCAAGGCGACCGAAGGCCCCGGTATTGGCGTCCCAGATCGAGAGGGCCTTTGCCAAGGTCCGCATCCGCATCCGCTCCGCGGCATTCCCGTACTTGCCGATCGCGCGATACGTGATCCGGGTTTCAGCTGAATTAGCCTGCCCGAGAAGCCGCCAGTCCATCCAGTGGCTCTCGCCGCTGTCGAAAAACTGGACGAGAACCTGGTGGAAGCCGATAACATCCCGCGTGGAGAGCACCATCCCCGTACCGCGGCCTTTCAACGCCTTGGAACCCACATGTCGGACATGATCGCCTGCGACATAGTTAGGCACCAGGGTCTTGACGTTGAGCCATTTCCGCTCTGCGTTCGCGAAGCGGATCTCGCAGGTTTCATGATCAGTTGGACTATAGCACATCACAACGGCTCTCCTGCCATCGTGGGTGACTTTTGCGCCGATGACGGGCTTAACTTTCAAAGCTTATAGATCCTTCAGATGAATAGGGGGGCTTGTAGCAGGTGCTGAGCGCCCTGGACGGACTGGGGGCGCTTACGGCGTGGCGGTCAAAGCGCCAGAGCAGGTTGCCGTTGCGGTCGTAGCGTTCCATGCGGTCGGGTGCCACGGTGTCCGACGGCTCCTCGTACGGCCAGTCATTGGGGTCAACCATGCGGAACGCGGCGGGGCGATTGCGCAGGAAGGTCGGATAGGAAAGCGCCTCCGCCTCTAGCCGGCCGTCCTGACCCTTGTGCAGTTTGCGCCAGTCTTCGACCCAATCGGTCTCGATCAGGGCAAGGGCATCGGTCAGAGGGTGGGCGTTCAGAATGTATTCAGCCGTGGTCCAGCTCAAATTCCGCAGGTTTTGGCTGATCTGGACCGTGAAGCGATAGGTGGACAGACGGGATTTGAGGTTCAGGGAGAGCCAAAGGTGGGGGCTTTCGGCCCAATAGGATTTGATCGCCGCGCAGTCCTCGATGAACTCCACAGTCGTCCCGCGCGACAGCATCCTTTCGATCGCCAATACGCTTGAGTGATGAGGGAAAGCCGACAAAACAGAGACCAGCTTGCGCGTGTAGATCCTCTGCATTTGTTGGGAGCGGGGTAGCATCGCCACCAGACGGGCTGCCTTGACGTGAATGCGAAGGAGGTCGAGGGGGACAGAGACTTCTGGCTCCGGAGTCTCATCGTCGACGATGAATTCCTCAGTCGTATCGTCCTGCCCAGCACCAGCGCCAAAGCTAAAGACGCCCATCGATGGAAGACCAAGTTCAATCTCGTCTTCAATGATCAGGTTTGCGCGATCATCGTCGGGCGGTGTGATTTGGCCAACTCTGGTTAGTTCCGGCCCCCATTTGAGGTTAGTGCCATGTGTCGCGGCGGAACCTAAATGTACAGAGACATCATTTGCGGCCGTATCAGATATGAGGTCATTTTCCGTTTCGTTGGAAATCGCTTCTACCACAGGTTCCGCGGCCAGCGAGACTGAGGTGGTCTTTGCAGGCGCTAATGTACCGCCGCGGTCTAACGCTTTGGTGGCAACCGCTGGCAGATCATCGTCGAAAATCTCAAGATCAGCGTGAACCTTTTCTTCATGGATCGACATAGCGGTCCCACCTTCCAAAACCCGAAATGTACAAAAACCAAACACTTGCCAAATAATTCTGGCTTGAAGTAGCATCTAAGCCATTATGCACGCTGACATTTTTCGTTATCACACTGTTTCTCTTGAGGCGCCCTTCAAACGAACTTGCTCCTATGGCTGTCTTTTGAGTAATAACCACCTTACACACCTTCCACCCGGACCTCGCCCCTCTCGCCGCCCAAGGCGGCAAAGGCCCTTTGGCGGCAGGTGAGGACGAGGATCTGCTGATCCCGCGCGGTGCGGTGGAGGGCGTCGAACATCGCCTCGATCCGGTCGTCGTCGGAATGGACCAACGCATCGTCGAGGATCACCGGAACCGGTCGGCCCGAGGTGGCGAAGAGGCGGGCGAAGGCTAGGCGGGTCAGGATGGCCACCTGTTCGCGGGTGCCACCGGACAGGATCTCCAGCGCCTCGGCCTGCCCGTTGCGGGTCAGCGTTGCGGGCAGGAGGCTGGCGTCGTCGATCGTCAGCTGCGCGCCCGGATGCAGGATTGCCAGCAGCGGCTGAAGCTCGCGCAGCACGGGGCCGAAATAGGCGTCGCGCGCCTTTGTGCGGGCCTCGTCCAGCGCACGCCTCAGCCGGGTCAGGGCGCGCACCTCGGCCTCATAGCGGGCGGCGCGGGCCTCGGCCTCGGCGCGGTCACCGGCGATTGTGGCAAGGCGTTCCTCGATCCCCTCCTCGGCCAGCGCCAGGATCGTGGCATTGAGGCTCGCCAGATCCTCGCGCGCCTTCTGTTCGGCCAGACGCGCCTGATCGACGGCGCCTTTCGCGCGGGTCAGCCGGGCCTCGGCCGTGGCCAGGTCGGGGGCTGCGGCGCGCAGGGCGGCAAGGGCGGCCTCGGCCTTTGTGGCAGCCTCGGACAGGGCGGGCGCGCGGGCCTTCAGCTTGGCGATGCGGGCGGCAAGGGCGGCCGGATCGCCTGCCTCGGACAGGGCCGCCGCCAGGTGCCGGTCGGCGCTTGCCCGGTTGGCCTCCGCCGCCGCGCGCGCCTCGCCCGCCTGAACCGACAGGTCATGCGCGGCCTTGGCCGCGGCGCGGGCGGACTGTTCGGCGGCCTCGGCCTGCGCCAGCTCCACCGTCACGCTGGCGGCATCCTCGGTCGCCTCGGGGGCGTCGGCGGCCAGCGTTTCGGCGCGCGCAAGCGCGGTGCGGAGCGCATCCAGCCCCTCGGGCGCGACCTCGGCCAGAAGGGCGGCGGCCTGTTTCGCCTCGGCCTCCAGCCGCTGCGCCTCGGCCCATTGCGCGCGGGCGGCGGGCAGGTCGTCCACGCCTGCCTCGGCCAGCAACCGCGCAAGCGCCTGTTCGGCCTGGGCAATCGCATCGGAACTGCGCGCGGCGCCGGGGTCGATCCGCAGGGTGCCAAAGCCCGGCAGCGTCAGGTCGGCGGCGGCAAGGATCGGCACCGGGCCACCGGGCAGGGCCGCGCCGTTCAGGAGGGCGGGGGCGCCGTCGGGACGGGCCTCAATGGTCACCGCCTGCGCCTCAGCCCGGGCGCGGGCAAGGTCGAGCGCGGATTGCGCCTTGTCGGCGGCCTCGATCATCCGGGCGGTCACGCTGATGCGCGCCCGCTGCGCGCGGGCCTGGTCGAGCGTCGCCTGCAACCCGGTCGCGCGGTCAAGGCGGCGTTGCAGGTCCACGGCCTGTGCCTTTGCGGCCTGCGCGGTCTCGGCCCTGGTCGCGGCCTGCAACCGGGTCCGCAGGTCGCGGGTCTGGTGCGCAAGCGCCTCAGCGGCCTCGGTTGCCGCGCGGTCGCGCTGACCCAGGTCATCGGCGCGGGCCCGGGCGGCAGCGGCGGCGCTTTCCGCCTTGGCCAGCGCGGTCTGCGCGGCGGCGACGCGGGCGGCCAGGGTTTCCGCCGCGGCGATCTCCTGCCCGGCGCGGTCAGCATCCAGCCGGGCAAGCCGCAGGGCAGTCTCGGCCTTGCTGACCTCGGCCTGATGGGCAAGTGCCGCCTGATGCGCGGCCTGCGCATCCGTCAGCGCCTGCGCGCGGGTCGCGGCGTCGGCAGCGTCAGTCAGGAGGTTCAGCGTGCGGTTCACCTCGGTCCGCCGGGCCAGATCGCCCGAAAGCCGCAAGGCCCGCGGGCGCAGCGCCGCCTCCTCGGCCGCCAGCGCCGCCGCCTCATCGACCGCGCGCGCCCATTCGCCCCCGGCCTTGGGGCGGCCGGTCGTGGTCGCAAGCCGCGCGAGCGCGTCGGCCACACGGTCGATCACCGCATCCATGCGCCGCCCGCCGGTCATCATGTCGATCTCGCCCGCGACCGAGGACATGAGGTCGCGCCGGGTCGAGAGGTCGCGCTCGCGGTCTTTCTTCTCCTCGGACTCGAGCCCCAGCACCCCCTGCCGCACCCACAGAAGGCCCGATGGTCCGGACAGGCCCCCGCCCATCAGGCCGTCGATCCAGGCCTCCGCCTCGTCCGCCTGACGGATCAGGTGGCCGGTGGCGTCATGAACCTGCGCCTGTGCCTTGCTCATCCAGCGTTTGGTGATGCGGAAACGGCCTTCGGGCAGGTCCACCTCCACCGCCACCTCAGGCGCGCCGCCGGCATGGGGTTGCAGCGCCTTGATGGCGGCGTTCTTGCTGCCGTGCTTTTCAAAGAACACCGCATGGATCGCATCGAAGAAGGTCGATTTGCCGAATTCGTTGGGTTCGGACAGCACGGTGATGCCGTCGCCGATGCCGGAGAGCCGCGCGCGCTGGCCCGCGAAGCGACGGACGTTGGTCATTTCGATCGCCCGCAGCCTCATGCTCGCACCTCCTGCGTGAGCGCGTAAAGCCGCGCAAGGGCTGCCTGAGCCGTCTCGCGGTCCGCCTGGCTGAGGGCGGCATCCCCGGCCTCGGCCAGCAGCACCTGGGCCGCCTGACGCAGAGCGCCCGCCCGGTCGATCTGGTCCAGGTCTTCGGGCAGCGCCTCGACCGCCAGTGCCGCGAGGTCCGCCTCGAACCACCCGAAGTCGGGGGCGCGGGCGTCAAGCAGCGCCTCCAGCGCGGCGCGGTCGGCCAGCGGCAGGCGCCCCGTGACCGTCAGCCGCACCAGATGATCCCGAGCGCGCGCCACAGGCAGGGCGGCGGCCAGGCGCGCGGCCACATCCTCGCCCGGCAGCAGGTCCAGCGCCGGGCGCATCCAGCGGAATTGGGCCGTTTCCACCGGCGTCACCTGCGCGGGGCCGTCCAGCGTGACCAGCAGCACACGGCCCGGCGCGTCATGCTTGAATCCGTCGGGTTCCGGCGTGCCGGAATACCACGTGGCGGGCGTCACCTGCATCTGCCCGTGCCAATCGCCAAGGGCCAGGTAATCGAGGCCCGACCGCGCCGCCCGATCCGGCGGGATGATGCCGGTCGCCCCTTCCTCGCCGGAAAAATCGGTGATCGCGCCGTGGCCAAGCCCGATCCGCCGCGCGCCTTCGGGCGTGGGGGCCGACATCGCCTCGGTCAGGTCGCGGCCGGGGCGGCGCTGGGTGCAAGGCGCGGGCAGCAGCCAGTGGCCGGGGGCGAGTTCCACCGGCGCGTCGGACGTGATCGCGCGCAGGTTCGCGGGCGCGTCCTGTGCGATGCGCCGCCAGAGTTCGGATGCGGCAAGGCTGTCATGGTTGCCGGGCAACAGGACCCAGGTCAGATCGCCTTCCTCGCCCATGGCGCGCAGGGCCTGCCGCAGCGTCTCGGGCGCGGGGGTTTCGGCGTCGAACGTATCGCCCGCCAGCAGCACCACCCCGGCCCCGCCCGCCCGCGCGGCCTGCGCCAGCCGCGCAATCGCCCCGTGCCGCGCCTCGCGCAACCTGTGCCGGATGCCTTCGGGATAACCGCCGAAGGCGCGGCCCAGATGCAGGTCGGAAGAATGGAGAAACCGGAATGCGTTCATGCCTGACCTGCCTTTGCCTTTTCACCAACCTTGCCGGGAAATCCCGCCCGATCAACCCCTTGCCTCATGCCATCCGGCAGGCGGGATCACCCTTCCAGCGCAGCCAGACGGTCGGGCGCATCTCGGCCTCGGAGAGGAAGGTACGGGCGGAGAAGACCGGCAGGCGCCCGCAGCCGTTGGACAGGCCCCAGTCCGGGTCCAGCGCCATCTCGTCATGCCCCCCGGCCCAGAGGCCGGGTGTTTCGGCGGGATAGTATTCATCGCCCGCCTCCTCGATCCTGGCCGCACGGTCCCGGCCGCGGAAGATCGCCCGCGCCTCGGCATCGACCTGCGGCAGCAATGCAGTCTGAAGGTCGATGTCGGACCGTTCCACCAGCCGCTCCAGCGCATGGGCGCAGAAGCTGACGGCGGACAACTGGAAGCCGAGGCCCGGGCCCACCATCCCGACCCGGGCGCGCAGATAGATGAGGCCGGTTTCGTGGAACACGGTCGCGCCTTCGACCCGCGCCTCGACCGCGCGCACGGCGCGGGTGATGAAGCTCAGCGCCTTGCCGCCGGGCGCCATCGCCACGCGCACCACACCGGGGCGGCCCTTCAACCTGAGCGCAAGGCGTTCCACCGCCTTGGCGTTGGGGCGCAGGCCTGCCGCCATGCGAATGAGGCCCGGCATGTCGGCCGCGTCGCGGTCTGCGATCGCGATGGCCTGCCGCGCAAGGCCCCTTTTGAGCGAGACGCGAAGGGCGGGCGAACGGGCGAAGGCGGCGTGGTTCATCTGCATCGGGGTCTCCTGTTGAATGGGGTGGGGGCGGAATCGTGGTAAAGGAATCGTCAACACCCTCAATCTGGGGCATAAGGGTGGCAAATCCTGACAGGGTGCTGCGATGTCCTTCCAGAAAGCCGCCGACCTCCTGCGCCTCGCGGAACTCGCGACCGCCCGCTATCTGGGCGTGTCCTTGACCGAGATCGAGGAGGAGTTCGGCGTCGACCGCCGCACCGCGCAGCGGATGACGAAAGCGCTGGAGGAGATGTTCCCCCATTGCATCACGCGGGTGGATGACGAGCGGCGCAAGTTCTGGAAACTGCGCGCCGATGACGCCCGGCTGATGCTGGCCCAGGGCATCCGCGACAGCGAACTGGCGGCGCTGGAACTTGCGATCCGCCGGGCCGAGCGCGAGGGGCTGGCGACCGAGGTGCGCGCCCTGTCCGGCCTGCGCGACCGGCTCTTGGCGGCGATGCCGGGGCCGCACGCCCGCCGGGCCGAAGCCGATGCCGAAGCGGTGCTGGAAGCGCACGGTTTCGCCTCGCGCCCCGGCCCGCGGGTGCGGATCGGGCCGGACCTGATGGGGGTGATCGGCGCGGCGCTGAAGGGGCCGCATGTGCTGACGGTCGTCTATGCCGGGGGCCGCGACCCCGACCGCGCGCGGCGGCTGGAACCGCATGGCCTGCTCCTCGGCACCCGCCGGTATCTGGTCGCGCGCGAGGCGGGCGGGGACGGGCGGATGCAGCATTACCGGCTGGACCGGATCACCTCGGCCCGGCTGGAAGCCGACAGCTTCGCCCGCGACCCGGCGTTCGACCTGTCCACCCACGCGGCCCGCGCCTTCGGCAGTTTCCACACGGACGCCGAATACGGCGAGGTTGTCTGGCGCTTCTCCCCCGCCGCTGCCGCCACCGCGCGCGACTTCCTGTTCCACCCGACGCAGGAGATGACCGAGGAGGCAGACGGCAGCCTGACCGTCCGATTCACCGCCTCGGGCCATCTGGAAATGGCCTGGCATCTTTACATGTGGGGCGACGCGGTGGAGGTGCTGGCCCCGGAACCCCTGCGCGCCATGGTCGACCGGCACCGGCGCGGCGATTTCCCGGCGCTGCCGTAACTGGCGAATCCGGACCAGCGGCACCCTTCATCAAAGGTTGATCACCCTCGTCACATAAGGACCACAGTCGGCACACCCTGCCCCCCGCGCCCAGATGCGGGACGATCCGTCACCTTCAACTTGGCGCAACAGGCGTCACGGATCCGGATCGTCCTGCCGCAAGGCCCCCAACACGCTGACCGCCGCGGCGGCGATGCCGATCCCCTCCTCCTTGATCGCTGCGGGAAGGTCAGGATGCGACAACCAGCGCACAAATTTTGGCCAGAGGCGCTCTAGCATGTTCAGCAGCCAGCCAACGCGGGTCAGGCGTCTCTCAAGTTCGGCCGACTGTTGTTCGACCTCCCCGCGCTTCGTTTGCAGTTCCGTCGTCATCGCCTGCCGCTCGGTTTCGACTTCGGTCCGAGCGGCGTCGCGCTCCCTATCGATCTCGGATTTCGCCACGACCCGGGCGCGTGCAATCTCGTCCATCGCCTTCTTTTGGGCGTCGTCCATCGCCCGGGAGACGTCCTCTGCCTCGCGCCGCGCCGCGCGGGTCCGTTCCGCGACGGTCGCGGCAGCCCGCACGGCGGGGGCGATTTCGGGGTAGGCCGGGCGCAGAAGGTCGGGCGCACGGGCGGTCACGCGCCCGTCTTCCCGCAAACGCAGGGTCCCGGCGGCGATTTCCTCGGTCAGCGCGGCAAGCCCGACCGTGACCACCTTGGCCCGGTCCAACGCCCGTGCGGCCTCGGTCCGTTCCACTGCGGCCTTGCGGGTCGCTTCAGCAGCCGCCTGATCCGCCGCGAGGCGGGCGGCCTCAGCCTCGTCCCGGGCCCGACGCGCGGCATCGGCCCGCGCCTGCTCCGCTTCGGCGGCCGCAACCGCCTCGGTCCGGATCCGGTCCGCCGCTGCTTCGGCCGCCTGCTGGATACGGGCGGCTTCTGCCCGCGCCGCCACCGCAGCCTCCTCGGCCGCTTCGCGTTCGGCCTCGGCCCGCGCCTGCGCCTGCCGGGCTTGTTCAGCCCGTGTCTCCGCGGCCTCCCGCTCGCGTTCGGCAACGGCAGCCGCCCGGTCCGTTTCAGCCCGCCGGGTCCGGGCCTCCGCGATGGCGCGCTTGCGCGATTTCCGCACCGTCACGGTCGCGAGCGCCGTCGCGTCTGCGACGATCACCCCGGCCCGGTCCTCCGCGGCCTCTGTGATCCGAGAGGCCTTTTCCCGGGCCGCCGAGACAAGTCCTTCGGCTTCGATCCGGTCCGCATCGGCCTTCGCCAGAGCCTGCCGGGCCTCTTCGACCCGCGCCTCAGCCGTCGCAAGGATCCCGGCGGCGGCATCTTGCGCCTGCGGGATCGCAGCCTCCGCTGCCGTACGCTCCTGTTCGATCCGGGCCAGCCGCAGCTCCGCCTCCCGGTGCTGGCGTTCCCGCTCCGCCCAGATCTTGGCCTTCGTCTCGATGTCGCGGCTGAGGCTGTTCGCCCGTTCCTGGAGACGGAAGGTCCGCCCCCGGACAAAAGCCGCAGCCAGCTGACCGCGGCGCAATTCGATGGCGGTCTTTGCCTTCATGCGCCGGACCTCGTCGTGCTGGGCCTGGGTTTCCCGGGCGGCGCGCTTGCGCGCCTTTTTGAGAGCCTTGGTCCCTAGCAGTTTCGCGTCGGAGAGGATCACGCCGGCGCGGTCGTTGGCGGAGCCTATGATCCGGACGGACTGCGCGCGCGCCGCTTCAGCCTGCCGATCCGCCTCGCGACGGGCGTCGTCGGCCGCTTCCCGGGCTGCGTGGGCGACCGCGGCCGATGCCTCGGCATCGGCCCGCGCGCGTTCCGCGGCGGCAACCGCCCGGTCCGCTTCGGCGCGCCGGGCCCGGGCCTCGGCGATGGCGCGCTTGCGCGATTTCCGCACTGTCACGGTCGCGAGCGCCGTCGCATCGGCAACAATCACCCCGGCCCTGTCCTGCGCGGCCTGCGCGACCCGGGCGGCCTCCTCCCTCGCCGCTTCAGCCTGCCGATCCGCCTCCTTCCGGGCCGCCTCGGCCTCCAGGCTCGCGCGTCGCGCAACCTCGGCCTGCGCTTCCGCGCGGGCCCGGTCACGTTCAGCGGCGGCGACCTCCCGATCGGTCTCCGCCTTCCGGGCCTTCGCCTCGGCGATAGACCGCTTGCGGGACTTCTTCACCGCGGACTTCGCCAGCGCCACGCCATCCGCGACGGTGGCCGCAGCCTCGGCCCGGGCTGCTTCCCGGATCCGGTCCCGGTCCTCCAGTGCGAGCCGCCGCTGTTCCCGGCGCCATTCAGACGGCGGGATATGCCGACGCGGTTCAGGCACTTCCAGTCCTGCGGCAAGCGCCTGCCGGACAGCTTCGGCCCGACGTTCCCCGCGATGAATCCCGAGAGCCAGAAACGCCTCCCCAGCGACGTCCTGCGCATGCTCATAGCGCGCGATCAGCGGGTTGGCCGAGGGCTGAAGAAGGCGCTGGCGTCCCCTGTTTTCGCTGACCTTTTCAACCCAGACGCCGGCCACGAAGTGCAGATGGAAGGCTTCCTCGTCGACATCGGCATGCACTTCCAACAACTGATCACCGGGAAAGTTCTCGGTCAGGAAGTCCATGGCGCTATCGAGAAAATCGAAGACACGGCGCAGGTCCCACTCCTCCAACCCCGTACCCCCCAGCCACCGCTTGTTGACGGTAAGGACGCCTTCGCGAAGCGGGCCGAGCCGGGTATATTTCCATGGATCGACCAGGCCACGACGGCTGACCTCTCGCGCCTCCTTGTGGCGCCCCTTGCGCGTCCTCGCGTCAATCTCCTCCTGGAGGTTCTCCTGAGCCGCTTGCGCAATGCGTGCGTTCAGTCTGTCGATCCAATCCGGTCCGCCGATCTCCTGCCAGTTGAGATGGGACAGATGCGCGCGGATATGGGTGAGATCCCCCCCGCGCCGGTTCCCGTGCATCTCCCGGCGTTTCAGATCACGCGGGAACATCGGCTCGAACCGGAGGACAATCGGGGCCTCATCAAGCCGCTCGATACGATCGGCCTTGTCAAAATGGGCGTGGATGGACATGATCAGGTTCCGGGCAGATTTCGCTGGTCCAAGCCTCCGCGAGGGGCGTGAAAAACCGCAGCGAAAAATCCGTGGGAATGTCCGGTCTGTTACTCACTAACGTTTTTGCGCTGTCGGGGGGCCCCCGACATCACAAAAACCCGTTCGCGAGGGGGATACCCCCTCGACCCCTTCTCGCGAGTCGACCGGCCCGGAGGCCGATCGATCGCTGCGACCAGCAGCTTGCTGGACCCTCACACCCCGTTTCTTGATTTGTTTTTCCTGTTCTTTTTCAGCGGGTCCGGTGGGCCTTTTGCTTGCCGGAACGCGCGTCGGCTGATCCCCCGGATCACCTCTGCCGCGTGCCGGGCTGCCGACGCGGGCGCAGAGGCTGGCCGACCCGGCCATCCTCCGCACCCGCCCATCGTCATCCCGGGGTCCGTCACCTGTACCCCGGTCACCTTCCCCATTGCGCCGCCCTGACGCTCCGATAGGCTGTCCCTGCTTCCTTCACCAGAACATCATCCTCGTCGTGTTGGTCAGGTTTGCCGCCGCGCCGCCCGATCCGGTCCTGGCTGACGTTCTGCCCGGACCGGATAGGGGCGGTTTGCCATGCAGGACCCGGCAATTGTCACCCGGCCCTCCTGGACATGTCCCCGGAAACGCTTAGCCTGGCGGGACTTTCCCGGAGGCCCCGTGTCCGACCCATGCCCTGATTGCCCGATCTGTCGCGCTCCCGGCCCGCTGGCCGCGCCGCGGCATGTGGCGGCCTGGGCTGATCTGACGGCAGCCGAGCAGTTCACACTGCTGGCCCGGCTGGGTGAAGCCTTGGCCGCCGGGGCGGCGGGGTTCACGGTGGCCGCGGACCACGGGCATTTCCACCTGCGACCGGGCGGCGCGCAGGCCCTGCGCTTGACCACCGGGGGGACCGATCCCTTGTTGCCATTGATCGCGCAAGGCATCGATGGCGCCGAGAGCGTCGATCTGGCCGTGGCCTTCGCGATGGACTCGGGCGTGCAAGTAATCATGCCCTGGTTACGGGACCTGCTCGACCGGGGCGGGTGGCTCCGGGTCGTGGTCGGCGATTACATGGACGTGACCGAACCCGCCGCGCTCCATCGGCTGGCGGACCTGGACGGCGCACAGGTCCGCGTCTTCGAAGCCGGTTCGGGGAGTTTCCACCCCAAGGCCTGGCTGTTCCGGGCGGCCGACCGGCAGGGCGCGGCGATTGTCGGCAGCTCGAACCTGTCCCGAACCGCGCTGACCAGCGGGGTCGAATGGAACCTGCATGCCGAGGGAGCCGCCGATATGGTGGCGCGCGCGTTCGAAGATCTCTGGACCCATCCCCGGACCTGCCCGCTGACCCCGGACTGGATCGCCGCTTATGCCGCCAGGCGGCAGGGCGCGCCCCTGACCGATCTGGCGCAGAAGATCGTCGCGGACGAGCCCCCTGCCCCGCCGCCCGAACCCCACGCGATCCAGCGCGCCGCGCTGGCGGCGCTGACCGCCACACGCGCCGCCGGGCGCCGAGCCGGGCTGGTCGTGCTGGCAACCGGCCTCGGCAAGACCTGGCTCGCCGCCTTTGACAGCCGCGCCTTCGCCCGGGTCCTGTTCGTGGCGCACCGGGACGAGATCCTGACTCAGGCGATGGCCGCCTTCCGCCGGATCCGACCCGAGGCCCGGTTCGGCCGGTTTGACGGCGCGGAGAAGGACGAAGGCGCCGACATCCTCTTCGCGTCGATCCAGACCATCGGCCGGGTCGGCCACCTGCGCCGCTTCGCACCGGACGCCTTCGACTACATTGTCGTCGATGAGTTCCACCACGCCAGCGCCGCCAGTTATCGCGGGCTGCTCGACCACTTTACCCCGCGCTTCCTGCTGGGGCTGACCGCGACGCCGGACCGGTCGGACGGGGCCGACCTGCTGGCTCTGTGCGGCGACAACCTCGTCTATCACTGCGACCTCTTCGACGGGATCGAGGCCGGGCTTCTCTCGCCCTTCCGCTACATGGGCGTGCCGGACGAGGTGGATTACGCGCAGATCCCGTGGCGCTCCACCCAGTTCGACCCCGAGGCGCTGGAGGCGGCGCTCGCGACCGAGGGGCGTGCACAAAACGCGCTGGACCAGTTCCATCGCCACCGCGACGGCCCGGCGATCGGCTTTTGCTGTTCGGTCCGGCACGCGGAGTTCATGGCCGCCTTCTTCCGTGACCGGGGCCTTCGTGCCGTTGCGGTGCATTCCGGACCCGGCTCGGCCCCGCGGGCCACCTCGCTGGACCAGCTGGGTCGGGGCGAGATCGACATCCTCTTTGCCGTCGACATGTTCAACGAAGGCGTGGACGTGCCCGCCATCGGCACGGTGATGATGCTCCGCCCGACGGAAAGCGTGATCCTGTGGCTGCAACAGCTGGGCCGCGGCCTGCGCCGGGTCGAGGGCAAGGTGCTGCGCGTCATCGACTACATCGGGAACCACCGGGTGTTCCTGACGAAACTGCGCGCGCTGCTGAATGCCGGCCCGGGTGACCGGTCGCTGGCCCTGCGGCTGGAACAGGCTGTCGCCGGGCAGATGGCCCTGCCGCCGGGCTGTTCGGTGACCTACGACCTGAGAGTGGTCGAGATCCTGCGCGATCTGCTGCGCCCGAAGTCCGGGATGGAGGATCTGGAGGCGCAATACCGCGACTTCCGCCTGCGCCACGGGCGCCGCCCCTGCGCGGCCGAGGTGGCGGCCATGGGCTTTGACCCCGCGCGCACCGGGCATGGGGGCTGGTTCGACTTCGTCCGCGACATGGGCGATCCGGTGGATGGCCGGGCGCTGGTTACGGTCGCCGACCTGCTGCGGCGGGTGGAGCGGGACCGGTCCCTCAGCCCGCCCGCGCTGGAGGCGCTGCGCCACTTGCGTGACGGTACGCCGACGCCCGAGGAGGGGCGCACCTTCTGGGCCTTCGAACCGCTCCTCTCGGTCGAGGGCGTCCGCCTCCGCCTGACCCGGCCCGATCCGGACGGAAAGGCTGCCGCGATGCTGGCCGAACTGGCCGACTGGCGGCTCGCGACACAGCCCGGACAACAGGCGGCCGAGGCCCCTGTGCCCTTCACTACTTCCGGACCGGACCTGTGGCGCGAATACCTGCGCGAAGAGATCCCGCCCCTTTTCGGTGCGCGGTTTAGCCCCGGGAACTGGAACGCCGGGATCGTCCGGCTGAACAACACCCTGATCCTCCTGACCACCCTGAAGAAGGGCGGGCTGACCGCGGGCAGCCATTACGAGGACCATTTCCTCGGCCCCGACCGGATGCAGTGGCAAAGCCAGACCCAGACCCGCCGCGACAGCCAGATCGGCCGCATGCTCTCGGGGGCAGACGACAAGGCCCGCGTTCACCTCTTCGTCCGGAACGGCAAGCTGCGGAACGGGAAAGCAGCGCCTTTCCTCTACTGTGGTCGACCCGTGTTCGAGGGCTGGGAGGGCGAGGGTCCGATCACGGTGACATGGCGCCTGCCAGTCCCGGTGCCGGAACACCTGCGCCCGGGGTTGGGGATCGCGGGGTGAGGGGGAACGTGAACGGCCCGTAGCCGCCGGTCGTTGTCGGTAGAGTAGCATTCAACCACACTGGGGTCGGAGATCGCGCAGTTTTTTCAAGCGGAGTGTAAGTCCAGTCCGCTGGATTGCGTTCAGACGGGAAGTCAGTCGGACGGGTTCCCCGATGGCAGGCATGAGGCACGGATCGACGACAAGCAGATCGGACGGTCCTTCACTACACTGTCTTTTCCTCTTGGCGAGCCTTCCGGATCGTTCATACAATCAATTTCGACAAGTATCAGCTTTCAAAAGGTTAATGATGTCTGTGAATTGGACAGCACGGCGGTATCCGGACAGACCGGGCGACTATCGCACCGACTATGAGCGGGACTACGCCCGCATCGTTCACTCGGCCTCCTTCCGACGCCTTCAGGCCAAGACCCAGGTGCTTGGTGTTGGCGACGGCGACTTTTACCGCACCCGGTTGACACACACGCTGGAGGTTAGCCAGATCGGCGTCTCGATCACCAAGAAGCTCTACCGTGAGGCCGAAAAACGCAAGCAGAGCGGGATGGTCAACAGCGAAGAGATGCACCTGCTGGATGCAAAGTTGGCTATCCTTCCTGATCCGATGCTCATGTCCAGTATCTGCTTGGCCCATGACATTGGACACCCACCTTTCGGGCATGGCGGTGAGGTTGCACTCAACCGTTGCATGCTGCCTTACGGCGGGTTTGAAGGCAATGGACAGACACTTCGCATAATCACGAAGCTCGACCGCTATCACGAAAATGGCGGCATGAATCTAACGAAAAGGACGGTTCTGGGAACAATCAAATATCCCGCGCGCTTTTCAGATGCAGTCAATTGGTCGATTCGGGGTCTGGGCGGACGGCCGGAAACGTCCGAGGTCGAGATGAAGGGGAAACCCTTTCTAACGCGCGTTCCAAGAAACTCCATCTTCGTGGCGGAACATTTCAAACCGCCGAAATGCTATCTGGACGACGAACATGATGATGTCGTCATGGGTTGGGTGCGGCAAGGTCTCGAGGATGATTGGGCTCAACTTAGTAGAGTCTATGATGACGACCCGGGGAAGAAACACCCAAAGCCCAAATTCATGTCAGTCGACACATCCATCATGGAGCTTGCAGATGATATTGCTTATGGCGTCCATGACCTCGAGGACGCAATCGGGCTGCATCTAATCGATGAGAAGGCATTCAGCGCTTGGCTAGAGCAAGAAGACGCCAAGACCAGTGTCAAGCGCAAGGAACTTCTGGCACCCTACCTATCGGTGAGGCACGGAGGGCAGTTGTCCAAGATGATCAAGGCGCTTTTTTCTACCAAGTCGCATGAACGAAAGACTGAGATTTCTAGTCTTGTTGGCTTCTTCGTCGACGCTGCCCGCCTAGAATTGGATGACCACACGAAAGCGCGCAGCCTGCCTGTTTTCAAAGAGCCAATTTTCCGGTGGAAAGCCGTTCTTCCAGTTGATCACGAGAAGGCGCTGGGAATTCTCAAGACGATGGTTGCGGAGTTGGTGGTCAAGACAACACAGGTCCAGCAACTAGAATTCAAGGGTCAGAAGATCGTCACTGAGCTTTTCGAAGCCTTTGCGACAGACCCAAAGCGCCTGCTTGATACGCGCGATTATGCACTTACGCGGCAGGGAGGTGGAGATATCCCGACGCCTCGCGTGATCTGCGATTACATCGCTGGCATGACGGACGAATATGCGACGAGGCGCTACCAACAACTGTTCGCGCCGCGTGTTGGCTCAGTTTTTGACAAGTTGTAAGTGATAACCCAACCCACCGACGCACACGCAGATGCCAGATCCGTCATGCAGAGATTGACTCGAAGGGTTCAACGGCCGCTTCCCGCCCGACGCTCCCACTCCCGGTCCGAGACGTGGTATCTTGAGGTGGTCGGCATGACCGAAGAAGGGTGGGCCCGGTGGACTGGAGGTATACTCATGCCCAACGATCTTCTCCCCGCCCTTCGTCCTGCTCGCGTCGCCTGGAACAAGGGCCGCATCATTGGTCAGAAGCGCCCGCTCTTGCCGCGGCATGTCTGGTCCATCCGGGTCCGCCTCGAAATGGCCGACAACCAGCGCGACCTCGCGCTGTTCAACATGGCCGTAGACAGCAAGCTTCGCGGATGCGACCTCGTCGCGCTGCGGGTCCGGGACGTGTTTGCCGCTGGACGGGTCAAGGAACGTGCCTCAATGATCCAGAGTAAGACCGGCAAGCCGGTCCGCTTTGAGATCACTGAAACTACCCGGCTGTCGCTCGATCGTTGGATCCGCGACCCTGAAATGATTGGACTCGATTTCCTGTGGCCCAGCCGGATCCATGGCAGCCCGCACCTGTCCACGCGACAGTATGCGCGGATCGTCCGAGGTTGGGTGATGTCGCTGGGCCTCGAACCGAGCGCCTACGGCACGCATTCCATGCGACGCACCAAAGTCGCGCAGATATACAAGAAGACCGGCAACCTGCGTGCAGTCCAGCTACTGCTGGGCCACACCAAGATGGACAGCACGGTGCGCTACCTCGGCGTCGACATCGAGGATGCGTTGTCCCTGTCAGAGGGGATAGACCTGTAGACATCCCGCCGACCGGCACAGCTTGCGTCGGTCGGCCCTTAGCGGACGATCGAGCCGAACACGCCGCAAAAAACGTGCCCTTAGAACGTGCCCTTAAAGCATTCTAACGAGAATGCTTCTATGCTCGGTGTCGTGCCAAGTTGAACCTCGTCACGAATGCGATGGATTACCACTTCGACGAAAGCCTGCCGGCCGCTCGAAGTTAAACGTCCTACATCGTGCCGTCAGGTCGACCTATGTTCTTCGGCTAGTCCGACGGCAGTCGCTTTCCGTCGACAAAGACACAAAGACGGTCGCCCGGCACGCTGACCGCGACCGTTGCGCCCATACGGGCGGGGCTGGTGCCGCTGACACGCACCTTTACGCGATGCGCGCCCTGATCGATCCCGACCACTTCATCCATGCCTTCGAACCAGATCCTGCCGACCGTTCCCTCCAGATCCCCACCCGAAGGTGCCAGCGTCGCATGTTCAGGTCGGAACCCGATCTTGAGTTCGCCGTCGGGAAGGGCGGCGGGGACCGTGACCGACAGGGCCGTACCCGGCACGACAATCCTGTCTGAATCGCGCACTGCGGGCAGGAAGTTCATCGCGGGGGATCCGATGAACCAGCCGACATGTTCTGTGGCGGGCCGTTCGAACAGTTCCGTCGGGCTGCCCATCTGGACGACCTCGCCATGATTCATCACCACAATCTCTTCGGCAAAGGTCAGCGCCTCTGTCTGGTCATGGGTCACGAGGACCATGGTGACGCGGAATTCCTCGTTGATCTCTTTGAGGATGCGGCGCAGGTCGAATTTCAGTTGCGGGTCGATCACCGTCAGCGGTTCATCCAGGAGGATTGCTGCAACATCCTCGCGCACCAATCCGCGGCCGAGGGAGACGAGCTGCTTCATGTCTGCCGTCAATGCATTAGCCGGACGCTTCAGCCACTGGGTCAGGCCCAGCCGTTCGGCCACGGTTTCCACCCGCGCCTTGATTTTCTGCGGCGACGCCCCGCGGCAGACCAGCGGAAAGCCGAGGTTTTCGCCCACCGTCATCGACTTGTAGATGACCGGCACCTGGAAGACCTGCGCGATGTTGCGCTTGCCGGTGTCGAGCGCTGTCACATCCTGCCCGTCAAAGAGGACGCGCCCCTCGGACGGGCACAGGAGTCCCGAGATGATGTTGAGCATGGTCGACTTGCCGCAGCCCGACGGGCCGAGCAGCGCATAGGTGCCGCCGTTGCGCCATGTCATGTGCAGTGGCTTGAGCGCGTAGGGCGCGCCGGGTGCGTAGGCATGGGCGAGGTTTTCGAGGATGATCTCAGCCATGGACCGGTTCCTTCTCGATCAGCCGGCCCTGCGCGCCGAAGACGAGCGCCTCGCCCAGATCGAGCGACAGGGTGATGGTGGTGCCGAGGGCGTGGTTCGTCACAGTGCGTTCCAGCATGACCAGCGCCTGACCGGCGGCCTGCAGATGTGTTACGGTTTCCGACCCCGACACCTCGGTCAGCGACACGCGGGCTGAGAGATCGCCCCCCTGCCGGATCGAATGGGCGCGCAGGCCCAGCGTGTAGCGCCCGGCAGGCAGGTCGCGCCCAAGCGCATGGGCGGGCAGATCGGCCAGACGGTCCAGCCGCAACTGGCCGCCCGACACCTCCATCCCGATCAGGTTGATGGGCGGGTCGCTGACCACCTCTGCGGCGCGGGTGGTGCCGGGACGGGCATAGACGTTCTGCGGCTCCCCGGACTGGATGGCGCGGCCTTCGGCCATCAGGATGACGTCGTCGCCCATCTGCAACGCCTCGCGCGGGTCGGTGGAGGCGTAGATGACGATGGTTTCGCGTTCGGCCTTCAGAAGATCGACCAGTTCCTCGCGCAGTCCCTCGCGCAGCTTGTAGTCAAGGTTCACGAAGGGTTCGTCCAGAAGGACGACAGGAGCCTTCTTGACCAGGGCGCGGGCGATGGCGACGCGCTGCTGCTGGCCCCCCGAAAGCTGGCTCGGGCGGCGGTCGATCATGGTGCCGAGGCCGACGCGCCCCAGCATGTCGCGGGCGGCCTCGTGCGCCTTGTCTTGCGGTACCTTGCGGCGGACCAGCGGGAAGGCCACGTTGTCGAGGACCGACAGGTGCGGGTAGTTGATGAACTGCTGCGTCACCATCGCGACGGGGCGCTGCCACGGGGCAAGGCGCGACCAGTCCTTGCCGTCCAGCGCAATCCTGCCGCGGTCGGGTTCGGCCAGACCGGCGATTGCCCGCATCAGCGTGGTCTTGCCTGCGCCCGTACGGCCCAGAAGCGTGGTCAGTCGGCCCTTGCGGAAGCTGACGGTCACATCGTCGAGATGCGCCACGCGGCCTTCGGCCAATGTGAGGTTGGAAAGTTCGAGCATCAGCGCACCGCCCCGGCAAGACCGCCGCGAGAAAGGAACCGTTCCACCACGAAGGCCAGCACGGCCAGCGGCGCGACCGAGACGATGGCTGCGGCGGACAGCGACCACCACGGCGTGACGGAGGAGTTGAGGGCCACGATCGACACGGGCAGGAGCTGCACTTCGGTGAAGGTCATGGTGAAGGCGAAGAAGAAGTCGTTCCAGCCGAAGATCAGGCAGAACATGGCCGCGACGACAAGGCCGGGCAGGGCATTGGGCAGGATCACCCGCAGGAAGGTGGTGACGGGCGTGCAGCCGTCCATCCAGGCCATCTCGTCCAGCCCGCGGGGGACGGAGTTGAAGAAGTCCACCATGACCCAGACCGCGATGGGCATCAGCATCGCTACATAGATGAGGATGAGGCCCGGCAGCGTGTCCAGAAGGCCGAGGAAGCGCAGCATCAGGAAGAAGGGGATCGCGAGGACGATGGGTGGCATGATGCGCTGGCTGATGAAGAAGAAGGTGATGTCCCCGTTCTTCAACGGGCCCGCCTTGAAGGTGAAGCGAGACAGGCCATAAGCCGCCAGCGTCCCGAGGACGAGCGCGATGGCCGAGCCCGACAGCGTGACGATGGCGGAATTGGCGTAAGGCTTCAGTATGTTGATCCCGCCCACCCCGCCGAAGAGCGACTGCCAGCCCGACAGGGACGGCTCGAACTGCAGCCAGGGCAGCCATTTCGCCCCGCCGGTCACGGCATTGGCGGTCTTGAAGCTGGTCGAGATCATCCACAGGAAGGGGAAGATCACGAAGGCCGACCACAAGAGGACGGCAAGGTATTTGAGGGCGAGGTAGAGGGTTCTCATGTCCGGTCCTTCACCATCAGGCGGATCAGCGCCTTGGCGATCAGCGTGAGTGCCACGCTCATGACGATCAGGTAGGTGAGCGAGAGCGAGGCCGAGTAGCCGATCTGGAAGTCGCGCATCCCGCGGATGTAGATGTAGTAGCTGGTCGTTTCGGTCGAAGTGCCGGGTCCGCCCGAGGTCAGGACATAGACCGTCTCCATCAGTTTCGACGCCTCGATCAGCCGGATCAGGATGGCACCGACCGAGATCGCGCCCATCATCGGGAAGGTCACGGACAGGAAGGTGCGGATCGGCCCCGCGCCGTCGATCCTTGCGGCAAGGAAGGGTTCGTTGGGCAGGGACAGAAGGCCCGCGAGCAGCAGCAGGAACATGAAGGGCGTCCATTGCCAGACTTCGACGATCATCACGGCGGCGAAGGCGTGCCCTGCCTGCGAAAGCCAGGGCTGCGCACCGATGCCGATGGCGTCGAGGATCGGGTTCAGGGGGCCGAGGCTTTCGTGGAAGATGGTTCGCCAAATCACCGACATGACCACGGGCGTCGTCATCATCGGGACGAGGAAGAGGACGCGGAAGAAGCGGCGGGCGATGATGTCGCGCCAGACCAGCAGGGCGAGCGCGAAGCCCAGCGTGTATTGCAGTAGTACGGTGCCCACCGTGAGGACGGAAAGGCGTGTCAGCGCCTCCCAGTAGCGGGCGTCTTCCCAGAGCCGCGCATAGTTCTCGCCGCCGATCCAGTTCAGGCCCGGGTTGTAAACATCCCAGGACGAAAAGCTGACGCGGATCGTGAAGAGCAGCGGAAAGAGGATGATCGCCACGAGGACCAGAAGCCCGGGCAGCAGGAAGATGTATTTCTGGCGGTACATGGGGTCACCCTCAGGGAAAGGGGGGCCGCACTGCCGCGGCCCCCCCGGTCGTGTCGGAGCTTACTTGTCTTCGAGCGCGACGACGTTGGCATAGGCCTCGCGGACGCGGTCGACGCCGATGCGGTCGACGATCGCCTTCCATTCGGCGGCCACGCCGTCCAGCGCCTCTTGCGCGGTGGCCTCGCCCGACTGGGCGCGGGCAACGCCTGCGGCGAGCGAGGACATGAACTCGCCTACACCGGGTACGCGCAGGTCGAAGACCTGATTCTGGCCGCCGTCGATGGCCTTGAGCGTGTCGGTATAGGTCGTGGCGGTGTTCACGTCCCAGCCGAGTTCGGTTTCATAGAAGGCCGGGTCGAAATGCGCCTCGCGGTAGGGGTTCACACCGAAGCGGCCGATCTGCAGATCGGCCAGCGTGTTTGCCTCGTTGCCGAAGAAGCAGAGGTAGTCAAAGGCCATGTCCTGATTTTCCGACGCGGATGCGACGGCCGAGGACCAACCCCAGGTCACGTAGGGCGCGGTGTTCGGGGTGTCGAACTTGTCCCACTGTCCTGTGGTGCGGTTCCAGACCTCGGTCGCGCCCGGAAGCGGGGCTGCGGCCACCTTGTTGCGGATCGGGCTGTCTTCCTGCATCGCCTGGATGAAGGCGTCGTCCCACGAATAGGACATCAGTGCCTGACCGCCACCGAAGGAGAAGATCTCGTCGCCCAGACCGAAGGAAGTGCCGCCCGGAGGCATCGAGGCCTGCGCCGCCACGAACATCTCGAGCCCCTTGACCCAGCCGGGGGTGTTGACCAGCGGCTCCATCGTTGCGAGGTCGAAGAAGAAGCCGCCCTTGACGTCGGGATGCTTGGCATAGGCCGCGACGCGGCTGATGAAGGCCGAGAACATCAGGTCGTCGCGCTTGGTCACTTCGGCCGTACCGAAGTTCGGCGCGCCGTCGCCGTCCCAGTCCATGTTGTTGAAGACGGCGGCGACCTCGTTGTATTCCTCCCACGTGGCGGGGACGGTCAGGTCACGCCCGGTCTTTTCCTTGAACAGCGCCTGCATCTCGGGGTTCGAGAAGACGTCGGAACGGTACTTCAGGTAATGCCGGTCGCCGTCCATCGTGTAGTTCAGCATCTTGCCGTTCCACGTGGCAACGCCCTTGTAGGTCGGCGTCACC
Source organism: Tabrizicola soli (assembly GCF_015999335.1). Lineage (GTDB taxonomy): Bacteria > Pseudomonadota > Alphaproteobacteria > Rhodobacterales > Rhodobacteraceae > Tabrizicola > Tabrizicola soli. Next base: position 43,995 of record NZ_JAEACP010000024.1, on the reverse strand, counting down.
GACTGCATCCCCGAGACTTCCTGATAGGCCTGCGGCACTTCGGCAAGGTAGGGGTTGAAGTCGCCCAGCCAGAGCGAGGCGAAGAACAGCACGTCATAGGCCTGCTGCCCGGTCTGGAACGGGATCATGATGCGCTGGAACAGGTCGCCGAAGGGCACATGCACCACGTTGACCGTGGCCCCGGTCAGTTCCTGGAACTGCTGGGCGTGCAGCGCGGTCGGCTCGCCGATCACGGGGATGGCGTGGGTGATGATGTTCAGCGTGCGGCCGGAGTAATCCTTGGCATCGATCGAGGCGAAGGAACATGCGCCCGGCACGTCTTCCTTGATCCCGTATTTCGAATAGTCCTGTGCTGCCGCCAGTCCGGCCGAGATCATCAGCGCGGACGTGGCAAGCAGTGCCCCCCGAAGGGTGGTCTTGGTGGTCATGTCGTCTCTCCTCCCAGTGTTTTCCGTCATGGATGCGACCGCCCTCAGGGAACGAGGACGGCGCGACCCTTGATCAGCCCATTATTCAGGTCCTGAAGCGCCTGGTTCGCGTCGGCCAGCGCGTAGTGCTTGGTGTGCAGTTCCACGAGGCCGCGGTCGGCCAGCGCCATCAGCTCGGTCAGTTCGGCCCATGTGCCGACGAGGTTGCCGATAATGTTTTTCTCGGTGATCACCATGTCCACAGTCGGGACGACTATGTTCTCGCCATAGCCGATCACGTAGTAGCTGCCTGCCGGGCGGGTCATGTCGATGCCCTTCTTCGTGGTGCCCTTCTCGCCCACGAAATCCAGCACCGCTTCGGCACCCTTGCCGCCGGTCAGCGCCTTGACCGCCTCGACCTCGCCGCCATCGGCCTTGACCAGATGGTCGGCACCGCCCTGCGCGGCGAGTTCCAGCGACCGGTCGGAAATGTCGACCACGATGATCCGCGCCGCGCACATGGCCCGCAGCACCTGGATGCCGATGTGGCCCAGACCGCCCGCGCCGATGACCACGACCGACTGGTCCGGCAGAAGCTGCTGCGCGGCCTTCTTCGCCGCGCGATAGGCCGTCAGACCCGCATCGGCATAGGGGGCGACATCCTTCGGTGCCAGCGTCTTGGGCAGGGCGATCAGGTTGCGCGCCGAGGTGTGCAGGAATTCGGCATAGCCACCGTTGGAGTCGAGCCCCGGAAACTTGCCCTCCCCATGCATGTCATGGCCGCGGCGGCAGGCGATGCAGGTGCCGCCCGTGACCTTGGGATGGACGATGACTGGATCGCCCTTCTTGAAGCCCTCGACCTCGGGGCCGACCTCTTCGATCCAGCCTGCGTTTTCGTGGCCCATGATGAGGGGCAAGAGGCCGGTGCCGGTCGGGTCGGTATGCGGCCGCCAGATGCCTTCGATGATGTGCAGGTCGGTGCGGCAGACGCCCGCGCCACCGATGCGGACGATCACGTCGTTCGACTTCTGGATCTTTGGGTCGGGAACATCCTGCATCGTCACCCATGTCGGTGCCGTCAGGGCGGGATCGTATTGGTGAAGAACCTGTGCTTTCATCGTCATGCGCCTTGGAAAGACCGCCCCGATACCGGCGGCACGGCAAGAGCAGTGGTGCATGTCGCGGCTGTCACAAACGCTGCGGCGCAGCATGGGCAGGGTGCGCACAGCTCCTTTACAGGTGGCCGTCCGGCCTGTTCATTTTGCGGACAGAGACGGGACAGCCCTTCAAGGGGCGGGAACCGCGCCCCCTTCGACCGTCCAGAAAATGGACATTCCGGCGGCGAATCATGTGCCGTGGTTGACTCTGCGGCCCGAACATCCACCATTTCGCCTGTGCCGAGGAGCGGGAGGTGACTTGGCGATGGAAATCCGCACGACCGCGCTCGCGCGCGCACGCCACATGCTCGAAAGCCAGGGAAGGTTTCCGGGCGGCGCGCTTCCGGGTGACATCTCGGATAGCTGGTTGCGCAGTCTGCACCTCGGGATTGATCCCCTAGCGCGCCATGAAAAGCTGATTCTGAGCGATACCGAGTTCAAGCTGACGCAGGACCACCACGCCGATCTGGTGCGTTTCGCGCGACCCGAACTGGAACTGCTGTTCGACCAGATCGCGGGGTCTAACTTCATGATCGCGCTCGGCTCGCCTGAAGGGGTGGTGCTGGAAACGCTCGTGGACACGGAATTCGCGGAAAGCGATGCCGGCAAGGCGGTCGTTCCCGCCTCCGTCTGGACCGAGGAGTTGCGCGGAACGAATGCGCTGGGTCTGTGCATCTCGACCCGACGACCGGCACAGGTCTACGGGGGAGAGCATTTCCTGCGGGCGCATTCGGACGTGTCCTGCATCAGCGCGCCGATCTTCGACGGGCGGGGTGGCCTTGCGGGCATTCTGGATGCCTCCTCGCGCTCGACGGTGCGGCAGCAGCACACGGCTGCTCTTGTCCAGATGTCGGCCAGCAATATCGAGAACTGCCTGATCCGGTCGGCCCATGACCGACGCATCGTCCTACAATTTCACCCGCGCCCCGAATATCTTGGCACCCTGTCGGTGGGTATGCTGGTGCTCGAGGATGATTTCTCGGTCCATGCCGTGAACCGCAAGGGCGAGATGTTTCTGGCCGGAATCCGCAACCTGATCGGCACGAGTTTCGACTCCATCTTCGAACAGCGGTTCGAGGATGTGGCCCTGCGTCTGGCGCAGGGGGAAACGCTGCGCGTGCGGGACCGCATGGGCTCTGCCGTATCGGTGCGCTGCGTTGCCAACCGGGCGAGCTTTGCGCTTGCGGTCCGCCTGTTTTCTGCGGCCAATCCGCAGCAGGCGCGGCGAAGCGAGACACCCGCCCCAGAAATCAGGAACCTCTTCCGCGACGTGGTGATCGAGGATGAGGAGCTCATCCGCCGCCTTCGTCCCCTGCCCAAGGTCGCCACCGTCGGACAGTCCATCTTCATCCAGGGCGAAACGGGCACCGGCAAGGAAATCATCGCCCGCCTCGCACACGCTGCGTCCGGCCGCTCCGGGCCTTTCGTGTCGGTGGACGCCCGAACCCTCGGCCCCGATGCGGAAGCTGCCCTTCTCGGTAGGCCCAAAGGTGCGCCGGGGCTTATCGAACAGGCCGCGCATGGGACGCTTTGCATCGACGAGGTCTCGGCGCTGGGACATTCCGCGCAGGCGACGCTGTTGCATGTGCTGGATCACGGATCTTTCAGGCATCCGGCGGACGGGCGCGAAGTTCGGTGCCCCGTCCTCTTCGTCAGCACCGCGACCGTCAGCCTGACCGCCGAGGTCGCGGCAAGCCGCCTGCTGCCCGCCCTCCGCTACAGGATCGAAGGCTTCTCGATCCTATTGCCGCCCCTGCGGGACCGCAGCGATCTGGATGCTTTGGCACGCCGCTTCGTGCGCGCGCAGGGAGAGGGCTTCGACATTGATCCTTCTGCCCTTACCCTACTTGCGCGCCATGATTGGCCGGGAAATCTGCATGAACTGCGGTCGATCATCGCGAACGCCGTGATACAGGCGTCAGGGCCCAAGCTGCGCGCCGAAAATTTCGCGCCCTTCCTGCCAATAAGTCATTCGCCACAGCAGTCCATCCAAGCGTGTCCGCAATGTTCGGGGGTGCCGTGGAAGGAAAGCCAGTGCCGGGTTATCCGCGATGCAGTGCGCCAGCATGGTGGGATCGCGCAGGCGGCGAGAACACTCGGCATTTCGCGGACAACCATCTACAAGCACTTGCTAGCGGAATCCTGACAAGGACAGCGGGTCATGGGTCGGCGGGACCGGTGGCCGTGATGGCTGTGTTGGACGAGCCGGACGGGTCCGTAGAGACCTGCAGTGACTGAACACGACGGGCATGGCATGCCCGGCGTACAGCCCGAAGTCTTGCCTGGACGGTCTAAAGATCGAGGCACGCCTTGAATGTCCGCTTTCCGCCCTTATCGAACGAGGCGTCGCTCGCGGCCCATAACTGTCGGTCGGGCTCATTAAGCGGCACACTCGTAAGCGGTCGTTCGAAGGTCTAGACCCGAGCTCACTTTACAGCTTGTCGCAAGCGACGGCACGGTCGCATCGACGCTGACCGACATTGGCGGGTCCTTCGCCATCGCCTTGGGCGGCGTTCTCACCCTCTTCATCGCTGCCCCACCGAACGGATCATCCGTCTGGGTGCGCGTCGTCGACGAGGTTTCCGGCGCGGTGTTCGAGCAGGAAATCGCCGCCGACCTGCCAGCGGCCACGCAGTTCCTGTCGCAGCGGCTGTTCATGAAAACCGGCGCGACCGCCTCCGCCTACGATTGTGCGGGGGTCTGCGTCGAGACGGATTTTTGAGCCAAGCACATCCTGAACCCTATGGCACGATGATACGCTTGGCATTAACCTGTGCCAATGAACAATGAAGCCGAAAAGCGTATCGCGGCCAAACTTGCCAAGACCATGGCGATGCTGTGCGTGCGCAATACGCACCTTGAAACCCTCCATGCAGGCAAGACGCCGGAAACAAAGGCCGGCGACTGGAGCGACGTGACCGTCGTCGACGCCTATGGACAACACATCGCGTGGACAGATGTCTCGCGTATCAGTGACAAGGAAATGCACGACCTGATGCGAGATATCGTGAACCGGCTCTACACGTTTCATTTGTGCGCTGACGAGCCGGGACTGAAAGCTGAGATCGAAAAGTGGATGGCAGTTTCTGGGCGCTGGGATGAACCAGAAATTGACACGATGATGCTGAACCAAAAAGGTGGTGCAGTTTGAGTATGTTTGCCAGTTTCAATGAGCATCGCAACTTGCAGCATAGTTGTGCCGTTGTTCTTGGAAGTTTCAGATTTATACGTCCCCAAGAAATACCCAGACTAAAGAACGGTGGCGCATCGAATCTTGGCGCAAGGGATTGCCAGGAACGGATCAGTTTCAACAAAAAGCATGTTCAACATGCATCCGTAGAGTGAAAGCGACGAACTTGGACGGAATACCAAAGGGTACATCTTCGAAACGATTCTCCGAAGGTGTTGCAGGCCTCCTGATTGATCATGTGCGCATCGCGTTTCGCCAAGACGAAGTGAATTTGCAATCATCTATCCATAAATCTAATCGAGTCCGGGAAGACTTCCTCGTTGCGAAGTCCTTGCTAGAAAAAAGCGCAATGACTAGGCTTGAACGGTTGCAGGCATACCGTACAAGCGCAGAAGCAGGTTACGAGACAGCAACTGCCCAGATTCGGAAACTTGAAGACGATCGTATCCGCATTCAATCGCTCGCCGATAGATGGAAGTCAAACCAGTGGACCGAATTAGAGATTGCAGCGGCTAAATCTATTGTCGAAGCAGCTTTGTCAGATACGGCTCATGAAATAGAGAAACGTGATAAGCAGATCAAAATTCTCAGGGATCGCGCCGAGAAGCTCTTTCTAGAGGGGCAGGAATGTGCAGCGCTCAGGAATGACAGCGACGAAATCGTGTTGATCCTGGCTTCGGGTGGCGAACCGGAAAAATACCAAGACGCCCTTGCAAGAGAGAAGCACAACATTACTGCTGAATTTCAACGCTCCGCAGAGGCAATAGCTAAAACGATTGCGGACAGGCGCAATGAGTTCTCTTCTGCTGAGACCGAACTGGAGAAGCTAGGAAAGGAGCTAGATGCGGCACGCGATCGCGCGTCACAGTTGGACGCAGCGCGACATCTTGGCTGGCTTGCGCGCCGTCTTGACCCTCGGAACCTTTTGTGGCGAGGGGAGAATGAAATCCTGACGGACATCGCCGCGCAACAGGAGCGTCTGGACATTGCTCGGGCGGCGGCAGAAAATTTCAAGGCAAAGCTTGATGAACTGGGTCGGGAACATACACGAGAACTGGGCTTGCTGCCCGAAGCCGTTCGCCGAAAGCTGATTGAAGAAGCTCGGCAGAACATCAGTGATGCCTCGACGCGCATCGCTGAAATCGAGCGATTGGCTGGGGAGCTTTCCGTCACACTGGACGCGCAGCGGTCTGATTTTTTGACGTTGCAGACGCGTTATGACAATGACTGTCAGAGCCAACTCGAGGCAAACTTGGCGACCACGATCCGTCAGGCGGAAAGCCAAATTGCTGGGATTGAGAAGGAAATCGCTGCTGCGACTGCGCAACAAGTACGTGCAAAGAAGAATCTTACACGGCTTGCGCAGGTGATTGAAAGACGGCGGACAAGGCTCGACGCGGACCTCCTTGATTGGCGACGACAGGAAGAAGGCCAACTTGAGCATCTTGAACGCGAGCAACGCAGACTCCGTCTCAGACTTCTGGATCGCGCAGAACGTGCCGGAATGGTCTATGATTCAACCAAGAACTCCTTTCGGGAGCAAGATAACCTCCAGAGCCAGACACATCATGTACGCTTGTCATATAGGCGGAAGGGCGATGGGCCATCTCCTAAAGCCACACAACCGATCTTGCTTCAGCGTCGCGTGCAAACTGGGTACGAAGGAAAGGACGATGAAAGGCTCGCAACTGTTCTGGCGTCCATTCTTGGTGAAACCACGCCGGCCGAGGACGAGCGTGCAGCACTTATAGACCGCTTTTGCGATATCGTGTTTGGCGATGATGAAGATGAACGTCAATTCTTCATCTCGATTATATCGAAAGCAGACAAAAGCCTCCTTTTATTGGTTAGACCTGCACTGGTGTTGCCTCAACTTCGGGAACGGCTTCCAGACGCCATGTCAGCTTGTGTGCTCTGTCGTCTTGATTACAGCTCAAAGAAAACGCCTGACAACACGACACTCTTCATTCTTGACGCAGCTTTGGTTCCAGATTGTGAGCCGCGTCCGTTCGAGCGGACCGTAGCATTAGTGCGCCATTCGTCACGGACCTCGCTGCCGCTAGTGGCCTCGCCACTGGACGAGCTTCTGGACCAGGCCAATGCGTCGTCCCCAACATTGTTGGATGAACTTCAAGGTCGTTTGAGCGATTGGCAAGGTTACCTTAGTTGGGCGAGCGACCTGATCCTGCAAAAAGCTCCTTGGGCCGCGCTGGGTCCAAGGACATGGACGAACGACACATGGGAAGGCGAAGTCTATTGTGAGGACAAGAACACAGTCCGCAGCTTCTCGGGTGAAGGGGCACGAGGAGACGCACGCCAAAGTCTCGAAGTGTATATGCTGAAGGAGGCATGGCACCGGAAAGGCCGTGAAGACAACCCCAAAGCCTATCGTTGCATTGACTACAAGGTGATTGGTCCTGCGCAGCCGCAGCCTGTTGGCATGCAAGATTGCCCGTGGACGAGTTCACTTCCCTACCGGGTGAGCATGAAATTTTCGCGCCGGGATGCCTCCGAACTCAGCGACCTACCAAGCGGCACACCGCTAGGACTTCGTGATATGACGGAGGCAATTGGCTCAGAGGTTCAGCTATCCCGATACAGAAGTGCCTTGGCGCAACTTCAACTCGGAGCGACGGAATACCGTCAAGGCAATCGTCTGCCCGCCGCACCGTATTTGATGGCAACCCTGTTCAATGTGGCGCAGGCAGCAGTCGCGACCGCAAAACCAGGTCGGCTCCTGAATAAAGAGATCGCCAAACTCTACAGGCTCAATGAGGACCAGGGAGCAGCGGTTGAAGTCATGCTCGCGGCACCGGAAATCGCATACGTCCAAGGCCCGCCCGGGACCGGAAAAACAACGATGATTGCTGCGGCTTGTGCACATTTCGTGCGATCCGGACTACGGGTACTGATTGCATCGCAGACGAACCTCGCTGTCGAGAACGCACTTGAGCGCCTGATCGGTGATCCTGAGGTCCGACCTCTTTGGATCAGCAAGAGCGAGGGTGAACAGAAGAAGTCGCTTGCCGTTGCAGACTGGTATCGTATGGCCGCAAAGCATGTGGAAGAAGTATGCAATCCTTTTCGGACGCTAACGGATGAAGTCGGGCGCATGGAGAGCTGGCTGAAACGTGCCCGCAAGCTCGAACTTGATCGAGGCCAAGCCGCTTCAGAGTTGAAGAAGGGCGAAGACAACTTGCGCCGTTTGGAAGTAAGGCTTGCGGAGGTCCGGCGCCTTCAAGCGATGAGTTCGGAAGCCCGAGCACGCGCTGCTTGGTGGGAGATGGCGCATGATGCCCTCGCTACATTGTCCGAATGGGATCCTTCCTGCTTCTCTCCGGCGCTTGCTTCTGACGCGACTGAACTGCTCAGGCTATTTGCTTCTGTTGACGGCAAGCCCCCGCGCCTTGACGTCTCGCCACGTGCGTTACACAGCCAAACTCAGGAGCGTGTTCGGGGCATCCAGGCTCTGCTGAGTGCAGACGGGGCTGGTTCGCTGGAAGCCGAGGAGATCAGGCGGAAGATACTCGCCTCATGGCCCAGTGTGGTCTTCCCTCCGCCAGAGCTCCTCGATGGAGAGAATACTTCTTCATTGACTCCTGCTCATCTCGAGGCGGCCGTTCAGCGGGCGCGGCAGTCGTTTGAGGACGCGCAAAGCCGTGCGAGCGAGATACATGCGAAGAGCCAGAATCTGTTGTCCGAAATGAGCAGCATTATCGATCTGCCGGGGGCGCCGACAGATCTGGCTTCTGGGATCAACGTCGTCGAACGTCATGCCGATTTACAAAGGGTGCGGTTGGACGACACTGAGCCACTCGGGGAGTGGTTGCCTCAATTGGATCGGTGGGTCATCGACCTTAGGCGGCAAGCAGAGAATCCCCCTGCCTCCGATCGAATGGGAGAGCGCTACGTCCGCAGTGCGAATGTCATCGGCGTAACCTGTAATTCTGACTTCAAAATACTATCCGATAGCGGCTTTCCCCGATTTGATGTGGTCATCATCGATGAAGTCAGCAAGGCGACGCCACTGGAACTTCTACGCCCCATGCTCCTAGCGCCAAAGACCATCCTTGTCGGGGATCATCGCCAACTTCCTCCGACCTTCGAGTTTGCGTCTTTCGGATCGTCAGACAAGTCGCCGACGGAAGATGAGGACCAGGATGCCCTCGAGCGTGAGGCCGAATTACTTCGCAAGTATGAACGCCTGACTACCGCATCTCTGTTTCGAGACGGATTCGCAGAGATTGATGCCGGGGCAAAAGCCGCGTTGCAGACCCAATATCGAATGCATCCTCAAATTATGAACCTTGTAAATCGTTTCTACGACGGCCGATTGGAGTCAGGATTGATCGATCCGGATGGGTCTGATCATAGTTCCGGGTGGTCATGGCGGATGCATGGTCTCACCCTGAATTCTCGCACGGGAGGGAAGTATCTGGTCCCGCACCTGCATGCGCTCTGGATCGACAGTTCAGATGACGAAGCAGGGCGGCCCGCCTATGAAGACAGCGACGGTAAGGGCATCGGCAACAAGCTTGAAGCACGCCTTGTGGCCCAAATGGTCGAAGACATCCTTGACGGGTGCGAAAGGGAACAGCGAAAAAAGGCCATCGCGGTCGCAACCTTTTATAATCGCCAAAAAAATCTGATCCGAGACGCGCTGAAGGCAAAGCTCGGGCGGCGATTCAACGATCAGCAGATTGACGTCGAAACGGTCGACAGGTTCCAAGGAAAGGAAGCGGACATTGTGATCGTGAGCATGGTCCGTAACAGATCACGGCGTCTTGGCAGCAATTCAAACCCGGCGAAATTTGAAAGGATAAACGTCGCCTTTTCACGTGCGCGCGACCTGTTGATCGTTGTCGGTGCGCGAAAGACATTCGAGAGGTTCGATGTCGCGATCGAACCTGTTGATGGTGGTCCATCACAGCGGGTCTGCGTGTATGGCCAAATCATAGACGACATCAAGGCTATCGGTGGCCTATGGCAGGCCAAAGACATCCTTGGGGAAAGTACGACCCGGTCCGGGAATCGCCATACATGAGGCTCGGGTCCGTATCAGTCTGGTTTCCGGTGCTGCACCTTCGTGCAGAGGTTGCCTATCGTCTCCTTCCAGAACTGACGCCTTTGCATCGGGCGCTGGAAGCTGCAGTGAAAGAGTTCGCGACCAGCAGCAACCCATTGGCCGCAGTTCCCATTACCGAGCTTTTCCGTCAGCTCTTTGGAATATCTGGTTCCCAAGAGATCCTGCCTGACGTGCTTTCCGACTTGATTGATCGCGGCCGTGTGCATCGAGTTGGGGAAGGCGATGTCGATCCTCTATTGCTTCGAATTATCGACCTCGCGCCCGGACGAAGTACAACAAATTTGGGACATCGGTCCAATATGTCGGAGACAGAAAAGCAAGCGGCTCAAACTCGGAAGATCGAGCGATTCTTTGACCCGGTTCTGGAAGAAATCGTCGGCGGCAACGATCTCGCACCTGAGGTGGAGGATGACCAGCGCTTTTGCGTTCCTGCCGAACCCTTCCTCCGGCACCCGCCGACACATTGGGTCGAGCGTGAACTTAGGACCGAGTTGCACGACGACGTGCAGCTATACACAGCCGCATCAGAACTGGTCGGCCACCGATGGCGACGCAGCACGGCAGAACTCGTCCTCCGCGACGGTGAACTTTCCGTCGATTGTGGAGATCCTCGAGAAAGCGAGTATTTGCGCGGTCTGAGTCAGATCGTGCGACGTTCGTGGCTGCTGCCGAACAGCTTGGACGGATCTTTGCGGAAGCCAGTTGCAGAAGGAGTAGAGTACTCCATCGACTGCCAGTTACCAGAAAGTCTGGGCGGTCTGTTCTTGACCCGCGGCCTTCCCGAGTCGGTTCGGGCGGGACTTGCCCTGGCACAGTCTGTTGTTCTGGTGGAACTTGATCCTGCGGCCCACATCAAGGAACCGACGACTATATCGATGTCTTCGGAGAAACAGGCTATGCAGGTTGCTTATCCGCGCAATGACAATCCAGGAATTTCTGGTGTCTTTTGGGCGAGCGAGGGGCGTGAGTTTTCTCGGCTTCCGGTAATTTGGGAAGGCGTGCACGCTGAAATAGGTGTCTATCGCGCAGTACCCGGATTTCTCTCTGAGGGGTCAGCCTGGCGCGATGTGATCGCAGCGCTCGAAACGGAATGTCGATTTTCCGATACCCCAGAGATTGTTGTCTTGCCAGCCTACTGGCTGGACCCGGCAGACTTCTGGCGCCGGCTGTACGAACAGTCAGGTAGCCAAACCGCCGAGCGTAAATGGATGGTAGAAATCGTCCAGGCTCTGAAGAAGCTTCCATATCCAGTTCTGGAGTCTTTGCTGGAAACATTGTCCCGCGACCTCCGATTGGAGAAGTTCCGCAAAACTCATCCGGAACTCGCGGATCTCGACCCTTCAGCAAAGGAACTGGCGTCAAGCAAACAGAAGACCACTCATGAATTGGTATCGGTTCCGCAGTCCTGTGACAGAGTTATCGCTTTCGACACTTCGTCCTTTATCGAATTTGATGATCTTGTAGACCATCTCTTGCCCACCGACTTCCTTGTTTTTCCACAGACAGTTGCTGGCGAAGTCGAGCGAAAGAAAGGGCAGCGGGATGACTTTCGCATGATAAGCCGAAGGAATTTGCGTTCAGTTCGCCAACTGCCAGGAGACCGGTGGGCGGCGCCTTTTCATGATTTCAGCTTTCTCGCACCGGGTGATACGCCGAACGAGGATGGGCAGATCATTGCAACTCTGATTCCATACCGCCAAGCTGGCAACAAAGTAATTCTTGTCGCGCAGGACGGCGATTTTGTAGCCAGATGCAAACCCTACGGTATAGAAACGATGACAGCAGAAATTTTCATGAGTTCTTCCAAAAACACAAAGAAAAGGCGCTGACCCATGAGTTTTGTCGCGGAACGAGCCTGGCGGATCGAGGCACGTAGGCGGAGAGAGATGTATCTCGGCCGCATCAGAGAGGTGACAGAGGGTTATGCTTTAAGGAATCGGGAGCGCTTAGACTCCTTGGTTGCACAGGGTTTGGACGCCTACGTCCCCGAGGATTACCGTAGATGTCGCGCATCCCTTGAGCGGGTCGAGCGTCTCCTCTCCCAAGATCCGGAGCAGGCGAGAGAGGAAAACATCCGCCTGTCCGCCTTGATGCGCTCCTTGGGCGGCCGTGCCCGAGAGAACCGTCGAGCAGCCCAAGCGGCCGAGAGGGAAGCGGCCCAGGCCGCAGTCGAATCGGAACGTGACGCCGCGCGCGAGCGCATTGCCGCCAAACGTGATGAGCGCGCCGACAGAGTTTCGCAGGAACAGGCTGCGCGCGAGGATTTGCTTGGAATGATCCGCAAGGCCCGTCAATCCTTGCCGGGAGCCATTGAACGCGACCTCTGCCAGCCGGATTTCAAGGCGCTAAGTGACGAGATTGAGAGTATCAGGTTCAGTCTTGACGACATCGCGCAGGTCCGCCTCGATCTGGAGGGGCGAATTGTCGAGGTAACGGGAAACGCACGGACGAAGGCGGAATCACTGAAGCTTGCAGAGCAACGCGACGAGGAACGGAGTGAAATGTCGGCCGTTCTGGAGGACGCGCTGGCAGTTTACAGGCGGCTGGGCGACGATTTTGCGCAGTCGATGATCAGGAATCTGCAATCCAGTCTGGCCGACGCGCGGTCCACCATGCAAAGCTTGGATGACAGCCTAGCAACCATTCGACAGGACGCCGATGACCGCGCACTTCGGGAGGCGGCACGGCGGCACGTGGTCGGCGGCCTGCTGCGTGAACTGCGCAACGCGGGTTTCATCGTTTCCGAACCGAAGCTCGAAGGCGGCGAGGCCTCTGCTGTTGTGATCAAGGCGCAGCGCCCCTCGGGAGCACAGGCGGCCTTTCGTGTGAATCTGGACGGGATGAGCTACAAGTTCGACCACTACCAAGGCCAAGCCTGCCTTGAAGATGCCGACAAAGTTATGCCTCGGCTGCAGGACATCTATGGGATCGATCTCGAAGATGAGAAGGTATCTTGGCGAAATCCAGACATGATCGGCAAGTCGGAGAAGCGCTTGCCGGATAGCTCTGGGGAACGAAGGAAGTGACTTCCGTGCATCGCCCAACCTGGTTGCTCAGCCTGGAAGCCAACGCCGGGTTAATTTCCTGCATCGTCGTTCACGGAGAAGTCCATGATCTGCGTCGAAATCCTTGGACGATGGAGTATCAACGTGTGCCGCAACTGGTTGCCGACGCTATTCGGGAAGGGACCTTCAAGACGGTGATCGAATGGGATCCGGTGACAGGGATTCAAGGTCGCGACGCCGCGAGATGGGAGGATCTTGCAAGAGCGGTAGGGCCCAGGGAGGCGAGTGGCGCGGCCTATGCTGTCGCACCTGAGGCGCATTTCGATAGCGGCCCGCAAGGGGCTTCTGTGACCACAGAGGACTTTGTCGCAGTTATGCTTGCCGCAATGGTAGATGGTACAGACCGACCAACAGCCTTTGTCGTCGATCTAGCTAACTTCGCTTTCTCGTTCGGCCAACAGCCTTCGCAAACTGAGCGGGACCTACTTGCTCGACTTGCCAAGGCAATCATCGGACGGGACACGACGGAGGCAACGGGCCCCAGAAATCTTCTGGTCTTGATCTCGCCTACCGCTCATGCGCTTCCCCTCTCCATGCTGCCTGGACCTGCCCATGTCCGCGAGGTAGTGGTGCCGCTGCCGGATCGAGAGGAGCGGACGACGCTTCTAGGAGATCGCCTCCATCAGTGGAAACTGAAGAACCAGCCCAAGCGAGGCCAGGTGGCTTACGACGATCTCGTCGATGCTCTGGACGGGATGTCGTGTCAGGATATTCTCAACATCGAAGAGCTGTCCCGCCGGTCTGCCGAAACTGCGGAGCTGACTGCCGACCAGCTTCTGAGCCTCTATCGCCACGGCATCCAAACAAGCGCTTGGGAGGCGCTCAGTCGCGATAAACTCCTAACGATGCCTGAGGTTTTGGCGGAGCGGGTGAAGGGGCAATCACACGCCATTGAAAAGGTAACCTCAGTAACGATCCGAGCATATACCGGACTTGCAGGACTGCAGCATTCCAGAAGGCAACGAATGCCGAAGGGAACACTTTTCTTCGTCGGGCCCACGGGGGTCGGAAAAACGGAGCTGGCAAAGGCCCTTGCAGAATTCCTTTTCGGCGATGAGGAAGCCTTCATTCGCTTTGACATGTCCGAGTTCAACCACGAACACAGCGATCAAAGACTTGTTGGCGCGCCTCCAGGATATGTTGGCTATGAGGAGGGCGGACAACTTACAAATGCCATCCGGAAACGCCCATTCTGCGTCCTACTCTTCGATGAGATTGAAAAAGCTCACCTGCGGATTCTCGATAAGTTCCTTCAGATACTCGAGGACGGTCGACTAACGGATGGACGCGGACAAACTGTAAGTTTTTCTGAAGCAATCATCATCTTCACATCGAATATTGGCGCAGCAGAAATCGATCCGGCATCCAGTGACGAAGAGGCGAGGGACGCATTTCAACGCAGAGTGCGGGACCATTTCGTCCGAGACATGGGCCGACCCGAGCTTCTGAACCGCATTGGTGACAATATCGTCGCGTTCAATTTCGTTCGGGACAGAGGTTTTCTGGCCGAAATCATGCGCAGCAAACTCGGCCCGCTTCGGGCGCAGCTCCAAGACAAGTATGGCATCCGGGCTGTTCGGATCGCGGACGAGCGTACATTTCTTGACAGGGTCGCCCGCGACATCGAACCGACTATGGGGGGGCGTGGTGCCATAACAGCATTGACAAAGTGGTTGATCGACCCGGTGTCGAATTTCTTGTTCACACAGGTTTCGGAGCGAAGCATGTGTATCGGCAAGACCCTCGTCGTCGTGCTGACTCCGGATGACTCGGTTCGAGTGGTGCTCGAGGCAGCATGACCAGCTACCTAAATATCGCAAATCGAATCCCTTACACATCCGTTGAGGGCCCAGGGTTGCGGTATGCACTTTGGGTCCAGGGCTGCGACATAGATTGCCCCGGCTGCTGCAACCAAGAACTGTTGCCCTTCGTGCGTCGGCAGGTGATGTCGACGTCCGAGATCGCTTTGGAAATCGAACAGGCCAGTGACATCTACGGGATCGAAGGCGTAACTTTCCTTGGAGGTGAGCCGACCTACCAGGCAAAGGGGTTGGCGGAAGTCGCCGCCTTCTGCCAGTTGCGGCGACTATCGGTGATGGTGTTCACTGGCTTTCGGTTGGAACAGCTGCGCCAACGTAACCTCCCCGGAGTCCAGCAATTGCTGAGTCATACAGATGTACTTGTCGATGGACCATTCGTTGCTGCCCGGCGGGACTCAAGCCGAAATTGGGTGGGGTCAGCGAACCAGAGATTTCACTATCTTTCCCAGAGATATGACGCGTCGATCGAAACGTCTTCTGATGACCGTCCGGCAATAGAGGTTCGCATCGAACTGGATGAGCGTTTGGGTATCAATGGCTTTCCCCTTATTCATTCCGATGACCGGCTTTGCAGGTAAAGTAAGCCAGAGAAGGTTCGACGACAGGCCCGTCCACTTCATCGAATGGCTGCTTTCGGGACGAAGTCACGGAACTGCTCACTGCGACGAACGTCCGTTGTCCGCCCCCTATCCGACGGCCGCAGAGCGCAAGATATAGCACGACAGCCGGTGCATGCCCTCGGCCTGCCGGGGACCCGGTTGGGGAGCTTGAACTGATATCCCCTCCCCCCTGCTTGAGTAGATCCTGGACCTGCAAGAGATCGAAGAGCCGGTCCAGATGCGCCGCGGCGTCCCGCGCGATCGACGAACGGGCCTGACACCAAGGAGCAGGCTTGCCTGGCACGCGACGGTCGAGGAAGGCGAACTTCACGATCCGTCAGCGGCGCTTCAATCCTTAGGCGAAAGAGCGGCTCTTCACATGCACCTGCCAGAGGCACCGGCGCTCAGGATGCGCCAGCGTCGTCATGGGCCGAGCGACCAGCCTGCCATGCGACCAGAACCCGCCTGATAACTTCTTGCCGCGTCGGCATTTCCGGATCCTCACGACGCGCGTCATCGAGCGCGGCGATCAGTTCGCGAGGCAGACGCACGGTCACAGCTTCAGTATCGACGGGCGGACGCCCCATTTTTTTCATGGCACACTTCTTGACTTTACGACTTTATGTAGTTATTTAGTGTTCATGGACGGACGGGGCAGAGCTGGAACCTCGCACCCCGTCCTGGCCAGACACAGACCCTCATGCAAGGAGACTGGAATGACTACTTCTCTTTATAGCGTCAAAAAGTGTGATGGAAAAGCCCCGACCTCGTCGGTTTCCGTTCTGGCCCTTTTCACCGCCTTCCTCGGCACGCTTCCCCGCCTGATTGAGGACGAGCGGGACCTGTGCGGGTACTCGGGTCAGGACCCGGCCGTTGATCAATGGATCGCGGCGGCGGATGCGTCGCTGGCGGCGACGAAGGCGGCCTGCGCGGCGGTTCTGGCGACCCCGGCGGAGGGTGAGGCTGACCGCAGCGTGCAGCGGGTGGCACGGCTGTTCATGGATGTGAGCGAGTCGCCTGATCCCGAGGAGGTCGCGGACCTGCGTGCGAATGCGCGATTGCGCCGCTGGGCCTATCGGGTGCCGGGTAAGATCGCCGGGGCGCACCAGGTCAACGTGCAGATCGATGCAGCGCTGGATGGGCTCGAGTCCTGGCTGGCGCTCGAGGATCCCTTCGACGCGCGCGCCGAGGCGTGGGCGGACCCGGGCCTCGACTGTGACGCGGGTCCGGCCGCCTTCGCCTGACCCTTTCTCCCTTTTCGAGACAGCGACCGGCGCGGGGCCTTCCCGCGCCCTCCCCCGTCATGCCGTTTCAGGAGCATCCCATGCCCAAGACCAAGACACAGCCCCACGCACCCCGCCCCACGCGCCCCTCTGTCCGCGGTGTCCCCTATGAGGTCGTCACCAGCCGCCAGCGCCGCCTGCATGTGCCGCACCGCTCGCGGCATGTTCCCGCTAGCGACTGGGTGGACTTCCCCGGCCGGGTTCCCGCCACCTGGCACGATTTCGCGCGAGAGAAGGGCTTCCGGGTCCATGCCCGGCTGCGCGACCGCTTCCACGTCGCGCTGGAATGCACGGCCTGCGGGGGGCTGACGGCGCACAAGGCCTATACCCTGCGGACCGCGCAGCCGCGCTGTGGCGCCTGTGCGGAGGCCGACCTGTCCGATGCCGCCCGGGCTGCGGGTCTCATCTTCCTGCGCCGCGACACTGTGCATCGTCACTACGGCCTTTACCGGGCCGGATGCGGCCATGTCGTCCGCCGTCAGCGCGAGTTCGTCGAACGGGTTGCCGCAAAGCGGACGGATGTACGTTGCGAACGCTGTCTCCGCGCGCGCGAGCAGGTCGAGGCCGCGCGTCAGGGCTGGACACGCCTGAGCCGGGATCCGAAGGGGAACCCCGGCTATCGGGTCTACCAGCACAGCTGTGGACATGTTCAGAGGGTGGCCCGGGTCAACATGAGCTGGGGCCAGGTCAAATGTGCCGCCTGCGGGGGCGCCTGGAACGCTCGGAACTCCTTCATCTATTTGCTTCGGATCGAGGTGCCGCAGATGGGACTTCATGTTCTGAAGCTCGGCTTCTCGAAGACCCCGGTCAAGCGGCACCGCCATCAGTTGGGCCTGCCGCGCAGCGCCAGAGTCGAGCTGGTCCGGGTGCTGCCCATGGCGACCGGCCATGACGCCTGCGCTCAGGAATCCGCCGCCCATGCGACTCTGCGGCGGCATCATCTCGACGTCGTCGTCCCGCCGGAGGTCTATGCGGGGGTCTTGAACGTCAAGAGCGAGATATATGAGGCGTGGGGTTTCGACCTGATCATGGGCCTGTTGGACCAGATCGAGGCGGATAAGCGTCCCGCCTGACCCCTGCTTCCCCTGCCTTTTCAAGCCTGCCTCCCGCCCTTGGCGGCGGGTCGCCTCCCTCTTTTCTCTTGTCACAGGAGACTGTCATGACGGCACCCGTATCCCGCTCCCATGCGCTGATGTCCTCCGCAGCCATGCCTGCCTCGCAGACGCCCATGGGCGTTAATCCCACCGCCACCGCGCCGGAGACGACGCTCCTGACGCCGGACTGGCGGCCCTTCGCCGAGGCCATCCTCGCCGCGGTCGAAGGCTGCGGCTGGGCCGGCTGGCGCGTCTCGGCCCCCGCCAAGCCGGGCGCCGCCCCGGCAACGCCCGATCAGGATGCTGCCCGCACCACCGCGCAGGCCAGCAAGTCTGGGTCGGCAGAACCTGCCGGGGCCAACGCCGCGACCGTTCCCGACGCCGACGCCGACGATACCCTTTCCGTCGATGACCTGCTCGACCAGATCGAAGCCGCGGCGGCGGATCTTGGTCCGCTGCTGCCGCCCTGCCCGCCGACGGCGAAAGAGCCTGCCACTCTCTGGCGCCCCAAGGCTGGGACCTTGCTTTCGGCGGTCCGGATCGCCGCGACCTTCGGCAACGCAGAGGCGCTGGCCGCCGCCTTCGGCGAGCGCGGGGCGGTCACCCTTCTGGCCACCGGCAGCGCCACCCTCGACTATGCCGTCAAGAAGACGCTGGAGCAGATCGTGGCCGAACCTGCGCTCTGGCCGGACGTCGCCCACACCCCCGAACTCTTGTACGCGCTGGATGCCGTCCGGACCGGCAGCCCCGAGCGCCACCGTCCTCTGGGCGGCCTGACGGACAAGGCAGGCGAGGCGCTCGAGAAAGGCAGGGCGCTGGTGCTGGTCACCGCTGTCGCCGGCACGGCGCCGCGTGAAGTCCGCGCCCTTCATCCGCGGGTATGCGTGCTGGCGCCGCTGGACCGGACGATGCTTTCGGTCCTGCTCGACATGGTCTACCCCGGCCAGCGAGCGGATTCGGCCCTCGCGGCCCTTCCGGTCTCTGCGCGGGTCTCACGCCTCGATCCGGACCGGGCCACCCTCGCCCTGCGCGCGGCCAATCCGGAGGCCGCGGTGCGGGCGATCACCGAAGCGCTCTGCCCGCCCCCGTCCGAAGGCGCGGGCTGGGCGGAATTCCCCCTGCCAAAGTCTGTCCGCGACCCTCTTGAGGCCATGATCCGCGATCTGCGTGATTGGCAGGAGGGCCAGATCGGCTGGCGCGACGTCGCGCGCGGACCGCTTCTGGTCGGGCCGCCGGGCTCGGGCAAGACGCAGCTCGCCCGGCTCATCGGGCAAGAAGCGGGGATTGCCGTGGTCGCGGGGTCGGTGGCGAAGTGGTCGAGCGAAAGCAGCCGCTCCGGTGACATGATCCGGGCGATGAGGGCCGCTTTTGCCACCGCGGCCGAGCAAGCGCCCGCGCTGCTGTTTCTGGATGAAGTCGATGCTTTCGGGGACAGGGCTCGACCCCGAGACCACAATTCCGCCTACACCGACTACATCGTCACCGCGCTGATCGACCTGCTCGACGGCTATGAGGGGCATGAAGGCGTCATCGTCATGGCGGCGACGAACCACCCGGAGAAGCTCGACAGGGCCATCGTGCGGCGCGGTCGATTCGACCGGATCCTGACGCTGCCCCATCCGGACTTCACGCTTTTGCCCAAAGCGATCCGCTGGCAGCTCGGTGCCGACCTCCCCGATGCTGACCTCTCCGCGGCGTCTCAGGCCGCCCTCGGCATGTCAGGGGCCGATATCGCGGCAGCGGTGCGCAGCGCCCGGGGCGCGGCGCGGCGGGACCGGCGCGACCTCACGCTCGATGATCTCGCCGCCGCGATCACGGAGGCGCGGCCCCCGCTGCACCCGGAGCTGCGCCGGATCGTCGCGGCGCACGAGGCCGGACATGCCATTGTCGGGGCCGCGACCGGGCGTGCCCGGGTGTCCACCGTGGCGCTCGCGTCCGATGGCGGTTTCACCGCCGCCAGCCTGGCCGACCATGCAGAAGATCGGCCGTTGGTTGAGGCCCATCTGGCCATCAACCTCGCGGGCAGGGCCGCCGAGCAGCTGATCTTCGGTCGCATCACGACCGGCGCGGGAGGCGCTCCGGAAAGCGATCTCGCAAAGGCGACCCGGCTGGCGACGGCGCTGGAGAGCTCGTGGGGACTCGGGGAATCGCTGATCTGGCTTGGCCCGGTCGACGGGGGCGAGAGCCACCTGCGCAACGATCCCGGTCTTCGGGCACGGGTCGAGACCCACCTGCGCAACGCCGAAGCACGCGCGACACGGATCCTGACCGCAAATAGGAAGCTCCTCGCGGAGATGTCGGCGACCCTTGAGGCCACCGGCGTGCTGTCCGGACCCGCCCTCGCGGCGCTCCTCGACCGCGTTGTTCTGGAACCTGCCGCCAGCCGCGCACCCGAAGGCGTGATGCCCGAATCCCACAATCCCGTGCTGACAGCGCGGCAATCGGTACTCGGGGGAAAGTCTTTCGGACAGGGACGCGACACCGGGCACGCAGGTGGACACGACCAAATGCCGGACATAAGCGATCCTGACCTGGCCGAGGACGGAACCCGGTGATCCACGCGCCATAGCTCCCGCCGCTGTTCGCGCGATGACGCAGGAACAGCGGCGGGAGACCGACAGGATCATTTCAAACAAAAGAACCCAAATACCCCATTGCCCAAAAGAACCCGACACAGGTGCCGCAGGCACCCTGCTCAGGTGATAGCGGTGGCGGTTCTCCTTTTCCTTTTTCTTTCCTCGGACCCAAAGACCAAACAACCAAGCCTCCCCAAACCCCACCCATCCAAAAAAACCAAACACAGCGCCGCAGGCACCCCGCCCGATCCGTGATGCGGGCGGCCCCGGATCAGGGACAGGCCGGAGAAGAGTCGTGTCACACAACTGGTCTTGCCACGGCCGAAGGCACCTGCGCCCGGGGGCGCCTGCACTTTCGGCTTCTCAGCCCCCTCAGCGTCGAGGTCAGCGCCGAGGTCAGCGCCGAGGTCAGCGCCGAGGTCAGCGCCGAGGTCAGCGCCGAGGTCAGCGCCGAGGTCAGCGCCGAGGTCAGCGCCGAGGCTGTGGGTCGGATGCGGTTTGGCGTCAACCGTCGTTGTGAGCGCGTAATCCACATCTTTCACACACGGCGGGCGGCGGCAGCATGGCGTGAGATCTTTGTTATCGCTATTTTTCCGGTCAGGCGCAGAAGGCGTCATCAGCAGCAGAACGCTTGGTTTTCACCAAAGCGGAGGCCAAAATGGCCAAGGACATTATCACGGGCTCGAAGCGGAAGAGCGGTAAATCGAAGCAAAGCAGCGCGTCCTTCAGGACCAAGCATCGCGTTTACAGCGCGGCCTCGGCGGAACGCAAGAAGGCGGCGGGTATGTGTAGGGTTTCGGTTTGGGTGCCGTCTTGGGCGGAAGACATCTTGAAGCGGTTCGCGAAGCGCCTGTGCGAGGGGAGCGTGCCCGATGATATCGGGCGCGCTCAGGCCGGACACGGAAAGATCGGCGGTCGCGGTTCCATCCCGCCCCGGCCGCGTAGGAAGCGGAAGACGATGCCGTGCGATGCGCGGCAGCTGGATCTCTTCGGTCCCGTGTGAACGGGTCCGGGCGGGCGACAGCAGGCGGTTGTCCACATCTTTCGAGGTGGCCAACCTGTTTCGGCCGGGACGCCGGCAGGGGACGTAGACTATTCTTGTGATGCGGGCCGGGTGGCCCGAGGGGGCAGAAGCTCCATTCACGCTTGTTCTTGAACGCTTCGCAGAACCGGGGGCCGGAAAGGCAGGACAACGATGGATGACACGGAAAGGAGCTGCGCGGACGCAGCATGAGCCGGGCTTGGCCCGGACGGGAGAGACGGAAGTTCAGGCAGGACGCGCGCAGCGCCCTGCCCCGAAGACGACGGCCCCCGGGGCTGAGGCGACGACGCCTGAGCCCGGGCCTGTGCATGAAGCACCGGGACCGGGAGCGCCGCTGCCCCCGCCGCACCCGGCGCTGGTTGAGTTGGTGCGGCTGCTGGCGCGGGTGGATGCGCGGCGGGCGCGGTCGGAAGAGAGAGGGACGCGGTGATGAGAGAGAAGACGGGCCTGCGGGCGGCGATCTACGCGCGCTATTCGTCGGACATGCAGTCGTCGGCCTCGATCACCGACCAGGTCCGGATTTGCCGCCGGCTTGCGGAGGAGCGGGGCTGGCAGGTGGTGGAGGTCTTCGCGGACGAGGCGATCAGTGGGGCGACGCATTTGCGCACCGGATTTCAGGCGATGCAGCAGGCGGCGATGACGGGCCGGTTCGACGTGCTGGTGGCCGAAGCGCTGGACCGCCTGAGCCGGGATCAGGAACACATCGCGGGGCTGCACAAGCGCATGCGGTTTTTGGGCGTGGAGATCTTTACCAAGGGGGAGGGCCCGATCAGCGAGATGCATGTTGGGCTGGGCGGAACGATGTCCGCGATTTTCCTGCGGCATCTCGCGGAGAAGACTCACCGAGGCTTGGAAGGCCGCGTGAAGCAAGGGAAGTCCGCCGGGGGGATCAGCTACGGCTACCGGCTGGACCGTCAGCCCTTGCCGGACGGGACGCATACGACCGGGGACCGAGTCATCGACGAGGCCGAAGCGGCCATAGTTCGGCGGATTTTCACGGAGTATGACCGGGGGCTGAGCGCGCGGTCGATCGCCATGGGGCTGAACCGGGACGGCATCGCCCCGCCCCGCTCGGGCGGGAAGGGTTCGGGGACGTGGAGCTTCTCGACGATCTCGGGGAACTGGCAGCGCGGGACAGGGATCCTCAACAATGACCTGTACCGGGGTCGCCTGGTCTGGAACCGGCAGCATTTCATCAAGGATCCGGACAGCGGCAAACGGCAGGCCCGGATGAACCCGGCCTCCGACTGGATCACCGAAGAGGTCCCGCACCTGCGGATCATCGACGACGCCTTGTGGACCCGGGTCAAACAGCGCCAGGGCGCGATCCGGGAGGATATCCTGACGGAACGGGCGGAAGACCCCGGCGCGCCGAAGATCGAACGCGGCCACCGCCCGCGCTACCTGCTGTCGGGCCTTTTGACCTGCGGCTGCTGCGGGTCGGGTTACATCATGATCAGCGACGCGCGCTATGGCTGCTCAGCCGCCCGGAACCGAGGAACCTGCGCGAACAGGAAGACGATCGCGCGCAAAGACGTCGAGACCCGCGTCCTGAACGGGCTTCAGACGCGGCTGATGCACCCGGACCTGATCCGGGAATATATCACGACCTGGCAGCAGGAGATGCAGGCGGAGCGGCGGGAGACCCTGGCCGCCCGGGGCGAGCAGGAACGGCGCCTCGGGAAGGTGCTGCGCGACATCGAGAACATCGTGACCGCGATCACGGAAGGGATGTTTCACCCGAGCATGAAGGCGAAGATGGACGCGCTGGAAGCGGAACGGGCGGAGCTGGAGGCGAAGCTCGCCGTCCTGCCCGAACCGGAACCGGTGGCCATCCACCCCGGCCTCGCCGAGACCTACGCCCGCAAAGTCGCGGACCTTGCAGAAGCCCTGAACGACCCGGAGGCCCGGCCGGAAGCGGCCGACCTGCTGCGTGGCCTGATCGAGAGCGTCACGCTGACGCCTGACCCGGACGCGCCGAACGGGCACCTGATCGAACTTCGCGGCGAACTGGGGGCGATTTTGTCGTTGTGCGACGATGGGTTGGCCACAAATGCGAACGCCCGCCGGGGTACGGCGGGCGTGAGGCAAGTGACTATGGTTGCGGGGGCAGGATTTGAACCTGCGGCCTTCAGGTTATGAGCCCATGGAAGGGCAAAACCGAATAATCAGAAAAACCAACGACTTACGAGGCAAGCCTTTGTTCCGGCGTGGTTTTCGTCCTCGCAAACATCAGCATTCGCACGGATTCACACGCAAGACCGGCGCGATGCCAGCAGTCGCAGGTTGATGTGGCGTTGAGGTGATCAACTGTCACCCACCAAAGAACCATCACTTTCCCCCAGACATTCCGATCAAACTGCGGCTGCCACTGCCTCATCAACTCCCAAGGATGTGTGCCAGCTCGACGATATCGGTAGCGTCGCCGCCACCGGATACCCTGTTGGCAAACATCTGACCGATAACGCCTCTCAATCCGCACACATCGTTCGATTTCACCGCCGCAATACCGGCCGCGACAAGGCGATCATGTAGCTGTTCATCAATGGCCAGGAATTTCTCTTCTCCGAGTCTCTGGAAGATCGCGAGCAAGAACTCAGGGCTTTCGGCCAAGACCTTGAGCCGAATACTCCGCATTTCATCAAGTGAATTCCTTGCAGTATCAAAATCGCGCTCGCGGATGGCCCGACGCGTTGTCGCCAGCAACTTCTCATGCCGATCTGCATCAACCGGGTTAGCGTCGTCTCGAAGGTCGTCAAACTGAACTTCGAGCTCGTTGACCTCTTTCGTCAGCACCCGCTCTTCATTTTCCGGTGCCAAGCGCAGCAGAGCCACCTCCTGCCGCACCCGGCGCGCCTCTTCTGCAACGGATCTGTGCGTATCGGCGTCAACAGAGGTGGAGAGCGCGGCATCAAGGCGCTCTATGCGCGCCCGGAGATCCCCTGACGGATCCGCCTTGCCGCCTAGCGTCTCGTTGAGTTCCTCCAGGTCGTTTTCGGCCCGCTCCAGAAGCATAGACGCCACTTCTGCTCCCTGTTGCCCGTCGAAGTTTATGTGTCCTCCCGGAGCGAGGTACAGATTATGAGAGTCGATCAAGCGCCCCAGGTGCGGCAACTCGACCGCGAAACTTAGGGTGCCATTGTCACTCATCTTCCAGTGAACAATCAGGTCGTCTCCGCGGTTTATGCGCTCTCCTCGCTCCAGGTCCTCCCGACCATTCATCCTGAAATCACCAATATGAAGATTGCGCTCAGGATCATCGATACCTTCGCGCATCTCGTAGAATTCGAAGGTGATGAAGTCATCCTCCCCAGCCTTGAGCGGTTTGCCAGCGCGAAACCTATGCCGCCCTTCAGCAGGCAGTGCGGTCCCCTTCTTCAGGATCGGCTCAAGACGATTCCGCTCATAGCCAACCGTACCCGTCTGCGTCTTTACTGCGAGCGTGTATGTCATGGGAATGCTGGCAGCGCTCGCCTGAGTGCGAACGATGGTGATCTCGCGTGTAAGGTCCTCCACAATTCGACCTGCAGCATTATGCACTGTCAGGACGAAGCGATTTTCCCCATCCTTACGAACCGGCACGCTCAGATTCACGACCCCGTCAAATGGCTTCCGACCGGTCGTACCGCCAGCTTCGTCCACGACTTCGATTTCAAACCCGCTAGGAACCTCAGAGGTAGGTGTTACTCTAATCCGGGCACTGTCTTCCGCGATCCTCGACTTGAAATCCACGGTCAGCGAGATCGTACCGGTTACAGTCTCCTGTCCACGACTCGTCTTACGGGCTGACTGATCGCCTTCCCACTGCCTGCTTTCTGCAAATATCGCGGCGCCCACCGCGACAGCGGTCATGGGATCAAGACCCTGCTCCACTTCAATCGCGAGTTGGGACTGAAGCATTTCCCTAACAATTGGCATCTTTGAAGGGCCGCCAATTGGAACAATGCGGGAAATGTCTCCATGGCTGTATCCATTTTCTGTTATGACTTTTCTGCACAGATCAATCGAATCCTCGAGTCGATCCCCTATGAGTGAAACAAGCTGTCCGCGGGTAAAATCTATGGACAGGTAAATGTCCTCTCCATCCTGATCAGCGGCACGAACTTCGTCTTCACTTGCGAAAATTGAGGCTGTTTCCGAGGCAGAAAGCTGAATCTTTGCTTTCTCGATTGCACGATGTGCGATTGTCGAAAGATGCCTGTACGTTGCGTCTTTCTGGAAGTCCGACGGCAACGAGAAGTTGTCGAGCAGCCATGGGCGCACAACGCTATCAAACACGATGCGATCGAAGTCCCGACCGCCAAGCATGTTGATGCCTTCATGTGCAACCACCGTCACTGCACCGCCTGTACTCATCACAAGAGCGACGTCGAAGGTTCCGCCACCCAAGTCATAGACTAGGAAGACCCCGTCCTTCTGCTTGCTGTGCGCGATTGAGGCCATCGCCGCAGCCACCGGTTCTTGGAGCAGGCTCACTCTCTCCAAGCCCGCCATCCTCGCCGCGGTGATCGTTGCTTCACTCTGCATTTGGTTGAAGGCTGCGGGAATAGTAATCACCGCCGCCTCGATAGTTCGCTCGCCGCTCTCGGTTAGAGCTTGCCCGATGAGAGTCTTGATGATCTCCGCGCTGCATTCCTCGGGAGACCACTCTTGGTCTCCAATTCGAACCGGACTTTTGGTGCCCATCAGCCGCTTGAACCCGGCCGCGACGTTTGCGGGCGCCGAGGTGATCCGATCCTGGGCCGCTTTCCCAACAAACCGATGCCCACGCTTGTCGAGGTAGATCACGCTTGGAAGGACATCAGAGCCATCCGAAGTCTTGAAGAGCCTCGTTGACCCATTGATGTTGCCCACGACCGCTGAATTGGACGTTCCGAGATCAATACCCAGGTACAAAGCTATTCCTCCTGCACTTCATCGCTGCGCCTCGCAACGAGAACCCGTCCTTTGTGGACCACCTTCATCTCTCGCACGACCGCAGGCTCGAGCGTCTTGGCGACAACGAGGTCCTCGTCCTGACTGAAGTCGTCTCCATTATCTGCCGACGCGGGCATTCCAACAGAAAATTGTTCACCGTCAAACGAAACCAGGTTCAAACCAAGCTGCCCAGAGATGGTTGCAAGCTGGAGATCCGAAAACCTCACTTGGGCCGCCATGCGCCTTCCATCCTTGTCCGGCAACTGTTGTGCTGCACGCTGGCTGGCCCTGACGAGCTTCCAGTATTCAACACAAAGACGTGCGACCAACTCCTGTTCGACACCGGTTGTATTCGGACTCCCTACCATGAGGCTACAATCCTTTGCGCGTCTGCTCTTAGCGCCGCAGCTCTACTCGCCACCTCGCCCTCCACCGACTCAAGTACACCAGATGTGTACCGAAAGTTCCCACAGCGGGCGTTAAAGTCGCCCACCAGGTCATTAAACCTGTCTATCTGGCTGTTGTTTGTGGTCATTGGGCGGATGTAGTCCAAGCGGACACCCTGAAAGATGCAGTATCGTACTTGGTTCCGGGTCAATGACCGTCCAGTTCCGACGGGCGGCATATCCTCCTGATAAGGATCTGAAACGCTCGGCGCCGCTGCAGCAGTGCTTCTTTCTGACACAGGCGGGCTGTAAGTCGTCCTGGATGCTGGCTTGCTGAATTCATCCATCAGGACGAAATAGAGAACGACGGCACCGATCCCTGCAAAGAGTGCGAATTTTGCTTTCTTGGCAAACCTCTTACCTTCAATTTTGGACTTGAGCTTCTCCAAATCTCGACGGTCCGCAGGGTTGGCGAAGACAAGCATGTCATCGACGACCTTAAGCATCCCATTCAGATTTCCACTTTGGCGTTCCAGTTCTTTCATCTTCCAGTTCTTGTGCAGGATAGCTCTTTCTTCCCGCAGCTTTTCGAGGACCTCCTTGGGCCCCTTGCCGATACCAAGGTCAATCAGGCCATCAACCAAGAGAAATGCCGACTGCGGATCGTTGCTTTCGTTATTGAGCGACAATGCTAAATCCCGCACTACGAGGTAAGCAACACCAGGCTCCGGAAGAGACTTTCTCGCATCGTTAAAGGATTTCACCACATCACTCAGAATTCGGCCACCGCTCTCAGAAAAGCCATCAGACCTCAAGGCATGACCGAAACTCGATGCGTTCTTCTTCGCGCGCTCGCAGGCCTCAACAAGAGGATCCAGTTTGTCGGAGATCTTCTTCTGATGGGACAAGGACTCGAGGGCGGTTATATCCTCTTTGAGCGACTCCGCTACCGACTCAAGCTCTGGAAACGTTGTCAGGAGAGCGCTCGAAAGCCTCAACGCCTCCTCATAGCGACCGTGATCATTGGCAAGCTCAAGGCACAGCTTGCGGACGATTTCATATAATTGCTTGGAGCGTCCTTCCTCCTGACCACGAAACTGCGAATAGACTTGGACTGGCTGATTGATAGAATCCCACGCTTCGAGGAGTTTCTCAATTTCCTTGATACGTTGAGGCAAATCAGCAGAGACCTTCTTGGCCGCAGCGGTCGCAGTCAGTACGGATTCCTTGATAACGGCAAGATGAGGTTCACTCTCCTTGTCATACATTTCGACAAGGTGCCGAAGGAACGATGCTTCTGGATTCCTCTCCAGCTCCTGTTCTACAACGTCATTCATCCCCTTCCCTGGAAGCGGCAGCGACCATATCCAGTTCGCAGCGGCAGTGGCATGGCGCTGGCGGATATCCCTCAATCCGTCCCGGAGCTGGTTGGCTTCCACCGCTGGAAAACCAGATGAGCGACGTTCCTCGTTCAAGAACTTGAGGAGGTGTGCCTCATCAAGTTCGTCCCAACTTTGAGCCAATGAATGCACAACCGCAATTGAGGCATTCCCCTTGGAGCAGAGGTGTGCAGCGATGTTCGCTCTCGCCAGATCTGGAAAGTGATCAATTTGGGTCAGAATGACGGCCGGGTCAGCCTGGCGCAAGAGTTCCTCGAGCCTGCTCTTTTGAAGCTGGCTCAGCTCGGGCAACCACGACAGCTCGAAAAGCAGGCGTGACTTCGGAGTGACGAGGGCCTGACGGGCCTTCTGCAACTCATCTTCGTGGTGAAGACCATCAAGTTCAGCATCCTCGACAAGGTCAGAAATCTCGGCTGCCGATGATCTATAATTGGCTTTGAGAACTCGAAACGGATTGTTCTCCAGGGAAAAGGCTTTGTTAGGCATGCGCTCCCTGTTCACGGTCTACGCTGGGTTGATTCCTGTCTTCGGTAAGGTGGCACACATTTCCCAATGGTCACAAGAAGGTAGGTTCCACAACGGGTTCTCTTTCTGGGCATCACGGCGATGCAGCGTAGCCTCGACGCTCCCATCGATCACACCCTTGCATGGCAGAACTTGGGCGAACACGCCGAAGGTATTGCGGGCCTCTCACGCGAGGGGCTATCCAAGTGCTGACCAACTGCCCGCCGCTGGACTGTCGCCCATGCGCTTGTTCGTGATTATCCACAGCTTCAATCGGACCACCCCCTTGCTCCGAATCGAGGCCAGCGCAAAGGTGCATCCTTGAGGAGAGCAGCCCTCAACCAAAAGCATAACAGGTCTATCGGAACACCCGTCGCTCTGACCGAAGGCGCCCCGGCGCCTCTCGTGTCGTTGCGCCCGATCACTTAACCCGTGCCGCCCCCGGCACGGGCTGCAGGCGGTATGAGTTCGGCCCGTCCTCGGTTCATGTGAGGATGATCTGTCATGGCTTTGCCGCCCCGCGTTTACTACACCCTTCAGGAAGTCACGGCCCGTTGGGGCTGCAACATCGCCGACGTCGCAGGCTGGGCCGCGGCGGGCAAGTTCCATATCATGACCGGCATCGGCCTGGTGCGTTGCGGCGAGGAGATCGTCGCCGGTCGGGTGGTCCTCTCGCCGATGGACCTCATGCCGTTGTTCCGCCGCTGCGGGACCGGCCCGACCGAGGGCGTCGTGCGCCGGATCATGACGGGCGAGAAGGGTCAGTGGCAGATCATCACCGATCCTGTCGGCGGGGTCACGGTGGCGGTCGCGGACATGATGGTCATGGCCGATGAGGTACATGCCTTCGAGGAAGAGAACGACATGGTGCGGCGGGTGGCGGCGGGGCCAGGTGCTGCTACGCCATACGATTGGGAAGGCATGAACATCGCTCTGATCGTGCGGATCCATGATCATGGTTTGCCCGCCACTCAAGCCGAGCTGGTTGCCGAGATGCAGGACTGGTTCGCGGATCGGTCGGACGGCAAGAAGATGCCCGACAGCCGTTCGATCCGGCGACGGATCACGCCGATATGGAGGGCGCTGCGTCGGGAGGAAGCGTGATGATCAGGGTCCGCGCTTGCGCGGGTCAGGCGGTCTTTCGACCACCCTGATCATCGGCGTCGTAGACCAGCCGGGGCTTCGGCCGAAAGGCGCTGGCCACGGCGTCCACCCCGGCGCGCAGGGGCGAGTCCATGAGGTGCGCATAGCGCAGGGTCGTCTGCATCTGGCTGTGACCCAACAGCTTGCCGATCATTTCCAGCGAGGCGCCGCCGCTGACAAGGAGCGAGGCGAAAGTGTGCCGCAGGTCGTGGATGCGGACGTCCTGCAGCCCGCATTGCTTCTGGACCTGCGCCCAGAAACGGCGCACCTCCTGCACCGGCTGGCCGGGGGTGTCGCCGGGGAAAAGCCACGGTGATCCCTTCGGCACCAGCAGCTGGCGCTGGCGCACGATGGCAGCGGTCTCGTCCGAGATCGGCACGCGGTGGGCGCGTCGCTGTTTCGTCATGGCGGGCGGCTTCGACCAGCTCATGTGCTCAAGGTTGAACTGTTCGAACCGGGACTGCCGCACCTCGCCCAGCCGGGCACCGGTCAACATGCACATGCGGATGATGTCGGCGGCGCGCCGGTCATCGGCCGCATCGAGCGCGGCGGCGAGCTTTGAGATTTCCTCCTTGCAGAGAAACCGCTCGCGCGGCGTCTCGGTGCGGCGATGGAAGCGCTGGGCGGGGTTCTCATCGCGCCAGCCCCACTGGCCCGCCAGCGTGAACATCTTGCGCAGCACCTCCCCGATCCGGTTGGCACGCACCGGCGTGGGTTTGGCACCCTGCAGCTTGCGCGCCCGGTTGTTGGGCTTTTCCTTGTGTGGCCGCGCCCTGCCCTCGGCGATCTTCGTCAGAAGCTTGTCGACGTCGGTCGGCGTGATCTCCGTCACCAGCTTCCGGCCCCAGACCGGTTCCACCATCTTGGCCAGCGCCGACCGCTGGTCGGCCGCGCTTCGCGCTGACAGTTTCGGGAGATGCTCGGCGCAGTAGCGTTCGATCAGGTCGGTCACGCGCGGGGCTTCGCGCTTTGCTTCGCGCTGGCCCAAGGGATCGGCCCCGGCGTCGATCTCGCGCCGCAGTTCCTTGGCCCGCTCCCGCGCCGCCGACACCGACCATTCCGGCCAGCGCCCGAAGGTCATCCGGCGCTGGCGCCCCGCATGGCGATAATCCAGCGTGAAGGCACGCCCGCCCCCGCGGTAGATGCAGGCTGCAAATCCCCGGACGTCGGTGTCGAAGATCTGATAGTCCCGCCCGGGTACCGGCTCGGCGTCGCGCAGTACTTTCTCGGTCAACTTGATGCGTTCGGGCATGGCTTCGGTCCTTCTTGCATCCGACATGAGGCGTGGTTTCGCCTGACTATCAAGGCAAGCATGGCGCCTCGGGTGGCGGGGAGGCAGAGGGTGGCAGGAAGGACGCCAGAACCGCGCCACCCCTTGTTTTCATGGGATTTCGGCGCTGGGCGGATCGATGCGCGACTGGCGACGACGGGCGCAATGGGACGTTTGATGCCGTAGGCACGGTGATTACGCCGCAAATCCAGCCTTCAACGCGCCGCTGAGCGACAAATCCTCAAGGAATTCAATGGGTGGCAGGGGTGTCGTGCCGGGTGCCACCTCCTTTCTGCCCGTCAATGCCAGTCAAACACGGTCAATCGGGGTGTTCGCACCTGTTTGCGGCCTTGGAGTCTGTTTCCTCCATCTAGCAGGCCCTCCCCACATCACCTCGCTCGGCCCGACCACCATCGGAAACCCCAATAAAACAAGGGGTGGCACAAGGGTGGCATCCTTTCCGCCACCCTCCGCCTCGCCGCCACCCCTCGGGCTCTGCGCTCACTGGTCCCTGCAAGACGTCCCCGATCTTCGGGGCCAGGACCAGGAGACCCCGATGCCGCATCTCGGATCGATGCCAGACCCGAAAGACAAACCCCGCTCGCTGCTGGTCGGCTGGATCAGCCGCCTCGACCTTGCGCTGGAGCTCGGCCTTTCGGTCGACACCCTGCGCCGATGGGAGGCCATGCGGACGGGTCCGCCCTGCGTGCGCGCTGGGCGGAAGGTCTATTACCGCCGTGCCGCCGTCGAGGAATGGCTGGAGGAGCAGGAGCAGGCCGCCCCGCGCCGCCGTCGTGCCGGAGGACGCCGGTGATGACCACCCCGTCGCACAGTTCCGCCTGGCCCGCCGACCGCGTGGCCGAGGCCCGCGCCGTCATCGCCGATGTCGCGCATCACAGCGATCTCCTCATCCGCCTCGCCTGCAATGTGCTGGTCCAACATGGCGAGACCCCGGGCGAGCGTGCTGATGCCCAGCGCCTGCTGCTCGTCGTTGATGCGCGGCGCCCGGTCAGCCGCGCCCAGCGCGAGGATCAGGGGAGGGCCGCGCGATGAAGCGCCGTGGCACGCCTGAGGCTGATCTGCAGCGCGCCGTCGTGCAGGCGCTGCGCATCGCCCTGCCCCGCTCGGCCATCATCCATCACTGCGCCAATGAGGTCACCGAAGCCGGGCCCCGCGGGGCCAAGCGCCA
Source organism: Tabrizicola soli (assembly GCF_015999335.1). Lineage (GTDB taxonomy): Bacteria > Pseudomonadota > Alphaproteobacteria > Rhodobacterales > Rhodobacteraceae > Tabrizicola > Tabrizicola soli. The sequence continues at coordinate 11,867 of NZ_JAEACP010000024.1, read as the reverse complement.
GGCGATCCTTGTCGGCATGGGCGTCCTTGCCGGGTTCGCCGACCTGATGGTGATCTGCGACGGCCGCATCCTGTTCTTGGAGCTGAAGGCACCGAAGGGACGGCTGCGACCGGAACAGGAAGCATTCCGCGATGCCGTTCTGGCGCAGGGGTTCGGCTGGGCGCTCATCCGCAGTCTCGATGACGCGCTGGGCGCGCTCGCCGATCACGGCTTCACCACCCGCATCGCCCCTGCCCCACGGAGGCCCGCGCCATGAGCCACGAGGCCACCAACTGGGCCATCAAGCAGCGCGGGCTGAAGCCGACGACCAAGATCGTGCTCTGGCATCTGTGCGACCGGTTCAACCCCGACTACGGCTGCTTTCCTTCGCAGGATCGGCTGGCGCATGACTGCGAGATCAGCCGGTCCACGCTGAACGATCACCTCGGCCAGTTGGAGGCCGTGGGCCTGCTGCGACGCGTGCCGCGGCTCGATCCCGTGACCAAGCGACAGCTGCCGACCCGCTACACCCTGGGGTTCGAGCCGGGCTTCACACCTGTGGCTGTGGTGCCGCGTCCGGAAATCGGACACGGGGAGGATGAGGGCGCGGAAATCGCCGACATGGCAGAGGGTTCGCCTCTGGAAGCCGCGTCCGATGCCCTGCCGTGTCCGGATTTCGGACACGGGGATGAGGCGAGTCCCGTGTCCGATTTTCCGGCCGAGCCGTGTCCGGAAAATGCCGAAAGCCGTGTCCGGATTTCGGACACTAACCCTGTAAGGGAACCTCTAAGTAAACCAGTAAAGGAGGAGGAGGGCGCGCAGGCGCGCGAGGCGATTTCCGATGAGGTCTTCGGGGATCTGCTGGCAGCGCTAGGCCTCGACCCCGCCGCCCTGCCTGGCTGGTGGCAAGGCTGGCCGCCTCGGCTGCACGTCCAGCGCTGGCGTGACGAGCTGGGGCTGACCGAGACGGAGATCATCGCCGCGGCCGAGGCCACCCGCCAAGAACACCCTGAACCGCCCGATGGGCCGAAGGCGCTGGACCGGGCGATGCAACGCGCCGCCCAGCGCAAGGTCGAGGATGCCGGGCGGAAGCGCCGGAAGCCCAAGACACCCCCTGCCCCGGCGGCAAAACCAATCACCGACCTGCCCGCCTTCTACGCCGATCTGGTCAACTCCGACCGCTTCCTGCCGGTCAGCGCGATCAGCAACACGATGCGCGATGCCATGCTGGCCCGGGGCCTAGTCACGGCCGAACGCCTGCGACTGCGGGGTGTGCGATGACCCAGCAGCGACCGATCAGCCGCGCCGGCTGCACGAAGGTCAAACGCGCGCTGGGCGTGCAGGCGGCGTTGGAATGGGCCTTCCGGGTCGAGAAGGCGCAGCTGGAACTGCCGCTTCCCAAGGGCCTGACAGACGAAGGTTTCGGCTTCGGCCTGGAATACGTCCTGCTGCAACGCGCCGCGCTGGGCTGCAAGATCGACGGTGGCCAGCACAAGATCGGCAGCTACACCCATGAGGACGCAGAGGTGATCGCCGCCACCGTCGCCGGGATCCCCGACAGCCTCGGCGGCAAACGCATGGCAATCCGGGTCGCCGAACTGGCCCGCGCCGGGTTGAGCCCGGACTGGATGCCTGGTGCTGTGCCGCGCTGTGTGCCGGTCGAAACCAAGATCAACCAGCATGGCGAGCGAGCGACCACCATCGTCGTCGGCACCGAACGCGTCCTGAGCCGCGGCAAGTGGCGCACGGTCGAGGTTCTGGCCTGCCCGGTTACCTTCTCGCCGCATCCGCAGCAGATCGAGGCGGCCAGACGCGGCTATGACGACTGGTGGCAGGCGCTGGGCTGGGTCAGGGATGGGCTGATCGCAGGTGGGATGCTGCGGGAGATCGAGGTCTCGGCGGCGATGCCAAGGGCACGGCCGTGGGAAAGAACACCGTCAAGTCGCTGCTAGCTGCTGGATTTCGCGTTCCGGCTGAAATACCGTCTGGAAGGACATTACTGAGGACGCTTTTTCCAATGGCATCAATCGACAACGGCTCGGACCTCGGCATTGAAGCCGCCCTCTTCAAAGCCGCCGACAAGCTGCGCGGCAACATGGAGCCGTCGGATTACAAGCACGTTGCCCTTGGCCTGATCTTCCTCAAGCACATCTCGGACGGGTTCGAGATGAAACGCCAGACGCTGCTCGCGGAATACCCCGAAGGCGCCGAGGACCCCGACGAATACCTTGCCGACAACATCTTCTGGGTGCCGCCGGAGGCGCGCTGGTCGCATCTGCAGGCGAACGCCAAGCAGCCTACCATCGGCCGCCTGATCGACGAGGCGATGATCGCCATCGAAAAGGTCAACCCGTCCCTCAAGGGCGTCCTGCCCAAGGACTACGGCCGCCCCGCCCTCAACGCCGTCATGCTGGGCGAGTTGATTGACTTGATTTCCGGCATCGCCTTGGGCGAGGGCAAGGACAAGGCGCGCGACCTGCTGGGCCGCGTCTACGAGTATTTTCTTGGCCAGTTCGCGGGCAGCGAGGGTAAGCGCGGGGGCGAGTTCTACACCCCTCGCTCGGTCGTCCGCACCATGGTCGAGATGCTCGAACCCTACAGGGGCCGCGTCTATGACCCCTGCTGCGGATCGGGCGGCATGTTCGTGCAGTCGGAAAAGTTCGTAGAGGCGCATGGCGGTCGTCTGGGCGACATCGCCATCTACGGGCAGGAGTCGAACTACACCACCTGGCGGCTGTGCAAGATGAACCTTGCCGTGCGCGGGATCGACGCCGACATCCGCTGGAACTCCGAAGGCACCTTCCACAAGAACGAACTGCCCGACCTGCGCGCCGATGTGATCCTCGCCAACCCGCCTTTCAACATCTCGGATTGGGGCGGTGAACGGCTGCGCGAGGACGGGCGCTGGAAATATGGCATCCCGCCCGCGGGCAATGCGAACTTCGCCTGGCTGCAGCACATCCTGCACCACCTGTCGCCCACCGGTACGGCTGGGGTGGTGCTGGCCAATGGCTCGATGTCCTCCACCCAATCGGGCGAAGGCGAGATGCGCCGCGCGATGATCGAGGGAGAGGTGGTCGATTGCATGATCGCCCTGCCGGGGCAGCTGTTCTATTCCACCCAGATCCCGGCCTGCCTGTGGTTTCTGGCGCGGGACAAGTCGAACGGCATCGCGCGTGACCGCAAGCTGCGTGACCGGCGCGGCGAGGTGCTGTTCATCGACGCCCGCAAGCTGGGCTTCATGGTAGACCGCACGCGCAAAGAGTTTTCCGATGCCGACATCGCCCAGATCGCCGAGACCTACCACGCCTGGCGGCTGGGTGAGGGCTACGCCGACATTCCGGGCTTTTGCAAATCGGCGAGCTTGGAGGAAATCCGCTCCCACGGCCACGTCCTGACCCCGGGGCGCTATGTTGGGGCCGAGGCGGCAGAGGAGGACGAGACGCCCTTTGCCGAGCGCTTTGCGGGCTTGCAGGCTCAACTGGAGGCGCAGTTCGCCGAGGCCGAGGCGTTGACAGCGACCATCCGGGCGCGGCTGGCGGGGGTGGTCGTCAATGACTGAGTGGCCTGAACAGCGCTTTGCCTCCCTGCTTTCTGAGCCTCTTCGTAACGGCTTGTATAAGCCAAAGGAGTTCCACGGGCGCGGTGCGAAGGTCATCAATATGGGGGAGCTTTTTGCCTATCCGCGGATGCGCTCAGTCCCAATGAAGCGGATTGATGTCGACCCAAAGGAGGCGGCAAAGTTTGCCATCAGAGGAGGCGACCTGATCTTTGCTCGACGTTCCTTGGTGGCTGAAGGGGCGGGCAAGTGCACGGTTGTCTTGGACGTCGACGAGCTAACAGTATTTGAGTCCTCGATCATCCGCGCGAGGCCCACACCAGAAAGAGCACATTCGCTATTTTATTACTACTTCTTCAACTCTCCAAGCGGAATGCACAAACTCGACACGATCCGCAGGCAGGTCGCGGTCGCAGGCATTACCGGCGGAGATTTGGCAGAACTCGCTCTTCCGGTCCCAACCCTCCCCGAACAACGCGCAATTGCCGCCACTCTTGGGGCGCTGGATGACAAGATCGAGTTGAACCGGAAGATGAACGCCACGCTCGAGGCCATGGCGCGGGCGCTTTTCCGCGACTGGTTCGTCGATTTCGGCCCCACCCGCGCCAAAATGGAAGGCCGCCCGCCTTACCTCTCCCCCGACCTCTGGTCCCTCTTCCCCGACCGGCTAGACGACGAGGGCAAGCCGGAGGGGTGGGCATTTGAACCGCTTCTTGATCAAGCGGAATGGGTCAACGGCGCCGCCTACAAGAACATGCACTTCTCGGATGCGCCCGACGCACTGCCTGTAATCAAGATCGCAGAGTTGAAGAACGGCGTGACCGGAAACACGCAGTGGACGGCCACCGACCTTGGCGCGCGCTATCTGATCGACGATGGCGAACTGCTGTTTTCATGGTCAGGCAACCCCGACACTTCGATTGACACCTTCCTATGGACGGGTGGCAAAGCCTGGCTGAACCAGCACATCTTCGCCGTGCGCCCGAACGGCAAACGCTTTAAGCCTTATCTGCACACCCTCCTGAAGCACCTCAAACCCGAATTTGCCGAGCTGGCACGAAACAAACAGACCACTGGTCTAGGCCATGTGACCAAAGCGGACATGCAGCGCATGATGGTCTGCGCAGCGTCGCCAGAGGTTCACAAGGCATTTGACCGCCTGATCGAGCCCATCTTCAGTCAAGCTCTCGGGTTGCAAACAGAATCCCGCACACTCGCTCAGACCCGCGACCTCCTGCTGCCGCGCCTGATGTCGGGGGAGTTGCGGGTGGGCGACCTCGCCTCATTCGATCAGGAGGCTGTCGCATGAAGCTATCGGTGCGCACCAAAAACGCTATGCTGCTGGGCAACGGCCTGATCGCCCATGTCCGCACGTTGCAGGAGTTCCGGAAAAAACACGGCAAGCTGCCCCAACGCCCCTACCTGACCTACACCCAACTGGTCGAACAAACTGGTGCGAAGCTCGCCATGGTCGGCATCGGCAATTTCCTCGACGAGGTCATGACCGCCATACATGCGCCCGACGCCCCCGAGGCGCTGCGGGGCCTGACCCTGTTCGTGACCGACAAGACCGGCTTCATTGCCTACGGCACCGGCAAACACGACTGGCGCGGCATCGATGCCAAGAATGCCCCGGCATACCGCAAGGCTGTGCTGGACCAGGACTGGACGGGCGTGGCGTTCATTTCATCTGATGGCAGGGTCTGAAATTGCGGACCTTGCTTCACACATTCTTGGAACTTGGGGACGCGGTATCGCGGAACTTGGCCTTCGCACATGCCAATGACGGCAAGATAAGCTATGGCGAAGAAACCGTAACAGAAACCAATCTGCTGGAAATTCTGCGGTGGCACTCCGACCGAGGTACGCAATTGACCGCTATCTCAAAAGGTCAGGAAGCCAAGATCGGAGCCGACTGGGAATGGGTTGTCGTCGGGCGAAAATACAGCCTTTTCATGCGTGTACAAGCCAAGCGCACGAAGAAGAACAATAGCTTGACGATCAAACACAAAGTCGGCAAGGCACCCAATATCCAAGAGCAGATCGACGTTCTGATAAACAACTGTCCTGCAACCAAGCCTGGCGAAATAACTTGGAAGCCTGTGTATTGCTTTTATTCGAAGAATTCGGAGCGAAAGCTCTGGAAGTCTGCTGAAGGAAAAGCCCCTTGGCGCCCCTACGAATATGGGTGCCTCATTGCAGACGCGACCAATATCAAGAAGAAGACCAGCATCAAGACGATTCAGGATGTCGAAGACGTATCAGTTCCATGGCACATCTTCTTTGCGCCGATAGGCTTCAAGACCCGGTACCTTTTTGCAGAATGGGCCGAAGGTAGCGACGGCACCTTGGGTTTCTTGATGTCAGAAGGTGTCATGGCCGTTTCGCCTGACCTAGCTGATGACGGCAAGTCGCCAACAAATGGCTTTCCAACCATCGAACAACTTAACGGCGAAATGGCAATCGACAAGGACACGGTTGGCATCAGAGAAACTGACCCCGAGGAGCTAGAGCGCGTTCGCACTAGGGATCGTCGGGACGGAGTTGATGCTCCACGGTTCCTGATCCTCGATGTAAAAGATGAACCGAGCAGGAGGCGCTGATGACCGCTTTTTCAAAAGCCGAAGTTGAATCCGCCCTCATCGATCAACTCTTGGCGCTGGGCTACACCTGTGTGAATGCCGCGGTATCAGGCATTAATCGCTCGACACCTGAGCCGATGGCCAACGCCAAACAGATGTCGGAGGCGGTGTTGTGACCCGCCCGCCCCTAACCCCGATGCGTTGCGTTTTTCGCAACTGGACTCTTGACCTGGTAGAGAAAATGTCCACTTATGCGGTCATATCTCCCTCGGTGCTTCGGTGCCGGGGCGCGCGGCGGCCCCAGTGGCCGCTGCTGCTTTTTTGGGGGTTCGGATGAGAACCCATGTCTATGTCGACGGTTACAACCTCTATTTCGGCTGCCTCAAGAAGACTCAGCACAAGTGGTTGAATTTGCACGCGCTTTGTAGCGCACTGATGCCGCAGAACGACATCCGCGCCATCCGCTATTTCACAGCGCAGGTCAGCGGCACCCCGCATGATCCCGACCAGCCGACTCGCCAGCAGACCTACTTCCGAGCCCTGCGAACCTTGCCGCAGGTCAGCATCCACCTCGGTCATTTCTTGACCCACGAGGTCAGCATGCCCGATTCCGCCGACTGGCAACGGGGAAGATACACCCCGCGGCGGGTTATGAAGACCGAGGAGAAGGGCTCGGACGTCAACATCGCCACGCATCTGTTGATCGACGCCTTCGATGATGCGTTCGACGTGGCCGTGATCGTCAGCAATGACAGCGACCTCAAGGAACCTATCTCTGTGGTTCGCAACCGGTTCGGCAAGACAATCGGCATTCTCAACCCCCAGGCCAAAGTCAGCCGCGCCCTGCAACCGCTGGCACATTTCATCAAGCCGATCCGGCCAGGCGCCTTGGCGAACGCACAGTTTCCGGCCGTGATGCAAGACGCCACGGGCCAGTTTCACAAACCGGCGCGTTGGTAGGGGATTGGAATGGCAACATTGACCGAAGCCGAAGTTGAAGCCGTCCTGCTCGATCAGCTCGGAGGGCTGGGTTACGCTCTCCTGAACGACGCGGTTTCTGGCCCTGATGGCAGCGCACCCGAGCGGGAGGCGTATTCCGACACCATCCTGGTTGCGCGGCTGCGGGATGCGATGGCCCGGCTGAACCCCCACATCCCCGAGGACGCGCGCGAGGATGCCCTTCGGCGGGTGGTTGCCAGCGACCGACCTTCGCTGATCGAGGAGAACCGCCGCCTGCACCGCTTCATGGTCGAAGGCGTGCCGGTCGAATACCGGGCAGACGATGGTACGATCCGCGGCGATGCGGTGCGGCTGGTGGACCCGGAGGACGGGCTGAACGACTGGCTGGCCATCGCTCAGTTTACGGTCATTGAGAACGGCAACAACCGCCGCCCCGACGTGGTGGTGTTCGTGAACGGGCTGCCGGTGGGCGTGATCGAGGTGAAGAAGCCGGGGGCGGAGACAGCGACACTAAGTGCGGCCTTCAACCAGCTTCAGACCTACAAGGCGCAGATCCCGTCATTGTTCCGGGCCAATGCGGTGCTGGTGACGACCGACGGTATCCAGGCCCGCATCGGCTCGCTGACCGCCGATCTTGAACGCTTCATGCCCTGGCGCACAACCGATGGCACCGAAGTTGCGCCCAAGGGTGCGCCAGAAATGCCGGTCCTTATCGAGGGTGTCTTTGCGCGGCCCCGCCTTTTGTCGCTGATGCAGGACTTCACGGTGTTCGGCGACACATCAAATGGGCTCTCGAAGATCCTCGCGGGCTATCATCAGTTTCACGCAGTGAAGCGCGCGGTCGCCAGCACCGTCGAAGCAAGCCGGTCAGGCGGCGACCGCAAGGCGGGAGTGATCTGGCATACGCAAGGGTCGGGCAAGAGCCTGCTCATGGCCTTCTATGCGGGTCAGCTAGTGCGTGACCCAGCGATGGAAAACCCAACAATCGTGGTGATTACCGACCGAAACGACTTAGACGACCAGCTGTTTGCCACGTTTTCCATGTGCCGCGACCTGATACGCCAGACGCCGGTTCAGGCGGACAGCCGCGAGGACCTTCAGAAGGCGCTGTCCCGTGCCTCGGGCGGGGTGGTGTTCACCACAATCCAGAAGTTCGCGCCCGAGAAGGGCGAGGCCTATCCGCTGCTGACCGATCGGCGAAACGTCGTTGTCATCGCGGACGAGGCCCACCGCAGCCAGTACGGCTTCAAGGCGCGGATCGAGAAGACCGGCGAGATCGCCTATGGCTTTGCCAAGCACCTGCGCGACGCGCTGCCCAATGCGTCCTTCATCGGCTTCACCGGCACGCCGATCGAACAGGACGACGTGAACACGCCCGCCGTGTTCGGCCACTACATCGACGTTTACGACATCAGCCGCGCCGTCGAGGACGGGGCGACGGTGCCGATCTACTACGAGAGCCGCCTCGCACGGATCGAGCTGCCCGACGAGGAAAAGCCGAAGGTCGACGCCGAGATCGAGGAACTTACCGAGGACGAGGCCGTCAGCGAGCAGGAACGGCTCAAGCGGAAGTGGTCGACCGTCGAGGCGCTGGTCGGGGCCGAGAAGCGGCTGCGCATGGTCGCAGAGGACCTCGTCGCCCATTTCGAGGCGCGGGTGCAGGCGATGGACGGGAAGGCCATGGTCGTCTGCATGAGCCGACGCATCTGTGTCGACCTATACAACCAGATCGTCGCGCTGCGTCCCGACTGGCATTCGGACGAGGACAGCGCCGGGCTGGTTAAGATCGTGATGACCGGGTCAGCCTCGGACCCCGAGGTCTGGCAGCCCCATATCGGCGGCAAGGCCCGGCGCGACCTGCTGGCCAAGCGCGCGAAGGACCCGAAAGACCCGCTGAAGCTGGTGATCGTGCGGGACATGTGGCTGACCGGCTTCGACAGTCCGTCGATGCACACGATGTACATCGACAAGCCAATGCGGGGCCATGGGCTGATGCAGGCCATCGCCCGGGTGAACCGCGTATTCCGCGACAAGCCTGCCGGGCTGATCGTCGACTACATCGGGATCGCCCAGAACCTTAAATCGGCGCTGGGCCAGTATTCCAAGGCGGACCAGGAACAGGCCGGAATTGACGAGGGCGAGGCGGTCGCAGCCCTTCTGGAACGCCTGGATGTCGTGCACGCCATGTTCCACGGCTTCGACTACTCGGCCGGATTGACCGGCACCCCGCACCAACGACTGGTCGCACTGGCAGAGGCGCTGAACTTGATCCTGGCCAGACAGGACGAAGCAGCGCAGCGCGAAACAGACAAGGAAGCCAAGAAAGCGGCGCATCGCCGCTATCCGGATGCAGTTCTTTCGCTCTCGAAAGCGTTCGCCCTTTGCTCGGCCAGCGACACGGCCCGCGAAGTCCGCGACGAAGTCGGCTTCTTCCAGACGGTTCGCGCCGCCATGGTCAAGGCGGCCGACACGTCCGGTCGGTCGGCAGCCGACCGTGACCTTGCCATTCGTCAGATCGTGAATGATGCCGTCGCCTCGACTGAAATCGTCGATATACTGTCGGCAGCCGGGTTATCTTCGCCCGACATTTCCATCCTGTCAGACGATTTTCTGGCCGAAGTCGGCCAGATGGAAAAGAAGAACCTCGCGCTAGAAGCTCTCAGGAAGCTGTTGAACGACGAAATCCGGTCGCGCAGCAAATCAAACGTTATCGAGACCCGTAAGTTCTCGGAGCGGCTGGAAGAAGCCATTGCGCGCTACCACACCAATGCAATCAGCACAGTCGAGGTTCTTCAGGAGCTGATCGCACTGGCAAAAGATGTGCGCGACGCACGAAGCCGCGGTGAAGAAAGCGGGCTGACGCCCGAAGAGGTCGCCTTTTATGATGCGCTGGCAGACAACCAGAGCGCGGTTGACGTTCTCGGCAACGACCAGCTGAAAATTATCGCCCATGAACTGCTGAAGGGCCTCAAGGCAAACGTCAGCATCGACTGGGCGCACCGCGATAGCGCTCGGGCGCGTCTGAGGGTCCTCGTCAAGCGTATCCTGCGGAAGTACGGTTATCCACCAGATCTGGAGAACGCAGCTGTTCAGGGTGTTCTGGCGCAGGCCGAAGCTCTACTTTCGGGAACAGCTGAGCAATGAATGATACCGTTTTCTGGTCATGGCAGAATGATTTTGTGCCAAGAACGAACCGCAGTTTCCTCCGCGAAGCGATAGCAATCGCTGTCGACCGCGTAAGTGCAGAACTGGATGTGGAGGATGTCGAGCGACTAGAGCTCGACCATGATACCAAATCTTCACCAGGTATGGCGGACATAAGTCAGACCATTCTGACCAAAATCGCCAAAGCTGCTGTAATGATCGCAGATGTAACACCAATTGGTGAAACCTCTGACGGAAAGGCTATTCCAAATCCTAACGTGTTGGTAGAACTTGGCTACGCGCTGCATGCTCTTGGATTTGAGCGTATCATTGCGGTCCTAAACACTGCTAGTGGATATGGCGTGGAGAATCTACCATTCGACATTAGACACAGGCGGATCCTGACCTACGAATTGCCAAACACCGCCACAAAGGACCAATTTAAAGCCGTGCGAGAGAGCTTAGTCCGGCAGCTCGCTTCCGCCATTCAACTGAATATCAAAGTTGTTCGCGATACGCGCTCTGCTGCAATTCCTATAGTAGGTGCAAAAAGCGACTCGAAATCTGCGGGCCTTTGGAGCGCCGATTGGCCCGTGACCCACTCAGATGGGTTCGGCGAAGTTGCTCGTGTTCGCCCTCACGACCTATCGCGTGCTTGGCTGCGGATCATACCTGACAACTACCCCAATGGCCGACCCGCAATAACTCGGCTTGACCAACTTCCAGACAGTGCACGACTTCGAGCGCCAGTCGGGGCAGGTAACGGAGGCAACTTCGGTTCATGCACCTTTGGTTATGTGACATACTGGGTCGCAGGTGAGGACGAGGACGGAACGTGCAAAGCACGAAACCTTGCCGCATTCTTGGAAGAAACCGGCGAAGTCTGGATGTCTGATGGTGTCGCACTTACTGAGCATCAGAATCGGATCCACATTTCGTACGCACACCTTCTTTCAAATTGGGCTCGAGGCCTGGATCAAGGAATGGCCTGCCTCGATGCGCTTGGCGCTTCAAAGCGCCGACGAGTCATCATCGGAATCGAAGGCATCAAGGATGCCGTATGGCATATCCAGAGTGGCTATGCCCTGGCCCGATCTCGAAAAGCCGACATGGTGTTCGACGAAACCGATCGCGATTGGCAACAGGAGCGTTGCTTGAAGTTCTTGTGCGACGGTTGGAACAAACTGCGCGATGCATTCAGTATCGAGCCGATGAGCGACGAAGAGTTCGTACGTTACTACGAGGTCCGTCGAAGAAGCTGAAATGCGTCCTCCGATGCAGCATGGATGGCAATCGCTCTGGCCCCCTCCTCTGGTTCCTTCCCGGCCCTGAACGTATGCGGGGGGGCGCAGCGCGGCGGTTCGCTAGCGTGAGGCATTTTCACCGGGGAAGCCACCGGGAAGCCACCTGCCCGTCGATCCTGCAAAAAGCGACTCATTATCAAAGGCTTGCGGAATCACGACCTTGGCGCGCTGGATTCTTTTGGGGCAGCCAGGGAAGCCATCTCCGGGGAAGCTAGGGTCAGGACCCATTGATTGGCTTGAGGCGACCCGGCCTGCATGATTCAAGCTCCCGAACTGACGGGGGTGAAGATGAGCAACCTTTTCTGGCTTACGGACGAACAGATGGAGCGGCTGACGCCG
>NZ_JAEACP010000023.1 GCF_015999335.1 Tabrizicola soli | reverse complement strand
CCCACATCCGACGCGAGAAACGCCGATCTGCCGCGCTGGCTTGACTGGTTCAACCGATCAAGACCACACTCCGCACTCAACCGAACGCCTCCCCTCTCAAAGGTGAACGACCTCGTAAGAACTCACATCTAGACCACCGTCAGGTGCGGCGCGCCTTCCGTGACCCGCCCGATCCGGGCCGCGTCATGCCCCATGGCGCGCAGCGCCCGGACCAGCCCCGCCGCCGCCGCCTCGGGCACCGCCGCCAGAAGCCCGCCGCAGGTCTGCGGATCGCTCAGCAGATCCACCCGCGGATCGACCGGCGCGGTCATCCGCCAGCTTGCCGCCGCCAGGTTCGCCGGCTGCAACGAGGACCCCTGCCCCGCCCGCGCCAGCGCCACCGTGCCCGGCAGGAAGGGCACCGCCTCCAGCGACACCTCCGCCGCCACGCCCGAGGCCTCCAGCATCTCCAGCAGATGCCCGGCCAGGCCGAACCCCGTCACGTCGGTCATCGCCCGCGCCTCCGGCGCCAGGATCGCCGCGGCATCCCCCTGCCCGCGCTCCATCTGCGCGACACAGGCGACCCAGGCCTCTCCCATCAGCTGCCCCGGCAGCCGCGCCAGCGCCATCTCCGCCGCCAGCACCGTGCCCGAGCCCAGGGGCTTGGTCAGCACCAGCGCATCCCCCGGCCGCGCGCCGCCCTTGCCGATCACCCGTCCGCCAAGGCCGGTGACCGTGAACCCGATCGTCAGTTCCGCCCCTTCGGTGGAATGTCCGCCCACCACATCCGCCCCGGCCGCGCCGAAGGTGGCCACCGCCTCCGCCATGATCTCGCCCAGCATCCGCGCCTGCAATTCCGGCCCCAGCGGCGGCAGCACCACCTGCGCCAGCGCCGCCTGCGGGCGGGCTCCCATCGCCCAGATGTCGCCCAGCGCATGCAGCGCCGTCAGCCGCGCCATCAGCCGGGGATCGTTGCAGAAGGCGCGCAGATGGTCGGTCGTCAGCACCTGCACCCCCTCGCCCGCCTTCAGCACCGCCGCATCGTCGCCCGGCCCCGACAGGACCTCGGGCCGCTGCGGCGCGGGCAGCCCGGCCAGCGCCGCGCCCAGCACCCCCGGCCCCAGCTTCGCCCCGCAGCCCCCGCAGAGCGGCCGCCGCGCCAGATGCGCCGCCAGTCCCTCGGTCGCCGCCGCCGGCACCGCCTCCCGCGCCATCGCCGGCAGGTCCGAGAGCCGCTCCATGAAGGCCCGGTCGATCCGGTCCTTCAGCCGCCAGAGCCGGCCCCCGGCGAGCGACAGCCCCCATTTGTCCGCCACCGCCTCCTGCGGACCCAGCGCCACCAGCTTCAGGTAGTCGCGCTGCGGAAGGAACCGCCGCAGCTTTCCGCCCGACAGCGCCGCCCGCAGGTTCGCCTGCAGGACCGGCGCCGCGCGGACGGCGAAGACCCCCGCCTTCGGCCGCGCCGCCCCGGCCACGGTCGCGCAATCCCCGGCGGCGAAGACCCGCGCATCCGAGGTCCGCAAACAGGCATCCGTCACCAGGAACCCCTGCGCCTGTTCCAGCCCCGTTCCGGCCAGCCAGCCCTGCGGCCGCGCCCCCGCCACCGTCAGCGTGAAATCCGAGCCGACCTCCTCGCCCCCCGCCAGCGTCACGGAGGAAGGGCCGATCCCCACCACCTCGACCCCGGTCCGCAAGGTGATCCCCCCGGCCTCCAGCCGCGCCAGCATCTTGCGCCGCGCCGAAGCGCCCAGCCCCGGCAGAAGCCGCGTCTCGCGGTCGATCAGCACCACTTCCGGCCGCGCCCCCTGCGCCGCCAGCCGGTGCCGCGAGGCCAGCGCCAGTTCCACCCCGCCCAGCCCCGCGCCCAGGATCACCACCCGGGGAAAGGCCAGGCGGCGCGCGACGAAGGCCTCCCAGGCGGCGGCGTAGGCGGCCATCGGCTTCGCCGCCACCGCATGTTCCACCCCCGGCAGGCCGGGCAGGTCCGAGGTGATGCCCACGTCGATCGAGCAGAGGTCATAGTCCAGCGGCGGCCGTCCCTCCAGCCGCACCCGCCGCGCCGCAGGGTCCAGCCCGGTGGCGCGATCCAGGATCAGCCGCGCGCCCGCGAACCGGGCCAGCCGCACCAGGTCGATCATCAGCTCGTCGCGCCGGTAATGCCCGGCGACCAGGCCCGGAAGCATGCCGGTATAGGGCGCCACCGGATCGGGGTTCACCAGCGTCAGCCGCGTGCCCGGCAGCGGGTCCATCGCCCACATCCGCAGCACCAGAGCATGGGCATGGCCGCCACCGACCAGCACGAGATCCTTGATCGCAGGATAGAGGGGGGTCATCTCGCCTCTCGCATGGCTTCGCCAGCCCTCTACCCCAGGCGGCGGCGAAAGACGAGCACCCGGCCCCCCGGTCTGCAAGAGGCCGCCATTCCAGCGGCAGCGGCAGGAACCTCCGGCAGGAGCATTCTCGGGAACGCAGCCTTACGTCTCGTCGATCCTTCCGGGCAAGCTCTCCTCGCGGCACGGTGAGGCGTCCCGACGACCGCAAAAGGGCAGGTCGCCCCGGCCGCGTGGGAAGCTCTCCCAGCGCAATGTAGCGATGCCGTCCGCCGGGGCGCATCGCCGCCTCGGCCTTGCGCCTCTCGAAACACGCCGCGCGGAGCGTCCGCAGCCTCCATCCGCCCCGCAGGCGGTTGGATCGCCAGCCGGGCAACCGGCGGTCTCCGTCGCCCCGGCCCATGACCAGGCGTCCGAGATGTCCGGCGAGGCGGCACCGATCCTCCAGAACGACCGCCGGCTGCGCGGGCACATGCGGGACTGCCATTCGCCGATCGCGTGCACCGGCACCGAAAGCCCGGCGCGCGGCAGTCGATACATGGCCGTTGCGGCCGACGGCAATGCCCGGCACGGCAGACGCCGCGCGGGCCGGGGAACAAGCAGCGCGCCTGCGAAGGTCTCGGGAACCCTGTCCATGATCCTCTCCACCTCGGGGCACGGGCAGGAAAACCTCGCATGGCATGTCGTGGGCATGGCCCGGCTATCGGAGCGGCGCCCCAGAACCGATGGCGAAACCACCGGCAAGCCCGCGGGATATTTCCACCGGCATGAAAGGACCGCCTCAGCGCAGCAGGGCAAGGACCTCGAGGCTGGGATAGCCATCCGGCACCAACCCCCGCGCCTTCTGGAACGCCTTCACCGCCGCCACCGTCTTCGGCCCCATCCGCCCGTCGACCCCGCCCGGATCGAAGCCCGCCTGCCCCAGCCGGTCCTGCAACTCCCGCCGCTCCTCCAGCGACAGCGCCCGCAATTCGCGCGGCCAGCCCGACCGGATCGCCGGCCTCCCCTTCAGCCGGTCCGAAAGACTGCCGACCGCCACCACATAGGCGTCGGCCGTGTTGTACTTTTCGATCACCTGGAAGTTCGGAAAGATCAGGAAAGCCGCCCCGCGATGCCCTCCAGGCAGCAGGATCGAACCCGGACCCTGGTACGGCAAGTCTGCGCCGGATACCGTCCTGACCCCCATCGCCTGCCACTCGGCCACCGGCTTCACCACCCGCTCGGTCGTCTGGTCGTAGTCGAACCCTTCGGGCAGCTTGACCTCCACCCCCCAGGGCTGCCCCTTCGTCCACCCCCAGAAACGCAGGTAATTCGCCGTCGAGGCCAGCGCATCCGCCGGATCCTCGCCCCAGAGGTTCCGCTTCCCGTCCCCGTCGAAATCGACCGCGAACCTCTCCCAGCTCGACGGCATGAACTGCGTATGCCCGCTCGCCCCCGCCCAGGAGCCCGCGAACCGCTCGACATGCCCGCCCGCCACGATCTTCAAGGCCGCGATCAGCTCCGCCTCGAAGAACGCCCCCCGCCGCCCCTCATAGGCCAGCGTCGCCAGCGAGCCCAGCACCGGCAGGTCGCCCCGGTAGCCGCCATAGGCGCTCTCCAGCCCCCAGATGGCCGCGACGACCTCCTTCTCGACGCCATATTCCGCCTCGATCCGCTCCAGCAGCGCGCGATGCTTCGCCACCGCCTGCAGCCCCAGCGCGACCCGGTCCTCCGACACGGCGGTGTCCAGGTAATCCCAGATCGTCTTGGTGAATTCGTTCTGGCTCCGGTCGCGCTCCACCACCTTCGGATCGAACGCCACCCCGCGCAGCGCCGCGTCGAAGGCCGCCGCCGGCACCCCCGCCGCCAGGGCGCGCGGCCGGAACCCCTCCACCCAGGCCTCCAGCCCCGCTTGCGTCCCCATCTCCACCTCCGCCCCCGCCACCGGATCGGGCAGGATCGTCTGCCCCTGCGCCCCGCCCGAAGCGAGCGCCACCACGACCGCGACAATTCGATTCAAATCGTGCTTCCTCTTGGGAAAAATACTCCACGGGTAACCCGTCGGTTTCGCCATTGGTTCGGGATACCAATGGGCCGGGGGGCGTGAAACCCCCGGTCCCGTCACCTCCGCTTGCGCACCAGCCGCCGTTTCGCGGCCGCCTGCGCCGGCTTCCGGGGGCTGTACTTGCCCGCCTTCCGCCGCGGCGGCCGCACCACCGCGCCCTCGACCGACAAGAGCTCCAGGATCAGCCCGCCGGTCACCGGCACCGCCTCCGAGAGTCGCACCACGACCTTCTGCCCGATCCCCAGCACCAGCCCGGTCTCGGCCCCCATCAGCGTCTGGCTGCCCTCGTCATAGTGGAAATACTCCCGCCCCAGCGCCCGCACCGGGATCAGCCCGTCCGCCCCTGTCTCGTCCAGCCGCACGAAGACCCCGAAGCGTTGCACGCCCGAGACATGGCCCGCGAACTCCGCCCCCACCCGGTCCGCCAGATAGGCGGCCAGATACCGATCCGTCGTATCCCGCTCCGCCGCCATGCTGCGCCGCTCCGCCTCCGAGATCAGCTTGCCCGTCTCCTCCAGGTTCTCCTCGTCCCAGGCCGACAGCCCGTCCCTGCCCCAGCCATGCGCCGAGATCAGCGCCCGGTGCACGATCAGGTCGGAATAGCGCCGGATCGGCGAGGTGAAATGCGCGTAATTCCGCAGCGCCAGCCCGAAATGCCCGAAATTCTCCGGGTGATAATAGGCCTGCGTCATCGACCGCAGGGTGGAAAGGTTGATCAGCTCGTCGAACTCGGTCCCCTCGGCCTGCGCCAAGAGCCGGTTCAGGTGCTTGGTCTGCAACACCTGCCCCTTGGCCAGCGTCATGCCCGCACTTTCCGCCACCTCGCGCAGCCCCTCCAGCTTCAAGGGCGAGGGCTCCTCATGCACCCGGAACAAGAGCGGATGCTTCAGCCGGATCAACTCCTCGGCCGCCGCCACGTTGGCAAGGATCATGAACTCCTCGATCAGCCGGTGCGCCTCCAGCCGCTCCTTGAACGCGACCGAGGTCACGCGGCCCGCCTCGTCCAGCTCGATCCTGCGCTCCGGCAGCTCCAGGTCCAGGGGCTGCCGCATCTCCCGCGCCCGCTTCAGCGCGGCATAGGCCCCGTAAAGCGGCTTCAGCACCGGCTCGACCAGCGGCGCGGTCTTCTCGTCCGGCGCCCCGTCCACCGCCGCCTGCACCTGCGCATAATGCAGCGAGGCCGCCGAGCGCATCATCCCCCGCACGAAGCGATGGCCGCGCTTGTGCCCGCCCGCGTCCACCACCATCCGCACCGCCAGACAGGCCCGGTCCACGCCCTCGTGCAGCGAACAGAGGTCGCCGGACAGGATATCCGGCAGCATCGGCACAACCCGGTCGGGGAAATAGGTCGAGTTCCCACGGCGACGCGCCTCGCGGTCCAGGGCAGACCCCGGCGTCACATAGTGCGCCACATCGGCGATCGCGACCCAGATCACGAAGCCGCCGATATTGCCCAGGTCGGTATCGGCCTCGGCGAAAACCGCATCGTCGCGGTCGCGCGCATCCACCGGGTCGATGGTCAGCAGCGGCAGGTCGCGCAAATCCTCGCGCCCCGCCATGCCCACCGGCTCGGCCCGGTCGGCCTCGGCGATCACCGCATCGGGGAAGACATCGGGAATACCGTGCTGGTGGATGGCGATCAGGCTCGCCGCCCGCGGCCCCGCCGGATCGCCCAGCCGCGCCACGACCTGCGCCGCGGGCAGGCCCAGCCGCCGCGCGCCCACCGCCTCGGCCTCGACCAGCTCGCCATCCTTCGCGCCCATCGTCATGTCGGCCGAGACGCGCCATTCCTTGTCGTCGCCCTTCTCGATCGGCACGATCCGCCCGCCCTCGCGGCCCAGGCGGAACACCCCCAGCACCTTCCGCGGATTCGACCCCAGCCGCCGGATCAGCCGCGCCTCATAGGCATGGTCCTCAGCCCCGACCTTTGCCAGCCGCGCGAGAATCCGGTCGCCCCCGCCAAGCGCCGGGTCGCCCTTCTTCGGGATGATCAGGATGCGGGGCGTCTCGTCCACCCCCTCCTCCAGCGGCCTTGCATAAAGATCGCCGTTCGCATCCGGCGGCAGCACCTGCAACACCGCCACCGGCGGCAGCACCCCCGGCTCGCGGAAGCGGCGGCCGGAGGTCTCGACCACCCCCTCGTCCTCCAGCTCGCGCAAGAGGCGCTTCAGCTCGATCCGCGCATCGCCCCTGATCCCGAAGGCCTTGGCGATGTCGCGCTTGGCCGCAAGGCCGGGGTTCTCGGAAATCCACTGGCGGATTTCATCCTTGGAGGGCAATGGTTTCATGCCGCAAGACCTAGCACGGCAACCGGCCCAAGACTACCCGACTACAAGCTTCCTCTTGGCCCAAATACTCATCTTCGCCGAGGAGGAGGCGAAGCCCGACGACGAGACAAAAGACCTGCGCCGCAAGGCGCTCGATTCGAAAGACCGCCCGTCACAAGGCGCGGCGCATGTGACGATGCGGAATCCCCGCGTCCAGGAATTCCTCGCCCTCGACCGCGAATCCCAGCTTCTCGTAAAACCCCGTGGCATGGGACTGTGACCCAAGACAAGCCTCCGCCACCCCCGGCACCCTGCGCAATTCCGCCAGCGCCGCCCGGATCAGCGCCGCGCCAAGGCCCGTGCCCCGTGCCTCCGGCAGCACGCAGACCCGGCCGATCTTGCCCACGGCCCCCTTCACCAGCAGCCGCGCCGTCCCGACCGGCCGCCCGCCGTCAAGGGCCAGCAGGTGAACGGCCGCCTCGTCCAGCCCGTCCAGCTCGTCGGCCTCGCCGACACCCTGCTCCTCGATGAACACCGCCCGGCGCAGGCGCCGGCAGGCGGCGATGTCGCGCGTCACCTCGATACGCATCAGGCGAAATACTCCCGCAGGATCCGGCCATAGATCGCCTTCAGCTGGTGGATCTGCGCCACCTCCACCCGCTCGTCGACCTGGTGCATGGTCTTGCCGACCAGGCCGAACTCCACCACCGGGCAATGATCCTTGACGAAGCGCGCGTCCGAGGTCCCGCCAGAGGTCGAGGCCACCGGCTTCCGCCCGGTTTCCGCCGCCACCGCCTCCGCCACCAGTTCCGACAGCGCGCCCGGAGGCGTCAGGAAGGCCTCGCCCGAGATGCCGATCCGCAGCCCGATCTCCACCCCCGTCGCCTCGGCCACCGCCGCCGCCTCGCTCCGCAGCCAGTCCGAGAGCGTCGCCCCCGAATGCATGTCGTTGAAGCGGATGTTGACCGTGGCCGTCGCCCGCGCCGGGATCACGTTGGTCGCGGGATTGCCGCAGTCGATGGTGGTGATCGCCAGGGTCGAGGGGTCGAAATGCGCCGTCCCCCGGTCCAGCGGCTCGGCCTCCAGCCGCGCCAGCAGGCGGACCATCGCGGTCAGCGGGTTCTTCGCCCGGTGCGGATAGGCGCTGTGGCCCTGCACCCCGACCGCCGTGACATGCGCCGTCATCGACCCGCGGCGGCCGATCTTCATCATCTCGCCCATCTCGTTCGGACAGGTCGGCTCGCCCACCAGGCAATGCGTCATCCGCTCGCCGTTGAAGGCCATCCAGTCCAGGATCGCCACGGTTCCGTCGGCGCCCTCGCCCTCCTCGTCGCCGGTGATCGCCAGGATCACCGCGCCATCGGGCGGGGTCTCGCGCACGAAATCCACCGCCGCCGCGACAAAGGCCGCGACGCCCGACTTCATGTCGCAGGCCCCCCGGCCATACATCACCCCGTCCTCGACCTCGGCCCCGAACGGATCATGCCTCCAGGCATTGGCATCGCCCACCGGCACCACATCGGTATGGCCGTTGAACCCGAAGGCCCGGTTCGCCCCCTGCTTGCCCCAGCGCGCGTAAAGGTTGGCGATCCCGCCCCGGTCGACGCGGGTGCAGGCGAATCCCGCCTCGCCCAGGATCCCCGCCAGCAGCGCGATCGCCCCCCCCTCCTGCGGCGTGACCGAGGGGCAGCGGATCAGGCGGGCGGTCAGGTCGGCGGGGTCAAGCTTTTCGGTCGGCATCGGGTCATCCAGGGCTGTCTCGGGCCTATTGCCTAACCGCTGGCGCGCCCTGCCGCAACCGCAGCGCTCGTCGTTCGACCGCGTCTCCTCCGCGCCGCGCCGCCGCGACGAGTGGTCGAAGACCATTGAGGAGCGACCCCGGCCTCAGTCGTAGAACGGCGTCATCTGCGCCACGATCACCGAATTCTCGTCCAGCGCGCGCCGCATCAGCGCCTGCTCCTCGGCGTCGATCTCGTCCCCGGCCTTCAGCCGCTCGTCCAGCGTGCCGTGCCCGGTGACCTCCAGCGGCGCGAGGTCGGCCTCCTTCAGGATCGCCACCGTCTCGCGCACCGCCTCGGCCTCGTCGACGCCGCTGGCATAGATCACCAGCCCCGCCCCGGTGGCCTTCTCGGGCAGGCCATCCCCCGGCTTGCGGCCGACCTCGACCACCAGCGTATAGACCTGCTGCGGCCGCTTGACCTTCTCGGGGCGCGCCTCCTCCATCTCAGTCCCGCAAGAGTTCGTTGATCGAGGTCTTGGACCGCGTCTGCGCATCCACCTTCTTCACGATCACCGCGCAGTAAAGGTTGATCCCGCCCTTCGACGGCATCGAGCCCGCGACGACGACCGACCCGGCCGGAACCTCGCCATACATCACCTCGCCGGTTTCCCGGTCGACGATCTTGGTCGACTTGCCGATGAAGACCCCCATCCCCAGGACCGAGCCCTCGCGGACGATGCAGCCCTCCACCACCTCGGAGCGCGCGCCGATGAAGCAGTTGTCCTCGATGATCGTCGGGCCGGCCTGCATCGGCTCCAGCACGCCGCCGATCCCGACGCCGCCCGACAGGTGCACGTTCTTGCCGATCTGCGCGCAGGACCCGACCGTGGCCCAGGTGTCCACCATGGTGCCGCTGTCGACATAGGCGCCCAGGTTCACGAAGCTCGGCATCAGCACCACGCCCGGCGCGATATAGGCGCTGCGGCGCACCACGCAGTTCGGCACCGCGCGGAAGCCCGCGGCCTTCCACTGCGCCTCGCCCCAATGGGCGAACTTGCTGTCCACCTTGTCCCACCAGGTCCCGCCCTGCGCGCTGCCGGTATGGACCTCCATGTCCTTGAGGCGAAAGCCCAGAAGGACCGCCTTCTTCGCCCACTGGTTCACATGCCAGTCGTTGCCGCGCTTCTCGGCCACCCGCAGCGTGCCCGCGTCCAGCGCGGCCAGCGTCGCCTCGATCGCGGTGCGCGTCTCGCCCTTGGTCGCCGGGGTGATCGTGTCCCTCGCCTCCCAGGCGGCGTCGATGGCGGCTTCCAGTGCGGCATAGGACATGCGGATTTCCCTTTTCGGTTGGTCACGGCGGCCCCGACCCTATAAGGCTGATCCCGACACCACGCAATTGCCAGGCGCGACACATGAAGGACGAACCCCGAAGCCACCCGTTCCGCGACAGCATCGAGGACATCGCGGCGACCAAGCGCATCCCGGACACGGCCCAGACCCGCGCGCCCGCCTATCGCCTCGCCTTCGCCGACCACGATTTCCTCACGCGCGAGGAGCTGCGCCCGGTCCGGCTGCAGCTGGAGCTGCTGAAGCCGCAGATGATCATGGACGAACGCGGCATCGAATCGACCGTGGTCATGTTCGGCGGCGCCCGCATCCCGGCGCCGGAAAACCGCGACCACGCCCGGACCGAGACGCTCGCCAACCTGTCGCATTACTACGAGGAGGCCCGCCGCTTCGCCCATGCGATGACCGAGCGCAGCGTCGCCACCTATGGCCGCGAATGGGTCATCGCCACCGGCGGCGGCCCCGGCGTGATGGAGGCCGGCAACCGCGGCGCGGACGAGGCCGGGGGCCAGTCGATCGGGCTGAACATCGTGCTGCCGCATGAACAGGCCCCGAACGCCTATGTGACGCCGGACCTCAGCTTCAACTTCCACTACTTCGCCATCCGCAAGATGCATTTCCTGATGCGGGCCAAGGCGATCGTGGTCTTCCCCGGCGGCTTCGGCACGATGGACGAGCTCTTCGAAAGCCTGACCCTGGTCCAGACCGGCCGGATGAAGCCGATCCCCTTCCTGCTGTTCGGCCGCGACTGGTGGGAGACGGTGGTGAACTGGGGCCACCTCGCCGAGGCCGGGGTGATCTCGCCCGAGGACCTCTCGCTGTTTGCGATGGTGGAAACAGCGGAAGAGGCGGTCTCGGTGATCGACGGCTGGCAGATTCCGGGGTGACGCAATGCCAGTATTGGTCTTGCCGTTCGCTTCTGAATGCTATTGGATCACAATAGTTTATAGGAGCGAGCGATGCGAACTTTTCTCCCGCTGATTGTTGCCTGCACCCTACTGACTGGATGCGCAGGGGAAATGACCGGACAAATTCGCGGTACTGGTGAACGGGTGATCTTTGCCTATGAGCAAGGCATCGACTCAGACAACTATACCGCCACGATTGGAAATGAGAAATTTGTGGGCAAGGCGGTGATGGATGGCTCCTCATCCGGCGTTGCAACAGCCTTCGGCGGGGGGTTCAACACCACTGCGTTTGGCGCAACATCCACCAACCGCTTTGTAGCCGTTCTTCTGGGCAATAGAGGGAGCTCCCTGAATTGCCAAATGAGATACGCTGACTCATCGGGCTTCACTACTGCTGGCGGTGTAGGCGTATGTCAGCATTCGGACGGGCGAATCATCGACGTTGTCTGGTAGTCGGCTCCGGGTGTGTTCAAGTTAGAGCTCGATTCGCCGGCACAGGGTTAACGCCGCCCTTGCCCGCTTCCGGTCCGGACGGACGCCAGACGCATGCCAGACCGATGCCAGACGCTTCACCTTCCGGTAACCCGCCGGATTACCACCGCGTTCTCAACCACTTGCCCGGCGCAGGCACTCCCGCTCCCAGCCGTCCAGGAATTCCACCCTCCCGCAGCCCGCGAACGCCGCCAGCCGGTCCAGCTCGGCCTCCAGCTTCGACCGGCGGGCCTTGCTCAGCTTCACCCCGGCCTCTGGCCAGAACGCCTTGACCCGCAGGGCGCCGGCATCGCGGAAGGCCTTGGCGTCGATCCGCCCGACCAGCCGGTCGCCCTCCAGCACCGGAAAGACGTAATAGCCGTAGACCCGTTTCGGCTCGGGCACGAAGACCTCGATCCGGTAGTGGAAGCCGAACAGGAACTCGGCCCGGTCGCGGTCGCGCAGTGCCGGATCGAAGGGCGACAGGATGCGCAGGCGGGTGGTCGGAGCGGGGGGCTCCTCCTCCAGAATCTCCGGGAAAATGAAGGCCTTGCGGCGCTGGCCCAAGGCCCCCTCGACCTCGGCCGCGATGATCTCGCCGCGCGCCAGGGCCTCCCGGCACCAGTCCCTTGCCGCCTCCGGGCTGACGGCATTCCAGTAGGCCGCGATCTCGCCCGAGGTCGCAAAGCCCAGTTGCCCCAGCGCGCTGCGGCAGGCCCAACCCGTCACCGCCTCGGCCGGCACCGCTGCCCGGTGGACCTCGGGGATCACCCGCTCGGTCAGGTCGTAGATCTTGGCGAAACCGTCGCGCCGGGTGATCGCCAGCCGCCCGGTCCGCCACAGCCATTCCAGCGCGGTCTTGGACGGATGCCAGTCCCACCAGCCGCCCTTGCCCCGGACCTCCCCCTCGCCCACATCCGCCGTCCCCACGGGGCCATCCCTGGCTATCCGGTTGAGAATGTTGTCGAATTGCGCCTCATATCCCTCACGGAACCAGCGTTTCCAGTTCGCCTCCAGCCGCAAGGCATCGCGCCGGAAGCGGTGCTGCCAGAGGCCATGCAGCCCCACCGGCAGGATCGAGGCGTCATGCGTCCAATGCTCCCACAACCGCCGGTCCCGCTCGATCAGCCGCTTCAGCGCGGGCGGGCGAAAGGTCTGGCGCCGCGACCACAGTATCATCTCATGCGCCCGGGCGACGGTGTTGATGCTGTCCACCTGGACAAAGCCGATCCGGCCGACCAGAGCCTCCAGCGCCGCCCCGGTCGCGGGACCGGCCGGAGCCTCGGCAAGCGCATGGCGGTCCAGGAACAGGCGGCGGGCGCGAAGGTTGGGGATCAGCTCGGGCATCGCCAATCGGTAGCACCGCCCGGAGTGCGGTCAAGCCGGGTTCAGAGCCCCGCCTCGGCCGCGATCTGCGCCTTCGACTTCCGGGCGCGCTCGGTGGCCGATTTCAGCTGCCCGCAGGCGGCCATGATGTCCTCGCCCCTGGGCGTGCGGATCGGCGAGGCATAGCCGGCCTTGTAGATGATGTCGGCGAAGGCGTGGATCCGGTTGCCCGACGACCGCTTGTAGGGCGCGCCGGGCCATTCGTTGAACGGGATCAGGTTCACCTTGGCCGGGATGCCTTCCAGAAGCTTCACCAGCCGGTGCGCATCCTCCTTCGTGTCGTTCACGCCCTCCAGCATCACATATTCAAAGGTGATCCGCTCCGAGTTCGACAGGCCCGGATAGGCCTTCAACGCCTCCAGCAAGGTGTTGATGTTCCAGCGCTTGTTGATCGGCACCAGCACATCGCGCACCTCGTCCGTCGTGGCGTGGAAGCTGACCGCCAACTGGCAGCCGATCTCGGTGGCGGTGCGGGCGATCTCGGGCACCACACCCGAGGTCGAGAGCGTGATCCGGCGGCGGCCCAGCGCGATGCCCTCGCCATCCATCACGATGTTCATCGCGTCGCGGACGTTCTCGAAATTGTAGAGCGGCTCGCCCATGCCCATCAGCACGATATTCGAGATCAGCCGCACCTCTTCCTTGGGGGCGCCCGGCACCGGCCATTCGTCCAGATCGTCGCGCGCCATCATCACCTGGCCGACGATCTCGGCCGCAGTCAGGTTGCGGACCAGTTTCTGCGTGCCGGTGTGGCAGAAGGAACAGGTCAGGGTGCAGCCGACCTGGGAGGAGATGCACAAGGTCCCGCGGTCGGTTTCCGGGATATAGACCACCTCGACCTCATGCCCGCCGGCGATGCGGACCAGGTATTTGCGGGTGCCATCCTCCGAGATCTGGCGGGTGACGATCTCGGGAAGCTCGATGCAGAAGTTCTGCTCCAGCAGCGCGCGGTAGTCCTTGGCGAGATTGGTCATCAGCGCGAAATCGCGGACGCCCCAGTGGTAGACCCATTGCCAGACCTGGCCGAGCCGCATCTTCGCCTGTTTCTCGGGCGTCCCGGCGGCGATCAGTGCCTCGCGCAGGGCGGAGCGGGTCAGGCCGACGATATTGGTCCTGCCGCCCTCGGGCAGCTTGCGCGGAATGGTCAGCACGTCTTGCGTGATGGGGGCGCTCATGGCGGCAGATCCTTTCACCGGGCCTTGTCACAGGCGATCTGAATGTCGTTGCGGATATAGGCGAGACGCGGCCAAAAGAAAAGCGCCCCGCGAGGGGGGCGCCGGGGTGCCGCTGCGGGCGCTTACTTGCAGCGTTTCTCGGCGTCTTCCATGGCGGCGGTGAAGCCGCGCAACGAGAAATTGTCCACCGTCTGCGTGCCCTTGCCCGAGCGCGCCGTAAGCGTGGCCGCCCCGCCGGCCTTCATCGCCGCCAGAAGCCTGGCGTCATCCTCGGGGCTGCCGGGCCAGGCCCATTCGCCATCGGTGAAAAGCTGGTGCGGCTTGCCGTCGATCGTCACCTCGACCGTCGATCCCTCGGCAAAGGGATAGCCGCCGGTAAAGCTGATCTCGCCCGGCTTGCCGGGACGGAAGGTCACGAACAGCAGGATGTCGCCGCGCCGCACGCTGACCGGCTGGCCGTCACGGGTGTTCACCGATTCCTTGGGCTTCGAGACGCCCCAGCATTCCTTGGGGCTTTCCTCGGCAAAGACGCTCCAATCCGTCATCGTGGCGACGAGATTGGTGGATTCCTGCGCCACGGCGGCCGTGGCCAGAACCGAGAACGTGGCGACCGCAAGCGCGCGACCGATAGGGGAAGTCATGTCCGACGCAGCCTCCAAGCTGTCTTGTTGCCCGGCGCCACCCGGCCGTTTTCACTGGCGCGGCGCCTATCTACCCGATATTCCAGCCTTAGCCAAAAACACCAATCCGCGAAAGCCCCATGGGCGACAATTCGCGCATATGTTACGGGGATCGCCATGACGGCTGCGCATCCGATGGTCGAGCTTTGGCGCGGCGGGCTGCTGGAAAGCACCCATGCCGGCCATGCGGTGATCTGGGGCCCGGAAGGGATCGAGGACAGCTGGGGCGACCCGGACAAGGTGATCTTCCCGCGCTCCTCCTGCAAGATGATCCAGGCCCTGCCGCTGGTCGAGACCGGGGCTGCCGATGCCCTTGGCCTGACGCCCGCGCACCTGGCCTTTGCCTGCGCCAGCCACCAGGGCGAGGCGCGGCATGTGAAACTGGCCGGGGACTGGCTGGCCGCGATCGGCCTGGCGGAGCCCGACCTGCGCTGCGGCGCGCACGAGCCCTATGACCGGGACGAGCGCAACCGCCTGATCAAGTCCGACGAAAGCCCCTGCCAGCTGCACAACAACTGCTCGGGCAAGCATTGCGGCTTCCTTACCGTGGCGCGGCACCTGAAGGCGGGGCCGGAATATGTCGAGATCGACCATCCCCTGCAGCGGATGATCCGCGAGGCGACCGAGGAGGTCACGGGCGAGACCGTGGCAGGCTACGGGATCGACGGCTGCTCGGCGCCGAATTTCGCGGTGACGGTCGCGGGGCTGGCGCGCGCGATGCAGGCCTTTGCGGCGGCGCGCGAGGATGGCGATGGCCGCGCGCGCGCCATGCAGCGGCTGGCCCGCGCCATGGCCACCCATCCCGAGCTGGTGGCCGGAGAGGGCCGGGCCTGCACCGAGCTGATGCGCGCCATGGGCCATGCGGTCGCGCTGAAGACCGGAGCCGAGGCCGTCTTCGTGGCGATCCTGCCCGAACAGAAGCGCGGCATCGCGCTGAAGATCGTCGATGGCGGCACCCGCGGATCCGAGGCGGCGATCACCGCCCTTCTGATCCGGGCCGGGGTGCTGGACCCGGGCCATCCCGCCGCGCTGAAGCGGCTGGGCGGCGTCCAGCGCAACTGGCGCGGGCTGGAGACCGGGACCGTCCGGGCCGCGCCGGGCTTTCCCCGTTGATTAAAGGTGCAAAGCGGGTAAGCTTTAGGGATGAACGCCGAGGCTCCGATCCCGTTTCCGCAGACGCAGCGCGTCCCCGATGAGGTCAGCTTCGACCGGCGCGAACTGGGGCTGATCCTGCGGCTGTACGGGAGGATGGTCGCGGCGGGCGAGTGGCGCGATTACGCCATCGCCGCGATGCGCGACCTGGCGGTCTTCGCGGTATTCCGCCGCACGGCCGAGACCCCGCTCTACCGGATCGAGAAGCGGCCCAAGCTGCGCAACCGCCAGGGGCTTTACGCCGTCGTCGGGATGGACGGCCGCGTGCTGCGGCGGGGCCACGACCTCGACCAGGTGCTGAAGGTGCTGGAGCGGCGGATGATCGGCCCGGTCTAGCCTGCGGGCCCCCTCCTCGTTCGACTGCGTCTCCTCGTCGGCGAGGAGCGCACGAAGTGCATCGACGAGCGGGGGATCAGACCCGCTGCCGCGCCTGCACCAGCCCGCCGCCATTGGCCGAGATCCGGGCGACGGCCTCGCGGATGCCCTCATAGCTGACCGACATCGTATGGCCGTTGGCGTGGATCAGCAGGTCCTGGTTCACCACCAGCGCGACATGGCCCTTCCAGAACACCAGATCGCCGCGCTTCGGCTGCTCCTCCGCGCCAAGCCCGCGGCCCATCGCCATCTGCATGTCGCTGTCGCCCGGACAGGCCATCCCGGCCGCGTAGAGCGCCACCTGCACCAGGCCCGAGCAATCGATGCCGAAGCGGGAGTTCCCGCCCCAGAGATAGGGCGTGCCCAGCAGGCTTTCTGCGACCAGCACCGGATCGGGGGCCCATTGGCCGACCGGATGCAGATGCGCCACCGGCACATAGCCGAAGTCGGTGCTGGCCCAGGCCCCCCAGGCGCCCTTAACCGCCACGCGCGAGCCCAGGCTGAGCGAGACCATCTCGCGCGCCTGGACCGAGGGGGCCTCGTAGAGATGGGTCGCGGGGGCCATGACCCAATGCGTCGGCTCCGGCCCGTCCCCCAGCGTCGATTCGGCCAGCCAGCCGCAATAGCCGTCCTTTTCCGAGATCACGAAGGCATGGCCCCGGTCGCGGTCGATCACCGTCACCGCCTCGCCCATCAGAAGCTGGCGGTCCCGCGCGCCGTCCGGGGCGGCGCGAAGGTCGGCCAGGGGCACCACGACCCGCGCGGGCTCGCCTTCGGTCAGGGGGGCGGCCACCAGATCCCGCAGCGAGACATGGGCCACCCTGCCGGAAAACGGCGTCGTCCTGCGATCCATCACCCTCTCCCCCTTCAGGCCTTCAGACCCAGCGCCTGCGGCAAGGCCCCCAAAAGCGCCCGCGCGCCCTGGCCCACCGCGCCCTTGGGCCGGGCGGGCTGGTCGCTGGGCGTGTGGCCGTAGATGTCGAAATGCACATAACGCGGCACGTCCACGAAGCGACGCAGGAACAGCGCGGCGGTGATCGAGCCGGCGAAGCCGTAGCCCGGCGCATTGTCCAGGTCGGCGATCCCGGGCTCGATCACGCTTTCATAGGCGTCGTGGAAGGGCATCCGCCAGACCGGATCGAAGCCCGTGGCAGCCCCTGCCTCGAGCGCGGCGGCAAGCCCGGCGTCATCGCAGTAATAGGGCGCGAGGTCCGGCCCCACCGCCACCCGCGCCGCGCCGGTCAGCGTGGCCATGCTGACCAGGAGGTCGGGCTTGTCCTCGCAGGCATGGGCCAGCGCGTCGGCCAGGACCAGCCTGCCCTCGGCATCGGTATCGTTGACCTCGACGGTAAGGCCCTTGCGGCTGGTCAGGATATCCTTGGGTTTCAGGGCATTGCCCGCGATCACATTCTCGACCGCCGGAATCAGCACCCGCAGGCGCAGCGGCAGGTCCAGCGCCATGATCATCTGCGCCAGCCCCATGACCGTGGCCGCGCCGCCCATGTCCTTCTTCATCAGGCTCATCCCCGACGAGGGCTTGAGATTGAGCCCCCCGGTGTCGAAGCAGACCCCCTTGCCGACAAGGGTGAGCTTCGGCCCGCGCTCGCCCCAGCTCATGTCCAGAAGCCGCGGGGCGCGCGGGCTGGCGCGGCCGACGGCATGGATCATCGGGAAGTTGCGTGCCAGAAGCGCCTCGCCCGAGGTGACCGCGACCTTTGCCCCGAACCGCCGCGCCAGGGAGTTCAGCACGACCTCAAGCTCTCCCGGCCCCATGTCCTGCGCCGGCGTGTTGATCAGGTCGCGGGTCAGCACCTCGCCCTCGGCCATGGCGATGAGCCGGCCCGCGTCCAGCCCTTCGGGGCAGACGAGGCGCGGCGCCGCGGCCGGCTGGCGGCCGGGGCGGTAGCGGTCGAATCGGTAACCGGCCAGAAGCCAGCCGAGCGCAGCCTCGCGCCGTTCGTCTGCGGAGAGGTTACCCTCCAGCCGCCAGTCGCCGCCCGGCAGCGCAGCCACCGCCTTTGCCAGACCAAAGCGCAGCCGCCGCCGGGCCTGGGCCGTGCCGTAGCCCGCCACCGCCCCGGCAACCGCTCCGCCCGGCCCCGGCAGGAGCCGGACCTCGCCCAGGCCGGCCTCGAATCCCGTCAGCCAGCCGGCCCAGGCCTTGCCCGCGCCCCGCCGGAAGGCGGCAAGCTCCTCGGGGCGCAGGACATGCAGCGGCAGGGCGGCAGCGGAGGCGGCGGCAAAGGTCATCTCGTTGGCGGCTTGGGGTCGGGTCACGGGGTTTCCTTCAGGGGCAAGGGAATTTGCATCTTGCGCAAGACTTGTGTCACGAAGGTCTAACAATTCCTGAAGGAACGGCAATCGTCATCGGTCGAGGCAAGGCCCTGTCCCCAGAAAGTGCGCCCGCGGCCCCAAGCCGGTCCGCGCATCGCCTGGATGACGCGGACCGGCCCATGGCTCAGCCCGAAAGGTCCGCCGTACCCAGATCCGGGGAGAGCGACCGTTCCGCCACCCGCAGAAGCCGCGCCCAGACGGAAGAGAAAGCCGTGCCGTCCGCCCGCTCCAGGCAGGTCTTCGCATCCCCCGCGACCATGGCCAGAGTGACCAGGCCCATATCCCCGGACAGGCGGCGCAGGCGGCCGAGCTGGCGCGCGAGATCGCGCAGCTCTTGCGCCCGGACCTTCTCGGCGATGCCCGCCATCGTCAGCGCCAGTTCCCCCAGCGCCCGCGTCACCATCTGTTCGGCCACCGGCGCGCCGAGATTGCGGTACATCACCGCGATCGCCTCGACATCCTGGCGCACGACATCCCGCGGCCGCAAGACCGTCACCTGTCCCATTCGGATCACCCATAATCCAACACAACCCGATGCCGATCCTGCGCCCTCATGCTGAAGAAAGGGTTGCCCTCGGCGCGGAAGCACGGGAAATTGCCTCTCGAATTTTCGACGAATGCGCCTTAGGCAGGACCGGCAGCGAAGGACCGAGCCCATGACGAACCACATCCGCCCCCTGCCCAGCTACCTCGTCCAGCGTTTCCACGGCTGGCGCGCGACGACCTACCAGGACAACCGCGCCTGGTTCCGGCGCCTGGCCGAATCCGGGCAGCATCCGCGCGCCATGGTGATCTCCTGCTGCGACAGCCGGGTACACGTCACCTCGATCTTCGGCGCGGACGAAGGCGAGTTCTTCATCCACCGCAACATCGCCAACCTGGTGCCGCCCTATACCCCGGACGGTGAGCGCCACGGCACCTCGGCGGCGGTGGAATATGCGGTCGCGAGCCTTGGCGTGGCGCATATCGTGGTGCTGGGCCATTCGAACTGCGGCGGGGTGAAGGGCTGCCACGACATGTGCAGCGGCCATGCCCCGCAGCTGGAGGAGAAATCCAGCTTCGTCGGCCGCTGGATGGACATCCTGCGCCCCGGCTACGAGAAGGTGGCCGGCCTGCCCGAGGCCGAGCTGCTGCGGGCGCTGGAAAAGCAGGCGGTGCTCACGAGCCTCGACAACCTGCTGACCTTCCCCTTCGTCAAATCGGCGGTGGAGGATGACCGGCTGACGCTGCACGGACTGTGGAACGACACCGGCGAGGGGCTGCTGGAGCAGTTCGACCCGGCCCGGGGGATCTTCGTCGCGGTCTGACCGGCGGGCGCGGGCGCAAGGTGGGCAATTTTGCCCACCCTGCCCATGCGCGCTCAGCGAAGCTCCATGCCCTCGGGCCAGTGGAGGCTGTGCTCCAGCATGATGGTCTGCTTTCCGCCCGCGGCCAGGTCGAACTCCCAGGCGAGGATGCCGCGCTGGCCGTCGACGTCGGTCTCGTCCGGCGCGGGCGAGGCGGTGACCTCGATCTCCAGCTCGGACTGCTCGCTGTAGGGCACCTGGTCCAGCAGCCGCACCGGCCAGGCCTCGCCGCCGGTGTTCTCGACCGTGATCACCACGCTTTCGCTTTGTTCGTTCGCGGTGGTGAAGACCCCGGTCTCGCCCGCCGCGCGCCTTGGCATCTCGCGCTTCAGCCGCAGCGTCTCGACCGCGCCGAAACCGATCCCGGTCTCGCTCCCCGGTGCGATTCCGTCGATCCAGGCGGTCCCGACCAGCACGCCCTCGCGGAAGAGAAGCGCCTCGCCGGGCAGGAGGGGTTCGCCGCCGGAATTGATGAAGCTGGCCGAGACGAAGGCGGTCGCGTCAAGGCGCGGCACGGCGAGGGCCTTGACCACCGGCGCGAAGCTCAGGCTGTCGAGGGCAAGACGCAGGTCCTCGGCCCCCGAGGCCACGGTGACCGGCTCGGGGTAGTGGTACACTACCGTATCGCCTTCCAGCGCCGCCGCTGCGGCGATGGGCGCCGGGGCGGCCAGTTCCGGCATCGCCTCGGCATCCATCGCCGCCCCTCCGGCCAGGCGGGACAGGTCGTCCTTCGTCCCCTCGGGCTCGATCCGGCGCAGTTCGGGCCAGAGCGACGACGGCGCGGACTGGTGGCTGGGCGCCGAGGAGGAGAGCGTCAGCGCAATCCCGGACCAATCCTCGCCGGTCTGCTGCGTCACCAGGACAGAGCGGTCGAAGGCCAGCGCATCGCCGCCCTCGCGCGTGAGTTTCAGCTCGTAGAACGGCCGCCAGCCCGCCCCGCCGACATATTGCGTGATGGTGACGGAATGGTCCCCGGCCCCGGCGGTCAGCTCGACGGCCAGCGCGGTATAGTCCATGTCGGCCGAGGGCAGGGCGTCGAAGGCGGCGCGGGCCTTCTGCAAGGCTTCCTGCGCCGTTTCCAGGGCCTTGCGGGCGGGCCAGAGTTCGGCGCGGGCGGCAAGCGCCGTCTGACGCGCCGCCAGCGTCTCGGTTCCGATCATCGCGGCCATGGCCCGGATCGTCTCGGGCGTGGCGGCATCGGGCAGCGCGCCGGAGAAGGAGGCCAGGAAGCGCGCCTGCGCCTCGGCGGCCTCGACCCGGGCCTGCACGGCATCGAGGGCGAGAAGCGCCGCCTGCTCGGAGGCTTCAAGCCGTTCGACCTCGGCCTTCGCTTCCGCCTGCGCGGGGGTCAACGGCTCCTCTCGCGGGGGGAGGCGGTCGGCGCGCAGGTTGAAGGCGCCAAGCCGGACGTCCGCGCCGGGGGCAAGCTGGATCAGCCCCGGCTCGCTGGCCGCGGGCAGGTCGGTGACCAGAAGCTCGTGCCGCCCGGCGGCGGGAAGGGTGAAGGTGACCTCGCGCGTCAGTCTCGCGCCCTCGGGGTAGACGGTGACGGCGGTGATCCGGCTGGCTGCGGGGATCGTGTCGGCCAGGGCAGGCAGGGCGGTGACGAGGAGGAGCGGGAGAAGCATGCGCATGGCGGTGGCCTGTCGGGGAATGGTCCGGGCGCGAGGGTAGGCCCGTCGGCGCGCGTTGCGCAAGGCGGGAAACCCGTCCCTATCGCCCCGTTTGCCGCGCCAGCGCCTGCGCGGCGAGGCCGGGACGCGGATGGCCCGGGAAGCCCGTCCGGAAGCGACGGACAAGGGCGAGATAGGCGGGGCCGACCTGGCTGGACCTGGCGAGGGGTTCGCCGGTGGCGGCGTCGATCAGGTTGAGGCCACCGCCCGCGGGCTGGAAGCGGAGGCCACGCTGGCGCAGGGCGGACTGCAGCGTGGGCCAGTCCTGCGCTTCGGCAAGCGCCTCCGCGACGAGAAGCCGAAGGCGCACGAGGAGCGGCTCGTCGATGACTTCGTCACTCCTCGCATTGCGACGCTCGTTGCGCTGCACTTCCAGCCGCACGAGGTCGCGCAGCATGGCTCCGGGGGTTTCATCTCGCGCCCGGCACAGGGCGAGAAAACGCGCCCAGAGCAGGTCATCGCAATGGAAAAGGGTCTCGGCCATGGACCGAGACCCTGTCAGACAAGGGTGAAGAAAGTCCTAGCCCTTCTTCAGCACCCTCGAACCCAGCAGTTCCGCGATCTGCACCGCGTTCAACGCGGCACCCTTGCGCAGGTTGTCGCTGACGCACCACAGGTTCAGCCCGTTTTCGATGGTCGAATCCTGCCGCACGCGGCTGACATAGGTCGCGAATTCGCCCACGCATTCGATCGGGGTGACGTAGCCGCCCGCCTCGCGCTTGTCGACCAGCATGATGCCGGGCGCCTCGCGCAGGATGTCCTGGGCTTCCTGCCAGTCGAGGAACTCCTCGGTCTCGATGTTGATCGCCTCGGAATGGCCGACGAAGACCGGGACGCGGACGCAGGTCGCGGTGACCTTGATCGAGGGGTCGAGGATCTTCTTGGTCTCGGCCACCATCTTCCATTCTTCCTTGGTCTCGCCCGAGTCGAGGAAGACGTCGATATGCGGGATCACGTTGAAGGCGATCTGCTTGGAGAATTTCTTCGGCGGGACTTCCTGCACCGGGTTGTAGACCGCCTTGGTCTGCTCCCAGAGCTCGTCCATGCCTTCCTTGCCGGCGCCCGAGACGGACTGGTAGGTCGAGACCACCACGCGCTTGATCCTGGCGCGGTCATGCAAGGGCTTCAACGCCACCACCATCTGCGCGGTGGAACAGTTGGGGTTGGCGATGATGTTGCGCTTGGCATAGCCGTGGATCGCGTCGGCGTTCACTTCCGGCACGATCAGCGGGATTTCCGGGTCGTAGCGGTAGAGCGACGAGTTGTCGATCACCACGCAGCCCGCCGCGGCGGCCTTGGGGGCATAGGCTTTCGTCGCTTCGGAGCCGACGGCGAAGAGCGCGATGTCCCAGCCGGTGAAGTCGAAAGTGTCGAGGTCCCTGGTCTTGATGGTCTTGTCGCCGAAGCTGACCTCGGTGCCGAGGGACTTGCGCGACGCCAGCGCGGCGATCTCGTCCACCGGGAACTCGCGCTCGGCGAGGATGTTCAGCATTTCGCGGCCCACGTTGCCCGTGGCACCCGCGACGACGACCTTGTAGCCCATCGGGGTTCTCCTTTGTCCGTCCCGGACCTCGGGACGGGCGGCTGTTAGCGCATGGGCCGCGCGGGGGAAAGCGGATTCGTCGGGCCTCGCGTCAGTCGGCCCGGTCCTGTGACAGAAGATAGACGGCCAGGCCGATGGCGGTGCTGACGGCGAAGAACAGGAACACCGCCGCATAGGGCGCGGCCGCGGGGGCGGCCGGGGTCGCGGCATGGATGCGGCCGGTGATGATCTGGGCGATGCCGATGGGCGCGATGCCGAAGAGGTTGAGCAGCGTCACCCCCCGCCCGGTCAGGTGCGGCGGCACGAAGGACCGGCCGTGCGCCAGCACGATGGGAAAGCTCGCGCCCAGGAAGCCCGCCGCGACCAGGATCGCGGTCGTCACCGCCGGCGGGGCCGCCGCGAACCACCACAAGGCGAAGAGACAGGCCACCGCCGCCGCATTGCCGGCGATGACCAGCCATTTCCTGCGGCTGAAGATGCGGTCCAGCGGTCCGTAGGCGAAGTTCCCGGCCACCATGGCCAGCCCGACCCAGAGGCTGATCCGCCCGATCTCCAGCTGGTCCGCGCCATGCACATCGGCGAAATAGGGCCCGATCCACAGCCCGCGCAGCCCGGCGATGGGCGCATAGCAGACCACCATCATCGCCAGGATCGGCCAGAGCGCGGGCATCCGCAGAAGCTCGATCAGCGAGCCCCTGCGCCCGGCCTCCAGCCGCTCGGGGTCGCGCACCAGCGCGAGGATCGCCAGCGCCACCGCGCCGGTGATGACGGCAAGGCCCAGCATGGTCTCGCGCCAGCCGAAGGCCGCGACCGTCCAGGACAGGGGCAGCGCCGAGGCGACATTGCCCAGCGTCCCCACCCCCAGCATCAGCGCGGCCAGCGTGCCGAAGACCGTCGGCGAGAAGCTGCGGGCGAAGATGAAATAGCCCGCCATCAGGACCGGCGCGCAGCCCGCGCCGATCAGCGCCATCGCCAGCTTGATCTGCAGGGCCCCGGTCGCCTGGGAAAACAGGACCGCCCCGCCCGCGCCCAGCGCCAGCAGGAGGCCCGTGGTCAGCCGGGGCCCCACCCGGTCGAGCCAGGCGCCGATCGGGACCTGCATCGCGGCGAAGGCCAGGAACCACCAGCCCGAGGCCGAGGCGAGATCCGCCGCCGAGACGCCAAGCTCCTTGGTCAGGACCGGGGTCATCACCGCCAGGAAGGCGCGGTAGAACTGGCTGAGGACATAGGCCAGGACGAGGGCGGCAATGCCGATGCGCATGGGGCGGAGCTCTCGCAGGGGTCCGGAGGTTGTGACAAGCCGGGCGGCCGGGCGCAAGGCGATTTCTTGAAGAAATCGCATCGGAGCCTTTGAAGGCTCCGGTCCGGAATTTTTCAAAAATTCCGGTGCCCGGCGGACTTGTGGGAATCCGGCGACGGGCGTCAGATGCGGGGAATTGCTCCCGGAGGTTTCGATGCGTCTGTGCCTTTGCCTTGTCCTGATCTCTGCCAGCCCTGCGCTTGCCAACGACGGCTTCGGCGGGCTTTCCGCCACCGGCCTGACCTTCGGCCAGACCGAGGCCGTCGCGATGGAGGAGGAGCGGCTTTTCATCGGGATCGACAGGGTCACGGTGGACTATGTCTTCCGCAACACGACCGGCCGGGATGTCACCGGCGAGGTGATCTTTCCCCTGCCCCCGATCGGCGTCTGGGCGGGCTACGAGGGGATGATGAACCTGCCCGAGGACCTGTCGCAGCCCGATCTCGTCGGCTTCACCGCCACGGTCGACGGCCAGCCGGTTGCGGTCGCCATCGACCGGATCGCCGTGGTGCAGGAGAATTGGGAAAGCGCCACCCCGGCCGAGCAATACGACACGCCGGGCCGCGAGGTGACCGCCGATCTGGAACGCCTCGGCATTCCCCTGGCGCTGGACTGGGTCGCGCTGCGCGAACTGCTCCTGTCCTTCCCCGAGGAAAAGCGCAACGAGGTCGCGGCGCTGGGGCTGGCGGAATACTACGAGGGCGACGCGGCGCAGGACATCCCGCCGGATGTCTGGGGCGCATGGTCCATCGTCACCCGCTATCACTGGACCCAGACCTTCCGGGCGGGCAAGGAGCTGCGGATCGGTCACAGCTACACCAATCGCCCGCCGGGGGGCCTGTTCTACTGGTCCGAGCCGCCGGAGGACTATCAGCAGGCGCTGGTGGACCAGTACTGCATCGATGCGGCCACCTCGAGGGCGATGGCGAAGGCGCTGGAAAGCCCCGGGGGCGACGAATACGGCAACTACGGCACCGCCTTCTACCTCTCCTACGTCCTGCGGACGGCGAACAGCTGGGCCGGACCCATCGGCAGGTTCAGCCTGACGCTGGACAAGGGCGATCCGGGGAACGTGATCTCGCTTTGCGCCGAGGGGGTGAGGAAGACGGGCCCGACCACCTTCGTGATCGAGAAGACCGATTACACGCCCGGACGCGACCTCGAGGTGCTGGTGGTCCAGCCGATGCCGAAGGAGTAGCGGGCGGCTCGTCGAGCACTTCGCGCACTCCTCGCGGGGCCACCCCCCGACGAGTGCACGAAGTGCTCGAGGAGGAGGGTCAAGCGGGCTGCGCCATCATGCTGCGCTCGCGGATCGGCAGGTGGACCACGGCCGAGAAGGCCCCGACCCCGACGCCGATCCACCAGACCAGCGTGTAGTCGCCGTTCAGGTCGTACATTCGCCCGCCCAGCCAGACGCCGAGGAAGCCGCCGATCTGGTGGCTGAGGAAGACGAAGCCGTAGAGCGTGCCCATGTAGCGGATGCCGTAGATATGCGCGACAAGGCCGCTGGTCAGCGGCACGGTCGCCAGCCAGAGCGAGCCCATGACCGCCGAGAAGATCAGCACCGAGGCCGGGGTGATCGGCATGAGGATGAAGACGGCGGCGGCGATGGTGCGGCCGACATAGACCGCGAACAGGAGATACTTCTTGGTATAACGCTTGCCCAGGTATCCGGCCGTCAGTGTGCCCATGATGTTGAACAGCCCGATCACCGCGATCGATACCGCCCCCAGCGCCGAGGTCGAGGTGATCCCCAGCCCGGCGAGCAGGCTGCTGCTATCGATGGGCGAGCAGAGCTCGGTCACGAAGGCGGGGAAGTGGGCGGTGATGAAGGCCAGCTGATAGCCGCAGGAGAAGAAGCCCAGGAAGATCAGCGTATAGGACGGGTCGCGGATGGCGCGGGCCAGGACGGTGCCCATGCTCTCCTCCAGCTCGTGTCTCGTGGCCAGCTGCGGGCTGCGCAGGAAGGGAAGCGCCGCCAGCGTGGCCAGGATCACGGCAGCGAAGATCACGAAGACGACCTGCCAGGACCAGGATTGCAGCAGGAACTCGGCCGAGGGGGCGCCGATCACCTGCCCGGCCGAGCCGGCGGCCGTGGCGATGCCCAGCGCCATCGAGCGGTTCTCGGCGCTGGTGGCGCGACCGACGATGGCCAGGATCACGCCGAAGCCGGTGCCGGCGATGCCGAAGCCGATGATGATCGCCAGCAGCTGGTGCTGGCCCGGCGTGACCGCATAGGCCGAGAGGACCAGCCCCGCCGCATAGAGCAGCGCCCCGGCGATGATCGCGCGGCGGTCGCCGAACCGCTCGGCCAGGGCGCCGAACAGGGGCTGGCCGATGCCCCAGGCCAGGTTCTGGATCGCGATCGCCAGCGAGAAATCGGCCCGCATCCAGCCGAATTCCTCGGCGATGGGAATCTGGAACACGCCGAAACTGGCCCTGACGGCGAAGGAGATCATCAGGATCACCGATCCGGCGATCAGGACGGGGGTGACGAGCGGGGCTTTGGTCATCGGCGACTCCGGGCTGGGGCCGGAAGGTGCTGCGGCGAAGCGGCGGGGTCAACCGGGAAGTTGCGGCTGCGTCGCGGGCCGGTCGGCAGGAAGCCGCGCTGTTTGGGGGCAGAGGGGCCTTTTTCCTCCGGCCGCGGAGGGCTATGGGGCTGGGAGACAGCGTAGGGTGGGCAATGTTGCGCATCTTGCGCCTGCGCGGCAGGGAGGCGGGGATGCAGGAATGGTGGCGTGGCGCGGTGACCTATCAGGTCTATCCCCGGTCGTTCCAGGACAGCAATGGCGACGGGGTGGGCGACCTGCCCGGCATCACCCGCAGGCTTGACCATCTGGCCGGGCTCGGGGTGGATGCGGTCTGGCTCTCGCCCTTCTTCCGCAGCCCGATGAAGGACATGGGCTATGACGTCAGCGACTATCGCGACGTCGATCCGGTCTTCGGCCGGCTGGAAGACTTCGACCGGCTGATCGAGAGGGCGCATGAGCTGGGGCTGAAGGTCATCATCGACCAGGTCCTGAGCCACACGTCGGACCGGCACCCGGCCTTCGTGGAAAGCCGCCAGAACCGGCTGAACCCCAAGGCCGACTGGTATGTCTGGGCCGATGCCCGCCACGACGGCGGCCCGCCCTCGAACTGGCTGTCGGTCTTCGGCGGCACCGCCTGGGCCTGGGACGCGCGGCGCAAGCAGTATTACCTGCACAACTTCCTGGCCAGTCAGCCGGACCTGAACTTCCACAACCCCGAGGTCCAGGACTGGGCGCTGGAGACCCTGCGCTTCTGGCTGGACCGGGGGGTGGACGGGTTCCGCTTCGACACGGTCAACTATTTCTTCCACGACGCGAAATTCCGCGACAATCCCTCGGACTACCGCATCAAGCCCGAGACCGAGGCCAACCCCTACGGGATGCAGTACCACCTGTTCGACAAGAACCAGCCCGAGACGCTGCCCTGGCTGGAAAGGGTGCGCGGGCTGTTGGACGAATACGGCGCGATCTCGGTGGGCGAGATGGGCGAAAGCCACCATGCGATCCGCATGATGAACGACTACACCGCGCCCGGCCGGCTGCATCAGTGCTACAGCTTCGAGATGATGGGCAACGACTATTCCCCCGGCTACTTCCGCGCGAAACTGGCCGAGTTCTTCGCCGGGGCCGCGGGAGGCTGGCCGATGTGGGCCTTCTCCAACCACGACGTGCCGCGCCATGTCAGCCGCTGGGCCGCCTATGGCGACACGCTGGACTGCCTGGCGAAGCAGGCCGGATCGCTGCTTCTGTCCTTCGAGGGCTCGATCTGTCTCTGGCAGGGCGAGGAGCTGGGCCAGACCGATACGCCGCTCGACCTGGACGAGCTGACCGACCCGCAGGGCATCGCCTTCTGGCCCGAGCCGATCGGCCGCGACAACACCCGCACGCCGATGGTCTGGGACGCCTCGCCGCAGGCCGGGTTCTCGACGGGTCTTCCCTGGCTGCCGGTGAAGGCGGAGCAGGCGGCGCGGCATGTCGCGGGCCAGGCGGGGGTGCCGGGCTCGGTGCTGGAGCATTACCGGGCGATGCTGGCCTTCCGCCGGGCGACGCCGGTGCTGCGGACCGGGCGGACCCGGTTCCTCGACCTGCATGACCCGGTGCTGGGCTTCGTCCGCGGCGAGGGCGAGGCCGCGCTTCTGTGCCTGTTCAACCTGTCGCCGGTGGCGCTGTCGGTGACGGTGGCGGGCGCGGAGCACCTGGATGCGGTCTCGTTCAATGCGGTGCTGGACGGCGACCGGCTGACCCTCGGCCCCAATGCCGCAGCCTTCCTGCCGGTCACAGGCGAGGTCTCGGTCAGGGATTGAGGCAGGCGCAGGGTGGGTGCTTCACCCACCCTGGCCGGGCATCAGGACCTGCGGTTCGGGCAAGCCGCGGGCGACGGCGGGGAAGGCGAAGACCTGGCCCGAGGCCGGATGCCTTGCCCGCGCCTCGGCGCTCATGTTCTCCAGCGCCGTGGTGACGAAGAGCGTGGAAAGGTCGGGGCCACCGAAGGCCGGGCAGGAGGATTGCGCGGCATCCGGCGTTTCCACCGCCTGCAGGAAGCGGCCGTCCGGGGTATAGCAGGCGACGCGGCCCGCGCCCCATTGCGCGTTCCAGAACCGTCCCTCGGCGTCGATCACCGCCCCGTCGGGATTCAGACCCGCCCGGTCGAGGTCCAGCCAGGCCTCCGGCTCTCCCTGCGGCCAGCCCGCCGCGTCCAGCGCCACCTTCATCACCTGGCCGGTGGCGGTGTCCGAGAAATGCGCCGCCCTGCCGTCCGCGGTGAAGCAGATCGAGTTGGGGATGGTGATCCCCTGGAACAGCCGGCGCAATGCGCCGTCACGCCAGCGCCAGACCGCGCCCGAGCCCTTTTCCGCCTTCCGGCCCATGGTGCCGAACCAGAAGCCGCCCTGCCGGTCGGCGCGGCCGTCGTTCGAGCGGGTCGCGGCGGTGCCTGCCGCCGCAACCGGGCTGCGCGTGCCGCTGCCGAGGTGAAAGCGGAACAGGCCGGTCTCCGAGGCGATCAGGAGCTCGTCCCGGCCGATCCAGCCTGCGGCCGAGACCAGTTCGGGGAAGCTCCAGCTTTGCGCCCGGGAATGCAGCGTCCGGTTCAGGATGTCGAACCAGAACAGCTCTTCGCGCAAGGGATGCCAGAGCGCGCCTTCTCCCAGTTCGCAGGGGCGCGCATCGTAGATCATGCGAACACCGCGTCGAAGGCGGCCACGATCGTCGCCGCGCGGCCGGCGATTTCCGCAGTCGGGAGGCCGGGGGTGTAAAGCGCGGTGCCGATGCCGAAACCCTCCGCCCCGGCGCGGGCCCAGTCGGCGAAGTTCGCCGGTCCCGCGCCGCCGACGGCATAGACCGGCAGGTCCTTCGGCAGGACCGCGCGCAGCGCCTTCAGCCCCTCGGGCCCGATCAGGCTGCCGGGGAAAAGCTTCAGGCCGCTGGCCCCGGCCCGGATCGCCGCGAAACATTCGGTGGGAGTCATCACGCCGGGCCAGCTTGCCATGCCGAGCGCGCGGGTGGCCCGGATCACCTCGGGGTCGCAGTTCGGCGAGACGACGAGGCTGCCGCCCGCGGCCTTCACCTGGGAGACCTCGTCGATCGTCAGGACGGTGCCGGCACCGATCTCGGCGTCCTCGGTGGCGGCGACCATGGCGGCGATCGAGGCGAAGGGATCGGGCGAATTCAGCGGGACCTCGATCCGGGTGATCCCGGCCCGTGCCAGCGCCTGTGCGGCGGCGGGGGCCTCGGCCGGGGTGATGCCGCGCAGGATGGCGATGAGGTTGCGATGGGTCACGGGGTGAGTCATGGCGAGGTGGCCTCGGTCCGGGGGGCAAGCGCGGCCAGGCCCGCAAGCGTGCAATCGGCGGCGGCGAGATGGGCGGCTTCCACCCCCTGCACGGCCAGGGCGCGGGCATAGGCGGCGGCCAGCGCGGCGGAGCCGATCAGGGTGACGCGCTGGCCCAGCCAGTAGGGCCGGGCGGCGGCCAGCTCGGCCCCGATCAGGAGACCCGAGAGCCTGGCCCGCGCGGTGCCCGGTGCAAGCTCGGCCACCAGCCCTTCGGCCCGCAGCGAGAAGAGCCGCGCCGCAAGCCGTTCCGGGCGGGACAGCGCGTCCGAGACCGAGCTGTCGAACGCCTCCTCATCCCAGCCGCCGCCCTGCATGCCGTGGCGCAGGACCGAAGCTTCGGAGAGGAGCGCGAAGATCTCGCCGGTCATGAAGGTCTGGAAGCTGACCACCTCGCCCGCGCTGACATGGGCCCATTTGGAATGGGTGCCGGGCAGGCAGATCACGCCGTCGTAGTCCGGCATCAGCCGCAGCGCCCCGGCGATCTGGGTCTCCTCGCCGCGCATCACGTCGGCGGGCCGGGCCTGCATCAGTCCCGGCGCGATGGAGACATGCAGGCGGGGATCGGTCGTCGGGGCCAGGATCATCGCCGCGGGGTCGAGGGGCGCGCAGGGAACCTTGCGATAGGGGGCCTCGCGCCAGCCCTGGCGGGCGCCGACCATGCCGCAGGCGACGACCGGCGGCCGCCCCTCCAGCCAGGGCGAGATCAGGCGCAGAAGCGCGGGCTCGAACTCGCCCGGCGTCAGGCGACCCATCCCCTCGTCCGAGCCGGTCTCGGCCAGCACGCAGCCATCCGCCGCCATCGCCCAGGCGCGCAGGTTCGAGGTCCCCCAGTCAACGGCAATCCAGGCGGGTTGGAACGGTCCGGTCATGCGGAAATATACCCCCCATCAAGGATCAGCGTCTGCGAGGTCATCACGCGCGAGGCGTTCGAGGCGAGGAAGAGCACCGCGCCGGCCATATCCCCGGGCTGGATCGGGTCGGGCAG
Source organism: Tabrizicola soli (assembly GCF_015999335.1). Lineage (GTDB taxonomy): Bacteria > Pseudomonadota > Alphaproteobacteria > Rhodobacterales > Rhodobacteraceae > Tabrizicola > Tabrizicola soli. The sequence continues at coordinate 45,183 of NZ_JAEACP010000023.1, read as the reverse complement.
GCACTGGCGCGACAGGTGCGCGGCCAGCCCCTCGGGCGTGACCCAGTGCTCCTTCTGCCGTTCGGTCAGCACCCAGCCCGGCGCGATCGCGTTGACGCGGATGCGATCCGGCCCGAACTCGCGCGCCAGCGTCCGGGTCAGGCCGACGATGCCGGCATTGGCGGCGATATAGGCGGCATAGCCCTTGTCGGCCATCATGAAGCTGATCGAGGAGAAGTTGACGATGCTGCCCCCGCCCGCCGCCTGCATCCCCGGAATGACCGCCTGGCAGGCGAAGAAATAGGACCGCAGGTTGACCGCCATCGACCAGTCCCAGAAGGCCGGATCGGTCGCCAGCGTCTCGTGCCGCCGGTCGTTGGCGGCGTTGTTCACCAGCACGGTGATCGGCCCGTTCGCCTTTGCGGCGGTGGAGAGCGTCAGCTGCAACTGGTCGGTCCGGGCGATGTCGCAGGGCAGGAACAGCGGGCGGTTCCCCGTGGCCTTCTCCATCGCGTCGCAGAAGGGCGTCGCATCGGACCGTTGGCAGAAGGCGACCTTCGCCCCCTGGCGCAGGAAGGCCTCGGTCAGGGCTGCACCGATGCCCGACCCGCCGCCGGTGATGAAGACGGACTGGTGCTTCAGATCGGGAAAGACGGGATCGGTCATCGCTTTCGTCCTCGGGCGGCCCGGTCGACGGGCCAGGCTACCGGCATCGGGAGTCATCACCCCTTGGCCAGCCAGCGTCAAGAAGAACCCGGAATCCGGGCGAGGGTTCCCGTGCTCCACCCTGCCCCGGCCAGCGGATCGGCCTCACTGCGCCCGACCCGCCCCGGATGCCGGTCCGAGCTGGTCCTGGTAGATCTGCAGCATCCGGTCGATCTTCTTCTCCCAGTCGTATTCGGCCCGGACCTTCGCCGCCCCGAGCGCCCCCATTCGCCCGGCAAGCTCCGGGTCGTCTGCCAGCCTCTGCATCGCTTCGGCCAGCCTTGGCACGAAGGTCGAGCGTGGCACCGGAGGAACCAGAAACCCGCAGGAGGGGTCGAGATAATCGGCCGGACCGCCCCAATCCGCGGCAATGACCGGAAGTCCGAGACCCATCGCCTCCAACACGACCGCCCCTCCGCATTCGCGCAGGGAATTGAGGACCAGGGCATCGGCCCGCGCCATCCTCGCGGCACATTCGGATTGCGGCAGGAAACCGTGGAAGGTCACCACATCCTGCAGATCCAGGGCCTTCGCAAGGGCCTGAAGCCTTTCCGTTTCGGGCCCCTCGCCCAGGACATCCAGGCGCACATCGACCCCGGATTTCCGCGTCAGCGCCATGGCTTCCAGTGTCAGGTCCACCGCCTTCAGTCCGACCAGGCGCCCCATGAATACCAGGCGGAAAGCATTGTCGCCTTCCGGTCGCCGCAAGGCCCCTTTCCAGACCGAGAAATCGACTCCGTTCTCGACCAGGCTGATCACCCTGGGATGGCTCGCGACGGGCAATCCTCTTCTGGTCCGCTCATTGGCGACCAGAAGCGCCGCGGCCCGCGCCTTTCCCGGAATGATCCGGTTCGCCAAACCGGCGAAGAGGCGGCTGAACCCGATCATCCGGCGTTCCCAAGACGGCTGGTAATCCTCGTATCCGTCCGGAAAGCTCATGTTTCCGTTCATCGGGCCGATCACGACCGGAATGCCGAAACCGTATATCGCGGACGGCGCGCGCGGAGAAACCGGGATCGGCTGGTGGATTATGTCTGCCTTTCCCTCCGCGACAAGCGAACGGATGATACGCTTCTGGAAATGTTCATTCACAAATCCCATGGCGATTTCGACAATCGGCTTGAATCCCCGGGCGGGCAGGTGCTGCCCAATTCGCCAGATTGCCCGGTGCCATCCCGTGTCGGGAATGAAATGCACGAACCGGATTTCATCGCCGAGGGTTTCTTGCAGATCGTCCCGGTTTCTCTGATGCGCAATCAGGCGCACCTCATGGCCGCGCTGACGCAGAAGCTGGAAGTATTTGAGAGGCAGGAACGCCTCTCCGCCGAAACGGGAAGATGCATTCTGCGCAACAAGCAGAATCTTCATGCTCTCACTCACCAGAACGGGCGGAAACGAGGGTCGTCCACTTCCCGCAGCAGGTCAAGTGGCCTGGGGACCGGAGCCCATCCGCCGCCCGGCACCTATCCCCCTTGCCGTTTCGCCCGGAGCTTCGCGAAATACTCGGCGCGTTTCTTCAGTTCCCGCTCGAAGCCGCGTTCGGGAGGCAGGTACCAGACCGGGCGTTTCATGCTTTCGGGAAAGTAGTTCTGCCCCGAAAAGCCGTCCTCGGCGTCGTGGTCATAGGCATAGCCCGCGCCATAGCCATGCTCCTTCATCATCCGGGTGGGGGCGTTGAGGATATGCTTGGGCGGCATCAGGCTGCCGGTCTCGCGCGCCGCCGCGCGGGCGGCCTTGTAGGCGGTGTAGACGGCATTCGACTTGGGCGCGAGGGCGAGGTAGACCACGGCCTGCGCCAGCGCAAGCTCGCCCTCGGGGCTGCCCAGGCGCTCATAGGTCTGCCAGCCGTCCAGGCACACCGCCTCGGCCTGCGGATCGGCCAAGCCGATGTCCTCGACCGCCATGCGGGTCAGGCGGCGGGCCAGGAAGCGGGGGTCCTCGCCGCCCTCCAGCATCCGGGCGAACCAGTACAGCGCGGCGTCCGGGTCGGATCCGCGGATGGATTTGTGCAGGGCGCTGATCAGGTTGTAGTGCTCGTCCCCGGACTTGTCGTATTTCGCCGCCCGCCGCATCAGGCGCTGCGCCAGCTGATCGCGGGAGAGCGAGCCTTCGACCTTCCAGGCCGCGACCTGCTCGATCAGGTTCAGAAGCGCCCGGCCGTCGCCGTCCGCCATCTCCAGCATCGCCTCGCGCGCCTCGCCCTTCAGCGGCAGGGCGCGGCCAAGCTCTTTCTCTGCCCGCTGCGCCAGGCGCTCCAGGTCGGCAAGCGACAGCCGCTCCAGCACGATGACCTGGGCCCGCGACAGAAGCGCCGCGTTCAGCTCGAAGCTGGGGTTCTCGGTTGTCGCCCCGACCAGGAGGATCGTCCCGTCCTCCATATGCGGCAGGAAGCCGTCCTGCTGCGCCTTGTTGAAACGGTGGATCTCGTCGACGAAGAGCAGCGTCCCCTGCCCGTTCTGGCGCCGCAGCCGGGCCGCCTCGAACACCTTGCGCAACTCGGGCACGCCGGTGAAGATCGCGCTGATCTGGACGAAATGCAGGTCGGTCTCGGCCGCGAGCAGGCGCGCGATGGTGGTCTTGCCCACCCCCGGCGGCCCCCAGAGGACCAGCGAGGACAGCGATCCCGCCGCCAGCATCGCGCCGAGCGGCCCCTCGCGCGAGAGGATCTTTTCCTGCCCGATCACCTCGGCCAGCGACTTCGGCCGCAGCCGGTCGGCCAAGGGGCGCGGGCCGCTGTCTTTTGCAGGGTGGGGCGTGTCGAACAGATCGGCCATGGCCGCAATCTAGGCAAGCTGGCGGCCAAGGAAAAGCGGCGTTATGGCCCAGGGCACGACAGGCCCCGGGCCGCGGGGGCGCGGCGCGCCCCGATATCCGGCGAAGGTCGGGTTCCCCGTTGGCGCGGCAGCCCCGGGATCGTCCCCGCACCCGCCTAATGCAGCTTGGCCGCCATGCTGATCGTCACGCAGACGCAATCCAGGCCGTCGAAGTTCAGGATCGGGCCAGCCGGTTCACATTCCAGCCCCACCCGGCGGCCGATCCTCCGCGAGGCTTCGGGGATCAGCCCCAGCACCATCGAGGCGCCCAGGTCGCGCGCGGCGGCCACCATCTCCTGGCGGAGCTGCAGCTGGACGCGCAGGCGCAGGCTGGCCGGCACCGTTTCCGAGACGAAGACACGGCTGGATTCCCAGATATGCGGGGCCACCGGCGCCGGCATGTCGAGGAGGTTGGACGGAATGGTCTCCAGCAGGCCGAGCTGCGCGTCGCGGATCATGTAGGAATAGATCCCGCAGCGGTGGGTTGTCGGGGTCAGGCGGATGCCCGCCAGGACCTCGCCGTTGTCATGCACGGCCAGCCAGCGGCTTGCCGGAGTGTCGTACTGGTCGAACTCCATCCCGTTCGCCTGGGGCAGGTCCCACTTGTTCTGCTGGATGAAAGCGCGGTGCCTTGCGCGAAACATGTTCGCAAACAACTCGCCGTGGTTGTGCAGGTTTTCGTAGGAAAGCGTAGTGACTTCCATGGTCGTCTCCTTCTGGGCTCGTGGAACCTGTCAGAGGGAAACCGTGGGCGCCTAGAGCATGCGATACTCTCGCGCCTTTCTCACCGCTTCGGAGGTGGTGCGCGCCTCAAGCCGGATACGCGCCGAGTTGAGCCGCGCCTTGAGCGCGCTTTCCGAAATACCCAGTTTGGCTGCGGCAGCAGAATGACGGTCCCCATTTGCGATGCATTGCAACGCCTCGATCTGTGCTTTGGTCAGTTCCGACGGAGGTTTCGCCGCGATGTGCAGGCGCGCGGTGATATCGGCCAGGGCCTCCATCTCTCCGACGGTGAACTCACGCGTCGAGGAGGTGATCCCTGCCATCGAGCGTGAGGTTATCGGGCCGTAGGAAGATACCGCACCATATTTCATGCCGTAGGTGGCGGCCTTCTTCAGCAGGCCGAAAGGATCGGGCAGCGGGATATCGCTCCACCGGCTGGTGCCCGTCGTGCCTATTCCCCAGAACACCAGGGGATCCCGCAGATAGAAGGAATTGTTGTTGTAGTATTCGACCCATTTGGCGGGATAGCGGCTGTGATACACAAGGGGCGTGGCAAAACGGATGTGCAGACCGACCGCATACCCATCGGGCGCCAGCTTGTTCAACTCTTCATACAGTTCAGCCAACCGCTTTACCTGTGACATCGAGATGGGGTGTCTTCCGGCGATTCTCTACTTGAGATTGATCTTGGGGCCTCGCCGGCCAAGTTCAAGGGACTTCTGTCAATCCCTGCAAACGGTTGGACATCGTGGGAAAATTGCAAAGGCCCGCCGGTTCGGCGGGCCTGCTGACTTTGGCACAAGCCGTGCAGTCGGATCAGCCCTCGGCGGCTTCCTCACGCGCGCGATCGGCAGCGCCCTTGGCCGAGGTGTCGCGATCGACAAACTCGATGATCGCCATCGGGGCCATGTCGCCATAACGGAAACCGGCCTTCAGGATGCGGACATAACCGCCCTGGCGGTCCTTGTAGCGCGGGCCGAGGATGGCGAACAGGCGCTCGACATACTGGTCCTGCTTCAGCTGGGCCGCGGCCTGACGGCGGGCGTGCAGGTCGCCGCGCTTGGCCAGAGTGATCAGCTTCTCGATGATCGGGCGCAGTTCCTTGGCCTTGGGCAGGGTGGTCTTGATCTGCTCGTGCTCGATCAGCGAGCCGGTCATGTTGGCGAACAGCGCCTTGCGGTGTTCGTGGGTACGGTTCAGACGGCGGTAGCCGCGGGCGTGACGCATGATGGTCTCCTGACGTCGTTTTGCTTTGTGTTGCCGGCCTGCGTTGGACCGGCGTCGTTGGGGCGGGATTGCCCATGGTTTCCCCGGCGGTCCGGGCATTTTGCAGGCCGGGGCAGGCCCCGGCCGACGTAGGTCGGGGCCTGCCCCGACCCTTAGAACTGGTCCTCGAACCGCTTGGCGAGGTCCTCGATGTTCTCCGGCGGCCAGTCCTCGACATCCATGCCGAGATGCAGGCCCATGCCCGAGAGCACTTCCTTGATCTCGTTCAGCGACTTGCGGCCGAAGTTCGGGGTGCGGAGCATTTCCGCCTCGGTCTTCTGGATCAGGTCGCCGATGTAGACGATGTTGTCGTTCTTCAGGCAGTTGGCCGAGCGGACCGAAAGCTCCAGCTCGTCCACCTTCTTCAGGAGCAGCGGGTTGAACTCCAGCCCACTGTCGATCTCGCCGGCCTTGGCGGATTCGGGCTCCTCGAAGTTGACGAAGATCGACAGCTGGTCCTGCAGGATGCGCGCGGCATAGGCCACGGCGTCGTCCGGGGTCAGGCTGCCGTCGGTCTCGACCTTCATCGTCAGCTTGTCGTAGTCCAGCACCTGGCCCTCGCGGGTGGGCGTGACTTCATACGAGACCTTCTTCACCGGCGAATAGATCGCGTCGATCGGGATCAGGCCGATCGGCGCATCCTCGGGGCGGTTCTTGTCGGCCGAGACATAGCCCTTGCCGGTGTTCACGGTCAGCTCCATGAACACGTCGGCGCCTTCGTCCAGGTGGCAGATCACGTGGTCCTTGTTCAGGACCTCGATACCGTTGGATTCGGAAATGTCGCCCGCGGTCACCACGCCCGGCCCCTTGGCCGAGATCGACAGGCGCTTCGGCCCCTCGACTTCCATCTTCAGGCTGACGCCCTTCAGGTTCAGGACGATGTCCGTCACGTCCTCGCGCACGCCCGCAACCGAGGAGAACTCATGCAGCACGTTGTCGATCTGGACGGAGGTGATCGCGCCGCCCTGCAGGGACGACATCAGCACGCGGCGCAGCGCGTTGCCCAGCGTCAGGCCGAAGCCGCGCTCCAGGGGCTCGGCGATGACGGTCGCGACGCGGGCGGCATCGGCCCCCGGCTTCACGACCAGCTGCGTCGGCTTGATGAGTTCCTGCCAGTTCTTGTGGATCATTCTGAAGCCCCTATTCTTGTCCGCTGCCGATGTCCGAAGCCGGCGGACGCCCGAGGATCGTAAACGACGAAAACCGGGCCGCAGGGAGACAGCTCCCCACGGCCCGGCGGAAATCAATGTCTTAGACGCGGCGACGCTTCGGCGGGCGGCAGCCGTTGTGCGCCAGCGGGGTCACGTCGCGGATCGAGGTGATCTGGAAGCCCACCGCAGCCAGCGCGCGCAGAGCCGATTCACGGCCCGAGCCGGGGCCCTGCACTTCGACTTCCAGCGTGCGGACGCCATGTTCCTGCGCCTTCTTGCCGGCATCCTCGGCGGCCATCTGGGCGGCATAGGGGGTCGACTTGCGCGAGCCCTTGAAGCCCATGGTGCCCGAGGACGACCACGAGATCGCATTGCCCTGGACGTCCGAGATCAGGATCTTGGTGTTGTTGAACGACGAGTTCACATGCGCCACGCCGGCGGCGATGTTCTTGCGTTCTTTTTTCTTCGTGCGGGCGGTCTTGGTATCACGTGCCATTGGTCAGACCCCCTTATTTCTTCTTGCCGGCAATGGCCTTCGCGGGGCCTTTGCGGGTGCGGGCGTTGGTATGGGTGCGCTGGCCGCGGACCGGCAGGCCCTTGCGGTGGCGCAGGCCACGGTAGCAGCCCAGGTCCATCAGACGCTTGATGTTCATCGTGACTTCGCGGCGCAGGTCGCCCTCGACCGTCAGGTTGGCGTCGATGTATTCGCGGATCGCGAGAACTTCGGCGTCGGTCAGTTGGTTCACGCGGCGAGCGCGGTCGATGTTCAGCGCCTCGCAGATGGTTTCGGCGGTCTGCGGACCGATTCCGGTGATGTAGGTGAGCGCGATCGGAACCCGTTTCGCGGTCGGAATGTTGACGCCAGCAATACGTGCCAAACGTGTCGTCCTTCTTCGGTTGCGGTTCCGTAGCGCCAGAACCTTTTTTCACAACACCGCACGGGCTGTTCACCCGGCGATACGAACTTCCATAAAGGAAGGCCCGCAAGGCGATTCCACCGCGGGACGCCGTGCATTAGGGGCTTTTGCCGGGGCCGTCAAGGCCGCGGGGCAAGTTTCTCAGCTCTTGTCAAGAACCGATGCGATGGCATCGGCGACCGCATCCACCTCGGCCAGGCCGTCGACGGCGGAAAGCTGCCCCTTGGCATAGTAATAGCCGATCAGCGGTGAGGTCTTCTTGTAATATTCCATCAGCCGGGTCTTCAGCGTATCCTCGTTGTCGTCGGCCCGCCGCTTCAGGTCGGTCGAGCCGCAGACGTCGCAGACGCCCGCAACCTTCGTCGGCCGGGTCACGTCGTGATAGACCGCGCCGCAGTTGCCGCAGGTGAAGCGGCCGGTGATCCGCGCGACAAGCGCCGCGTCATCGACCTGCATCTCGATCACCCGGTCCAGCGTCGAGCCCATCCGGGTCATCAGCCCGGCCAGGGCATCGGCCTGTTTCAACGTGCGCGGGAAGCCGTCGAAGATGAAGCCCCCCCTGGCGCCGCCCTTCATCCGGTCCTCGATCAGGCCGATGACGATCTCGTCCGTCACCAGCTCGCCCCGGGCCATGATCCCCTCGACCCGGCGGCCAAGCTCGGTGCCCCTGGCGATCGCATCCTTCAGCATGTCGCCGGTCGAGAGCTGCACCATGCCGCGCGTCTCTTCCAGCCGCTTGGCCTGAGTGCCCTTGCCCGCTCCGGGCGGTCCGAGAAGAATGATGTTCGCCATGGATCAGCGCCGCGCCGGGGGCTTGGCGGCCTTGGCGCCCGGTTTCTTGCGGCCGCGCAGCTGCGACTTCTCGATCAGCGCCTCGTATTGGTGGGCCAGAAGATGCGACTGGACCTGCTGGATCGTGTCCATCGTGACCGAGACCACGATCAGCACCGAAGTGCCGCCGAAGTAGAAGGGCAGCCCCACGCGCGAGATCAGGACCTCGGGCAGGAGGCAGACGGCGGCCAGGTAGCCCGCGCCGAGCACGAGGATGCGGTTGACGACATATTCCAGATATTCCTCGGTCTTCTTGCCGGGACGGATGCCGGGGACGGAGGCGCTCTGGTTCTTCAGGTTCTCGGCGACCTCGTCGACCTTGAAGCTGACGTTCAGCGTGTAGAAATAGGTGAAGAAGACGATCATCGCCGACAGGAACACAAGGTGCAGCGGCTGGCCGTAGCCGAGGTTCGCCGAAAGCCAGGACATGACCGGATTGGTCCCGCCGCCCGAGAAGGTGGAAACCGTGGTCGGCAGCAAGAGGATCGACGAGGCGAAGATCGCCGGGATCACGCCGGCCGGATTGACCTTGATCGGCAGGTGCGACGAGCCGCCCTCATAGACCTTCATCCCGACCTGGCGGCGCGGATACAGGATCGAGATCTTGCGCAGCGCGCGCTCCATGAAGACGACGAAGGCGATTACGGCGACGACCATCACGATCACGCCCAGGATCACCGGGGTCGAGATCGCGCCCGACCGGCCCTGCGCCAGGAATTGCGCGATGGCGGCGGGGATCTCGGCGACGATGCCGACGAAGATGATCAGGCTGATGCCGTTGCCGATGCCGCGGGCGGTGATCTGCTCGCCCAGCCACATCAGGAACATCGTGCCGCCGACCAGGGTGATGACGCAGGAGGCGACGAAGAACCAGCCCGGCTCATGCGCGAGGCCGCCGCCCTGGATCGACATGGCGATGCCGTAGCCCTGCAGGATCGCCAGCGCCACGGTGCCGTAGCGGGTGTACTGGTTGAGCTTCTTGCGGCCCTGCTCGCCCTCTTTCTTGAGCTGCTGCCAGGGGCCGTACATCGTGGCCAGAAGCTGCACGATGATCGAGGCCGAGATATAGGGCATGATGCCCAGGGCGAAGATCCCCATCCGGCTGATCGCGCCGCCGGTGAACAGGTTCAGCATGCCGCCGATTCCCTGCCCGGCCTGCTGCATGAACTCACGCAGGGCCTGGCCGTCGATGCCGGGGACGGGAATATAGGTGCCCAGCCGGTAGACGATCAGAAGGCCGACCGTGAAGAAGATGCGTTGGCGCAGGTCGGTCGCCTTGCCGAGCATGCCCCAGCTGAGGTTCGCCGCCATTTGCTCTGCAGCAGATGCCATGTCAGGTCTCTTTCAAGCCAAGCGCCGCCGGACCGTTCTCCGGTTCGGCGGCGCGGGAAAACTTGGTGTGGTGTAAGCGACCTTTCGGCCGCTCACAATGCTTATTCAGCCGCAGCCGCCACGGGTGCCAGGAGCGTGACCTTGCCGCCGGCCTTTTCCACCGCTTCCACGGCCGAGGCCGAGGCGCCGGTGACGGTCAGGGTGACCTTCGACGTCAGCTCACCCTTGGCCAGCACGCGGATGCCGTCGCGCTTGTTCGAGGTGACACCGGCCGCGACCAGCGCGTCCTCGGTGATCTCTTCCTTGGCGTCCAGCTTGCCCGCGGCGATGAACTTCTCGATCAGGCCCAGGTTGACCACCGAATAGTGCAGCTTGTTCGGCTTGGTGAAGCCGCGCTTCGGCAGGCGGCGGTAGAGCGGCATCTGGCCGCCTTCGTAGCCACCCAGCGCCACGCCCGAGCGGGACGACTGGCCCTTGATACCCCGGCCTGCGGTCTTGCCCTTGCCCGAGCCCGGGCCGCGCGCAACGCGCTTCTTCTTCTTCGCCGCGCCTTCGTTGTCGGCGAGTTCGTGCAGTTTCATGTCGCTTCTCCTTGCCGGAAACGCCCCCGAAGCGAGAACGGGGCGACCACGGCTTTTCTTGATTCTCATGGCCGGACTTGGCCACCGGGGGGCCTTACAGGAAGGCAGGGCGCTTGGCAAGGGAAAGGCCGTCCACGCGTGGACAGCCTTTCGGAGTGCACGATTCCAATGGGTTGGCAAGCCGCGTTAGTGTGGACTTAACCTTTGGAACCGGGTGGTCACGCGCCTTTCGGCCAGACGAAGCTGGGCTGGAGGCCGGAATAGACCGGGCGGCCGTCCTGCGGGGCCGGATAGCCCTTCGTCTCGTCCCAGAAGGCATGGTAGGTGGCCTTGGGGAACTTGGCGTCGTCGTAGCCCATCACGTTCGGCACCGCGACGCGGATGCGGCCCTGCTTGTCGTCGAGCATCAGCACCGCGCCGCAGTCGGTGCAGAGGCAGATCTCCAAGGGACCGTCCGGGTTGTCCTTGTTGAAGGGCACGCGCTTGATCTTCTCGGGGTGGTCGACCTGGATGTCGCCATGGTTGAAGAAGGCGACATGGGTGGTGTGCTGGCCCGTCACCGACTTGCAGACGTTGCAGTGACATTCGTGGTTGTCGATCGGCTCGGCCGTGGCGGTCACATGGACGTGCTCGCAGCCGCCGGCATAATGCGTGGTCATGGGTTTCCTCCCTTGGACGACCCCCTGCCTTGCCGGGTCAGGGTTGAGTCGTTGGGAGAAGCGTAGCACCGCAGAATGACGCAGGGTAAGATTTTGCGACATGGGCGTGGCGAGATCCAGCTTCGGGAGAGCGACCCCATGCGCGGACCAAAGTGCGCGTGCGAGGATCCGGTCAGAGTGATCCGGGAGTGGCGCTGCCTGACCCGGGCCAAGCTTGCCCGCCGGGCGGACCTGCACCGGGTGCAGTTGCAGGACATCGAGACGGGGAAGTCACGGGGATCGGTGGATACGCTGACGGCGATTGCCGTGGCCCGGGATGTGGCGTGAGGGGTGGGTTGGCCGAATGTGCCCGGATCTTGCGGAAGGAGACGCGAACCGTTTCCTTCCGTCGATAAGAAGCAGCCTTCAGTAGTGCCACCAACTTGGAAAAATGAAGAACCCCCGCGTTTCCGCGGGGGCGTATGATTATTAACGGATGGTGGGCATATTGCCCACCCTACCGGGCGGAGCGGGCGTAGGGTGGGCAATATGCCCACGCTACGTCAGCCGCGTTCTTCGATGATCTCGACCAGGTGGCTGATCGCGTTCACCATGCCGCGGACGGAAGGGGTGTCCTCCAGCTCGCGGGTGCGGTTCAGCTTGTTCAGGCCGAGGCCCTTCAGGGTTGCGGTCTGCACGGCCGGACGGCGGGCGGCGGAGCGGACCTGCTTCACGACGATGGTCTTCTTCGTGGCGTCAGATTTCTTGGCAGCCATGCTCAGGCCTCCACGGTTTCGGCTTCGGGCTTGCGGAGGATTTCCGCAACCTTCTTGCCACGGCGCGACGCGACCGAACGGGGCGAAGTCTCGTGCTTCAGCCCGTCGATGGTGGCGCGGATCATGTTGTAGGGATTCTGGCTGCCGATCGACTTGGCGACGACGTCCTGGACGCCCAGCATCTCGAACACGGCGCGCATCGGGCCGCCGGCGATGATGCCGGTCCCGGCCACGGCGGTGCGCATCACGACCTTGCCGGCGCCGTGGCGGCCTTCCATGTCGTGGTGCAGCGTGCGGCTGTCCTTGAGCGCCACGCGGATCATCGAGCGCTTGGCCTGTTCGGTGGCCTTGCGGATCGCTTCCGGCACTTCCTTGGCCTTGCCCTTGCCGAAGCCGACGCGACCGCGCTGGTCGCCGACGACCACCAGAGCCGCAAAGCCGAAGCGCTTGCCACCCTTGACGGTTTTCGAGACGCGGTTGATCGCGACCAGACGGTCGGCGAATTCCGGGGTTTCTTCCGGGCGGTTGTCGCGACGGTCGTCACGACGCTCGCGGCGGTTCTCACGTTCTGCCATATGGCACTTCCTTCGTGGTGGCGACTGCGCGCCGTTAAAGCCGATCCTGGTGTCCCCCGCGACGGGGGACCCGGATCATCGGGGCAGCGTTGCCGCTGCCCGCCGGTATCAGAACTTCAGACCGCCTTCGCGGGCCGCGTCGGCAAGCGCCTTGATCTTGCCGTGGAACAGGAAGCCGCCGCGGTCGAAGTAGCACTCTTCGACGCCAGCCTTCTTGGCCCGCTCGGCAATCGCCGCGCCGACCTTGGCCGAAGCTTCCAGGTTGTTCTTGCCGACCACGCCGAGATCCTTCTCGAGCGAGGAGGCCGCCGCGATGGTGATACCCTTCACGTCGTCGATCAGCTGGACGCTGATGTTCTTCGAGGAACGGTGCACCGACAGGCGCAGGCGACCATGCGAGGTCGCCTTGATCTTGTTCCGGACGCGCAGGCGGCGCTTGAGGAACAGCTCTCTCTTGTTCAAAGCCATTTTCGCCACCCTTACTTCTTCTTGCCTTCCTTGCGGAAGACGAATTCACCCTTGTAGCGGATCCCCTTGCCCTTGTAGGGCTCGGGCTGCTTCCACTCGCGGATGTTCGCCGCCACCTGGCCGACGAGTTGCTGGTCGATGCCTTCGACGATGATCTCGGTCTGCTTCGGGACGGTGATGGTCACCCCCTTCGGCGCTTCGAAGTTCACGTCATGCGAATGGCCGACCGACAGCTTCAGGACATTGCCCTGCATCGCCGCACGGTAGCCGACGCCCTGGATTTCCATTTCCTTCTTGAAGCCGGTGCTGACGCCAGTCACCAGGTTCTCGATCATGGAACGGGTCATGCCCCACTGCGCGCGGGCGCGCTTGGAGAGTCCGCGCGGGGTGACCTTCACGGCATCGCCTTCGATGGTGAGGGTGACGTCGTCGCCTGCGGTGAAGGAACGGGTCCCTTTCGGGCCCTTCACTTCGATGGTCTGGCCGCTGATCGAGGCGGAGGTGCCTTTGACCAGGGTGACGGGTTTCTTGCCGATACGAGACATGGAACCCTCCTCAGAACACGGTGCAAAGCACTTCGCCGCCGACGTTGGCAGCGCGTGCATTTGCATCCGACAGAACACCCTTGGGCGTGGAGACGATGGCGACGCCAAGGCCGTTGCGGACCGAGGGAAGCTCGCTCACGCCCATGTACACGCGACGGCCGGGCTTCGAGACGCGCTTGAGTTCGCGGATCACGGGCTCGCCTTCGTAGTACTTCAGGCTGATGGTGAATTCGCCCTGGCCGTTGGCGGTGTCCGCCTTCTCCCAGCCACGGATGTAGCCTTCGGACAGCAGCACTTCCAGGACGCGGGCGCGCAGCGTGGATGCGGGGGTCACGACAGTGGACTTGCCGCGCATCTGGGCGTTGCGGATACGGGTCAGCATATCGCCGAGAGGATCGTTCATGGACATCTGATTCCTCCCTTACCAGCTGGACTTGACCATGCCGGGGATCTGGCCGAACGAGGCCAGGTCACGCAGCATGATGCGCGAGAGTTTGAGCTTGCGGTAGAACGCATGCGGACGGCCCGTCAGCTGGCAGCGGTTGTGGATCCGCGTCGCCGACGAGTTGCGGGGCATCTCGGCCAGTTTCAGAGTCGCCTTGAAACGCTCTTCCATCGGCTTCGACTGGTCGTTGATCACCGCCTTGAGGCCGGCGCGCTTGGAAGCATGCTGCTTCACCAGCTTCGCCCGCTTCACTTCGCGGTTCACCATGGATTTCTTTGCCATATTTCAGGTTCCTCGCGCTTACGACGTGAAGGGCATGTTGAAATGCTTCAACAGCGCCTTGGCTTCCGCGTCGGAGTTCGCGGTGGTGCAGATGATGATGTCCATCCCCAGAACCTCGTCGACCTTGTCGAAGTTGATCTCGGGGAACACGATGTGCTCTTTCAGGCCCATGGCATAGTTGCCGCGACCGTCGAAGCTGGTGCCTTTCACACCGCGGAAGTCGCGGACGCGGGGCAGAGCCACGTTGATGAGCCGGTCGAGGAATTCGTACATCCGGTCGCCACGGAGGGTGACCTTGCAGCCCAGCGGCATCTCCTCACGGACGCGGAAGCCGGCGATCGACTTCTTGGCCTTGGTGATGACAGCCTTCTGACCGGCGATCTGGCCCAGTTCCTCGGAGGCCTGCTTGACCTTCTTGGTGTCCTTGACCGCCTCGCCGACGCCCATGTTCAGGACGATCTTGTCCAGACGCGGGATCTGCATGTCGTTCTTGTAGCCGAATTCCGACTTCATCGCCGCGCGGATCTTGGCCTTGTATTCGGCCTTCAGGCGCGGAGTGTATTGAGCAGCGTCCAGCATCAGATCGCCTCCCCGGTGGTCTTGGCGAAACGCACCTTCTTGTCGCCATCCATGCGGAAGCCGACGCGGGTGGGATTGCCCTTGCTGTCCACGATCGCGAGGTTCGACAGGTCGATCGGCATCGCCTTCGGCTGACGGCCGCCCTGCGAGGCCGCCGACTGCTTGGTGTGGCGGATCGCGATGTTCACGCCATCGACGATGGCCTTGTTCTCGGACGGCAGGACGGCGGAAATCTCGCCCTTCTTGCCCTTGTCCTTGCCGGTGAGCACGACGACCGTGTCACCCTTCTTGAGCTTCGCAGCCATCAGAGCACCTCCGGCGCCAGCGAGATGATCTTCATGAAGTTCTTGGCCCGCAGCTCGCGCACGACCGGCCCGAAGATACGGGTGCCGACCGGCTCGCCCTGGTTGTTCAGGATGACGGCGGCGTTGCGGTCGAAGCGGATCGCGGTGCCGTCTTCACGGCGGACTTCCTTGGCGGTGCGCACGACGACGGCCTTGCGGACGTCGCCCTTCTTCACGCGGCCCTTCGGAATCGCCTCCTTGACCGACACCACGATGATGTCGCCCACGGAAGCATAACGGCGGTGCGAACCGCCAAGAACCTTGATGCACTGCACCCGGCGCGCGCCGGAGTTGTCAGCGACATCCAGATTCGTCTGCATCTGGATCATTTGTCAGTCTCCCGACCTTCAGGGACGTCTTCCGCCCTGGGGTTTCGTTCGGGACCCTGGCGAGCTCAAGCCGAAGCTTCAGTCACCACGGTCCAGCGTTTCGTTTTCGAGATCGGGGCGCATTCCTCGATGCGGACCACGTCGCCGACCTTGAACTTGTTCTCCGCGTCATGGGCGCGGTATTTCTTCGACTTGCGGACGGTCTTCTGCAGCAGCGGATGCTTGAAGCGGCGTTCCACGAGAACGGTGATCGTCTGCTCGTTCTTGTCCGAGGTGACGGTACCTTGCAGGATACGTTTGGGCATTGCTCTCTCCCCTTACTTCGCAGCGTCAGCGGCTTTTTGGCCGAGAACGGTCTTGATGCGGGCAACGTCGCGGCGGACGGCACGCATGCGGGCGGTGTTCTCAAGCTGGTTGGTCGCTTGCTGGAAGCGCAGGTTGAAGGCTTCCTTCTTCAGCTGAACCAGGCTGTCGCGCAGCTGGTCCGGCGTCTTCGAACGCAGTTCTTCGGCTTTCATGCCGGTCTTTCCTTCTCACAATCGCCAGTCGGCCCCTTCGGAAAGGGTCACCGAGGACCTGGCGGATCAATGACTGACCGCCGACGCCGAGTCGCCCCGGAATCGCGGATGCGTTCCTCTACAGGGGAAGGGGGTGCGGGGCAAGGGGTAATGTGGCAGGTGTCGGATGGTGCGCTGTAGCGCACCCTACCCATACAAATGAAGACCCCCGCCGTTTCCAGCGGGGGCCGCTATCGTAGGGTGCGCTACAGCGCACCGATCCTTACCAGTCTTCCTTCGCGACGATGCGGGTCGTGACCGGGAGCTTCATCGCGCCGAGGCGCAGGGCCTCACGCGCGATCTCGTCGTTCACGCCGTCGATCTCGAACATGATCCGGCCGGGCTTGACCTTGCAGGCCCAGTAGTCGGTCGAGCCCTTGCCCGAGCCCATGCGGACTTCGACAGGCTTCGACGAGACCGGAACGTCCGGGAAGATCCGGATCCAGACCCGGCCCTGACGCTTCATGTGGCGGGTGATCGCGCGGCGGGCCGCCTCGATCTGCCGCGCGGTGACGCGCTCGGGCTCGGTCGCCTTGAGGGCGAAGGAGCCGAAGTTGATCAGGAACCCACCCTTGGCTTCGCCATGGATGCGGCCCTTGTGCATCTTGCGATACTTGGTGCGCTTGGGTTGCAGCATCTTCGTTTACTCCTCAGGCGCGTTCGCGGTCGCGACGCGGGCCACGGGGGGCCGGGCCGTCGGCAGCTTCGGCCAGGCGGCGGTCATGGGCCTGCGGATCATGCTCAAGGATTTCGCCCTTGAAGATCCAGACCTTGACGCCGATGATCCCGTACGGGGTTTCGGCTTCGGACAGCGCATAGTCGATGTCGGCGCGCAGCGTGTGCAGCGGCACGCGGCCCTCGCGGTACCATTCGGTCCGGGCGATCTCGGCGCCGCCGAGGCGGCCCGACACGTTGACCCGGATGCCGAGGGCACCCATGCGCATCGCGTTCTGCACGCCGCGCTTCATCGCGCGACGGAAGGAGACGCGGCGTTCCATCTGCTGGGCGATCGATTCGGCCACCAGCTGGGCGTCCAGTTCGGGTTTCCGCACTTCGACGATGTTGAGGTGCAGTTCCGACTTGGTGAAAGCCGACAGCTTCTTGCGCAGGGTCTCGATATCGGCGCCTTTCTTGCCGATGATCACGCCCGGACGCGCGGTGTGGATCGTCACCCGGCACTTCTTGTGCGGACGCTCGATGATCACGCGGCTGATGCCCGCCTGCTTGAGTTCCTTGTGGATGAACTCGCGCATCTTGAGGTCTTCCAGCAGCAGGTTGCCATAGTCCTTCGACTCGGCGAACCAGCGGCTGTCCCAGGTGCGGTTGACCTGAAGGCGCATGCCGATCGGATTGACCTTCTGACCCATTATGCGGACTCCCCGGCTTGGCGGACCTTGATGGTGATTTCAGAGAACGGCTTCATGATCTTGCCGAACCGGCCGCGCGCCCGCGGACGGCCCCGCTTCATCACCAGGTTCTTGCCGACCCAGGCTTCCGCCACGACGAGGCTATCCACGTCGAGGTTGTGGTTGTTTTCCGCGTTGGCGATCGCCGACTGCAGGCACTTCTTCACGTCGCCCGCGATGCGGCGCTTGGAGAAGGTGAGGTCGGCCAGGGCCTTGTCCACCTTCTTGCCACGGATCATCCCCGCGACGAGGTTCAGTTTCTGCGGCGAGGTGCGAAGCATGCGGAGCACCGCCATCGCCTCGTTGTCCGCCACGCGACGGGGGTTCTTTTCCGATCCCATGGCTTACTTCCTCTTCGCTTTCTTGTCGGCGGCGTGACCGTAATAGGTCCGGGTCGGCGAATATTCACCGAACTTCTGGCCGATCATCTCCTCGGTCACGGCGACCGGGATGTGCTTCTTGCCGTTGTAGACCGCGAAGGTCAGGCCGACGAACTGCGGCAGGATGGTGGAGCGACGCGACCAGATCTTGATCACTTCGGCCTTGCCGCCCGCCTTGGCCTTCTCGGCCTTCTTCAGGACGTAGCCGTCGACGAACGGGCCTTTCCAGATGGAACGTGCCATGGATTAACGCCCTTTCTTCTTGGCGTGACGCGAGCGGACGATCAGCGAATCCGACGTCTTCGGCTTGCGGGTCCGGTTGCCCTTGGTGCCCTTGCCCCAAGGGGTGACCGGGTGACGGCCGCCCGAGGTGCGGCCTTCGCCGCCGCCATGCGGGTGGTCGATCGGGTTCATCGCGACGCCGCGGACAGTCGGGCGGATGCCCTTGTGCCGCATGCGGCCGGCTTTCCCGAAGTTCTGGTTCGAGTTGTCGGGGTTCGACACGGCACCGATGGTGGCCATGCATTCCTGGCGGACCATGCGAAGTTCGCCCGAGGAGAGGCGGATCTGCGCGTAGGAGCCGTCACGGCCGACGAACTGGGCATAGGTGCCCGCCGCACGGGCCAGCTGGCCGCCCTTGCCGGGCTTCAGCTCGACGTTGTGGACGATCGTGCCGATCGGCATCCCCGAGAAGGGCATCGCGTTGCCGGGCTTCACGTCGGTCTTCGCGCCCGCGATGACGCTGTCGCCGACGGCGAGGCGCTGCGGCGCGAGAATGTAGGCGAGTTCACCGTCCTGATACTTGATCAGCGCGATGAAGGCGGTGCGGTTCGGGTCATATTCGATCCGCTCGACCGTGGCCGGGACATCGAATTTGCGACGCTTGAAATCGACCACCCGGTAAAGACGCTTCGCGCCCCCGCCCTGGTGCCACATCGTGATACGTCCGGTGTTGTTCCGGCCGCCAGAACGGTTCAAACCCTCGGTGAGGTGCTTGACCGGGCGGCCTTTCCACAGCTCCGAACGGTCGATCAGAACCAGCCCGCGCTGGCCAGGCGTCGTCGGTTTATACGACTTGAGTGCCATGTTTCCTGTCTTCCGTTTGCTTGCCTTGGCCCGAAGGCTAGGCGGTGAAGGGCTCCGAAGATCCCCGATTAGGTGCTTGCTCCGTCTGCGGCTGCATCGGGAACGAACAAACCAAGAGCCCCGGACGAATCCGGGGCTTGTGGCGTGGCGCGGGAGTAGCAGAGGGGGGTGAGGGTGGCAAGGGGGGAGGAGGGCAAATTCTTCCGGGGTCAGCCGCAAGAGAACTCTAGTCCCAGCCTCGGCTCGGGTGCGAGCGTGGCAGGAGCAAATCCAACTCCAGCACCGCGGCCGCGTCCGTCGTCATCCGTTACGCCAAACCGCCCGATGTATCGAACACCTTCATAATACCTTGAAGGCAAAGGGTCAGGTAGCGCTGAACTAGATTCATCGGTTTGAATGTACCTGTTTATCCGAGGCGCGCCCGGATCAAGCTTTTCATCCGTATCCCACTCGCTATCCAGAAGGAGTTCGGCAAGTGGTGTGCGCTTTGGAAGCGCTTCCTGATTGCAGGTTGTCTCCAATGTGCCTTCACCTGGCTCGATGGTCAGCAAGGTGTAGAAAGCTCCAAGGTAGTAAGTGGTGCCATCGTCGCTCACATAGAGCGTTGCGCCCGAGTTGTACGGTTTGTCGAAGATTTCGATCCAACGGCTGGACGCTGTGGACAATGACGCCCCTTTGCGTTGCAACGTAAACTGTTGATCCATGCCGGTCCCCCAAGCGACGGTGAAGACCAATTCGTACCCCGAGGAACCAAGCGGTACTGAGACCGATCGTTGCGTCAGATTGCGGCAGCCAGCCATACAAAGGCCGACAAGTATGATGAGTAGAATTGCTTTGCGCATGAAGCCCGTCGCTCTGTTACTCGGGTCGCTCTGGTTGGCATTCCCCCAAAACCATGACCTCTTTGCGGTGAGCACGAAGCAAGCTCAAGGCATACGCTCCCCACTTGCAATCATGCTACTGATGTGAGGGCTCAATGAAAAAGCCCCCGCCTTCCGGCAGGGGCTCTCTGATTTCACTCAAGCCTGAGGCTCAAAGACCGGTCGTCACGTCGATCGTCTGACCGTCTTCCAGCATGACATAGGCCTTCTTCTTGTCCGACCGCTCGCCTGCGCGGCCGCGGAAGCGTTTGGCCTTGCCCTTGGTGATGGTGGTGTTCACCGCCTTCACCTTCACGCCGAAGATCGCCTCGACGGCTTCCTTGATCTGCGGCTTGGTCGAGTCCATCGTGACCTGGAACACGACGGCACCCGCCTCCGAGGCCATGGTGGCCTTTTCGGTGATGACCGGCTTCTTGATCAGGTCGTAGTGCTCCGGCTTCAGGGCCGCAGCGGTTTTCGGTGCTTTGCTCATTTCAGGCGAGCCTCCAGGGCTTCGATACCGGCCTTGGTGATGACCAGGGTATCACGCTTGAGGATGTCGTAGACGTTTGCGCCGATGGTCGGCAGGACGTCGACGCCCTCCAGGTTGCGGGCGGCCAGGGCGAAGTTCGCATCGACCGCGGCGCCGTCGATGATCAACACGCGCTTCCAGCCGAGTTCCGACTTCATCTTGGCCAGCTGGGCGGTCTTGGCATCGGCGAGGGTCGCCGCGTCCAGGATCACCAGCTCGCCCGCCTTGGCCTTGGCCGAGAGCGCGTGCCGCAGCCCGAGGGCGCGGAACTTCTTCGGCAGGTCATGGGCGTGGCTGCGGGGCTGCGGGCCCTTGTAGACGCCACCGTGACGGAAGATCGGGGCCTTCTTGGAGCCGTGGCGTGCGCCGCCGGTGCCCTTCTGGCGATAGATCTTCTTGGTCGAGTAGCTGACGTCCGACTTGCCCAGCGTCGAATGGGTGCCGGCCTGGGCACGCGCCCGCTGCCAGCGCACCACCCGGTGCAGGATGTCGGCGCGCGGTTCCAGACCGAACAGCGCCTCGTCGAGGTCAATCGAACCGGCCTTGCCGCCGTCGAGCTTGATCACATCGAGTTTCATGCTTCACCCCCTTCGGCGGCGACTTCTGCTGCCGGAGCCTGAGCGGACCGGATCGCGGCGGGACGCGGGGCGTCCTTGGCTTCCGGCTTCTTCACGGCGTCCTTGATGGTGACCCAGCCGCCCTTCGACCCGGGGACAGCGCCCTTGATCATGATCAGGCCGCGGTCGGCGTCGGTGCGGACGACCTGCAGGTTCTGCGTGGTCACGCGGACGGCGCCCATGTGGCCGGCCATCTTCTTGCCCTTGAACACCTTGCCGGGGTCCTGGCACTGGCCGGTCGAGCCGTGCGAGCGGTGCGAGACCGACACACCGTGGCTGGCGCGCAGGCCGCCGAAGTTGTGTCGCTTCATCGCACCGGCGAAGCCCTTGCCGATCGAGGTGCCGGCGACGTCGACGAACTGGCCCGCGAGATAGTGGTCGGCAGTGATTTCCGCGCCCACCTCGATCAGGCAGTCCGGCGAGACGCGGAATTCCGCGATCTTGCGCTTCGGCGCGACATTCGCCTTGGCGAAATGGCCGCGCTGAGCGGCGGTGGTCCGCTTGGCCTTGGCCACGCCCGCGCCGAGCTGGACGGCGGTGTAGCCATCCTTGTCGGCGGTGCGCTGCGCCACGACCTGAAGGCTGTCGAGCTGCAGGACCGTCACCGGAACCTGCTTGCCGTCGGCCAGGAACAGCCGGGTCATGCCCAGCTTCTTTGCGATAACTCCAGAGCGCATGGGTCTGCCCTCCTTACACTTTGATCTCGACGTCCACGCCGGCGGCGAGGTCGAGCTTCATCAGCGCGTCCACGGTCTGCGGGGTGGGGTCGACGATGTCGAGAAGACGCTTGTGCGTGCGGATTTCCCACTGGTCGCGCGACTTCTTGTCGATGTGCGGACCACGGAGAACCGTGAATTTCTCGATCTTGTTCGGCAGCGGGATCGGGCCGCGGACTTGCGCGCCGGTCCGTTTGGCGGTGTTCACGATTTCCTGGGTGCTGGCGTCCAGCACGCGGTAGTCGAACGCCTTGAGCCGGATGCGGATGGTCTGACCTTGCATCGGTTTTTTCCTTTTAGAACATTGGCGCGGGCGGGATTCGCCGACCCAAGAGGTTCTGTTTCGTTGGTTCGAAGGCCGGGCTATTACAGCCCGGCCCCCGAGAGTGCAAGAGGCGCTTTACGCGATGATCTTCGACACCACGCCTGCGCCGACGGTGCGGCCGCCTTCGCGGATGGCGAAGCGCAGTTTCTCTTCCATCGCGATCGGGGCGATCAGCTCGACCTCGAACTTCAGGTTGTCGCCCGGCATCACCATCTCGGTGCCTTCCGGCAGCTGCACGGTGCCGGTCACGTCCGTCGTCCGGAAGTAGAACTGCGGACGGTAGTTCGCGAAGAACGGCGTGTGGCGCCCGCCTTCCTCCTTGGTCAGGATATAGGCCTCGGCCTCGAACTTGGTGTGCGGCTTCACCGAGCCCGGCTTGCACAGCACCTGGCCGCGCTCCACCCCGTCACGGTCCACGCCGCGCAGCAGCGCGCCGATGTTGTCGCCCGCCTCGCCCCGGTCCAGCAGCTTGCGGAACATCTCGACGCCGGTGCAGACCGACTTCTTGGTGTCGCGGATGCCGACGATCTCGACTTCGTCGCCGACGTTGATCACGCCACGCTCGACCCGGCCGGTCACCACCGTGCCGCGGCCCGAGATCGAGAACACGTCCTCGATCGGCATCAGGAACGGCTGGTCCACCGCACGCGCCGGGGTCGGGATGTATTCGTCAACCGCCTTCAAGAGCGCGCGGATCGAATCCTCGCCGATGTCCTTGCGCTCGCCGATCAGCGCCTGGTGCGCCGAGCCCTTCACGATCGGAATGTCGTCGCCGGGATATTCGTAGGACGACAGAAGCTCGCGCACTTCCATCTCCACCAGTTCCAGCAGTTCGGCGTCATCCACAAGGTCGACCTTGTTCATGTAGACCACCATGTAGGGGATGCCCACCTGGCGGCCGAGCAGGATGTGCTCGCGCGTCTGCGGCATCGGCCCGTCCGACGAGGCCACCACCAGGATCGCGCCGTCCATCTGCGCCGCACCCGTGATCATGTTCTTCACATAGTCGGCGTGGCCGGGGCAGTCGACGTGCGCGTAGTGCCGGGTCTCGGTCTCGTATTCAACATGCGTCGTCGAGATCGTGATCCCCCGCGCACGCTCCTCCGGCGCGTTGTCGATCTGGTCATAGCCCTTGAAGTCGCCGAAATACTTGGTGATCGCCGCCGTCAGCGTCGTCTTTCCATGGTCGACGTGACCGATCGTCCCGATGTTAACGTGCGGTTTCGTCCGTTCAAACTTTGCCTTCGCCATGATGGCTTCTCCTATTGGTTCGGTTGCGGTGCGCTGTAGCGCACCCTACGGGGTGGTAGGGCGGGCTTCGGCCCGCCGCACCGTCATGCGTATTTCTTCTGGATTTCCTGGCTGATGTTCTCCGGCACCGCGTCGTAGTGGTCGAAGAGCATCGTGAACACCGCGCGGCCCGAGGTCATCGAGCGCAGGTTGTTGATGTAGCCGAACATGTTGGCCAGCGGCACCATCGCGTTGATCACGTTGGCGTTGCCGCGGCTGTCCTGCCCGGTCACCATGCCCCGGCGCGAGGTCAGGTCGCCGATGACGCCGCCGGTATATTCCTCGGGCGTCACGACCTCGACCTTCATGATCGGCTCCAGAAGCTTGGCGCCGGCCTTCTTCAGGCCTTCGCGCATGGCAGCGCGCGAGGCGATCTCGAAGGCCAGGACCGAGGAGTCGACGTCGTGGAACGCGCCGTCGACCAGCTGGACCTTGAAGTCGATGACCGGGAAGCCCGCCAGCGGACCCGAATCCATGACCGACTTGATGCCCTTCTCGACGCCGGGGATGTATTCCTTCGGCACCGCACCGCCGACGATCTTGGATTCGAAGGAATAGCCTTCGCCCGGTTCCGTCGGGGTGATCTGCAGCTTGACGCGGGCGAACTGGCCCGTGCCGCCGGTCTGCTTCTTGTGGGTATAGTCGATCTCGTGCGCGTTCGAGATGGTCTCGCGGTAGGCCACCTGCGGCGCGCCGATGTTCGCCTCGACCTTGAACTCGCGCCGCATGCGGTCGACGAGGATGTCGAGGTGAAGTTCGCCCATGCCCTTCATGATGGTCTGGCCCGATTCCAGGTCGGTCTCGACGCGGAAGGACGGGTCTTCGGCCGCGAGGCGAGCGAGGGCGATGCCCATCTTCTCCTGGTCGGCCTTCGACTTCGGCTCCACCGCGATCTCGATCACCGGATCGGGGAAGGTCATGGTTTCCAGCACGACCGGCTTGGCCGGATCGCAGAGCGTGTCGCCGGTGGTGGTCTCTTTCAGACCGGCGAGCGCGATGATGTCGCCCGCGAAGGCCTCGTCGATTTCCTCACGCTGGATGGCGTGCATCATCATCATGCGGCCGACACGCTCGCGCTTGCCCTTGGTCGCGTTCATCATCTGGTCGCCCTTCTTGAGGACGCCGGAGTAGAGCCGCGTGAAGGTCAGCGAGCCGACGAAGGGGTCGTTCATGATCTTGAACGCGAGCGCCGAGAAGGGTTCCGCGTCGTCGGGCTTGCGCTCGATGTTGCGGGTCTCGGTCTCGTCGCCCGGGGCGAAGCCCAGATAGGGCGGGACGTCCAGCGGGCAGGGCAGATAGTCGACCACGGCGTTCAGCAGAGCCTGCACGCCCTTGTTCTTGAAGGCGGAGCCGCCAAGGACCGGAACGAAGGCCATCGCCAGCGTGCCCTTGCGGATCAGCTTGCGCAGCGTGTCCTGGTCGGGCTCGTTGCCTTCGAGATAGGCTTCCATCGCGGCATCGTCCTGCTCGACGGCAAGCTCGATCAGCGTGGCGCGGCGGGTTTCGGCCTCGGCCTTCAGCTCGTCACGGATCGGACGGTGCGACCAGGAGGCGCCGACGTCGTCGCCGTCCCAGATCCATTCTTCCATCGTGATCAGGTCGACGATGCCTTCCAGCTTGTCTTCCGCGCCGATCGGGAACGCGATCGGGGCCGGGGTGGCGCCGGTGCGGTCCTTGATCATGTGGAGGCACTTCTGGAAGTCGGCGCCGATCTTGTCCATCTTGTTGACGAACACGATCCGCGGCACGCCATAGCGGTCAGCCTGGCGCCAGACGGTCTCGGTCTGCGGCTCCACGCCGGCGTTGCCGTCCAGCAGGCAGACCGCGCCGTCGAGCACCGCCAGCGAACGCTCCACCTCGATGGTGAAGTCGACGTGGCCGGGGGTGTCGATGATGTTGAAGCGGTGCTTCGCCGAGGTCGGTTCCTTGCCGTCGTAGGTCTTTTCCCAGAAGGTGGTGGTCGCGGCCGAAGTGATCGTGATGCCGCGTTCCTGTTCCTGTTCCATCCAGTCCATGGTCGAGGCGCCGTCATGCGTCTCGCCCATCTTGTGGTTCTTGCCGGTGTAGAACAGAATCCGCTCGGTCGTGGTCGTCTTGCCCGCGTCGATGTGGGCCATGATCCCGAAGTTGCGGTAGAGGTTCAGCGGATATTCGCGTGCCATGTTGTCCTCTTACCAGCGATAATGGCTGAACGCCTTGTTCGCGTCCGCCATCTTGTGAGTGTCTTCGCGCTTCTTCACGGCGGTGCCGCGGTTCTGCACGGCGTCGGCCAGTTCGGCGGCCAGACGCTCTTCCATCGTGTTCTCGTTGCGCTTGCGGGCGGCAGTGATCAGCCAGCGGATCGCCAGCGCCTCACGGCGTTCGGTGCGCACTTCGACGGGGACCTGGTAGGTCGCACCGCCGACGCGGCGGGAGCGGACCTCGACCGAGGGCTTCACGTTGTCGAGCGCCTCGTGGAAGGCTTCGACGGCGGGACGCTTCAGACGGGTCTGGACGCGGTCGAGCGCGCCGTAGACGATGCTTTCGGCGACGGATTTCTTGCCGTCGAGCATCAGGTTGTTCATGAACTTGGTGACCACCCGGTCGCCGAACTTGGCATCGGGCAGGATTTCGCGCTTTTCGGCGGCGTGACGACGGGACATCTGTTATCTCCTCACTTCGGACGCTTGGCGCCGTACTTCGAACGACGCTGACGACGCTCTTTCACGCCCTGGGTATCCAGAACGCCGCGGAGGATGTGGTAGCGCACACCCGGAAGGTCCTTGACCCGGCCGCCGCGGATCAGGACGACGGAGTGTTCCTGAAGGTTGTGCTTTTCGCCGGGGATGTAGGAGATGACCTCGAAGCCGTTGGTCAGCCGCACCTTGGCGACCTTCCGCATGGCCGAGTTCGGCTTCTTCGGGGTGGTGGTGTAGACGCGGGTGCAGACCCCGCGCTTTTGCGGGCAGGATTCCAGGTGCTGGGACTTGGACTTGCGCGCGACCGCTTCCCGGGGTTTCCGGATCAGCTGTTGAATCGTTGGCATTCACGTTCCTCGTTTCGATACTCGCCCCCTTGCCTGGAGGGCGCCGCTTCTCGATCGTGCTTGCGCGAATCGCAAAACACGAACACCGCAACCACCCCCGTCGCCGGGGATGCCGCGGTGGATTTACAGAGGATCGGGGCGGATAGCCCGGATCATGACCACTTCAAGCGCTCTGAACCCTTGTCCCGGTCGCGACCGGAATTCGGATTGGGCGGCGTATAAGAGGAATCGCAGGGGGAGTCAACGGGCCGGGTCCAGGGGGGCCGGGTCCGGGGAGGCCGGGACGGGACGGGACGGGCGGCGCAGCCGTTGCTCGCGCCAGAGGGTGAAGAGTCCCGCGCCGACCACGACGGCCGCGCCGACCAGGGTCCAGGCGTCGGGCAGGTCGCCGAAGACCAGGAGGCCCAGCACGATGGCCCAGATGAGCGAGGTGTAGCGGAAGGGTGCGACAAGGCCGATGTCGCCATGCCGCATCGCAGAGACCGAGGAGAGATAGCCCACGATCACGAAAAGCCCGGCGGCAAGGACCTCGGCCGCTTCGGCCGGAGACACGGGTTTCCAGCCCTGGATCCCGGCACCGATCCAGCCCATCGCGGTGACCGCGACCGCCGCGCCGAGCGCCACGAGGCCCGCCGGCACCGCGCCCTGGATCGGCCGCACCGAAAGGTCGCGGACCACGACGCAAAGGACCGAGGCGATGCCGAGAAGCGACCAGCGGTCGAAGCCCTCGGTCCCGGGGCGGATGATGATGAGGACGCCGACCAGCCCGACAAGGATCGCGGTCATCCGCCGCCAGCCGATCTTGTCGCCGAAGACCAGCGCCGCCGCCAGGGTGATGAGGAGCGGCAGCGCCTGCAGGATCGCCGAGAGGTTCGCCAGCGGCATCCGCAGCAGGGCTTCGAGAAACAGGATCGTCGCCGCGACATCGGCCAGCGAACGCAACAGGATCAGCAGCCCGTCCCGACCCGAAGGGCGGAAGCGGAAGGCGCCGGTCAGGGCTGCGAGCAGGCCAAGGCCGACCAGCGCGATCACCCCGCGCATGGCGATGGTCTGATAGAGCGGCAGGCTTTGCGTCACCGATTTCATGAAGGTGTCGTTGATGGTGAAGGCCGCCATCGACGTGCACATCAGAAGGATTCCGCGCAGGTTTTCCGAAAGGTGCAAGACGGGATCCTTCTCTGTCCGTCAATGCGTAGCAGGGCAATGGCGGAAGGGGAAGGCCGCGCGGCAAAGGGAAACCCCCGCCGGTTGCCCGGCGGGGGTCGGGATCGTCGTGCGGACTGATCTCAGTCGCGGCTTTCGACCGTGTCGACCAGGCCCGAGTCGGTCTGGTCGCCCATGTCCATCACGTCCATCGGAGCGGCCAGGGCCGCGGCATGTTCGGCCTCGGACCGGCGCGCCTCGATCACGGTGTGGTCGCGGTCGGCGGCGATCTTCTTGACGCGGCTGGTCGCCCCGCCGGTGCCCGCCGGGATCAGGCGGCCGACGATGACATTCTCCTTCAGGCCGACCAGCTTGTCGCGCTTGCCCTGGACCGAAGCCTCGGTCAGGACGCGGGTGGTCTCCTGGAAGGACGCCGCCGAGATGAAGCTGCGGGTCTGCAAGGACGCCTTGGTGATCCCCAGCAGCACCGGCTCCGCCTTGGCCTCGCGGCCGCCGCGGGCGATCGCCTTGGCGTTCTCTTCGTCCAGCTCGATCTTCTCGACCTGCTCGCCCTTCAGGAGCGTGGTGTCGCCACCGTCGAGGATCTCGAACTTCTGCAGCATCTGGCGAACGATGACCTCGATGTGCTTGTCGTTGATCTTCACGCCCTGCAGGCGATAGACGTCCTGCACTTCGTCGATCATGTAGTTGGCAAGCGCCTCGATCCCCATGATCCGCAGGATGTCGTGCGGAGCCGGGTTGCCGTCCATGATGTAATCGCCCTTCTGGACGAAGTCACCTTCCTGGACCGGAATGTGCTTGCCCTTCGGGATCATGTATTCGACGGCCTGCAGCGTCTCGTCCACCGGCTCGACCGTGATCCGGCGCTTGGACTTGTAGTCCTTGCCGAAGCGGACATAGCCGTCGGTTTCCGCGATGATCGCGTGGTCCTTCGGACGACGGGCCTCGAACAGTTCCGCCACGCGGGGAAGACCCCCGGTGATGTCCTTGGTCTTGGCGCCTTCGCGCGGGATCCGCGCCACCACGTCGCCGGGCCGCAACTCCTGGCCGTCCTCGACGGAAAGGATCGCGTCCACCGACATGGCGTAGGTGATCGGGTTGCCGTTGTCGCCGCGCACCGGGTCGCCGGTCGCAGGGTCCATGACGATGATCTCGGGCTTGAGGTCGCCGCCTTTCGGCACGCTCCGCCAGTCCGAGACGATCTTCTGGGTCATGCCCGTGGCATCGTCGGTTTCCTCGCGGACCGAGATCCCCGCGACCAGGTCCTTGAACCGCGCCACACCGGCCTTTTCGGCGATGATCGGCAGGGTGAAGGGGTCCCATTCGAAGAGCTTGGTGCCGCGCTTGACCACCTCGCCTTCCGAGACATGCAGCTTGGCGCCGTAGGTCAGCTTGTGCGCTGCGCGTTCCTGCCCGGCCTCGTCGATGATGGCGATGGACATGTTGCGCCCGATCACGATCTGCTCGCCCGCCACGTTCTTCAGCAGGTTGGCGTTGCGGAACTCGATCTTGCCTTCCTGCGACGCTTCCAGGAACGACTGCTGGCCGCCCTGGGCCACGCCGCCGATGTGGAAGGTCCGCATGGTCAGCTGCGTGCCGGGTTCGCCGATCGACTGGGCGGCGATGATGCCGACCGCCTCGCCGATGTTCACCAGCGTGCCGCGCGCCAGGTCGCGGCCGTAGCAGAGCGCGCAGACGCCCTCCTCGGCCTCGCAGGTGAGCGGGCTGCGGATGCGGATCGAGGCGATGCCCGAACCGTTGATCGCATCGGCGCGGCGTTCGTCGATCAGCTCGCCCCGGGCGACGATGACCTCGTCCGAGCCGGGCGCGATCACGTCCTCGGCCGCGACGCGACCCAGCACACGCTCGCCCATCGGCACGATCACCTCGCCGTCGTTGACCGCGGCCGAGGCCGTGATCGACTGTTCGGTGCCGCAGTCATGCACCCGCACGATGCAGTCCTGCGCGACGTCGACGAGGCGGCGGGTCAGGTAGCCCGAGTTCGCCGTCTTCAGCGCGGTGTCGCTGAGGCCCTTCCGGGCGCCGTGGGTCGAGTTGAAGTATTCAAGAACGGTCAGGCCTTCCTTGAAGTTCGAGATGATCGGCGTCTCGATGATCTCGCCCGAGGGTTTGGCCATCAGGCCGCGCATGCCCCCGAGCTGCTTCATCTGGATGACCGAACCCCGGGCGCCGGAGTGGGCCATCATGTAGACCGAGTTCGGCTCCTTCTCGGCGCCATTCTCATCCGTGCGCGAGGCGGAGATCGTGGCCATCATGGCCTCGGTCACCTTGTCGTTGCACTTGGTCCAGGCGTCGACGACCTTGTTGTACTTCTCGCCCTGGGTGATCAGCCCGTCGAGATACTGCTGCTCGAAGCCAGCGACCTGTTCCTTCACCTCGTTGACGATGGTCCATTTGGTGTCGGGGATCACCATGTCGTCCTTGCCGAAGGAGATGCCGGCGCGGAAGGCTTCACGGAAGCCGAGGGACATGATCTGGTCGCAGAAGATCACCGATTCCTTCTGGCCGCAGTAGCGGTAGACGGTGTCGATGACGGTCTGCACGTCCTTCTTCCGCAGAAGCCGGTTGACCAGTTCGAACGGGGCCTTGGCGTTCAGCGGCAGGAGATTCCCGAGCCGCAGGCGGCCGGGAGTGGTCTCATACCGCTTCCAGACCACGTTGCCGGTATCGTCCACCTGTTTCAGGCGGGCCTTGATGCGGGCGTGCAGATGCACCGCGCCGGCGGCCAGAGCGTGTTCCACTTCCTCGATGTCGGCGAAGGCCATGCCTTCGCCCTGCATCCCCTTGCGCTCCATCGTGACGTAGTAGAGGCCGAGGACCATGTCCTGCGACGGCACGATGATCGGCGCGCCATTGGCGGGCGACAGCACGTTGTTCGTCGACATCATCAGCACGCGGGCTTCCAGCTGGGCCTCGAGGCTCAGCGGGACGTGCACGGCCATCTGGTCACCGTCGAAGTCGGCGTTGAAGGCCGAGCAGACGAGCGGGTGCAGCTGGATCGCCTTGCCTTCGATCAGGATCGGTTCGAAGGCCTGGATGCCCAGACGGTGCAGCGTCGGCGCGCGGTTGAGAAGAACCGGGTGTTCGCGGATGACTTCATCCAGGATGTCCCAGACCTCGGGGCGTTCCTTCTCGACCAGCTTCTTGGCCTGCTTCACGGTGCTGGAAAGGCCCTTGGCCTCCAGCCGCGAGTAGATGAAGGGCTTGAAAAGCTCGAGCGCCATCTTCTTCGGCAGGCCGCACTGGTGCAGCTTCAGTTCTGGGCCGGTCACGATGACCGAGCGGCCCGAGAAGTCGACGCGCTTGCCCAGAAGGTTCTGACGGAACCGGCCCTGCTTGCCCTTCAGCATGTCCGACAGCGACTTCAGCGGGCGCTTGTTGGTGCCCGTGATGACGCGGCCACGGCGGCCGTTGTCGAAGAGGGCGTCGACGGCTTCCTGCAGCATCCGCTTTTCGTTCCGGACGATGATGTCCGGCGCGCGAAGCTCGATCAGGCGCTTCAGGCGGTTGTTGCGGTTGATGACGCGGCGGTAGAGGTCGTTCAGGTCCGAGGTGGCGAAGCGGCCGCCATCCAGCGGGACCAGCGGGCGCAGTTCCGGCGGGATCACCGGAAGGATGGTCAGGATCATCCATTCCGGGCGGTTGCCGGATTCCAGGAAGGATTCAACGATCTTCAGCCGCTTGATGATCTTCTTCGGCTTCAGCTCGCCGGTCGCCTCCTTCAGCTCCTCGCGCAGCTGCTCGGCGGTGGCGTCAAGGTCGATCGCCGCCAGCATCTCGCGGATCGCTTCCGCACCGATGTTCGCGGTGAAGGCGTCGGCGCCGTACTGGTCCTGCGCGTCGAGGTATTCCTCCTCGGTCATCAGCTGGCCGTAGGTGAGGTCGGTCAGGCCCGGCTCGATGACGACGTAGTTTTCGAAGTAGAGGATGCGTTCCAGATCCCGCAGCGTCATGTCGAGCATGAGGCCGATCCGGGACGGCAGCGACTTCAGGAACCAGATGTGGGCAACGGGGGCGGCGAGCTCGATATGGCCCATCCGCTCGCGCCGCACCTTCTGGAGCGTGACTTCAACGCCGCATTTCTCGCAGACGACGCCGCGATACTTCATGCGCTTGTATTTGCCGCAGAGACATTCGTAGTCCTTGATCGGTCCGAAGATGCGGGCGCAGAACAGGCCGTCGCGCTCGGGCTTGAAGGTCCGGTAGTTGATGGTTTCCGGCTTCTTGATCTCGCCATAGGACCAAGACAGGATCCGCTCCGGGCTGGCCAGAGAGATCTTGATCTCGTCGAAGGTCTTGACCGGGGCAACCGGGTTGAAGGGGTTGGTCGAGAGTTCCTGGTTCATCCGGATATTCTCCGTGGATAAAGGTGTTGGTCCGCCGTCCTGGGATAGTCAGATCCAGATCCGAGGGGCGACTGCGTTCATTGCGACCCGGACCCAGTATTTCGCAACCTGGGTCACACCGTCATATTGCCTGTTATCATGACCACGCCGTCCCTTGATGAAAGGAACGACATTCAACCGCTTCACGAGGCCGAGGTCCGCGAACAGGTTCGTGTCGATTGCCTGCCGCAGGATAAGTTCGCCGGGAGACGTCACCTGAAGCCGATCCCAGATCCGGGCGATCACCGCCTCCAGCCCTTTTCGGCTGAATCCCGCGAAGTAGAAATCCACCACGCGCGATGGGTAATCACGCAGATTCACGTAGATATCGAAAACCTTGGGACGCTTGCGGATCAGGGCTTCGATATTCGTGACGAGATAGCGGCCGGTCACTTTCCAGATCCCGACCCCCGGCAGGGAAATGAACCGCGAGCGTTTCACCGCCTCGCGGATCAATCCGCCCTCCAGATAAAGCCGGTTCAATGCGGGGTTCTCCTGGGCCGTATACGAGATGCATTCGGTGCGTTCCGCTATGCCCGCATCCGCCGCGATCCTCTCGAACTCGGCTAGATCAGTGCCCGAATTCTCGACCAGCAGCAGCCGGTAGTCCGGATTGCGCCGGACTACATCGGCATAGAACCGGAATGCATCCAGGTAGTCCTGCCGCCGCAGGGCCGAATCCGACCGCACGAGATCAAGTGTCCCCATTCTGGGCGACACCGTGGCGGTCAGGAAGATGACCTGGACATCCGGTCCGGCCATCGACCCCGCCGGGCCGGAGAAGGATGCAAGGCCGCTGGTCATTCCTCCTCCGCATCCAGGAGTTCCATGTTGAGGCCGAGGCCGCGCACTTCCTTGACGAGGACGTTGAACGATTCCGGCACGCCGGCCTCGAAATTGTCCTCGCCCTTGACGATCGACTCGTAGACCTTGGTCCGGCCCGCCACGTCGTCCGACTTCACCGTCAGCATTTCCTGCAGGGTGTAGGCGGCGCCGTAGGCTTCCAGGGCCCAGACCTCCATCTCGCCGAGACGCTGGCCGCCGAACTGCGCCTTGCCGCCCAGCGGTTGCTGGGTGACGAGGCTGTACGGACCCGTCGAGCGGGCGTGCAGCTTGTCGTCAACCAGGTGGTGCAGCTTCAGCATGTATTTCACGCCGACGGTGACCTTGCGCTGGAACTGCTCGCCCGAGCGGCCGTCGAACACCACGGACTGGCCCGAGGTGTCGAAGCCCGCGCGGCGGAGCGCGTCGTTGACGTCCGCCTCTTTCGCCCCGTCGAAGACCGGGGTGGCGATCGGAACGCCCTTGGTCACGTTGCCGGCCAGTTCAAGGAATTCATCCTCGTCCCGGTCGGTGAAGGCGTCGCCATAGGTCTCGTCGCCATAGGCCAGGCGCATGGCTTCCCGAACCGGGGTCATGTCGCCCGAGCGGCGGTATTCCTTCAACGCGTCGTCGATCTTCAGGCCCAGGCCGCGCGCGGCCCAGCCCATGTGGGTTTCCAGGATCTGGCCGACGTTCATCCGCGACGGCACGCCGAGCGGGTTCAGCACCAGGTCGACCGGGGTGCCGTCGGCGAGGAAGGGCATGTCCTCCTCGGGCACCACTTTCGAGATGACGCCCTTGTTGCCGTGGCGGCCGGCCATCTTGTCGCCCGGCTGCAGCTTGCGCTTCACCGCGACGAAGACCTTGACCATCTTCATCACGCCCGGAGGCAGGTCGTCGCCGCGACGCACCTTCTCGACCTTGTCGTCGAAACGGTGGTCCAGGGCGCGCTTCTGCGCCTCATACTGGTCGTGCAGGGCCTCGACGTCCTTGGCATCGGCCTCCTCGCCCAGGGCGAGCTGCCACCACTGGCCGCGCGAGAGCGTGCCCAGCAGTTCCTCGTCGATGGTCGAGCCCGCCTTGATGCCTTTCGGTCCCTTCACGGCGGTCTTGCCCAGGATCAGCGTCTTGAGGCGCGAGTAGATGTTGCGCTCCAGGATCGCCAACTCGTCGTCGCGGTCGCGGGCGAGGCGTTCGACTTCCTCACGCTCGATCTGCAGCGCGCGTTCGTCCTTGTCGACGCCGTGCCGGTTGAAGACGCGCACTTCCACGATGGTCCCGTAGGCCCCCGGCGGCAGTCGCAGCGAGGTGTCGCGGACGTCCGAGGCCTTTTCGCCGAAGATGGCGCGGAGGAGCTTTTCCTCGGGCGTCATCGGCGATTCACCTTTCGGGGTGATCTTGCCGACCAGGATGTCGCCCGGCTGCACCTCGGCCCCGATATAGACGATGCCCGCTTCGTCGAGGTTGCGCAGGGCTTCCTCGCCGACGTTCGGGATGTCGCGGGTGATCTCTTCCGGCCCGAGCTTGGTGTCGCGGGCGGCGACTTCGTATTCCTCGATGTGGATCGAGGTGAAGACGTCGTCCTTGAGGATCCGCTCGGAAATCAGGATCGAGTCCTCGTAGTTGTAGCCGTTCCAGGGCATGAAGGCGACGATCACGTTCCGGCCGAGGGCCAGTTCGCCCATGTCGGTGCAGGGGCCGTCGGCCACCACCTCGCCACGGGTCACGCGGTCGCCCACCTTCACCAGCGGACGCTGGTTGATGCAGGAGGACTGGTTCGACCGCTTGAACTTGCGCAGACGGTAGATGTCGACGCCCGGCTCGCCGGGTTCCAGCATCTCGGTCGCGCGGACGACGATACGGGTCGCGTCCACCTGGTCGATCACGCCGGCGCGGCGGGCCATGATGGCGGCGCCGGAGTCACGGGCGACGACCGCCTCGATCCCGGTGCCGACGAAGGGCGCGTCGGACTGCAAGAGCGGCACGGCCTGACGCTGCATGTTCGAGCCCATCAGCGCGCGGTTGGCGTCGTCGTTCTCCAGGAACGGGATCAGCGAGGCGGCGACCGAGACCAGCTGCTTCGGCGAGACGTCGATCAGGTCGATCGCATCCGGCGGGTTCAGCATGAACTCGCCCGCCTTGCGGCTGGAAATCAGGTCGTCGGTGAAGCGGCCCTCGGCGTCCTGGGCGGCGTTCGCCTGGGCGACGGTGTGGCGCATCTCCTCGGTCGCGGACATGTAGACCACGTCATCCGAGACCTTGCCGTCGATCACCTTGCGATACGGGGTCTCGATGAAGCCGTATTTGTTCACGCGGGCGAAGGTCGCCAGCGAGTTGATCAGGCCGATGTTCTGGCCTTCCGGCGTCTCGATCGGGCACATCCGGCCGTAATGGGTCGGGTGCACGTCGCGCACCTCGAAGCCGGCGCGTTCGCGGGTCAGGCCGCCCGGCCCGAGGGCCGAGAGACGGCGCTTGTGGGTGACTTCGGACAGCGGGTTGGTCTGGTCCATGAACTGGCTGAGCTGCGACGAGCCGAAGAATTCACGCACCGCCGCCGCCGCCGGTTTGGCGTTGATCAGGTCCTGCGGCATGATCGTGTCGATCTCGACCGAGGACATGCGCTCCTTGATCGCGCGCTCCATGCGGAGGAGCCCGACGCGGTACTGGTTCTCCATCAGCTCGCCGACCGAGCGCACCCGGCGGTTGCCGAGGTGGTCGATGTCGTCGATCTCGCCCTTGCCGTCGCGCAGTTCCACCAGCGCCTTGATGCAGGAGACGATGTCGCTGCGATCCAGGGTGCGCTGGGTGTCCGGCTTGTCGAGGTCGAGGCGCATGTTCATCTTGACCCGGCCGACGGCCGAGAGGTCATAACGCTCCTTGTCGAAGAAAAGCGTGTCGAAGAGCTGCGACGCGGCTTCGACGGTCGGCGGCTCGCCGGGACGCATCACGCGGTAGATGTCCATGAGCGCGGTGTCGCGGCCCATGTTCTTGTCCGCCGCCATGGTATTGCGGATGTAGGGGCCGACGTTGACGTTGTCGATGTCCAGCACCGGGATGTCGGTGATGCCCTGGTCGAGCAGCACCTTGACCGAGCCGCCCTTGACTTCGCCGTCGCGGTCCAGTTCCCAGGTCAGCTCGTCGCCGGCCTCGACCCAGATCTCGCCGGTTTCCTCGTTGATGATGTCCTTGGCGACATAACGGCCGAGGATGTGGTCGAAGGGGACCAGAAGTTCGGTGACCTGGCCTTCGTCCTTCCACTTCTTCACCATCCGCGGCGTGGCCTTCTCGCCCGCCTTCAGGATGACTTCGCCCGTGGCCGCGTCGACCAGGTCATAGGTCGGACGCGTGCCCGAGACGCGCTGCGGGAAGAACTTGGTGACCCAGCCCTTGTTCTTCACATAGCTGAAGTTGATCGTCTCGTAATAGGCATCCATGATGCCTTCCTGGTCCATGCCGAGGGCATAGAGCAGCGTCGTCACCGGCAGTTTCCGGCGGCGGTCGATGCGGGCGAAGACGATGTCCTTGGCGTCGAACTCGAAGTCCAGCCAGCTGCCGCGATACGGGATGATGCGGCAGGCGAACAGCAGCTTTCCGCTGGAATGGGTCTTGCCCTTGTCGTGGTCGAAGAACACGCCGGGCGAACGGTGCATCTGGCTGACGATCACGCGCTCGGTGCCGTTCACGATGAAGGTGCCGTTCGCGGTCATCAGGGGCATGTCGCCCATGTAGACGTCCTGCTCCTTGATGTCCTTGACCGACCGGGCCCCGGTGGTTTCATCGACATCGAACACGATCAGGCGCAGCGTCACCTTCAGCGGCGCGGCATAGGTCATGTCGCGCTGCTGGCATTCGTCCACGTCGTATTTCGGCTTTTCCAGCTCGTACTTGACGAATTCCAGGACCGAGGTCTCGTTGAAATCCTTGATCGGGAACACCGACTGGAAGGTGCCCTGGATCCCCTCGTCGTCCAGCGGCTTGTCGCTGTCACCGGACCGCAGGAACAGGTCGTAGGAGGATTTCTGAACCTCGATCAGGTTCGGCATCTCCAGCACCTCGCGGATCTTTCCGAAGTAGCGGCGGATGCGTTTCTGGCCAACATAAGCTTGCGCCATGTTTCTGGTCACCTTTCGTATTTTCGCTGGCGCATCCCCCGTCGGGCCACGGGGTCACGCCGCTTGCGAAGAGGCCGAAGGGTTCCATTCGTGCCGCCCGTCCCGAAGGGAGGCTCCCGAACCCTGTCCGCGCCTGGGGAGAGGCCTTCGACAAAGGCATCTTCCAAGACGCGCATGGCTGGGCCCGACCTGTGTCGGACCCAGCCCTGCCAATCCATCGGGGTTGCCCCCGTGCGGGATTACTTCAGCTCGGCCTTGGCGCCAGCTTCCTCGAACTTCTTCTTCATCGCTTCGGCGTCGGCCTTCGAGATGCCTTCCTTGATCTTGCCGCCGGCTTCCGTCAGGTCCTTGGCTTCCTTCAGGCCAAGGCCGGTCAGTTCGCGCACGACCTTGATCACGTTGATCTTGTTCGCGCCGGCGTCGGTCAGGACGACGTCGAACTCGGTCTTCTCTTCTTCAGCCGGGGCAGCGGCAGCGGCCGGACCAGCCATCATCACAGCGCCGCCAGCGGCGGGCTCGATGCCGTACTTGTCCTTCAGGATGGTCTTCAGTTCCTGAGCCTGCAGGAGGGTCAGACCAACGATCTCTTCGGCGAGTTTGTTCAGATCAGCCATTTTTCAGTTCCGTTTGTTAAGATGGGTTCCAACGATGCGGGGTCAACCACACCGGGCAAAAGGATCAGGCCGCGGCCTTTTCCTCGATGGTCGACAGGATGCTCGCGATGTTCGAAGCAGGCGCGCCAATGGCCCCGGCGATGTTCGACGCGGGCGCACCGATGCAGGACACGATCTGAGCGATAAGCTCTTCGCGCGACGGCATCGAGGCCACGGCTTTCACACCGGCCTGGTCCAGAACCGTGTCGCCCATCGCCCCGCCGATGATGACGAACTTGTCGTTCGTCTTGGCGTAGGCCTCGCAGACCTTGGCCGCAGCCACGGGGTCTTCCGAGAAGGACAGCACGGTCATGCCCGTGAGCAGGTCACCCATCCTTGCGGCGGGCTTCCCTTCAAGGGCGATCTTGGCGAGCGTGTTCTTGGCAACGCGAACGGCCCCCCCCACGTCGCGAAGCTTCGCGCGGAGGTCCTGCATCTGTGCAACCGTCATCCCGGTGTAGTGGGCAACCACCACAACGCCAGAGCTTTCGAAGATCTGGCCGAGTTCCTCGACCACTTTCTCTTTCTGGGCTCTATCCACAGTTTCACTCCAAGGTTGGGGGTTTCCCCCCGGCTCATGTATGCCCCCTTGTGGGGGGCGTCGGGTCCGTTTCAGGTTCCCGAGCCAAGACCACCCGAAGGTGCCTTCAATCTCGTTCCCCATCTCGGGCAGGATTTATGGTGTTTGCGCACCACCCACCGTCTCGGACAGAACCGGGCCTTGCGGCCCGGGTAGTATCCCGGTCTCCCGGGAATTCGTAGGTCGGGGCCTGCCCCGACTCCTTACGCCTGCGTCGCCGACGAGATGTCGACCGACACGCCCGGCCCCATGGTGGACGACAGCGACACCTTCTTCAGGTAGGTGCCCTTGGCGCCCGTCGGCCGGGCCCGCGACACCGCATCCACGAAGGCGCGGATGTTCTGCGCCAGTTTCGCCTCGTCGAACGAGACCTTGCCGACGCCTGCGTGGATCACGCCGGCCTTCTCGACCTTGAACTGGACCTCGCCGCCCTTGGCGCCCTCGACGGCCGTCTTCACGTCCATCGTCACGGTGCCGACCTTCGGGTTCGGCATCAGGTTGCGCGGGCCGAGGATCTTGCCCAGGCGGCCGACGAGCGGCATCAGGTCCGGGGTCGCGATGCAACGGTCGAACTCGATCTTGCCCTGCTGGATCGTCTCCATCAGGTCTTCGGCGCCGACGATGTCCGCACCGGCGGCCTTGGCTTCGTCAGCCTTGGCGCCACGGGCGAAGACGGCGACGCGGACGGTCTTGCCGGTGCCGTTGGGCAGCGCCACGACGCCACGGACCATCTGGTCGGCGTGACGCGGGTCGACGCCCAGGTTCATCGCGATCTCGACGGTTTCGTCGAACTTGGCCGAGGCGGCCGACTTGATCAGCTTGACCGCATCCTCAACCGAGATGTTGGCCTTGCCGGCGAAGGCTTCCTGAGCCTTGGCGATACGCTTTGCGAGTTTTGCCATGGTTCTCAGCCCTTCACATCGATGCCGCAGGACTTGGCCGAGCCGAGGATGATCTGCATCGCAGCTTCCACGGAATTGGCGTTCAGGTCCTTCATCTTCGTCTCGGCGATCTTGCGCAGCTGGGCCGCGGTGATCGTGCCGGCAACCTCGCGGCCCGGCTTGGTCGAGCCCTTGGAGCGCGAACGCTTGCCGACGGGCGGCAGGCCGGCGGCCTGCTTGATCAGGAAGGCGGCCGGCGGGGTCTTGAGCTCCAGGCTGAAAGACTTGTCCTGGTAGTAGGTGATGATGACCGGCGTGGGCGTGCCCGGCGCGATGTCGGCGGTCTTCGCGTTGAATTCCTTCACGAAGGCCATGATGTTCAGGCCGCGCTGACCCAGGGCCGGACCGACCGGGGGCGACGGGTTGGCCTGCTGGGCCTTCACTTGCAGCTTGAGGCTGCCGATAATCTTCTTGGCCATCTGGCCTCTCCTTTGTCACTGCATCCGGGGATGCGGTTTAGTGGTCCGGTCCGTCACGCCGTCAGGCGCGCTCGCCTCCCACGCGATGCACCCTAGACCCCTTTCGAGACCTGGGTGAATTCCAGTTCCACCGGCGTCGCCCGGCCGAAGATCGACACGGTGACCTTCAGGCGGTTGTGCGCCTCGTCCACATCCTCGACCATGCCCGAGAAGCCCTCGAACGGGCCGTCGGTGACCTGCACCGTCTCGCCTATGTCGAAGCGGATCAGGTTGCGCGGGGCTTCCTGGCCTTCCTCGACCCGGTTGAGGATCGCGTTCACCTCGGCATCGCGCATCGGCATCGGCTTGCCCTGCGGTCCCAGGAAGCCGGTGACGCGGTTGATCGAAGAGATCAGGTGATAGCCGCGGTTCGACATTTCCATGTGCACGAGCACATAGCCCGGCATGAAGCGACGCTCGGACGTGACCTTCTTGCCACGGCGGACCTCGATCACTTCCTCGGTCGGAACCAGGACCTCATCGATTTCCTCTTCCAGACCGGCATCGGTGACGGCGGTCTTGATCTGCTCGGCCACTTTCTTCTCGAAGTTCGAGAGAACGCTCACCGAATACCAGCGCTTCGCCATCTGCCTGTCATCCTTGCTGCCCGGGCCATTCGGCCGCGTCATCGTCTGTCCCGGAACAAAAAACAGCGCGCACCCCGAATCGATGCGCGCCGGTGTCCCTTTGGTCGATCCGGGGATTACCCCCGCACCGTCCCCATTGCAAGGGGGAACCGCCGCCTCACGAACCGATGATCGCGTGCAGGCCGGTCCGGATCCCGAGGTCGATCAGGCTGAAGAAGGTCGCAGCCAGCGCCGAGAGGATGAAGACCATCAGCGTGGTCAGAAGGACTTCGCGCCGGGTGGGCCAGACGACCTTGGCCACCTCGTTGCGGGTCTGCTGCAGGAACTGGAGGGGGTTCATCATCGCGATGGGCTTCCGCACTAGGGTCGGAGGGGGAGATACGGCTTTGGGCCGGGGAATTCAAGCGGCTGCGGAAGGTGCGCTGTAGCGCACCCTACGATTGACGATCCGTCCAGGAAGAGGTTGGCAGGGGCAGCAGGGCTCGAACCCGCGACCTACGGTTTTGGAGACCGTCGCTCTACCAGCTGAGCTATACCCCTACGCGAGGCAGGGGTTACGGCAGGCGCGGAGGGAAATCAAGAGGCGATCGGCAGCGTTTGCGGCCGGTCGGACAGATTGCCATGGCAAACCGCGGCCCTGCGCCGCCGGGCTAGAGTTTCGGCCCCATGTTGCGGCCGGGAAAGCGGCGGTCGAACTCGGCGATGAAGCGGTCGGCATCTTCCGGGCGCAGCGTGCGCAGGATCAGGTCCAGCTTCTCCTCCAGCCGGTCGTCCTCCTCCTTGGACTGCGGCGAGCCGACGAAGAGGAAGAAGCCGAGGCCGCCCACCTGCCACAGAAGCTGCAGGAACTCCGACTGCCAGTTCTCCATCGTGTCGCGGCCCATCTCGACCAGGTATTCCGAGACCTCGACCGGCGCGCCATGCTGGAGCTGCTGGTCGACATAGGCGAACCAGCCGAAGGTCCAGTGCCCGATGAAGGCGCCAAGGAACAGGATCAGCGTGATCCAGGCATAGCCATAAGCTTTCCAGATGGACATGGGACCCTCCGTTCCGGCAGCGGCTGCAACCGGCGGCGGGTCGGAATGTTCCAGGCGGGCCGGGGATGCCCCGGCCCGCGCCGGTTCAGATGTTGCCCGCGGCCATCTCGCTGGCGATGTGGTCGGCCTGGCGGATCGCCAGCGCCACGATGGTCAGCGTCGGGTTCTCGGCCGCGCCGGTGGTGAACTGCGAGCCGTCCGAGACGAACAGGTTCGCGATGTCATGGGTCTGGCCCCATTTGTTCACCACGCCATCCTCGGGCTTTTCCGACATCCGGTTGGTGCCGAGGTTGTGCGTCGAGGGATAGGGCGGCGTCGGGAAGGCGCGGGTCGCGCCCACCGCCTCGTACATGGCTATGCCCTGCCTGTAGGCGTGGTTGCGCATCGCCACGTCGTTCGGATGGTCGTCGAAATGGACATTGGCTACGGCCAGGCCGAACTGGTCCTTGGTTTCCGACAGCGTGACCCGGTTCGTGGCCTGGGGCATGTCCTCGCCCACGATCCACATCCCGGCCATGTGCTCGTAATGGTCGAGCGCGGTGGTGAAGCTGCGCCCCCAGCCGCCGGGGTTCAGGAAGGCGGCCATGAAGGGCAGGCCGAGGGCCAGCGTCTCCAGCTCATAGCCGCCGACGAATCCGCGGCTGGGGTCGTGGCGCGCCTCGTCCTGGACGATCCCGGCCATGGTGGTGCCGCGCCACATCCGCACCGGCTTGTCGAAGATCGCATAGACCGAGCCGGTGGTATGCCGCATGTAGTTGCGCCCCACCTGGTCGGAGGAGTTCGCCAGCCCGTTCGGGAACATCGACGAGGCCGAGTTCAGCAAGAGGCGCGGCGATTCGTAGCTGTTGCCCGCGACCGAGACGATGCGCGCCTTCTGCAGTTGCAGGTTGCCGTCCTTGTCGAAATACTCGACCCCCGTCACCTTGCCGCTGTCGTCATGCAGGATCCGCGCGGCGTGGCAACGGTCGCGCACTTCCAGGTTGCCCGTCGCCTCGCCCCTCGGGATGTCGGTATAGGCGGCCGACCATTTGGCGCCCCATTTGCAGCCCTGGAAGCAGAAGCCGGTCTGATGGCAGGCCATCCGGCCGTCGTAATCGGCCGAGTTGATCGCCATGCGGCCGGTATGCACCTCTTTGTAGCCCAGCGCCTTGGCGCCCTTCTCGAAGACCAGGTAGTTGTTGTTGCCGGGCAGGCCCGCCCGATCGCCGGTGCGGGTGACGCCCAGCTTGGCCTCGGCCTTGTCATACCAGGGCGCCATTTCCGCGCCGTCGATCGGCCAGTCGAGCAGGTTCGCGCCCTCGACCTTGCCGTAGGTCGAAAGCCCCTTCCATTCATGCTCCTGGAAGCGGATCGAGGCCCCCGCCCAGTGGGTCGTGGTGCCGCCCACCGCCTTGACGATCCAGGCCGGCAAGCCCGCGAAGTCCTTGGCCACGCGCCAGGAACCCGAGGTCGTCCGCGCATCCAGCCAGGCCAGCTGGCCGAAGCTTTCCCATTCGTCGTTGATGAAGTCCTCGGGCAGGTAGCGCCCGCCCGCCTCCAGCGCGACGACCTTGACGCCCTTCTGCGCCAGTTCGTTGGCCAGCACCCCGCCGCCCGCGCCGGTGCCGATGATGACGACCACGGAGTCGTCGTTCAGGTCGAATTTCGCAACCATGTCCGGTCCCTCCCCCTACAGCCAGTCGATGTCGTTGAAGCCGCGCTCGATGTAGCCGCCCTGGGAGAAGCTTTCCCCCTGGTAGCCGAAGATCGGCCAGACTTCCTTCTGGTTGTAGAGTCCGGTCACGAGGCCTGAACGGACGGTCTGGAAGAAGGGCGTCGTCTCGATTCCTTGCAGGAGCCTGACCCGGTCCTCTTCCCAGCCTGCCGCGACATAGCTGTCGAAACCGGCGGCCTTGGCGGCGGCGTCCAGCGCGGCGACGCCCTCGGCCACCAGCGCCTTTTGCTCCTCGCTGTCATAGCCCTTGACCGCCACGGCATAGAACTGGTCGGGCACCTGGTCATGCGGATAGATGTCGCGCGCCATCTGCAGGAGCGTCGCCATCTCCTCGGGCGTGATCACCGTCACCTCGACCGCCCAGGCGGCATTCGGCGCGGCGATGAAGCCGGTGCCGACCACCGCCAGCGCCCCGGCAGACAGGCTGCGCGACAGGAGCTGACGCCGGGTCAGCCCCCGAAGGTCTTGTCTTGTCATTCTTTCCTCCCTTGTGTCTGGCCGGGCCGGCTGCCTCCTCCCTCCTCAGAGGAAGCGGCCGCCCCGCTGGATGACCTCGATCTGATAGCCGTCGGGGTCGGCGATGAAGAAGAACCGGGCGACCAGCGCGTCGCCGTTGCGGAAATCGACGATCTTGCGCGGCGCAAGGCCCGCCGCCGTCATCCGCGCATGTTCGGCCTCGGCATCCGGCACGCTGACGGCGACGTGGCCATAGCCGTTGCCCAGGTCGTAGGCCTCGTCCCGGCCCTTGTTGACGGTCAGCTCCAGCTCGAAGGTCGATTCGGCGTTGGACAGGTAGATCAGCGTGAAGGTCTCGAAATCCAGCCGTTCGGCCACCTTCAGCCCGAAGGCGGCGTCGTAAAAGGCGACCGAACGTGCTTCCTCCAGCACGCGGACCATGGAGTGGATGAGCTTGGCCATTGCTTCCCCGGAAAGTGGCGTTGATCTGGTAAGATTAACGAACCAATTTGGGGTGAGGTAGTAAGGGAATACTACAGGCGGATTTTCCTATTCGGCCGCGATCGGCGCGCCATGCTGTGGCACCTGGTCCAGCTCGCCCAGATGGATGGTGCAGGCACAGCGCAGGAGAGAGGTGAAATTCGTCGCCTCGCCATGCTGCTCCAGCACTTCGGAGTGCAGCTTCGACAGGAAGGCCGGCGTGGTGCAGCCGTCC
The DNA here is from genome assembly GCF_015999335.1 of Tabrizicola soli. Classification (GTDB taxonomy): domain Bacteria; phylum Pseudomonadota; class Alphaproteobacteria; order Rhodobacterales; family Rhodobacteraceae; genus Tabrizicola; species Tabrizicola soli. The sequence goes on along the minus strand of NZ_JAEACP010000023.1, from coordinate 1,465 downwards.
TTCGCGGCCATCTGGTCGACGATGCCCCAGAAGGCGCGCTCCAGGCGGATCGAGGTCGACTGCCCGTTCAGCCGCAACCGGCGGGTGACATTTTCGTAACGGGCCGGATCCTGCCCGGCGAACATCTGGCACATCGGCTGGTCTCCCCCCGTCAGGTCGATGGAACGACTGTGGGACGGGGAAGGCGAATCGTCAAATCAACTGCGATGCACAAAGGCCGCCCCGAAGAGCGGCCCTTGCGATCCCGTGCGGACGTAAGATGCGCTGTAGCGCACCCTACGATTGATCATCACGCGATGATCTTCGACACCACGCCTGCGCCGACGGTGCGGCCGCCTTCGCGGATGGCGAAGCGCAGTTTCTCTTCCATCGCGATCGGGGCGATCAGCTCGACCTCGAACTTCAGGTTGTCGCCCGGCATCACCATCTCGGTGCCTTCCGGCAGCTGCACGGTGCCGGTCACGTCCGTCGTCCGGAAGTAGAACTGCGGACGGTAGTTCGCGAAGAACGGCGTGTGGCGCCCGCCTTCCTCCTTGGTCAGGATATAGGCCTCGGCCTCGAACTTGGTGTGCGGCTTCACCGAGCCCGGCTTGCACAGCACCTGGCCGCGCTCCACCCCGTCACGGTCCACGCCGCGCAGCAGCGCGCCGATGTTGTCGCCCGCCTCGCCCCGGTCCAGCAGCTTGCGGAACATCTCGACGCCGGTGCAGACCGACTTCTTGGTGTCGCGGATGCCGACGATCTCGACTTCGTCGCCGACGTTGATCACGCCACGCTCGACCCGGCCGGTCACCACCGTGCCGCGGCCCGAGATCGAGAACACGTCCTCGATCGGCATCAGGAACGGCTGGTCCACCGCACGCGCCGGGGTCGGGATGTATTCGTCAACCGCCTTCAAGAGCGCGCGGATCGAATCCTCGCCGATGTCCTTGCGCTCGCCGATCAGCGCCTGGTGCGCCGAGCCCTTCACGATCGGAATGTCGTCGCCGGGATATTCGTAGGACGACAGAAGCTCGCGCACTTCCATCTCCACCAGTTCCAGCAGTTCGGCGTCATCCACAAGGTCGACCTTGTTCATGTAGACCACCATGTAGGGGATGCCCACCTGGCGGCCGAGCAGGATGTGCTCGCGCGTCTGCGGCATCGGCCCGTCCGACGAGGCCACCACCAGGATCGCGCCGTCCATCTGCGCCGCACCCGTGATCATGTTCTTCACATAGTCGGCGTGGCCGGGGCAGTCGACGTGCGCGTAGTGCCGGGTCTCGGTCTCGTATTCAACATGCGTCGTCGAGATCGTGATCCCCCGCGCACGCTCCTCCGGCGCGTTGTCGATCTGGTCATAGCCCTTGAAGTCGCCGAAATACTTGGTGATCGCCGCCGTCAGCGTCGTCTTTCCATGGTCGACGTGACCGATCGTCCCGATGTTAACGTGCGGTTTCGTCCGTTCAAACTTTGCCTTCGCCAT